>NZ_JACXJA010000022.1 GCF_014705615.1 Paenibacillus oceani
GCTCCTATTAAAAAATAGTTCCATTACTTTTCATTACACAAATTTCCCATCATTCAAACCATCTTTTTTGAGGTACCTAAGTAGTTACGGATCTCCACTCTTATTTTCGGTCATCCGGGTGTAAGAACGGGCAACCGGTTTCATCGGAAGCAAGTATACAGGTTCAAGGAGGAATCGAGATGCGCAAATTGAGCGAGATTGTCATCCAATCGGGGAAACGGATCTACCAGGACATTATTTCCGTTGCCCTGTTCAGTATCATGGGGGCGCTTGTGCTCGTTCCGTTCGTCTTTTTTTTACCGGTCGGCATCTCGTTGTTCGTGCTGCCGTTCGTTATCGTTCCGCTATGCGCCGGAGCGCTGCATGCCACCCACCGGATGATGAAGGGGGAGCGGCCGAAGGTGTCCGCGCTGTTCGCCGGCGCCTGGAAGTTCATCCTGCCCTCGTTCGTCATCGCCTTCGCTACCTCGATCTTTATCCTCATCATCGTCTCGACCTGGTGGTATTACGGCGGCAAGCCAGGCATGCTTTATTTTGCGCTTGCCGTGTTCCAGACGTACTTCGTGGCCATGGTGCTCGTCTCGCAGCTGTATGCGCTGCCGCTGATCGTGCAGCAGGGGCTGGGCGTATTTACGGCGATGGGGCGGAGCGTCAAGCTGTTTCTGGCCCATCCGGGCTACACGGTCGGAGCGTTTGTTCAACTGCTCAGCGTCACGGTGCTGCTCGGGTTGACCGTGATCGGGTTTGCCGCGCTTTATTTGGGGATGTATGCGATCTATTCGAATCTGGTGACGGCCAACTTGCTGGCGAAGCCGGAGGAGGACGAAGGCGAAAACGGCAAAACGGAAGACTATGCCGGCTTGCCTCACCGCGCGGGAGAGCGGCTTGACGCCATGTCGTTTCCCGGACAATGACAAATAGAGAAGTTGGACGGAACATCTGCTTGTTATCGGAATGGAGCGGATGTTCATACCCCTTCTATAGAGAGAAACGTGATGCATCGGAAACAGGAGGAGACATACGTTGAACACGAATACGAAACGTGCGCCGGAGCGCGGCGCCGCGGAGCATAGAGAAACGGAAACTTCGCGGGTCGAGGCGGCTGTCTCGGCCATGACGCTGCGCCAAAAGATCGGGCAGATGATACATTGCGGCTTCCACGGATATGAGCCCGGAGCGGATATCGAGCGGATGATCCGGGACCGTTATATCGGCGGAATCATTTTGTTCGCCCGCAATGTGCGGGATACCCGTCAAGTGGCGGCGATGAACGCCGAATTTCAGCGGATCGCCCTGGAATCCGGTCAGCCTCCGCTGACGATCGCGATCGATCAGGAGGGCGGCATGGTCGCCCGGCTGACCGAAGGTGTCGCGCTGATGCCGGGCAATATGGCGATAGCAGCAGGCGGAGAGCCGCAGAACGCTTACGAAGCCGCGCGGATTACCGCCGAGGAGCTGCTTGCGCTGGGCGTGAATCTGAACTATGCGCCGGTGCTCGATGTGAACGTCAACCCGGCGAACCCGGTTATCGGCGTCCGCTCGTACGGCGAGTCGCCGGAGCTTGTGGCCGAGTACGGCGCCATGGCTGTCCGCGGCTTGCAGGAGGCGGGCGTAACGGCAACGGCCAAACATTTTCCGGGTCACGGGGACACGAATGTCGACTCGCATCTGGATCTGCCGACGGTTGGGCATTCGCGGGAGCGGATCAACGAAGTGGAGCTGGTGCCGTTTCGCCGGGCGATTGCGGCCGGTATCGACGCGATTATGTCGTCGCATATTTATTTCCCGTCGTTCGAGACGCAGAAGCTGCCGGTTACGCTGTCGTACAACGTGCTCACCCGGTTGCTGCGTGAGGAGCTCGGGTTCGAGGGCGTCATTATGACCGACTGTATGGAGATGAAAGCGATCGCCGACCATTACGGCACCGTGGATGCGGCTGTTATGGCGGTAGAAGCGGGCGCGGACTGCGTGCTGATCAGCCATCGCCACGATTTGCAGGAGGGAGCGATCGAAGCGCTGGTCGCCGCCGTAGAGTCGGGGCGGATTAGCGAAGCGCGTATCGCCGAATCGGCCCGCCGCCTGCTCGCGATGAAAGCGAAGCGCGGTATTACCGCGGAGTCGGTAGTAACAGCCGCGGACAACGCGTATTACGCGGGCGAGGCTTTCCAATCCGTCGGCAGCCGCACGCATCTGGAGACCGCGCAGCGGATCAGCGAAGCGAGCATGACGCTGATCAAGGACGAAGCGGGATTGATTCCGCTGCGCCGGGGAGAGCGTACGCTCGTCATCAGTGTGCTGGCCGCCGCCGTGTCGGAGGTGGACGAATCGGTCGATCTGCCGGTAACGCTCGGTCAGGCGCTGGCCACGCAAGGATTGGATGTCGAAGAACGCAGCGTGCTGCTGGAAGAGGTCGGTTCGTCGCTAGCTGAGCTCGCGGCGCTGGCCGGATCGTTCGCGCAAGTGGTCGTCGGGACGTACAATGCATCGCTGCGGCCGGAGCAGGCCGCACTTGTACGGGCGATGATCGATGCGGACAGACAGCCGATCGTTGTAGCGCTGCGCAACCCTTACGATATCGCGGCGTTTCCGGACGTGCCGGCTTATGTCGCGGCTTACGAATCGCGCCCGCTGGCGCTGCAATCGGCCGCCAAAGTGCTGGCCGGAACGATAAAGGCTACAGGCCGTACACCGGTTACGATTCATCCGGATGATCCGGCAGGCTGGAGGAGGAACTCGAAATGATCGGAGAGCTGACGAACAAATCGAGCCGGCTCATCGTGGGATTGATGTCCGGCACGTCGCTGGACGGCGTCGACGCCGCAATCGTGCGAGTGGAAGGCAAGGGGCTGCAGACGAAGGCGGAGCTGGTCGGGTATACGGCAGTTCCTTATGACGACAAGCTGCGGGAAAAGCTGAAGGAGCTGTGCAGCGTCGACTACTCCGATGTCGCCAAAGTGTGCGGCATGAACTTCTATATGGCCGATGTGCTGGCCGAAGCCGCGATCCGGGCTGCCACCGAAGCCGGGCTGCCGATGGACGAGATTGACCTGATCAGCTCGCACGGACAGACGGTATGGCATATCCCGGTAGCCGACGAACAGGACTGGTCGCTCGTCCGGTCGACGCTGCAAATCGGCGATATTTCCGTAATCGCCAAACGGGCGGGGAAGCCGGTCATCGGCGATTACCGCACCGCAGACATGGCTGTCGGTGGTCAAGGCGCTCCGCTCGTGCCTTATGCCGATTTTATCTTGTTCCGTGACGAAGCGAAGGGCCGGATCGTGCAAAATATCGGCGGGATCGGCAACTGTGCGGGCATTCCGGCCGGCGGACAGCCGGAGCAGGTGATCGCATTCGACACCGGACCGGGCAATATGCTGATCGATCAGGCCGTGCACACGCTGTCCGGCGGGGAGAAAAGCTATGACGCCGGCGGCGAATGGGCGGCGCAAGGGAAGGCCGACGCCGCCATCGTCGCGGAGATGATGAGCCACCCGTACTTCGCCATGCAGCCGCCTAAGACGACAGGCCGCGAGCTGTTCGGCAAAGCGTATGCACAGCAATGGATGGAACGGATGAGCCGCCAAGGGCTCGGCGATGCGGATATCGTCGCCACGTTTACGGCGTTCACCGCTCATTCGATCGCGCAAGGCTACCGGGAGTTCGTCTTGCCGGCGTGCCCCGCATCCGAAGTGATCGTGTCCGGGGGCGGAGCGCACAACCGGACGCTGATGGCGATGCTGGCCGGTCTGCTGCCCGGCCTGTCGGTAACGACGTCGGACGCGCTGGGTATATCCAGCGATGCGAAGGAAGCGGTGGCGTTTGCGGTGTTCGCGAACAATTTCCTGTTCGGGATTCCGAACAATTTGCCGTCGGCAACCGGAGCGCCGGTACAGACGATTATGGGCAAGCTGGCGCTGCCGGGCTGAATAACGATCGGGCGGCCGTGCGCGGCTTACGGGCAGGGCGCCCCCGCTATAAAGGAGCGATAAGTGATGATGGATCAAACGAACGGAAACGATCTGCCCCCGCATTCCATAGCTTCGATGAATCCGGACAGAATCGCCGATGCTTTCCGGCTGGTGGATGAAGCGGTGGCACGCGGAGATACGCCGGGCGCAGTCGCCGCTGTCGGACGCAGCGGCGCCACACAGGTGATGCATACATGCGGCTCCGCCCATCTGGCGGCGCCGGGCGGCGAAGCTGTCTTGCCGGTCCGTAGCGATACGATATTCGACTGCGCGTCTTTAACGAAGGTTGTCGCGCTGCTCCCGCTTGTGCTGCTGCTGGTCGAACGCGGCCGGTTGCGCCTCGGGGACCCGGTCAAGCAGTATATTCCCGCCTTCGCTGCAGAAGGCAAAGACGCGGTTACCGTCAAGCAATTGCTCACTCATACATCAGGACTTATCGCTCATACGAACTTATATTCACATGGCTGGTCGCCGGAAGAGATCAAAGCGCACATTTTCTCAAGGCCTCTCGAATACGAGCCGGGGACGAAAGTCGTGTACAGCGATCTTGGTTACATTACACTCGGAGAGATCGTTCAGACTTTGCTGGAGGAACGGCTGGATACCGCGGCGCAGCGATATGTATTTCAACCGCTGGGCATGAACGATACATTTTACGCGCCTACGGCGGACCGGCTTCCCCGCATAGCTGCTACGGAATACAGTCAGGAGCTGAGCCGGCACAAGTGGGGGGAAGTGCACGACGAGAATGCAGGCGCGCTCGGAGGGATCAGCGGTCATGCCGGGCTGTTCTCGACTGCCGCGGACTTGGCGAAGTATGCGGCTATGTGGCTGGCGAAGGGGCGGATCGGCGAGAAGGGACGGCTGCTCAGCCGCGCTTCGGTGGAAGCGGCAACGCGTACCCAGACCGGGAATGTGCCGGCGAACCGGGGGCTCGGCTGGGTGCTGAAGGGCGACTCGATGGACGCTTCCGGCGATCTGATGTCGCCGGCGACCTTTGGACATACCGGATTTACCGGAACGAGTCTGACGATCGATCCGGCGGAGGACTGCTTCGCCATTTTGCTGACGAACCGGGTGTATTACGGCAGGGAGAGGTCGGTCGTCCGGCTCAGACATTTGTTTCACAATGCGGTTGCCGCCGCTTGTTCGGAGTAAGGCAATTCTATCGGGACAGCCAAGCTGTAAGAGCAGGGCTGTCTTTTTTGCTGCCGCTTCCAGCAGAAGAGGCCGTCCCGAGCCGGATAACAAGCTCAGAACAGCCTTTTCGCGAAGTCAACGTTTATCCGGTGCTTGGACTTACTCGAAGTACGTATACGTCCACTCTTCCTCGGAAGCGTCCCACGCCGTAGCGTCTGTATATTCAGGTACGCCGGCGAACTCCAGCGTATATTCGATCTCTTCGCCCGGCATCAGATGAACGGATAAGCCGCTAAATACATGATCCGCTGCTTGCTCGGAATCGCCGGCCTCGTTGTACAGCCAAATTTTCACATATACGTTTTCAACGGTTTCGATATTTTTGGAGCCGGTGTTGATGAATTTGCCGGTGGCGATCAACTTGCCGTCCTCAAAGTAAACGCTCGTAATCTGGAAGTCGAGCATAGCCGCTTCGTCCTCAACGGCCGCTTCTTCGTACACCGCTTCGTCCTCATACACGGCAACGGCTTCTTCCTCGTAAACGACTTCTTCTTCGTAGACAACGACTTCTTCCTCATAAACAACTTCTTCCTCATAAACAACTTCTTCCTCATAAACAACTTCTTCCTCATACACGACGACTTCTTCTACCGCTTCATCCAGATAGGTGAACTCCCAGTCGCCTTCCTCGGCGCTCCACTGCGTCGCATCCTCATACTCCGCTACGTCAGGGAATTCCAGCGTATATTCGATCGACTCGCCTGGCGCCAGCTGCACGGCCAAGTCCGTGAAGAAGTGGTTGGCTACTTCCTTCGAATCGCCGTCGTCGTTGTACAAAAAGATTTTTACATCCACTTTGTTAACTTTCTCAATCGCTCTATCCCCGCTGTTTGTAAAGACTCCTGTAGCCTTCAATACTCCGTTTTCGTAACCGACTTCCGTTACTTCGAAGTCGAGAACCGCATCGGCGAAAGCGGTGGCCGATACAACCATCATCGAACAAACCAAAAATAAAGCAGCAATTACGGATTTTAGTGCTTTTTTCATTTTCTCACACTCCTAGTAGATATGAACTAATTCATGTTGATTATAGGGCAAGCCCTGGGCCGTTTCTACTAGTATTTAACATCTGACATCGGTTTTCCGGTATACTCCTGATCTTTGGGTACGGGTAAGCTTCCGGCAAAGAACATGCCGTTGTATAACGAAGCGTTATATGATAGTTTGACTAGTAGACGAAGTGAAACTTGCAGGGAAAGGGTTTGGGTGAGCAGAGATGACCGTATCGTATAGTGCCGGAAACTTGCAAGAGTTGTACGATTTCTATGAGGATCATCTGAAACGGGTGCTGCTGCCGTTCTGGCTGCGTTCTACTGATGAGGAGGACGGGGGCTACTTCAACTGTTACGACAACACGGGGGCGACCCTCGTCTCGACGGACAAGTATACGTGGTCGCAGGGCCGGTTCGTCTGGATGTACGCGAAGCTTGCTTCGATGACTACAGATACGTTCAGCAGGGAAGAGCGGAGCCGGTTTCTGGAGCTGGCGGGACAAGGCGCGCGGTTTCTGATGAACCACTGTCTGCTGGAGAACGGGAATTGTACGTTTGTGATGGACAAGAAAGGCAATCCGAAGCGGAACGCTACGGGTGACCGTTACGACTCCAGCATATTTGCCGATTGTTTCGTCATTGCGGGGTTGTCCAAATACGCAGCGGAGTCGGGGGACGCCGCAAGTCTCGAATTCGCCCGCACGTTGTACGGGTCCGTCATGGAGAGATTCCGCAGCGGCGATTATCAGATGGCTCCGTACCCGACTCCGGAGGGCTATAAGTCCCATAACATTCCGATGATCTTGCTGAACGTGACGCAAGAGCTGCTAGAGGCGGAGGAGTCGCTTCCGGCTGCGGCTGCAGATCAGGCGGGCAGTGGGCGGCTGGAACATTTGCGCGACAATATGAAGATGTTCCTCCATGAAATTACGAATCATTTTATGCGCGAAGACGGTGTGCTGAATGAGATGCTGGCGGCGGACAACAGCCGGGTCGACTCGCTGCTGGGCCGGTACTGCAATCCCGGTCATACGATCGAAGATATGTGGTTCGTCATCCATGCGGCCCGCAAGCTCGGACTGGACGCTTATATCCCGAAAGCGCTGCGCACGACGAAAAAAATGGTGGAGCTGGGCTGGGATTCCGAATACAGCGGACTTTTTCTTTTCGTCGATGAGGACGGAGGTCAGCCGCACGGCGACCTAAGCGGGATCGAGCATACGGCGATGGCCGGCCAAATCCGGCAAAACTGGGACAACAAGCTGTGGTGGCCGCATTCCGAAGCGCTCTATACGACGCTGCTCGGTTACAGCTTAACGCGCGACGACGATTTTCTGCGCGATTACAACCGGCTTCACGATTATACGTTCCGGACGTTTCCGAACCCGGACGAAAGCGTGGGTGAGTGGATTCAGATCCGCAAGCGCGGCGGCGAGCCGATCGACAAAGTCGTCGCTTTGCCAGTCAAGGATCCGTATCATATCATCCGGAACGTCGTCTATATCATCGAACTGCTTCACGGAATGAGGGGCGCGGAGAAGTAGGGAAATCCGTAAAAATTTTTATATTTCCCAACGGTACTTCCTGGACAGGCTGTGGTAAAATCGGGAAGAAAAGGATTACCGGAGCAAATCCGGTTAGAAGGAGGCCGCATACCGATGGCGGAGCAAACGAAGCAAACGAATCAGGTGGATGCGCAAAAGCTGGACCCTAATATGACGCTGGAGCAGACGGGGAATCTGGGGATGATCTGGATGTCACCCAAGGAGAAGCCGTTTCGCTTATCCGGCTTTCCCTGGTTTGAGCAGGATCAAGTGTACCGGAGACTGCCGGTACAACCGAATTATCCGATTCGCCCGGAGGTTCAGCAGTTGTCGAAATCGACGGCCGGAGGCCAGATCGCGTTCCGGACGGACTCGGCCCGACTGGCGATCCGCGTCAAGCTGTCGGGCAAGGCGAATATGTACCATATGCCGTCCACCGGCCAATGCGGATTCGACTTATACTTTGGCGAGACGGGCGATCAGCACTTTTACAGCATATCCCGATACGATCATACGAAATTGGAATATGAAGTAATGATGTACGAGTTCCCGCAAAAGGAACTACGCAGCGTAACGCTGAACTTCCCGCTGTATCAAGGGGTCGAGGAAGTCGAAATCGGGATCGATCCGGGGGCGGAAGTGATTGCGCCAGCGCCTTATGCGAATAACCGTAAGGTGATCATTTACGGAACTTCGATTACGCAGGGTGGCTGCGCTACCCGTCCGGGGATGGCGTATACGAACATTTTGAGCCGCAGAATTCCGATGGAATTTATTAACGAAGGTTTCTCGGGTAACGGCCGCGGTGACCCGGAAGTCGCCCGCGTCTTGAGCGAGATCAGCGATCCGGCCCTGCTCGTGCTTGATTACGAAGCCAATGCGGGCGAATTGGACTTGATGCGCAAGACGCTTCCTGAGTTTATCCGGATTTACCGCGAGGCTCATCCGGACGTGCCGATATTGGTGCTGTCCAAAATCCAGTTCGGCCGCGAGCGGTTCGAGCCGGCGCTGCTCCAGAAAAGAATGGACATGATGCAGATCGAGATGGAGACGGTTGAATCGTACCGCCGGCAAGGGGACGCCAACATTCACTTTTTTGACGGCACGGCGCTTCTCGGCACGGACAGCTACTACGAGTGTACGGTGGACGGGGTGCACCCGACCGATCTCGGCTTCCTGCGGATGGCCGATACGCTTACGCCTGTGCTTCAGGAGCTGCTCGGTTTTAGCCGGCAACCGTAATTCGCAATCTGCGTACGATGCGTGATTGAATCACACAATTGCTGGATTCGGAAACAGCCGCAAGGAGCCGTACCCAGTCAGGGCTTATTTTGTGCTTGTGCTGGAAAGGGACTGACGGATAACCGGAGCCCATTCAGGCGCAGCACGTAAGGTCTGACCTGGCACCAGGTCCCAAGCGGCTGTTTTTCTATTCGCGCTTAGTTGCGGCATTCCAGCGCGCGGCATGCTTGCCGAGATGAGGATGCGGCTGGAACTCGGGGCCTGCGGCGACGACGAGCCGGATTTTGCGGATCCACTCCTCGAAGCCTTGATAAGAGGCAAACCGGTTCGCGGTTCCTTCCGACAAGCCGAGGAAGTAAGGTCCTTTGTACCGCTCCTCCATATAACGCAGCGCGGTGTCCATCGGCGTATACTTTTTGCGCTTCCGCTCCCACGTGTCGATCTCGGTTCGGACTCCCGAGCGGATCGAATCGGCTGCTTCGCGAAGCGCCTCCTCGCGCTTGTACATCGGCGCCGGGAACCGGACGCCCATCCGTTTCAGCGTCTCCTCATGGGGCACGTACCAAACCACGCGTGAAATAAACCGGCGCTCGGCCCATCCGGCGAGCTCGGCAAGTCCTTGCCGGTCCAGCCAATCGCTGGCGACGGACGACGGGCTGCCTTCATCGTCGCCAAGGTCGAAGCTGTCGTAGATCAGCAGCGTGCCTTTTGACGTCTCCTCAGGCGGTTCGTAGCCGAACGGCACCTGGATTCCGGTTCGATCCATTCTCGTTCCTCCCTTTTCGCCAGAAGAGTAAGCTACCCTTAGTATGAGGCCTGTTGATTCGGATTACTCCCCGGACGTTACTTTCAGACCGACGATGCCTGTCACGATAAACAGCAGGAACAAGATTCTCGTCCATTCTCTCGGTTCGCCGAACAGGATCATCCCGACGATGACGGTGCCCAGCGCCCCGATTCCCGTCCAGATAGCGTAGGCCGTACCGATCGGCAGCGACTTCAGCGCAAGCGACAGGAAAAAGAAGCTGACGGCCATCCCCGCGACCGTGATGACGCTCGGGCCGATTCTCGTAAACCCGTGCGAATATTTCAGGCCGAAAGCCCATACCACTTCAAATAAACCGGCAATCACCAAATAAAACCAAGCCATGTCTCCCACTCCACTTCCGTTCTCTAGTTGTAAGATAATCTTCTGATCGAAGCTTCAGCGGGTGATTCCTTCCCAAAATATCGACCAGACGGAACGCAACCGTTGTTGGAATTGAACGGGGCCGTAATAAAACATCTGCACGAACGATCCGTCCAGCAGGCAGTAATAAGCGGCGAGCAAGTCGTCCGCATCCCGGTCCGCGATCGATCCTTCCTCGATAGCCGCTTCGAAAATGCCGCGGTAGACGGCGGTTTGCCTCTTCTCCGCCTCCATAAACCGCTGCTGCAGCTCGTCCTGCAAGGAGGAAGGAGGGAACAGCATCGCCCGTTTCAGAAACGCCGCCTTTTCCTCATCGAGCAAGTAATTGCGGCACGTCTCCGACAATATCGTATACAGCTTCGTCCCGGTATCTTCCTCCCGGACGGATTCGATCAACGCTTCCAGCCTGCGGACGTGCTCGGCCTGTACCTCTTCGTAGACGGCAAAATAAAGCTTCTCCTTGCTCTCGAAATGCGCGTACAGCGACGGAGTTTTAATCCCGACTTCTTTGGCGATCGCGGATAAAGGCGTCCCTTCATAGCCGTGTGCGGAAAACAGTTTCAACGCGGCGGATTTAATAGCGGTAGCGGTTATAAACGATCGCTCCTTCCGTTCTTCTAACTAACGATAGTTAGGTGATCAACGATACTCATGATAGCAGACCCGTCCTGGATTCGCAAGCTCCGAATTTGCGCGGCAGTCCTTATCCGCCCTGTAAATCCTCCTTGACCTGCAACCTATTGAGGATTCCTTCGTCTTATAAGCATGCAGCTATTATCGGGAAATGGAGGGGAGTCTATGCGTCCGATCCGCTGCCTTATGCCGTTTTTTTCTCTCTTGCTCGTTTTTAGCTTATGGTTTCCACCTCGAGCTGATGCGAAGCTCCTTATTTTGCCGCCGGCCCAAATGATCGAAAAGTCGGATGTGATCGTCACGGGCAAAGTGGAGCAATTACAGCCCGCCCAAGAAAAGCAGGAAGTACAGGAAGCCGTCATCCGTATTCATCGGGTGCTGAAGCAACCAGAGTCTTTCGACATGGAGCCGTTCCGCCGCAGCGGTGTGGCTGTAAAAGAGTTTATTTATACAACAGGAGCCGTCATTCAGGCGATCCCGCCCGTCGGAACCGAAGTGATGGTATTGCTGCAGGTGAATAACGGGGAGCTTTCTTTCACCTCGGACAGCAACAATATCGCGGTCATTCAAAACAATCGGGTAACTGAAAGTTATCGGGGAACGAATTCCACGGAACATCCGTACACCGAAACGTACAATCAATTTCTGCAGGATCATCCGCTTGAAGCCGGGGAAGAGAAGGTTGTGAAAGATAGCCAAGCGGTTCCGCCTACGGGGAAGCAGCCGGGGCAGTACGCGGCGGTCGGAGCCGGTTCCCTGCTGCTGGTACTGACCGGAGTCTGGTACAGCATACGACGGAGCCGGAGAAGCAAGCCGCCTCAGACGTAATTCAGCGGCGGCTTTTAAATGTCGTTTTGGGATTAGAGTCAACCCCCTAACGAAGTATGGATCTACCACTGGTTAGTACGAAATCCGAACAGCGATTCTCCAAGTTTAAGACTGGAGTTGAAAAAAATACCGGCGTTACGTATGTGGAAAAAGCAAGAGTATTTTGTCCTCCAAAATCCGGAAAACGTTAACGCGAATGGTCAAGAAAAGAATCGGCTGATTCGAGCGCCGCCTCGAACCGATTTTCCTTGAGAAAAGGACCTCCACCCCCACTTTACCGTGGAAATGGAGGTCCTTTTGTTTGGAAACGGGCAAGTTCCCCGTTTACTCCAAAATAAACCCTTTGAAGTCAACCCGCTCCGACGGTCCTGTGAAAACTTCGAGCTTGTACAGCCCGATATCCAGATCGCCGATTACCGTCTCGGGGCCTTCCAGAGATTTAGTTTCGCCGTTGATCCGAACGTAGGTGCGGCTGTCCGCCGAGCTTCCCCGGTACGCTGACAAGCGAAGCTTCTTCTTGGAGCTCACGAACACCCAAGCGGATAGGATGCCTAGATCGGACGTATCCGCTTTCGTGCGGTCCACATACACTTTGAAGCTGCCGGAAGGGGCATCCGGCATAGTCAGCCAATCCTCCGGCATGCAGTCGAACACCCGCTGGCTCGAATAGTCGATCTTGGTGTAGGAGTCGACGGCGATCGTGCGCGGACAGAAGCGGGAGAACAAATACTCGGCTTCTGCGCGGTGGCCGGCATCTCCAAAGTGCAGCCGGTCCGAGATGATCGCTGCGGTGCTAAGCGGCGAGTAGAGCAGGAAGCTTTCGCCGAACTCGTTCAGATCGATGAGCTGCAAGCCGTATTCGTCCGCTAGCTCGCGCTTCACCTCATTGGCTGCGGAATGAATGTGCTCGCTCGTCCGCATCGGGTATTCGTCCGCATATTGCGTCAGCACCCCCGGTTCTACGGTCGCTTGGGTCGTCAGCAGAAAAGGCTGGATGCCTCGCGAATAACACCAGTCGATCAGCGTCACGATTGATTGCTTGAAGCCTTCGCGGTATGCCTTTTCGTTCGGATAGCCGAGCCGGTCGTTAATCCCGAAGCCGATTCCGATCATTTTGACGTCGCTATAGGCGGAAGCTTCGCCGAACTCCTCGCTGATGGCCTTCTCTGCCCATCTGGCCGTCTGACCGCTGAAGCCGGCATTGTAGATGCGCAAGCTGTCGTTGCCGGTCGCCTGCCGGAGCAGCTCCTCCAGCTTTTTCGAGAATGCGTTCGGGGATTGGTTGTCGGCGCCGATCGTATTGCGGACCCAATCGGTTGTATTGGCACCGTCAAACGTACTGTCGCCAAAAAATGCGACCGGGAATTTGCCGCCGCCCAGCCACTCAAGCCAAGCTTCCGTAAACGTATGGATTCTGTGCGACACCGATTTTGTTAGCTGGTTCATAAGAAACTAGAACACCTCCAGTAAAAAACTATTCGTTGCCCGCCGGGGAAACCCTTCCGGCCAAACGACGGAGCAGGGATTTGCCGCCCCACCCGCGCCGTCTGCCGTCTTGCCCTGAACAGGAAGTGCGGCCCGGTGCCGATGAAGCGTCGGAACATCCAGCAGCCGAAGCGCGCAACCAAATCGGTTGCCGGACCGTCTAATGTAGGAGATTATTAGTACTGGACGTATAGCTGATTAGGGGGACTCGGATGAGACGATTGCAGATGGGCATGTGGGACAAGCTCGACCCGGTCAAGTGGCAGCAGGTACAGCTGGATATGCTGAACGGACTTGAGATTTGTCGTTATGCCGATGAGAAAAGCTTGCGGGAGGTACAATTATTTTGCGAGCGGAGCGGAATCCGCTACGGCGTACACGGGCCGATTCTCGGCGATAACGGCTACGAACTGCCGCTGTTGAACGCCCCGGACGCCGAGGAACGACGCGAGGCCATGAGGGAGGTCGAGGCCCAAACCGGGATTGCCTCCCGCTACGGGGCCGATTACATTTTGTTTCACTATCCGTACCTCCCCGTCTTTCAGCCGCCGATTCGCAAGCTGTACCGCCGCTTGCCTGGAGAGCGGCAGCGATATGCCTCCGACCGGCTTCCGCGGGCCGAATTCCGCGACATCTCCGAGCGGATGTTCCACGAGCTTGCCGAGCTGCAGCATCGCTATAAGCAGCGGATTTTGCTGGAGCACGACTTTTTTGGCGATTACGAGGATATTTTCACCGACATGTTTTTGCAATTTCGCGAGATTGGGCTTGTCGTCGACACCGCCAGGCTCGATATCACGCGGCGGTGTTTCCACGGTTTCGATCCGTACGCTTGGATCGACCGGCTCGCCTCCTGCGTCTATCTGGTGCATTACAGCAACGTCCGGTATGAGGAAGACACGTTCAGGCATCACTTGCCTGTACGGGAATGTGATGGCAGGGACGACAGCTGCGGAGATGCTTACTTGTATTTGCGTCATTTGGCCGAGCGGAGTTCGGCGTTCCACCTGACGTTCGAGCATAACCATACGCTTGTCGGCACGGAGGAGCTGCGGGACATATACCGGAGGGCCGCTCAAGTGTGCGGCATCCGTACCCTTTGATTTGCACCGGACGGGATAATGAAAAGCAAAAAAGCTGCCGGTTGAACGGCAGCCTGCATGATCCGCAAGATCAGGTCTTTCCAACTAATCTACAATATTCCGGGTATAGTATGCGATTATATCTTTGCGGCGAATAATGCCGAGGAAGACGCGATCGGCGTCTACGACCGGAACGAAGTTCTGATCGGCTGCCAGCGCCAGCATATCGTCCAAATCGGCGTTGATCGCAACGCATTCGACTTTCAGCCGTTTCTTGATGGAGGTAACGGGGATTTCGTGCATCGTATCGAAACTGAGACCGGGTGTTGCTTTCAGCTTCCATAACAAATCTCCCTCAGACAGGGTTCCGAAGTATAGGCCATGGTCGTCCAAGATCGGAATCGCTGTATAGTGGCTCGCCTCTAATTTATCCATGGCTTCCTTCATATTAGAGGATGTCGTGAGGTAAGAGACCTCATTTTTGGGATATAAAAACGATTTGATATCCATTGCATCACGCTCCTTTGGTATATTAAATCATATTTCGTTTCGGAACGCATGTAAAAGTGACTGAAGCATGTTCTGATGCTGAAAGGGATGTCGACTGACAAAAACATAATCCGAATCGAGTCCGTGCATGTAGCGGGCTTTTTCCGTTTTGCGGAAGCGCAGCAAGTGACCGAGTTTACAAGCGATGGGCCGTCCTGAACTCAGACGGTGTCTTCTGCAGTTTTTTGACAAACAGCCGGCTTATGTACGAGCCGTTGCGGTATCCGCATTTTTCTGCGATGTCCTCCAGGTTCAATGTCGTTTCCTGCAGCAGCTTGCAGGCTCGTTCCAGTCGCAAGGTCGTCAAATAGTCAAGCGCAGTCATGTTAAAGGCCGCCGAAAAGCGCCGGGAAAATTGCACGGGAGTTAAGCCGTAGGCAGAAGCGACCCTGTGCAGGTTCAGCTCTTCGAAAGCCTGCTGACGAATGGTCAGCGCCGCTTGATCCATAAGCGGATCTGTGGTGGGCCTGTCGAGATGAAGAGGGACAAGATGGCGCTCCGTCATAAACATAAACAGCAAATCGTCCACCAGGTGCTCGACCCATCGAAGCACGGGTTTCTGGGCGCTGGCGTGCGGGAACGAACGCAAGTAACCGAAGACGGATTGCAGGCGGTTCGTACGTGCCAGTGGCAGACGGCAAGGCAGCAAATGCCGTTCGGCCAGCGCCGCAGATACTATTTCTCCCGTATCGCGGTGAACCCAATCGAAATGAAAATAATGAAACGACAGCGGCATCCTGATGCGGCGCTGAAACGAAGTCTCCGGCGGGCACAACACCAGATCTCCGGCGGAACCGATTCCCTCCTCGTCCCCAATGCGATAGGAGAATTCCCCTTCCTCTACGGCAAACATGCACCATTTCGGATAGGAGGTGCTTTCGATTTCGAAAGTTGTTTTGCGGTTCCAGTAAATGTAGGCGAACATCTGGGCGCGCACCTGCCATAATTCGATCATTTTTATCACCTGCTTTATTGAAAGAATGTCTACACTCTATTATAAGTTTGTGCATGTTCATGTAAAGCTTTCGGATTTACACTTGAAACATCGTATACGAATCTATTCAAATGGGAGGGCAATACAATGACTCAACCAATGGCGCACGGCAGAGGGAGAAAACAGACATTAATCGCGATTTCAGCAGCAGTTGTTTTGCTGTCGGCAGGATGCGGCTCGGCGGCGGACCCCGGTGAAGGCGCAGGCGCAAAAAAACTTTCAAACGAACTGAAACCGGTTACGATTCGTGCCGCACTGGACAACACGAACATTGATGCTTACACGGAGCAAACGATCAAAGACGCGCTTAAGGTAAAATATCCGCATATTACTTTAGACTTGATCCGTCCGGGAAAGGGCACTACGTTGGCTGAGCTGATTACGGCGGGAATGACGCCTGACCTCATTTTTACTTTTAATGGGAACCTGGCTCAGTACCGGACAAAACAGCTGGAGTTTGACCATCGGGAACTGGCAAAAACGCAAAATTTCGATCTAAGCCGGTTTGACGAGACGATGATCCGGGACACTCGGGTGAGCTCCCCCGGAGACGAGTTGTACGGCATTCCGATCAGCCGCAGCTTCCATGCCCTCTATTATAACAAAGATTTGTTCGACAAATTCGGAAGCGCTTACCCGAAAGAAGGGATGCTGTGGAGTGAAGTGGTGGAGCTGGCCAAAAAGGTTACGCGCCTGGAAGGCGGCGTACAGTATCGGGGCATCGATCCGGGGGCGGGCATTATTTGGATTTCCCAGCCGTTGTCGGCTGCCGCGGTAGACTACAAGACCGAGAAAGCTTCCGTCCGCACAGATCAGTGGAAACAAGTGTTTGAGCTGGTGAAATCGATGTACAAGATACCCGGAAATATGATTCAGCCGGGTCATACGCCGAACAATGACTTTATGCAGGAAAAGAATCTGGCGATGCTTGCGAGCATGAATTTGTTTTCTACATTGGAAACGCCGACAAAGGAAGGTCTGAACTGGGATGTGACGCAGTATCCGAGCTATCCCGAGCGGAGAAACATATTTGCCAACGCCAGTGTACAAGTCATGGCGATTACGCCGACAAGCAAAAACAAGGAGGATGCGCTGCGCGTGATTGAGGTTGCGGTATCCGATGAGGTGCAAAAGGAGTTGTCTGCCGACGGTCAAATCACGTCATTGAAAAGCGATGAGGTTAAGGCGGCTTTCGGCCGCAGCAAGCCGTACCTGAAAGATAAGAATATTCAAAGCATTTTCAAAAGCTCCCCGGTCCCCTATCCGATCGCTTCGCAGTACCGCAGCAAGGCGGAGGATATCGTGAACAAGAAGTTCGTCTTGTTCCGCGATGAACAGCTGGATGTGAATACCGCCTTGTTGCAAGCGGAGGAAGAAATCAACAAGATGATCGAGACGGAACGACTCAAATAAAAAATGATGGGATGGATGCAGGCCTGCTCGTTGCCATCCGGATCATTCCTGGCATAACGACGAAGCATTTTCGTACATCTTACCCATCGTCCACGGCCGCTGCAGTTTACGTTATGCCGATGACGTGCATAGAAGGGGATGCCTCATACTGTACACGCTAAAATACGGATGTGTACCAAGGCATCCCCGTCTGCTATTCAGCTCGATCAGGTTGTCGGCGACAAGTGCAAGTAACGTTTTCAAGACAAGGGCATATATCTATTGCCTTTAATGAAACAACGGGACGATAAGCGAATACCCGATAATGCCCAGCATCAGAACCGTAATGTGGAGCAGCGAGAAACCGAACATGGAGTTCGCCCATTTGTTCTCCGGTTTGCGGCGGTAGCCTGACACGCTAAGAACGATCCACCAAAGGCTAAGCGCGGCATTCGTCAACGCGATAATCGGATGAAGCGACCAGAATAACACGCTGGATACCAGCAACGCCACCAAATATGCGTTCATTTGCACGTACGTTCTGTGAATGCCTTTCACGACAGGCAGCATCGGAATGTTAGCTGCCCGGTACTCTTCCATGCGCCGAATCGCGATGGCGTAAAAGTGAGGCATCTGCCAAATAAGCATCATCAGAAAAATAGCCAACGCTGCCGGATGAGTGATGTCGTCCGAGATAGCCGCCCAACCGATCAGCGGCGGCATAGCGCCCGATAAGCTTCCGACCTCCGTGTTATAAATCGTTCTGCGCTTCGTCCACATCGTATAAGGAAAAACGTAAAAAAACAGTCCGAGAAAGCCGAATACAGCGGCTAGCGGCGAAGCCAAATACAAGACGATCGTCCCGAGAAATGCGGTCGAGAAACCGATAATCAAGCCGCTTTTCGTGCCGACCTGTCCGGTTACGGTCGGTCTCGTTCTCGTTCTCTCCATAATGGCGTCTATATCCCGGTCATACAAATTGTTGAAAACGCCTGCCGAACCGATCACCAAGGAAGAACCGATCAAGGCAAACAGGATGGGACCGATCTGATCAAATATGGACAATTGTTCGACATAAAGGGCCATACACAGACCCGCGAACATCGCAATTAAGTTCGATTTCACAATGCCGATCTTAATTGTATCGAATACAACTTTAGTGAACGATCTCGTCCGTATGTCGAGACTTAATGTCTGTTTTTGTACGCGCTCCACGAGATGCCCGCCCCTTCCTATATTTCTCTCCATCTAATGTTACCATAAATCGCGTTCATATTTCCGGTTTGCCAGTAAGGAATCATTATTTTGTCAAATTGTTATGGCGCAAACGTGTCCGTAACGGTTATTTGCTTTAGGATTTAGAGAGGAAGCGCTCGGGACGGATAGCCGCCGTACTGGAGGCGGATAGGGAAGCGGCGGCGGTCGGGTGGAACGAACCTGCAGGTTGCGGTATAGTGAGAGAGAAGGCCGGTTTCCGGACGAAGGCCTTCCGACTACCGTAACGGAACAAGGAGAAGACGCCATGCTGTTCATCGATAACCGCGGCATTACCGACCCGGCGCTTAACCTGGCGCTGGAAGAATATGCTCTGAAAACATTCCCGGCCGACGAGGACTATTTGCTCTTTTATATCAACGAGCCGTCCATCATTATCGGCAAAAACCAAAATACAGTCGAAGAAATAAACGCCGCATATGTGAAGGACAACGGCATTCACGTCGTTCGCCGGTTGTCCGGCGGTGGAGCCGTCTATCACGATCTCGGCAATCTGAACTTCAGCTTTATCACGAACGACGACGGCAAGTCGTTTCACAATTACCGCAAATTTACGGAGCCGGTTGTGCAGGCGCTGCGGGGGCTCGGGGTCGAGGCGGAACTGACCGGGCGCAACGATATCCAGGTCGGAGAGCGCAAAATATCCGGCAACGCCCAATATTCCACCAAAGGGCGGATGTTCAGCCACGGTACGCTGATGTTCGAATCGCAAATCGACAACGTCGTATCGGCGCTGAATGTAAATCCGGAGAAGATCAAATCGAAGGGCGTCAAATCGATTCGCAGCCGGGTGGCGAACATCTCCGAATTTCTGCGCGAGCCGATCGTGATCGGGGAATTCCGGCAACGGCTGCTGGGGTCGATATTCGGCGGTACGGACATTCCCGAGTACAAGCTTGCGGAGGCGGACTGGGAAGCCGTCCGGAAGCTGGCGGACGAGCGGTACCGCAACTGGGATTGGAACTACGGCAGATCCCCTTCGTTTAACGTCCGCAAGACGCTGCGGATCGAGGGGGCAGGCACGTTCGACGTCCGCCTGAACGTGGAGGGCGGCAAAATCGCCGAGGCCGCCGTATTCGGCGACTTCTTCGGAGCCTGGGACGTGCAGGAATTCGCGGACAAGCTCGTAGGCGTCAAGTACGACGAAGAAGCGGTCCGGGCGCTGCTGGACGAGGTGGATTTGACCCGGTACTTCGGGGCGGTCACGAAGGAGCAGTGGCTGGAGTTGATGTTTTAGCATCATCGCCATCAAGCGTTCGATAGAGAGGCCGGTTGCTGTGAATAGCGGCCGGCTTCTCTATTTAGTTTGCTTTGGGGGCAGCCGTGACTCTGCCGAGGGCGCCACAGCCTTGGACGGGGGTGTCATAGCCTTGGCGAGGGGTGTCTCGGCTTTGCTGAAGGTGTATCGGTTTTGGCCGAAGGTGTCCCAGCCTGCTGAGGGTGACTCAGCCAGTCGATGGTGTCCCAGCTTAGCCGAAGGTGACTCAGCCAGTCGATGGTGTCCCAGCTAACGAACTCAATCGCGCTTATTGCCGAGAAAATGGCTTCTTTTTTGATGTAACGAACTCCAGCAGCCTTATGGACGAGTAAATAGACGGGAATGAAATCGCATCATTGAAATAACGCTTGTGTAGTTCGTAACAATTCAGATCGCTACAACCGGACCCAATAAGAGTTACTGGGTTCGTAAGCCGTACGTACGATAACGCTGCTTGCCGCTAACCACTAGCAGAAGCTGAAGTTCGACCAACTTATGAAGAACCCGCCTCGCATGCTGATCCGTGATCCGCAAATGAATGGCCAACTCCGAAGGTGTAAACGGTCGAAGCAGCCGCCTCGCATAACGAACGGTTTCCGCCTCCAGCCAAGTCAAAGGTTCGGGCACATCCATAGCAACAAACTTCCCGATAAAGGAAAGGACAAGCTGCTGGCAACGTTTGGGTTCATCGGTAATGGACCCGTAAGGGATGGAAAGAAACATCCACTCGTCCAGTGTCAACAAGCAATGCCGCCAGCATAAGTCCTTAAAGCGTCTCACATCGAGATCTCTTGCATGCGATCCGTAGCCTTGAATCTCGATGCCTCCTTTTACGCCGCCGGGCATATAAGCCAGATCCAGATAGCGATAACCGTTGTGGAAGTCGCGTACTTCCCATTCCGGATACAGATGGTTAAAGTTTTTCACAGCCGGAAACCAGACGGAGCGTAGAAACTCGTGAGTACCGTGGCCGAGTCCCTTCTCCAGTAGTTCGACTCTTCTATGATTTTTTTCATGGGCAATGGCCGACCGTACCCATTCCTCGTAGGCTTGTTCAAATCTTGACATCGAATCCCACCTCTCTCTACTTAGGCTAAAAATAAAGAAGCCACTTTGACACAAACCCACCAGTCAAGGTGCAGCGTGTATCAAAGCGGCGTGTGCTTCACAACCGAACGTATATTTCAAGTATACCCGGATTCATAGAAAATTCAATTACCGATTGTGCTCTGAATGGGGCACGGCGTTTAGGAGGGAGAACGGCTATCCGGTCCGTTTCGGTTCGGTTCGAGATTGGTCGGCCGTTTCGAGGGAAACCGGAGCTAACTGACAGCAGCTTTTGGAGGCTTTCCAGAGGACAGTTGAGGCCGAATAAGCGTTGGAAGGACAAGCTGCTCCCAGGCCGCGCCGCTCGCGATCCCGGCGTACGGCGCCCGGTCACGCGTCGGCTGTCCTGCTGGCGACGCTTGGGTTCATCGGCAATCCAACGAAGGGCTAGTTAGAAACCCGATGAAAGGCTCTTTAGAAACTACCATTTCTGAAAAATTGGTTTCCGTCCCGCCGTCCATCTCCTACCAATCGGTGCACTTGTCCAAGCGCGTTGAGAGATTGCTGCATATACTGGCAGCATATGACGTACGGGAGGTGGAGGTACATGGAAAAACTTCTCACTCATGCAGGAGGAGTTCTGGCCGGATATGTGCTGACCGAGCTGCCGCTCGACGGTACGATGATATCCAGCCTGGAACCCGTATTAGACGGCGTTGGCATCGTCTCTATGGTCCTATTCTCGGGAACGTTGATCTACAAAGCCGTGAAAACGTTGATGGGCAAATAATTATGGATACGCGCTGCGCGCTGTAAGGCGCAGCTGCGAAGGACCGGGGACCAATTGGCCCCGGTTCTTTTTAACGTTAAAGAATGTTTAAGTTTACTAAAGCGTTAAAGTGGTAAAATGAAACATTCTTTACCCGCCGATCAGGTTCGGCTCACCGAAGCACTGTCTTGCCTGCATAACGAGCACCGCTCCTTGGAATGCGCAACGAATAAAGCTTTTCCTATTTTTCGTCCAATTAGGAACTCGAGCGTTGGCTGAGTAACCTGTATAATGGTTGTATTCAGGTTAAAGTTTAGGAGGCAACCATCATGCCGGAACAAAAGGAAACGTTAGCAGCGTTTACCGACCACGGCGTTCCCGTACCAGCCAATGAAGGGCGTACGGCGGCCATCTGCACGAATCGCGAAGGAGAGACGCGTCTGGTTATAGCGGCACGCGGTTATGCCGTTATTGTAAACCCGCAGGAGAGGACCAGTCTGCAGGTGCCGTTCCCGGAGCAGCATGTCGATTACCCGTTTGCTTCCTATAGCAGCGAGGACGGGATGTTTTATGTCGGAGCGGGCGGGATGTTCATGGTGCTGGACCCGTTCCGGGGACGGTTTACCGATTACGCCCGGCCCGGGCTGACCGGAGAAATCGTCGGCTTCTGCTTCGCGGAAGACGGCCGGGGGACGATCTATACAGCCTCTTATCCGCAATGCCGTCTAATGAAATATGAGCCGGAGCGCAAAACGCTGACGGTGATCGGACAGCTGGACGCGGAGGAGAAATATCCGTTCAGCCTGGCCGTGGACGCCTATGGCTGGATCTACGGCGGGATCGGAACCGAGCGCAAAACGATCGCGGCCGTAGACCCGGTGACGCTGCAAGCCCGCTCCCTGGTGCCGGACGGCGAGCGGCGGAAAGGTCAAGGGAAGGTGCATCGGGGCGCGGACGGCCGCGTGTACGGTTATTATGATACCGAGTCTGGCGGGTCTGAACCGCGGTGGTACCGGCTGGAGCAAGGGCGGATGAGTCCCGTAACGGCCGAGCAAGTCGCGAAGAGCGCCTATAGCGGAACCGGGTTTGAGACGGTCCATCGCGCCTTCCCGCATCCGTGGGTGCTGCTGGAGATGAGTCTGGCGGAGAAGGAAGTCGTCCTGCTGGACCAGTCTTCGGGCCAAAGCTTCCCGGTCCGGCTGTCGTACGAGACGGACGGCGCCGACTTGTCGCCGCTCGTGGCGGGTCCCGACGGCCGCATCTACGACACTTCGAACCACCCGCTCCAGCTGTACCGGTACGATCCGCACTTCGGTGCCGTAGAGAACTTCGGCGGCAAGGCGATTGAGAAAGGCGGCGGCGGCAACATCTGCGCCTATGCGGTGCTGGGCGGCCGGATTGCAGGAGCGGCTTATGCGGGAGGTCACGTCCATCTTATCGATACAACCCGGCCTATCGTCACCGATGCGGCGGCGGAGGGGCGGAATCCGCAGCTGGTCACATCGCAGGAAGCGATCTACCGCCCGCGCTGCGCGCTGGCGCATCCAGACGGAGAGCACGCCGTATTTGGCGGCTATGCGGGATACGGTGCGATCGGCGGCGGCTTGTACATACGCAATGTGACAACCGGCGAAGACGAACTGCTGCCCAACGAGCGTCTTGTTCCTTACCACAGCACCGTTTGTATGGTCGCGCTGCCGGGCGGCGATTTATTGTGCGGCACGAGCGTGGAAGCTCCGGGTGGAGGCAAGCCCAAAGAAACGGAGGGGAGGCTGTACCGGCTCGATTGGCAGGCGAAACGGGTCGTCTACAGCGAAGTGCCGGTGCAAGGGGAGCCGGAAGTAGCTTTGATGGAAATCGACGGGCAGGGCAAGGTCCATGCGTTCACGGCGAAACATTATTTCGTATATGACCCGATGACGAGACAAGTGATCCATACCGAGAATATCGAGGAAATGGGCGGTGTCGTACGCAACGGCCTTGTGAAGGATGAGGCGGGGCGTATATACGGAGTCCGAACCCGATCGGTTTTCCGGATCGACACCGGCTCCTTCAAGCTTGTGCCGCTGCATGCGGAACCGCCGGCCATTACGGCCGGGTTGGCTTATGTGGACGGCCGGCTGTACTTTGCGTCGGGCAAAAGGTTGTGGAGCATGGCGATCCCCGGCTATCAGCGCTGATGTCCGAGTTGATTTGCTTCTTAGGCGATGGCGAGTGAAATTGGGAATATAATTAAAGAAAGCCTGCGAATGATTTGCAGGCTTTCTTTCGTAGGTACGCCTATTTGGTTAACACCTATTTGGTGCAAATGCTTATCTCCCGAACGTTTCCTGCTCCTTGCCCTTCACCCAGATGCGCTGAAGCTGAAGCTCCGGACCAACGATCAGCACGTCGGCTTGCTTGCCCGGGGCGAGACTGCCCGTCCGGTCGAAGAGACCGAGCTGGCGCGCCGGATTGCCGCTCATATAACGGCTTGCCTGCGGGACGGTGACGCCGACTTTGCCAACGACGTACTGCAGCGCTCCGATCATCGTCAGCGTGCTGCCCGCGAGACTGTTGCCTTCCTTCAGCGTAGCGACTCCGCCGGAGACGATAACCGCCAGCCCGCCGAGATCGTACTCGCCGTCCTCTAGTCCGGCCGCCGACATGGCGTCCGTAATCATGAGGAGGTTGTCCTCGGTTTTCGTTTTGGTCAGCAGCCGGATGCAGGCCGGATGGACGTGATGGCCGTCCGCGATAATCTCCGCCCGGATGCGGTCGTCGGTCAGAACGGCGCCGACAGTGCCCGGGTTGCGATGGTGAAGCCCAGTCATCGCGTTATACGTATGCACCGCCTGGTTCAGCCCGGCGTCGGCAGCCGCGATCACCTGATCGTAAGTGGCGTCGGTGTGCGCCGCAGCCGCGTTGATTCCGTTCGCGCGCAGCCACGAGATCAGCTCGAGCGCGCCTTCCGTTTCAGGTGCAAGCGACAGCTGCAGGATGAGACCGGGATGTTTCGCGGTCCATTCCTCGAGCCACGCTTTTTGCGGAGGGACGATGTAGGCCGGATTTTGCGCGCCTTTCCATTTGAGGTTAATGAAAGGTCCTTCCAGATGAACGCCGACAACCTGGGCGTAGGGCATGTCCTTCGACCGGTAGTCGCCGACGACGTCCAGCACTTGGGAGAGATGATCCTTAGGTCCCGTCAGCGTCGTAGCGACGATGGAAGTCGTCCCGTGGCCGGCGTGGAACCGGGTGATCGTGTCGATCGACTCCTTCGTCGCGTCCATCCAGTCGGCGCCGTAGCCTCCGTGAACGTGAACGTCCACGAAGCCCGGAAGCACCCAGCCGCCTTGCGCGTCGACCGTCTCCGCATCGCCGCCGGCGTACAGAGAAGCGCTGATCGACTCGATGATTCCTCCATTCAGAACGATGGTGCCGCCGTCGATAACTTCTTGCTCGGTGACGATTTTTGCATTGGTGATCGCGATTTTTCCGCTCATGCGTTCAGCAGCCTCCCTGCTTCGGTGTCGAGCAGAACGACGACATGCGGGTGCGTTTGCAGCAGCGACGCCGGGCACTCGGTCGTAATCGGGCCTTGCAGCGCTTTTTGGACGATTTCCGCTTTGTCCGCGCCGCGTACGACGAGCAGAATCATTTTCGCTTTCAAAATCGCCCCGACTCCCATCGTAAGCGCATGAGTCGGCACCTGGTCGATCGAATCGAAGAAGCGGGCGTTCGCCTGGCGGGTCTCGTCCTTCAGCTTGACGATATGAGTGCCGCTGACGAGCGAATGGTCCGGCTCGTTGAACCCGATATGTCCGTTATGGCCGAGGCCGAGAAGCTGCAGGTCGATCTGCTTCGCGTCTTCGAGCAATTGGTTGTACCGGGCGCATTCCTGTTCCAGGTTTTCCGCGTTGCCGTTCGGAAGATAGGTGCGTTCCGCAGCAAAGTCGACATGGCCGAACAGGTGATGCTTCATATAAGCATGGTAGCTTTCCGGATGATCCTCGGCAATGCCTACATATTCGTCGAGGTTAAACGAGGTGGCCGATTTGAAGCTGACCATCCCTTTGTTGTACGACTTGACGATCTCCTCATAGATTCCGACCGGGGTTCCGCCGGTAGCAAGACCGAGCACCGCCCGCGGGTTAGTCTGTACGAGTCCGGTGATGATGCCTGCGCCCGCTTCGTTTAATTCCTCGTTAGAGCGGAAAGTTAAAATGTTCATCGTGTGTGTTATCTCCCTTTTTCTTTGCGGTATTTTTTGACCATCTGAAACGACTGCTCCAGCTTGGGCACATATTCGTCGAACGATTCCGTGACCAGTCCGGTAAACAAAATATCGACGACATGCAGCTGCGCGATTCTCGAAGCCATATCCCCCCGGCGCATTCCTTCTTCCAGCGAAGAGGTGTATAGCGGAATATCGGCAAGCGACGACAAGGTGTTCGGCCCGTACTTCGTCAGCGATACGGTTGCGGCTCCGCGCTCCTTCGCGCACCGGAGCGCATCGATCGTCTCCGGCGTTTCACCCGAATACGAGATGGCGAATGCGGTATCTCCTTCGCCAAGGATGGATGCCGACGTAATCTGCATGTGCGGGTCGGAAAACGCGGTCGCCCTGCGGCCGATCCGGACGAGCTTCTGGTAAAAATCTTGAGCGACGACTCCGGATGTAGCGACGCCGTAGATATCGATCTGACCGGCGTTTCGCAGCACGTCCAGCGCGCGTGCGAGCTGCTTCGGGTCCAGCAGGCGGGACGTATCGGAGATCGAGCGGATATGGTTCGCTTCCATGGCGGTCACGATGCTTTCCAGCGTATTGCCCGCGACGATGTCCTGATACGAGTCGGCCGCCGGCTGCAGGGCGAGCTCGGTGGCGAGCTGCAGCTTCAGCCCGGCGAAACCTCCCGCATGAAAGTTTTTGCAGAACCGGGAAACCGTAGCCGCGCTCGTCTGCGACTGGTCCGCCAGCTCCGTTATGCCGAGCCGTACGACGAGCTGGGGATGCTCGGTTATAAACGCGGCGATCGTCTGCTCCTTCGGATTCAGCTCGGGCATTTGCTCGCGGATCGATCTTAACAAATCGGACATGCGAGCATGTCACCTCTTTCGGAATGCGGCTTAAACGGGATGTTTGATCTGGGGTGTGAAAATTTTTTTTGTATGATTTTATCATACACGAAAATCATTTTCTTAGCTACCGTCATTTCCTTTACATTCTTTTTGTCCCGGTCATTTGACAATCCGTCTGCAAACATGGTTTGATTAGTATTATTTCCTCAAATCTACCGTTGCAAAAGGGGACCGACAAAAGATGAAACGAACTTGCCCGGAAGCGATGCTGTTCGACCTGGACGGAACGCTGTTCCAGACGGAAACGCTGCTGCTGCCCGCTTATGAGGCCGCTTTCGAGGAACTGAGACAAGAAGGCACCTACACGCTCGGCACGCCACCGAAGGAACTTATCTTGAGCAGTCTCGGCATGCTCCTGGAACATATATGGGCGAGAGTGCTGCCCGACAGCGACGAAGCGGTTCGCCGCCGTGCGGACGAACTGCTGCTCCGCCATCAGACGGAAGGGCTCCTTCGCGGAGAAGGGGTTATGTACGACGGTGTGGAAGAAACGTTAAGAGCGCTGCATACCAAAGGTGTCAAGCTATTCGTTGCCAGCAACGGGCTGGAAGGTTACGTGAAGGAAGTTATCCGGCTGAAAGGATTGAACGATCTGTTCACCGGCCTATACAGTGCGGGCGAATACGAGACCCGCTCCAAGGTGGATCTGGTCAGGCTGCTGCTGGAGCATCACGGGGTCCGTTCGGCCTGGATGGTCGGCGACCGTTCGTCCGACGTGGAAGCGGGGAAGGAGAACGGCTTGCCGGTCGTCGGCTGCCGTTACGCCCAGTTCGGGAAAGACAGCGAGCTGGATGGCGCCGATATGATCATTACCCAATTCAGTCAGCTGCTCGATCTTGTCGAGTAGACGCACGAAATTGCAGCACACAAAGGATTGTCCCCAAAATGCTCGCATGACATGGAGCGCCGCCCTTTCCAAACGAAAAGACCTCAAATTCCACTGAACGTGGAGACTGAGGTCCTTTTTTTGAGGAAAACCGGTTCTAAGCAGGGCTCGCATAATCGAAAAAATTTTTGGAGACAGCCCCTTTTTGGTTGTATTTGACAAAACAGAGCTACATCCACTTGACCTGACAACCTGGCTGCTAGGTTGCGAGCCTCTCACGGGCTGCCCTTTAACTGCCGGATATGTTTGATGCGCGACTCGGCTCTTATCGATTGATTGGAGCCGACCTGCAGCAGGGCTGAAGTCGAGATGCCAATGACGTCCACATCTCCAACTTTAATATACGGACTGCGGTTCACAACGTTAAAGTCGACCTGTTCGTACACGTCCGGCTGGGGGATTGGCTTGGTAAAAATCCGGTAGTCGTCAAAATTCCCTTCCTTTGAATGGTAAAAAGAAACTTCGCGCTGCACCGCCAGCGCCTTATTGTGCAAATTGACGTCGACGATATCGCCGATAAGAATAGTGGAACTTAGCACAACGTCGTTGATATGGATGTTCCGGACGATCGAGATTCTTGCCATTTCTTACTCCAATGTCAGTGGCACGATGGGACCGACTATCAGCGATTCCGGGGGCGTATCGAATATGGAGGACAACGTGACGACTTTCGTATCGCCGATCAATAAGACGGACGAGCTGGCAACGCCGGTAATTTGAATGGAGCCTACCGTCAATTCCTTGTTCTCGACGCTAAACTTCATGTCCCTCATCCCTTCTTCTTATGATGCTGAATATGCCGGTCGATCGCGACCTCGATATCGGATTTCAGCTTTTCGTAGATCGCCTGCTCCTTCCGGTTCGGGTCTTCGTCCTGGCCGCTGCCGAGCGGCATCGACTTGATGTAATTTTCGATGCGGTTGTCGACTTGTCCCCGGATGTCCCGGATCATCGTACTCCGGTAATCGTGCCCGATAATCATCTGATACTTCTCTTCCATGCTGCGGATGTAGGCCGGGCATTCATCCGAGAGGTATTGTTCAATCCGGCGGTTTACGCATTGGTACAAATCTTTATTGTATGTGACCGTCTCCACAGGATCTCCATCGACAGTCAAATCTTCAATCGTTTTGTCTCCGCCCGGCGACACCCCGATATGAAGCGTGCCTTCGAGCTTTTCGATTTTGAGCTGATCGAATTTATATTCGATTTTCTCCACGTTCATCGGCCGCTGCTTGCTTAATCGCTCCATGTCATTTTCTAATTGCTTGACTTTGTATTCGAGCTCCTGCAGCTTCTGATATTGCCATTGCAGCATGTCTTGCAGCTGCTGAAAAGGATACGGAGGTAGACAGCTCATTGTTTTCCATCCCCATAAGACGTAATAGAGGTAGTTCAAAAAGTCCACTTTTGATCACGAGGCCGATCCGAAAGCCTACTCGACATCGAATATGGAATTCAGCCGGAACTTCCGGTGCTTACAAAAGCTTCCACTACGCTCCGCTCCTCATTTCCCAGCTTCATCCCATCTTCTCGGTGCTGAAAACCGGACTTTTGAACTCGCACTTATAAGTATCGACCGGATTACAGCGAATCCCTGCCCGAAGGGTTGGGCAAAGGAACAAGCGGCGCTTCCGGGGCGATCTGTCCGATCGTAGGAGCGGGCTCTGTGAATCCGCCGGTGTTGTACAGCTTGGACAAGCTTTTGATGATGCCGGCGCTCCCGATCTGCAGCACGGAAGAGTTTTGGACGGCCTCCACTTTCAACTGATGGATGACTATGCTTTGGTGCACGACCAAGTTCATCACAACACCCGCCTACCATAAGGAAATGGTGTTCGAATCCGCAATTGCGGCGTCCAGCGTATTGGTGTTATTGACACCGTTGAACGTTTTGATATTGACACCCGTATTGAACGAGCCGGCACCCGCAAATGTTTTGGAGGTGCTGGTCGGCGACAGTTGAAGAGAGTCCCCTATATGTACGATGGAGCTGTTCCCTACGCTTAAAATTTTAATATTCCCTACGATCGCCGGCATAGTTAACACCCTTAACGATGGATTGTTTCATTCTTATGCATGATTCTTCGAGACTATGATTAGGAATAAAAAAGTGGAGCGAATCCTTGCCATTCGCTTATAGAGTCGGATCAGAAATTAGGATACCGGACTTGACCGAAGCTCATTTATTTGGAAAACGTTCATATAATGGTTGTTAAGTAAGGAGAGGTGGCCATGGACGATCCCAAAAAAAACTTTTTGCAAAATTTCGACTGGAAAAGCTTCGAGCAATTTTTTGGCGCCAGGTTGCCTCAAATCTCGGCTGACCGATTAAAGGATACGAATTGGATCGAGAGCTACGTCCAGGATGCCATCAAACAGGCATTTCCGCAAAATAGCGAGCTGAATCTATCGTCAAAAAAATACAGCACGGAAGTATTCGAGACGCATAACAGTGTGATCGTAAAAATTTCGATTCCGGACCAGACACAAGCCAAAAATGTATGCGTAAAGGTCGGCGCAAATGTGGTGAAACTGGAAGGGCTGCCCGGCAAAGGCAGCCAAATAATCAAACTGGGCAACCAAGTTATAGAGTCCAGCTGCAAGGCGGTATACAAGGACGGAGTGCTGCAGCTGCATATGCGGAAAAAAGCGGACGGCGATTTTTTTCACGAAGCTCCTATCCGGTTTCGGGATTAAGGGAGCGGTTTCTTGGATCGGGATCGGCTCAGAGGGCGAATGCGGAGTCTGCAGCCTGTAGGTTTGACAAAGTTACGAGCGGCATCAGCCAGGTCGGGCAGACGCAGCCGGTATGGCGTTGTCGAAGCAGACTCCGCTCGGATGGATCGCCTCCGGCGGGTCCCGAACGCTCTTGAAAACGAAACGGGCCGACAGGCCGGTCAGTTGTTCAGGGCAGTCAGGCTGTCCAGAACATCCGGGTCGCTCGTATTCGTGTTGCTGATTAAGGAATTGGTCTGCAAGAAATCTCCCGTATTGCCTCCTCCGGAACCCGAATACGATTTCGATGTACTCTTGGGCGAGATTTGGATCACATCGCCGAACGTGACGGTGCCGGAAACGCTGGTAATCCGAATCGGCGACAAGATGACAGACGGCATATCGCTCACACTCCTTCCGAAAAACATCTTTACTAACGATATGACATCCGGAACCGAATCATGCAGTAGCGACGCAATAATTATGTGCATAAGCAGCTTATGCGGGGCGAGAGGCAAACGAGAAAAAGATAGTCGTGTACGCCTAAACATCGATATGCGGCCCGTGTCTCCTGCGATCAGCAACCAAGCGATCCGGCTCCTTCCAAGCGACAAAACGAGGTTGTTCCTAAAGTCACTTCCCATCTTTCAAGCTTCTCTTGGACCTTTCTCCCTAGAGAAAAAGAGAAAAAGGACCTCAACCTCCACTTGTATAGTGGAATTTGAGGTCCTTTCGTTTGGAGATGGGGACGTTCCCGTGTCCTGTGAGCCTTTTATATGTTCAGCCGAGCAGGACTCTGCTGCCTATAGTGCCGTTTTGGAGCCTCAGTGGCCGATCGGCCCCGGCTCCATCGTTTTCGGGTCCCCGGACGACAGCTCCATACGGGCGCGACCGAGCAGCATAACGAAGACGAAGCCTACGACGGTGATCAGGATCGAGATCAGAAACAGATACGAGATCGAGCCGGCCAGCGCTTTCGTCGCGCTCTGGACGACTTCCTGCGGCAACGCCTCCCGCACCTGCGGAATCAGCAGCGCCTTCGGATCGGAGAACTGCGCGGCCTGGTCGGGCGGGAACGAGGCTTCGATGCCCGACTTGTAATTCACTTTCTGCAGGACGCCCAGCACCGTTACGCCGAGCGCGGAACCGATCGTACGGAAAAACGTGATGAGCGAGATCGCCGCGCCTTTGTATTGCCCGGGCAATCCGTGAAGCACCGAGATGTTCAGCACGACGAAGTTGACGCCGATTCCGAGTCCGACGAACACCATGTACAGCGTAACGGTCCATCTCGGAGTGTCGACCGTCATCGTGCCGAGCAGCGCCATCGATACCGCAAGAATAATCGTAGAGATCAGCATAATGCTGCGATACGACATTTTGTTGATGAGCGGACCGCCCAGCATGCTGCTGGCGACGACGGCGAGCATCATCGGGGTGAGCGTCTGGCCGGCCGCGCTGGCCGATTCGCCGTACACGCCTTGGATGAACAGCGGGATATAGGTTGCGCCCGAAACCATGATGATGCCGTACAAAAATCCGATCGCCTGGCTGGCGGTGAACAGTCTGCTTTTGAACAGCTTCAGCTCTACAATCGGATCGGACACTTTGCGCTCGGTCGCGATAAACAGCAAAAAGCTGGCCGCGAACAGAACGAACAGACCGATAATTTGCCACGATCCCCAAGCGAACGTATCGGAGCCGGCCAGCTCGATCGCGAACATGAAGCTGAGGATGGCGACGACCAGCGAAGTAGCGCCGGTCCAGTCGATTTTCTGCTTGCGGAGGGAAGCTTTCTCCCGGTAGCCGAAATGCATAAGCGCTAGTGCGACGGCGCCGATCGGCAGGTTAATGTAAAACACCCAGCGCCAGTCGATATAATCGGTAATATACGCGCCGAGCGCCGGTCCGAATACGCTCGACAGCCCGAATACGGCGCCGAACAGCCCGTTCATCTTGCCCCGCTTCTCCGGCGGGAAAATATCGAAGATAACGGCGAAGGCGATCGGCATCAGCGCGCCGCCCCCGATCCCTTGGACCGCCCGGTAAACGATCAGCTCCGTCATGCTGCCGGCGATGCCGCATAGCACCGACCCGACCAGGAAGATCACGAGCCCGAGCTGGAAAAACAGCTTGCGTCCGTACAGGTCGGACAGCTTGCCGAAGATCGGCGTGGCGACCACGGTGGCGATCATGTAGGCGGAGAACACCCACACGTAATGCTCGAAGCCGCCGAGCTCCGTTATGACCGTAGGCATCGCCGTCGAGACGATCGTCTGGTCCAGCGCGCCGACGAACATGCCGAGCAGCAGGCCGGCGACGACCCAGTTAATTTTGGTTTGCTTGTGGTCCATCATACACCTCTTTTGGTAGTGGAAGGAAACGTGTTCCGTTCCGGATTCTCCTATAATAAAGCAATCGGCTTTCCGAATCAAAATAAAAATGCGTAAAAACGATTCTTTACTTGGCGCAATCGAACGCAGGTATGACTGTCCGGGTACTCCCGTTTGCCGGCCGCGTTCCATTTGGCGTATGATAGCAGGAGATGCCTGCTGGGTTAGCAGATGGAAGAAAGAAAGGAAGTTTTTAGGATGAGCGAAACGATACTCATTGTCGATGACGATCCGGCGATTGCCAATCTGATTGAAATTTATTTGCATAACGAAGGCTATACGGTTATGAAGGCGAATAACGGTCATGACGCGCTGGAGCTGATGAAGCGCAAGGAGCCGAAGCTCGTCATTCTCGATATTATGATGCCCGGCATGAGCGGGCTGGAGGTATGCCGTCACATTCGCGCCGACAAGGCGGTGCCGATTCTGATGGTAAGCGCGAAAGCGGAAGATATGGATAAAATATTGGGACTGATGACCGGCGCTGACGACTACCTGGTGAAGCCGTTTAATCCGCTGGAGCTGCTGGCGAGAGTCCGCTCGTTGCTCCGCCGCGCGTACGGCTTGAATGTCAGATCGAACAAAGAGCGGAGCGCCGACGTGATGGCGTTCGAGAACCTCGAGATCGACAAGGCGACTCACACGGTCACGGCCGACGGCAAGCCGGTTCATCTGACCTCGATCGAATTCGGCATCCTGCATCTGCTGGCCAGCCATCCCGGACGCGTCTTCAGCGCTGAAGCGATCTACGAGCACGTCTGGAACGAGCCGTACTCTCCCACCTATACGACGGTTATGGTACATATCAGCAAGCTGAGGGACAAGCTGGAGACAGAGTCCGGCCACAAATGGATTCATACGGTATGGGGGGTCGGCTATAAATTTGATCGGTAAACTGCTCTACAGCATACGCTGGAAACTCATCGCACTTTTTGTAGCCAGTATCGCTCTTTCCGTACTTAGTCTGGCCGGCGTCTGGGCCGCGCTCGCCCTAATGTATGAATTCGGGATTCGCGCGCCCGCCAGGCTTGCCGTCGACTTGGCGGATATGTTCGGCGTTGTGGCGTTGTTCGTCGTCGCCGGGGTGTTTTTCTTTATCATCCACATTTTCCTGCTGAGCCGGAAGCAGATCTTGTACCTGCACCGGATTACGCAGGCCGTCCAGCGGATAGCGGGGGGGCAATTCGACGAGCGGATTCCGGTCCGTTACAAGGACGAGATGGGGGATCTTGCGGTCAATCTGAACAAAATGTCCGAGCAGCTCAAAACGTCGATCGAAGACGAACGCCGGGCGGAACGGACGAAGTCGGAGCTGATAACGAACGTCTCCCACGACCTGCGGACGCCGCTGACGTCGATTACCGGTTACCTGGGACTGATCGAGCAGGATCGGTACCGCGACGAGGTGGAGCTGAGACATTACGTTCATATTGCATATGAGAAAGCCAAACGGCTTCATGTGCTGATCGACGATTTGTTCGAGTATACGAGGTTAAGCGGAGGCGGGCTGCCGCTTCGATTATCCGAGGTCGATCTGGTGGAGATGATCGGACAGCTGACCGCCCAGTTCCAATACGAGATGCGGCAGGCGGGCATGGATATCCGGCTGTCGTTTCCGGAGCGCAAAGTGATGATAACGGCGGACGGCGACAAGCTGGCCCGCGTATTCGACAATCTGCTGGCCAATGCGGTCAATTACGGCAAGGACGGCGTATATCTCGATGTATTCGTGCGCGTGGACGGGACCGAAGCGGTCGTCGAGGTGGTGAACTACGGGGACCCGATTCCTCCGCAAGATTTGCCCCACATCTTCGAACGGTTTTATCGGGTCGAGAAATCAAGGACGGAAGATATGGGCGGCTCCGGATTGGGGCTGGCGATCTCCAAGCAGATCGTCGAGCTGCACGGCGGAACCATTCAAGCGGCCAGCGATAAGAGCCGTACGGCGTTCGAGGTAAGGCTTCCTTTGCCTGATAGGCGAAAGAAGGAGAAATAACGAGAAATGAGGAGGAAATACACCTTTACACAATTCTTAAAAAATTATTAAAAAAAGAGTTGCCGAAAGCGGGGATTCCGTGCAAAATGAGAGGAGGAACAATCGTCCATTTGTACCATAGCGATTCCCCATACAGCGGCTTAAGTACCGGTTGTGCTTGTCGCTGGCGCCGGAACCGATAAGCAGTAAGACTACTTCGCGGAGTGGAGCGGTGCTTAACGTGCAAACCGTGTACAAATTGTACCAGAAGTGTATCGCCAGAGATTTCATATTTCTGATCCCGCTCGTGCCGCTTTCTCTGTATGTGAGATTGCGCTATTATTTTTATTTGCGGTCATCCGGCGTTGGATTTCCACAGGCTGCCGACTCCAAGTGGTACTTGGATTACGCGCACAATCTGATGGCTAACTTTACGATCGGCACGCATATGAACGATATTTTGTATATCGGTTACAATTTGCTGCTGACGGTGCTGCTCGCCATCTTTAAGGACCCCGCTACGATTCTGTTCATTCAAGCGGTTACGGCCAGCTTATGCGTCATTCTCGTCTACAAGATTACGAGAATGCTGTTTAACCGGACCGCCGCTTTTATCGCCGCCCTTTTTTATTCGTATTTATGGGACATTACGCTTTGGGCGACTTATATTTTAACGGACAGCTTTTTTATCAGTCTCCTGCTCTTGTGCGTGTATCTCCTCCTCAAATGTTATGAATCCGATAATAGAATCGTGAAAGTGCTGTTTGCCGTTTCCTTGGTTTATTTGGCGTTTTTCCGTCCGGCGGGTATATTGTCCGTCGCCTTCATCCTGCTTTATATTGTGCTTCGTCTGCCGAGAAAGTCCGTATTCGCCTTCCTGAACAAACATAAGCTGGCGCTCGGCGGCGCGGCGGCGGCCGTAGTGATGGTGCTTGTGTACCTGATAGCCGGTCATAAGCTGAATGCGCTAATTACATCGATGCAGTTCAACGCCAAGATGGTCTTGTACAATATATACGCCAAAGGCTGGATCTACGATCATCCGACGCCGTACGATTACAAGTATAAGCCGGATTATACGATTGACGTGTGGAATAGTTTGGTTCTTAGCTTTATTATTAATAACTGGGAACATATTCTGCACATTTATGGGAAAAGAACGGTTGCCTTTCTCGGAAGATGGGTTTGGCAAACCGATCTGAGCAGTCTTCTCGGCATTAAGCTTTTTCTCAAAAACATGCTTCCCGTTCTTTTATTTATGCTGGGGACGATTGCCGCGATGTGGAACGGAACATTTCGGAAAGCCGCGGTTATCTGGTATGTCATTTTGGCGGTATTTGTGTTTTGCATCATCTTTTTTATCGACGGCATGTACAGGTATAAGGCGCCCAGTTCGCCCTTCATCGCGATTGCGGCAGGGTACGGATTGGAACGGATCATTCGCGGTACGATTATCATCGCCAAAAAAATGACGGGGAAGTTGCTATGGAACAACAAGGGAAAATTCTCATCGTAATTCCGGCTTATAACGAGCAGAACAACATTTTGAAGGTGATCCGGGACGTTCGGGAGCATGTCCGGGATTGCGATATTCTCGTCATTAACGATTGTTCCTTGGACGGAACCTCCCCGGCGGCGAAGAAGGCCGAAGGGGTGAAAGTCGTCGATCTCCCGTACAATCTCGGGATCGGCGGCGCGGTACAGACCGGCTTCAAGTATGCCGCGGCTCACGGATACGAATATGCGGTCCAGATCGACGGGGACGGACAGCATCTGTCCAAAGAGGTCGACACGTTGTACAATACGATGATCCGGACGGGCAGCGATGTGGTAATCGGCTCCCGGTTTCTCGACGTTCAGTCGTTCCGGACGTCCTGGTCCAGAAGACTCGGCATCAAAGTGTTCTACTATTTGTTCCGGATGCTGATCCGCACCAAGGTTACGGACGGCACCTCGGGTTTCCGGATGTACAACCGCAAGAGCATCCAGCTTCTCTCGAGGCATTATTCCGACGACTATCCGGAGCCGGACGCGATCATCATGCTCAAAAAGCATGGCCTGCGCATAAGCGAGGTAGGCGTTGAAATGAGGCAGCGCGAGCATGGCTCCTCGTCCATCACGATGATCAAAAGCCCGTACTATATGGCGAAGGTAATCGTATCGATTTTCTTCTCCTTTATCAGGACTAGGTGGTGAAAGGACAAATGGACGGCGCTCATTTGTACAGCGTTCAATTGATGGGGATTGCGTTCAGTCTGTTTTTGATCATATCCGTCTTTTTGATGGTCAGAGCCAGGATGATCCGGGAAAAATATTCGCTCATCTGGTTTGCGATCGGTATCTTTACGCTCGTCATGTCCGTATTTAAAGATATGATGGACTGGTTCTCGAATCTCATCGGAATAGACTATGCGCCCTCGGCGTTCTTTGCTATTCTTATTGCATGCGCTTATTTGCTGCTCTTGAATATGAGCGTCAGCATCTCGGGCATGAAGATGCATAACAAGGCGTTGACGCAGGAACTGGGATTAACGAAGCTGAGGCTCGACGAGCTGGAGAAGAAATTAAGCGAGGGTGAATCCAAATCAAGTATTTGATGCTTTTCGGGAGCGTTTTGATGACGGTGACGGGCAGCACGCTGCTCAAAATCGGCAGCAGAACGTTAAGTTTTGACGGTGCGATATTCGGTGTCATTATGAGTTATATCACGTCGCCTGCTTTATTGGCCGGCTTTGCGGCTTATGCGGTAGGTGCGGTGCTGTGGGTATATTGTTTGTCCCAGTTCGACCTGAGCTACGTTACTTTCGTATCCAGCTTCCAATATATTTTGCTGCTGGCCGCGTCTATCCTGATCTTTCAGGAGCATATCAGTATGATGAAGTGGATCGGCTGTATCATCATTATGATCGGCGTAATTTTCTGGCTGAAAGGATAAACGGCTGATGTTCAGGTGTGTTGCGTATACCGACGCCATGAAGGAACAGTGGGACAAGTTCGCATGGTCGAAGGGGACGGTATTTCATACGATTGCGTTCAGACATATATTGACGGGAACTTTCGGATACAGCTGCATCTACCAGGCGATTGTAGACATGGATGACCGGGTCCGGGCGATTATGCCGCTTGTCACAGGCCGCAATCTCGGGCTCAAGAAGGTCGGAGTTTCGCTTCCGTTCGTGAATTATATGGATATTTGCGCCGACAGCGAAGAGGCGCTCCACTATGCGATCGATTCGATTCCGGAGCTGAAATCCCGCCACGGCCTCGGCTATATTGAGTTAAGGCTGAAGGAGCAGACGTTGGACGGCTCCGGCTGGAACGTGCAGGATCATAATTATACATTCGAGCTTTCTTTAGCGGATGAGGAGGACCGGGTACTGGCGCTGTCTTCGGGCAGCAACCGGAATCATGTCCGTAAAGTGTACAAAAACGACTGGTTCGGAGTTTCGTTCGATCCGGGGCATCTGGACGACTTTTATAACGTATACGTAAGACGGATGAAGCAGCTCGGTTCTCCGTCGCCGGACATCAGCTTTTTTCGAAAGTTTTTCGAATTTCTGCCGGACCACACCCACCTGCTCACTGTATTGGACAAGCAGTCCGGGGCGGTTGTAGGCGGCATGCTGCTGCTTACAAGCCCTTCGAATTCGACGTTATATTACCCGTATGGGGCGAATTTGACGGAGTACAACAACAAGTACCTAAACAACTTTATGTACTGGGAAGCGGTCCGCTTCGGTATTCGGCATGGCATGAGCCGCCTTGACCTGGGCCGGTCACCGGCCGGCTCCGGAACGTACAAGTACAAGGAGCAATGGGGGGCGAAGCCCGAGCAGCTCCGTTATTACGTCTACGACGGCGGGGCCGGACAGTCGGGACCTCCGGACAAACAAAGCTTGAGCCTGTTCGTAGAGCTGTGGAAAAAAACGCCCGATTTCGTTACAAGCCCAGTCGGCAAACGATTGATCAAATATGTTTTTCCTTAAACTTTAAAAGTTGAGCTAAATATACTTCATGGTTAAGCTGAATGTAGTGGAGAAAAGAAATTAGCTTGAAAGCGAGTTTTGGCTTAAGAGCTTTCGTTAGAAAGCTGCTTCGGAAGGATAAGCTTTGAGTGTCAACCGTCCGAAGGCCAATCCAATCCGAGACACTCCAAACAAGATGTCTGAAGCTTCAAGCAATTTTTTTCGGAATGGAATGGCTTCAATTTCATTAGTTCAACTTATCTACTCATAAACGTTTCTATAATCGGAGGATGCACATACGATGAGCCATACCAACTGGAAGCAGTACTTTGATAAAAGGGCCGAAACTCATGGAGCGGCTGTCCAATCATCCGACTATTTCAATGAAGAAAGCTTTTTTATGCAAAGGGACAATACGCTTCGCTGGTTGGGCGACTGCAAGGACAAAACCATACTCGACGCGGGCTGCGGCGTAGGCGCGTTCAGCGAGCCGCTCGTCAAAAACAATACCGTATACGGCGTAGACTTCTCCGAGAAAAGTCTGGAATTCGCGGCGGCACGCGGATTAAAGACGATGCCCGGAGATTTGACGGCGCTCACGTTCGAGGACGGCAAGTTTGACGCGGTATTGTGCATCGGCGTTATCCAACTGATCGAACAATACGAAGCCGTTATCAAAGAGCTGGCCCGCGTGACGAAGCCCGGCGGCACCCTCCTGATTCAGACGCTGAACAAAGGCTCCGTACAGCGGAAGCTACTCAAGCTGATGGAGAAAAGCAAGAAGTTCGACCGGATGTATACGATGGATGAGCTGAAGAAAGTGTTCAACAAATACGGCTTTGATCATATCGAGTTTCTTCACATGTATCATCCGTTCAAATTCGTTACGAACGGCAGATCGGCGGGAGCGTTCTCGAACATGCTCGCCACTTCGTTTGCGATAAAAGGGAGAAAGAACATTGACTAACCTGGAGAAACCGGTCGGCGGAGCGGTTAATATGCTGACCTTCGATATAGAGGAATGGTTTCACGCCAACTACGACGACATCGCGCCTCCCACCGGCAAAGGGTCGAATTTCCGGGCCAATATGGATACGCTACTGCAGATGTGCCGGGAGACGAACAGCAAAGCTACCTTTTTCGTACTGGGCTGTATCGGGGAGGATTATCCGGACGTGGTCAAGGCGATCGCCCGTGACGGTCATGACGTCGCCTCGCACGGCTACGGCCATCAGCTCGCCTACTCGCAGACGATTGATGAGTTTCGCGACGACGTGAAGAAATCGGTCGATATTTTGGAGAACCTTACCGGCACGAAGGTCCTCGGTTACCGCGCACCTTCCTGGTCGATCGTGGAACGGAATCTGCACTACCTGGAGGCGCTTGAGGAGCTTGGCTTAAAGTACGATGCGAGCATTTTTCCGGTGAAAACGTTTCTGTACGGCATTCCGGGCGCGCCTACCGTGATCCATAAGCCGCGGGTGAACGGCAGGGAACTGGACCTGTATGAGGTGCCGATGTCGGTGATGAAGCTGGCCGGCAGAAACATCGGTTATTCCGGAGGGTTTTACTTCCGGTTTTTCCCCAAGCTTTTTATCGACTACGCGATCCGTTCGGCGAACCGCCAAGGGAACAGTTCGATCGTTTATTTGCATCCGAGGGAGATCGATACGACCGAGCACAAGCTGAGCCTTCCGCCGAAGGAACGGTTCATTCATTACTACAACGTAGGCGGAACCCGGTCGAAGCTGGAGCAGATTATGCGAAGCTTCCACTTTACTTCGATCTCGGATCATTTGTTGCGGAACTTCAAGCTGGAGCTTGCGGATCGGTAAGCGAACGCAGGGCAGGCGAGCGAACATTGGACGGATCAACGGAGGCGTTTAACCGCTGCTGCAGCGGTTGAGCGCTTCTTTTTTACGCCGTTTTATGGACAGCCGCTCCGAACGATTGTCTGGTATAATCAGGATGGATATCGATTTCTTAGTTAATAGTCGGAAGAGGGCGGGCCGAATATGGGGAAATTACATAAAGTTTTGCTGATTGGAGTAAACGGATTCGGCGCAAGGCATCTGAACGAGCTTACGCGCCAGCAGGACGAGGGAATGCTGGAGCTCGCAGCGGTAAGCGATCTGCGATTGTCGGAGGATGCGTCCGCCATCGTTACGGAGCGGGGCATCCGTCATTATACGGACTACCGCGAGATGCTGGCTCGGGAGAAGGACGCCAGCTTCGTCGTCATCTCGACGCCGATTCAGCTCCATGCTCCGATGGCCATCGAAGCAATGGAGGCGGGGTATCATGTCTTGCTCGAAAAGCCGCCGGCCGCGGTCATTCAGGATGCGCTGCGGATAACGGATACTGCAAAAAGATGCGGCAAGCTGTGCGCCGTCAATTTTTTCACTCCTTCGAGGAAAGCGCTGTCGATGTTGACCGGCATCGCCGCTTCGGGCGAGATCGGGCCGATTCAAGCGCTCAAGGGCATCTCGCTGCTGAACCGGCCTGCAACTTATTTCACAAGGACCGCTTGGGCGGGCAAGCTGTCGGTTCAGGGCGTTACCGTGCTGGACGGCACGTTCCACAATCCCGCTGCGCATCTGTTTTACAGCATGCTGAACTTGTCGGAGAGGTTATCCTCACTGACGGGACAACCGTCCGGCTTGTCGAGCGTGACCGCCGAGTTGTATCATGCGAATCCGATCGAAAGCGACGATACTTCATGCGTACGAGTGGTTACGGAGGGCGGCCTCCGGCTGCACTTGTATATCACGCTGTGTGCCCGGTACGGAGAGACGCAGCGGATTCGTCTGGAAGGCACCGGAGGGGCCGTGGAATGGAGCTATGATAATAAGGTCACGTTATGGAAAGGCGACGAATCGGTCGTGTACGATTGTCAGGACGAAGGCTTTATTCCTGCCCGTTACCGGAACTTGATTGCCGTAATCGAAGGCCGCGAGGAGAAGCTCGACGTCTCGCTGGAATCGGCGATCCGCTTTACGGTTGCGGCGAACGGCGCTTTTGAATCGTCCGGCAGCGTAACGGACATTCCGCGGCAGTTTGCGGAGCCGGGCACACAGCAGGGAGATCCCGGCATGTATATCGGCGGAATTGAAGAGACCGTACGCGCCGCATTCCGCGAAGGCAAGCTGTTCTCGGAGCTCGGAGGCATCCCGTGGGCGAAAGCGTCGGAGCCTTTCGAAGTGACCGGATACAGCCGGTTTCCGCAGCAATTCCGGATCGGGGAATAACTCCGTTTCGGCTGAAGGCCGAAACGGAATACAAGGGAGCGATGTCGCAATGGAACGAATGTTTTCCGTGATCGGCTGTCAACACGGCCATATCGGTTCATTTATCGGGGAAATGATTGCCCTGGGGTACAGCTGCAAAGGCATCTACGAATCCGGCGACAGGAAGCTGGCGGTAGGGATTGCGGAGCGTTACGGCGTTCCGTTTCTGGACGATATGGAGGAGGCGCTTGCGCCGGAGATCGGCATCGTCGGCTCGGCCGCGCTGAATAACGAGAAAATAAACGTCATCGAGCTGTGCGAAAGCCGCGGCAAGCACATTATGGTAGATAAGCCGGCGGTGACGGACCGGGACGGGCTGAGCCGGCTCGAAGCCGTGATCGGACGCGGGCGCATCCAGGTCGGGATGATGCTGACGGAGCGGTTCCGTCCGGTGACGGTGACGCTGAAGCGGGCGATCGATTCCGGCGAGCTTGGCGATATCGTCAGCTTGTCGTTTCGCAAGCCTCACCGGCTGGCGGGGGGCGCCAGAGCTCCGTTGTTTTTCAACAAAGAAAATAACGGCGGCTTGATTGTAGATATTTTGGTGCACGACTTCGACTTACTCCGGTGGCTGACTGGCAAGGAGGTAACCTCCATGCAAAGCGTCATGACGAAAACGATGATGCCTGAGCATCCGACCTTTTACGATGTGGCGGTCGCCCAGGTCGTCATGGAGGATGCCGCTCTGGCCCAGCTGTACGCGGACTGGCATACCCCCGACAAAAGCTGGACGTACGGCGATTCCCGCTTGTTCGTCTGCGGGACGAAAGGCTCCGCGGAGCTGCGGCTGAACGGGGACCCGGCGCTTGCCAAGGAAGAGCTGATGTTTACCGTGACCGGACGGGAACCGCTGGCCCGCAAGGAGCTGCAGCCGGTGCCGCATAAGCTGTGCGAAGATTTCTTGGGCGGGATCGAAGGCAAGCCGTCCGTCCTGACGCCGCACGATGTGCTGATGGTCAGCCGATTGACGGTAGAAGCGGACGAACAGGCGCAACTCATCGACAAGACGGCGGCGGTTGTATAGGAGGTTGTTCAAAAAGTCCACTTTTGATCACGAAGCCGATCAGAAAGCCTGCTCGACATCGAATATGGAATTCAGCCCGAACTTCCGGTGCTCACGTAGCCCCACGACGCTCCGCTCCTCACTTCCTAGCTTCATTCCATCTTCTCGGTGCTGATAACCGGACTTTTGAACTCGCACTATAAGCTGCTGCTGCAAATCTGATAGACGCTAGTAGGAGAAGGCTGCCGGTGAGGCGGCCTTTTATTAGTTTTGCTTACATCGTGCCGGGATAAGGCGTAGGCCGTTCCTCGTGACGGCTCGGCTCCGTGCCCTGTCTGTAGGCTGACAAGAAGGAATGGGCCGACCGACCGCCCTCACGCCGCGGATAGGAGTGGTTTGTAGCTTTTATTTCGTCCGAAAACCCGTTTGGACACGGAATAAGAGCGGTTTGGAACCGCTAAAATGCGCGGAAAGGGTGCAGACCCCATCCGTTGGCTGAAATAAGGGGTGCAAACCGCCTCTATTCGTCGCTGTTATCCCGTTAGGCCGAAAATAGAGGGTGCCGGAGACTCTTATTTTGCGATTTAAGCCGCACGCGGTACGTCAAGAAAAGTTCAGCAAAAGCCGCACGCTTCAGCAAATCCGCCCCCCTCCAGCAAAGTGTACCCTTTCAACAAATCCGCGTGCCCTTTCAGCTCGCAAAAAGCTGTTTACGTCGCCGCTAGAAGCAACCGCTTACGCAAGGGCCTTTCTCGAGGAAAGGCTCCAGGTGGAGTTCGGGATAAATCTCTTCTCTCTCTTATCGGAGTTTTATATAATGAAGTTGCCTAGTTACATTATCGTCTAAGGGAACGGATGGAGAATGCTATGAACTGGCTGCGAAACTACACTGGCAAGTCGTATTGGTTCAAGATGCTTATCTCGATTGGCTTGCTGTCGATCGTCGTTGTAATTTTGTCCTCGGCCGTGTTGTTTTACAAATCGCGCAATACGATGCTGGACATGCAGCACGAATCCAACCGGAAAATGCTGGAGCAAGTCAGCTACAACCTCAGCTTTACCGACCGGATGCTGACGAACCTGATCACTTCCACCTATATGGACCTGCGTACCGCTTACCTGCTGGATTCGGCGCAGCCCGAGGAGTTCAAGCTGTATTCGAGCATCATGTCGTTCGAGAAGCTGCAAAGTTCGGTTCCGCTGCTGCATTCCGTCGCCGTCTACAATTCCCGCAACGGCTGCTATTATTACTATTCCGAGACGAAGGTGCTGAATTGCCGGGATGACGGGATGGATGGACGGGTGGACCGGTACTTAATGAAGGCGGACCATGTGCCGAAGCTGCAGCTCGTGCCGATTTATTACAGCGATTCGGACCGCAGAATCAGCCACTTTTCGTTTTTTATGTACAACAGCTCCTCCGGCAATCTAATCGGGACGGACAACGGAGCGCTAATTTTCAACATTAAGCCGGAATGGCTGTTCTCCAACGTCTCGGAAATGAACCGGCTCACCGAATATTCGGACAGCCATCTGCTGATCATCGACGGCAGCGGCAATATCGTCAACGATTTGTCCGGGAACGGCTCCTGGGACCGGCTTCGCGACCGGATGGAGACCAGACGGCTGGACGACGGAGGAACCCATTCGTTTATCGATGACAGCGACGGCATCGCCAGTCTGGTTACCTATGTGTCGGCCCCCCAAAACAATTGGACGCTCGTGAGCGTACAGCCCTATGATGCGGTGTTTCAGGTTATTCAAGAAATGAAGGCGTTTACATTATTCGCCGTTGCGGTTATTTTACTGCTGGTTGCGGTCAGCTCGACGCTGCTCGCCTCGCGTCTGTACAACCCGGTGTCCGGGGTGCTGCGGCTGATCCGCAAAGATCCCGACCTTCACGAGCCGGCAGGGTCTGCCAGGAGAGATGAATTCGGGGTCATCTCGACGGTGCTGGAGAAAACGATGAACGAGATGCGCTCGCTGAAGCAGATGCAGGACTCGCAGAGCGGCATATTGCGCGGGTATTATGTGAGGCAGCTGCTGATGGACAACCCGCACGTATCGCCCTTTGACGCCGCCGACAAGCTGTATGCCGGTTCCGGACACGGACAGCGACGTTATTCCATCTGCTTGTTCATGCTGGACGACTATGCGGCATTCCTGAACAGCCATAGCCCGGAGGACCGGCGGTTGTATACGTTCTCGATCGTTAACATTGTGCAGGAGATGATCTCCCGCTCGATGCATGGCGATGTGGTCGAAGTAGGCGGGGACCGGTTCGTCGCGCTTCTGTATGACGATAACTCCGGGCAGAGCGAGCCGCAGCTCGCCGAACGGATGCACCGGTTTTCCGCTGAGGTGCAGCAGACGATCATGACCTATTACAAGCTGTCGCTTACTGCCGTATTCGGCGCTCCTGCGCCGGATGATGCCCAGATCGCCCGGTTGTACAGGACGGTGGACCATTATGCGAAGTACCGGTTTGTCCATGGCAAACAGTCCGTCATCCATCCTGCGCTTGTCCGGCAAAGTGAGGAGAACCAGATGGAGAGCGCCGCGATCGAGCTGGAGAAGAGCTGGCTTCTGTCGATCCGGACCCGTAGTGAGGAAGAAAGCGCGCGTTTGCTGCAAGAGCTGTTCTCGCTTATCGCCAAGTGCCGCTACGAAGAGATGATCAATACGCTGCTTTCGCTGGCGGCCGGCGCCGCGCATGAGCTCCGGATGGCCAAGGGGGAAGGCGGAGCGCCCGATCTGCGTTCCGTGTACAAGCTCATCCTGGAAAAAGAAACGATTGATGACGTCCGTGGACTGTTCGCGCAGCTGTTCCACCTTTCGTGGGAAGATGGCATCGACGCGGCCAGCTCGGAGACGACGAAGCGGCAGTTGCTTGTCGCTACGATCCGGGATATCGTGGAATCGCGGTATACGGACTCCTCCTTATGCCTGCAAAGCATCGCCGACATGGTCCACTTGTCGTCTTCTTACGTGGGCAAGCAGTTCCGGGACGAGACGGGGCTATCAGTCGCCAAATATATTACACAGGTCCGGATGAACCATGCGGCCGACCTGCTGTCGCAATCGGAGGCCAGCGTCAATACGGTAATGGAACGTGTCGGGTTCGTCAACCAAAGCTATTTCTTCAAGCTGTTCAAGCAGCATTTCGGATTGACGCCCAACGAATATAAAATTCAGTATGCAGGCAAACACGAATAGACGGGCAGACGGGTCGGCATCGGCGCGTAAGCCCGTCTTTTCGCCTTTGGGGCCGTATCCGGACTGCATGCTCAGCTGGCACAGGGAGCGGCACGGTGAAAGTACAGTCCGTTTTTACAGTCGCACGGCTTCGTTTTTTACAGGGAAAAGCCGGTTTTTGCAGTTTTCAGGCAAAGGTTGCCCCGTTTAAGATGAAAGCGTGTTCACCATAATGGAAGATCCGCTCGCGGATATCCGTTCACAGTAAAAAAGGAGGGGACGAATTCTCATGAACAAACGAGAAAAGGTTTGGCTGACGTCCGTGCTTGCGGCGGCCATGCTGGCCGGAGGCTGCACGAAGACGGACGGCGGGGAGAAGGCCGGGCCGGATCAGGGAAGCGGCGCGGAGCAGGCGCTGGAAATCTCCTGGTTTATCGACGGAGATGCGGGCAGCTTGCTTCCGGATAAGCCGGACGACGATTTCGTCAAGAAAACGATCGAAGAGAAGTTTCACGTGCGCCTGAAGATTCAGAGCTATCCGGCGGGAGCCGATTACGACAACAAGCTGACCGTGGCGCTGGCCAGCGGCAATAGTCCGGATATGTTCATCACGAGCGGGACCTTGTCGCAGAAGCTCATTCAGGACGGACTGATCGCCAAGATGACGCCTTACGTATCGAAGGAAACGATGCCGAACTACTACAAGTATTGGAACACGAACGAGCTGGAAATGAAATCGTATCAGGTGGAAGGCGACTTTTACCGGGCGCCGCTTCCGTACAAGAAAAAACTCGATCTCGCGTATTACATTCGCAAAGACTGGCTCGACAAATTTTCGCTGCCGGTTCCGAAAACATACGACGAGATGCTGGAAGCGATGCGCAGGTTCTCGCACAACGACCCGGACGGCAACGGCAAGAAGGATACGTTCGGTTTTACGACGAACGGCAACGGCAAGTCGCTGTCGCTTTCGTTTCCGCAGTGGCGGCAGCACGGTCTCTATGCCGGGTATTACGTCGAGAACGACGAGTTTTTCGATACGCAAACCGATCCGCGCGTAGCCAAGGTAGTCGACGATACGCTTCAGATGATTAAGGACGGCCTCGTCGATCCGGACTGGTTTTTGAATAAGGCGGAACAAGTGACGGATAAAGCGGTCCAGGGCAAAGCGGGTATCGTGTATAGCCCTGACATTAATTTTGCGCTGGACAGCAGCCCGAGCAGCGTGCAGAACAAAGCGAAGGCGCTGAATCCGAAGGCCGACTGGGTGCCGTTTAATCCGTATCCGGATAAGCCGTTCTGGACCGAGAACGAAGCGGGTTACCCGTTCCTGTTCAGCAAGAAGACAGCCGATCAGAATCCGGCGAAAATTCGCAAAACCGTCGAGATTTTGGACTGGCTGGCGGGCGAGGAAGGTTTCCTGCTGACGCGTTACGGGCAAAGCGGCAAGCATTATACGAAGGAAGGCACGAAAATCACGATCCAGAAAGAAGCGTATTTGAAGGACATCGTCCAAAAAGGAAACTTCCTGTCGATCTACGACTTCTTCTCGCCGCCGTCGCCGGAGACGTTCGGGCTGACTGTCAAAGATCCGGACCAGACGCCGCGCGACGAGTCGATTCTCGCCTTCCTGCGCACCGGCTACAAATATGTGCCGAGCGTAGGCGCCAGTACGACTCCGCCTCCGGGGGTCAACCTGGGAGAGATGCGGACCAAAATGTCGGAATATCATGCCAGAATGCTGTTCGAGGACAAGTCGAGCGCGAACTGGCCGAAATACCGCGAGGAGATCATGATCAAGTACAAAGCCAAGGACATCTTCGAAGCGTATGCCAGCCAAATCAGCGAGGCGCGCGGCAAAAAAATTACGTTTAAAGCCGCTAACTGATTTGCATTATGAAAAGCGGTGTTGGCCGCTGGCGGCTGGCATCCCCCTTATCTGTATAGATAAGTTCTGAAATTGAATTAGCTTGCTGGCGGCACAAGCGGGCGCTCGTCCTGCCGGAAGGCGGGACGGGTGTATCCGAGGGGGTAAGACTTAAAGTGCGAGTTCAAAAAGTCCGGTTTTCAGCACCGAGAAGATGGGATGAAGCAAGGAAATGAGGAGCGGAGCGTAGTGAAAGCTACGTGAGCACCGGAAGTTCCGGCTGAATTCCATATTCGATGTCGAGTAGGCTTTCGGATCTGCTTCGTGATCAAAAGTGGACTTTTTGAACTACCTCTATATAAACGAGTTCAAAAAGTCCGGTTTTCAGCACCGAGAAGATGGGATGAAGCAAGGAAATGAGGAGCGGAGCGTAGTGGTAGCTACGTGAGCACCGGAAGTTCCGGCTGAATTCCATATTCGATGTCGAGTAGGCTTTCGGATCTGCTTCGTGATCAAAAGTGGACTTTTTGAACTACCTCTTAAAGGAGCGGGCCGATGGATAATCAAACGACGATCAAGACGAACTTCTCCCCTGCGGATTCAAGCAAGCGGCGTTCGCAGCTGTGGAGAAGCATCGCGCGCAGCCGCTGGTTTTATGTGATGATGCTGCCGGGAGTGCTGTATTACGTTTTATTTTGTTATTTGCCGATGGGCGGTTTGCTCGTAGCTTTTAAAGACTACAACCTGTTTAAGGGAATCTGGGACAGTCCGTGGGTCGGCTTCGACCATTTCCGGACGGTGTTCCAGTCGCCCGATTTTCCGGTTATTTTCCGGAACACGCTGGTGATCAGCCTCTACCGGATTTTGTTTAATATGATTCCGGATGTGGCGCTGGCGATTATGTTTAACGAAATCCGGATCGTCTGGTTTAAACGGCTGGTGCAGACGATTACGTATGGGCCGCACTTTTTGTCATGGGTTATCGTATACGGGCTCGTATTCGCTTTTTTTGCCCCAGGGTCCGGGCTTGTCACGACTTTTATCCGCGATACGTGGGGGTTCAGCCCGAATGTGCTGACCGAGCCCGGACTATTCCGTCCGCTGCTGCTCGTAAGCGATCTGTGGAAAAACACCGGCTTCGGCGCAATTATTTATTTGGCGGCGATGGCCAGCATCAACCCGGAGCTGTACGAGGCGGCGGAAGCGGACGGGGCGGGACGCTGGCGCAAAATGTGGCATATTACGCTGCCCGGCATTCGTTCCGTCTTCGTGCTGCTGCTCATTCTCAGACTCGGTCATATTCTCGACGCCGGCTTCGAGCAGGTATACATCTTCCTCAATTCCCGCGTCTACCAGGTCGGAGATATTATCGATACGTGGGTGTTCCGGCGGGGATTGGAGCAGCTCGATTACAGCGTGGCCGCCGCTACCGGCTTTTTCAAATCGGTGATCGGACTGGTGCTCGTGCTGGGAGCGAACAAGCTGGCCAAAAAGCTGGGAGGTGACGGAATATGGTAACCAAGCCGGGGACGGTGGCGATCCGGAAATCGAAAAGCGACAGAATCGTCGACGCCGTTATGTACGGGTTCCTCACTTTGTTCGCGCTGAGCACGTTATTTCCGCTGTATTACGTCGTCGTCATGTCGATTACGCCGTATACGGAGGTGATGCGAAGCGGCGGCTTCGTCCTGCTTCCGCAGCAGGTGACGTTTGACGCTTACAAGGAAATCTTCACGAGCGGACGCATCCCGCAGGCATTGAAAATTACGGTGACGGTGACGGTAGTCGGCACGTTTCTCAACCTGCTCGTCACTTCGCTGCTCGCCTACGCGCTGTCGAAAAAGACGGTGCCCGGGCGCAGCGGCCTGCTGCTCGGCATCGTGTTCACGATGCTGTTCAGCGGAGGGATGATCCCGACCTATCTGGTCGTCCGGTCGCTCGGGCTCGTCGATACGATATGGGCGCTTATTCTTCCGGGGCTCGTGTCGACATTTAATCTGCTGATCATGAAGACGTATTTCGAAGGGCTGCCGCACGAGCTGGAGGAGGCGGCCAAGGTAGACGGCTGCGGCGACTGGCGGACGCTGCTGCGCATCGTGCTGCCGCTGTCGACGCCGATCTTCGCCACGATGGGGCTGTTCTACGGCGTCGGCCATTGGAACGCTTATTTTGCCGGCATTATGTATTTGAACGATAAGAGGCTGTACCCGCTGCAGGTTGTGCTGCAAAACATGATTCGTTCCCCGGACGTCAGTCAGGAGCTCGAAATCCGCAACCCGATGCTAGTCGCCCAGCTTCCTCCCGAGACTGTCAAGATGGCGACTGTTGTGGTGGCGATCGTGCCGATCCTGCTCGTCTACCCGTTCCTGCAAAAGTACTTTATTAAAGGCATGCTGATCGGCGCGGTCAAAGGTTAACAATCGGGAGGGATTCTCTTGACGGAGCGGAAAGATCGGAAGGATCGGAACAGCGAATATCGGAAAGGCGTTCTCTGCAGGCTGCACCAAATCGGCACATGGCGGGGGCGCGGCGGGGCCAGCGGGATACTGCGCGAATCATGGCGATCGGGCCGGGGCCGGGCTGCGGTTACTCGGACAGCGATCGCGGCATTGCTGGTTGTGTGCATGGTATTGGAGATCCTGGCGATTAACGGATTTGTGGCAGCAGCGGAGCCGGTTAATCTGGTGAAAAATGCAAGCTTCGAAATCGGCGCCGCCGCGCCAGACGATTGGTCGCGCGGCGCGGCCGGCACGTGGGAATGGGACGCGGCGGTCAGCCATACCGGCTCGCGGTCGGCCAAGCTGATCACGCAGGGCAGCACAGAGATTGCCTTCTTCTCCCAATCGTACATTCCGGTTCAGCCGGGCAAGCTGTACGAATTCAGCAGCTACTTCAACCCGCAAAACGTAACCGGGCGCGCCTTCATCCTGCTGGCCTGGTATTCGGCTCCGAATGCCGCAGGGTTTCTATCGCAGAAAGTTCTCGATGTGGACCGTTCCGCAGCCGGCTGGTCGCGGGCGGCGATGCAGGAAACCGCTCCGGCTGGCGCCCAGTACGCCCACGTGGCCGTACATATGAGGGGCGGAGCCGGGACGATCTGGTACGATGACGTTTCCTTGACCCGGGTGATCCGCAACTCTGTCGTCGAGCCAACCGCCGCCCAGTTCGATAAAAACGCGGCACGGCAGCAAGATATTTCGCTCCGGGTGACGGCGAACGGCAACAGCTTGCTGCAGATCCGCAATGGCGGCTACGTTTTGCAGCCGGGAGGAGATTACACAGCGACAACGGGCGAGATCGTCCTGAAGAAGGAATATTTGGCCGGGCAGCCGGCTGGAACCGCAGTTTTGACGTTTGTGTTCGATGAAGGGGAGGAACGTCAAGTGGAGCTGAACGTTACCGATTCGACCGGCTTGAGCGTACCGTCGCTGATGTATTACAAGCAAGCGTCCGCTCCGCAGCCTTTAACCGTCACGGTGTCCGCTTATGCAGGCACGATGGGCGGGCTGCGCATCGGAGGCTCGCCGCTTCCGGAGGGCGAGGCGTATACGGTGTCCGGCTTAGATGTGACGTTTCGGGAGCCGTACTTGAACTCTTTACCGCCGCAAACCTACATCGTCCATTTTGATTTCACAGGCGGCGAGGCTTCGTCGATTACGATTGACATTAAGGCAATCACAAGCAGCAAAACGCGCAGCACGATCTATACGCCTGCCAAAGTGCAAGCGGCCCGAAGCAACGTGATGGCTTACGGCTGGGCAAGTCAACTGCGCAATGCCGCGGTGACGAGAGCGGAGACGTACTTCCAGTCGGACGGATTTGCGCAGGATGGCTACGACTTTTTCTGGAAGGCGGTCCCGCCGCAGACGCTTCCCCGCAGCTACGCGGTGAACGAAAAGATGGGCAGTCCCGTTACCGGACGCGACATCGACCGGTTCGGCGCTTATCCGTATCAGGGAGATCCGATCAACGAGCCTTGGAAGATCGTCGATCCGAGCAGCGGCTACAAATTCCCGACGAACGATTTCGGCGCCTACTACGAGAGCGGTCTGGACGGCAAGGGGATATTCCGGCCGGAGCTTGCCGACCGCAGCCTGCTTGTGAATACGCTGTATCCGGAGAAGGGGCCCGGCTGGGGCGTCGACGACGGCTTCGGCTGGGTGGACGGCAGCGGCAACCGGTATCCGTTCATCGCTTATTACGTGCACCGGTTCGTCTGGTACGGGGAGAGAAACGCCTTCCTCGTCGATGCGCTGAAATCGATGAGAGACGCTTACTTGTACACGGGAGACGCGAAATATGCGCGGGCCGGCCTCGTAATGCTCGACCGGATCGCCGACGTATACCCGGAGCTCGATACGTCCGTCTATAAAGCGCCCTATCTCCATAACGGGGCGGAAGGCAAAGGCAAAGCGGTAGGGGCGATCTGGGAAACGTTTTTGATCAAGGAGCTGCTGAGCGCTTACGACGCGTTTTTCCCGGAACGCGAGGATGGTTTGCTGATTGCGTTTTTGCATCAAAAGGCGGGCGAGCTCGGACTGGACAATCCGAAAATAAACGGAGCGGCGATCTCGCGCAATATTGAGGACCGGATCGTCAGCCAAGTGTACCCGGCGGTCCGAAACGGCGATATTCTCGGCAATACCGGCATGCATCAGAGCGCGCTGGCGATGGCGGCGGTCGTGTACGATACGCTGCCGCAGACGAAGGAATGGCTGGACTTTACGTTCCAGGCGGGCGGCGCGCTGTACAATCCGGCCCGCGTCACGGGCGGCAACGTGCTTCCTTCGCTCGTGAATAGGGTCGACCGGGACGGTCATCCGGACGAAGCTTCCCCGGAATACAATTCGTATTGGCTGAACCAGTTCCGCACGACGGCGGATATTTTGCAGGGCTACGATTTGTACCCGGGTGCGGATTTGTACGGCAATTTGAAATTGAAAACACTGTTCAGCGGTTTGTCCCCGCTTGTCCTAAGCGACAACTATATGCCGACGATCGGCGATTCGGGCAGGACGGGCAATCCGGCCGTATGGCTCAGTCTCGACCATTACGTTAAAGCGTTCCAGACGTTCGGCGATCCCGGGTTTGCGCAGATGGCCTACTTTCTGAACGGAAACAGCACCGCCGGCATTCACGGGGACATTTTCTCGTCCGATCCGGAAGGCGTCGCCGTACAGATCGGTTCCGTAATCGCCGCGCACGGACCGCTGAAGCAGGAGAGCACGAATTTGACCGGCTACGGCTTTACGGCGCTTCGCGACGGCACGGCGTCGGAAGAGACGCTGCGCGATTTGTGGATGTATTACGGGCGGACGATCTATCATGGGCACCGGGATGCGCTGAATATCGGTCTGCACGCTTTCGGGCTGGATTTGTCGCCGGATCTCGGGTATCCGGAATTTACGGACAGCCGGGATATGCACCGGTTTCATTTCGTCCGCAATACGGTGAGCCATAATACGGTCGTCGTGGACCGCTCGCAGCAGCAGCCCCAATGGGTGTCGACGCCGCTTCATTTCGACGACGGGGAGCGTGTCAAACTGATCGATGTGGAAGCAGACGATGTGTATCCGCAGACGGAGACGTACCGGCGGACGACGGCGTCGATCCGGGTGGATGACGCGAACTCGTACATCGTCGATCTGTTCCGGGTGAAGGGCGGCAGCGAGCATCATTTCAGCTTTCACGGGGCGGAAGGCGGGGTTACGACGGACGGATTGAATCTGACGGCACAGCCGGCCGGCACGTATGCGGGACCGAACGTCGAGTACGGCCAGCGCGTGGACAGCGTGGAAGGCACCGGGTATATGGGCAGCGGCTTCCACTACTTGAAGCGGGTCGAGCGGGACGATTCGCCAGCGAACGCATTCAGCGTCGACTGGGGCGTCGAAGATACATGGAACGTATACGGGTTAGGGATGGGAGCGCCGACCGATGTGCGTCTTCGGCTGACGATGATGGGCACGTTCGACGAGGTTGCGCTGGCGGACGGCATCCCGCCGCAGAACAAGCCGGGTAATCCCGAGAGCTTGCGTTACGTCCTTGCCAGACGCGCCGGACAAAACCTGGACTCCTTGTTCGCCTCCGTTATCGAGCCTTACCGGGGCAGCCGGTACATCCAATCGATAGCTCCGGTTCAGGTAAAGGCGGGCGCGGCTGTCGTCACCGGCTCGGAGGCCGCTGCGATCAAGGTGGTGCTTGCCGACGGCCGAACCGACTATATCGTGAACGCTCTGAACCCGGACATCGTCTACACAGTCGACGACAAGCTGACGTTCCAGGGGTTTTTCGGGGTAGTCTCGGAGCGCGGCGGCCAGCCGGAGTACGGCTATATGCATGACGGAACCGTATTGCAGGCTAACGGTCAATCGCTGATCGCCACTTCCCTGGCCGCTGTGGAAGGCAGCATTGCCGGATTTACGAAGCAGCTAGTTTTGGAGAATGAGATCGTCGTCGCGGCAGACGCACCTTTGTCGCCGGGCGTGCTTCCGGAGCGGGCGCATATCTATGTAGAGAACGACGGAACGCGGAACGCCGCGTATGAGATCAAGTCGGTGCAGGAGCGTGCAGGAGGCGGCTATGCGCTTTCGATCGGCGACAAAACGCTGATCCGCCAATATGCGAACGATGCGGATATGGCTGCGGGGTATGCGTACGATATCGCGGAAGGGGCGGCTTTCCGGATTCCGCTGACGGCAACCTGGGAATCGGCGGCGCTTCTCTTGGAGGAGTTGCGCGGGCGGATCGAGGGGGAAGCGTCTTCGGGACGGATGTCGGCTGTGTTATCCGGCCAGCTCCTGTACCGGCTGAGTATAATCGGGCTGTTGGCCGGGCAAGGCCAGCAGGCGACGGCAGCCGACTACATGCGGGATATGCTGGCGTATATCGGCGCTCCGTCGGTGCTCCAGCAAGGGCTTCTGACAGAGGCCGCTTATGCGGCGATCGGCGCGGATGCCGGAGTCATCCTGGCGAAGTGGGGAGGCTGAGCGGTGTAGGGCGACAGGGTGCAAGCATCTAGCGTTAGGAGCCTTATTGGGTGTGAGCCTCGCAGTGGCAGATGCCCCAAAACATCGCGTAAGGAGTGCCGGAAGATCATCATTGACCTTCGTTTAGGTGATCAAATGCCGGTTTCTCGTGCAATGCAGGATTTTAGGGTGAGTGAGCCTGAGCCTGACCCTGAGCTTTGGCGGTACGCTGATCCATTTCAAGATGTGGTATCGTCGTTCTGACCGTACCGGATGTTAAGCACCCGGCAGTTTCGCCCGTATGTTGCTGGATCTTCTCGGTTACCGGAAGTTTAACTTCCGCGAATCTGTGAAATGAGTCGTTCGGTCCGAATACCGGAAGAAACGTTTCCTCTATTTCGCTGAAAATCAACGTTTAGGCGCGGTTTTGCTGAAATAGCGGAAACGAAATTTCCGTTAAGTACAGGGTTAGGCGTATCAGGCTGCGTTAGCGGAAGTTTTATTTCCGGAACAGGGCACAAGCGCACGGGAGACCGTGTAGTCAGGAACGGCATGTGGACTGCATGGAGGAAGAGCGGCTCACGGCCCATACGGCGGGAACAGCTGCCCTGAAAGCCTCTTTACATGTATGGAAATGAATGTCCCGAGATAACCCATACAGGATAAACGATAACCATCAAATACCCGGAATAACCGGACCAACCGATCGGAAGGCGGAGAAAACGATGACTGGAGAACAGCAGCAATTGCACTATTTCGATTGTAATGCCAATGTCGGGAAAATCGGCTACAAGCACCGTCTGCAAATGTGGCGCACGGAAGAGTTGCTCGCGGAGATGAAGCGGTGCGGAATCGCCGGGGCGCTCGTCTACCACGGGATGGCCAAATCGCATTCGCCGGTATACGGCAACCGGCTGCTCCCGGAAGAGCTTGCCAAAAGTCCGCGGCTGTTCGGCTGTCTGGCGGCGATGCCCGACCATTTGGGCGACTTTCCGGCGCCCGCGGAATTTCTGGAGGAGTTGCGGCATAGCGGGATGCGCGCCGTCAAGCTGTTTCCGAAGAGCCACCACTACGATCCGGACCAGAGGACGATCGGCAAGCTGCTCGGTGTGCTGGAGCAGGAGCGGATTCCGCTGCTGGTCGATGCAGCGGAAGTCTCTTTATCCGCCGTTGCCGGCATTGCCGGCAGCCATCCCGATCTGGCCGTCGTGCTGTTGGGGATGAGCTGGAGCCAGGAACGCCGGCTGTTCCCGATGCTCGATGAACATCCGAACGTACGGATCGAGTTCTCGGCATTGCAAAGCAATGCGATTATTGAGACCGCCTACGAGCGATTCGGCGCCGAGCGGCTGCTGTTCGGCAGCGGTATGCCGTTCAAAAGCCCCGGCGCGGCCCGTGCGCTGATCGATTACGCGCGGATTCCGGAAGAGGCGAAGCGGCTTATCGCAGGCGGCAATCTGGCGAAGCTGCTCGGTACGGCTCCTCCCGAAGCGGCGCTTCCGGAACAGGACGAGGTCACGTCAGCCGCCTCCCGTGGGCTGCCGATCACCATCCCGGTGTACGACTCCCATACCCATCTGATCGAAGACGGCGGCGGCACGGGCAGCGGTTTTCCGATGCTGCAAGGGGGTATCGACGCGATGATCGCGCTGTACCGCCGGATCGGCATCCGGAAAATGTCGATCGCTCCGTGGGCCGGTATCAACGGCGGCGATTCGGAGGCGGGCAACCGGATCGCCGAGCTGGCTATCGGCCAATATCCCGAGGAGGTCGAGGGGTATGCCGTGATCGATCCGAATTATGTGGAGGACGTCGAAGCGGAAGCGCGGAGATGGCATCTCGAGAAACGGTTCAGAGGAATGAAGCCGTACTTTTACTTGTCGCATATTCCTTACACCGACCCGGTATTCGCGCCTTGGTGGAAACTGGGCAATGAACGCAAGCTGTACGCCCTCGTCGATCCGGCGGGCCAAAGCGACGGGGAGTACGTCGGACAGATTGAGGAACTGGCGAGTCGTTATCCGGAGGTAGCGATCTTTATGGATCACGGGGCGAGGAACTTCGAGATTGCCGAGCTGTATGCAAAAACGGCGAAGGCGCACAAGAACGTTTATCTCCAGCTCACGTACACGTCCGTTACACTTGGCGCAATCGAATATTTGGTTCGCGAAACCGGCGCGGACAAGGTGCTGTTCGGCACCGATTCCCCGATGCGCGACCCCCGGCCCCAGGTCGGCTGGCTGGCTTACGCCAATTTGCCGATCGAGGACAAGAAGGCGCTGTTCGGCGGCAATATGAAACGTCTGTGGGACCGCTGCCTCGTGTAGCTTATAGCTAAGCGCGCATTAATACCGCGGCGTCGGCAGCGCGCGCTTCGGCAGGGCTGTCTTCAAGATCATTTTACGATTTTGCGATATTGCGAGCCCCCTCAAACTGATTTTGCTCAAGAAAAAGGACCTCAGCTTCCACTGTATAGTGGAGTTTGAGGTCCTTCGTTTTGGAAATCGGGACGCTCCATGTTACGTGAGTACTTTTGGGACACCCCCTGTTGCGGTTAAATGATCAGAATGTTCAAGTTCGTAGAAGTGTTAAAGCCAACCGGGATACTCTGAACGAAGAAAAGCTGCCGTTAACGCTAACGGAAGGTCTTCGTCGCGGTCGACTGAGGGCAGCGCTTCGATTGGAAGCTTACTAGATGAGCCTGAAAGTGTTGCAGGCCGTGCCTCGTGTCAGCTCGTTCGTATGTCCCTTTGCATATGGGCATGGAAAGGAACAAGAATAAGCATGGTTTGTACCTTCTATTTTGTCCAAATACTGGCGTTGGCACGGAATAAGAGCGATTGGAGACTCTTAAAATCAGCGAAAAGGGTGCACCGCCCGCCAACTGGTTGAAATAAGGGGTGCAAACCGCTTCTATTCGCCTCGGCCATGGTGAAATGCCGAAAATAAAGGGTGCCAAAGACCCTTATTTGGCGATTTAACCTGATTTTGGCCATACGCAGTTCGTCTCAGCTAGGCCAGTTATAGACCCCCATACCTATATAACACGTTCAACGAGGCTGCACCTCCTCTTGATGACACGACTTCAACGAGCGGCAGGAGCGAAGCGAAGGTAGCTATTCCCCTCTCGGGGTGGAACGGGTTTGCCTGGCAAAGAATAGACCGGACGTTTTTGGCGTACCTATTTCCCTTCCCATAACGATCTGAAGAGAATGTTAAGGAATATTTAAACCTTTCTTCGTTTTCGATTAAACATTGTCCGTTACACTGGGTAACGATCAAAGCGGAGAGGGAGCTGAAGAATGAAACGTTTAACGGTTGCCGCGCTCGGCATCGCACTGCTAATTCTGGTAGCCGGCAACACGTTCGGCGAGGAATACATGTCCAAGGCTAAACGATGGATGGACCGCACGATCGGCGGCGGAGGAGCGATCCTCGCTTCGGATGGCATTCAGGCCAGCCACGCCCTTGTCATAGATGCGGCAAACGGCAAGACACTCTATTCCAAAAACGAGCGGGAGCGGGCGTATCCGGCAAGCACGACCAAAATCTTAACCGGTTTGCTCGCTCTGGAGCTGGGCAAGCCCGATGAGCTGGTCACGGTCGGGGAGGAGGTCGCACCCGAAGACCCGGAGGAGAGCCGGGCGGGGCTGCGTCCGGGCCAGCGGCTGAAGCTGTTCGATCTGGTGGAGGCGGCGCTGCTGCCGTCCGGCAACGATGCGGCGCGATCGATTGCGGTGTACATCGGGCGGAAAGCGGCAGGTAATCCGAAGCTGGGCATCCGAGAAGCGCAGCTTGAATTCGTCAAGCTGATGAACAAGCGGGCCAAGAAAGCGGGCGCCACTCATTCGAACTTCGTCAACGCTACGGGCTTACACGAGAGGAAACATTATTCCACGGCGCAAGATTTGGCGCTGATCGCCAAAGAAGCGATGAACAACAAGCTGTTCCGGCAGGCGGTTCAGCCGGCCAGCTATACGGCCGCGGTGCAGACGTCCGCGAATCCGTCCGCGAAGCTACAGCTGACGAATACGAATCTGCTGCTTCAGCCGGGGGGAGCCAATTATTTGAAAGAAGCTACCGGCATCAAAACCGGGTTTACCGACCAGGCGGGGTATTGTCTCGTATCTTCCGCTTCCAAGGACGGGAAGCAGGTGATCGTAGTCGTGCTGCAATCAACGAACAAAGATGTGTACCCGGACGCGAGGAAGCTGCTCCAGCAAGGACTGGAGAAAGCAAGCCGGCCGGCCAAATAAAGAGAAAGCAACAGGAGGAGAGGCAGCTATGATCGAAGTGAACGGAGTAAGCCATCAGTTCCGCATCGGCAAAAGAGGCAGCGAGCGCATCGTTCCGGTCCTTCATCAAATCGATATGCGGGTAGGAGAAGGGGAGATTGTGACGATTGTCGGCCGAAGCGGCTCGGGCAAATCGACGCTGCTCAACCTGATCAGCGGTTATATTCGCCCTACGACCGGTGGGATCCGGATCGCCGGACAAGAGGTGACGCGGCTTAGCGAAGGGCAATGGGCGGATTTCCGGCTTGCCCAATTCGGATTTGTATTCCAGAGCTTTCAACTGATTCCAAGCATGACCGCATACGAGAATGTGGAGCTGCCGCTTATTCTGAAGGGGGCGAGCGAGAAGGATCGTAGACGGAAGACGAGGGCGATGCTGGAACGCGTCGGACTCGAGTCGTTCGGGACCCATTATCCGGGCGAGCTGTCAGGCGGTCAGCAGCAGCGGGTCGGCATCGCGCGGGCGCTGATCGCGAATCCTCCGATCCTGCTCGCAGATGAGCCTACCGGCAGTCTGGATTCGGACAACGAACGGTCGCTGCTGGAGCTGATCCGCGAATTGAACCGGGACGAAGGCAAGACGTTTCTGATCATTACGCACGATGACCAGGTGGCTTCGATCGGACACCGCACCTTGACGATTCGCGACGGCCGGCTCGAAAGAGTGCCGCTGCAGGCGACGGGAGGAGGATGGCTGTGAAGTGGAAGGACAGGTTCCGGTTTGTCCGGCAAAATATGAAGAAAAACCGGTCGCGGGTATTTATGACCGTGCTCGCGACGGCGATCGGCTGCTCCTTCCTGATCGTGCTCGCTTCCGTCGGCTTCGGCCTGCAAAAATCGGTCGTCGCGGATATAACGGAGGGCAGACTGCTGACGCAAATTATGGTGCACGGCGTGAAGGAATCCGAGAAATCGTTCCGGCAGATCGGCGATGACGAGATCGGGTATATGGAATCGCAGGACCATGTCAAGGCGGTGACGAGACGATACGGGGTCCAGCAGTCGGCGGAATTCCGGATCGGCGAGCTTCAAGGCCACGGACAGGCGGTTGTCGTCGATATGCCGTCCGAGGCGAAGGCCGGCTTCGAGCTGGCGGAAGGGCGGATGCCGCAACAGGACTTCGAGATTGTCATCGGCTTCAACTTTGCGGAATCGATGCTGACTCCCGAGGAACGGAAGCAGATGGAGGAGCAGCGGCAAGATAACGCGGATGCGGAAGAGCCTGCTGCGGTCAAAGGCGAAAAAACCGTATCCGACAAGGCGAAGTCGTTAATCGGGAAAACGATGAATGTACAGGTGGTGCAGCGGTTCGGCGAGGAAACGAAAAGTTTCGCGGTTCCGGTCACGATCGTCGGGATCGGCAAAGCGCCCTCCCGGGAATGGCTCCAGGATCGTTACGTCTACATCCACGAACGGGTCATGAAGCAGATCGAATCGTTCACACAGACCGCATACGGCGCCATGACGTCGAAAAATCCCGAGGACCCAGCTCCCGAATCGCTCGGACAACCCCGGATATACAACGAAGTCTATGTGTATGCGGACCGTGTGGAGAACGTCAAATCGATCGTCGAGCGGCTTAAGACGGCAAACTATGCGACGTATTCGATCGTTGATCAGCTCGATCAGGTCAACGCGGTGTTCCTCATTATGAAGATCGGCCTCATCCTCGTCGGTACGATCGCCGTATTGATCGCATCGATCGGCATCTACAACACGATGACGATGGCCGTCACCGAACGAACGCCGGATATCGGCGTAATGAAAGCGATCGGCGCTCATCCGAGGACGATCAAAAGCGTGTTTTTGATCGAAAGCGCCTATATCGGAATTATGGGAGCGGCGATCGGGACGGCGGTCGCTTACGCCGTCAGCTTTGCCGTCAATCTGGCGCTGCCCCAGATCGTCCGCGGCCTGCTGGACAGCAATCCGCCGGAAGGTCTGCGCTTCTCCGACATTCCTCCGGCGCTAACACTGATCTGTGTCGCGATCAGCCTGCTCGTCGCCATTCTGTCCGGCGTGCGTCCCGCTGTCCGGGCGACGCGGGTCGATGTGCTGAAGGCGCTGCGGCGCGATATTTAAAACGCCGGCATGCCGGAACGGGACTGTCTCCAAAGTCGCTTGGCGATTTTTCGAACCTTGCCTCGAACCGATGTTCCTCTAGAAAAAGGACCTCAGCCTCCACGTGTTGCAGTGTGGAAGTTGAGGTCTTTTCGTTTGAAGATGGGGACATCCCCGTTTTTATTGCAGTCGCGGCAGCGCCTGACGGATTTATTTGCGTCCTGGGACCGGACCGGAGCGGGCGGAAGAACGCCGCCGCTTTCTCCGCAACGAAGCGGACGAAACCGTGTCCTGCTTATGCAGCCATAGTGCAAACTCGAGCGGGCGAGAGATCGCTTTCTCGTACGTTTCCTTTTCCCCGATCCGGGCAAACACCTCGCGTGCCGGCTTCGGATTGAGCTCGAGCACCCACGGATGGCCGCTCGGATCGATCGCGATATCGATGCCAAGCTCGCACAGCCGGCCGAAATGACCTTCCACCGATTTGGCGATCTCCTCGCCGAGCTCGTAAACGCTGCTGCGGATCGACTCGATCTTCTCCTCCGAATGCATCCTCCGTCGAAGCAGCTCCGTCATCGAGATGGCCTGGCCTCCGCCGTGCAAGTTGGAGGTAATGCTTTTGCGCGGACCGATCCGCCCGGCACAGCCGGTTACTTCCCATTCCCCGCTGCCGTTTTTTTGGATGAGCAGCCGGAAATCATGGACGCGGCCGTCAGGCAATCGGCTTTGGATGCCTTGCTGGATCAAGTAGCGGCCGGCTACATTCCATGAAGCGAGCTTGCCGGGCAACTGCTTCTCGGTAAGCAGCTTAGGCGCCACGATGCGGCGGTTCTGGTCCCGGCCCTGCACGTAGAACTGGCCGTTCGGCTGACGGGATATCCGGAGAATTCCCCGTCCCCCTGTTCCGTTAATCGGTTTCAGGTAAATATGCCGGTGGTTGCGTATGAATTCGGTCAAGTCGCGGTGATCGGCATATTGCTTCGTGGCCGGCAGATGCGGACGGATCCGGCTGGATTTGGCCAAAAATTGATGCATTCCCCACTTGTTCAAGATGGGGCGGTTCAAATAAATAAGCTGGCTGTAAGTAGCCCGGAAGCGGCGGAACTGGCGGAACCGCTCCGTCGGCTGGTACCGGCACCGGTCGTAAATCAGCTGGGGAAACGAGGTCCAGCTGCGCGTCCACTTGCCGGCCGTCGGTTCGAAATGGTGGGCATAGATGCGGTGCTCCTTCGAATCCACATCCTGCGGGGTAAAGACGAAAGCCCGGATGCCCAGCTTTTTGGCCTGTACGATCAGCTTGCGGAAGTAGCTTCGCTCTTCCAGATTCGCCCGATCGCTCAAATATAACGTCATAATGCCGAGTGACGGTTCTGACAAGACGGTTCACCCACTTTGCGAATGTACGGAAGCGGACCTAACCGCCGTTTCTGCGTGCCGGTTGTCCGCTCACCGTAAAGCAGTGTCCGATTTAATTGGATTGGGCGGCGGGGTAACCCCCGCCTGCGCTCGACTTGGCCCGGATGAGAAACAAAGAATAATGAACGATCCTCTCCAGCGATTTTTTGCGGATATGGGGTTCGTCGAACTTCATCGGCTTCGAGTTGGCTTCGAAAAACCAGATCCCGCCGTGGATGTCAACCCCCATATCCATCGACATTTCGCCTAGCATATGTCCTGACTTTTTCTCGACCTGACGCGCGATCGCCAGCGCCGCTCTGCGCGTCCGCTGAATAATTTTTTTGGCTCCGTCGATGCCGAACGTGGAGGCGAGCAGCTTCTCCGGGTCGTCGATCGAGCCGCCGCGCGGCACGTGCGTCGTGATGCTCAGCTTGCCGGCGAGGCGGGCGCCGACCCCCGTCACATCCCATTGACCTTTCGCATTTTTTTGAACGAGAAGGCGAAGATCGAACGGCCGCTTCTTATGGCGGGCCAGGGAGATGCCGCGCTGCGCGATGTATTCCTCCTGTCCGATCTCCTCTTTCATTTTCGCCCACAACTGCGACATCTTCGGATATTTGTAAACGACGCTGCCTTTTGTATCTTGTACGCTCAAGCAGTATTCCAGCTTCCGGCCCAGGCGGTCGCTCATGCGATCCGCCTTCATAATGCCTTTGCCCGCCTTGCCGCCGATCGGCTTTAAGTAAACCGAGGAGTGAAGCTTAAACAAACTGTCGAACTCCTGGAGCGTCGTTACTTTTCGGGTGGTCGGAATATATTTCGCCGTTGTTTTACCTTTGCTCAGCCATTCGAACAACGACCATTTGTTAAAAAAAGCAGGATTGAACATCCGGATGTGCGGATGCCGGACACAGGCCTGGAGCGTCTGCTGCACCTCGGGCAGCGCTTCGTCCTGGCGAAGCGGAATCCGGTTATACAGAACATGGGGCAAGCCGATCGTTTGCGGAGACCACGTTCCTTTCGCCGAATCGAATACGTATCCGATCATCTTCCGGTGCTTCAGCTTTAAATCTTTGACGGTCACGACGCATACGGACACTCCGAGCTCCGAGCCGGTCCGGATAATGTCGATGAAGTTGTTCCGGTTGCCCCGAAACATTTCCGCCGGATCGTCCATCGTCAAAATGCCGATTAGAGGGCGATGGTGCTGTGCAGAAAATTCCACTTACGCTTCCCTCCTAGCCCGAAACCTGCCCAAATACAAGCTATGCTCAAAAATGAGACCGAGAGACGTCTTGCCCTGCGACTTCAAGGAAGGGTGCTTGAAGATGGAACGCCCCGGTTTGGAGTTTGCCTCGAACATCCAGATGCGCTCGTTCTGATCGATCCCGATATCGAATCCGAGCTCGCCGAGCAAGTGGCGGCTGTTTTTCTCGATCGCTTCGGCCAGCTTGATGGCCGTCTGCTTGGCATTTTGCAGAATCGTATCGGCTTTGCTGCCGAATACGCGGTCCAGCACCTGCTCGGGTGTCATTATTTGCCCGCCGTTTTTGACGTGGGTCGTCACACTCCCTTTCCCGGCCTTTTTGGCGCCGATTCCGGCGACTACCCATTCATTTTGACCGTTTTTATGAAGGTGGAAGCGGAAATCGATCGGGCAGCTGTCGATCTCGATCAACCGGATGCCTTGCTGGACGACATAATTGCGCATTCTGCCGCTCCGCGAGTTCAGCAGGTTCATCAGGCCGCCAAACTGGGCGAACCGGTACAGCACATTTTTGCCGTTGCGGCGGAACCGGGCGAAATAGCCGCGCTTCGGATGATACGTCAGCCGGTAAATGCCGATGCCGAGGCTGCCGCCGGTCGGCTTCAAATAGACGAACCGGTGCTTCTCCAACATTTCCTTGACCCGTTCGGACGTCGGATTCAGGTGTGATTCCGGCACATGCTTGAACGCTTCCTTGTCGCCCTCCAGCAAGTTGTACACGTCCCATTTATCGAAGAAGCTCCAGTTGAAGATCGGCGTCCCCCTCCGGACGAACCGCTCCTTGAAGTTTTCGATCGAAAGCGATTTTTCGGCCTTGCGGCTGGACAGCCGGTTGTAGACGACGTCAGGCAGCGGGACCGTCTTGCGGACCCAGCCGTCGCCGGACGGGAAGTAGGCGGTGACGGTTTCGGCCGCCCAGTTGACCCCGGATGGCGTAAATGCGAAAAAAAACGATTTCTGGCTGCCGGGGCCGATGTATTGCTTAAGCAGCGGGGAACGGGAGCCAAACGGCTGCACGACGCTGGCGCTCGATGCGTTCGTCAGGATGCCGACCAGCGGTCCGATCTGAATATCCCGCCCCCCGTGCGAAACGGCCATGCAAGTTCCACTTCGCGGCACGAGGAGCGCGTTTTTGACCGCAACCGGCAAATACAGATGGTTCCCGGTCTTTTTGACGATTTTGATCGGCGCAAGCAGAGACTTGCTTCCCACCTTGAGCGTTACCGGCTTCGTTCCCGTCAGCTGCAGCGACTTCATCAGGGCGGAGCTGACGTACACGGTCTTGTCGGTTCGCGCCGCAAAATGGATTGTACACGTTGTCAAACTCATGAAGTTACCCTCCTAAAAGGTTGCGAGAAGCTTGGGTGGCCATATACCGACAATGGTCGCACCAGGTAAACAGAAGCTGCCGGTTCATAAGCTTCTACATGCAGCGAGTCATTACCGGATGGCGTTATAGGGACGGATCATGACGTTTGCCGGGATTATCGATCAGAAATTTGGCGTACAGGATCGGATTGCGGATCGAGTCGAGTCTCACCTTCTTGTCGGTTAATACGGCGAAGGAGGACCGGCCCGGCTTCGAATTGGCTTCCAGAATCCAGACGTGCCCGGTGGTGTCGACGCCAATATCGACGCCGAGCTCCACGAGACGGCCGTGATACTGCTCGAGCACGTAGGGGATGCGCAGCGCCAGCTCGCGGACGGACGACTCGATCGTCTCGGCGGCCGGCCGGCCGTATTGCTGGCGCAGGAAAGGCAATGCCTCCTCGGCATGGCCGCCGCCGTGCAGGTTGGAGGTAACGCTCCCCGGTGCTCCCCGGCGGACCGCGATGCCGGTCAGTTCCCAACGGCCGGTACGGTTTTTCTGCACGAGCGCCCGGATGTCGAACGCTTCTCCCTCTGTCGTCGTCAGGATCAGGTATTGCTGGATCAAATATTTGCGTCCTCCGGTAAAAGCGGCGATCCAATCCAGCAACCGGCGCTTGGAGCGGAAACCCGAGCGCACCGCTTCGTTGCGGTGGCTGCGTCCGTTCACGGCATAACCGTTCTCCTCCCGGGTCACGCGCAGCACCCCTTTGCCCTGGCTGCCCCCGTGCGGCTTCAGAAACAGCTCCCCCTTCTCCTCCAGCCATCGCTCGATATCGGCGGGGCTCTGCAGCAGCTCCGTCTCGGGGATGTAGGGCGAGAGCGTCTCGTCGCGGATCATCATCTGATGAACGCTCCACTTGCCCTTCAGGCCGTAGCCGAGAAACCGCGTGCCGGGCGTCTGCATCAGGCGGCGGATCGGCTCCCGGAATTCGGCGAACAGCTTCGCGTCCGAGTAAAAGCAGCGGTCGTATACCGTCTCCGGGAGCGGGTATAAACGCTTCTCCCAGCGGCTTCCCGAAGCGTTGTAGCGGTAACCGAGCACGCGTCTGCGCTCCCAGTCGATCCGGTGGGGAAAAAAAACAAAAACGGCCAGCCCCAGTTTCTGACCGAGCAATGAGAGTCGGCGGTAATACTGCTTTTCGGAAAACGGCGGATCGCCCGCCGAGGGACAAACCATAATGCCGACCGTATTGCCGGATATTCGCGTCGCTGTCGTTGCTTTCATCGCTATCACCTTCGCTAAAATCCTGCCAAATAACGGGCGTATTGGACCGTCATCTTGACGGACGGCCGAATGGCGCCTTCGGAGAGCGGCGTTCCGTCATTTTTCGACGGCTTGGAGTTCACTTCGAGCAGCCATACTTTGCCGTGGGAATCCACGGCCAGGTCTACGCCGAGTTCGCCGAAATGTCCCTTGATGTGCGATTCGATTCCTTTGGCGATATCAAGGGCGGCTTTGCGCAGATGAGTGTTAACGGCGCGCTGCTGGGCGGCGCTCAGATTCGTCTTTTGCAAAGCTTCCTTCACCCGGCTGAGCGTCCCGCCTCGGGCCAGATTGGAGACGAAATGATTGCTGCCGGCGATCCGGGCGACCACGGAGGTGACTCCCCACACGCATTGCGGTCCCCGCTGCACGAGTGCGCGGAAGTCGACCGGTCTTCCTCCCGTTTCGATCAGGTGAAGTCCTTGCTGGATCTGGTAGCGGCGCTGCTTCAGCTTGCCGGATAAGGAGGAGAACAGGGCGTCGATGCTCGGGAACGACTGCCGGACCGTGCCGTTCAAGCTCGTAGACTGGCACATGTAAGACTGGCCGGCAAGCCGGCTGATCCGGATGATGCCTTTGCCTAGACTGCCGGTAATCGGCTTGAGGAAGACGATCGGATGGCGGGCCGTCATCGATTTGAGCATCTGGTAGTTTTTGAACAAATGGGATTCCGGCAAATACCGGGTCAGCGACGAATCCTGCTTCAGCGCGTCAAAGACGTCGGTTTTGTCCAAGTACGTTTCGTTGAACACGTAATTTCCGTAACGGGATTTGACTTCTTTCATAAAATGCTGCACGCTCGGCATATTTTCCAGCTTGCGCGTCGTCAGCCGGTTGTACACGACGTCCGGGATCGGAAAGCTGGATTTGCGCCATCTGCCGTAATAGGTCCAGCCCTCCAGGGACTGCTGTCCGGATGAGATGTCGCCGGGAGTAAAAAAGTAAACGAGAGCGCCGTACGTATGGCACGCGTCCACCAGTTCTTTGCAAAACCCCGTATTTGTTCCGAACGGACGATCCGGGGTACCGCTATATACCCGGCTCATCAAAACGCCGATCAGCGGACCAAGCGACAACGTTTTGCTGCTAGCCCTATACGAAACGCCGACATGGGCTCCATGGTGAACGCCCAGCCTGCGGGCCAGCGGCTCGCCGATGCGCAGGCCGTCGAGATGAGAGGCGGAGACGACCTTCACCTGCTGCTTGGAAGCGCCGAACTTAAGCGTGACGGTTCCGCTAGTCGGAATTTTGGATTGACGGACTGCGCGATCCCCGAGAACGATCGTGTGATCCTGAAGCATACCGCCCATGTTTTGCACATGGATTGTCATTTTCGTACTGGTCATGGTGTGTCTCCTTTAGAAGAGCCGTCTTGCGGATTTGATTTGCTTCCATAGACTACTCTCATCATATGAGGACATATATCCCTTGGTGAATGGGTGGACGGCGTTTCGCCCCGGCTGGGCTTGTGGAAAGTTTGCGGAGTTTGTGCATCGCGTCAAGCTGTAACAAATTGTTCACGGCTCCGGGCGGCTGCGAGTGATGCTGGTCACAGTGCGGACTTCCTCCGGGCCGCTACAATAGCAGAGTAAAGCGGGCAACAACAGGCCTTAGAAGCGGTAGGAGAGGAGGCGTTCGGATATGGGGCAATCGACTGCTCAGGAGGATCATAACCGGCAAGCCGTTCCGGCATCGCAATCGGCTTCGCAAGCTTCACAGCCGCAGCAGGACCGGCACTCGAAGTCGGAACCGTCATTAAAAGGAACGTTTGCGGCGGTAATGCTGCTCGGCGGTTTTATCGCTGTAACGTGGCTGGCCGTGTTCGTGTTGTACTTGGCTCGGAATTAACGGGGGGAAAGAGGGAATTGGCATGCATATGCACCGTTTGGAAAAAATTTGGCTGACGTTCGGGTTTTCCATGCTGGTCGTTTTTTTGCTCATATTGGGCGTGATGACGTTCTCGATGGGGATGGCTCCGCCAAGCAGCCATCATCATTCGATAGACCCGACGATGGTGAACGAGACGGCGCCTTTCGACAAGCCTGTATTAAAGAAAGTAGGCGACAACGAATATGAGGCGATCATGACCGCATTCGCTTACGGTTATGCGCCGGGTACGCTGGAAGTTCCGGCAGGGGCGACGGTGCATTTCACGATTACGAGCCCGGACGTCATTCACGGCTTTGAGATTCCGGGGACGAACGTCAATATGATGGTGCTGCCCGGCGAGGTGAACCATACGACGCATACGTTCAAAAAACCGGGAGAATATCTGATTCTGTGCAACGAGTATTGCGGAATCGGCCATGAAATGATGAAAACGACGCTGGTCGTGAAATAAACAGATCCGGCCTGGTCCGGAAAGGATGGCGATCGTATGAATATGGCAACAGACACGCAGGCGGCTCCGGCTGCGGAGCCGATGACAACGCGCGGGAAGGGCGGCGAGAAAGCGGAACGCTTCGACCGTCAGGACGGGGCGCTCGTTCTGGCGCATCTCTTATTCGCCTTCACGGCTCTTCTGCTCGGCGGTATCGCAGGTGTGCTGCAGGGGCTCGTCCGCGGCGGACTGATCGAGTTACCGGCCGGCATCGGATATTATCAGCTGCTGACGGCGCACGGCGTATTGATGGCTTTAATTTTTACCACCTTTTTCATTATCGGTTTTCTGTATTCGGGCATGTCCAAGACGCTGGGCGGCAAGCTGCTCCCGACTTCGCTGCGGATGGGATGGATCGGCTTCGTCCTGATGGTGATCGGCACCGTCATCGGCACGGTCGTCATCCTGCTTAACAAGGCGAGTGTATTGTATACGTTTTATGCGCCGCTGAAAGCTTCCCCGTTTTTCTATATCGCGCTCGCCCTCATTGTAGTCGGCAGCTGGGTCAGCGGGTTCGGGATGTTTTACAACTACCGCTACTGGAAAAAAACGCATAAAGGCAAACTGTCGCCGTTGTTTTCCTTCATGGCGGTCGCGACGATGATTTTGTGGCAGATCGCGACGATCGGAGTCGCGGCGGAAGTGCTGCTGCAGCTGATCCCTTGGTCGTTCGGCTGGGTCGAAACGATCAATGTGCTGCTCAGCCGGACGTTGTTCTGGTATTTCGGCCATCCGCTCGTTTATTTCTGGCTGCTTCCGGCGTATATTTGCTGGTATGTGATCATCCCGAAAGTGATTGGCGGCAAAATATTCAGTGACGCTTTGGCCAGACTGTCCTTTATGCTGTTCATCGTATTTTCGATTCCGGTAGGCTTTCACCATCAGCTGATGGAGCCGGGCATCAGCCCGTTCTGGAAATATTTCCAGGTCGTCCTGACGTTTATGGTTATCGTTCCTTCGCTGATGACCGCTTTCTCGCTGTTCGCTTCGTTCGAGCTGTACGGACGGTCCAAAGGGGGAAAGGGCTTGTTCGGCTGGTTTAAGGAGCTGCCGTGGAAGGATGTCCGGTTTTTCGCTCCGTTTATGGGCATGCTCGTCTTCATTCCGGCGGGAGCGGGCGGCATCATCAATGCAAGCAATCAGATGAACGCGGTCGTGCACAATACGCTGTGGGTAACCGGGCACTTCCATCTGACGGTGGCGACCAGCGTCGCGCTGACTTTCTTCGGCATTACGTATTGGCTCGTTCCGGTCGTGACCGGACGCACGCTGACGCCGCGCATGAACAAGTGGGGGATCGTGCAGACGATTTTGTGGTGTGTCGGCATGTTCTTCATGTCCGGAGCGATGCATACGGTCGGGTTGTTCGGCTCTCCGCGCAGAACGGCTTACACGACTTACGGCGATCATCCGGACGCATTATCGTGGATTCCGTATCATGTCGCGATGGCGGTATCGGGCGTGCTGCTGTTCCTGGCCGTCCTGATCATGATCGGCTGCATCATCGGCATGCTCCGGGCGCCGAAAGGCCACGAGGAGTACCCGATCGGGGAAGTCGCCGAATCGGCGGAGCCTACCCCGGCTTTGCTGGAACGGTGGAGCGTCTGGATTGGCGTCTGCATCGTGCTGATCGTCTTCGCTTATACGATTCCGCTGGTTGGCATGATAGGCAGCGGCGTACCCGGGTCGCCGGGATTTGAGATGTGGTAGTGATACGAAAGCAGGGGCTTTGCCGGTATGTTGCGGCAAAGCTTTTTTTGTTAAAGAGGTTGTTCAAAAAGTCCACTTTTGATCACGAAGGAGATCAGGAAGCCTACTCGACATCGAAGATGGAATTCGGGCAGCCGGAAGAGATCGCCGATGCGGCGCTATTTTTGGCGAGCGACGAGTCCCTCTACGTGACCGGGCACTGTCTCGTCGTGGATGGCGGTCAACTGATCAAGCTATTGTAAGAACCAAGCACCGAACCGTTGAGGGAATATAGTGTCAAAACATTTGACTTTTTGTTGAGGGACAAGAACATGTATGCTAAAAAATCCGCGTAAATCGCGGGTTTTTTCGTTTTAAGGATATAAGTTCTAGTCCTCGGTTCAAACAAGAACTTATATCCTTTGCCGTATTCGGACAAGAAACTATATTTATAGCCGAAGGTCAAATGCTTGGAAACTTCTTGGGGCAGTATTGCTTGATTAAATTTAAGTTCACTACAACACTAAATTCAGGGTGTGAATGTTAAACTATACCCTAGAACTGAACAGGAGTTGTCATGTAACGGAATAACAAGCGTAAGTCGCGGTTAATGTCGAGGGACAAGAACATGAACCCACCACGCAGGTAGTTGCAGGCGAGCATTTCATACCAGTTCAGCTTGGCGTCAGCTCGGCATTCTGCTGCTCCAGTTTAGCAAGTTGGATCGCATATTCTTCTGTTGTAGGGGAGAGTTGACCCGATTTGCAGATCGGTGGCGCCGAAAGCGAGATAGACATGGTGAGTAGCGGAAAGGCTTAACATGACGAGGCTTCCTCCAGGACACGCATGATGTCGCGAAGCAAAAGGGGGTCAAATCCCGGGCGGACGACGATACAGATTTTGCCGACACGAACAATGAGAACAGGTTCCGCGGCAGAATGAGCATCTACGACAGCAAGGGGGCCCAAACCGGCGAGGTGAAAGGTTTTACGGATGAGGATGTTCGATTGGCTTTGTACAGCCAGTATTTTAACTGGTCGATGGAGCATTGATGAGCGGAGCACCAAGCAGCCATCGTCATCCCGCTAGCGCGGAACTCGACGATGCGCTCGGCCCATAGTTGACGGAGCTGTTCTTTCGTTGACATAGAGGCAACCTCCTCGATTGGATTGCCTCTATATTCTCATGATTGGAGGTGCCGTTGAAGGTGGGTTGGGTTTGACGCTTACGGAGCAAGCGAAGCAACATTTGCGGACGACCGATATAAAGTTGAAGGATATGCTGGCACAGGTCGGCTATGTTGATCAGGCGAACTTCAACCGGAAGTTCAAAAGAGCGGAGGGGCTGACGCCGCTGGAATATCGGACGATGCACCGGCAAACCGAATCGATTTTCATTGATTGACGGGTGTTTACTGCCACAATGAACATGCGCTTGAAAGGCGCGAGAGCGTTGTGCTGAATGCAGCAGCTGGTTGTAGAAGCGCCACAAATCAATCGTCGTTCATGTGGATTCGCGGCTGACAGGATAGGCGGAGGGTAGCACAAAAAGAACTCTCCGGACTCGGAGGGTTCTTTTTGCTGTGAAAATCTAAACGCTCGCTTGAACGAGCTTCATCTTGAAAAATGCCAATAAAAAATACTATTGCTTGAATACACCAATCAAGTATCTTCCGATGTCAGCGACGTGAATAGTCATTGTTCTGCGAACCTCTAGGGGGACCGGGTTAGAGAAACCTTGAATCTCGTAAGTGAAGTCACCTTTATAGTCAATTTCTTTTAAGGTACGCATCATTCTATGCCAATCCACATGACCATAAAACGGTGCCAGATGCTCATCTGCATGGCCGTGATTATCAGCGATATGAGTCGATTTAAGTCTGGAGCCGATTAATCGAAGCTCGTCGGCCTGATCTTTTATGCAAAAGCTAATGTTAGCATGTCCGAAGTCCCAGCACACTCCTGCGTTAGATCGTTTAAACGCATCGACCAGCTCGGCAAGATCCTCCCCGTTGCATGCATATTCATACGTTCCATCCCACTGCACCATGTTTTCAAAGGAAAGTCCGAAACCCAGCTTATCTGCCTCTTCGAGAATAGGCCCGTAATAGTCCAAATTTAATTTCAAATAATCTTGTCTGGAATAGTTCTCTTTAAACTCGTGGAGAGGATGAGTAACGGCCCAATCTGCTTTGAGTATGCCTGTACCGACGATGGAGCGCTGCAAAAGCTCTCTTTCCCAACCGTGATCGGTTATTCTAGGATCATTCGGATCGTACATATGCAGATGGGTTTGCGAGAAGGTTACTCCCAGCTCATCCGCAAATTTCTTGAAGGAGACGAGGGAGTCGTACCAGTTATCTTGTGCAACCGGACGACCTGGTCTGCCTTGGTCGCAGAAGTTAAAGTCGAAAACGTTGAAACCTGATTCCAAGCCTATTTCAAGACAACGCTCAGGCGAGATGACTCCGAAATCGTCAAATACTTTGTCCAACAAGTTTGTCGATGTGGATAAACGCATTGCATGATCCTCCTTGTGGTAGAAAAATGGGGTGCGTACCTTGGAAGCTGTCATTGTACACATTTATTATTGAAAAATAATTCATGATCAACAACCTTGAAAATCAATGTACTGTCGTCATAATCATGCATTATTTTCGAAGCCATTTGTCATGCCCCTGCGAATTGGCATATTAATCATTACTCTTGTTCCTTTGCCTGGTTCAGACATTATGGTAAGCCCGTAATTTTCCCCGTAATATAACTGCAGCCGATTGTGTACGCTGGCAATTCCGAAATGTTTTTTGTTGGCGTTAATATCATAATTTCGGATTTTATTCATTAAGGCATCCAGGTTCTCTTCCGTCATTCCATTTCCGTTGTCTTCAACCATACACACAAAGTCCTGGCCTTCCTGATAGCCAGTCACTTTTATTTCTCCCTGTTTACGCCCTTTGAAACCATGCTTGAAGCAGTTTTCAACAAGCGGTTGAAGAATAAAGGAAGGCACCAACTGCTGTTGAACGGCTTCTTCAAATTCGATGGTATACGTGATGAGATCATCCTTAAGGAACGATTCCAGCTTGCAGTAGGAGATCAGCTCAGCCCACATATCCATAACGCAAATAAACTCCCGATTCGCATGAAGCGTGTGATGCAGAAAAGAGGAGAAGTTTTGAATGATGTCGACAGCCTTATCATACTCTTTGAATTTCATCGTCCATATAATAGAGTCCAAAATATTATAAATAAAATGCGGATCTATACTGTTGCGGTATATGCGAAGCTGCGTTTCCTTTTTGTATAGGCTCGCCTTGTAAACCTCATCGATCAAGCGGTCGATACGCCGCACCATATCGTTCAGGCTTTGAAACAAGAACGAGAATTCATCCTTGCGGTTTGTTACAAATTCAACCTTCTCATTATTCTTCTCATAGTTAATTTGGCGATACCTTTTGATCATCGCGGAGAGCTGATAAATTGGAGCGGTAACATGATCCAGTACACGATAGAGGAACACAAGCATCACTAAGGAAAAAACAAAAACGATGAAAAGGAGCACGGATCGCACTTTATATATTCCGGCGAAAACTTCCTTCTCCGGCAGCAATTTCGAATAGTTCCAGCCATACTTATCGGATTCTCCGCTAATGACGATATAGGACTGACCGTCAATGAATAAACGTTCTCCAGTCGGTACGCTCTTGATGATCGGCATGATTGCCGAGGGGTCCGCATTTGCGCTGTTGGCAATTACCTCATTATGCTCGTTGCTAATGATTTGAAGAGAATTGGGGTATACGTTATCCTTCACCAATATTTCCTTAAACGAATATTGCAGCATGTTGACTGAAAGCAGGGCGACAGGATTATCGAAATAGTTCTTCCTTACTTGTCCGGCCAAAGCTACGAGAGAGGCGGAGCCTGTAGCAAGGTCACGGGTATGAATCAAACCAGGATTTTTCAGCTCCTCCGCAGTAAAGCCCTCAACCCAATAGTTGCTATTATGCTTCACAATACTGGAATCGTCGGTAGAAACGATTACTCCGCTGCGAATATCTTTGAAATAAATGGAGTGAACTTTGTAATTAGAAGAAAACAACATGCTTTCAAGCTTCGTCAAAATCATTTTGTAATTAACCTCATGGGGTTCCTTGGATAATTCTTTCGTAATCTCTTTATCGAAGGAAACCGTATAGTAGGCTTGATCCAAATACTTGAACTGATCATCCATCTGCTTAATCGCGAAGTTGATCTCTAGATTTGCGTTATGAATGGCTTGCTCTTGTAGATCGCTTTCAATGATGTTATAGCTTGCAACGCCAGCCACTGTCGTCGCAACGGCAAAAAAAGCAATAATGGCGATAAATGTTTTCCACTTGATTGAATGTAGCATCCGCACTCCTTATGTTTAACCGCTCACGGGTAATCTTTTGCCTTGATACTCTTTCGGTGTCATGCCCGTAAGCTTTTTGAATAGAAAGTGGAAGTTCTTCTGCTCCAGACCGATCCGGGCGCAAACATCGCCAACCTTGGCGTAGGGATTCGCCAGATGCTTCTTGGCCAGCTCTATGCGATACATATTCATATATTCCGTGTAACCAATGTGAATATCTTCTTTAAATGCTTTACTTAAATACACGTAACTCGTATTAAGCTTGCTCGCTATAAATTTCAAATTTAAGCCGACTTCGATGTGCTCCACCGAATAGGACAAAGCCAGTTTGACGATCGGACGTATTTTTTGCAATTGTTTTTTCTTGACCTCGTTGGAAATAGTTCCGAGCACTTCAAGCATGTAACTCTTCAGCTCAGTTAGATTTGTCATCAGCTCGAAATCCGCCAGAATGGCTTCTTGAGTGAAATTTTCCATAACCGAAAGCTCCGACGATAATCGGAAGACGCACTCACTGCATTGATTAATCATGTGGGTAATACTGCTATTTGTATCCCTCCATTTCACCATCATACTCTCGATGTATTCCAATGCTTCAGCATCCCATTCCGCTTCTATGCACTTGATCAAGTAGGAGCAATCGAGATAAATCGTTTTATAGCTTTTTCGCTTCAACTGCAAGTCGTTTTGGATTTGTTCATAAAAGGTGACCAGCCCCAGGTTATGCAAAAAACCGTAACGATAAGCCTGCAGAGCGCTCTCATAGGATTCCTTGATCTGATTTGCATCGCACACGATAATTCCGGCGCCGATACGCACCTTTTTTCTGAATTTAAAGATCTTGTAAAGGCTTTCGAAATAATAGCTGTCTAGAGGCTTGTCGTAGAAAATAACCCCCGTAAGCAGAGCTCCGCATTGCATCAGCATAATCTTCTTGTCTGAATTCGCCACTTCTTCTTTCAATTTGCGCATAGAGATGTGTTCGCCGTATCCCCTAAGCACGAATACGGCGGCTATGTTGTGATCCAACTCGCTTTGCAATACTTCAAACGCTTGTTGAAGCAGGGAATAATCTACCGGTCTGTTCATCAGATAAGCCTCAAGTGTTGAAGAAAGCTCCTGCAAGGCTAGAAGCGAGGCAAGCGCATGCGCCTCCTGGTCTTTTCTGATTTGGCTAATAGCGTTAGAAACTTTATCCAGTAGCTCCTTCTCGTCGACCGGTTTAAGCTGATAAGCGAATACGCCTAATTGAATGGCCTGATGGGCATAGGAAAAACGCTCATAAGCGCTAATAATGATAACTTTGGTCTGAGGCATGCGTTCACAGATATATGCGGATAGCTCCATTCCGGTTCCGTTCTCCATCTCAATATCCGTAATGACGATATGGGCTTTGTTGCGGCTCAGAAATTCTATGGCTGCTTGTCCGGAGTCAAACGCGCCGACTACGCGCGCGTCTAAGGAAGCCCAATCCATAAGATGTACAAGCCCTTCACGAGTTACTTTCTTGTCCTCGACGATGACGATATCGAACATTCTGTACTCCTCCAATCCGAAGGTACCAGGGGGACTCGGTTAATCTAACATCAATTTATCATATGAATGTTAACGCAATGTCAACCGTTGTGTGTTCACGAATGGCTTTCATGAGATCGGTTGATTTTCGGGAGGATACATTAATGTTATGGATTGTGAGCGATGATAGCGGTTTGTTAAGCTTCAAGTGAAAGTTGGGAGAAACAAGACAAGGGAGGAGATGGAAGTTATACGTACAACTAAACTTGAGGCCAACCCGTCCATGCGGCCATCAAGCCCCAAAATAACTACAGTCATTCGGAATATATACAAGCAGCGTCAACTTTTTTACATTTTGATTATTCCGTTGGCTCTATACTTGCTATTCGAATATATTCCAATGCTGAAGCTGCGATGGGCGTTTACCAATTATGGAGAGGTTCCTTTATCCCAAGTCTCCTATATTGGATTCGATAATTTCCGAAGACTCATCGACTCGGCATCTTTTATGAACGCCTTCAAAAATACGATAATCATTAGCTTAATGAAGCTGATTTTTGGTTTCCCTGTTCCTATTCTGATCGCGCTGATGCTCAATGAGATCACGTCAAGGCTATACAAAAAAATCGTGCAAACGATTATTTATTTCCCGCATTTCTTATCATGGGTCGTAATCGGCAGTATTTGGTTTCTTATTCTCGCTCCTCAAAACAGCATTAACTCGCAGTTGGCGACTTTGATGGGCGTGGAGCCAGCTTATTGGTTTGCAAGCAAAGAGCATATTCGCGAATTGCTGGTACTTTCCGATATCTGGGCAGGAGCCGGCTATGCAGCTATTGTTTATTTAGCCGCCATTACGTCCATTGATCCTGCTCTGTACGAAGCGGCTAAAGTAGACGGCGCCGGCAAGTTGTCGCAAATATGGAACATTACGTTGGCATCTATTCGTCCGACGATCGTCATTATGTTGATCTTTGAGCTTGGGAAAATATTGAACATATTCGACCAGGTGCTCATTATGGCTGCTCCTGTCGTCTATGAGACGGCGGACGTCGTTCAAACCTACGCTTATCGGACGGGAATTGGCGAGATGAAGATCGGATACAGTATGGCTGTTAGTATTTTTAAAGCCTCCATCGGCTTTATGCTTGTACTGATTACGAATTCAATCGCCAAAAAAATTAACGATGAAGGCGTATTTTAAAAGGATTAGGATTTGTATCGCACAGCTCATAATGATTTTATAGTTCTCGGTAAACGGTGCCTCGTCCTTAAGACGACAAAGCCGTTGATCCTTGAGACAGGAGGGAGCAAGCAGTGCTGCTGATCAAGCAAACTTTAGAGGAAAGGGCAGTCAAAGCGACTTCCATTATCGTGATGGGCTTATTCGCTTTAAGCGTTCTGCTGCCGATTATGTACGTTGTTCAGCTCACATTCTCGACTTCTTCCGATGCGTCATTCCGCATATTTCCCAGAGGCTTTACTCTGGATCATTATAAATATGTACTGGAAAATAAACTCATTCAGGGGCCGTTTTTAAATTCCTTGTTCGTAACCGCGTGCAGCCTTGTCGTATCGATGGTTTTGACGATTGGAATAGCTTACCCGCTTGCAAGACGGGAGCTTGTAGGGAGAAGGATGCTCAATTTTATTGTTTTGCTTCCGATGCTGCTGAGTCTCGGATTTTTGCCCAAGTATTTGCTAGTCAAGGACTTAGGGATGCTTAACTCGTTTACGGCTTTAGTTTTTCCGGCTGCACTAAACACTTTTAACATTCTGATTATGAGAAATTTTTTAGAGAGCATACCGTCTGAGCTCATTGAGAGTGCGAGAATCGACGGCTGTTCCGAGATCAAAATACTTTTTAAAATCGTACTTCCCTTATCGACTGCCGCGCTGGCAACCATCGGATTATTTTACATGGTAGCTTCGTGGAACAACTATCTGGAGGTCATCCTTTATATTAATGACCCATCCATGCATACGCTGCAGGTTGTCTTGCGCACGCTTGTCATGGAGAACTCTATGGATTCGACCAGCGCGGAACAGACCCTGTTAAGAAACATTCAATACACAACGATTGTCGTAGCGTTAATTCCGGTTATGATTGTTTATCCGTTCATTCAAAAATATTTTGTTAAAGGTGTTTTAGTCGGCTCTGTAAAGGGCTGATCCAAAATAAATACTAAACAAAGAGGTGGAGAAGGAACATGAAAAAAATGAAAACGATGATTGCCTGTGTTTTAGCCGGTTCGATGGTATTGACCGCGTGCAGCTCAGGTTCCAAAAACACCGCCGACAAGTCAGCAGCGGAAAGTGAAGCAGGGAAAAAAAAGCTGGCTTCCATTACGTTTTTGAGCAAAGACTACTACAATACGCCCGAAGTAGCGCAAATGCTGTCGGAACAGTTTAAGAGTAAAACAGGGGTTGGACTGGATATTAAGCATGTTCCGTCAAACAACTGGGAAGATAAAGTCACGGCAACTTTTGTTTCCGGGGACATGCCGGACCTTGCACGCCTGCCCTCCAACCCATATCCGCTAGTAAAGCAGGATTTCCTCGTTCCGCTCGACGATTATATTAACGCAAACCCGAGAGTAAAAGCGATACTCGATGCCAACCCGAATGTCGTTGAGCCGTTTAAATATTTCGGAAAAACGTACGCCTTATCCGTTAACAACCAGAAATTCATGAACTTGTGGCTGCGTACGGATTGGTTACAGAAGCTTGGAGTCGGCCAGCCGAAAACGATGGATGAGTTGATTAACATTTTGACTTTATTCCGGGATCATGATCTGGATCAAAATGGGAAAAAGGATACGATTCCGTTGACTCTCTCCGCTGTATTGAAGGACCAGGAAATGTTCGCCGATTATTTCGGTACACGTAATCAGATTTATATGAAGGACGGAAAAGCTGTCGTTCCGTTCCTCACCCCTAACTACAAAGAATATATGGATTTTATGAGTAAATTATATAAAGATAGATTGATTGATCTGGAGATGCCTACAAATACGAGCTACGGCGCAGTACGAACCAAGTTTATTAACGGTCAAGCCGGTGCTATTATCATGTGGGACGATATTTACGATACGCTTAAGGAAGGTCTGGACAAAAACTTCAAGGGTGCAGATGTTGAATATCTACAGCCCTTTAAAGGGGATAAAGGGGTGTTCGGACTCTCTTACTTTGAGGCAGACTCCCCAATCGGTATTACTAGCGCGAGCAAGCAGCCTAAAGAAACATTTGATACTTTTTTCACCTGGCTGCTGACTGATATGGAAGCCATTATCGCAACTAGCCGTGGAATTAAAGGCTACCACTACGATCTGGTTGAGGGCAAACTTGTTCCGAATTCGGCTAACGGAGGCGTAGGTTTCCGGGGACAATCGTTCCCTCCATTGGACAGAAACTTCAAATATCCGTTTGCATTCGACGAGGAAACTCAAAGGGAATATGAGAACATTGTCGAAATTGCAAAGCTTGGCGATACCTTCATGGATCATGTTGTTACGGATACGCCGTCCAGCGAGTTCTCCCGCTACAGCAACATTGCAAGTGATTTGAAAGCTAAAACTACGGATTTATTCCACAACTATGTAATGGGCAAGATTGATTACGATGGCTATGTGGCAAGCTTTAACAGCTACGCCAAGGAAGTTGACCTTAACGCAGTCGTGCACGAAATCAATAAATAAAAGCGACTGGGGAGGCGAGTGGAAAGATTGGCATCCTCCGGCTGTTCTTTCCATCTTCTCTTCTTTATATCGGAGGTGAAGTGGTGCTTAAACCATTCCTATATGAGACGGAAGGTTCAGGATATACCAAAACAAAAAAAATTCCGGTGCTTCCCTTGAAGCAATTTGATCCATTTTTTCGCTACGGGGATCGAGAGCTTTGGAAATCTGTTAACAGTCAGATTCGAGATCTCATCATGGAGCAGGTTCAACCGTACAAAAGCTTTTCTTATCCGATGCTGAAGGCTACAGACTTTATGGCCTTTTTCAAAAACGGCGATCGGTCGGTCTTTGAAACGCCATATTTTGAACGAAGACACGCTCTGTCCACATTGACTTTAGCCGAGTGTTTTGCAGGCGACGGCTTGTATTTGGAAGATATTATTAATGGCGTCTGGTGTATTTGCGAGGAAAGCTCCTGGGTCGTTTCAGCGCATAACTTTATCTATGAGCCGGAGCCGATTAACGGCGAACGAACGCTGCCGGATATAGACAATAGCGCATTGGATATTTTCGCAAGTGAAACCGGAATGACGCTGGCCATGGTGTATTATCTGCTAAAAGATCAATTGGATCAGATCGAGCCGCTTGTAAGCCGCCGTATTAAGCGAGAGCTCAAACGTCGAATTATCAACCCGTTCCTGACGAGATACGATTATTGGTGGATGGGGTATAGCGACCGGAGGGATATGAACAACTGGAATCCCTGGTGTGTGGTCAACAGCTTGATCAGCATTTTGTTCTGCGAGGAGGACGACGATCTTCGTAAAAGAGGAATCGTTCGCGCCCTGGACATGCTGGATTACTACTTGCAAGGAATTGACGAGGACGGGGGCATTGACGAAGGCGCCACCTATTGGGGGAGATCCTGCGGCATGCTGTTGGAGGGACTAGCTCTCGTTCATTACGCGACCGGCGGCTCCATTGATATTTATCAAGAGCGGAAGCTCCGCAATTTCACCGATTATATCCGGAAAATGTATATCGGCAAGGGTTACGTCGTGAATTTCGCTGACGGAAGCGCAAAATATAACCCTGCAGCCGAAATCATTTATACCGCAGGCAAATATATGAGGGATTCAAAGTTGGAGGATTTCGGAGCCTACTGCTTTAAAGATCAATTGGACAACAACATTTTTCCGCTGCATTCCCTTTCCAGGGCCATGTCTTCCATCGTCCGGTCCGATGACATGGTAGAGAAGGCAATGTCGGTGACATTTGAAAAAGAAACCTTTATTCCAAGCATGGGCATCCTGGTAGCAAGGGAACTCGAAGAACCGGATCGCGGATTATTCCTTTGCGTTAAGGGAGGCAGCAATGGAGACAGCCATAATCATAACGATGTCGGGAACTTTGTCGTGTTCTATAACGCGAGTCCGATCCTCATTGACATCGGTGTTGAGGTATACCGCAGGGAATTTTTCGGCCAGAAACGGTACGATATATGGACCATGCAGTCCCAATATCATAATCTGCCGACCGTTAATGGAATCATGCAGAGCGCGGGAGCCGATTTTTATGCAGAGCAAGTATGCTACAGCTCAACCGAACATTCGGCAAGCTTATCTATGGACATAAGTAAAGCGTATGAAGCAAAAGCTTATGTGAAGGAATACAGGCGTCATGCTTCGTTGGACCGGTTGAACCAAACCGTCGTGATTCATGACCGCTATGAGCTTGAAAAAAATAAAAGCTTGTCGCATCATTTTATTACTCCTTGCGAAGTGAGGCATATCGCAGGAGGCCTATTATTCATATCCGGCAGAGATGCAGTCCAAATGTTAGTTGATACCAACAGTTTTCATATTGCAATTGAAGAGATGCCACTAACTGACATGAAACTCAAGTCGAGTTGGGGGGACAAATTATTCCGGGTTGTACTGAAGCAGAAGCAAGTAGAGCTGTGCGGTGAAGTGATGTTTACATTATTAAAAGTCTGAAAATTCATAGTATTACGTATGATCAGTCGATCGAAGGCTGGGATATAAACGAAACGACATAGGGAGTGTTAGGCATGGATCGATCCATTCAAGAGAATTTAGTGGAATTTAACAAAAACGGATATACCGTAATTAGAGGAGCGCTGCAAGTAAAAGAAGCGGAAGCGTTAAAAAGAGGTGTGCTGGAAGCAATGGACGGACCGGGTGACGGGTACAGGGACGGGCTCCGGACACGCATGTTTGAGAAGGGTGAGCAGTTCCAGCGGCTGATCATGCAGCCTGGCGTCGTCGATTTAGCGGAGGCGGTGCTCGGTCCGAAATGTCATATGTTCGCAATGAACGCGATGAGAACACCCCGAGGCAAGGGCATCGATAATTGGCATGTGGACGAAGAACTGTTCTTCCCGCTTCCGGAAGGTGTTGAATTCGATCCACGGATGCAAATGCCTACATTTCTGATCACGTGCATCTATTATCTAGTAGATGTGACGGAAAAGATGGGACCTACCCAGGTTATTCCCGGAAGTCACCGCAGCGGCCAGGAGCCTGATCCGGAGCACGATTCTCCGTTATACAAGGGACAAGGACCGGTGTCGATTTTGGCCAAGCAGGGCGATTGCCTTATTTTCACAGGACAGTTATGGCACCGGGGTGCGCGCAATGAGAGCGATGAGCCTCGAGTCGTACAGCAAGTAATGTATGGAAAGCGATGGATATCGCAACGTTTCTATCCGTTCGTCAATTATAAGATGCCTCAAGAAATCGTGGAGCGCTGGAAAGAGCACCCGCGAATGAGCCGGTTGTTGGGAATGCACCCAAGAGGGCCATATGGATAATACAAAGAACTTATAGGATGTAATCAATCAGAGGCTGCCGGGAGAACGATCGGCAGCTTCATTTTCGTTCAGCAGGTAGAGTTCAATAAAGGAGATATTTATTACGGAAATTTAACTATTTTGTGAGATGATTTTGGGAAAGAGCTGTTTGGGCCAAAACAATCAGAGAGGGTGGTACGATGAGACCGGCACAAAGCTATACGATTTGGTTTTCACAGCGAACGGGAAGCACCTTACTTAATTATGCACTTTTCTCAACGGGGGTAGCGGGCGATCCGGGCGAGTGGCTGCATTATAGTCAGAGAGATCCAGAAACGATTTCCAAGGAAGTTATGGAGCAGATTTGGAAAGAGGGGACGACCCCGAACGGAGTATTCGGACTAAAAACTTCATTTGATTCCCGCTGGATTGACTCATTCTGAACTATTTTCGATATACCTGCAACTGCCTCCAGGGCTGCGGTATGGAGCGAAGCTTTTCCAAACTGCAACAAGCATATCTTTATGACCCGGAGGAAATAAAGTACGATTGGCGGTTTCCTGGTGGAGAGCGATTGTATCTGGAGAGTGGCACAGAAAGTATGGGGAGAAGCCGCAGGAGCATGAACTTTCGGATAAGTACAAGTTTGACGCTATTAATCATTTGTTCACCGAATGCTCTCTGAGAGAAGCTGCTTTGGAAGAGTTCTTCTCCGAGGCGGGGATTGTTCCGCTAAGGCTTGTGATGCCGACCTGTCTGTACTTCTCGGGCATTGTCATCACAAACGCTATCGCTCGACAAAGTGAACAAAGTCCAAGAACTCATTTGGCTGTGCACCAGCTGTCATGCATGGGTTCATAATTCCGGACTTCCCGTTTGTTGGCGGTACCCCAAGCTTAAAAGTGCAACTCCACTGCTGGTGATAATCATTGCAAAGAAAATATATTCAGAAAAAGAGGAAATAAACGTAGTAGTCGTTTATTTCCTCTTTTTGCTTTTTCAAGGGCTTCAGAAAGTTTGGTTCAATAATGAATGGGGAGGCTGGTGGCCACCGGCTCGAGCTTTCTCATAAAAGCATCCGGGAGACAATCGGGACAATAAACCATCTTTTGAATATTGAAGTTCGGTATCTTCTTTAAAACGCTGTAATCTTCATTTGTCAGAAACTTCCCGCAATTTGGCCCGATACATCTACGGTCCACTTTTTCGTGAGGAGGAGGGGGGTTGAACTCCTCCTGGTACGGGGGCGGATCGTAGATGAGCGAGAGCTGGATTTTTGCCCCAATCATCGTTATGCTGCGCGAGGTCTCGCCATCCCATTACCCACGTATCCAGTGCTTCAATGAAGGCTGCGTTCTTTGCGCGGTCTTCTGCGTTGCTGACACCTTGAGATGTGATTTCCGCAATGGCAGATCCATCCCGAAAATATGACCCGATGTACACACGTACGACTGCCTTCACAAACGAATGTGGAATGTTAATTTCGATTTCACGGATATCTTTGCTCCATATTCCTTCTAAAACCCGCTCCAATCGATCCGTGTAGACCTGATTCGGGATATAGGCACGATTATTGTCGTTTCGAAATTTGACGGTGCCGGCTTCAAACGATTCCTTCAGCTTTTCTATCGATTGGCTGTATTGTTCATCATCCAGAGGTATCCCTCCCAAAGAATTTGGTTAAACCCAAGGGAAAAACGAATTCGGGGATTATTTCAAATTCATTTTGCTATATTGCGAAATGTAATCCTCGAACAGTTTGTACACTTGCTGCGCCAATTTTACACGCGGTGGTAAATCCCGGAGCATGTTTTTAAAATAGTTCAGCCGGAACTTCCGGTGCTCACGTAGCTGCCACTACGCTCCTCATTTCCTAGCTTCATCCCATCTTCTCGGTGCTGAAAACCGGACTTTTTGAACTCGCACTCATCCTAAACATTCTGGCGTTAAAAAGTGGGAGGTTAACCTTAAGAATTGCAATGAAGCGGTACAGGGTAAGCGTTATACTATTCCTAGGAAACGTCGTTCCGTAATAAAGAACGAATGTAAGCGGTACACATTCGGCAATCATGCGCAGGTTGCCGGAGCCGGCAAGTTGCGTTGAACGCCATCGACAGACAGACAGTTGGTTTACAGGCGTGTACGGAGTTGGCAGACGACGCTTTACCATTTTGAATGCAGGGGGATTCTACTATGTCAAAAAGATGGATTACCGGGACAATGGCCGCGCTCGCCGTCCTATCGGCCGTCGGATGCGGCGGGACGAACGGGAAGAGCGGAGGGGAACAAGCAGGCGGGGGGACGAATGCGGCGCCGGCCGACGGCTTCGATGCGACGAAGCCGGTTACCCTGAAGATCGTCGACACCGGTCTGATTACGGACGAAGAATATCAATTGTACGTCGAGGGACCAGTCAAGAAAAAATACCCTAACATTACGCTGGAACTGATCCGCCAGAAATATTCGGTTGACCGTTACGAGCTGCTGCTTGCAAAAGGTGAGAAATTCGACCTGTTGTTCGAGGCGAACCTGCTGTTCGACGATGTGATCGCAGCCAAGCTCGCCGACAATATGGAGCCGATGCTGAAGAAGCATCAGATCGACCTGAACCGGATCGAACAGGTGGCGCTCGATTCGTTCAAGATCGCGAGCGGCGGCCAGCATTTATCGGGCGTTCCTTTCACGAGACATTTCAATGCGCTTTATTACAACAAAGATTTGTTCGACCGGTTCGGCGTTCCTTACCCGAAGGACGGCATGACCTGGGAAGAGACGATCGAGCTGACGCGCAAAATGACCCGCACCGAGGGCGGCGTCGTATATCGCGGATTCGATCCCGATCTGCCGTTCCGCACCGCTTCCGCGATCGGCCAGCCGATCATCGACGAGAAGCATGTATCCACCGTAACCGGCGAGAAGTGGAAGCAAATCTTCCAAATGTACAACACGATATACGAGATCCCCGGTTATAAAGAAAAATTCGTCAATCCGAACAACTTCGGCGAATTTACGAAAGGCAATCTTGCGATGCTGGCCGGTCTGAATATACTCCCGGCGATCTCCAAGGTGGCGGATAAGCTGAACTGGGATATGGTTGCTTATCCGAGCCTGAAGGAAGCGCCGAATACGGGGCATGAGTTCGACGGACACGGCATCGTCGTCACTTCGATCAGCGACAAAAAGGATGCCGCTTACAAGGTGGTCGAAGTGCTGCTGTCCGAAGAAAATCAGCTGCTGATGGCGCGCAACGGCAAGATGCCGATAGTAAAAGCCAAAAATGTACAGGAGGCGTTCGGCCAAGACGTAGCGTTTCTGCAAGGGAAAAACGTGAAAGCCATCTACAAGACGACCCCGGCCCGATCGCATATTCCAACCCCTTACGACAGCAAGGCCCGCACGATCATGAACAAGTACAACAAGGATATATTGACCGGAGCCAAAGATTTGAATACGGCACTGCGGGAGATGGACGAGGAAATAACGAAAATGATCGCCGAAAACAAAAAATAAAAAAACGACTGCCGGATCAGGTTGGATAGCGGCGGGAAAGGATGAAGGTAAATGTCCGATTGGAAAGTCGAAGAGCTCGCGCCGGAAATGGTAAAGGTATACGAGTCGCCCGATCCGAGCACCGTGTTCGCATACAGTCCCGGACTCGCGGTACTGCCGGGCGGCCGTCTTGTCGCCACGCTCGATCTGGGCGGCCCGGGCGTAGCGGCATTGCCGGGCAGCAAGGGCGAGCTTGAGCCAGGCCGGCCGTGGCAGGGCAAAGTGTTTACTTCCGACGATCAAGGCCGCACATGGACGTTTCGGACCGACTTTCCGTTTATTCACGGAAGACCGTTCGTCGCGGGGGACGCGTTATATGTTTTGGGCCACTGCAACGATTTGACGATCATTCGCTCGAACGACCGGGGCGAGACGTGGAGTGCCCCCGTCCGGCTTACGGATGGCGAGAAGTGGCACCAGGCACCGGCGAACGTTCATTATGCCAAAGGCAATGTGTATCTCGTTATGGAGAAAATGACCGATCCGGCCTACAAAGGCTGGGGGGTCAGCGTGCTTGCCCCCGTTCTGATGCGGGCGAGCGCCGGCAGCGACCTGACTCTCCGGTCAAGCTGGACGTTCGCTTCCGAGCTGGGCTTTCGCGACGCGATCGACGAGGACGCGCTGAACGGCTTCGGCGTTCCGTTCTACAAGGTCGAACCGGGCACCGTGGCGCGCATCGCCCCGGGGCGGCCGGCCGTCCGGATCGGCTGGCTGGAGACGAATGTCGTGCAGTTTGCCGATCCGAACCATTATTTTCATGATCCGCAAGGGCGCACGTTCCATCTCTGGATGAGAGCGCATACGGGAGGGACCGGCTTCGCGAATGTGGCCAAAGCGGTGGAGCAGGAGGACGGGACGATCGCGACGATGCTGGAGACCGTTCCTTCCGGAAAGACGATCGCCTTCGTACCGTGTCCCGGCGGCCAGATGAAGTTTCATATCCTATACGATGAGACGACCCGGCTGTACTGGCTGCTCAGCACCCAGACGACGGACAGCATGACGCGGGCGGAGCTGCTTCCGCCGGAGCGCTTCGACCTGCCGTATAACGAGCGGCACCGGCTGCAGCTGCACTTCTCCAGAAACTGCATCGACTGGTGCTTTGCCGGACTGGTCGCGAAAACGGATCACCCGAAGCAGGCCCGGCATTACGCGAGCATGGCTGTCGACGGGGACGATTTGGTTGTGCTGAGCCGCTCCGGCGACGAGCGGGCGGTTACGGCTCATAACGGGAACTTTATTTCGTTTCATCGGATTCGCCAGTTCAGAAAGCTTGTTTACTAGGCATGCTGTATTTTGTACGGCGCGATCAGAAGGAGTTCCGGCGATTTTCAGGCTCATGAAGGGCGTTCGTCAGCAGTTCCCGACAAGAAGCGTACGCCTGAATCGCCGGAAGCCGGCTATAGGACTAGGACAAGATCCAAGGAGGCGTTGAGCGATGAAGAACGAGTCCGGCAGTGAGCGGCAGCCTGTTCGAACAGAACCCGAGGGAACGGGCAAACGTGTCAGCCGCAGGGAGCTTCTGCTCTCCATGGGCGCTGCGGGTATAACTGTCGCGGCGGGCGGCTTGCTGCAAGCGAGCGCAGCTTCGAATCAGACGGTGGAGCAATCATCGTATTCGGTACAGCAAGCGACATACGGCGCCGTAAACGTCAAGGATTTCGGCGCGGCGGGCGACGGGACGAACGACGATACAGCCGCGATTCAGTCGGCGATCGAGGCATGTGCCGGCGAAGGCGGGGGGATCGTCTTCCTGCCCCCGGGCATCTATAACGTGACAGGTACCTTGCAGCTGCACACGGGCGTCACGCTTGAGGGAGCGGGCGTCAGCGCGTGGGACCTGGTCTTTTCCGACCGGCCGAAGCAGCCGGCTCCGACGGAGCTGCGCTTTCTCGGCACCGGGGCGAAAACATACGAGATTGCTTACGCCACCGATATGCTTCCTTCCGGAGGGGTGCTGCACAATCCGCAGACGCTGCCGGATCATGCGGATTCCGTCTACGGGCTGACCAATTTCCGCAACGCCGATGCTGCGGGTAATCTCCCGGCGACGACCCGTACGTTTTCAGTCGGGATCTATGTGCCGAAAGGCTGCGAATTCGCTTCGATCCGAAACTTGCGCCTCGTCCCGAATTTTAACGGCATCAGCGGCTACAACGACAAGCTGACGGCTGCGCTCGGCGACGAATGGGACGTCGGGGTATTTCTGGACAACGCCCAGGATATCCTCATGCACAACGTGCAGATCGTTGGATATTGGCGGATCGCGGCGAAGCTTCAGGCGGCCGGCTCGCTCGGCAATGAGTACAAGAAAGCCGGAGCGGAAAGGAACCGATTCTACGATTGTTTGTTCCAAGGAATGACCGGCGTATGTGTGCGAGGTGGCGATATGTACCGGGTTACAGCGTTCGGCGGATCGGCGGGGCAATATTCGATCGAAATTCCGTGGACTGCAAGCAATCCGTTTCCCGTCCAAGGAACGGTGCGGCTGGCCGGCAGCTACCTCAACTACACCTCGACCAGCGTATCGGGCGACAAACTCACCCTGCACGGCATCGCGAGCAATCCCGAGGAGCTCGGGAATGTCGGGGACGGGCTGCGGTTATCCCCGTTCAGCTCGGGTTTTGCCGGGACGACCTACGTGAACTGTTATATCGCCGGTTTGGAGCACACTTCCAAAAGAGGGGCGCCGCACGGTAGTATCGGACTCGGCGTCTCCAAAAACATCGAAGCCAGCGGCAACCTGCGAGGGTTGAAATTTATCGCCTGCACCGTGCTCGGATTCGAGGATATTTTGCTGCATTTGCACGACTCGGACGACATTCAGTTTATCGGCTGTTATTTCGAGTCTGCCCGCAGGCAGGACGGCGTGCTGGGCGGCGGCCGGCTGATCGCGTCCCCGTACCGGAACGCTGCCGGAGCCAGAGGCGCTTATCCATGCGGCCATACGGAGAACGTGCAGTTTTGGGCGACCGAATTTCACGTATCCGTTGACAAAGCGCCGAAGTTCAAACGTTTGTCAGGCGTCCGCTATACCGACACCGGCTTTTTTGCGCCGCGTTACGTGTTTGACAGCTTCGAGACGTTTCCGCTGTCCGACGAGCGGGACTTTGTAATTCGCGGGCCGAAGGACCAGCGGATCAAGCTGCAAAATGCGAACGGACAGTCGGCACTGGCCGTCACTCCGGGCGGTAACATCGAACTCATCGGCAATCTGCTCGACACGAGCGGCTCCAAGCTGAAAATTTCACCAACCGCCGGAGACGGCGAATTCGCCGGCGGCGTACATCCGAAGACGGATCAGGGAGCAAGCCTCGGAAAGCCGGCCAGGCGCTGGGCGAACGTCCACGTGTCGGACGGTCTGCTGATGACGACGCCGGACGGGACCCACACGTATAAAGTGTATGTCGACAACGCCGGGCAGATTCGGGCCGATCTGCAATAGTCTTCCCCGGTGATTCCGGCACAAGCGAATTTCGTCATCGGGTCCCGCCGGGCGATGGCAGTCATACCTTGCAAGGTTGTCTCATACAATGAAGGGAGTACAACCCAAGGAGAGATTGCCATGAAAGAATGGAAGAGCGTCATCTATATGAGCCTGGCGCTGGGGATGTTGATCTACGCCGTTCCGCGTCTCGATATCGGGGGAGGTTTTACGCTGCCGACCGTATTCGGCATCGTCTGGATCGGATTCGCCCTGATGATCGTGGCGGCGCATCTGCACCGTATCTTAGGAGTGGATGAAGAAACGAAACACGAGCTCGCCCGTGTACGGAATCATAGCCGCCGGCGGCGTCAGATGTGGGTCGACAGCAAGATCCGGGCGCTCGGCACGAAAAAGTAAACAAGCCCTTTCGCAGATTAGCCTGAATCCTCGCAGGCGAAAGGGCCGATCCGGGAAGGGAACCGTCATGGGACCCCGTCCTTGGGCATGGAAAAAGACGCTTTCAAAACCACGGAAGCCGTGGAGATGGAAGCGTCTTTGTCGTATCTGCTTATGGCGGCTAACGAATTGCGGTCGCTTGGCGCATATCGCCGCCCGGACGGCGGGCGATGCCCCTCCACGCAAGATCCGATCCGCCTTTCATCGTAAAGTGGCCGCATGTTCCGATTCCGATGGCGACTTTCCCCTCGGTCGCTTTATAGAAACATAAGCCATTCAACATATCGCCGCCCGTCTGAAAGTAACGGCAGTTATAGCAGCTTGACTTCAAGTGCGGCGATACGCTTCTATAGCTCATCGTCATCATCCTCCATTTCGATCATGGTGTCTTCCGTTATGGTTTGAAATTGTTTCGCCCTCCGTGTAATTTCTCCGGCCATCTGTTGGATTAAGGCCGAATTATTCGTCTTGGTCGCCAGTTCCAGCTCGCTGTGGTAATGATGAAGCACGGTTTGAATCGCAATCTCTAAGTTTTGGCGATCCACCACGACGTTGTCCATGACGGTTCAATCCTCCTGCCGAATGGTATGGGTTCCTCCAATCTAATCATGTATTTCCAGAATAAAGGAAAATAAACGTTGTGAGTAGTGCAGTTGGGAATCTGGAATTATCGTTTACACGCCCGTTTGCTTGTGGTATAATCCTCCAATTTTGCTAGACGTTCCGGAAATCGGATTCCTATAGCGGTTCGGACGAACGCCTACGGTTGTCACGTTATCCGCCGGGTACTATAATAGAAAGTAATACAGAACGGTACAGTTTCGTAGGAATGGGGTATAACAGAATGGATGAGCTGCTTCAAGAGTCGGCCACCAAGCACGAGCAAATTTTAAAATATATCGAATCGCTGGCGATCAATACGAAAATATCGGTACGCAAAATCGCCAAGGAAATGGACGTAAGCGACGGAACCGCATACCGCGCCATCAAGGAAGCGGAAAATCAGGGACTGGTCAGCACGAGAGAGAGGATCGGCACGATCCGCGTCGAGAAAAAGCAGCGCACCAATATCGACAAGCTGACGTTTGCCGAAGTGGTCAATATTGTGGACGGGCAAGTGCTGGGAGGCTCGGCCGGTCTGGAGAAAACGCTCCATAAGTTCGTGATCGGCGCGATGCAGCTCGAAGCAATGGCCCGGTATATCGAGCCGGGCAGCCTGCTCATCGTGGGCAACCGCTACCAGGTGCACCGGTATGCGCTGGAGCACGGCTCGGCCGTCCTGATCACCGGCGGATTCGATACGAACGACGAGGTGAAACGGCTCGCGGACGAGCTCGGACTGCCGCTGATTTCGACCAGCTACGATTCGTTTACCGTTGCTTCCATTATCAACCGTGCGATCTACGACAGGCTGATCAAGAAAAAGATCACGCTGGTCGAGGACATCTTGTCTACACAGCAGCCGCCGCACACGCTCAAAGGCAACAGTACCGTAGCCGACTGGGAGAAGCTGGTGGAGGAGACGGGCCACAGTCGGTTCGCCATCGTGGACGAATGGAACAAGGTCATCGGGATGATCGCCTCCAAGGACGTGCTCGGCGTGCCGAAGGAACAGACGCTGGACAAGCTGATGACCCGCAGTCCGATCACGGTCGTGCCGCAAACTTCGGTTACGTCCGCCGCTCATATGATGGTATGGGAAGGAATCGAGCTGCTGCCGGTCGTCGATCCGAAAGGCAAGCTGCTCTCGGTGATCAGCCGTCAAGATGTGCTGAAGGCGCTGCAGGTGATCCAGAAGCAGCCGCAAATCGGCGAGACGTTCGAGGATCTGATCGTGATGGGCTTCGAGGAGATGCGCGAGGACGGCGGGCAGCTGTCTTATCGCGGGGTCATTACGCCGCAGATGACCGGGCGACTCGGAACCGTATCGGAGGGCGTGCTTACAACGCTGATGACGCAATTTGCCTATCGTTCGTTAAAGACGCACAAGAAAGGCGACTTTGTCCTCGAGCATTTCTCGGCTTATTTCCTGCGTCCCCTCCAGCTAGAAAGCGAAATCGAGATCAGGCCGAAAGTGATCGAGCTGAACCGCAAGCACGGCAAAGTCGACGTCGAGATTTACCTCGGAACGAACCTCGTGTGCAAGGCGATGCTGTCCGCGCAGGCGATCGACTGACAAGCCGCCGCTGCAAACCAGAAGACGCTTCCGGTCCCCGTGTCCATAGAGGGTGAGCCGGAAGCGTCTTTGCGATTAATTATAGAAGTTCTCGCCTACAGACCGGCGCGTCTTGCAGGAATAGGGCAGAGCCTATTCCTTGATCCGGTTGTAGATCCCGTAGTTGCGAATGCCCGCGAACAGGTTGAACAGCCCGAGCAGCAGCATGACGGCGCCGACGACGACGCGGACGGACGAACCGGTGAACAGGAACAGCTGGATGACCGAGATGGAAATGAGCATAAGACCCATGCTGATATTCATTTTGGCGGAATCGGTGCCCCGCGCTTTTCGGGAATGCTGTCTCCGGTAACGGATGCTGAAGAAGACCGAGCCGAGCAATGAAACGGCAAAGACGATCAGAAGGGCTCCTTGAAGCCACTGCATGGTAGACGATACTCCTTTGTCACAAGCTTCTGCAAGGCCAGATCTGTTGCCGCGCATCGCAGAGGCTTTGACGGCGATCCTAAAGCGGCTCCCCGGATGCCGGACGCGCCCGGGTGACCTTGTACTTGCATCTTGTTTTTCTTTCTATCATAGCAGAAACGCCCTGGTTCTACAAAAATCAGCGGAAATGAAACGAGCCGATCGAGCCGAGAGCGGCCGACGTTTTGACGAATACGATCAATTCGGTCTGGACGATCGCAATGCCCGTCGCCTCGAGTTTGTAGCTCTGATCGTTCACCGAATACTGATTCGTGACGATCTCCTGCAGCTTGCGAATTTCCGCGAGACGTTCCGATTCTTTGCCGGAGGTGAAGATCGACAGGCTGTGGCCTTCGTAAAACGGCTCGAGCTTTTTCTGCACCTGCTGCCTCAGTTCCTGCTCGACCAGCGGATCGAGGGTCGATTTCTCCAGCCGTACCGTTATTTTTTTGACTACGGACTGGCTGTGCTTGAATTTGTTCAAGTTTTGGATTTCTTTCTTAAGGTTTTCGTTTTCGTCGAAAAGTTCGGTGTTGCGTTTCACGAGCTGACTGAAGTTGGCCTGATGCATGCTCATATACAAGGCGCTGCCGATGATCATCCCGGAGAAGAGCAAGCCGGCCCCGGCAAGCCAGCGTGCGATTCTCGGATTCGGCTGCCGCTTCACGGCTCGACGCCCCCCTCGCATATCCATTTCACCAGCACCGTTCCGATATGAGCGCCCGCAAAGGCGGCGACAAAGTACATAATCTGCTTGAAAGCCGGCGACAGATGACCTTCCAGAAAGTTGGTCTCGATCACCCGGATCGGATCGATCGTCCCCCCGACGGCCGCCACCATGGCCCATATTTTGATGCGCCCGGCAATATCCAGCATTTTGTAGGATGGAGCCTGCAGCGTCAGCACCGATCCGATGCCGGCCAGCATGCAGGCGCCCAGCACGATGCCGAAGGCAACGAGGAAATCGATCGCCAGATTGGTTACAAATTCCCGCATCCGCAAATCCCCTTTCTTCCGCCTCCGGTCCGATAGATTCGCTTCCGAAAGCTTGGCCGCTCTCTTTTCACTATTGTATGGGAAACCCCTACCGGAATATGCTACAATAAGAGAAGCGAACAAAAGGCGAACACGCAAGGGGGATACGCTGGTGAAAGGGTTTGTGCACTTGCACGCACATAGCGAATACAGTCTGCTGGACGGAGCCTCGCGCATCGAGCGAATGGCGGAGCAAGCGGCACGGCTCGGCATGCCGGCTCTGGCGCTCACCGATCATGGAGTGATGTACGGCGCCATCCCGTTTTACAAAGCTTGCAAAGCAAACGGAATCAAGCCGATTATCGGCTGCGAGGTGTACGTGGCGACCGGTTCGATGCTGACGAAGGCGTCCCGGCAGGAGCAGCCTACGCATCATCTGATCCTGCTCGCCAAAAACGAGACGGGGTACCGCAACCTGATGAAGCTGGTCTCGGACGCTCATCTGCGCGGGTTTCATTACAAGCCCCGCACCGATCTGGAGCAGCTCGCGAAGCACGCCGAAGGACTGGTCTGCTTAAGCGCTTGTCTCGGCAGCGAGATTTCGCAGCATTTGCTGTATGATCGCCGGGAAGAGGCGCTGGCGGCTGCGCTAAGGTTCCGCGGCATGTTCGGCGACGATTTTTACCTGGAAATTCAGGATCACGGCCTGATCGAGCAAAAAAAGGTCATGCAGGCGATGATCGGGCTCAGCCGCGAAACTGGCATCCCGCTGGTCGCGACGAACGATGCCCACTATGTGATGGCTGAAGACCATGTCGCCCAAGACGTGCTTATCTGCATCGGGACGGGCAAGACTCTGGATGATCCCGACCGGCTCAAGTTCCATACGGAGCAAATGTACTTGAAAAGTCCCGAGGAGATGGCGAAGCTGTTCGCCCACGTTCCGGAGGCGCTGGACCATACGATCGACATAGCGGACAAATGCTCGCTGGAGCTGGAGCTCGGACAGCTGATCCTGCCGGAATACCAGCCTGTTCCGGAGGGGATGACTTCCGGGCAATATTTGCGCAAGCTGTGCGAGGAAGGGCTGGCAACGCGGTACCGCGCCTTGTCCAAGTGGGCGGATGCCGGATACAGGGCCAAGCTGGAAGACCGTCTCCTCTACGAGCTCGACGTGATCGGCAATATGGGGTATTCCGATTATTTTCTGATCGTATGGGATTTTATCCGCTTTGCCCACGAGCAGGAGATCGTTACCGGTCCCGGGAGGGGCTCGTCTGCCGGAAGCTTGGTCGCTTACGTGCTCAACATTACCGATGTCGATCCGATCAAGTACGGTCTGCTGTTCGAACGGTTTCTGAACCCCGAGCGCGTCTCGATGCCGGATATCGATATCGACTTCAGCGACGAGCGGCGCGACGAAGTTATCAACTATGTGGTGGACAAATACGGCGTGGAGCATGTCGCCCAGATTATCACCTTCGGAACGATGGCGGCCAAAGCGGCCGTGCGCGACGTCGGGCGGGTTATGAATTTGCCTTATCACGAGGTCGACCGTGCGGCCAAGCTGATCCCGAATCAGCTCGGCATTACGATCGAAGAAGCGCTGAACCAGAGCCAGGAGCTGAAGGATCTGTGCGCCAAACATCCGGGCACGGCCCGGCTCGTCGAGATGGCGATGAAGGTGGAAGGGTTCCCCCGTCATGCGTCCACGCACGCGGCGGGTGTCGTCATCTCGCGCGAGCCGCTGACCAACTATGTACCGCTCCAGGAAGGAACGGAAACCGTCGCGCTGACGCAATATTCGATGGAGAATCTGGAAGCAGTCGGGCTGCTGAAGATGGACTTCCTCGGCTTGCGTTACTTGTCCATTATCGAGCGGACGCTCCGCTGGGTCCGCGAACAGACCGGAGAGAAGATCGATTTCCATGCGGTTTCCTATGAGGATGCGGCAACGTATGAGCTGCTGAGCCGCGGCGATACGACCGGTATTTTCCAGTTTGAATCGGCCGGATGCCGGCGCGTGCTCAAGGAGCTGAAGCCTTCGACCTTCGAGGACATTATCTCCGTAGTCGCTTTATACCGTCCGGGACCCATGGAATTTATACCCAAATACATTCAGGGCAAGCACGGCCTGATCCGTGTGGAATACCCGCATCCGGAGCTGGAGCCGATCTTGCGCGATACGTACGGCATTATCGTCTACCAGGAGCAGATCATGCAGATCGCCTCCAAGATGGCGGGCTTCCGGCTTGGAGAGGCGGATGAGCTGCGCCGGGCGGTCAGCAAGAAGAAGCGGGAGGTGCTCGATGAGGAACGGGCACATTTCGTCGCCGGAAGCTTGAAGGAAGGATACTCGGAAGCGGAAGCCAACAAGGTATACGATATGATTGTCCGGTTTGCCAATTACGGCTTTCCGCGCGCGCATGCGACCGCCTACGGGGTGCTGGCGTTCCAGACTGCCTACTTGAAGGCGCATTATCCGGTGACGTTCATGGCGTCGATGCTCGCCTCGGTGATGGGCAGCCATCGCAAGGTCGCCGAATACGTCGACGAATGCCGCAAGATGGGCATCGAGGTGCTGCCTCCGGACGTCTGCGAGAGCGGCATCCAGTTTACGCCGGTGAACGGTGCGATCCGCTTCGGGCTGGCCGCTATCAAAAACGTCGGTACGCACGCGATGGAGACGATTATCCGCGAGCGCGGGGACCGGCCTTACGAGAGTTTGCTCGACTTTTGCCGGAGAGTCGATTTGCGTGTCTGTAACAAGCGGGTGATCGAATCGCTCATTCAGGGCGGGGCGATGGATTCGCTGCCCGGCCACCGCGCCCAGCATATCGCCGTGCTCGACGAGACCGTGGAGGCGGCGCAGAAGTGGAAGAAGGAGCGGGAAGATTTGCAGCTCCATCTGTTCGGGTTTACGGAGGAAACGAACTGGACGGTCGATCTGCCGGACGTCCGGCCGTATTCGCAGATGCAGAAGCTGGAGTTTGAGCGCGAGCTGCTCGGCTTGTATTTGTCGGGACACCCACTGGACGCGTACGAGGAGCTGATCGCGGAGGTGGACGCCGATCTGCTGCACGAGCTGCCGGAATACGAGGACAATGCGGAGGTGCTCGTAGCGGGCATGGTACTGTCCGCTAAGCCGCACCTGACCAAGAAAGGGCAACCGATGGGGTTTGCCGAGCTGGAGAACCGGATCGCCAAGGTGGAGGTTGTCCTGTTCCCGGAAGTGTGGAAGAAGGCGTCCACGCTTATGCAAAAAGGGAATGCGCTGTTCATGAAGGCGCGGCTCCAGCATCACGACGAGGACGTCAAGCTGATCGCAGACCGCGTCGTGCCGTTGGAGGCGCCCGATGCGTCGCAGCAGGCCCGGGCGCTGAAGCGCCAACCGGGCGGCTCGCGAAGCGGAGTCGCTGCTTCGCGCGGCGGCGAAGCGAGACGCGAGAGCGCGCCAGCGCCAGCAGTAGCGGAAGCGAGGAACGCGGCCGGGAGCGTGAGAGCGGAGCGATCGGGTGAGGGAGCCGCCGGAGGCGAAGAGCCGGCACAAGTGCGTGTGCAAACGCCGCAGGCGAAGCAGCCCGAACCTGCACGCAGCGCGCCCGGGCGGACGCAGCGGCTGTTCGTCAAAATAACCGCGGACCGCGAGCAGCCGCAGCGGCTGAGCGGGCTGCAAAGCTTGCTGCAGCGGCACGCAGGAGCGATGCCGGTCGTGCTTTTCTACGAACGCGAACAGCGCCTGCTTGCGCTGAACGAGGCGTACAATGTAAAGCCGTCGCCGGATCTGATCAAGGAAATCGGCGATATCATGGGACCCGACTCCGCTCGTGTCAAATAGCTGTAAGGCGGATGCCGATTGACGAAGATTGACGGTGCAGCAGCCGGTTGCATGGACAGACGGGCATTCGTCAAGCAGAGCCATACCGTCCCCGTCCGCAGGGCAATTCGAGAGGGGAGAACTTAGCCTGCGAGCAAGAATAAAGGCGGCTCAATAGACCAAAGCCTGTTCCAACCTAGCCCAACAATCTATCGCGGATTCGGACCGATAGAAGTCATAGAAGCATGCGTCTCCATATTTCTATGGAAGCGGATGCTTCTTTGCTTTGTTTCTGGGAAGGATAGCAGCCCTAGCTATGCCGGTGTATAAGGAGGAGCCTGCTGCTATTGAGGACACGATCCCGGGTTGCTGGAAGTGTGTGCTTTCGTTTAATGTGACATGGGAGCACAACAATTCACTGGTATGATGAGGGTTTTAACTAATATTTTCTATTAATCCTTCTTACAGGTGGGCATTTGCGCCGAACCTAACTGGAAGCTCAAAATAAGAGTTGCTAGCACCTCTTATTTTGCTCCGAATCGCCTCGCTTCTCAAAATAAGAGCTTTTTACCCCTCTTATTTTGCGGATTTCCTTTGATTTCGCTCGAAAAGCTTAGAATAAGAGCTCCCAAAAGCTCTTAATATTGTAAAAATGAACGGAGTCCGCCCATTAAGAGTCACAAACCACCCTTATCAGTTGGATTTGACCATCCTTCTCCCGCCACCCCGCTCTCGCACCAACCGTCGCTTTACCAACCACCGTCCTGCCCTCAGCCAATAGCCACTGACTAATTACCCACCACCATCCCGCCACCCGTCAATAGCCAGCCATTTAACCGTCCACCATCCTGCCCTGCGCCAATAGCCACTGACTAGCTCCCCACCGCCGTCCCGCTTCCCGCCAATAGCCATCCGCTTAACCGCCCACTATCGGTCCTGCGCCAACTAGTCACCGCCATCCGGCCCCCGTCTCCTCTCCATCCATCGCCTATCGTCTAATTGATCTCCACGCGCTTTCCGTCCCGCCGCCCGCCGCCCGTAAGGCCAATTAAACGCCCTTTCGTGTCCCCAACAATCCGCTCCCAAAAAAACGCAAAAAACGGACAACTTATCCCGAACATTCCTCGGCCGGTCTGCATACATTTAGTAAAACCCGGACGGGTGACCGGGCCCTTACCGTCCTATTTCCGATAGGCGTCGCATGGCTGAGGTGGAGGTAGGGCGGACCGCTCGCACCCTGGCAACCCGGCGCAAGAAGCTCGGCCACGCTTAGTGAATCCATATCCATATACCAGGAGGAAATGCCTATGTCCAACCGTTTGGCTTTGCATATGCTTGCCGAAAGAGGCGTCACGCTCCGGCAGGTCGCGGAGATCGTCCACAAGCTCCAACTGCCGTACAACGACGAGCTGACGGTGGAAGAGTGCGAGGAAAGCGTCATGGCCGTACTCAGTAAACGGGAAGTGCAGTATACGCTGTACACTGGAATCGCACTGGACATTCTGGCGGAGAAAGGGCTGCTGCCACAGCCGCTGCAGGAAATTATGGAAAACGACGAGTCGCTCTACGGCGTCGATGAGACGCTCGCCCTGGGCATCGTGCACGTATACGGGATGATCGGGCTGACCAGTTTCGGCTATTTGGACAAGGAAAAAACAGGCGTCATCCGTTCGCTCAACAACCACGCCACAGAGATCCACGTCTTCCTCGACGATCTGGTCGCCGGGCTGGCTGCCGCGGCGTCGGCCAGGATCGCGCATCAGAACAAAAACGCCAAGCAATATGACAGCGAGGACTCCGGCGATCAAAAGAACGAGGACCCGGCGCCATGATTCGACACCAGTTTCCTTGCGGGTAAAAGACGGAATATGGTATCATGGTTGCAATGTACACGAGAGGCGTTTCGGTAGTCAGGGAGGTTTTCAGTAGCATGTGGACGGTCATCTATATCGCTCCGACCGCGAAAATCGCAGAGCGAATCAAACAAAAACTGACGGATGAAGGGTTTTTGGTACAAGTTCGCCCTGTTAGCCTATCGAAGCATCAATTCGAAATTCTCGTTCCTGAGGGCGAGCTGGAAGAAGTCCAGGAAGTGTTGAACGCAATTTTGCACGGATGAGGTACACCCGAAGCGGCACGATAGAGGCGACTGCGCTCGCCCGGGCATGCGTCCGTTCCAGCCTCGGGCATGCGCCGGTCTGCAGCGCCGAATACGGATGACAACGGTTTTGGAGAGGTGTAAATGTGGCAATAAAAGATTTTTTCCAGAAGAAACGCAAGTACGCTACCATCCCGTCGGAACAATCGAAGCGTGAAATACCGGAAGGCATCATGAGCAAATGCCCCAAATGCGGCACAATTCAGTACAGCAAGGAATTGGGCAAAAACTTGAAGGTTTGCACATCATGCGATTATCATAACAAGCTGAGTGCCTTTGAACGAATTGAGATTACGATGGACGACGGCCGTTTTTTCGAATTCGACCGCGATATGATTTCCGAAGACCCGTTGGAATTCCCCGACTACGTCAACAAGCTGACCCGGTCGATGGAGTCGACGGGCCTTCGTGATGCAGTCGTTACCGGCGAAGGGACGATCGGAGGTTATCCGGTTATCGTGGCGGTGATGACCGCCGACTTTTTCCTCGGCACGCTCGGCTCCGTAGTCGGAGAAAAGATTACGAGAGCGATCGAAACCGCGATCCAGAAAAAGTATCCGCTGATCATCTTCTCGACTTCAGGGGGAGCACGGACGCAAGAAAGCATCCTCAGCCTGATGCAGATGGCCAAGACGAGCGCGGCGCTCGCCAAGCTTGACGATGCCGGAGGCCTATATATTTCGATCATAACCGAGCCGACCTACGGCGGAGTGTCCGCCAGCTTCGCCATGCTTGGCGACATTATCATTGCCGAGCCGGGAGCCCGCTTCGGCTTTGCCGGACGGATCGTGATTGAAGAGACGATTCGCCAGAAGCTGCCGGAAGGATTTCAGACGGCGGAATTTAACCATAAGCACGGACAACTGGACAAAGTCATTCATCGCAAGGAACTCCGCTCCTCGTTGATCAAGCTGCTGGAGCTGCATACCGTTAAACCGACCAAGGAGGCAAGTGCGAATGGCTAATGAGCTGCCCTTTGAACGTAAACTTGCCGAATTGAAAAGCAAGATCGACGATCTGCGTAAGTTCGGTGAAGAGAAACAAATCGACTTCTCCGACGAAATCGCCAAGCTGGAAGCTCGTTACGTCCAGCACGAAGAAGAGTTGTACCATAACTTGACCGCCGGGCAGAAGATGGCGATCGCGCGCCACCCGTCGCGTCCGACGACGCTGGACTTCATTCAATACCTTTGTACCGATTTTATCGAGATGCACGGAGACCGGATGTTCGCGGACGATCTGGCGATTGTCGGAGGGATTGCGAAGTTTCAGGGCGTTCCCGTTACCGTAATCGGCCACCAGAAAGGCAAAGATACGAAGGACAACATCGCCCGCAACTTCGGCAGCCCGCATCCGGAAGGATACCGCAAGGCGCTCCGGCTGATGAAGCAAGCGGACAAGTTCCGCAGGCCGATCATTACGTTTTTGGATACGAAGGGCGCTTTTCCCGGGGCTACGGCCGAGGAGCGAGGCGTCGGCGAATCGATCGCCCGCAATCTGCTGGAGATGGCAAGGCTTCGCGTACCGGTCGTCGTCGTCGTGATCGGCGAAGGCGGCAGCGGTGGCGCGCTGGCGCTGGGCGTCGGCAACCGCGTTCTGATGCTGGAACACGCAATTTACTCCGTGCTGTCGCCGGAGGGGGCAGCGTCGATCCTGTTCAAGGACGCTTCCAGAGCGGCGGAGATGGCGGAGGCGATGAAAATTACGGCCGACGATCTGCTTCAACTCGAGGCGATCGATGAAATTATCAAGGAGCCGCGCGGAGGCGCTCACCGGAATCCGGAGGAGCAGGCCGAAAGCGTGAAAGCCGCAATATGGAACCATCTGCAGCAGTTGATGAAGATGAACGAAGACGAACTCGTCTCCGATCGTTATGAGAAATTCCGCAAGATCGGCAAGTTTACGTATATGCACGAAGCAGTGGAGCAAGTTGATCATTAGGCCCCGCACTTCCCGTTAATCCGAAATCTCAGGAGGAACATAACCATCATGCGCAAAACGAAAATTGTATGTACCATCGGACCTTCCAGTGAATCTTTGCCCGCGCTGAAGCAGCTTATTTCGGCGGGAATGAACGTGGCCAGGCTCAACTTCTCCCACGGCGATTTCGAGGAGCACGGCAACCGGATCAAGAACATCCGCCAAGCGTGCCTCGAGCTGAACAAAACTGTAGCGATTCTGCTTGATACGAAAGGACCGGAGATTCGTACCGGCAAGCTGAAGGACGACTCCTATGAGCTGATGCAGGATGAGTCCATCACGCTCACGACTGAGGAAATCATCGGCGATAACAAACGCATTTCCGTCACGTATAAAGATTTGCCACGCGACGTTCATGTCGGCTCGACGATTCTGATTGACGACGGCCTGATCGGACTGACCGTCGTCGATATTCGCGGCAGCGAGATCGAGTGCCGCATCGTCAACGGGGGCACGATCAAAAGCAAAAAGGGCGTAAACGTACCGGGCGTCCGCATCTCGCTTCCCGGCATTACCGAGAAGGATGCGAACGACATCATTTTCGGGATTCAGCAAGGCGTTGACTTCATCGCAGCCTCGTTCGTGCGCAAAGCGTCCGACGTGCTGGAGATTCGTCAGCTGCTGGAAGAACATAGCGCGAACCATATCCAGATTATCTCCAAGATTGAGAACCAGGAAGGCGTTCAAAACCTGGATGAAATTCTCGAAGTATCCGACGGCCTGATGGTCGCCCGCGGCGACCTCGGCGTGGAGATTCCGGCTGAAGAAGTTCCGCTCGTTCAGAAGCGGATGATCAAAAAATGTAACTTTGTCGGTAAGCCGGTCATCACGGCAACGCAAATGCTCGACTCGATGCAGCGCAATCCGCGCCCGACGCGTGCGGAGGCGAGTGACGTAGCGAACGCGATCTTCGACGGTACGGATGCGATCATGCTGTCGGGTGAGACGGCGGCAGGCAAATATCCGGTCGAATCGGTGCAGACGATGTCTCGGATCGCCGAGCGTGCGGAGTCGGCATTGGAATACCGTGAAATTTTCATTCGTCAGAGTACGGCGCAGCAAACGACGATTACGGAAGCGATCAGCCAGTCGGTCGCCAGCTCCGCTCTGGATCTGGACGCCAAAGCGATCATTACGCCTACCGAGAGCGGGTATACGGCACGTATGGTGTCCAAGTACCGTCCGAAATCGCCGATCATCGCGGTTACGCCTAACGAGCAAGTCATGCGCCGCCTGAGCCTCATCTGGGGTGTGCTGCCGACCCACGGCGAAGAAGCGCGCAATACGGACGAAATGTTCCAGCTCGCCGTAGACAATGCGATGAAGGCCGGACATATCCGTCTCGGTGATCTCGTTATCATTACGGCAGGCGTTCCTGTAGGCCGTTCCGGCACGACCAACCTGATGAAGGTGCACCATGTCGGCGAGATGATCGCCAAAGGGCAAGGCATCGGAAGCCAGCCGGCGACAGGTAAAGTCGTCGTAGCGCGCACCGCTCAGGAAGCTTTGGATAAAGTCGTGGAAGGCTCGATTCTGGTCACCGTCGCCACGGACAAAGACTATATTCCGGCATTCCAGAAGGCGTCGGCTGTCATTACGGAAACCGGCGGCATTACTTCGCATGCGGCAGTAGTCGGTTTGAGCCTGGGGATTCCGGTGATCGTCGGTGTCGACGAAGCGACTTCGCTGCTTAAGGACGACATGGAAGTGTCCGTTTATGCGGAAGTGGGCGTCATTTACTCCGGACAAGCTAAAGTGCTGTAAAGCGATGAACATACAGAAGGGCCCGAATCTGCGGATACGGGTCCTTCTTGTCCGTCGTCTCTATTCCTGCAAGTCAAGGATCGGGATAGGCCGGGTGAGGACGGTGCCCGGCTCCTAAATGGGCGAAAATGAAAAGTTTCGGGGGGAGTTTGGATGAGAACGTTATACATATCGGATTTGGACGGGACACTGCTCAACGGCGAGCAACGGCTATCGGAGGAAACGATCCGGACGGTAAACGAATGGATTGCGGCAGGAGGCCACTTCTCCGTAGCGACGGCGCGCTCGTGGGATTCTGCGGGCCACATCCTGGCTCCGCTCGACCTGAAGCTGCCGGTTGTGCTGATTAACGGGGTGTTTCTGTACGATCCGGCAGAGCGCCGTTATCTCCACGCCAATCTACTCGACCGCCAAGTTGCTATGGAAATCATCGAGACCGAGGAACGCCTGGGACTGAATCCGATCGTATACACCGTCGACGGCAACGGGCAATTTAAAATATATTACAAAGGCCTGTTTAATCCGAGCGAAACGAACTATGTCACAGACCGTCTCCGGATAGGTGACGAGCGGTTCCGGCTCGTGACCGAGCACGACATTCCGGCCGACGAACAGATCATGGAAGTGAATGCGATCGGGACAGAGGCTGAGCTGTTGGAAATGTACCGGTTGTTCAGCTCGCGCAGCAGGGAGGTGTTGTGCCACTTCGGCCCGGACATCTACACGCCGGGATACCATTGGCTCGAAATGAATCATCCCCGGGCCAACAAGCGGGACGGCGTCGCGCAGCTTAAGCAGCTGCTGCAGGCGGATCGGATCGTCTGCTTCGGCGACAACCTGAACGATCTGCCGATGTTCGAGATCGCCGACGAGAAGTATGCGATGGGCAACGCCCATCCGCTACTGATCGAGAAGGCGACGGCCCGGCTCGCGACCAATGTGGAGCATGGAGTCGCCCGCTATTTGCAGACGCTCACTCCTTAAGGGCCAGCCTGTACGAATTGCGGTACTGCATTGGCGTGACGCCGTATCTGCTCTTGAATTTCGTACAGAAATAAGGGACGTTGCCATACCCGACCTGGCCGGCTATTCCCGTAACCGAGCCCGCATCGCTTCTCAGCAGCTCGCAAGCCCGTTCCATCCTCGCATGGGTCATATAGTCCAGGAAGGATACGCCGTGCACTTCTTTGAACTGTCTGGACAAATAAGCGGTCGACAAGCCGGCCATGTCGGACAGCCGGTCCAGCGAAATATCTTCACTTAGATGATCGTCGATGTAAGCTTTAAGTTTGTGGAAGATGTCGTCCTGGGCGGCGTTTTCTTTCAAGTGGCGCTGTATAAAACTCCCGGTCTGTGCGCACAGTTCGCGAATCTGCCGGATTGTATCCGCAAAGGTTTCCCGCCGCAGGTCTTGAAACAGAAGAGACGGCGGGAACATTCTTTCCCGCGAATTCAAGTCGATCATCACCTTGGACACAACCATCATGATTTGCATCAGGCAAAACTCGACGGCTTCGAGAGACCACCTGTCACGTCTTAGTGTATCGACAAATTCGTCCAGACATTGTTCGGCAGAGACGACGTCTCCGGCTCGAAGCGCATTTTCGAGAGGCTCATAGTTCATGGCCGGGATGCCGGAGCGCAAACGAATCTCATCGTAATCGACGATCGGATGGAACTCTTCCATAAATAAGTATCTCAAAGCTAATAGGGCTTGCTCGTAAGACTTGGGAATGTCGTCCGCATAGCTGACGATGCCGCCGACTCCGGCGGCGAAGGAAGCGCCTTTCGCCGAATCCGGTTGCAGTATCCGATCAAGCAGCTCCTTAAGCAGATTTTTCGTCTCTATCCGTTCATCCAGCTCAATAAACAGAAGCAAACTCAGTTCGGTTCCGTTTTTCTCAATGATTTCGTGGGCAAATGGGGGCGCTAGTTTGCGCCATTTCGTTTTCCACCCCTTCACGCTCTCCCGATATACTTTCACGTTAACGACCAAATAGCAGCAATCCTTCTGAAGCCGCACAGGCAGTTCATTCTCGGCAAGACTGCCGCTGAGCAGTGCCGCAAGCTTCTTGTCGTCGAGCTGCCCGGACAACTGCTTCACGGTATGGTTTAAGCCGGTCAGTACCTGCTCGATCATTTTGAATTCGTTATGCTGATGATCGGGCAGGAGAGCGCTATTCGTCTCGCGCAGCTTATGGAGCATTTGCCGGACCGGCCGGTACGTTTTGATCGTCAAATAATAGGTGAACAGCATAACAAGCAGCAGCACGGCCGAACTGACCAGCAATACTTCTGGATTCATCCAATACGAGAACAAGGAAAGGGACTGCACAGGCCGGATGGAGGCGAATGTCCATTCATGGCCGGAAGCGGAGACGTAGCCGCCGATTACGCTGAACAGCAAACCGTCCTGCCTGCCGGCACCGGATGGAAGACGGGCCAGCTTAGCCCGGTAATCCTCCAGTTCCGTCCCGCTTACATTGCTGGTAGCTGCGGCAAAATTCCGGCTGCGGTCGATCATCATCAGCTTCTCATCGTCCGAGCTTTGCAGGGAGTCCAGCAGGCTGTTTGCATGCGACTTGTAAATGTCGATGAACATATATCCGCTGATGTCGCCGCCATGCGCCTGGATCGGGAACGTATAAATATAAGTGAGCAGCTCGTCGGCCGAGTTTTCGCCATAGGAGACGGTAAGGGGCAGCCAGACGCCGGTAGCCGTATGCCCTTGGTCCAGCTCCGTTAACAGCTCGTACTTGGGGGAATGGGGAGCGACCTTATAATAAGCGTATGGATCGACCATCAAATTCAGGTTTTTGAAGTAAACGGATACGTTCTCCGTACCCGGATTGGCCAGCATCATCGCCTTTAGATTGCTCGCAACCTGATAAATTCGATAAATGTTATGCCCGTTTTCTTTGTAAAACGAAGTAAAGGCATCGTCATTCCCGCTAGCCGTATCCATTGTCGTTAATATATCACTGATGAAAGCGTTTTTATAAATGGCCGGATAAAGCTCTTCCATATAGGTTTTCACTTGATTAAGCCGGGTGCGGCTGTCCTGTTCCTGCGTCCTCTCCTCCGCCTGCCTCGCTTTATTGTACAAAATCGCCCCACACAAGCAGGTTAGGAGTAAGGTTATGATCGAGTAGGAAAGGAAGAGGCGGCGAAAATATACCGAATGAAAGATAGGATAAACACTCCGCTTCATTGTCGCCTGTCCCCTCCGTCCATTTCCGTAAAATCGAACCTATCGTATCATGGGCAGGTGTTGCTGTAAATAGCTGGAGAATGGTGTGCGCAGCAGACCCTATCAACTCCAATCCCTTGCGGCTCAACGGATTATGAAAGGCGGAGCAAAGATTTGAATAACACCGGATCAAGATTCCGAAACGAATCGCAAAAACTTGAAATCCCAGAGCAAAGCCTTTTGTGGAATAATGAAGGCGCATTCATCACATGCATTCCATAAAGGAGGCGTTTTTGTTGTTGGGACGGTTTCGACGTAAAACAGTTTTGCTGCTAGGCGCTTTAACGATTGTCGCGTCCGGCTGCGGAGGGGCAGGAGGAACAGGAAGCGGGACAGATAGAGCGGTTGAAGGGGGAACGAATGCAAAGGAACCGGTAAAGGAAAAGAGGGAGCCGATCGAGCTGGTGTTTAAGGATGCGACCTTCGGCTGGTCCGTGGATGACTTTATGAAAGACTACGGTGCGGCTATAGAGCAGAAATTTCCGCATATCCAAGTATCGTTCATCCCATACCCGAAGCCGGCCATTGCCGAATTGTTCGCTTCGAAAACCAAGTTTGATATCGTCATCTCCTCCTTATTGATGTTTAACGATAACATGCTGGAGAACGGACTGCAGTACGATTTAACGCCGCTGATCAAAAAGCACAAATATAATCTCGACCGGCTGGAGCCTACTGCGCTTGCCCTGGCCAAGCAATTGGCGAACGGAGGCATATACGGTCTGCCTGTCGCCGGCGCGGCCTCGACGATCGTATACAACAAGGCGCTGTTCGATAAATTCGGCGTATCGTACCCGAAGGACGGTATGACCTGGGACGAGTTTTATGAGCTGTCCAGAAAAATGTCGCGGATCGAGGGGGATGTACGGTACCACGGGTCGCTCGTATACCCGAACTTTATGCTGTATCGCAATCCATTCTCCCTAAGTCTGATCAATGCGAACACGGAGAAAGCCGATTTTAGCAGCAGCAAATGGAAAGAATATATGGAGACGATGCTCGGAATCTACCGGCTTCCGAATAACCATTTGGATAAGAGAAACCAGTTCGGCGGCCAAGTCGGGAAAGAATTGTTCGAGAAGGATCAAGTCGTGGCGATGTATCTGAATGCTTCGGGAACCGGAATCCGCGAGCTGACCTTTAAAAATATGGACTATGATTTCGTGCAATTTCCGGCATTCAAAGATGCGCCGGGTCTCGGTCCGCAGCCGTATCCGTTATATTTTTACTTGTCCGCGGCGTCCGAGCTGAAAGAGGAAGCGTTTGAGGTGCTCACTTATTTGACCTCGGACGAGTTTCAACTGGAGAACTCGAAGAAGGGGATTTTGACGGCGCTTAATAATAAGGACATTCAGATGGCGTTCGCTCAAAATTATCCGGAATTCAAAAACAAAAATATAAAGGCGATTCTTCCAGCCAAGCTGGCTCCGTCGGCTTACCGCAGCAAATATGACGGCATCGCGAGAGGGGAGCTGGAGCAAGCCTTCATCTCCGCGGCGATGGGCGAGAAAGACATCAATACGGCGATGCGGGAAGCGGAAGATTCGGCGAACAAGAAGATCGATCAGGTTAAAGCACAGAAGAAGTAATGAAGTAACGAAACGTAAAAGCAGAAGGGCATCTATTGATTAGATCGGCGAAACCGCGCGATCCCCGGCCTCCAATCCACAGCTCGTCCCTGATCGGGATGTAATGGATGGACAGCCGGGGATTGCCGGTCACGCCCATCTCTTCAGCTTCGGGATGAACCGGTTCAGCATGTCCCGGGCTTCCTGCTCGGACATCTTCTGGCCGGCGACCACATGCGGTACGCACACCTCAATCATCGATTGGACGGAAGCGTCCGGGTCGGTGAAAGCCCCTTCCTGATAACAATACGTGCAGTACTCCTCATTTGCGCTTCCGTCGGCGTTAGAACCTAGGCTTTCAGCGGTAGTAAGCGGCATCGAGCAGCTTTGGCAAAACTTCGCATCCATCTTTTATTGCCTCCTTTTCATTGAGAATGAATACAGTATACTTCAGCAACCCTGACAAGAGTCTGTCATGGTTTTTGGTATGGACTGTATAGCGACACCATTTCCTTCGCCCGATCCCGAATTAAAAGCCGGACCCGCTCGGGCTCCAGTACCTCGACTTTGCTGCCGAAGCTGAGCAGGAAGCCGTAGATCCATTCATCCTCCGGATACGTCTGCGTGACCAGCAGGAAGCCGTCTGTATCCGTCTCCAGCCGTTCGACGCCGAACAACTCCTCGACCCTCGTCCGCATATCCGGCGGAAACCGTAGCTTCAGGGTGACCGGCTTCGAGTTCATCTCCCACATCCGCCCCCAGTCCGCTTCCTCCGCCGGAGGATGATCCCGCCGTTCGAACCGGTTGCCGGTAACGGCCAGACCGGACATCCTCGACAGCCGGAACAGCCGGTAGTCGTTACGGAGCGGGCAGTAGGCGTACAAGTACCACGAGGCGCTCTTCAGCAGCAGCGTCATCGGCTCGACTTCCCGGGTCGTCGGCTCCCCGTTAACCGAAGAGTAACCGAACTTGACGGTACGATCCTCCTGCAGCGACTCGCGAATTAAGGCCACCTTGTGCTTCATAACGCCATCGGAGCCCCATGGATTCATATCGATCACGAGCCGGTCCTGCCAGAAGCGGACCGATTCTTTCTCCGTATCACCCAGCAGGCTCGTATACTTCTCAATCGTCGCGCCGTACCGGGTATCGTCCAGCGCCCGGCTCATTCCTTTCAGCGCCGTCAGGACCGAAGAGATCTCGTCAAAAGTCAGCGCCGTGCGTTCGAGCCGGTATCCGTCCATCATCTCGAAGCCGCCGGTTACTCCCTGATAGGAAACAAGCGGGAAACCGGCTTGGCATAACGTCTCGATATCGCGGTAAATCGTCCGGACCGATACCTCCATTTTCTCCGCGAGTTCCGCTGCGGATATTCGTTTCCGGTTCACGATGAGCATCAAAATGGCAAGCAGCCGTTCGAGGCGCATAAGTGTCGTCCTTTCCGCATCATGCCGCATATTCGGACAAAGCTTATCATGTCTCCGAGTTTGCTGTCTACCGGGCGGACCGTTTGAGGAAAGAGAAGCGGTTTAGTACAATAGAAGCATCAGGTTAGGGAACGGGGGACAACGATGACACAAAAGCAGCAGCAGCAGGAGTCGGGACGGTGGCACGGTTACGAGATCCGGGTGCGTTACGGCGAGACGGACCGGATGGGGGTTGTGTATCATCCCAATTACGCCACATGGTTCGAGGTTGGCCGTACGGAGCTCATTCGCGAGCGGGGGCTGCCCTATAGCCGGATCGAAGAGCTCGGCCTTTATTTGCCGGTGATCGAGCTGGAATCGAAGTTCCGTCTGCCGGCGAAATATGACGACCGGATTGCGATTTATACCCGAATCCGTTCATACAATCACTTAACGGTTCATTTCGAATCGCAGATCCGCCGGCTCGAGGAGGGGGGAGCGGTGTCTTCCGATGGGGAACAAGAAGCGGCCGAACGGAATGGCCGTCCAGCTCCTGCAGGCGAGCTGCTGGTCACCGGAGCCACCCGCCACGTATGGCTGAGCCGGGACTGGAAGCCCGTAAGGATCGACAGAGAAGCGCCGGAGCTGTACCGGCTGCTCGGGGAGGAATAACGATGGGGAAAGTGCTGCTGCTGGTATTTATTATCATCCCGGCTCTGGAGATCTGGGCGATAATCGAGGTGGGACAGCGGATCGGCGGCTGGCAGACGTTCGGCCTGATTTTGCTGACAGGTTTCGCCGGCGCTTATTTGGCCAGGAAGGAAGGGAGCAAAGTATGGGCTCAGGTCCAGCGCCAAATGTCGGTCGGGCAAATGCCCGGGGATGCAATTCTGGACGGCGTCTGCGTGCTGGTCGGCGGCCTGCTGCTGCTCTCTCCCGGATTTCTCACCGACATTGCCGGGATTATCCTGCTTATTCCGTTCACCCGGCCGTTTTTCCGCAATATGCTCTCCGCTTGGCTTCGTAACAAAATCGCTAACGGTCAAAACTACTTCTTTTTCCGGCGCTGAGCGGGGGATGGAGACGCGGGAGTTTCACACCGCCTCGGCCCGGCCCCCGTTACGGGTTTTTGCTGTCCGATTTGCCGAACGATCGGGCTTACCGGTTTTCGACATTTTACACGGACCCCCGAACATTTTACAAAAGTTTAACATCCGCTTAACATTCTCCGGCGATAATAAAAGACAAGCAACTATTTCCGTTACGGAGGAATCCCAAGTGGCGAAGCCGATGCAGGAGCTGAAACATTCCGTCTCCCATTATATTAACCGAGATTTGAGCTGGATCGAATTCAACCGCCGCGTGCTGGAAGAGGCGCAGGACCCGGCGACGCCGCTGCTGGAAAGAATTAAATTTTTGTCGATCGTATCGACGAATCTGGACGAATTCATGAGCGTAAGGGTCGCAGGCATTACCGATCAGTTAAAGGCGGGTTATACGAAAAAGGATTTTACCGGCTATACGCCGGAAGGGCTGCTGCGCCGCATTATGAAGCGGACCGGCAAAATGGTGCTGGAGCAGTACAAGACGCACCGCGAGCTGACGAGGGCGCTGACGAAGGAAGGACTTATTTTTACCGCTTATGAGGATTTGACCGTAAATCAGAAAAAACAGATGGACGTTTACTTCCACGACTACGTCTTCCCGGTACTGACTCCGATGGCCGTCGACCAGAGCCGTCCGTTTCCGCTGGTCCGCAATTTGTCTCTGTATCTGGCTGTGACGCTGCAGCGGGAAGGTGACGAACCGGAGGAGGAGCCTTACTTCGCCATCGTTCAGGTCCCGTCGAACTTGCCGCGGTATGTTAAAGTTCCGGCGAGATCCAACAGTGTGAAACAGGAGTTTGTGCTGCTGGAAGATTTAATGGAGGAGCATATCCATACGATGTTCGCCGGTTATACGCCGGTGGCCGTCGATCCGTTCCGCCTGACCCGCAACGCCGACCTGACGCTTGACGAGGAAGGGGCGGAAGATCTGCTCGAGGAGATCGAGAAGGAACTGAGACGAAGACGCTGGGGGTCTCCGGTCCGGCTGGAAGTGCAGAAAGGATTTCATCCGTATGCGCTCGAGATGCTGAGAGAAGAGTTCGAAATCGGCGACAACGTGTTCGAGATCGACGGCCCGATCGACCTCAGCTATTTGATGAAGATGTCGCTGTCGCTGCCCGGGTTCGAGCATCTCCGCTTTCCGAAGCTGGAGCCGGTATACCCCAGAGAATTTGACGAAACCGACGACTTTTTCGAGGTGCTGCGCGATAAGGATGTGCTCGTCTATCATCCGTACGAATCGTTTGACGCGGTAGGCGACTTTATCGAGCAGGCGGCCAACGATCCCGACGTGATGGCGATCAAAATGACGCTGTACCGGGTGAGCGGCAATTCGTCGATCGTAAAAGCGCTCGCCACGGCCGCCGAGGGCGGCAAGCAGGTGACGGTGATCGTGGAGCTGAAAGCGCGCTTTGACGAAGAGCGCAATATCGCCTGGGCCAGACAGCTGGAGCAGGCGGGCTGTCACGTCGTATACGGCCTCGTCGGGCTGAAGACGCATGCCAAGATTACACTCGTCGTCAGGCAGGAGCCGGAAGGGCTGCGCCGGTACGTGCACGTCGGTACGGGCAACTATAACGATAATACGGCCCGGCTGTATACGGACATCGGTTTGTTCACGTCCCATCCGGTTATCGGGGAAGACGCCTCCGTTCTGTTCAACGAAATGACGGGGTATTCGGCTCCCCACGACTGGCAGGCGTTCGGCGTAGCTCCTGCCGACATGAAGTCCAAATTGTTCGAGCTGATCGAGCGCGAGGCGGAGCATGCGGCGGCCGGCAAGCCGGCCCGGATTATCGCCAAGATGAACTCGTTGTCGCATCAGGAGATGGTAGATAAGCTGTACGACGCGTCTCGGGCCGGCGTGCCGATCGATCTGATCATCCGGGGCGTCTGCTGCCTGCGCCCGAACGTGACCGGCCTTAGCGAATCGATTACCGTCCGCAGCATCGTGGACCGGTTTCTCGAGCATTCGCGGATTTTCTACTTCGAGAACGGCGGCGAGCCCCAAGTATGGCTGTCCAGCGCGGACTGGATGACCCGCAATCTGACGCGCCGCATCGAGCTGATGTGCCCGGTGTTCGACCCGGGGCTGAAGGAGATGCTGATTCACATTTTGCACATCAGCCTGTCGGACAACGTCAAGGCGAGAATCTTGAGGTCGAGCGGCCAGTACGAAAGGGAGCCGAATGAGACGATGACCCCGTTCCGCAGCCAGTTCGAAGCTTTAGATATCGTCACCTGGAAAAAGTGGCAGGCGTCATTCTAATCCGCAGCCCCCAGCCTTTCTTGAATTCGCCGGCGGCGCGCTCCACTTCCCTGAGTTCGATCGCGGGGTCATGACGGCTCGTCCAGCTAATAGCCAGGTCCTGCTTGACGACGTTCGCGCGGATCTCCTGAAGCGGCTGGGTCTCGCTCCGGTCGAGCGAGATCGCAAGCTGGAGCAGCGAGCCGAGCCGGTAGACGAGGTCCGCGTCGGTATCGCCGAGCAGATCTTTGTAGGGCAGCATCATGCTGCGCGCCTTGCTTTTGGACTTGTAGGAGGCGATCAGCGCGCACAGCACCGTCTCCCGGTGGGACAAGCCGTCGAGCCGGGAATGGACCATCAAGTAAAACGTATGCTTGTTGTAGTTATAGAAGTGAACCGTAACGCCGATCCGGTACAGCATGGCCGCGGTTTGCAGCAGGTCCAGCGCTCTGCGGCCGAAGACGGTTTCCAGCGACAAATCCTCGAACAGTTTGGCAGCCAGCCTGGCGACCTGCTCGACATGGGGACGGAATACGGCAGGGTGCAAAGCGAGCAGGTTGCCGACGCTATCGGCCAGCACGTCCGCTACGACCGGTTTGTCGGGAAAAGCGGTCTCGTAAAACACCCCGTCGCGAAGGCCCGCCCCGCTGACGATGCAGCGGCTGGCCCGGATGTGCGAGAACAAAGTATGCAGGATGATCAATCCGGGCACGATAATGTCGGCGCGGTCGCCGGACAGCCCTTCCACCTTGGTCCGCTGCTGCACGTCAAGCGAGGAAAGCCAATCCGACAGTTCATTCATGCCTTCTTTGCCGATCTCGTACATATGGGATTGCGTGAACGCATATTTTTTCTTCTTTTGATCGATTTTACACAAGGAACGAATCGTTCCGCCCAAGCCGATCAGCGGCAGGTCGGGATGGCCGGACAGCCATTTCTCATCCTTGACCGAAGCGAGCACCATATCACGGATGCGCTTCAGGTCGTCCTTGCTGGCATTGCCCTGATCCGTATAGGTTTTGGCCGTGTTCACGGCGCCGAACGGAAGGGAGACGCTCCGGATCAGCGTCCGGTTGCGGAACAGCGAGATTTCGGTGCTGCCGCCGCCGATGTCGATCAGAAATCCGTCCTTGACGTCAATCGAATTGATCATGCCGATAAATCCGAGACGGGCTTCCTCTTCGCCGGACAAGATTTCGATCGGGATACCGGTCAGCAGGTGGAGCTGCTCAGCGGCCTGGCGGCCGTTGGTGGCGTTGCGGATCGCGGCTGTCGCCACAGCGCGCACCGTCTCCGCGGCATGGACGTGACACAGCATGCGGAATTCTTTCAAAATGCGGGCAAGCCGCTCGATGTCTGCTTGCGCGATCGAGCCGTCGGGGAGAATGGCAGCGCTGAGACGCGCCGATTCCTTGCTTTCGTCAATCGCTCTGTATGCTTCTTCCCCGACCCGCTCGTACAGGACGAGGCGGACCGAGTTGGATCCGATATCGATGATGCCTACGCGTTCGCTTCTCATGGTATAGGTGTGCGCCTCCCGGTTGCGAGATATAGAACTATTTTATCAAAAAATAGTTGACTGCGCTGAATACCTTATCTCACATTTTACCCACATCATGGACTTGGCATGATTTAATGGACTGCCGTGTGATTAAAATATTATGAACCATACTCTAGCCCGGCAGGTGATAGGATGTATCCTGTTCGAATGTGAAGCAATCCGGAGATAGCACATGTTTATAACGCCGATAATGAAGTTTTATCCCCGTTTTGTTTCTTTATCGACCCAAATCATTTATTATATTACTTGATAGTTTTCCATGTCCGCGATTTTTATCACCTATATTTATAAGTGCGAGTTCAAAAAGTCCGATTTTCAGCACCGAGAAGATGGGATGAAGCTAGGAAATGAGGAGCGGAGCGTAGTGTAAGCTTTCGTGAGCACCGGAAGTTCCGGCTGAATTCCATATTCGATGTCGAGCAGGCTTCCTGTATCTGCTTCGTGATCAAAAGTGGACTTTTTGAACAACCTCTATAAATCGATACCGAAAAGGAGCGAAATAAGATGACAGCAACCAAAGGTCTTGAGGGTATCGTAGCGACGACGTCCTCGATCAGCTCGATTATCGACGGCGTACTCACGTACCGGGGGATCGATATTGACGACTTGGCCGAGCATGCTTCTTTTGAAGAAGTCGTATATTTGCTTTGGTACGGCAAGCTGCCTAACAAATCAGAACTGGAGCAGCTTCACGCCGATCTGAGCGCTAGCGCGCCGGTAGCCGATTCCGTTATCCAGCAATTGAAGCTGTATCCGAAAAATACGAATTCAATGGCAGCCCTCCGTTCGGCGGTTTCCGCATTGGCGCTTTACGACGAGGAAGCGAACGACATGAGCCCAGCGGCGAATTTGCGCAAAGCGATTCGTCTGCAGGCGCAGCTTCCGACCATCGTCGCGGCGTTCGCACGTATTCGTGAAGGCAAGGAGCCGATCGCCCCGAAAGCGGGAGTATCGGTGAGCTATAATTTCTTGTACATGCTAACAGGCAACGATCCGGAGCCGATTGCAGTCGAAGCGCTCGACAAAGCTCTCGTCCTGCACGCCGACCACGAGCTGAACGCGTCGACGTTCGCCGCTCGCGTCACGGTAGCTACGCTGTCCGACATTTATTCCGGCGTCACTTCCGCGATAGGCGCTTTGAAAGGACCGCTGCACGGCGGCGCTAACGAGGCCGTTATGGCAATGCTGGAGGAGATTGGTACAAGCTCTGACGTCGAAGCTTACATCAACAACAAGCTGGCGAACAAAGAGAAGATTATGGGCTTTGGCCACCGTGTCTACAAAAACGGCGACCCTCGTGCGAAACATTTGCAGAAGATGTCCCGTGAGCTCGGCAAAATTACGAACAACATGAACTGGTACGACATGTCGATCAAAATCGAAGAGCTCGTAACCGGTCAAAAAGGGTTGAAGCCGAACGTCGACTTTTATTCCGCATCGGTATACACGTCCCTTGAAATTCCGCGCGACTTGTTTACGCCGATTTTCGCGATCAGCCGCGTATCCGGATGGACCGCTCACATTTTGGAGCAATACGAAAATAATCGTCTGATTCGTCCGCGCGCCGAGTACACCGGTCCGGTCAATCAGAAATACGTTCCGATCGAAAGCCGTTAAGCGAATCCGGAGTGTTCCTCTGCTCTTGAGGCCGTTCCCCAATTCGTAGTTGTCCCCCAAGTGTGGTACACTTGGGGTATCGGCGGCATGGATGGATTCAGATTTTGCCGCGAGCGGGGTGTTACGGACTGGGTGTGATTCTCTCACACAATGAGGGATTCACATTGGGTGTGATTTTCTCGTGCATATGAGGGATTCACACTGGGTGTGATTCTCTCACACAATGAGGGATTCACACTGGGTGTGATTTTCTCGTGCATATGAGGGATTCACATTTGCACAGGTCTGCGACTCCCGTTCTTTTGCGGGCATGAACGCCCTTACGCTGGCGTTTTCCCATATACTACTATTATCTCAGGAGGTTTCCCATGGCTCAATTCGAACATTACGCAGCGCCGACCGAAGGCGAGAAACTGTCGATCGTTGACGGTAAACTGGTAGTCCCTAATAATCCGATCATCCCGTTCATCGAAGGCGACGGCACGGGGCCGGACATTTGGGCAGCATCCAAACGCGTTCTCGACGCAGCTGTTGAGAAAGCTTACAAAGGCGAGAAAAAAATCGCTTGGTACGAAGTGTTCGCCGGCGAAAAAGCGTTCAACAACTACAACAGCTGGCTGCCTAACGATACGCTGGAAGCAATCCGCGAATATATCGTAGCGATCAAAGGTCCTTTGACGACTCCGGTAGGCGGCGGCATCCGCTCGCTGAACGTGGCTCTTCGTCAAGAGCTCGACCTGTACGTCTGCTTGCGTCCTGTTCGTTACTTCAAGGGCGTGCCTTCCCCGGTTAAACGTCCGGAGCTTGTCGATATGGTTATTTTCCGCGAGAACACAGAGGACATCTACGCTGGCGTCGAGTGGCAAGAAGGTTCGGCCGAAGTGAAGAAAGTGCTTGAGTTTTTGCAAAACGAAATGGGCGTTAAGAAAATCCGCTTCCCTGAAACTTCCGGCATCGGCGTAAAACCGGTTTCCAAAGAAGGTTCGGAGCGTCTCGTTCGCGCCGCTATCGAATACACGATCAAGCATGGCCGCAAGAGCCTTACGCTTGTTCATAAAGGCAACATCATGAAGTTCACCGAAGGCGCGTTTAAAAACTGGGGCTATGAGCTTGCAGAGCGCGAATACGGAGACAAAGTATTCACTTGGGCGCAATATGACCGCATCAAAGAAGAGCAAGGCGCGGAAGCGGCTAACAAAGCTCAAAAAGATGCGGAAGCAGCCGGCAAAGTCATCGTAAAAGACGCAATTGCCGACATCGCCCTGCAGCAAGTATTGACTCGTCCGACCGACTTCGACGTCATCGCGACGCTGAACCTGAACGGCGACTACTTGTCCGACGCGCTCGCAGCTCAAGTTGGCGGCATCGGGATTGCTCCGGGAGCGAACATCAACTATGTGACGCACCATGCGATCTTCGAAGCTACTCACGGTACAGCTCCGAAATACGCGGGTCTCGACGTCGTGAACCCGGGTTCGGTTACGCTGTCCGGCGTTATGATGCTGGAGCATCTGGGCTGGCTGGAAGCGGCTGACCTGATCTACAAAGGGCTGGAGAAGTCGATCGCCGACAAAACGGTAACGTATGACTTCGCACGTCTGATGGAAGGCGCAACGGAAGTTAAATGCTCCGAATTCGCTAACCTTGTTATCAAAAACATGGACTAATACGAGTTGTAAAATAGCGGAATTTAAATTCCGCTATTTTGCTTTAAATGGCGTCAATTTGTCTACAATGATCCTGTAAAGACCCGAACCAAGGAGGATTCTTTATTATGGCGATCAAGCGTAAAAAGATTACCGTTGTAGGTGCAGGCTTCACAGGGGCGACTACCGCGTTCCTGCTCGGACAAAAAGAACTTGGCGACGTTGTATTGCTCGATATCCCGCAGCTCGAAAATCCGACCAAAGGCAAAGCGCTGGATATGCTCGAATCGAGCCCGGTGCAAGGGTTTGACAGCAACATCGTCGGTACCGCCAACTATGAGGATACGGCAGGCTCCGACGTGGTGATCATCACTGCCGGCATAGCCCGCAAGCCGGGCATGAGCCGCGACGATCTCGTGAATACGAACGCCGGCATCGTCAAATCCGTGTGCGAAAACGTTAAAAAATATTGCCCGGATTCCTACGTGATCATTTTGAGCAACCCGGTAGACGCTATGACATATGTCGCTTACCAGGCGCTCGGCTTCCCGAGAAACCGCGTTATCGGCCAATCCGGTGTGCTCGACACGGCCCGTTACAACACGTTCATCGCCCAAGAGCTGAACGTGTCGGTTGAAGACGTCCGCGGCGTCGTTCTCGGCGGCCACGGCGACGATATGGTTCCGCTCGTCCGTTACTCGAGCGTCGGCGGCATTCCGATCGAAAAGCTGATCTCTAAGGAGCGCATCGATGCGATCGTACAGCGGACGCGCACAGGAGGTGGCGAGATCGTCAACCTGCTCGGCAACGGCAGCGCGTATTACGCTCCGGCGGCTTCGCTCGTCCAGATGACGGAAGCGATTTTGAAGGACAAGAAGCGCATTGTGCCTGCCATCGCTTTGCTGCAGGGCGAGTATGGTTACAACGACCTGTTCATGGGCGTGCAGACGGTTCTCGGCGGCGACGGCATCGAGAAAGTGATCGAGCTCGAGCTGACCGACGAAGAGAAAGCGGCGATGGATAAGTCCGCGCAATCGGTACGAAGCGTAATCGCGATCGTGAACGGTTAATTTTTGGCGGGACCCCGAAGGAAGGGGCTGCTCTAAAAATATCCGCCTGCCTGACAGGGGAACGTCCGGATTTACAAACAAAAGGACCTCGACATCCGACAAAAGGACCTCAGCTTCCACAGAAACGTGGAGGCGGAGGTCCTTTTTCTTGTGGAAAATTGGGTCCAAGTAAGGCTCAGCAAAATCAAGCAAATAATGGTGTGAGACAGCCCCATATTTATGGGGGAGACTTGTGCATCCCCTGCTTTTCGGGCAGGGAGGAGCGAATAGGGGTGGTTTGTACCCTTTATTTGGTCCGAAACCGGCTTGGACGGGAAAATAAGAGCGGTTTGAGACGGCTAAAATCGGCTGAAAGGGTGCAGATCCGTTCAGGTGGTGGATATAAGGGGTGCAAACCGCTTTTATTTGTTTCGATTAATCGAAAAGACCGAAAATAGAGGGTGCAAAAGACTGCTATTGGTTACTGAGCCAGTTCTAAGCCAGCTCCGAACCAACTTCTGATCCAACTTCGCCCCAGCTTCGCTTTAGCTCCGAGCCAACTTAGCCCCAACTTGGGCCAACACCGCTCCAACACGGCCCAACACGGCCCAACACGACTCTAACACAAAGCCGATACCTCTTCGTATCTTTCAACCAAAACGGGCATGGTTCGCATACCGGAGAAAAGCTGCTGCTGGTACAGGAACGGCCGCCCTCAAAAAAGCTCTCGTATAGATGTTCTTGATAAGTACGCAAGCCCAACTAGATTTGATGGTCGTGCCGGAACGCGGAAGGCGTCATGCCGACTTTCGCGCGGAACACCCTGCACAAGTAAGAGCCGTTCTCGTATCCGCAGCGGGAGGCGATCGCCTCGAGCGTATCGTTCGTCTCGCGCAGCAGCCGTTTCGCTTCCTCCAGACGAAGCCGCGTCGCATACTCAACCGGGGTACAGCCGTATGCCAGCCGGAATCGTCGGGTCAGCTCAGACGGCTTAATGCCGAGACACCCGGCGATGTGCTGCATGCGGATTTCTCCGGCCAGCTGCCGGTGAATATAACTTGCCGCCTGCTTCATCAGCGGGTCAGTCGTTTTTTTGCGATGGAGCGCCTGCTTTCGTTCCTCTTCGCACAAGTACAGCAAATCCAGCAGCATATGGCTGGCGTAATGAATCATTCCGGAGCCGCCGCCGTATGCGACCCAGCTTTTGCGCAAGTAGGAGTAAGTGGAAGAAAGCCGATTAACGTCGCCGATCGACACATTCCCAACAGGAAGCTCGGAGAGGGCTCCATCTGCTCCTGACAGCGCGGTGAATTGGAAGACGTGAAAGGAGATGTCCCCGAGCGATTGACGTCTGAAAACAGTGCCGGGAGGGCAAAACACGAGGTCTCCGAAGGAAGCCCGGCCGTGAAACGTCCCGATTCCATAGTCGAACGCCCCCATTTCCGCACCGATCAATACATAATTGTGATGGGTTTCATCGCCTTTGATAAATCCGGGCTGAGGCCCAGCGCATGTATACGTTTTCACTTCCAGCATCGCACTTCCCAATCTGCACTCCCCCCTCGGCGGCTGCAGCTGCCCGTTTCACGATCCCTCGAGATTACCATAACGAACCGTCAGGTCCAGCGTCAAGACCAAAAAAAGTGTCAGAAATAACTAAACTGCGTGTATTTCGCTTCAAATTTTGTGGAGGTATGATTAAAGCGAGATCTCGATGTATGCGCATACAATCCTCCGCAGAAAGTGCCAGTCAGACGGAAGCTGCAAGATCAGCGTTTACAGGTGGACGATAAGGAGTGATGGGATGCGGCAAAAACGGGAGAACGAGCAGAAAAGCGAAAGCCTGCCGGAAGACAGGTCGTCCGAAGTCCGGATTAGCCGAAGAAGACTGTTAACGTTAGGGGCCGCCGGCACCGTCGCCGTAACGGGAACGCTGCTGGGCGCCTCTGTAAGTATGGCTCGCCAGGAAGGCGATGTCACCCGCAGCGTCTATGGGGAGCCGGACGATTGCAGCAGCTGTGAGCCGTTTATTCGGCAAGTAGCCGAAGAGGCCGCCTCGGAAACGGTCCAGGAAGCTTTGCTGGGCGTGAATCTGAAGACAGACTGGCTATTCAATGTGAAGGAGTTCGGGGCGAAGGGAAACGCCAAATACCGGAACCCGGCCAACGGGCAATATTATCAGGACAGCGCCTACACGATGCCGGCCGATGACGACACCGCTGCGTTTAACCTGGCACTTCTCGCCAGCGAGGAGCACACGGGAGGGAACAATACGCCTCTCAAAAGAACCGTATTCGTCCCTGCGGGCGATTATCTGATAGCCGGAACGGTATATGTGCGCAAAGGCCAGCATCTGAAAGGAGACGGAATCGGCTCGGTGCGGATCTTGATACCGGTAACAAGCAGAACCGAGCCTACCTTTCTGATGGGTCGCGCGGTCATCGGCGGTGTAATGCAGGTCGATTCGGGCGGGTTGGCTCCGAGCATATCGGATCTGTCTACAGAAGGCGGTTCTACCGTATCAGCCGTTTTCGATTGCGGTACGACGGCGGGGATCAGTTTGTTCAACCTGTTCATCACGGCGGCCGGGATCGGCGTCGCGGGAGCCGCCGGCGATCTGCAAGCTTACAATCTGACGGTCGATATGTGCCAGATCGGCATGGTGCTGCCGGACCGGGGCCAGCGGAACGTAATCACCGCATGTTCGTTTTTCTGGAACAAGATCAGTATCCGGGTGACCGGGTCGACGTATGACACGATCATCTCGGATTGCAACTTCGCCTTTAATTCCTTTCAGGACATTGAGCTTCGGGCGCCGACGGATGGAGGCAGCATCAAAAACGTATCGATCCGCAACTGCAATTTTACGGCTAACGGGCAGTACGCGACTTATTCGGGAGCGATTATATTTTATAACGTCAGCGATACGGATGTGGCTATCTCGGACTGCGCGTTCCGCAACCTGTACGGCTACGGTGTCGTCTCGCTCGGCACATCGGCGAATAATGCCGTTGTCATCTCCGACTGCATCTTCGATGGCAACAAGACGCATCACGAGTTCGTCCAAGGCACGACCTCCAAAGGAATCAGCATGGGCAACAACGACGTAACCGTGTCCTCCTGCCTGTTCCGCAACCTGAAGGGCGGGTACGCGATACGGGTCGGAGGGACGAGTGGAAGGCTCATGGTCGATAACTGCAAGTGGAGAGGCAATACGGCAAATTATTTCATCGAGGTGACGGCTGCCGGAACCGAGGTGACCGCCGTACACAATACCGGCGACGATGTGTTGCCTCTAATCAATTGCTTCACCGGAGCGAAAGTGTTCTTGGCCGATAACCAAAAGTGGCTAGGGACCATTCAGACCGGGTCGTCCAAGAAATATGTCAAAATACCGACCTTCGACGGCCAGTTGAATGCGCTCGTCCGGATAACCGCCAACCCGCTGCCGGGAGGATCGGCCGCCTACAGAAAGACCGCCCTCTTCTCGGTATACCGGTATACCGATGCGGCCGGCGGAGCGGCCACCGACTATATAGCCAAGACGCTGCTTTCGCAGGCGCCTGCCGGGACAGCGCCCGCGATCGACATCGATCTCGCGCTGGATACCGTAACCGGCGGCGGATCGGGCGGATCGGTGCCGAACCGGTACGTGATCGTTGCCGTGCCGGAATCATGGACCAAGCTGGATATCGCCGTAGAGTGAACCGGATCACAAGGGGGATTTCGCATGAAGACAAAGAAGAGACAATGGTTAGGTTTTAGTCTTGCGATATGCATAGGCGTCGTGTCCGGCTGCTCCGGCGGTTCCGGTACGGGAACGAATGGGGGCGGCGGAAGCTCGGGAACCGGCGGGGGAGAATCGCCTGCTCCTGCGCCCGCGCCTGCCGCGTCAACCGAACCGGTGGAGCTCGTATTCTGGTTCCACGTCGGTTCGATTACGAACAACGATGGCTTTATGAGCGCCTTCGGGAACAAAATCAAAGAAAAGTTTCCTCATGTAACGCCGAAGTTTATCGCCCCTTCGAACAGTGTCAACTTGAAATCGCTGGTCGAATCCAAACAGCCGATCGATATTTTTTATGACGCTTACGGCCAAATATACAGTTATTTGATGGAGTACGGCTTGCAGTACGATATCTCCGGTCTGATTCAAACTCACAAATACGATGTGTCGCGTCTGGAGCCGACCGCGGTAGCGGCGATGAGGCAAATCGCGGGCGGCGGGATGTACGGGCTCCCGGTAACGGTTGATTCTGTCAATCTGATATACAATAAAGCGCTTTTTGAGCGATTTGGCGTGCCAGCCCCGAAGGACGACATGACGTGGGACGATGTATATGAATTGACCAGGAAGATGAGCCGGACCGAAAGCGGCGTGCACTATTACGGGATGGGCATGTCGCCCGGGGCGGTCGCGAACGGCGATCCGCTGTCTCCCGTGTTTATCGATCCGGTCAAGCACCTGGGAATGTTCGCCTCGGAGAAGCCGAGACGGATGTTCGAGACGCTGACGCAGTTTTATCGGATTGCAGGCAACGAGGTCGATTCGACGACTTCCGCTTACGCGACGCAGCTCAAGCTGTTCAGCGAGCAGCGGCTCGCGATGATGCTGGGACCGAACGCGCTCGGAACGAGATATTTTGCCGATAAAGATCCTCATCTCGAATGGGACATCGTATCGTATCCGCGTTACAAGGAGGCGCCTAACGCTGGACCGCAGCTGTCGCCGGGATACTTCCTGATTCCCGTCACCAGCACGCATAAGGAGACGGCGTTTCAGGTGGCGGCCTACGTCACGAGCGAGGAATTCCAGAAACATCTGGCCCGCCGCGGGTATTCGCCGGCTCTGCAAGGCGCCGATATTTGGAGCGAATACGGCAAAGACTTGCCGTACATGCACAATAAACATCTGAAGGCGATGATCCCGGATCGGCCTGCGCCGATCGCGCCGTTATCGAAGTATCAGGCGCTCGCGGCCCCGGAATTTACCCAGATCTTCCACGATATCGCGACGAATGCGAAGGATATCAATACCGCCTTGCGGGAAGCGGACGAGAGGATCAACAAGAAGATCGCCGAGCAAATGGCCAAGTAAACCTATAAATAAATAGATGATCACGGGGGAGAGAAACCAATGGAAACGATTCATCCGATTCAACCTCTTACTGGAACTGGAACCAAGCCGAAAAGGAAACGCTCCATCATCGACTGCGACCTTCATCTGGCCCCTCTGCGCGGGGGATACCAGGCGCTGAAGCCGTACATGTCCCGGTATTACCGGGAACAGATTGAGACCTGGGGACCGCGGGTGCCTGGGCAAATTGGCATGTACAACAACGGAGGGACAAACGGCACAATGCGGGACCATAAAATGCCCCCGGGAGACGAGACGGTCGCGCTCGATTATATTCGATCGAACCTGCTGGATAAATATCAGATCGACTACGGGATCATCACCGGCATGGACTACGGGATCAATACGATACCGGATACGGACTATGCGGCCGCCGTGTGCTCCGCGTGCAACGACTATACGATCGAGCACGTTCTTGCAAAGGAGCCCCGGCTGAAAGCTTCCATCATGATTCCGAAGCAGGACTCCGAGCTGTCGGCCAAAGAGATCAATCGCGTCGCCTCGCATCCCGGATTTGTCCAGGTTATCGTCTCGAACGGAGCCGAGAAGCCTTACGGACACAGGAGGTATTATCCGATCTACGAAGCTTGCGTCCGTCATAATTTGCCGTTTGCGATCCATGTCAGTATGGAAGGAATCGGGATCAATCCTCCTCCGACCGGAGCCGGTTATGTTTCACACTATGCCGAGTACAGGCTGGCCCGTGCGGGTATTATGATGACCCATCTGGCGAGCTTTATCTATGAAGGTGTATTCGAATTGTTTCCGACGCTGAAGGTCGTCATGATCGAAGCGGGCATGATGTGGATTGCTCCGGCCTTATGGCGAATGGACCAGGATTGGAAGGCGCTGCGCCACAATACGCCGTGGGTAAAGAAGCTGCCGAGCGAATATTACCGGGAGCATGTGCGGGTGACGTCGCAGCCGATCGAGCTGCCGGCCAAGCCGGAGATGTTTTTGCCGATGCTGGAGGCGATTCATGCCGATCCGTGTTTAATGTTCGCATCGGATTATCCTCATTGGGACTTCGATTCACCTGCGCTCGCCTTTCCGAAAATGCCGGACCCGCTCTGGGAACGCATCTTTTATACAAATGCTGCGGAGTTATACGGATTGCCGCAGCGAGGCGCGGCAAAGGGAGGGAACGACTAATGCCCAGCTACTTGGCAGGCCGTGTGTCCGAGATCCTTCCCGGCACGCGAAAGATCGTTGAATTGAACCGCCGCAGCATCGGGATCTACAATATCGACGGACGGTTCTATGCGATACGCAATCTGTGTCCCCATCAGGGGGCGCCGTTGTGCGAAGGCATTACATCAGCTTACGTCACCTCTCCGAGGCCGGGCGAGTTCGTATACGAGCGGGAGGGCGAGGTAGTCCGGTGCCCGTGGCATTTCTGGGAATTCGATATCAAGTCGGGCTGCATGATCGTCGACCCGGCGACGAGAACGAAGACGTATGACGTAACGGTGGAACGGTACGACGTCTCCGTAGAAGACGGCAATGTGATCGTTCATATGGCATAAGCGCAGGCCGGTCTGAAAAGCAAGCACCGGCCATACAGCCCGATCTCGGCAGCAGGCACTTGTTACACGTTCGTGACAAATGTCCGGAAAGATTTGTATCGGGACAGCCTTTCCGATATACTACATTTGAAACGAACTGCTATACGCAGAGATCGAAGGAGGCCGTTCAGCCGTGCATCAAGCGATGTATGTCGTGCATGTCATTTGCGCGCTTGCGCTCATTTTCTACATTTTGCTTCCGTTTTTGGCAGGAGGCGCGGTTAATCGTCCGACCGCGGTAGCGCTTCACCGCGGCAACCGGATCGGACAGTACGTTCTCATTCTGGCGTTTTTGTCCGGAGGGTATATGGTCAGCAAGGCCGAATATTCGGTATGGTGGATGGTGATGGCGATCGTACTCGTCCTTGTGATGTTCGCCATGACGGGGATGTCCTCGAAGCCGTTCAAGAAGCTGATCGCCGGAGACTCCACGGCGGCCGCCGTACGCAAGCTGCGGACGTTCACGCTGATCAACGGGGTCAGCTACGTGCTGCTGATGGCCATGATGCTTGGACCGAAGTAACGCAATACGAACAACCGGACTTTCCTATCCAGGGAAGTCCGGTTTTCGTCTTGTTGCACACCGGCCTTGTTACGGAGCCGGTTCGTTAAGCTCGTCGAGCGTTTTCTCGAAGCTGGGGGCGAGGTGCTGCAGAAAGTAACGGATCTCCGGCATATCGAGCTTGTCGATCGACTGCTCGATCTGTTTTTTGGCTACGGCGAATTCGCGATTGCCTGCCGACAGCTCGGAGGCGCATTTCAGATAAGCGTCCAGCAGATCGGCGCCTTTCATATAGCGGGCATGCTCCGGATCGGTATTTTTGCCCTCGATCAAGGGACCGTATACGTGCTGGAGCTCCGGAGGGACCATATTGACGAGCCGCTTCGCCGCGTGCTGTTCAATTTCGCGGAAGTTGCGCAAAATAACGGGATTGTGATGTTTGACCGGAGTCGGGATATCGCCTGTGAATACTTCCGTCGTATCGTGGAACAGCGCTGCGGTGACGATTCTCTCCGTCGGCAGACGACGGCCGTAAACGACGTTGGCGATCGTGCACAAGGCGTGCGTCAGCAGCGAGACGTGAAACGAATGCTCGGCCACGTTTTCCTTATGGACGTTGCGCATCAGGCTCCATCGCTCGATGTAGCGAAGACGGTATAAATAAGCGAGAAAATGACTTTCCATCAGCTTCACCTCATCTGCATTATACAAGACGGTTTTTGGGAAAACCAGCAAGCGGCATTAGCCCATATAGCGGAGGCCAGATACAATATGAGAACTACGCACCGTCAAATCGCGATAGTCGGCCATCGGGGAGCGGCCGGCGAGGCGCCGGAAAATACGCTGGGCTCGTTCGCGCTTGCCGTGGAGCAAGGGGCGGATGCGGTCGAACTGGATGTGCATCTGTCCAAAGACGGAAGCATCGTGGTTTGCCATGATGCGAAGGTGAACCGGACGACGACGGGGAGAGGGGCGATCGCGGAGTTGCTGACAAGGGAGCTGAAGCAGCTCGATGCCGGGATGTGGCACTCCGACAGGTACGCCGGGGAACGTCTGCCGCTGCTGGAGGAAGTATTAGACCTGCTTCCTCCGGCCGTAGGCGTGAACGTGGAGATAAAGATCGACAGCCCGGAGCTTCGGGACGGCCTGCTTCGTCTCCTTCGCGAACGGAGTATGCTGCAACGGGTGTTCGTATCCTCTTTCCACCATGGGGGGTTAACCCGTATGAAGCAGGAGGAGCCTGGCCTCCGAATCGGTCTGTTGGTCGACAAAAAGCCGATCATGCCGGAGGAAGCCGCGCGCAAATACGGGGTGGAGCTGTATTCGATGCATCCCCATCACAAGCTGGTCAACCGGCAGTGGATGGAACAGGCGAACCGGCTCGGCATCCGGGTATATCCATGGACGGTGAACAAAGTTCCGCGTATGGCGGAGTTAATCGCGTTGGGCGTGTCGGGCATCATCACCGACTTCCCGGCTCGCTTGCGGGCGCTGCTGAACAACTAAAAGGCCGCGGGCTCATACGGACCTCCGGTTGGTCGCGTCCCGCGGCAGCTTGTTATCGGATCACCGTTTCGATGCGCCGCTGGATCGTCTGGTGCAGCACTTCCGGCGAAATATGCGGACTGCCCGCATTGATACGCGGGATCTGCATCTTGTTCACGCTTCGGGTCGCCATCTCGGGCACGATCGTGAAGGCGTACTCGATGCCGGCTTCTCTCAGAAGCTCGGAGGAGATCTTATCGTACACGCCGTACGGGTACGCGAGCGTATTGACCTTCTCCGGACCGAGCGGCGTTAACCTTTGGATGCATGCCCGGGTGTCGGACACGATTCTTTGCCGGTACTGTTCTTCCGTCTCCTTTCCTCCGTCCGGGGTAGGCAGGCGGGTGACCATAAACGGCGCGTCGGGATTGTCATGCATCCCTTCCGTATGGCATTGCGCGCTTATAATGCCCGGCATCGCCGTCGTCATCGTCCGGATCTCGTCCGGGGTCATGAAGGTTGGCGTATGCTCGCGCGGGTTGTCGTGTTTGTTCGTAATGATAAAGTTCGCGGCCGGGATTCCCATCCGGGTCAAGATCGGATAAGCGTTCGCATACACGCTCTCGTATCCGTCGTCGAATGTAACGAGCACGGCATTGTCGGGGACGGCGGCGCCTTCCATAAAGGCCAGAAACTGCTGCAGCGAGATGAACGTGTAGCCGTGTTCCCGCAAATAAACGAGCTGCTCCTCGAACAGGTCTGTCGTAATCGTGCCGGAGCTTTCGTCTTCATTATAGATGTGATGATACATCAGGACAGCCACCTGTTCGGCGTACATCGTCTTGCCCTTAGAGACGCCAAGGACCGGCATGAGCAGTGCGATTCCGGCGACGAAAAATATCAGGGTACGGATTAACAGTTTGGTTCGATTCATAGCGGGTTGGACTCCTTGTGCCGGAACTTGTCCGGTTCCGGATGATAGACGGTTTGCGAGCTTCTTCTCTCTGCCAAGAAGCGTCACGGATTCACAATGGTTGGGCTGCATTCCTTTCCTTATCCTTCCGCGTCGAAAACTCTTCAAGGAGAGACGAGGTTGCAAGCCTCGATGATCCGAGCTGCCTTTGCCTTTAGGCATGGGAGTCGATACCGTTGTAAACGTTTGGCTTCATCTGGTATGATCAGGTTATATACGATTCACCCATCATCCCATACTTTTAGACGGCCGAAAGGAGCAGCATGTTTCATGCAACATTTTAAGGAAAGCATTTATAAGCTGATCGTAGAAACTTCTACCAATTTGCCGGCCGACGCACGCCGCGCGATTCAGCGCGCCCAGGAGAGCGAGGACGAAGGGACGCGAGCGGCTCTGTCGTTATCGACGATTTCCGAGAACATTACGATGGCGGAATGCAACGTGTCGCCCATCTGCCAGGATACCGGCATGCCGACTTTTATTATACATTGCCCGGTCGGAGCAAACCAGATCGAAATGAAGAAGAGCATCATTGAAGCGGTCCGCCAGGCGACGAAGGACAGCAAGCTTCGCCCGAATTCGGTCGACTCGCTGACCGGTGCGAACAGTGGCGACAACATCGGTCCGGGCGTTCCCGTCGTTCATTTCGAGCAGTGGGAAAAAGACGACGTCGATGTGCGGCTTATTCTGAAAGGCGGCGGCTGCGAGAACAAAAACATTCAATACAGCCTGCCGGCCGAACTCGAAGGCGTAGGCAAAGCCGGCCGCGACCTGGACGGCATCCGCAAATGTATCATGCACGCCATCTATCAGGCACAGGGACAAGGCTGCAGCGCCGGCTTTATCGGTGTAGGCATCGGCGGCGACCGCACGACGGGTTACGAGCTGGCCAAGCATCAGCTGTTCCGCGCAGTGGACGACGTCAACCCGAACGCCGACCTGCAGAAGCTGGAGGAGTATGTCTTGGCGAACGCCAACAAGCTCGGCATTGGCACGATGGGCTTCGGAGGCCAAGTGACGCTGCTCGGATGCAAAGTAGGCGTGATGGACAGGCTGCCGGCGAGCTTTTTCGTATCGGTTGCTTACAACTGCTGGGCGTTCCGTCGTCAAGGCGTGTTGCTCGATGCGGCGACAGGCGAGATCAAGGACTGGGTGTATGAGGGCGGCAGCAACGTTGCGATGGCCGATCCGGCGGACAAGACGAAGACAGGTGGAGAAGGACGCCGCGAGGTGGTGCTGCAGGCGCCGATCACTGAAGAGCAGATTCGCCAGCTCCAGGTTGGCGACGTTGTCGTCATCAACGGCCTGATGCATACCGGCCGGGACGCGCTTCACAAATATTTGATGGATCATGACGCTCCGGTCGATCTCGACGGACATGTTATCTACCACTGCGGACCGGTTATGGCCAAGGACGAGAGCGGGGAATGGCATGTCAAAGCGGCCGGACCGACGACGAGTATCCGGGAAGAGCCGTACCAGGGCGATATTTTGAAAAAGTTCGGGCTTCGCGCCGTAATCGGCAAAGGCGGCATGGGACCGAAAACGCTCGCTGCGCTTCAAGAGCACGGAGCGGTCTACTTGAATGCGATCGGCGGAGCGGCCCAGTATTATGCGGAGTGCATCAAGAAAGTCGACAGCGTCCATTTCATGGAGTTCGGCATCCCGGAAGCGATGTGGCATTTGCAGGTGGAAGGGTTTGCTGCGATCGTAACGATGGACTCGCACGGCAACAGTCTGCACGCGGACGTCGACAAAAACTCGCTGGAGAAGCTGGCTGACTTTAAAGAGCCGGTATTTAAATAACGGTCCGGTATTGTTCGAGTCGAACGTTATGCCGGAACGATCAGTATGAACGGGAAAGGCCCTGGTATCCGATACCGGGCTTTTCTTTTGCCGTCGGACGTTTACAAAATCTTTACTGGAAAAAACGGAAGGGGCGGACTACGCTATATAAGTTGAACTAAATCGGCTTATATAATTAAGATATCCGATTAAGCTTGGCCCCTGCCGGCAGTCCTGGGGCGTAGAAGGCCGCGCTTACGGATTTCGGGAATTCGGGGATAATAGAGGAGAACTGTGCCGGATTGCAGAGGCCGGGGTCCCGGTACAAGATCTGCTGTTTGCGGACGATGGGGAATGCAGACTGGCAAAGGAGCGAATAACTGTCCATGAAAAAGTTCAGAACGCGGCTGACGCTTCTGTTTGTGGTTCTGATCGGCTGCTCCGTGCTGGCTGCTGCGGTATTTGTAGCATTTATGCTGGAGAGGTCGCATATGAAAGCCCTTCAGGACGGCATGAAGCGCGAGATTCAAATTATTATCGCTACGGCGGAAGGAAGCATTCAGCAGTTTGAACGCCGCAACAGCGATTATTTTACCGAGAGAGCGGTATATTTGAAAGAGTCGGCCGACTCGCGCGTGACGTTCATCTCGGCCGACGGAGTCGTGCTGGGCGATTCCGACCTAGACTCGAAGCAGATGGACAATCACTTGTCGCGCGAAGAAATCCGTCAAGCGCAACAGTCCGGAGCCGGTTACTCGGAGCGGCGCAGCGAATCGACCGGCCAGAACATGTTGTACGTCGCGATGTCGGTGCGCAACGGGGCGGACACCGTAGGATTTATCCGGCTGTCGATGGGGCTTGAAGTGATCGAATCGACCATTAGCAACCTGTGGTGGGGACTCATCGGCGGATTGCTCGTCGTGTTCGTCATCGCCGGGCTGATCAGCTTTCGGGTAGCGCACCAGCTGACCCGGCCGATCGAGCGGATTACACGGGTAGCGCGGCAAATATCGAATCTGAACTACAAATCGCGCGTTTACTTGCGCAACCGGGACGAGATCGGTCAGCTTGGCCAGGCGATCAATACGATGGCGGACAGTCTGCAACTGCAAATGCACCGCATCCTCGAGAATGAAAGCCGGCTGTCCAGCGTGCTGGACAATATGGTGAGCGGGGTCGTCATGATCGACGCCGAAGGCAGGATCGTGCTGGTCAATCGTTCCGCAGAAGAGATACTTGGCTACTCGTCCAAAGATTTTATCGGCAAAAGGTTCGACAGCGCCAATCAGCCGTACGAGCTTGTGCAGATGATTAAGGAGTGCATCGAACGCAACGAGCGGATTCGCGATGAGATTTTGTTTTATTTCCCGGAGGAACGAATTCTCGAGGTGAATCTGGTGCCGATGCAGAGTGTCGACGACGATTGGCTCGGGCTGGTTATTGTTCTGCACGATATTACCGCGTTCCGCCGGCTGGAGCGGGTGCGCAGCGAGTTTGTGGCGAACGTCTCCCATGAGCTGAAGACGCCGGTGGCCGCCGTGAAGGGGTTTGCCGAGACGCTGCTTGCCGGGGCGATGAATGATGCGGATACCGCCAAATCGTTTCTGCAAATTATATACGATGAGAGCGAGCGGCTGAACCGGCTGATCGGCGATATTCTGGAGCTCTCCAAAATCGAATCGAAGCGGGCGCAGCTGCAATTTTCTCCCGTTCATCTGCATAGCTTTGTCGGCAAAACGCTGGATATGATGCGTCCGGCGGCTGACCCGAAGCAGATCGGGCTGGAGATGAAGGTGGATGAGGACATCTACATGGAGGCCGACGAAGACCGGCTGCGGCAAATTATGATCAACCTGCTTTCCAACGGGATCAACTATACGCCGGACGGCGGCAAGGTGAAGGTATCGGTAGAGACGGTGGAGGCGGACGCGGAAGACGAGGCGGAGAAAATACGGATCGTCATCTCCGATACCGGAATCGGCATACCGAAAAAAGATTTGCCGCGCATCTTCGAACGGTTTTACCGGGTCGATAAAGCGAGGTCGCGCAGCTCCGGAGGCACCGGGCTCGGGTTGTCGATCGTGAAGCATCTGGTCGAGCTGCATAAAGGCACGATCCGCGTGGAGAGCGAGCTGGGGCTCGGGTCGAGATTTATTTTGGAACTGCCGGTCATTCAGCAATAGAAGGTTCGGGATCAGGCGGGGAGCGGGCGGGTGAGGCGGCAGGTACTGGGCGGGGGAAGCGTGGAAAATAGAGAAATGGCGCCGATTCTGTTGCAGGACTGTCTGCTTCGCTCCTGTTCTTTATCGGAGTTTAGTCAAACGTGAAATTTTGTGGTAAGATTTTATTATCGTAAACCATTCTCCGGTTCAGGGAGAAGATGAATCTATTTATGCAATGTTTCGCAGGGGGGCTCCATGCCGAAAAACATTTTGGTTGTCGAAGACGAACCGACCTTGGCCCGGCTGCTGTCGTACAACTTGTCGCAGGAAGGCTACCAGACGAAGGTGGTCGACCATGGCGGGGAAGGGCTGCAGACCGCGCTTCAGGAATCGTTCGATTTGATTATTCTCGATATTATGCTGCCTGGGATGAACGGTTTTGAAGTGCTTGCCAAGCTGCGGCAAAAGGGCGTGAAGACGCCGGTGATCATACTGACGGCAAGGAACGCCGAGGAAGAAGTGGTACAGGGCCTCAAGGCCGGCGCTGACGATTACATTACGAAGCCGTTCGGGGTGGCCGAGCTGCTCGCAAGGGTATCGGCCGTCATGCGCCGGACTGGGACGGAAGACACGTTTGCCGTCGAGGAACCGGGAACGGATAAAGTGATTCAGATCGCCGATCTGAGAATTTATCCCGAGAAATACGAGGTCGTCCTGAACGGCGAGCAAATCCAGCTGCGTCCGAAGGAGTTCGAGGTGCTGCTTTATTTGGTGCAGCGGCCGGGCGTCGTAGTGACGAGAGACGATCTGATGAATATCGTCTGGGGATTCGATTATGTCGGCGGACAGCGTACGGTTGACGTCCATGTGAGCTCGCTGCGCAAAAAGCTTGAGATGAACCAGGAAACGGTGCAAATCGATTCGATTCGCGGTCTGGGCTACAAATTAATCGTGCATACGACCAAAAAGTAGGTCCATTTCCCGGGAAATGGGGGCGGCGAACGATAAACCGCGATGCTTTTTGTAAAATGATGCTGAAAAATCGCTTTCTCTTTATCGAGAGGGCGATTTTTTGTTTATCTGTCTATATCGACAGCTTGTGCTCCGGGCGGGTTTTTTCTGGATACGGGAACTCCATTGGGCATATGCGCATACGGTAACAGTAGATGATTGGAAGGGAGGAGAATCCCATGTACTGGATATCTCCATATTGGGTTCGTGCTGATTTCATACCGGTTTGGGCTACAACGATGCAGCAGGCGCTGAACCTGATCAAGGAGGCCGTTCAAGGAGAACGAAACGACGAGTTGTTCTACGACGAACTGATCCAGCTTGCCCCGAATCGGCAGCAAGCGGCGATAATCGAAGGAATCCGCAACGACGAACGGACACATAACCAGATGTTCCGGGATATGTACATGGCTCTAACCGGCCAACTGGTAACCGGTATCAGCAACGAAGCTTACATGAAAGTTGAATCATATGTCGAAGGGTTGGAAAGAGCGCTTAACGGCGAGCTGGCTGCGGTCGAAAAATACCGGAAGATTTGGTTTGGCCTGCCTGCCGGTATTTACAAGGATACCGTCTTCGGCATTATATTGGACGAAATGAAGCATGCGGACAAGTACAACTACTTAATTTCGTTAAACCGATCGGGAAGCTAGCCTGGGTTGCGACCGGGTCACGAGAGCTGCTCCAACAGACATTTTGGCTAACGGCTTCCGGCAGGGAGGCAGGCTGTCACCTTCAAGCCAAAAACTTATTAATCCGGCAATTTCCGGTTAAGGATTGTCCAAAGGAAGCATACTATGCCAAGGAACCGACTTCCAATCCAAGGAGACATCAGCTCGTGGCCGAATATATGCATATTTTTTTTCGTACCATGATTGCGTTCATAATGCTGCTCGTAATCGCGCGTATTCTTGGCAAACAAGTACTGTCCAATATGACGTTTCACGATTTTGTTACCGGTATTACTTTGGGAGCTATCGCCGCCAATCTGGCGTTTAATCCCAAGATCGAGTCTTCGTATCTGGTGCTTTCTCTTGCCGTGTTTACGACGACTTCCTTTGTGATCGCGGTAGTATCCATCAAAAGCAGAAAAGTGCGGAAATGGATCACAGGCTCACCGACGGTTCTGATCGAGGGAGGGAAACTATTAGAGGGCAATATGAAAAAAGTGAAATATTCACTGGATTCGCTTATTCAATCGCTGCGCGAAAAGGATGTGTTCGATCTCCATGAAGTTGAGTATGCGGTGCTGGAGGATAACGGCAAGCTGTCGGTACTCAAAAAGCACGACTATCGGACCATCACCAAAAAAGATTTGCATATTACGCCGAAGGCTCCGACAAACTTCCCGATCGAACTCATTATGGACGGTCAACTAATCGAACGGAATCTGAACGAACACGGCGTCTCGCGTAAGTGGCTGGAGTCTGAATTGGAGCATAAGAATAAGCGGATATCGGATGTTTTCTATGCGGTGAAAAGCACAAGCGGCAAGCTGATGCTCGATTTTTACCAGGACGGCTTAAAACAGCCAATCGATAAAGAACTGAACACATAACACAAAACGCCCCTTGTTTCCGGAACCGGATAGGGGCGTTTTTGGCTATAGGAGGGCTAAAAAGCGGCACTATCCGGCTCGATATTAATTCTCCCGTCCTGTTCGGTGTCGGTCTCATCAAGTTCGTCGTCTTGCCTTAAGCCTGGGCGTTCGTGGGCTTCCAAATCTTCGCCGACATCTTGCAGTACGGCCTGTTCCCGCTTATCCATCGTGTTCCTCCTTTCTGCTCGAACGTTAGCCTTTCCCGGGAGCATGGGCGATATTCGTTCCGGTACCAGAAAGCAGGCCCGGTCACCCGCCTTTCATACTCATCGCACCTGACGATTAACTGTTTTCGTATGGACTGAAACAAAGCGGGGCTTCTTTCGTAAATAGAAGAAACCGAATCTGGGAGGGAATGCCCGTGTGGGAAACGTTGAACCGGAAACTGGACGAAGCGAATGAGAAACGGCAAAAAAAGTTGAAGTACGAACGCCGGTTAACCGATATGCAGGCCCGCATCCGAGAGGTGCAAAGTCAGATTCCCCGGCTGGAGCTGAAGCTGGAGAAGGAAAACCGCGATGTGGAGCAATTGACGAAGCTGACGCTGACTAGTTTATTTCATACGATTTTGCGCAGCAAGGAGGAGCAGTTGGAGCTGGAGCGGCAGGAAGCGCTTCGTGCGGCGTTGCAGTTGCAGGAAGCGAAGGATCAGCTGGCCCAGTTGGAAAAAGAACGAAGCGAGGTCGGCCTGGCGCTGGCGGAGGTGAGGTTAGCCGAGCAAGAATATGAAACGCTGATGCGGGAGAAGGAATCGAAGCTGCAGCAGTATTCGGCCGAGACGGCAAGTCAAATCGCCAGGATGGACGAAGAAGCGGCCTTTACTTCGGAACGCCATGTGGAGCTGCGGGAGGCTGTCGACGCCGGAGAGCTGGCGCTGAATCTGCTGCGTCAGGCGGAAGGGAGTCTGGGCAAAGCCGAAGACTGGGGAACGTGGGACATGCTGGGCGGAGGCACGGTCAGCACGTATATCAAGCATGGCCACATCGACGATGCCCGTTCCATTATTCGTTCGGCGCAGCTCCGGATGCGTCAGTTCGAGAAGGAGCTGGCGGATGTGGGGCGGCATTCGGCGATGAGGATCGAGATTAGCGGCTCTTTGGAGTTCGCCGATTATTTCTTTGACGGATTGATTACGGACTGGATCGTTCAGGGGCGGATTCAGAACTCGCTGGAGCAGGTCCGCAAAGTGCGCCAGAACATGGCCCGCATCGTGGCTGATCTGCAGCGCGAAAGGGCGACAGCGGAAGCCGAACTGACAAAGCTGCGCTCTCGCCGGACGGCGCTGATCGAAGGGGCTTGAATCGCTTCCGGAATGTGAATGGTTTCTGGTGTCGGATCTGGCCGATCGTATCTTGCTTAACGCTAAAAGAAACGGGCTATGCAAGTATGTAAGTATCCAAGTACCTATTGGATTTCCTGTGCAAGTCCGATTCAAGTTACTGTCGGAGCACCCATTCGATTGCCTGTACAAGTATCGATCCAAGTTATCTATTCAGGCACCTAACCGAGCGTCTATCAAGTCCCGATCCGTGTCTAACCGGGATCGTGGTGGTCCGATTTCGATTTTCGGGTGTGTCGTCACTTCGAAAAGAGCGATCCTTATCCCTTATTTTGATGAATAATCGGTTTCCTGTGGAAATAAGAGCGGTTTGGAGCTTTTAATTTCCCTCAATAGAGTGAAATTATGGAAGGGATGCTGGAATAAGATGTGCAAACCGCTCCTAAATGCAAGCTTGGACACGGAATTTGCTTAATAAGACATACGAACCGCTCTAATCGGGTCAACCGACAAAAGAAGCACTACCCGCTCACATTGGATCAACCAATAAAAAGAAGCACGCCCCGCTCTCAATAGTTCAACCACGGAAAGTAAACGCCCATTGATACAAAATTGAAAACCATCCTAGCCTGGCATCTCGCATACGCCATTCGCAACCCGAACCTCTCGCGATTACCGGCCGCCAGGTTAGGGTTCCCCGTACAGAGCCGCCGCGCCCCGCGCCATCTCCGCGACTTTGGTTCGCAGCTCCGCCGGTTCGGCCAGCTCTCCGTGAGGGCCGAGACTTAGCGCGAACCGGCACGCTTCCTCCTCGCTTTGGAACCGCATCCGGCACGGCACGCGTCCGTCTTCGCCTGCAGTCCCTTGTTCCAGCACTTTGGAATATTTCCAGTACATCGTCAGATGGGTATAGGCCGCGTCGATCCGAAACGCCGCTTCGAACCGGGGCAGGGTCGTGACGAACTGCTCGGTCGAAGCTTCCCAGTAGGAAGCGAGCTGAAAGCCGGGAGGCCGCGCGGAAGCTTCGTCCAGCATCTCGCACTGGACGATCCGGGCGATGCGGTACGTTCGCGGCTCTCCCTGCACCCCCGCTACGAGGTACCAGACGGTTCCCTTAATGACAAGTCCGAGCGGATCGACGACCCGTTCGGAGACGCCTGCTTTTCCTTTATCGTAAGACAGCTTCACTTGCCGCTCCCGCAGTACCGCTTCCTGCAGCAGGGGGAGCGGTTCGACCGATTCGCCGGAATCGTGCCAGCCCGCCGCATCGATATGAATCCGCTCGCGGACGAACTCGGCCGTCCGGCGGCCGACGCTCGGCAGCGCGGCCAGCAGCTTGATTAGCGCGCCCTCCGACGCTCGGCGCAGCCCGAGATCGTGCAGAACGCGTTCCGGAGCGCCTACGAATAACGAAGCAATCTCCTCCTCATGCAGCCCGGTCAAGTTCGTCTTGTATTCGTTCATCAACTGCCAGCCCCCGCCGGTGCCCCGCATCGCCATAACCGGCACGCCCGCGCTGCCTAACGCCTCCATATCGCGATGAATCGTCCGTTCGGATACTTCCAGACGGTCGGCCAGCTCCGCCGTAGTTATCCGGCCGTAGGTCTGAAGCAGCAGCATAATCGATAACAGTCGATCGGCTCTCATTCGTCTCTCCTCCCGAAATTTCAATCGAATATCCCCACTATATTTCAATATGACAAAAGGTGTCAACAATGAACGAGTATACTGGATTTATCGGCATAGGCGAAGACATCGGCATCGAAGAAGACACCGGCACGGCATCGACATGTAATCAGCCTCGAATCGGAGCCGGCTGTGCCCGAATAGCCCCGGCAAGCACTGGGGACGCGGTATTGGCTAGCTCAAGCGCCGGGTTGCCGCTAAATGCTCGAAATGAATGAAAAGGAGAGATTCGGATGAAATCAACGAAACCGTTAGCCGGAAAAGTGGCCGTCGTCGCAGGAGGGACGCGCGGATGCGGGAGAGGCATTTCCATTATGCTGGGCGAAGCGGGCGCGACCGTTTACGTGACCGGCCGGAGTGTGAGAGGGCATGCGGCGACGGCCGGCAGGCCCGAGACGATCGAAGAGACGGCGGAGCTTATCCGCGCCAGGGGCGGACAGGCAATTGCCGTACGCACCGACCATACCGTAGAAGCGGAAGTGAAGTCGCTGTTTGAGCGTGTCCAGGACGAGCAGGACGGCCGGCTCGACATCCTCGTTAACGATATATGGGGAGGCGATTCCTTGACCCAATGGGAGACGCTGTTCTGGAACCATTCGCTCGACGACGGTTTGCTAATGCAGCAGCGCGCGGTTACCACTCATCTGATTACGAGCCATTACGGCGCTCCTTTGATGGTTGCCCGCAAACAAGGGCTGATCGTGGAGATCACCGACGGCTGTGACTACCGGTACCGGGGGAATTTGTATTACAGCCTCGCCAAAATCAGCACGATCCATCTCGCGCAGGCGATGGCGGCCGATTTGCAGCCTTACGGCGTAACGGCGCTCGCGCTGACGCCCGGCTTTTTACGCTCGGAAGCAATGCTGGATCTGTTCGGCGTAACCGAGAGCAATTGGCGGGATGCAATCGCACAGGACGTGCATTTCGCCCAGTCGGAGACGCCTGCGTATATCGGCAAAGCGGTTGCCGCTCTCGTTGCCGATCCGAACGTTGCCGCCAAGTCGGGGAAGGCGCTCATGTCCGGGGATTTGGCGGAGGAGTATGGATTTACGGATGCGGACGGCACGCAGCCGAACTGGAATGCGTACTACAAGAAGACATTTGCGGACCAATAAACAGGCGGCCGCAGCAGACGGGGGACGCTGCCGCCCGCCCGCGCTGCGGCCGAATTGCGTAAGGTCACCCGGCGAGCGGCAAGGGTCCCGTATGCCGGCAGCTATAGCGACCGACCTGCTTGCAGCCGGCAAAGTTCCCGGCTTGACGGCGTCCTTCCCAGCCGGCAGCGCAGCGTGAAGCGGAAGAACGGCGGACCCGCACGTCGTTCGACCTTCGTTTCAACCGTTCGGAGAAGGGAGGCAGACTCCTTCGCCGCACCGGCTTCGGCATCTATGCCAAACGCATTATTTTTTGCATAACCGGCATCTTTCGAGTTTTTTTCCAGCCCGATCCTTGATACAATGAAAACGCTGTTACCGTATCCATACAGTCGGTTTCAAGAGGGAGCTTGGGGATGGAAATCATAGCGGAAACCTATAACGGCTGGCTTATTTTGTTTTCTTTTGCGGTTGCTGTCGTATCTTCCTATACGGTCGTCACCTTGATCGGCAGGCTCGGGTATCGCAAAGACCAGCTTCGTATTTTCACCTCCGCATTTATGAACAGCATCGGTTTATGGGCCGTCCATTACATCGCTTTGACGGCTTACGGACTTCCGCTTCCCGCCGATCAGCTCTTTCCGTTTTTTTTCTTGTCCGTCACCATCTCCTTTTGTACGTCCTATGCCGCGATGAGTTTATTCTCGGGGAGTTCGCCCGGCCAGGATAATCTGATCGCCGGCAGCCTATTGATCGGCAGCGGAATTATGGCAATCCCGTTCATCGGGATGCAGGCGTTACGCGTCTACACCGAGGTCGAGTACGATCCGCTCTGGATCGGCTTCGCCTGGCTTCTGGCGTCGGTGGACGCTTATTCGTCGGTATGGCTCGCTTACCGGCTAAGGCGTCACGGGTTCGTCTGGCGGCTTGCCTGCTCGTTCCTGATGGGGATCGGGATTATCGGCGTCCACTTTACTTTCATATACGGAACGACCTTTCGCTCGACGATGCCGGGGATGGAGTCTTGGTCCATTTCGGTCAATCAATTATTTGCAAGCGCTGTAGGCATGGCCGCCCTGTTCATCTTGGGCATATGCGTCATGATGGTGCTGGTCAACCAGCGTCTGCGGGAGGCGGAGCAGAAGTTCAGCTCGTTGTTCGAGAACAGTCCTGATCTGGTGTTGTTCATCGATCGGGAAGGAGATATCGTCCGCTCCAACCCGAAAGCGTCGGAAATCGCAGGGTACGACCGTTCCGAGCTGACCGGACGCAAGCTGATCGAGCTCATCTCCCCCGAGGAGCGGAAGCAGGCGCAGGAGAGCTTCATTAAAGCGATGTCGGGTTATGGGCATGAGCTGGAAATCGGAGTTGTCGCCAAGTCCGGGGAACGGGTGGAGCTGTGGGTGTCTTCGATCCCGATGATCTTTGACGGTATCCGGGAAGGGATATGCGTCATCGCCAAAAACATTACGGCCGACAAAAAGATGAAAGAAGAGCTCAAAAGACTGACCGAGCGGCACGAGCTGATTTTGAACACGATGGTGGACGGCGTGTACGGTCTCGATATGGACCGCAGGACCGTATTCTGGAACAAAGCGGCGGAAGCGATGACCGGATTTGCGGCAGAAGAGCTGATCGGCCGAAAAGCACACGGCTATGTGCATCATTCGTACCCGGACGGCTCTCCTTACGAGGAGGACGACTGTCCGGTGTACTCCGTGCTGGAAGATCCCAGAACGCATACCATATCCGAGGATATGCTGTGGAGGAAGGACGGCACTTCCTTTTTCGTCGAATATACCGTTAGTCCGATCGTAGGCTCCAGTTCGGATTCGGCTGCCGCGGTAGTCACCTTTCGGGATATTACGGAAAGAAAACGGCACGAGAAGGCTTTGCTCCAGAGCGAAGCCCAATACCGGACGCTAGTGGAAAATTTGCCGGATGCGCTGATCGTCGTCAAGGAGGACAAGAGCGTGTACGCAAACGATACGGCGGTCCGGATGCTTGGAGGGAGCCGGAAGGAAGACGTGCTGCGCAGAACCGTGTTCGAGAAGCTGAGCCCGGAATGCATGGAGCTCGACCGGCTGATCCAGGCTCCCGAACGCGAGGAGCAGTTGCCGCTGCAATCGAGCGAGCATCGATTCAAACGGCCGGACGGACAGATGCGCGACATCGATATCATTACGTTCTCCGCCTGGTATGAAGGCAGTCCGGCCCGGTACATGCTGATGCGCGACGTGACGGAGCTGAAGCAGGCGAGAGAGCTGATTCAGCGTTCGGAGAAGCTTGCGGTAGCGGGAGAGCTCGCCGCCGGTATCGCGCATGAGATCCGCAATCCGCTGACGGCGATCAAAGGATTCATTCAGCTGATGAAGGAACGGATAGCGCCGAGCTATTACGAGGTGATCCAATCGGAGATTAGCCGGATCGAGCTCATTACCGGCGAATTGCTCATGCTCTCAAGGCCGCAGGCGATTCTGTACCAGCCGCGGAATATGGCGGTGCTGCTCGATCACGTGGCCACCTTGCTCGAGACGCAGGCGATCATGTGCAATGTGGTCATCGTTCGCCGCTATAATACGGCCTCACTGAACGTGAGCTGTGACGAGAACCAGGTCAAGCAGGTGTTTATCAATCTGGTGAAAAATGCGATCGAGGCGATGCCGGAAGGAGGGACCGTTACTCTGGAGGCGCGGATGGAGGCGGATGAGCTGCTGATTGCCGTGCGCGACGAAGGAATCGGCATCCCCGAAGACAAACTGGGCAAGCTCGGCCAGCCTTTTTATACGACCAAGGATAAAGGGACCGGTCTTGGACTGATGATCAGCATGAATATTATCGAGCATCATGAGGGGCGGGTTCGGGTGTACAGTCAGGTCGGTAAAGGAACGGAGTTCCAGGTGCTGCTGCCGGTCGTCCGTCCTCCCGAGACTGCGGCGGAACACGGCTTCCCGCTGAATTGAGCTTACGGGCCGTCTCTCCTGGCCGTAAGCTCCGTATCGTAAGGTGTCCGGAACTTGCCGATCTCGCCGAACAGGCCGGCTGCCAGCTCGTGCATCGCACCCGCCTGCTCGGCCACTTGCCGGACCGATTCGTTCTGCTCGGTCGAGGCCGAGTTCACTTCCTGAACGCCTGCGGCTGTCTCCTCCGCGATTGCGGCTACGTGCTGAATCGTGCCGATCAGGCTGACGCTGGCTTCTTCACCCCGCACCACCATCGCGTGAATCAGCTCGGTCTGACCGCTCAGGCCGGCGATCGATTGCTGAATCGTCCGGAACGATTCCAGCGTATCGCCCACCTTGCCGGATTGCGCCCGCGACGCCGCCCCGGCTGCCGCCATCTGACTCCGCACCTCCGCCATCTGCTGCTGCAAGGACCCGACGATCCCCGCGATCGACTGGGCCGACGTTTTCGTCTGCTCGGCCAGCTGTCTCACCTCGTCCGCGATGACGAGAAACCCTTTGCCGTGCTGGCCGGCGCGAGCCGCTTCAATCGAAGCGTTCAGCGACAGAACGTTTGTCTGGCTCGCAATCTCCGTAATTGCCTGAACGATTTTCGTAATATGGGCCGTGTCCGCAACGAACGTCTCGACTGCCAGATCGGCTTGCCTCAGCAGCCGATCGGCCGTCTCCGCCGCATCCTGGAGCTCCGATACTTTGGCGGCTCCTTGATCTGCATACTCCCCGGTTTGTCCGCTTAACCGTTTCATCTCGTCGGCGGACCGGGAGATCGCCTCGATTTGACCGCCCAGTTCGGAGACGAGCTGGGCGCTTCGCTCGACGTGGGAGGCCTGCTGATCCGCCCCTTGCGCGATCTCGCCGATTGCCTTCAGCACATCGCTGCTGACAGACGAGGTCGTCTGGGCGAACCGGCTGAATCCGGAAGAGCGGCCGTTCAGCTCGACGCCGATCTCCCGCATACGGACCAGCATCGTGCTGACGTTATCCATCATCTTGTCGAATCCCCGGCTGAGCTGCCCCAGCTCATCGTGGGCGCTGGAGCCGATGCGGTGCCGCAAATCACCTTCCCCGATCAATCCCATCGCCTGCTTCATCTTATGGATCGGCTTCTGGAACGAACGAATGATGTACAGCGATACAAGGAGAGCCAGCATAACGGCCGCTGCGGATACGTATAGCGCAATGGCCTTTACCTGCTTCGAGAGCTGTTCCGAACGCTGCATCGAGGCTGCGGCCGATTCCGTATACTTTCTATTAAATAAGTCGGCTTGCTCGAATATGTATTCTTTATGTACTTGCGACAAGGAGAACTGCTGATCCAACAGGCGTCCGGCTTCGCTGGCCGGGGCGCTGCGAAGCGTGTCCAGAGCGGCATGAAACGTGGAAGTGAATTCGCCGGAGACGGTCACCAGCGTGGCGCTCCATTTCCTTTCCTCCGAGCTGGAGGCCGTATCGGCGATCTGCTTGACATGCTCCGCGAACGATTTCTCGATCTGCTCATACGAGGCCGCATGGTCTTCCTGTCTCGTGACGACGAGCCCCGCGTGTAAAGAGGCCAGCTCCAGCACTTCCTGCTTCATCTTCATCGCAAGCAGCTGCTTTTCGGTTTCCGCGTTCTGCAGGGCGATTTGCCGCTCGATCTCGGCTTGCATATACGTTTGAAATCCGACGGTTCCCGTCAGCGCAAGAACGATCGCGGCAAAGCCGGCGGCGAGCTTAAAGCGCATCGTAACTCCCCGGGGTTTCCCCATCCAAAACTCCTTCTTTACAAATGCTGTGCGCTGCATCAAGCAGGTCTCCCCTTCCCATATCTTTCTAATGTCAGGTTCACACTCAGTATAGGAAAGGATCGTTAACGGACCGCCCGTTTTTTGTTAACGGATTGTAAATGTTGAGAAACGCAGACGCCCCGGCGGTTACGGCGAGAGTCTGAAACAAATATCGAAATATTTAACACTCCGTTTACAAAACATTAAAATTGCGAAAACATAGCGGCACTAGAATAAGTTTTGTAGGCAACAAGCAACATAAAAAAACGAACTGAAGCGAAGGAGTGGTCGAGTTGTTAAGCAACACGATGCGTAAAGGAACGATTATGATGTCTTCCGCGGTACTGGCTTTGACTCTTGCGGCATGCGGACAAAAACCGGCGGACGATAACAAGACGAGCGGAGGAGCGACTCCTGCGCCGACAAAAACCGAAGCGCCGAAACTTAGCGGAGAAATTAAAATCGACGGCTCTTCCACCGTATATCCGATCTCTCAAGCTGTTGCGGAAGAGTTTATGAAGAAAAATAAAGACGTAAAAGTAACGGTCGGCTTCGCCGGCAGCTCGGCAGGCATCAAAAAGCTGCTAAATAAAGAAATCGACATCGCCGACGCTTCCAAGCTGATGAAACAGGAAGAAATCGACGCGATTAAAGCGAAAGGCGACGACGTCGTCAAAATGCCGGTAGCCTTCGACGGAATTACAGTCGTCGTAAACTCGCAAAACGACTGGGCCAAAGATATTACCGTAGCCGAGCTGAAGAAAATTTGGGAGAAAGACAGCAAAATTACGAAGTGGAGCGAAGTTCGCGCCGGATGGCCGGATCAGCCGATCAAATTGTACGGTCCGGGAACGGCTTCGGGTACGTTCGAGTACTTCACCGAGGCGGTCAACGGCAAAGCGAAGGAATCCCGCAGCGACTTTACGCCTTCCGAGGATGACAACGTATTGGTCAAAGGCGTAACGGGCGACAAAAATGCGATGGCTTACTTCGGTTACGCCTACTACCTCGAGAACAAGGACAAGCTCAAGGCGCTCGCGATCAAAGTCGACGACAACGCACCGGCAATCGCGCCTACGGCAAAAACGATCGAAGACGGCACGTACAAGCCGCTTTCCCGTCAAATCTACATGTACCCGCTGAAATCGGCGCTGGACCGTCCGGAAGTGAAAGAGTTCATCAAGTACTATATGAGCGAAGACGGCAAAAAGCTGGTGGAATCGGTCGGTTACGTAAAACTGACGCAAAATCTGTACGACGAAAACTTGAAGCACGTGAAATAAGTTGAATCAAAGACGGTTATACCGTGGCTACTCATGGCTATGCAAGGCCGGGGCACTGCCGCGGTATTGCCGTGTTCGACAAGCCACTTTCAGTAGGGGGCGTACAATGCAGAGCACGCAAAATATGGAGAAACCGCTCAACTTAAAAATGAAAAAAAAGCTGATTTCGTCGGATGCAATTATGCCGAAGCTTCTGTTCCTGTTTGGCATGCTATCGATTTTGACGACAGTCGGAATTGTCTTGATCTTGCTGCTCGAGTCGGGAAAGTTTTTTGCCAAAGTGCCGATTTGGGAATTTTTCACGGGCACGAAATGGACTCCGCTGTTTAACGATCCGCAATTCGGCGTATTGCCGTTAATTGTCGGTTCTTTGATGGTTACTCTTATCGCGAGTATCGTCGCTTTGCCGATCGGAATCGGCAGCGCCATCTATTTAAGCGAATATGCGCCGCAGAAGGTTCGCTCCTTCTTGAAGCCGGTGCTGGAAATTTTGGCCGGCGTTCCTACGATTGTGTACGGTTTTTTCGCACTGACGTTCGTCACGCCGATCATTCGTTATTTGCTGCCGCAAACCGATATGTTTAATGCGCTAAGCGCAGGAATCGTCGTCGGCATTATGATCGTTCCGATGATTTCCTCGCTCAGTGAAGACGCCATGGCGGCCGTACCCCAGTCTCTGAGAAATGCCGCGTATGCGCTTGGCTCTACCAAGCTGGAAGTATCGACGAAAATTGTCGTCCCGGCTGCTTTCTCCGGTATTGTCGCTTCGTGCGTGCTCGGACTGTCCAGAGCGATCGGCGAAACGATGATCGTCACACTGGCTGCCGGCGCTTTGCCGAACATGTCGTTTAACCCGCTCAAGAGCATCGAGACACTGACCGCTTATATCGTGTCGGTAAGCTCCGGGGATACGACATACGGATCGGTTGAATATTTGACGATTTATGCGGTGGGCATCACGCTGTTTGCCCTTACGCTCGGAATGAATATTATCGCGGGTTACATCGCCAGAAAATTCAGGGAGGAATATTGATGAACGCTTTTCCCGAGGATCGCAACCTGGCCAAGCGAAAGCGCAAAAACAAAATATTCCAGACTCTGTTTTTGATGTCGACCTGTTTTGGCGTCGTTGCGCTCGCGTTATTGCTGATACAAGTGTTAAGTCAAGGAATCGGCTGGCTGAATTGGGATTTCCTAACCAACTTTTCATCGCGGATTCCGGAAAATGCCGGATTCAAAGCGGCCATATTCGGTACGCTGTGGATGATGTCCATTACGGCTCCGCTGACGTTTATCATCGGGGTAGCGACGGCGATTTACCTGGAAGAATACGCCAAGGATACGAGGCTGAGCCGGATTATCCAGACCAACATCTCGAATCTCGCCGGCGTGCCGTCAATCGTCTTCGGCTTGCTCGGCTTGACGATATTCGTCCGCCTGTTCGGATTTGGCAACAGCATCTTATCCGGCGGCCTGACGATGACGCTGCTCGTGCTTCCGATCATTATCGTCGCTTCCCAGGAGGCGATCAAAGCAGTCCCGATGTCGCTTCGCCATGCTTCGTTCGCGATGGGTGCGAACCGCTGGCAGACCGTGCTGCGCGTCGTGCTGCCGTCCGCCTTCCCGGGCATTCTGACCGGTACGATCTTGTCGATGTCCCGGGCGATCGGGGAGACGGCGCCGCTGATCGTTATCGGAGCGGTCGGCTACATCGCCTTTACACCGGAAAGCTTCTTCAGTCAGTTTACCGTTATGCCGATTCAAATATACGGCTGGGCGAGCTTGCCGAAGGCCGAGTTCCAAAATGTCGCAGCCGCCGGTATTATCGTTCTGCTGATCGCACTACTCGGCATGAACGCACTGGCGATCTACCTGCGTGGAAAATTCCAGAAAAAGTGACGGGGGGGCGCGATATGGCTATCGTAGATATTCACAATCTAGACTTGTACTATACCGAATTCCATGCTCTCAAAAAAGTAAACATGGCGGTCGAGGCCGGCTCGATTACGGCATTTATCGGACCGTCAGGCTGCGGCAAATCTACGCTGCTTCGCACGCTGAACCGGATGAACGATATGACCAAGGGCGTCCGGATCGAAGGCGCCGTATCGATCAACGGCACGAATATTTATGACAAGGACGTGAACGTAGAGACGCTGCGCAAAAATGTCGGCATGGTGTTCCAGCAGCCGAACCCGTTCCCGAAGTCGATCTATGACAATGTGGCTTACGGTCCGCGCATTCACGGCATTACGAACAAGCAGGAGCTTGACGATATTGTCGAGAAAAGCTTGCGCTCCGCGGCTTTGTGGGAAGAAGTGAAAGATTATATGAAGAAATCGGCCTACGGCCTGTCCGGCGGCCAGCAGCAGCGGCTGTGCATCGCCAGGGCGCTGGCGGTTAACCCGCAAATTTTGCTGATGGACGAACCGACCTCGGCGCTGGACCCGATCTCCACGCTTAAGATCGAAGAGCTGATCCAGGAGCTGAAAGAAACCTATACGATCATCATCGTAACCCACAACATGCAGCAGGCCGCGCGCGTCTCGAACCAGACCGCCTTTTTCCTGAACGGCGAAGTGATCGAGTTCGCCGATACGGTCAAGTTGTTCTCCAACCCGGAGGATCAGCGCACGGAAGATTATATAACCGGTAGATTCGGTTAATCGGGGGGAATTTGCAGTTATGATGACGAAACGGCAAAATTTCGATTCTTCGCTGGGCGATTTGCGCAAGCAGCTCATTGAGATGGGGAACATGGTGGAACAGGCGATTCTATCGTCGGTCCGTTCCTTGAAGGAAGGCAATCTGGAGCTGGCGCGCAGCGTGATCGCCCAGGATGCCGCCGTAAACGCGATTGAGGAGAGCATCGACGAGGCCGGCACGCGGCTGATCGCGACCCAGCAGCCGGTAGCCAAAGATTTGCGCCGCATCTTGATCGCCTTCAAAATGGCCGGCGATCTGGAGCGGATGGCCGACCTTGCCGTCGATATCGCCAAAGTTACGCTGCGGATCGGCGAGGAGCCGCTCATCAAGCCGCTGGTCGACATCCCCCGGATGGCGGAAATCGTCCAGGTGATGACTCGCGACAGCATCGAAGCTTACGTGAACGAAAACGTCGATCTCGCTTACCGGATGGCCAAGATGGACGACGACGTCGATCAGCTGCACAGCCAGATTTTGCGCGAGCTGTTCGGTTATATGGTGGAAAATCCGCGTACGATCAATCAGTCGCAGCTGTTGTGCTTCGTCAGCCGTTATTTGGAGCGGATGGCCGATCATGCAACGAATATCGGGGAAAGCGTCGTTTATCTGGTGAAGGGCAAACGTCCGGATCTGAACGCTTGAGTCCGGAACGGCGCCGTACGGATCTTAGATACAGAAGTAGCGGGCGGGGGAGTCGATGGTTGGTCTTGGCGGGGAAGAAACCGGAATAATAGCGGACCGGCTGAAAGGCCGGGCTGTCGGTTTGATATACATGGACATAGGCTGGATGCCGGAGCTTTCGAACGATAAGGGGCGATGGCCCGGCGAGCGGGTGCGCGGCTCCGTTGAGCTTCTGTTCGGCCAGCTTCGTTTGGAATGGCCGTCCTTGTTCTCGCTCCATACGGCTGGGGACGATTTCTTTCTCTATGCCGAGCTGAACTCGGCCGCTCCGGACGCCGAACTGCAGCTGTTCAGGATGGGCATACAGCTGAGAATGAGGCTGAAGCGCCATCTGACCGAAGAGCTTCGGCTGGAAGGATTTGCGATTCGGCTGGGCTGTGAGCCGCTCGTACCGTCCGCTCATCAGCAACCGTCCGATACGATCTACGATGCAGTCAAACGGGCGATCCGCGAAGCGCAAAGCGCCGGCGATTCGGAGTCCGGCCACCGGGTTCGGCGGACCGAACGGTTTCTCGCCATTTTGCAGGAGCGTTCCATCCAAGCAGTGTATCAGCCGATCGTATCGCTTGCGGGCGGAGACGTTTTCGGCTACGAAGCGCTGGTCCGGGGACCGAAGGGCACTGACTTTCAGTCCCCGCGGGAACTGTTTGCATTTGCCGAGGACGAAGGACTGCTTTATTCGCTCGACCGTCTCGCCCGGGAGAAAGCGATTGCCGGCTGCACGGGGCTCGAGAGCGACCAGCGCCTGTTCATCAATATCCCGGCCGATGTGATTCACGATCCCGATTTTACCCCGGGACAGACGCTCGGGCTGCTGGAGAAGATGGGACTGGCGCCGCACAATGTCGTCTTCGAGATTACCGAGCGGTGCTCGATCGAAGATTTTTCCACAGCCAAAAAAATATTGCAGCATTACCGGAGCCAGGGCTACCAGATTGCCATCGACGATGCGGGGGCTGGCTACTCGTCGCTGCAGGCGATCGCCGAGCTTCAGCCGGATTATATCAAGGTGGACCGTTCGCTGATCCACAATATCCATAAAGACAAGATCAAGGAGCATATGCTCGAGACGTTCGTCGCCTTCGCTGAGAAGATGAACATCCGGATTATCGCCGAAGGCATTGAGCTGCCGGACGAGCTGTTCAAGCTAATGCAAATGGGTATCCATTTCGGACAAGGGTATCTGCTCGCACGTCCTTCGAGCGAAATGGCGGGCATCGACGACAACCTCGCCCGGCAGATGGCGGATATGCGGACACGCCGCGGGAGCATGCACAGCTTCATGACGATTGGCACGATCGCCTCTCAGGTGCGCACGTTCGATCCGGGCACTCATATCTCCGAAGTGGCGCGTTATTTCAGGGAGTACGAGAACGAGTTATGCGCCGTCGTTGTCCAGGGCGGAGCGCCGGTCGGGCTGGTCATGCGGGAGAAGCTGTTCCAGCAGTTGGCCGGGCAATACGGCATCCCGCTCTACTGGAACCGCCCGATCAGCAAACTGATGGACTGCAACCCGCTCATCGTCGACGAGCTCGTTCCGCTAGATCAAGTATCGCAAATGTCGACTGCGCGGGAAACGAACAACTTGTACGATTATGTCGTCATTACTTGCGAAGGCGCTTTCCTCGGGACGGCTTCGATCCGTTCCATCTTGGAGTCGATTACAAAGGTGCGCATCGAGCAGGCGCGGATCGCCAACCCGCTGACCGGACTTCCCGGCAACCTGCAGATTCAGCGTGAGCTGGGCAAGCGGATTATCGAATCCCGCCGTTTTTCCGTCATCTACGCCGATCTCGATTTTTTCAAGTGGTATAACGACCGGTACGGCTTTCAAAAAGGGGACGAGCTGATCCAGTTCACGGCTGACGTCTTGCAGGAGGCTTCCGGGCTATGCGGGCTTCCGGACGATTTCGTCGGACATATCGGCGGAGACGATTTCATCGTGCTGTCGCGGACGGATTCGCCTTATAAGCTGTGCGAGGAGATTATCCGGAGGTTCGATTCCGGGGTAGTCGTCTTTATGGACCCGGAGATGCCGGGACAAGCGGTCGACCGCGAAGGCCGGCCCGTGCAGACGGACCGTGTCAACATATCGCTCTCCCTGATCGTCTGCGAATGCGGCACGGCTGTAACCGCCGAATATATATCGAGCGAGGCGGCCAAGCTGAAGAAGCGGGCGAAGGCGCATATGGGCAGCGTTTATTTCGGAGAGCGGATCGGACAACGGACGGTTTCCGGTTAGCGCATACGTCAGAACCGGCTCGAAGGTCGACGAACGGAATGGAATCTGCCAGCCGCCCCTTTCCAGCCGCAAAACCGACTCCCTTGGGAGACAGAGACAGGCTGTTGACATTGCTGCCGGCTCCTATTATTCGCCTGGCGGTGGTCAGAAAGGTCAGACAGCGGCCGCTCTATTTACCGGTTAGCCGTTCTTTCAGCTCCGTTAAGCTCCGGACGACCGGAACGTTCACGTTCCCGGCCTGGCGGGAGCTTTTTTTGGTTTCGGACCGGTTCAGCCAGACGGCGTTCATGCCGCTTTTCACCGCTCCCTCGATATCGTTTTTCCACGAATCCCCTACCATCACGCCTTCCTGCGGCCGGATGGCGGCGGAGCGGACGGCAAGGCGAAAAATAGCCGGGTCCGGCTTACGGCTGCCTGCTTGGTCCGAGGCAATCAAATGTTCGCTGCGAATGTAGGACGACCAGTTCAGCCTGGCGATTACTTTGCGCTGATGCTCCTTGCTTCCGTTCGTAATGATGCCGATCGTATGCGTCTCGGACAGCGCCGCGAGCGTGCCTCCCGCATCGGGGAACGGGACGGCGTGAGCGCGCATCTGACGTTTCATCTCCCGGAAAAAAGAGCTGACGAACGCGTCGTTCACCTGGAACGGATACCGGTGGAGCGCAGCCTCCAGACACTGCTTTTTCGCCTCCTCCAGCTCCCGAGGCTTGCGGGCCAGCAGCTTGGCCTTCTTGGTCCATTCCGAGCGGTATGTGTCCAGTACGCGCTGAGGGTTCCAATCACCCTCGCTATGATCCCATCTTCCGGTAAAATCGACCAGTACGCTCAAAAAGCATGAATCAAATGAAGATTTCGGATCGATTAACGTATTGTTCATATCGAAAAATACGATTTTTGCCGTTTGCGGATTCCATTGGCGTTTCATCCCCCCGCCTCCTAACCGTATTCTCGCAGCGGTGTATTAACCGCCTAAGCGAAGCCTGCCGATTGCGGCGGCGGGCGCTCCTCTTCCCATAACTATGCAAGCGCGGCAGTTCATATGTGCCGATCGATATGCTATGATGAAGGGAGGATTTTTTCAAGGGGCCTGGCAGGCTCCGATCCGAAGTTTCTCTTAGTGCGTGTTTCAAAAAGTCCGGTTTTCAGCAATGGACTTTTTGAACAACCTCTCTTATGGAATGGGGTGTGTGTTATGGAAAAATTGATCTTGATTGACGGCAACAGCATCGCCTACCGCGCTTTTTTTGCGCTCCCGCTCCTTAGCAACTCGAGCGGACTTCACACGAATGCCGTATTCGGCTTCACGACGATGCTCCTGAAATTGATCGAAGAGCAGAAACCGACGCATTTCCTCGTGGCGTTCGATGCCGGCAAAGCGACGTTCCGACACGAAGGATATAAAGAATATAAGGGCGGGCGCGAGAAAACGCCTCCGGAGCTGTCCGAGCAGTTCCCGCTTATTAAAGAACTGATCCAGTCGTTCTCGATCAACCAGTACGAGCTGGCCGGCTATGAGGCGGACGACATTATCGGCACTATGACGAGGATGGCGGACGAGCGAGGCCTCGACGTGATCGTCGTATCGGGCGATAAAGACATGCTGCAGCTGGCGTCGGACCGAGTGACGATCGCGCTGACGCGCAAAGGGATCAGCGAAGTCGACTTGTACACGCCTCAGGCGATTCAAGACAAATACGGGCTCGTGCCGAAGCAGATCATTGATTTGAAAGGCTTGATGGGCGACGCATCCGATAATATACCGGGCATTCCGGGCGTAGGCGAGAAGACGGCGCTCAAGCTGCTTCACCAGTACAGCTCCGTCGAGGAAGTGCTGGCCAAGGCCGACGAGATTACCGGCAAAATGCAGGAAAAAATTAAGCAGCACGCCGACGATGCCAGAATGTCCAAAGAGCTCGCGACGATCTTCCGCGAGGTTCCGATGGAATTGCAGCTGGACGAGCTATCGTACAATGGCTACGAAGGGCCGACGCTCGGCGCGATGTTTCGCAAGCTGGAGTTCAAGTCGCTGCTCGAGAAGATGGATTTGTCGGGAGGAGAGCCTGCCGTAGAAACCTCGATCGAGGTCGAGATTGTCGGCCGGGAAAGCTTGGCCGCTCTAACCGATGCGTTCACGGGCGTGACTGCGGTTCATATCGAGGTGATCGGTGAAAACCCGCACGTATCCGAGATCATCGGACTTGCCTTCAGCACGGCCGAAGGGGCAAACCGATTCGTTCCCGCCGAGCTGCTTCATATTCCGGAAGCCGGACGGCTCCGGGACTGGCTGGCCGACGACAACGCCCCGAAGATCGTCTACGATATGCACCGTACGGAAGTGGGGCTGCACTGGAAAGGCGTTCCGCTGCGCGGAGTGTCGTTTGACGTGCTGATCGCGGCTTATTTGCTCGATCCGACGGAGTCGACGCATACGCTGAGCGAACTGGCTGGGCGGTACAAGCTGCCTGTCATAGCGCTGGATGAGAACGTGTACGGCAAAGGCGCGAAGTTCAAAGTGCCGGAAGCGGACGTGCTGAGCAAGCATCTGGCCCGCAAAGCGGATCTGCTTCGGAGGCTCGTTCCCGTGCTGCAGGACGAGCTGGACAACAACGAGATGCACCGGCTGTACTATGAGCTCGAATTCCCGCTGGCCCGCGTGCTCGCTTCGATGGAGAAGCAGGGAATCCGGGCTAACGCCGACGGCTTGAAGCAGCTTGGCGGCGAGCTCGGCCAGACGATCGAGAAGCTCGTGGACGGCATCTACAAGGCTGCGGGAAGCGAGTTCAACCTGAACTCGCCGAAGCAGCTCGGTGAAATCCTGTTCGACAAACTAGGCCTTCCGGTTGTCAAGAAGACGAAAACCGGCTACTCGACCGATGCCGAGGTGCTGGAGAAGCTCGCTCCTTACAACGAGGTCGTGAGCAGCATCTTGATCTATCGTCAGCTCGCGAAGCTCCAATCGACGTATGTCGAGGGACTGCTTAAGGAAATCCGCGGGGAGACGGGCAAGGTCCACACCTATTACCAGCAAACGATCGCAGCGACGGGACGGCTCAGCAGCCAGTTCCCGAATCTGCAAAATATTCCGGTCCGGCTTGAAGAAGGCCGGAAAATCCGCAAAGTGTTCGTCGCCAGCGAGCCGGACTGGCTGATCCTGGCCGCCGACTATTCCCAGATCGAGCTGCGGGTGCTGGCTCACATATCGGGGGACGAGAAGCTGAAGGAAGCGTTCCGCAACGATATGGACGTTCATACGAAAACGGCCATGGACGTCTTCGGCGTGTCCGAAGCGGACGTGGACGCCAATATGCGCCGTCAGGCGAAAGCCGTCAACTTCGGCATTGTATATGGCATCAGCGATTACGGCTTGTCCCAGAACCTGAACATTACGCGGAAGGAAGCGGCCCAGTTCATCGAGCAATATTTCGCTGTCTTCCAGGGCGTCCGCCACTATATGGACGATATCGTCCGGCAGGCGCGTACGAACGGTTACGTGACGACGCTGCTGCAGCGCCGCCGGTATTTGCCGGAGATTAACGCCTCCAACTTCAACTTGCGCTCGTTCGCCGAGCGGACTGCGATGAACTCGCCGATCCAAGGCTCCGCCGCGGATATTATCAAGCTGGCGATGGTACAGCTCGCCGAGCGGATGGCGAAGGAGAAGGTGCGCAGCCGGATGCTGCTGCAGGTGCATGACGAACTTGTATTCGAAGTCCCGCAGGACGAGCTGGAGCTGATGAAGCAGCTCGTGCCGGAAGTGATGGAGAGCGCGCTGGCGCTTGACGTGCCGCTGAAGGTCGACGTCAACTACGGCGACAATTGGTATGAGGCGAAGTAAGCGGCAGGTTGGTTGGCAGTGTGGCGAGTTGGCTGGTTCGCTTGTGCGAGTGCGATGTGCGGACAGGATCTCCAAAATAACGATTCAACCGGTTGCACTACCGTAGCGTTTAGGTATTAGAACCGGCGTATCGGCCTGATAACAAACGTATCTGTCAAATAAGAGCTGATAGCAGCTCTTATTTTGGTCAGATTGCGAGAATGAGTGAGAATAAGAGCGGTCGGTTTGAAGCTCTTATTTTACCCCCTTGGTCCAATTATTAAGCTGCGAAGCCGAAATAAGACGTGCAAACCGCTTTTATTAGTCGAAGTCACCGTGAAATGCCCAAAATAAGAGTCCCAAACCGCTTTTATTGAGGACACGCGACTCGAACTGGGACACTGGGTAATCGACATGAGCACGAAGTGGAACAAACACAAAAGCGAAACACAAAAGCGGAACCCAAGAACCCAAGAACCCAAGAACCCAAGAACCCACTACAAGAGCACAACAAGAGGGAGGAATCACGTCATGCCGGAATTGCCGGAGGTGGAGACGGTGCGCCGAACGCTGGAGCAATTGGTGGCCGGTAAAACAATCCGCTCGGTAGCCGTTCATCTGCCGCGAATCATTCAGCGTCCCGACGACAAAGCGGTGTTTTGCGCGATGCTGGAAGGACGCACGATTCAAACCGTGGAGCGGCGCGGGAAATTTTTGCGCATTTTGCTAGACGGTCTCGTCCTGGTTTCGCACTTGCGGATGGAGGGGCGGTATGGGGTGTATAAGGCCGGCGAAGCGGTGGGAAAACATACCCATGTCGTCTTCCATTTCACGGACGAAACCGAGCTGCGCTACAAAGACGTGCGTCAGTTCGGTACGATGCATCTGTTCAAGCCGGGCGAAGACTTGAGCCAGCCTCCGCTGAACAAGCTCGGCATAGAGCCGCTTGACGAGAGCTTCAGCTACGCATCGTTCCGCGATACGGTTGCAGGGAAAGGAACGAAAATCAAGCCGCTTTTGCTGAATCAAGAATACGTGGTCGGTCTCGGTAATATTTATGTAGACGAGGCTCTTCATAAAGCCCGCATCCATCCGGAACGACCCGCCGAATCGCTTACGAAAACGGAGCTTCAGGCGCTTCACGCCGCTATCGTATCAACGCTGCTGGAGGCCGTTGAAGCCGGAGGCTCTTCGATCAAATCATACGTGAACGGACAAGGCGAGATGGGGATGTTCCAGCAGCAGCTCGCGGCTTATGGGCGCAAGGACGAGCCGTGTCCCCACTGCGGGGAAGCGATCGTCAAGACTGTGCTTGCAGGCAGGGGCACTCATTTCTGTCCGAGTTGCCAGGTTTTGAAGCCGAAGCGCATCGCACGGAAGCACACCTGAAATAACGGCAGTGTCGGCACCTTATCGGAAGAAGCTTCATACGATGATCGTACCTACGGTCATTGAAGAGAAAGCTTTTGAACAGGAGGGTGTTTATGCTGCCTTTTCTTTCCCTAGCCTTTTTGGCGCTTGCGGTCAGCCTCGACGGTTTCGGTGTCGGAGTCATGTACGGTTTAAGGAAAATCCGGATTCCGCTTCTGTCGATTGCAATCATCTCCGTTTGTTCGGGCTTCGTTATTTTTGCATCGATGCAAATTGGCGCCTTTGCCGCCCGGTACTTGCCGCCTGCTTTTGCCAAAGCGATGGGGGCCGTCATTTTAATCGGAATCGGAATATGGGCGATTATTCAAATGTGGAGGCAGCGCCAAGACAGCGGGCAAGATTCGTTGACACCAGCTACCGTTGATCCGCAAACCGTCCGAATGGGAGCAGGGACACCGGCAGTTTCGCTGCAAGCGGAAGCCAAGCAGACTCAAGCTCAGGCTCAAGCCGACGAAGGCGGAATTCGCACCGTACTCCGGATCGAGATGAAACGGATGGGACTGGTAATCGAAATATTGCGTACGCCGTCACTCGCCGACGTAGACCGATCCGGTTACATATCTTCCTCGGAGGCGGTGCTGCTCGGCGTTGCTTTGTCGCTGGATGCGTTTGGAGCGGGAATCGGTGCCGCATTTATCGGCTTCGCGCCGGTGTTGACGGCTGCTGTCATCGTGGTGGCCAGCGGATTATTTATTACGCTCGGGCTCCGGGTTGGGCTGACGTTTGCGGATACCCGGTGGCTGCAAAGGCTGGCCGTTCTTCCCGGCTGCATCCTGATTGCTATGGGGATTATGAAGTTAATGTAACCCGGGCTGTTCACTAATCGGAGTTGTCCGAGCGCGCTATGAACATGACCAATACGAAGTAAAGGTGTGTAAAAACGTATGAATATCGGATTAACCGGGGGCATCGCCTGCGGCAAAAGCACGGTAGCCGCCATGTTGGTCCGGCGGGGAGCGATTCTGATCGATGCCGACCAAATTGCCAGGGAGGTCGTACTCCCTGGCGCTCCGGCGCTCGGTGCCGTGGCGGAACGATTCGGCGAGTCGGTGCTGAATGAAGACGGCAGCTTGAACCGTAAAGCTCTCGGGGAGATCGTTTTCAAGGAGGAAGCAGCGCGCAAAGACCTGGAAGCGATTCTTCATCCCCAAATCCGGGCGATGATGAAGGAGCGGATGGAGGAAGCGAACCGCCTAACGCCGGACAAGCTGGTCGTGGTGGACGTTCCGCTATTGTTTGAATCGAAGCTGGAGTTTATGTTTGAGGAAACGCTGCTTGTATATATACCCCGGGAGCTGCAACTGGTCCGTCTGATGGAGCGTGATGGAATATCGGCCGAACAGGCGGAAAGGCGGCTGGCTGCGCAAATGCCGATCGATGACAAGCGTGCTCTTGCCGATGCGATTATCGACAACAGCGGAACGCTGGAGCAGACGGAACGGCAGATCAACCAATATTGGACAAGAAAGGGACTGGGATGAAAGTATTACGCAAAAAGCGGGTATTTGCTATTCTGTTCATCTTGTTTCTCGTGTTGCTGTTTTATAATTCGGATTGGCTGGGCAAGTTGTTATATCCGATCCGCTATGAGAAGGACATTACGATCAGTGCCCAAAATTACGAGGTTGACCCTTTTCTGATTGCCGCTATTATTCGTGTCGAAACTAACTACAATCCCGAGAAAATCTCCAAAAAGGGAGCGATCGGCTTGATGCAGCTTATGCCGGATACCGCCGAATGGATCGTCAAGAAGGCCGGTTATGCGGAGGAAACGTCCAAATTGCTGCATCGGGCGGACGTTAATATCGAAGTAGGTGCCTGGTATTTAAATTCATTGTATAATCAATTTGGCAGCAACAAGATCGCCACGCTGGCCGCTTACAACGCGGGACCCGGCAATGCCCGGAAGTGGCTGGACAACGGCACCTGGGATGGAACGTTAAAAAACGTCGACCAAATTCCGTTTGGCGAAACCCGGCACTATATCCAAAGAGTGTTATATTACTATGATAAATATGTCGATCTGTACAAATACCAGTTCCCGGCATGATATAATAAATGGGAAAATGCCGGACAAGCTTCGGCTAGGAAGCTTACCCGGCACTTCTCAGATAGGATACATAAAATTAACGAGCTTGTCCGGACAACTGTTGTTCGGCGATTTGTACCAGTCTGCGGGTGATGTTGCCCCCGATCGAACCGGCGTCACGAGTAGCCATGTTACCCATGTAACCGTCTTGTGGAATCGCGATGCCAAGCTCTTGAGCTACTTCATATTTCAGTTGGTCGAGAGCGGCGTTCGCTTGAGGAACTACAAGCTGGTTGCTGGAACGGGATCCTTGTGCCATGTCGTTTCACCTCCTTGTTTGATTGTAACTGTATTATGTGCGTATTCCGGCAGTTCATAACAGGTAGTGAATGGTAATGTGCTATCGACTCCGTTAGAAGGTTGGATTGCGGGAGTTGAAGCAGCTAGGCAAGGCTGGGGCTCGAGAACACGATTATCAAAAGAGATTGCACGCCTGCGCGCCCTCGCCATATGTCTGGTGAGATGTTGAGGAACGGAGTGCTTACGAAAGTGACTTTGCCTTGAGAGGCAAAAGTCAGTAACGCTTACGAAGTAAGCAATTGCCTTAAGGCAATTGCTCAGGAGATGCTTACGAAGTAAGCAATTGCCTACAGGCAATTGCTCAGCAGATGCTTACGAAGTAACTTTTGCCTTGAGAGGCAAAAGTCTCAGGAGGGAAGCCGTCATGAAATGCCCTTTTTGCGATTATTCCGGAACGAAAGTACTCGATTCCCGTCCCGCAAACGACAACAAATCGATCCGGCGCCGCCGGGAATGCGAGAGATGCCAACGGCGGTTCACCACGTTCGAGATGGTCGAGGAAACGCCGCTGATCGTCATTAAAAAGGACGGCAGCCGGGAGGAATTCAGCCGCGACAAAATGCTCAGAGGGCTTATCCGCGCTTGCGAGAAGCGGCCGGTGTCGGTGGAGCAGCTTGAAGCGATCGTCTCCGAGGTCGAGAAGGAAATGCGCAGCCAGGCTCATGCCGAGGTGGCGAGCCGGGATATCGGGGAGATTGTTATGGAGCAGTTATATCCGGTCGACGAGGTGGCTTACGTCCGCTTTGCCTCCGTATACCGTCAATTCAAGGACATCAACATGTTCATGAAGGAACTGACCCAGTTGCTGGGCAAGCATACCGACCCAACCGGCAAGTAGCAACGACATACTGAAGACGATAAACGGCAGTCCGTCCAATGGCGGCTGCTGTTTTTCGTTAACTGGAGCCAGGAAACTCAATCCCTTCTACACAAACGTGCGGGCTGCACGTCAAAGGACCGTCCGGATACCTTGAACCAGACGGTTTTCCCTAGAACGTCCCGCTTTATGAAAAATGGCTTTGCAAACGCAGCGTGGCAGAGCAGGACACGTTACTCACTCCGTTCCACCTCCCTAACAAAACCGGTACGTTGTCGTCTGACCACATTGCGCTAGTGATCCGAAACCGCAACTCCCTCCAGGAGAGTCATTCCATTTTAACCTTGCCGTTGTTACCTTTCAACATTATCCCAGTAGACAATATTTCTCTTTTCTTAATACAAAGATCGACAAAAAACATTTGATAAATAGGTATATGTTCATGTACTATAAGGTTGAAATGTGGAAAATAATCGAATTATATCGAATTGTGTCGAAAATTTCTGATTCGTAAGATCCATCTCCATCGGAAGGAGGAAAATAAAAAAATTTGGTTAAAGCCGGTGGAATTGCTGGCGGTTAAACAGAGCATTCCAGCATTTCGGACTTATTCGTTGTAGGGCTGTTCAGACGTCTAAGCGGCGGAAAACGACTAGAATCTCTTCATCCAGAGGCCATATGGCATGGCACCTGTCAGACATGTACAGCATCCGTAACTAGACCGACTACTACATAAAGGTGGCTGACTTTGCAACTATGAGATCCCTGTTCCGATTCCGGTCGATTCGTACCAAATTAATTTTGCTATGTTCGCTGCTCCTTCTTGTGCCGAGTCTTGTCATCGGCATGATCGCTTATAATCAATCGAAAGCCAGCCTGGATCTTGGCGGTCAAGTCCAGCTCAAAAATGACGTCCGTTATGTAATAGCGATGATCAATGCTTTGGATCAGCAAGTGAAAAAAGGGCTGCTGCCGCTGGAAGAAGCGCAAGAAACGGTCAAGCAGCAAATGCTCGGCGCGAAATCTGCCGACGGCAAACGCCCGATCAACAAAAAGTTCGATCTTGGCGAGAGCGGTTACATGTTCATATATGACGATAAAGCGAATGTACTCGCCCATCCGTTGCTGGAAGGTCAAAATTTCTGGGACACGAAAACACCCGACGGGGTTATGCTCGGACAAGAAATCGTGAAAAAGGGGAAAAGCGGCGGCGGTTTTGTATTTTATGAATGGACGCTGCCAAACGATCCGACTACGACGGCTCCCAAAATCAACTATTCGGAGATGGAGCCGAACTGGGGCTGGATTATTAACGCAGGCACATACATGAGCGATTTTAACAAGGGTGCCAATGAGATCTTTTACGTCATTATTGTGACGCTGGTGATTGCTGTTGCTGCAGGAGGGGTGATTATCACCGTATTCTCCAACAGCTTGACCAGACCGCTGGCCGAGATCGCCACCAACGTGGAACAGATTGCGGAGGGAGATTTAACGAGACAGATCCAGATCCGGACAAACGATGAGGTCGGCCAATTGGGCGTAGCGGTTAATGCGATGGTGGACCGGCTGAAGCTGCTGATTGAGGGAATCTCGCAGACGGCCCAAAGCGTAGCGGCCGCTTCCCAGCAAATATCCGCCAGCACGGAGGAGATCGCCAGCGGCAGTACGACCCAGGCGAATGCTTCGCAAACGATCGCCGAGTTGTTCAAGGAACTGTCCGCCGCGATCGATAACGTCGCGGGCAAAGCGGAAGAGGCGGCGGAGCTTACGAACGAAACTTCACAAACCGCCATGGAGGGCGGCAAGGCGGTTACCGCCTCCATAAACGGCATGAATCGTGTGAGCGAACAGATGGCGCGGCTCGAACAAGACTCTGGCCGGATCGGCGAAATTATCGAGGTGATCGACGACATAGCCGAGCAGACGAATCTGCTTGCCTTGAATGCTGCGATTGAAGCGGCCCGAGCAGGCGAGGTAGGAAGAGGGTTTGCGGTAGTCGCCGAAGAAGTCCGCAAGCTCGCGGAACGAAGCAGCGAAGCGACCAAGCAGATTACGCAAATTATCAAGGGCATGCAGTACAACACGAAGCAAAGCGTCGAATCGGTAGCGGACGGTGTTGAGAAATCGGTTGTAACCGGGAAAGCGTTTGATAATATTAAGAATGCATGTTGAAAGTAGCCGAAATCGCTGCGGCGAGCGAACAACAATCCGCTCAAACCGGCGAGGTGATGCAGTCGGTCGAATCGATCGCTGCCACTAGCGAGGAGGCGGCGGCAGCCTCGGAGCAAACGGCGGCGATCTCGTATTCGCTGGCCCAGTCGGCGGAAGAGTTGAACGCCTCGCTGTCTCTTTTTAAAGTGAGTGCGACGAATGTCTCTTTCAAGAGCGGCCCGGCCTGAGAATCTGGAGACCGGTGTCCCGAAAGTAACTCATATGACATGGAATGTCGCCATTTGTGCAAACGAAAGGACCTCAATTTCCACGGTAATGTGGAGGCTGAGGTCCTTTGCTCGGGGGGAATCGGTTCTGCGTGAAGCTAATAAAATCGCCAAATGATTTGGAGAAGCCCCAAATCCACTAAACAAAACTTATAAACCGTTGGTCGTTGAATTGCTCCGCGTATTTGTAAGTCCCGTCAACAGCACGGCCGGAATGTCTTCCAGCAAACTATCGTCATCGGTTCCGCGGTAATTGGGATCGTTTTTGATCGCATATGCTTCGCCTTCGGTTAAGCGCCGCATATTGCCTGTATATTTTGGCTCAAGCGCTTCGATTTCTTCGTGTTCCATCAGGCAGCCCTCCTTTTTCCCGTATATTGCCCGGGCTTTCGGACCGTCATGCTTGGAACTTGATGGGCTGCGTGAATGTAATGATAATTATTACTATTAATTTGACAAAACGGGTGTAACTCTTTAATGTTAAATTAATAGTTGAACGGACGAATCGCCTTTCTTGACTGATCGGAACGAAAAAGTATTTGGTCGCCCGTTCAACTTTATCCAACATACTTCTAATTGAAAACGGTGAACCTATATGAAACGAAACCCGACACCAGTCTACCTGTTATCCGGATTTCTCGGCAGCGGGAAAACGACCTTATTGAAAAGATGGCTGGAAGCGGCGGAAGCGGGAGGCCGCAAGCCGGCCGTCGTGATGAACGAGCTGGGCGAAGTGAACTTCGACGGCATCGAGCTTGGAGACGACGTGCGTATGGCTGAGATGCTTGGAGGCTGCATCTGCTGCACGGTGCGGGGCGACCTGGGTACGGAGCTGCTGAAGCTGATTCAGGAGCACGATCCGGATATGATCCTGATCGAATCGACGGGCGCGGCCAATCCACTTGAGATTATCGATGCGGTGACGGATGCGTCGATGCTGGAGCGGGTCGAACTGAGGCGGATCGTCACGGTTGTGGATGCCGGGCATTTGCAGGAGTGGGCGCGGAAAGGAAAAGGTTCTACGTACCGGCTTATGAAGGAGCAGATTAGCTGCGCTTCGGTCATTTTGCTGAACAAAACCGACCTGCTCCCGGAAGCGGACACGGGGGAGATGGAGCGGCTCGTCCGCGAATGGAACGGATACGCCCCGATCTACCGTACGGTAGGAGCGGAGATCGGGATCGGGCTGCTGGAGGAACCCGCCGAAGGCGGCTCTGTGGCGAATCATAGTTCCGTCCTTGCTGCTTCCGATGAGACGGGCCCCTCGTGTTGCTGTGGCGGAGCGGCTCACGAGCATGACTATGTACATGAGCACGATCATTCGGAATGCTCGGAACCGTCGCATCATCCCGAGCACCACCATACCCATGAGCACGTGATGGCGTATACGCATTATTTCGAAGGTCCGATCGACAGCGAACGGTTCGAAACGATGATGGGCCGCCTGCCTGACGGCGTATACCGGGCCAAAGGCATTTTGACGTTCACGGATACCGCCTCCCGGTTCATGTTCCAGTACGCCTACAAACAGCTCGATCTGATGAAAATTATGCCTCAGGGCGTCGTTCCCGATGTGGCCGTCTTTATCGGAGAGCACTTCGACAAAGTGAAGTTGGAGCTGGACATTCGGGCTTTGAGCGAGTCTTAAGCGATAGCGGCTAACTGGCAAACTATGAGGCGTATCTATAGAAGGCGGGCTAAAAGAACCTCCAATTCCACTAAAGTGGGTTGGAGGTTTCTTGTTTAACGTTATAGCATGCTTAAGTTTACTAAAGCGTTAAAACGGTAAAATGCAACATTTTTTACTAAGAAAAGCCTCCGCTAACGCAGGTTCATTCATCGTGGAAAGGGTTTGTTACAAGCTTTTCTTACTTCTGTTTTACGGTTAGCACGAACGTTTTCGTGTCGGCGTGACCGCCGCTAGTAAGTACCGCCGTCAGTACAACCGAGGCGTCCCCGCTGCCTGCGGCCGGCCGGGAAACGGTACCGTCGCTCGCGACAACCGAAGTATTGCTGGATACCCACTGAACATTCGAGCCGTATGGCCCTTTTGCCGGCAAAGTGATCGATCCGGTTACATTCGATGATGATTGGGCTTCTCCATATACGATAGCCAAAGATTCCTTGTCTGCCGCTACTTTCTGCGCATCCGTCAATTGCTGCTTGACGGTCAGAGTGAACGATTTCGCATCCGAGTACCCCCCTGCCGAGATTATCGCGTTAAGTACGACCGTCGCATCCCCTTGTCCGGCCACCGGCCGGTTAACCGTTTTGCCGTCGTTCGAGATGATGAAAGGATTGGCGGAAACCCACGTAATCGCGGAACCGTTCACGCCCGAAGCCGGCAGCGTCAACGATTGCGTGACGGCAGATGCCGAGTCCGAGCCTCCGTATACGATAGCCAAAGCTTCTTTATCCGCCGCTACGCGCTGCGCATCGGTCAATTGCTGTTTGACCGTCAAAGTATACGTTTTAATATCCGAAGAACTTCCATAAGTGATAACGGCCGACAGGACGACGGAAGCGTCTCCGCTGCCGACGGCAGGACGGTTCACGATCTTGCCGTCATTCGAGATGACAGATGCGTTGCTGGAGATCCAGGTTACCGCAGAGCCGTTCGGCCCGCTCACCGGCAGCGTTAACGGGCGTGTAATGCTGCTTGCCGTATCCCCTTCGCTAAAAGTAACGGCTAGCGTCGCTTTGTCGGCGGCAACACGCTGGGCGTCCGTAAACGACTGTTTGACGGTCAGAGCGAATGTTTTCGTATCCTTAACAGTCCCGTAAGTAATTGTAGCCGTAAGCGTTACGGCGGCATCGCCTTGTCCCGCAGACGGCCGGTTAACCGTTTTGCCGTCGCTTGTGATGATGGAAGCGTTGCTGGACGTCCATGTGATCGTGGAGCCGTTCGGCCCGCTAGCCGGCAGTGTCAAAGGCTTTGTAACGGAATCCGTTGTATCCCCGCTACTAAACGTGATTGCTGTTGCGGCTTTATCGGCTGCCACCCGCTGAGCGTCCGTCGTTTGCTGTTTCACGATCAGATGGAACGTTTTGACGGCAGTTGTTTCCCCGTAACGGATAGTTGCCGTAAGTGTGACGGCTGCGTCACCCTGGCCGACTGCAGGTCGATTGACGGTTAATCCGTCGTTCGAGATAACCGAAGTATGGCTTGATGTCCATGAAATCGTCGAACCGTGTGAACCTACAAGCGGCAAAGCCAACGGCTGCGTAACATGATTGGCGGAATCCGTACCGCCGAATGTGATCTCCAGCTTTTTTTTGTCCGCTTCAACCCGCTGCTCCTCCGTCAAGTCGGAATGCTGGAGCTTACGCTCCATCGCCCGGCGTATGGCCTCCCGGGCAGTGTCGTTTTTCTTCCCGCGTTCCAGTGCATTTTCCAGACCGGTCTTTTTCGCTTCGTGTTTGTTCGGATGGTCCGCTTTGGCGTAAGCGGCGCCGGTCATCAACAAGGTGAAAGCCGCCGTGCAGATCAATATTTTCTTCTTCATCCTGCGTATCCTCCCCATTACTTTTCTTGAATACTACGTAATTCGTTTACGTTACTATATATTGGGGGGTGAGATATCGTAATGAGGAAAAAAGTGGGCGGTTTACCATCCGTTCTTTTATGAACACATCAGGAACGCTCGCCGTTACAGGCACTATGCTTACAAAAGGAAGTTCGCTTGCCGGCAGCATAACGGACAGCGTCTACGGGAGTGCAGCGGACGGCGGTGTAACCGGAACGCTTTCACCCATCCTGTACCGAATCAGATATTGCGGAATGTCGCTCAAGCGGCTGACGATCGATTGCAATGTCGATAACGTCGTGACCAGTTCTTCGGCGCGGCCCCATCACCGGACTTTTATAAACGACGGAGAGGGTTACATCTATTTGCTGGAAGACTTAAAGGTCATTGCAAACGGAGTATGGGTGTTCCGCGGTGACGTGAACAAACGGCACGTTTATATGCAGCAAGGCCATCCCGAACCGAACGCAGGCATCTACGTGAAGCTGCTTCCCGGACCCGGTTGAATGCTTATCTGTTCGGTCCGATCGTTATTTTGTAGGGCAGACCGGGGTGGGGCGGACTTAACGGTCAAAAAGGTTGAACATCACTTGATATATTTTTTATATCTGATATACTAAGTATATAAGGGGGCGATACTTATTCAAGTTTGTCCGTACCTGGAATATGCGTTCAGCATTTTGGGGAAGAAGTGGAACGGGTTGATCCTGCACGATTTGTCGCTGTGCCCGGACGGTGCCGCCCATTTCTCGGAGATACTGAAAGACTTGCCCGATATTACGCCGAGAGCTCTTTCTTTGAAATTAACCGAGCTGGCCGAGAACGGGTTTCTCGAGAAACAAGTAACGGCCGAGCCGGCCGTCGTCATCACCTACCGGCTGACGGAGAAGGGGCGGGCTTTGACAGCGGCGCTGGGGCCGGTTCAACAATGGGCCTTGCAATATCGTGACCGATAACTTGAAAGGGGAGCATACAATGAACAACAACAATATGATATGCGATCTGGAAACGGGAGTATGCGGCGATCCCGGCGAAGACGCTGTGGAGACAATCGATTTGAACGAGCCGCAGCGCCAGGTTCAGCTCTATTATGTAACCGATCCGATCTGTTCGCACTGCTGGGCGCTGGAGCCGGTACTGCGGAGGTTTGAGACGCAGTACGGGCACTACGTCCAGTTCCGCACGGTGATGGGGGGACTGCTCGCAAGCTGGAACGGCTTCGCCGACGCCGGCAACGGAATCAGCCGTCCTGCCGATGTGGCGGGGCATTGGAGGGAGGTCGGCGAGCATTCGCGTATGCCGATCGACGGTTCCTTATGGCTCGATAACCCCGTGTTGTCGTCGTATCCGCCGTCCCGCGTCTATAAGGTGATTCAGCAAAAAGACGAGAAGCTCGCCTCCGTATTTCTGCGCAAAGCCCGGGAGGCCGTCTTTGTATGGAATCGGAATATCGGGCAGGATCAGGTGTTAACGGATATCGTCAATGTTATGGGACTGGACGGCGCCGCGATCGTAGAGGAAGCAGGCAGCCCCGAGACGCAGGCGATGCTGGAGGCGGATTTTGCGTTATCCCGGTCTTTGGGCGTTCGCGGATTTCCGACGATCGTACTCGTGAACGAAGAGCGGAAGGGAGTCAAGATCGTCGGGGCAAGGCCGCTTGACACTTACGTTGCGGGACTGAAGCAGGCGCTGCAGACCGAATCCTTGCAAGCGAAGCCGGTTCCTGAACTGGACGAGCTGCTGCAGAAGGAAGGACGCCTGTTTTCCAAAGAAATCGAGGTTCTGTACGATCTGGAGCAGCAGGAGGTCGGTTCCTATATCGAACAAAAGCTGCTGGCGGGAAGCAGCACCGTGAAAGAAATGTTAGGTGAAGTCTACTTGGAGCGAACATAAAGCTAGGTATGGAATAGAAGCCGAGGGCGCCCTGCTTACTGCAACTGGAGTAAGGGGGCTTTTTGGCGTTTATTTGGCTAACCCAATTTCCGTCTGTTGTAAAAAAAGTCATGCATAAGGATGCTTTCGTTTGACTAACGGATGGCGGTTCTTTATATTTTAGAAAGTTGAATATATAACTCTTCAAATAAAAAGGGGGCCGTTCAAACCGTGGAGGATCGTCCGGAGTATATCGATATTCAGGCCGTTATGTCGGAGATGCGGCAGGTGCAGCAAAAATCGAGAACGTTTGTGGAGCTGTTGACGCGTAACGACGTGTTGTCGCAAAATCATATCACGCTGCTGATGGATTTGAAATTGACCGGGAGCATGCGGATTACCGATATTTCCGAGCGCTTCTTCATTACGGCCGGCGCGGTGACCTCGATGTGCGACAAGCTGGAGGATCAGGGGCTTGTATGCCGGATTCGGACGAAGGAAGACCGTCGGGTGGTGATGGTCGCCTTAACCGAGGCCGGGGAAGAGAAGGTGAGTGAAATTTTCAAGCGAATCCCGCCGCAGAAGCTGCGCACGATCGCGGACGTGTTCAAGCAAGTCAACGAGCTGATGGACCGGATTGTCGAATGAGAGGAGCGGCTGACTGCCTTCGGCAAGGCCGCATATATAGCGCTTTGAAGCAAGAAAGGTACAACCGCTCCGAGACGGGAGGAGGCTGCACCCTTTTTTGTATGCGCTCCTTTCATGGGAGCATCTATTTCACCATATGGCGGACGACTCGAAGCCGAATCGCACTATCAGGCACCGTTACAGGCGAATCCCCGGGGTTGAGCAAGGTGACGCGAACCAAGCCGGCACTGTTTGCGCAAGCTCGAAAGAAGCGGAACGATATCGGCAAGCGGCATCGCTTCGATCTACCAGCCGTATTCCACTCCCTCGACCGTAAACGTTTGAGAGACGGCGGATCGGGCGGCTACGGCAGCGGAGGCGAACGTGACGGCAGTCAGGGGGGCATGGCCTTCGACGCTGTAATCGATCACCTGCAGCAGTCCGGGGGAAACGGCCCCGTCCTTGTAAACCGGATTGCCAGCTCCCAGGCAGGGGGAACGAAAGAGAACCGGTCCGCTCAAGGGGGCGGTGTTATAAACGTAAATGTGCGCCGAGCTGCCGCCGCTCAGCGTATCGCTTTCCAACTGCCAGCTTCCGGCCGCTTGCAGGCGGTAGCCGGCGCCTTCTCCAGGATTTTCAAGACTTCCGCCATGATCGTTTCTTCTTGGCTGCAGAACAAATCGTATTGTTCTAGCAGCGCGGAGAGTTCAATTCTGGCTGCTGCGAGTCCTTCTGTAAGCCCGATCGAGGCCATTGCAGTCGCGCAGAGCCGCTCTGCCCTCTTGATGCCTACACCGCGTTTGATTTCCGTCTTCCAGTGTGTGAGAACGCCTTTGGCGCCTGTAAAGACGATCTCCTCAGGAGTCGGAAATGCGCGCATGCTCATCAGCGAGGCTTTGCCTTCCCAGTCCTTGAATACCTGTGGATATTCGGGGA
>NZ_JACXJA010000023.1 GCF_014705615.1 Paenibacillus oceani
CTATTAAAAAATAGTTCCATTACTTTTCATTACACAAATTTCCCATCATTCAAACCATCTTTTTTGAGGTACCTAAGTAGTTACCTCAAATCGCTCTTATTATGGGAAAATAAACTATTTGTTGAAGAATAAGAGCTGCAAACTGCTCTTATTGGGGAAATCTGGTGCCATGCCCTAGCCAGAACTGCTATATCCCCGCATACCCTCCAACCACGGCCGCTCTCCGAACCAAGAAACATTTCACAAATATGCATACCCCCGAACCAAGAAGGCTACTACTCCGCAAACATACACATACGCCTCAAACCCGTCTAGCTCCAAATCAGAACCCGCTCGCCCCAGCCCCTCATGTACCTCGAACCACGGACGCTCCCCTAACCAAGAAACACCCCGCTAGTGCGCATACCTTCGAACCAAAAAGCCACTACTCCGAGACACAGATACGCCTCAAACCCGCATCTAGCTCCAAATCAGCACCTGACCGCCCCAGCCCCTCACATACCCTCGAACCACGGCCGCTTCCCGAACCGAATCTGCCCCGACCAACAAGCATTCGCCTCAACCAGTCTCGATGCCGCGTCCCGTCTGCCGCCCCGGTAATCTATAAGCCTACTATTTTTTTAGTATATGGAAATATTTTGGCATCTGGCGGAATAGAGTAGGATAAGCCCCTTTCCCGATAAACGGGTCAACAAGATGGCGATTGTGAAGTAAAAGGAGGTTGCTTGTTCTGCATGATTACTAGATCCCCGTACGTTTCGCCGGACGATCTCTATTTATTCAATCAAGGCCAACTGCTTCGGGCATACCGGAGCTTCGGCTCTCATCTGTGCGAGCTGGACGGACAAGGCGGCACAGCCTTTGCCGTATGGGCTCCGAACGCGCTGGAGGTGCGGGTCGCGGGGGAGTTTAACCGCTGGGACGGCACGAACCATCCGCTGACCCCCGCCGGGACGACGGGCGTGTGGACCGGCTTTGCCGCGGACGTCGGCGAAGGCGCGCTGTACAAATACGAGCTGATCGACGCGGAAGGACGAAAACGGCTCAAGGCCGATCCGTTCGCGTTCCAGTCGGAGCTGCGTCCCGGAACGGCTTCGGTCGTCGCCCGGCTGGACGGCTACGAGTGGCGGGACGAGCAATGGTTGCAGCACAAACAGCAACATCCGCCGTACGAACGCCCGATGCTTATCTATGAAGTGCATCTCGGCTCGTGGAGGCTTGAGGCGCCCGAACAGTTCCGGACGTATGCGCAGCTGGCTGATGAATTGGTAGACTACGTCTGCTCGATCGGCTATACCCATATCGAACTGCTGCCGCTGACCGAGCATCCGCTCGACCGGTCGTGGGGCTATCAGACGACCGGGTATTACTCGGCTACCAGCCGTTATGGCCCGCCCGAAGGACTGAAGCTGCTTGTGGACCGCTGCCATCAGAGAGGGATCGGCGTCCTGCTCGACTGGGTGCCCGGCCATTTCTGCAAGGACGATCACGGACTCCGGCTGTTCGACGGTACCCCGCTGTACGAGGATTCCGATCCGAGACGGGCGGAGAAGCCGAACTGGGGAACGCTCGCCTTTCACTTCGGCAAGCCCGAGGTACAAAGCTTTCTTTTGTCGAACGCCTTGTTTTGGCTCGACGTTTATCATATCGACGGCTTCCGGGTGGACGCGGTCGCCAGCATGATCGATTTGCATTTCGACAAGCCGGACGGGATGCGGACGTGGAACCGCCATGGCGGAACCGAGCATCTGGAGGCGCTCGATTTCTTGCGCCGGCTGAACGAAACGGTGTTCGGCCACTATCCGGACAGTCTGATGATCGCCGAGGATTCGTCGGCTTGGCCGGGCGTCACGTCGCCGACCTACAAGGGCGGCCTGGGCTTCAACTACAAGTGGAATATGGGCTGGATGAACGACATGCTCCGCTATATGGGGACCGATCCCGCCGATCGTCCGGCCTGCCACACCCTGACGACGTTTCCAATGATGTACGCCTACTCCGAAAACTACGTCCTGCCGCTTTCCCACGATGAGGTCGTGCACGGCAAACGGTCGCTCCTGCACAAAATGCCTGGCGCTTATGAAGAAAAGTTTGCGAATTTGCGGCTGTTTTACGGGTACTGGTTTTGTTTTCCCGGCAAAAAGCTGCTCTTCATGGGCGGCGAATACGGCCAATTCGACGAATGGAAGGACGACGCCGGTCTGGACTGGATGCTGCTCGATTACCCGCTGCACGCTGCCATGAACCGGTATATGCACAGGATGAGCGAGGTGTACGCTTCTCTTCCTCCGCTCTGGGAGCTGGACCATTCCCCGGAAGGGTTCTGCTGGATCGATCCCGATAATGCGGAGCAAAGCGTCCTCTCGTTCGTCCGGTACAGCCGAGAGGAGGGGCGCCATGTAGTGGCCGTATGCAACTTCTCGGGCCGCGCTTATTCCGATTTCCGGATCGGCGTACCGGCTGCGCCGGCTTACCGGGTGTTAATCAACAGCGACGCCGCCGAATACGGCGGCCGCACGACCGCCGCTTGGCCCCTGGTCAAGACGGAGCGGACGAAACGGAATGGACAGCCCGTCAGCTTGACGCTGAACGTGCCGCCGCTCGCCTTTATCCTGCTTGAGCCGCTCCGGTCCGCCGGCAGGCAGCGCAAAATGAACCAATAACCCCCCGAGAGGAGAATCGATATATATGCGACGTAACGAATGCATCGCCATGCTGCTGGCCGGAGGGGAAGGACGCCGGCTGGGCGTATTGACGAAAGATTTGGCCAAACCTGCGGTCCATTTTGGAGGGAAATACCGGATCATCGATTTTACGCTCAGCAATTGCGTCAATTCCGGGATCGAGACGGTTGGCGTGCTGACCCAATACCAGCCGCTCGTGCTGAACCGGTATCTCGGCATCGGCACTCCGTGGGGGCTCGACCGGCGGGAAGGCGGGATGCACGTGCTCCCTCCGTTCGTCCGGCAGAAGGGTGGCGTGTGGTACAAAGGGACGGCCAACGCGATTTCCCAAAATATCCGGTTTATCGAGCGGTATGATCCCGAATACGTGCTGATCATCTCGGGGGACCACATCTACAAGATGGATTACAATGAACTGCTCCATACGCATAAAACAAGCCGTGCGGACGCCACGATCGCGGTCATCCAGGTGCCTTGGGAGGAGGCGAGCCGGTTCGGCGTGTTAAGCGTCGACGAAGACGGAAGGATCGTCGAATTCGCCGAAAAACCGAAACAGCCGAAGAGCAACCTGGCCTCCATGGGCGTATACATGTTTTCCTGGCGGGCGCTTCGCGAGGCGCTCCTGCAGGATGAGTCGGACAGCGGCTCCTCCAACGACTTCGGCAAGGATGTCATTCCGGCGCTGCTGCGAAACGGCTCCCGATTGTATTCCCACCGGTTCGAAGGATATTGGAAGGATGTTGGCACGATCGACAGTTTATGGGAGGCGAATATGGATCTGCTCGAAGATAAACCGGCTCTGGACCTGTACGACCGTTCCTGGCGCATCTACTCTGTGAATCCGAACCGCCCGGCCCAGTACATATCGCCATATGCCAGCGTGGAAAGCTCGCTGATCAACGAAGGCTGCGTCGTGGAAGGACGCGTGAGCCGCTCCGTCCTGTTCCACGGGGTACGGGCCGAGGCGGGCTGCCTGATCGAGGATTCGGTCATTATGCCCCATGCGGTTATCGGCAAAGGAGCGACGATCATCCGCGCGATCGTCGGAGAGGGCGCCGTCGTAGGCGAAGGATTGACAGTCGGCAGCTACGATTCGCCCGAGATCGCCGTCGTGGCCAGCGGGGCGGATATCGGGGAAAAGTTATCTCAAGAGGAGGCGAAGCCGGTATGAAACATTTGATGATGGGCGTCATCAATCTCATTCACGAGCAGGAGGAGATGGGGCCGCTGACCGCGGGCCGCTGTCTCGCCACCGTTCCGTTCGGCAGCCGGTATCGGCTTATCGATTTTGTATTGTCCTCGATGGTGAATTCGGGCATTTCCAACGTCGCCGTGTTCGCCCACACGAAATACCGTTCACTGATGGACCATCTCGGCTCCGGCAGCAACTGGGACTTGCATCATAAGCAGAGCGGGCTGTTCGTGCTGCCGCCGGCGATCGAAAATCAGACGGACTTCGGCCGGGGCGATCTGTATCATTTTTACCGGCACCGCGATTATTTTACGCGTACCCCGCAGGATTACGTCGTCATCGCCCGCAGCCATATGGTCTGCAATATCGACTTTACGCGCGTCCTGGAGCAGCATCGGGAACGGGGCTCGGATATTACCGTCGTCTGCAAAAGAGAGCCGGGACCGCTGCCCGGATTGTGCCGGAAGGTGAAACTGGACGAAGCGGGACGCGTGCTCGATATGCAGGATCATTTCGGTCGGCTCGAGAGCGACGTCGTCTCGATGGAGATGTACGTGCTGCACAAGGAGCTGCTGCTGAATCTGGTGGACACCTCACTTGCCCAAGGGCGCGATCATTTTGTCGGACATGCGGTCATGTCGCGGCTCGGCGAGCTGAACGTACACGCCTACATGCACGATGGCGTACTTGGCGTCGTCAATACGATCCCGGCCTATTACCGGCACAATATGGAGCTGCTCCAGCCCGAAGTGTGGAACGAGCTGTTCCAGCGGCCGGGGCCGGTCTATACGAAGGTGAAGGACGAGCCGCCAGCCCGCTACCACCGCGGCTCCGAGGTGGCGCATTCGCTGATCGCGAACGGCTGCGAGATCGAAGGCACCGTGTACGGCAGCATCTTGTTCCGCGGCGTCAAAATCCGCGAAGGGGCGGTTATCAGCAATTGTATTATTATGCAGAACGGGATTGTCGGGGCAAGCGGTTCGCTGGAAAACTGCATCCTCGACAAGGAAGTGAGTATCCGTCCGTTTCAGGGACTCAAGGGTTCGGCGGGTACGCCATTTGTCGCGGGCAAGCGGAACGTCATCTGAATCGGATCGGCCGCCGGGCCGCCGCGGACCATTATTACGCGGCGGCTGCCGGCATACGGAGGAGGGATTCCATGAACGTCTGGTTCGTAGCCTCGGAGGCGGCGCCGCTCGTGAAGACGGGAGGACTGGCCGACGTTGCGGGGGCGCTGCCCAAAGCGCTGGGCTCGCTCGGGATCGACGTCACGGTCGTACTGCCGAAATACGGGGCGATTCCGGCTTCCTATACGGTGTCCAGCGTCCCGCGCGGACATTTCCGCGTGTCGCTCGGCTGGCGTTCCGTCTATTGCGGGCTGGAGGAGCTAACTGTGGACGGAGTGCGGTTTCTGCTGATCGATAACGAGACCTATTTCAAGCGCGACCAGCTGTACGGTTATGGAGACGAAGCGGAACGATTCGTCTTTTTCAGCATGGCGGTTCTGGAGGCGATGGCAAGGTGCGACCGGCTGCCGGACGTGCTCCACTGCCACGACTGGCAAACCGGTCTCGTGCCCTTTCTGCTGCGCACCCGGTATTCGTATCTTCCGCAGTTCCGCAGCATCCGCACCGTGTTTACGATTCATAACCTGCATTATCAGGGCGTGTTCGGACGGGAGCTTCTGCAGGATCTGCTCGGGGCGGGCGACGACATGTTCGGACAGGACGGTTTGGAGTTTTACGGTGCGGGAAGCTGCATGAAAGCGGGGATCCGCTACGCGGACAAGCTGACGACCGTCAGTCCTTCCTATGCGGCGGAAATTCAGAGCCCCGAATACGGGGAAAGGCTGGACGGACTGCTCCGGCAGCGGGCCGGAGATTTGACCGGCATCGTCAATGGCATAGATACAAGCAGTTACGATCCCTCCGGCGATCCGCACCTGGCTGCGCCGTATTCGCGCTCGTCCGTCGGCAAGCGGCTCAATAAGCGGCCGCTCCAGCAGGAGCTGGGGCTTCTGCCGGACGAAGAGGTCCCTGTCATCGGCATCGTCTCCCGGCTGGTCGCCCAGAAGGGGCTTGAGCTGATCGGCGAGGCGCTGCCCGCTCTTATGGCTGAGGACGTGCAGCTTGCCGTACTCGGCTCCGGCGACGCCCGCTATGAGCGAATGCTGCTTGACGGGGCCGCTGCCTACCCGGGCCGGCTGGCCGTGCGGCTTCGCTTTGACGAAGGGCTGGCGCGGCGGATCTATGCCGGTGCGGACCTGTTTCTGATGCCGTCGCTGTTCGAGCCGTGCGGGCTCAGTCAACTGATCTCGCTGCGTTATGGAACGGTGCCGATCGTACGGGAAACCGGGGGGCTGCGCGATACGGTACAGTCCTACAACGAATACACCGGAGAAGGGAACGGCTTCAGCTTCGGGCCGGCGGCCGCCCATGATTTGGCGTATACGGTGCGGCGGGCGCTGTCGTTGTACCGGGACCGGGAAGCATGGGAGCGGATCGTGCGCAACGGGGAGTTGTCGGACATCGGCTGGGAAACGTCTGCCGGACTTTATGAGGAGCTGTACCGGGAGTTGTTGAAGGGATAGACCGGCTGGTCTTTTGTCCATCTGCCAGAACGTTTAGGTTCTTTACCGTGCCAAAGTGAAAGGAAGGGACGGGGTTCCCTTACTTGTCGTTAGAGAACGTATATTCAGGTTCGATCGATGACTAACGAATCGGATCGTGCTTATGGCTGAAAAGTGACGTTAGTGCAGACTTAACGAATCCAGGTATCGTTATCGAACCGAAAGCGGAAAAAAACGATCCAATTTGCGGGGAATAACATTACAAGAGTTCGTTACAAATTCAAACGTCCGCATTCGGCTCCGATAACGAATGCTGGGTTCGTTAGCCATACCACCGCATGAAGACAACACGACTTGAACAGCGGTTGGAGTCGCACCCTTTTCCTTTCGACGGGCTGTCGTATGGGTTTGAAGACCAAGACCGAAGGAGCTGTCTCCAAAGTTTTTTTACGATTTCGCGAGGCTCACTTCAAGTGCGAGTTCAAAAAGTCCGGTTTTAGGCACCGAGAAGATGGGATGAAGCTGGGAAATGAGGAGCGGAGCGTAGTGGAAGCTTTTGTGAGCGCGGGAAGTTCCCGCTGAATTCCATATTCGATGTCGATGCAGGCTTCCTGAGCGGCTTCGTGATCAAAAGTGGGCTTTTTGAAACATCCTCTTGGAACCGGTTTTCCTCAAGAAAAAGGACTTCAGTCTCCACTTATCGTGGAAATTGAAGTCCTTTCGTTTAAAAGTGGAGAAATCCCCCTGTCAGGAGACCGCTCCCGGGACGGCCCTTTTCATAGTTGCTTACCGGCGGGCGCGGACTGGCGCTACGCTTATCCGCCGGCTGATCGGCCCGCAAGCCGCATTCCGCCGCTTGTCCGCACAAGACGCGGCACGATGGGGGAAGGTGGCGACCCGGTCGGCCGATACCTCATAAAATGTCCAGCGGATGCAAATAAATGGCAAGCATGGAGGCGGAGGGTATGTAACAATGTACCCGTATATTTGTTTTTTCATGAAATGTAAGCGTGTTCATCAAAATCGAAGGTAGGGGGATTCGGATGATCAGATTACGTTTTGCATCGGTTGCGTTGTCCGTTGCGGTGGCGGGAGCATTGGCTGCTGCGTGCAGTCAAGGGCAGGAGAAGGAGCCGGAACAGGCGGCTCCGGCAGCAAGCAATCCCGTTGAAACAAATGTAAGCGAATACAAGGGAGGCCCGGCCGAGCTGCTCATTCAGGATATCAACTCGGGCACGACAGACGAGCAGTTTCAGAAGTTTTTCGTCGAACCGCTCAAAGCCAAATACCCCCAAATCACTCTCGTGCAAACCCGTGAGACGCTGGATAAGCTTCTGGCGGCGGGAACGCCCCCCGACATCGTGCTGGTCAGCAACGCCGGTCTGGGCACTGTGCTTGAGGCCGATATCCCCGAAGATTTGACGCAAATGATCAAAACGCACAAAGTGAATCTCAGCTCGATGGAACAGGCGGTCGTTCAGCAGACGGAGCGGCTCGGCGACCAGAAGGCGTTTTACGGAATGCCGTTCGCGATGAATTACGGTGCGATGGTGTACAACAAAGATATATTCGACAAGTTCGGCATCGCCTATCCGAAGGAAGTCATGACTTACGAAGAAGCGCTGGAGCTCGGCAAAAAATTAACCCGCGTCGACGGCGGCACGAACTATATCGGCATTATGCCGCCCGATTTGAGACAATTGTACTGGCAGTACGGCGTGCCGGTATTCGACAAGTCGAAAAACAAATCGGTGCTTACTACCGACAAGCATGCCCAGGTGTTCTCGATGCTGAAGCAGTTTTATACGATTCCCGGGTATGTGGAAGGCGGGAAATACAGCCACTCGGTCGACCTGTTCTTCAAGGAGCAGCGGATGGCGATGTATCCGAACTGGGTGTCGGCGATCATCACTTTTTTCTCCCGGTCCGGGACGAAGGATGCGTTCAAATGGGATGTCGTCGCTCATCCGGGCTACAGCGACAAGCCGGGGCTCGGCAAAGAGGTCGATTACCACATGGCGGTCGTCAACAAGTCGGGCAAGCACAAGGAAGCGGCTTATCAAGTACTGCTCAGTCTGATCAGCGAGGGGGTGCAGACGAAGCTTAGCAAAGCCGGCCGTCTCTCGATTTTGACGAATAGCGAGATCCGTAAAGTGTATGGCGAGGAAAGCGAGATTTATAAAGGGAAAAACTTGCAGTCGATCTTTAAAGTATCGCCTTCGCCGCTTCCGGACGCGTCCAAATATGACGCCAAAATCAACGCCCTGCTGATCGGGGAAGTGACCAAAAGCGTCGTGATCGACGCCACCGACATCAATACGGCGCTGCGCAACGCCGAAGAGAAGGCGAACAAGGAAATTGTCGTACCGTAAACGGTAAACGGATTCGGTGCGCTCGCCGCGCGGCTACCGGACCGGTATGGCCGCGAAGCGTTTCGGCGCGCTGCGGTAGAGAAGGGTGGTCAGGACGAATCGCCGATTGTACGTTCAGGGACGAGTCTGCGCATATATTCGCGCGGGGTACAGCGGTTGATCCGCTTGAACAACTCGTAGAAATGAGCGGTGTTCGCGATACCGATCCGCTCCGATATTTCCGTAATGCCGATGTCCTCGGTGAGCAGAAGCCGCTCGGCTTTGCGGATCCGCTGCACGTTGATGTAGTCGACGAACGACAGGCCCATCACCTTTTTGAAATATTTGGAGAAGTAATGATAGCTCATGTTCATCATAGCGCTAACCTCGGACATCTGAATTTTCTCGGATAGTCGTAGGTTGACGTAATCGAGCACGGGGCGCAGCGAAGGAGCGTTCGCCTGTTCGTAGGGCACCGCCGCATGACGGAAGCTGTCATCATGCCGCAGCAGAGTCAGCAGCAACTGCCGGACCTGCAAACTGACGGCGATTTCGTAACCGATCGATTTCCGTTCCAACTCTTGAAAGAGGAGAAGGATAGTCCGGGTAAGCTCGGCTCTCATCTCCTCTTTTTGTTTGATTTGGCCGTTCAGCGAGCAGAGGGGCCGGTCGATTTCGGAAAAATACCGGAAATGCATAAGTAGTGCCGGGTCAAAGTAAGGCTGGAGGTCGAAATGAAGCACGAGATAGGCGAGTTTGTTCTCGTCTGTTTTCCGTGTGATATGAGGCTGCATAGAGCCCACCACGAACACGTCGCCCGGGTCCAGCCGGTATAGCTGATCTTGCACGCGGATTTCCATGCTGCCTTCCTGCATGTACAAAAATTCCAGCTCTTTATGGTAATGCCAGCGAGGGTTCCAATTGACGTGCGTATACGTTTTGACGACTTGCCAGATGTGAATGCTCAGTACATTGTTCATATACCGGATCGGTTCGTCGTACGCGTCGTGGTTCATCGCTCGTTCGCCTCCCCTAACAAAATTGGATAGAAATTGAACAAAAGCTGTTCTATCGCCAAGCCTCACGCGTGAGTTAACCTTTTCTTGCTAGCCATTATAGAGCCGCAGCGCGGTTTTATCAATGAGAATGACGGAATGACTTGCAGAAGGGGGAAACCGTATGAGGAGGAACGGATGGAACGGGTTGAACAGTCTCGGGGCGGTGGCGATCGCAGCAGCGGTACTGAGCGGCTGCAGCGGGGGACAGACGGGAAGCGAAGCGGCCGGGAGCGAAGGGGGGAAGGCGACCATCGATTCCGGCAATACGGGTCAAACGGCACAGACGACTGGCGGGTCAAAGGAGGTCGCGTTTTTTACGCAGCTCGGCGATACGACCGCCAATTTCGATTACCGGATCGGGGACGCGCTGCGTAAAAAATTTCCCGATTACACGATTACATTCGTAGAGAAGCCCAGCGGCAAAGACGTGGCGGAATCGATTGCGGCCGGCGTAAACTTCGATATTTTTTACAGCTCGATCGGCAATTTCGAGGATGTCGTTTTACCCTACGATCTAGCCTATGATATGAGCGAGCTGGTGCAAAAGCACGCCATCGACCTTAGCGCGATCGAGCCGACGATATTGGACGCGGTAAGGCAGGCTTCGGGCGGCAAGCTGTACGGGCTGCCGGTATACAACAACAACTTCGTTCTTTATTACAACAAAACGATCTTCGACAAATTCGGCGTCCCGTACCCGAACGACGGCATGACATGGAAGCAGACGCTGCAGCTGTCGGCCAAGCTGACCCGCGAGGAAAGCGGCGTTTCGTATTTCGGGTTCGGTCAGAGCACCGTCCACACCGTCCGGCTGAATCCGCTTTCGATCCCGAATGTAGATCCGGTTACGAACAAGCCTACCGTGAATACCGATCCGCGCTGGAAAACGTTTTACCAAACGTTTTTCCTGCCGTTCGCCCAAGACACGCTTTATCAGGCTTATACGGCCAAAACGAACAAAACCCCGGATCTGAACAGCTTTGTTACGGAGAAAAACACAGCGATGTTTCCGTACTTGTCGAGCCTGATCTATGTCTGGATCGATCAGTTGAAAACGCTTGATTGGGATATGGCTGCGCTCCCTTCATTTCCGGATGCTCCGGATACCGGCTCGGTTTCGTATCCGACCTACTTCGGGGTCGTGAAGACGTCCAAAAACAAGGACGCCGCCGCCGAGGTGCTGAAGTACATGATCTCCGAGGCATTTCAAACCGAGCTGGCGCAAAAGGCGATCATGCCGGTGCTTCAGGACCGCAGCGTTCAGGCGCGGATTGGCGAGTTATCGCCGTTTAAGGATAAGCATCTGCAGGCGATTTTTGCCAAAAAGCTCGCTCCTGTCGCGCCGAAGACGATGTACGACGGCGAGGTGGCGACGATCTACCGGAACCACGGCGTACTGATGCATACCGGCAAGGTCGACCTGAACACCGGGCTGCGACAGGCGGAGGAAGCGGCTCAGAAGGCGATCGATGCCAAAAGGAAATAACTGCTGCGATAAAAGACGGGGGCGAACCTTAATAGGGCTGATTAAATGCCCGAATACGAAAGGCGGGAGAGCTCCATGGATCAGCAGCAGGGGATGAGCCGAAGAGCGGTGCTGGCCGGAATCGGGATGGCCGGCTTGTCGCTCGGTCTCGGCGCGACGATGGCCGGAGGCGCTTCGGTAGCGGATACGGTATACGGTCAGGCGGGAACGATCGGCAACAGGCTTGGTCATGGGAATGGAAACGGAAAAGGAAACGGACATCCGGAGGGAGGGGCGGAGCTTTCCGATTGCGGCGACGGCTGCCGCGTCTTCGTATCCGGATTTACGTACGAGGACGTGCAGGCTTCGCTCGACGCGGCGGATGGCAAGACGATATTATTCGGTCCCGGTGTCTATACGCTGAGCGGCGGAACGCCGGTCGTCGGCTCCAATACAACGGTGCTCGCCTGCGGCGAGGTTGTAATCGTCCAGCCCAATACGGGCAAGCATGCAGCGTTTGCGATCGCTCCGGGCAGCGAGAACATTACGATCGACGGCTTCGATCTTCGCGGACCGTGGTATGGGACCGGCGTGCCGGACTGGGTGAACGGCGATGTCGACAGCGCGCTGTGGAACGCCTCTTATGCGGAAAATATCGGCATCGATATCCGCGGACGGTGGTATCAGCGCCAGGTGCTCGGTTATCCGCCGGCCCAGATGCAGGCGCTGACCGATGTGAGCCGTCATATAACGATCCGGAATTGCAGAATCGAAGGGTTCGGCCAGTCCGCGGTCATTGCTGATCAGATCGACGATTTTACCGCCGCTCACAACAGGATTCGCCGCTGCGGCCGCGACGGAATCCGGATGTACGGGGTAGTGAGCGCCCATATTTATGCCAATACCGTAAGCCGGTTATCACCGGGATATGACGGCGCGAAACCGAATTACAACGTATACGGCATTACAGCGACGCGCCTGTACGGGAGCTCTTCCGTTCCGGACCCGAATCTGTCGGTCGGTCGGCCGTCCCGCGATGTGGACATCATCTGCAACCATGTCGAGCTGTGCTCGACGTGGAAGGGGCTCGATACGCACGGCGGCGTCAATATCCGCTTCATCGGCAATACGGTGCGCAATTGCTATATTGCGATCGGCATCGACAAAGGCGGCATTCACGATGTGCACGGCAAAGCGCCGGGGCGGGATCTGACGGTGAACGGCAATACGTTAGTGTGGGACGGCGATTCGCCGTATCGGCGGGCGGCGGTTGCGGCTTACGGACATGACGCCTCGGACGATTTGATCGGCCGCAATCTGACGGTTTGCGGCAACTATATAACCGGATACGGGGGGAATGCGACCGACGGGGCGGTCAGCGTATCGAACTTTGCAGCGGTTTCCGTAACCGGCAACGTGTTTACCGACTGTCTGCGGTCTGCTCTGACCTTGTTTAATACGGTGATCGATTTTACGATTACCGGCAATGTGATCGACAATGTGGAGCTGACCGGCTATAACGTTGCTTACGGAGTCATCGTCCAGACGAAGCGGGCTACGGGGACGGTGGAAGGCAATACGATTCGCAACCGGAATCAGGCAACGATGAGCGCGGGCGTATCGCTGCAGACGCCCGACCCCGGCTTCGGGGTGAAGGTGGGCCGGGACAACGTGTTCTCGGGGGTAATGAATGCCAAGGTGAATACGGCAGGAAACGAAGCGGGCGGTTCCTATTTTCTGACGCCGCACGCCTACGCGAACATGGAGCTTACTCCGTCCGGAGCTTCCATTCTGGCAGGGAAAGGAATCGCTGCCGCCCTCCGGACGGCGGTCGGTGAAGTCGAGATAACATTAAAGGAGGCGCTCTCCGGGAATCAGACGGTTATCCCTCAGATTACGGTAAAAAACGGGGCGGGTATTGCCGCCTCGGTGTCCGCGGTCACGTCAGGGGGATTCAAGGTGTATGTCACGGACGCCCAAGGCGCTGCCGCCGATTCCGGGTTTTATGTCACCGTGCACGGATATTGACAACAGCCGGCCGCGGCGGGGATTATTCCTCGCCGAGCCGGCTCATCAGCCGTTTCATTTTCGATTCCGTATCGGACCCGACCGACGGCGTATACACGCTGCAGCGCAAATCGGTACGTCCCTGCACCTGCATGGACGTGAGGTCGAACAGCATTTTGCCCGCCTTCGCGTGACGAAATTCGATGAACAGCTCCGGTGCGGAGCTGACGTCGTTAATGTCCCACAACCTGCGAAATTCCCCGTTCTGCCCGCTCAGCCTGTCGATAAAATCGGCATACCATTTGTCGCCTACGTATTGGCCGTAATAGTAGCGGAAGATGGCCAGAAACCCCCGTACGAAATCGTCCCAGTTCACCGCCAGAGCGCGCAGCTCCTTGCGGGTGAACAGCAGCCAGATCAGGTTGCGTTCCCCGGGCGGCACCTGCTCGAAATCCATAAAAACGGCTGCGGCGGCCCGGTTCCAGCCGACGATGTTGCATTTGCGGTCGGAGACGATCGTCGGGCAGTAGCGCAGTTGATCGACGATCAAGCAAAGCGCGGGCGGCAGACCCGGCTCGGGTTCGGGAGGGGGTGCCGCCGCCGGCTGCTCCAAGGCGAGCATATGCAAATATTTGCGTTCTTCCTCGTTGAATTGCAGGGCGAAAGCGATCCGGTCGAGCACTTGCGCCGACATCTTAATATCCCGTCCCTGCTCGAGCCATGTGTACCAGGTCGTGCTGACGCCGGCGATCTGCGCCACTTCCTCCCGCCTGAGCCCCGGCGTTCGTCTCCGGCCTCCCGAAGGCAATCCGGCCGATTGCGGCTGAAGTCTGGCGCGGTGCGTCGTCAAAAATTCGGACAGCGCTTGAAGTCTTTGGTCGCGGTTCATAACGTACCTCCCGTGTATAGGTTATCCTGGCATTCATTATACCAGGATAACCTATAACTTGTAATAGGATAAATCCTGTGACATTCTATGGATAGAAGGCCGTGCGGCGGCTCGCAGCCAATGCCGGCCAGTTCTACTGAGGAAGGAATGAGTGCGAATGAACAGCAATCGGGTAGTTATAACGGGAATGGGCGTTATTACACCGCTCGGTCTGACGGTGGATTCGATGTGGTCGGCGATGCGGGCCGGCAAGTCAGCCATTTCCGCAATCGATACGTTTGACGTCTCTGCCTACAAGACGAGAATTGCCGGAGTCATCCGCGATTTTGATGCCGACGAAGCGATCGGCCGGAAGGAAGCGCGCCGGATGGACCGGTTCGTCCAATTCGCCGTGGCGGCTGCGAAGCAGGCGCTCGACGACGCGGCGCTGTCGCTGGAGTCGGCCAATAAGGACAGGATCGGGGTGTATATCGGCTCCGGAATCGGAGGCATCCGGACGATGCTGGACAATTACCGGACGCTGCTCGAGCGGGGGCCGGGAAGAGTGAGCCCGTCGGTCGTGCCGATGATGATTGCGAACATGGCGGCCGCGCAGGTCAGCATCCTGTACGGGCTAAAGGGACCGGTGCTGGCCCCGGTAACGGCATGCGCGACCGGCAATAACGCGATCGGCGAAGCGTTCCATCTCATTCGCCGCGGGGGAGCGGACGCTGTTATCGCCGGCGGATCGGAGGCGACGATCATCGATTTGGCGCTGGCCGGCTTCGGCAACGCGACTGCCATGTCGACGCGGAACGAAGAGCCGGAACGGGCCAGCCGGCCGTTCGACACGGAGCGTGACGGGTTCGTAGCGTCTGAGGGGGCCGGCGTGCTCGTGCTGGAGTCGCTGGATCATGCGATACGGCGCGGTGCGCGAATCCACGCCGAGGTCGTCGGATACGGCTCCAGCTCCGACGCCTATCACGTCGTGGCGACCGATCCGGACGGCGACGGCGCTTTCCGGGCGATGCGGGAGACGCTTGCGGACGCGGGTTTGCGCCTGGAGGAAGTCGATGTGATCAGCGCCCACGCGACGAGCACGCCGCTCGGGGACCTGTCCGAGACGAGGGCGATCAAGCGGCTGTTCGGCGCTGGAGCCGGACGGATTCCGGTAACCGCGAACAAATCGATGCTCGGCCATATGCTCGGCGCGGCGGGAGGCGTCGAAGCGGTTGCATTGGTGAAAATGATTCAGGACGGAATCATTCCGCCGACTCTGAATCTGGATCGTCCGGACCCGGAATGCGATCTCGATTACGTGCCGAACCGGGCGAGGGCTTGCGAGGTTCGGGTCGGCCTGTCGAATTCGTTCGGCTTCGGCGGGCATAATGCGGTGATCGCGATCCGCAAGTACGAGCGATAAACAGGCAAGCTTTGCGGGTGACAGCCGATTGGGAGGAGAGCCGAAACCTACGGCCGGGGTGTTCCAAGACGAACGCATTTTTGATAAAGTAGAGGTTCAAGCGATCGGGACGGGCGCGGCGATGCGCATCGTGGAGCAGCAGCCGGAAGTCGATCTCAAGTTTAAGCTGGACGGCATTACAGTCCGGGCAAAGCTGGCTGACTATGGCGAATCGGTTCACGTGGCCGAGCTGAACGGCCGTTACGTGCTGCTTCATCCCGAATCGTTCGAGGACGTCGCGCGCAAGCTGATCGACAAGCCTGTCCGCCCCGCGTCCCCGCTCCCGCCGGCGGGTGACGACGAAGTTCCTTGGTGAGTGGTTTTGATCGGTTTGGGGACAACTTCCTGCCATAACGCAGGAAGTTGAGGCTGTCGATTCATTGAGTAGAAGTGATGCAGGGCTTTCCAAGTGAAAAGTTACCTTCTTCTGCTCAAACAGGTTGTCCACAATGAATCGACAGCCTCGAAGTTGCCCGTTCAGCCGTTATTTTGATGAGGATACCTGCTTGTTGGCAGGTATTCGATTTTGAAGACTGCCAACTTTTTGCTTCTGCAGCGAGAAGAAGAAGGGGCGGCGTTCCACCGTATGCTTGACGGAAACGGCGACGAATGGGCAGAAAGATTTATTGCAACAAGTGTATTGACGTTCCTCTCAGAAACGTATATGATAGCAAGTAACAACGTATTATGGTATGACCATCGTACATATTATAATCATTCAAATTTTAACTCGGAGAAGTGGTCATACCATAGTACCAAAATTCAACAAAGCCTTTCAGGGAAGTCTGGGCCAACGTCTCGGGCACGCCCCAACGAACCGTCATCGATTCGCCTCACAACCTCCGCTTTTGGCATGAACCCGTAAACGCAGCTAGAGATCGGCATCATCGCTTTGGAACCGGCTTACTGTCGGGACCTTTACTACGCCTGCAACGCCGCTGGCAAGCTCTGCAAATCGGATGCTTATCCGCAGAAAGGCTATTTTTCAAGAAAATGATAACGCTTACATTCTGCGTGGTCTCGAGTTCGCAAGCCAATATACGAACAACCGGCGAGAGCTCAAATAGGCCGTTCGGGAAGCGAACGTTCCCCCTCAGAACAGCGGCGGAGAAATTATGGAGAGGAGGTGAACGAACCCCGGCTCAGGTCATACCGGAAGCAAGCGCCTGAACCCGCTTGGGCGGCGATTCAAGGCTTACGCGGATCGGAAATTGCGTTCTCTTATTAGACTCAGGGGGTTTTACCGCAGTAACGGATGCCGACTCTTACCGAGGGCGGCCCCTTATGAACAGAAAGCATATTATTCATACCGGGAGGGTTTTCGTTTATGTTCAAGCAGCGTGTTATATCGGGTCTTGCAGCTATTGTCGCCGTTTCTTCGCTGGCAGCGTGCGGAGGGCAGAGTGCCCCGGCCAATCCGGGCAATTCCGGAGATGTCAAGGAAAACGTGCAGCCCAAGCCGAAGGAGCCTGTCGAAATCTCGATCTTCCATTACAACGGAACGTGGACGGAAGAACAGACGGCGAAAGTGTTTGCCGAACCGGTCACGAAAAAATATCCGCATATTAAGGTGAAAGCGATCGGTTACAAAAACGGGAAGCAGCTCGAGGAAATGGTGGTGAGCGGGACGCTGCCGGATCTGATTATGACAACCCCGGGTCCGGGCTTTGAAACGACGATCCGGAAATACGAATCGCAATTTGATTTGACTCCGCTCATCAAACAATATAATTACGACCTGAATCAACTGGACCCGGCCGCACTCGGGGTTGTCCGCAGCCTGTCGACCAAAAACGAAATTTTCAGCCTTCCGATTTACATGGCGCCTAACGTGCTCTACTACAACAAAACGATTTTCGATAAATTCGGCGTCGCTTACCCGAAGGACGGGATGACGTGGGACGACTTGTACGAGATGTCCAAGAAGCTGACCCGCAACGATAACGGAGTCCAGTACCGCGGCTTTCTGGCTTCGTACGTCCATTTGATGAGATTGAATCAAGTTTCGCAGAAACTGTTCGACAACACGGGGGAGAAGGCTGCCTTCGATACGAGCGAATTTAAAAACTACCTGAAAGACATTTTCCGGATTTTCGAGCTCCCCGGCTACGGAAACGATCAGAAGGTGCATGATACCAGCGTGCAGCTGTTCCTCAAAGAGCAAACCGTCGCGATGCTTGAACCGGGCGGCACGCTGCTTGGCGAAGAAACACTTGCGGGACTCGGCAACAACTGGGATTTTACATCGTTCCCGTCGATGAAAGAGAAGCCGGGCGTCGGCTCCCAGGCGTATCCGTTCATCATCTCGATGTTTAATACGAGCAAGCATAAAGAGGCGGCCTTCGAGGCGATGGCTTATCTGACCTCGGCGGAATTCCAGACGGCGGCCGCGAAGCAAGGGAGCCTGCTGCCGGTCCTTAGCGACAAATCGAGCGTGAAGCTATTCGGACAGGATTCGGCGTTTTACAAAGGCAAAAACGTCGGCGCCCTGCTGCCGAAACAATTTTCGCCAGTTCCGGCGGAGCCGTTCTCGGAATATACGGCCAGCGCCCAGAACGAGCTGTACAACATTTTCAGAAAAGTCGTAACGGGTAAAGCCGACATCAATACGGCGTTCCGCGAAGCGACCGAAGCGGCTAACAAAAAGATCGAAGAGCTGAAAGCGGCGAAAAAATAAGCCAGGACAATAAAACGGAAGACGGGACTCGAGGACAGGGGCTTATGTACAGTCGCCTGTCCTTTCTTCTGTATCGATGCCGGATCAAAAATTAGGAATTGAGGTGCCCGCATGTTCTCTACCCATTGGCGCAAAACGATCAGCCTGCTGATCATCGTCTTCCTCCTCGCGGAAATGCTGCCTGTAGTCACATCTGGCGGAAACGGAAACACCGCCATGGCCGCGCCGCCGGAAGGAAGCGAATTACGGTTCGCCGACGACGGCTCCAGCCTGCAGGCTGCGGGATGGAGCCGAAGAATTCCGCCCGAAGCGGGCGTATACATCATCGACTCGTCCCATTCCCTGGGCAATCCGAACCAGACCCCGACGAAGCCGGTGCAGCCGGGACAATACCTCCTGTACGGCGATCAGACGGCCAGCGCCGCATCGCGGTATACGACGATATCCAAAAAGATGCCGATCGGTCCGGGCGCATGGACGCTGGAGTTCTCGGCCAAGTTCGTCGATCTGATGAAGCCGGGCCAATTCCCCGTCTACCGGGGGATCAGCTTTGAGGTTTTCGCAGCCGGCAAAGAGTACAAAATTACGTTTAACGATACGAACAAAATTCTCGCGATGACGAATGCGTCGGGCGCGTATCTCCAGCAGGAAGCGGTAATGCCGGAGGACGACGCCTTCCATCTGTGGGAGATCGCGTACGATGGCAACTACACCGTGACGGTAAAGCTGGACGGCCAGCAGGTCGCGAGCTTTGCCAATATCGGTTTCCCCGTATCGGGGCGTGAGGACGAGCTCGTTTTATTAAACGCTCCGCTGAACTGGTTATCCGGTACGAACGAGGTGTACATCGATTCCTTGAATATGTATTCGCGCGGACAATCGGTCCCGACCGACCTGTTAATCGACGACGACGGATCGTCGCTGGGCACCGCCGGCTGGTCCAGATCGCTGGCTCCGCTCGAGGGATTGTACATAACTGATGCGGGGAACTCGCTGGGCAACCCGAACGGCGTCCAAATGAAAGCGGTTCCTGGCGGCCAGTATTTATTTTACGGGGATCAGCAAGCGAGCGCCCAAGGGAAATACGTACGATTGCTGAAAACTGTGCCGATCGGCCCCGGACCGTGGACGCTGGAGTTTTCCGCCCGGTTTGTCGATCTGATGAAGCCTTCCGCCAATCATGCGGACAGAGGGATTTATTTTGACATTTATGCCGCCGAGAAAAGGTACAAGATTACGTTCAACGATACGGACAAAATTATGGCCAGCGCCTCGACCCGGAAACAGGTGCAGATGCCGCAGGACGATGCGCTTCACAAATGGGAAATCGTATTCAACGGTTCCGATACGGTATTTGTCAAGCTGGACGGAACCGTAGTCGCGACCTTCGTGCAGCCTGCGACGTCCGCAGCGGGCATCTCCGACCGGGTTCAGATCGCGAGCGTGCCGCTTAACTGGGAGTCGGGGACGAACGAAATGTATCTCGACTACGTGAAGCTGTACAAGATGGCGATCGGCGACCCCGATCTGCTGATCGAGGACGATGCGTCCGGATTTCAGGCGGCCGGCTGGACGGCCGATCCTCCCGCTGCCGGAGCGTATTTTACCGATCATGGACAAACGAACGGTTCGGTCGAAGGGATGGAACCCGTAGAAGAAGGACGGTATTTATCTTACGCCGATTCGTCCGCAGCAGGCGAAGCCCGGTTGTCGCAGGAAGCCGATATCGGGGCGGGGCCGTGGGCGCTCGAATTCGACGCGAGGATCGCTTCGCTCGTGCAGCCGGACCCACCGTCCGCCGAACCGGGATTTCACGCCGAAGTCGTCGCGGGCGGAAAGTTATACAAGGTCGTATTCAACGGCGGCAGCAATTTGTACGTGGGCAAGGGGAACGGGGAGTACGATCGGATTCAGACGGCTCTCGTATCCGATACGTATTATGACAACTGGGGGATCGCCTACGATTTGCACGGCAGATTATTCGTGACGCGCAACGGAAGCAAGCTCGGCGTCTGGACCGGAGCCGGTGTGCCGGCGCAAGGGCCGGATGGGGTCACATTCGTCAATCGGGCGTCGGGAGCGGCCGGGGAGACTGTGGTGTATCTCGACCGGATCAAGCTGAGCAAAAACAGGCAACCGGAATGGAGCGAGTTTCAGCCGCTTATCTCAGGTGTAACGGTGCTGCCGACGTCGGATTCTGCGGAAATATCGGCTTCTGTCTCGATCTTCGACGCCGATCCGTTATGGTTTCCTACGAACAGGCTGACGGTTGAGGCCGAACTGGTGCAGGACGGACAGGTCGTGATGCAGACCGTGCAACCCGTAAACGGCCATACAGTGCCGCTTACGCTCGCCGCCGGCGGACAGACCGGCTGGATGGATTTGAAGCTGAGATTAAAGGACGGCAACCAGGTAAAAAGTGAAGCTGTGCAAAAGCTGGACGTTTATCCGTCCGTCTCGCTGCTGCTGCCAGGCGAAGAGGCGGAGCCGGAGCCCGGCGAGGTGTATGTATACACGGAGATGGACCAAGCCGAGGACGCTGCCGGCAAGCTGTCGTGGCAGGCCGGCTGGAAGCTGGCGAGTTACCAGTACGAGGGGCTCCCCGGCGGCGGTCTGGCAATCGAGAGCACGGGCGAGGCGGGGACGCTGGAGCTGCCGGTGGGCCTGAACGGCTGGTATGGCGTATATGTCGGTTATGTGACCGGAACGGAAGGGTTCGCCGTGTCTGACGGCGCCGAAACCAGGGCGTTCGTTCTGGACGGCGTAACAGCGGCAGAGCCCTACGGCAGCAAGGCGGTAACGGAGCTGTTCGCACTTGCCTCGAACTTCAGCGGCGGTACGATGTCGTTGTCTCCGATATCCGGCAAGCAGGCGAGAATTGCGTATGTGAAGCTGAAGGCGCTCACTCCGGAGGAGATCGCGCTGTATACGAAGCCCGACGAAGGAGCGGCGGGCAAACGGGTCATTTATAACAACGACGGCTACAGCGACTATTTTTCCGGCCAGTACGATACGGAGCAGAGTTTGCTGAACAATGCGGTCAATTTTTTCGAGGATCAGGACGTGAACTCTCTCTATTGGACGCTTGGCACGACGATGCTGATTTTGCGGGACAGCGAAGCGGCGGGGCGCCCGTATGCGAGTCTGACTCCGCAGCAGGAGCAGACCCTAATGCGCGACGGGGATAAGCGGGTCCGGGACGTCGTGCTCGGTTACATCGACGCGGGAAAAGATCCGCTTGCGATCGTGGCGAACCGGGCGGATGAACTCGGTATGGACGCATTCGCTTCCTTGCGGATGAGCGCTTTTTACAACCAGAATTCGTATCCTTGGCTGAACGGGACGCGGTATGAGGAATTTGCCGGAAAAGGATATTTGCAGCGGAAAAGCGACGGAACTTCGGATATCCGGATGAGCTACGCGTACCCGGAGTTCAGGCAGTTCGTGATCGATGTGCTGAAGGAATCCGCTTCGGTAACCGGCGGGGATGGCCGGAAGCTGGTGAAGGGCGTCGAGCTCGATTACAGCCGATATCCTTACGTGCTTGGCTTTGATCCCGTTCTGACCGATCCTTACTTCCAGCAATATGGCGTAAAACCGCAAGACGAGACGACGCCGGCCTGCCAGACCCGATGGAACCAGTTCAAGGCGGACGTGATGACCGGTTTTATGCGCGATGTGCGCCAGCAGCTGGCGGGCAGCCAAATATCGGTACGCATCCCTTATGACGTCTATTTCCAGAACGGTCTGGACATCGAGGCTTGGGTTCAGGAAGATTTGATCGATCGTCTTGTCGTCAGCAATATCGGCCACGAGAACTTTTTTCCGGAGCTGGAGGCGTTCAGGCAGTTGACCGAGGGAACGGGGATCGAGCTGTACGGCAACATTAACGGAACGCTCTCCGGAAGCGATCTGACCCGGCAGCAGGAAGAGCTGATCAAGCGCGGCATCCGGGTCGCGACCGGTCACGAGCAGGTGAGCAAGCAGCAGTATATGGAGCGGGCGCACCAATTATACGAGGCGGGTTACGACGGCGTGTATATATTCAACAATTGGAAAGGACGGGCGGCCGGCGGCCAATCGATACGGGGCGAGCTTGGGGACAAAGTGAAGGTGGAGAAATGGCATCAGCTCGCTTATCCCGCCGAGTGGGTGCAAAACCTCGTCACCGTGATGCCCGCGGAGCCGCAAGACCGCATACCTCCGGAAATAACGGTTTCGCTGACAACGGGCGACGGCCGTCCCTACACAAACGATACGTGGACGAACCAAAACGTCACCGCCCATGTGTACGCGCAGGATGAGCTTAGCGGACTCGCTTCTCTGGAAGTTTCGCGGGACGGCGGCGTTACATGGAGCGTATACGGCGAGCCGGTCCGCTTCGATCCGAACGGGATTTTCGAGCTGGCCGTACGGGCGGCCGACGAAGCCGGGAATGAAGCGCTGGAGCGGCGGACGATCAAAATTTCCACGAACGGACTGACGGTGCACGCGCCGCTCCGGCAAGCCGACGGCACGCCGTACAGCAGCGGCGAATGGACCCGTCAAAGCGTCACGGCAGCCGTGTATGCGGAGCATCAGCAAGGACTGCGGGTAACGTCCGTGACCTATTCGCTCGATCAAGGGTTGTCGTGGCAGTCTTACATCGCTTCCAACCCGCCGGTGTTCCATGAAGACGGGGTTCATTCGATCCGGTTCCGGGCCGAGGACGAGGCGGGGAACCGGATCGTGATCGAGTTGATCATCCGGATCGACCGTACCGCCCCGTCTGTCGAGCTGACCCCGAACGGCAGCGAGCTGTCCACCCGTCTTGCTTCCATAAAAGTGAATGTGACCGATCCGGGCAGCGGGTTGATGCCATCAAGCCTGTCCTACACCTGGACACGGGACGAGAGCCCCCCGGCATCAGGGTGGAAGAAGATTAGAAACGGCGGGACGATTCGCAAGCCGGTGCGGTCGGGCGACTGGTATCTTCATATCCGGGCAGCCGACAAGCTGGGCAACCAGGCGGAAGTCCGCTCCAACCGGTTTCGTTCCTCCGAGCCGTTAAGGGGCAATGCGGATCTAAGCGGAATCCGGATTCTGGATAAAAAGGTAGCCGGGTTCAAACAGCAGGACACGAACTATAACGTCCACGTCGGGCGGCACGTCCATCACATCACCGTAACGCCTGCGGCGCAATCCGGCGAAGCGATCATTCGCGTGAAGGTTAACGACGGCGGCTACGCGGTCGTCCCGAGCGGAACCGCGAGTATGCCCGCAGTCCTAAAATCCGGCGCCAATCAAGTCACGATTCAGGTTACGGCCGAGGACGGAACGACCCGCAAAACGTACTCCGTGAAAGTGATCCAAGCAGGGCCTTACAGGCGTTGACGGAGCGGGGAAGCAGCCCCTACATTCGGCTCCAGAGTTCACACCCGAATGTGCTGGTTCCCCAGTCGGTCAAAGAGCCTCCCAACCCCTTAGCAGCGGGGCGGGAGGCTCTTTGTGTGCGACCGGCTGTAAATCACTCCAGCCGTTTTTTCCGGTACTCGCCCGGAGGAAATCCGGTATGCCGCTTGAAATTGCGAATGAACGAGTTCACGCTCTGATACCCGACCTGTTGGGCGATATCGAGGATTTTCAGCTCCGTCGTCTCCAACAGCAGGGCCGCTTTATTCATCCGGTACGACTGCACATACTCACTGAAGTTGGTTCCCGTCTTGTCCTTGAAGTAGGTGGACAAGTAAGAAGCCGACATGTTGAGATGATCGGATATGATGTCGAGCGACAAATCTTCTCCGTAATGCTTCTCCACGTATTGAATGACATAATCGCAGACTGGATCGGAACCATTCCGATGACGCCGGCAGGCCGAGCAGGCGGTCCGCATACAGGTTTCGATCGTACGCTCGAATGATTCGAGCGTGTAGCATCGGTCCGGCTCCGCGGACCGGACGACATTCATGAACGACTGCCGCTCGGCCGCAGGCAGCAGCTTCGTCAACTGCTCGGAAAGCGTTTGTACGCTGCTCGCAAACTGCTGCAATGACGCCCCTTTTTTGTCGAGCGCGGCCAGCATCCGTTGCCCCATTCTTACGAGTTCCTCCTCGTTGTCCGCTTCAAGGTGAGTCTGCAGCCCCTTGACGTCCCATTCCGCCGCGGCCGGATCCGCCGGAGGAACCCTATAAGGCAGCAATTGCGTGTCGTCCCCCAATCCTCTCGTCAGAACTCTCTCCAGAATATGCTCGTACGTCGGATTGAAGGAGGCCGGATCGGTTTGTATCGGGCTGGCCGTTACCGTAGCCAAATAATAGTGCCGGTCCATATCCAGAACGGTCTTCAATCGCTGCAGCGCCTCCGGAACAGTTTGGGACGGATCGTTTACCGAGAAAAGAATCGTTAGAATCAGATTTTGCTCGATCTGGAACGTTAACGAATCGGGGAACAATTCCGAGACCAGCGTATGAATCATTTCACGTACAAAATAAGACGACCTGCGAACATCAACTCCGATTTCCTCCAGATGCGCGTTCCGATAAAGGAGATGAAAGCCGATCAAGATGAAAGGTTTATCGACTTCCGCTAGAGACTTCCAATCGCCGGAATGCGGATGAATCTTTTTCAGACGGTTGATATAAGCGTAATGTTTTAATAATGAGTTTTTTTGGCTAATATCCTGCCGGATTTCGTCGTTTGTTTTCAAGATGTCGATCAATTGGCCGCCAAGCAGGTCAAACTCTTTGATGTTGCTGCTTGCCGGCATCGAGTAGTTCGACTGCTGAATCGACTCCAGTATTCGGCGCAGCGGGTTGTTCAGACGTCTGGTGAACAGCAGCGATACGACCAGGCCAATCGAGATCGACACCAGCAGAAAGGCGGCGAGTGTCCAGTTGAGTCTTGCGATCTCGGACTCGATATGGGCGGTAGGGACAAGACCTGCGTAAGCAAAGCCGGTCTCCGCTCCCTTCTGGACATAGGCGTAATAGCCGTCCAGTTTTTTGTATCCCGTCTCGCTGCTTTCGGCCAGTTCCGGTGAAGACAGCGCACGCGCAGCAGAGCTGGAGGCGAATACCGATTGTCCGCTGCCGTCATAGATGGCGAGGCTGCCCTCACCCGATCCATAGTAGTCGCGAAACATACTGGTGCTGTCGACAAGCAGCAGCAGCGAAAATTGCTTGTAAAACGGGTTTTGGAACAGAATCGGGATGAACGCTCCCCGGCTCTCCCGCTGGCCGACCGCATTCATATAAAACTCCGCTTCCGGATAGATGGCGAACCCGGACAGTTTTCTCAGTTCCGAAAGCCAAAACTCGCTCGAATAGGGAGCGCTTCCGTAATAATTTTCGAACATCTCCCCGAATCCGCGTGTCCCTTCTTTATCCACCACGATCGCATTCCCATGCAGCATATACACGATATTGTGAATCTTAAGCGGAGAATCCGCAAGCAGAGTTTGAAGCTCGTTGTGAATCCGATACAGTAAACCGTAATCGGTCCGCTCCGGCAAAGTGCCGTTCATCAGCTTGGCCGTTTCGTTCAAATACAAGCTCATCGCGAATTTTTTGATCGAGCGGATCTGGTTCTCATAATCGCCTACCGTTTTATTCAAGCTGGCTTGGTTTGTTTTTACCATTTCACTCTGTACATGGCGCAGCAAAAAAACGTTGGATGCGAAGCTGAATGACGCAAGCAGGCCGATAATGACCATAAAGCTGCTCAGCAGCTTGACAAACAACGAAGCCGTCGAATCCTTTTTTCCAAACAACCGCCTAAGCAACACGAAACTCAACCTCTCTGCAGTCGTACACGCTGAAGTACCTTGCTCCATCTTAAAATACCACAACTCGCGCCGGGACGACGTTATCCTTTTTCATTAATGTTATCCGGTTATTAGATTTTCTTGAAGCCGGATAGGTTCAGCGAATGTTGGCGATTTGCAAAAGCGCCCCGCCCCCTTAAGATAAGGCCATATCGATCGCCGGCTGGCGCGCCGCCAAATTCAGGCAAGGAGAGATCGGGACCGCCTATGTTTTCCACTTCGCTGCTATCGGAGCTAAACCGTAAAAAGTATTTGCTGCTTATGTTTTTGCCGTGCTTGCTGTATTACTTGTTGTTCAAGTATGTCCCGATGTTCGGCATTGTCGTTTCGTTTAAACAGTACAATCCGTTCATCGGCATTATGGACAGCCCGTGGGTCGGGTTCAAGTATTATACGATGTTTTTTCAGAATCCGGATTTTGCAACGCTGCTGCGCAATACGTTTCTGCTCGGGCTGTACAAGCTGTTATTCGGGTTTCCGGCACCGGTCATTCTCGCGCTTCTCTTGAACGAGCTTAGGCAGATGGCATTTAAACGGTTCGTCCAAACGGTCAGCTATTTGCCGCACTTTATTTCCAACGTCGTCGTAGTGAGCATGGTTGTTATGTTTGTATCTCCTACCGGCGGGCTCGTGAACAAGCTGATTGAAGCGTTCGGGTTCGAGGCGGTCAATTTTATGGTAATGCCGGACATGTTCCGCTCCGTCTATGTCGCTTCGGAAATATGGCAGCATACCGGCTGGGAGACGATTCTGTACTTGGCCGCGCTTACGTCGATCAACCCGATGCTGTACGAGGCGGCGGATATCGACGGGGCTTCCCGGTTCAGGAAGCTGTGGCATGTAACGCTGCCGGGAATCGCACCTACGATGATCGTGCTACTGATCTTGAATGTCGGCAAAATCATCGAGATCGGCTTCGAAAAAGTGTATCTGATGTACAATCCGGCTACTTACGAGACTGCCGATATTATCAGCACCTATGTGTACCGGGTCGGATTGATGCAGGGCAATTTCAGCTATGCGGCCGCGATCGATCTGTTCACTGGTCTGGTCAGCCTCGTCTTTATCGTTGCGACGAACTATGCAAGTCGCAAATATTCGGAAACGAGCCTTTGGTGAGGAGGAGATGGGCATGAAGCGCAAAATCAGTCTATTTTCCGTGGTGAATGCGGTTATCCTGCTCGCCGTTGTTGCGGTTACGCTGTATCCGTTTCTGTACATGGCCGCCGTTTCGCTCAGCAAAGACATCTATGTGATGAAGGGCGAGGTTACGATCTGGCCGAAAGGTTTTAATCTCGATATGTACAAAATTGTTCTGAACGATTCGCGGATTCTGCAAGCTTACGGCAATACGATCCTGTATACCACGCTCGGCACCGCGATTTCATTGTTCATCACTTCGCTTGGCGCGTATGCGTTGTCCAAAAGGGAGATGCCGTTTCACCGAGGTTTTACGCTGCTTGTTCTGTTCACGATGTTTTTCGGCGGCGGGATGATTCCGACCTTTCTGGTCGTCAAAGCATACGGGCTGATGGACACGGTATGGGGGATGGTTCTCCCGGCTGCCGTCAGTACGTGGAATCTGCTCATCATGCGGACGTTTTATGGCGGAGTTCCCGCCGAACTGGAGGAATCGGGCAAACTGGACGGGCTTAACGAGCTGGGCGTCTTTTTCAGAATCGTTCTGCCTTTGTCCAAAGCGATTTTCGCCACGATCGGATTGTTTTACGCGGTTGCCATGTGGAACAACTTCACACTTCCGCTTTTATATTTGCGGAACCCGGACCTGTTTCCGTTGCAGGTTGTGCTGCGGAATATCGTACTGGCAGGGCAGTTGAACTCGGCGGATGCAGCGAGTATAGGAGGCGATTCGGTTATCGTAGAAGAATCTTTGAAGTATGCTACGATCATGGTAGCGACAATTCCCATTCTAGCGGTGTATCCGTTCCTCCAGAAGTATTTTGTCAAGGGAGGGATGGTCGGTGCGGTGAAGGGTTGAAAGTTGTTCGCAGCTTCATTATGACCTTTCCCGTCAAGCAGACTTGATGATAGACTTTCTCGAAGTTTCAAGGTTTGAAATCGTGCAAGTATCGATAAAGCTGGGTCAACCAACCAATAAGCGTTCATAAGGGAGAGGTATAAGTGAAAAAGGGGATCAGCATACTCGCATTAACGGCTTTGACCGGATTAACGATAGCCGGCTGCGGCGGCGGAAAGCAGGAAAGCGGCAACGGGGCGGGAACGGCTTCCGAACAAAATGGAGCTCTGGCGAAAAAAACGTTCTCGATGCTGACCGAGTCCCATCCGAGCACGCCGTTCAGCAAGGATTGGCTGGTGTGGAAGCTGATCGAGCAGAAAACCGGCGCTACATTCCAGGTGCAGACCCCGTCCGGTAAACTGGAGGATACGATCAATTTGTCGATCGCTTCGGGAGATATGCCGGAGCTGATGTTCATGTACGGCCGGACGCAAGCGAACAAATACGGCCAGCAAGGCGCGCTTGTCAATATTTTGGACCATACGGGCGACATGCCGAATTTTAAAAAGTGGATGGAGAAATATCCGGATATCGCCAAGGCTCAGTTGGCTGCGGACGGAAAAATGTACATGTTTCCTAACGAAGGGTTCGGCGAAGCGAACCGGATGATCTGGATGTACCGGGACGACGTATTTAAGAAACATAATCTGAAAACTCCGGCTACGTTCGACGAACTGTACGAGGTGCTCAAAAAGCTGAAGGTGCTGTATCCGAACAGCTACCCGTTCAGCTTCCGGACCGGTGGCAACTTGCTGCTGCTGAAGACGATGTCGGCTCATTTCGGGACGAACGAAGGATTTTATCATAACGGCGGAGACGTCAGCTACGGTCCTACCGAAGCGAACTACCGCAAAATGCTCGAGTATTTGAACAAGTTTTATAAAGAAGGCTTGATGCCGCCGGATTGGCTGACCGTCGATGCGAAAAAATGGCAGGATATGATGTCGACCGACCAGTCGTTCGTTACGTTTGATTATATCGGCCGGATCGATTTTTATAACAACGCTTTGCGCAAAGACAAGCCGGACTTCAACCTCGCTTTTATGGCGCCGCCGGCAGGGTTCCCCGGAGCGAAGCAGCAGAACGCTTACATGCACGTCGTCGATTCGGGTCTGACTGTATCGATCAAATCGAAACAGGTCAAAGAAATAATGAAAACGATCGATTTCCTGTACAGTGAAGACGGCCGGACGATGGCAAGCTGGGGGCAGGAGGGAACGACCTACACGGTAGAGAACGGCAAAAAGAAGCTGAATCCGGAGTATACGGATGCGACCGAACTGAGGAAACGGACAGGTCTCGCCTCGAACGGAACCTATACTTGGATCGATTATGACGCCTTGCTGTCGATCGCTTCCAAGGAACTGCAGCAAGCCTACGCAGAAGCACGCAAATACGATGCGCCATACCGGGCGCTGCCGGATTTCAATCAAAACGAGTTGGAGACGATCACGACCACCGGAGCCGCTGTGGATAAGTATCGCGACGAACATGTGATCAAATTCATTCTCGGCGAGAACAGCTTCGACAACTGGAATCAATATGTGACGGGACTAAACAATCTGGGTCTGCCGAAGCTGGCGGAACTGTATAAAACTGCTTATTCCCGTGCGGCAGGTGCCAATCTGAAATAACGGTCATACGGGGGTGACTAGAAGGCTGTGGGACGGCGGAAACGCCGTCTTACGGTTTTCTGTCGCGTAGATTGCTTTGATTGTACGAAAAAACCACACAAATAGAGAGAAACGTATTACAATGAGTACATTCCTTTAAATGCTTACTTGTGAAAGTGATTAGAAATCGATTGCTATGCTCCAAGAAAGAGTAAGGGGAGGATTTTAATGAAAAAGCTCGCGATTATCGTTCATAAAGGAACGTACGAAAGTGTGGCACAAGCGGCGTTTGCCGAGAAGGATATCGACTGGTGGGATGATTCCGACTCCCGGGCGACGACGTGTACCGAATGCTTCGCGGCAGTTGAACTTTTCGGTTTTCTGCGCAAGCTGCTGGCGGAGGAAATCGAGCTGGAGTTGCGAGATGCAAGTCAGTTAGGCGAGGACGGGTACCGGATATGGATCGGTTCGGCGGGGTCCCGCCTGCTTGCCGGCTTGCCCCAGGAACAAGGGAGTGCGGAAGCCGGTGAGGCAGGAGCGCATGCGGGTTTCCAAGACGATGCGGGAGAATCGTTCCGGCTGGAGACCATACAGGGCCCGGACGGCTGCGATTGGATTCTGGCGGGCGAAGGTCGGATCGGTACGTTGTATGCGTCGTATGCTTTTCTGGAGGAGCTGGGTGTCCGTTGGTACGCTCCGGGGGAATTAGGGACGGTGTCGCCGTCTGAAGGGCTGACGGAACTGCCGGCTGTTCGGCGGGTGGAGACGGCCGACTACCGCACGCGGGGCTGTTACTCCGAGTTTATCGATGACCGGCGCAGCGAGTTTGTCGATTGGATGGCCCGCAACCGGATGAATTACGCTCATTTATTCCGGGTTGCCGATCCGCACGCCTTGAAGAAACGGGGAATTCGGATCGCGGGCGGCGGTCACGACATTTTATACAAATATTTGGATCCGAACGCAGCCTATCCGTACAAGCACCCCTTGTTCGGCGGAGACGGACCCGAGGACCGCTATCCGGTCAGTCCCGAATATGCGGGCGATGCCGACGGGGACGGAACGCTTACCTATGCGGAGGCTCATCCGGACTGGTTCGCGTTGTCCGGCGGGGCTAGAACGTACCGCCGAAGTCCGGACGCTTATACGGAGCAGTATTTTGCCGGCGACAACTACTGTCTAACGCATCCGTACGCTACGGCCGAACTGGCCGAAAACGTTGTGAAATCACTGGCTGACGGGGAACTCGCCCGGGTGGACGATCTGAATTTCTGGCTGCTCGACAACGGCGCCTGGTGCGAATGCGAGAGCTGCTTCAACGGGGGCAACCAGACGGATCTGCTGCTGGGCGTCGTTCACCGGCTCCGGCAGGCGATCCTGCAGGCGGTCCGGGACGGCCGGCTGAAGCGCAACGTGCGTATCTTGTTTCCGGCTTATCACGAGACACTGGAGGCGCCAGCCCGCCCGCTGCCGGAATCGTTCGATTACCGCAACTGTTTTGCGACATTTTTCCCGATCGAGCGGTGTTACGTTCATTCGTTTGACGATAGCGGCTGTACCGAAACGAATGCGGATTTGAACGGTAATTACAGACGCTGGACGGTGGAGAAGGAGCGGAATTACAAGGGCGAGCTGGTCGTCGGCGAATATTACAACGTCAGAACGTTCGCGGCGATGCCGGTACTGTTTTGCCGAATGATGGCCTGCGATATTCCGTATTATTACCGGACGGGAACCCGGCATTTTTACTACATGCATATAACCGGGGGAGGCTGGGGGATGCTGGCCCTCGGCAACTCGCTTCATGCGAGGCTGCTGTGGAATACGACTACCGATGCCGAAGTGTGGAAAACGGCCTATTTGGACCATTATTACAAGTCCCAAGCTAGCCGGATGAAGCTGTTTTATGAAAAGCTGGAGCTGGCGCTGGCTAATATAAAACCGATCAAGCACTACCAGGAGCGCGACGGCGACAGGCATTCGATCTGGATGATGCTGAAGCAGGATGCGGACGAGCTGTTTACGCTGGAGCATTTGAAGTACGAAGGCCGGACGGACGGTTCTAACGCCGGGATCGGCTTGACGGAGACGATTCGGCTGATGGAATCGTGCAGGTCGATACTGGACGAGGCAATTCTGGAAGCGGACGATCCTGTGGTAGAGGCACGGCTGGCGGAGGATGAGATGAGGTTCGATTACGGGCAGACGATGCTGCTGTTTTATTACCGGATGGTCCGCTGCCACCGGATGCTGAAGTGCGGCCGGACAACTGCGGCGCGCTCCGAATTTGCCCACTGCAGACAACTGGCCGGCAAGCTGAAGGAGACGACCGCTCCTTTGCGGGATTACGATTACAGCAAATATTACGAGAACGGATTTGCCGCATCATGGGTGACTGATGTGTACGAACGGTTCGAGGCCAGGCTGGCAGCGGATTCTTAAGCGCGGCAAAAGCTCGGCTTGCTTGACTTCCCGCGCGATTGCCTTTATAATATTTGAAAGTTCCATATCGATTACAGGCATGGAAGAGGAGCAGTAGTTTGATTCTCATTTTGCGCAGAGAGCCGGTGCTAGAGGTGCAAGCCGGTAAATGGGATGAACGAACTCGCCTCGGAGCCGACGGCATAACCCGGATCACGCATACACCCGCAACAAGGGCGCGTGGGAAGGAAAGCCGGTACGTATCCCCGCGTTAAGGGGGAGAGTGGGCAGCTGCCGAAGTACGGCAGAGGTCAACTAGGGTGGTACCACGGGAATTACAACCTCTCGTCCCTAGCGATAACGCTAGCGACGGGAGGTTTTTTGGTTTGTATAGGCCGGGCGCGGTTCTTCCGGAGCCGGAGCGTTGGCAGGAAGCTTATGAGGTATGGGGAGCGGCGAGGCAGCAGTTTTACTGGCGGCAGCGATTTTTCTGCCACCTTTATCTTATCCGGTGCGCCGCACTGCGGCAGAGAGGGCTTCCTCGCGGGGAATAAGAGCGTTTTGGACCTCTTATTCGGGCCGTAATAGCCGGATGAAGGGGAATAAGAGCGGTTTGAGACCGTTATTTCCGGGCAAGTGAGGAATATAGCGGTGAATTGCAGAAATAGCGAATGCTAACATCTCTTATTTTGTTTTGACGCACGAATTCCTGAAAAATAAGAGGTGCAAGGAGCTCTTATTTCTGGGGGAACCCGGCATGTTTCCGCCGAATCGGGGCTGCATGGCAGCTCTGCGTGCATGACCGCTCCTGTGCTGTATGGCCGATCTTGCGTGCATGACCGCTCCTGTGCTGTATGGCCGATCTTGCGTGCATGACCGCTCCTGCGCTGTATGGCTGCTCTTATGTGCATGACAGTCTTGCGCTGCAAGGCCGCCCCGCCGAACGGCCGTCTATATGCAGCCGTGCTCGGTACGCCGGATGCGACCCGCACTTGCATCGCTCCGCTCCGCTGTTCCAGTTTTGACCCTGCATCTCCAACCAAGATCCGGCCGCCGGCCGTAACCGTGCAGAACGATTCATGCACCGCCTATATACCCGGCCCGGCCCGGTCACAAGGAAGTTATTCAAGGAGGAAGCGCTGATGACGCAAATCAACGAAACGTCCAACCAAACGCCAACCGGAACGCAAGGCTACAACCCGCTTGCGTTCGAACCGAAATGGCAGCAGTACTGGGATCGCAACAAAACGTTCAAGGTGCTCGAAAATACACAAAAGCCGAAGTTTTACGCGCTCGACATGTTCCCTTACCCGTCCGGGGCCGGGCTGCACGTCGGTCATCCGGAAGGGTATACGGCGACGGATATCGTCTCCCGCTACAAGCGGATGAGAGGGTACAACGTGCTCCATCCGATGGGCTGGGACGCGTTCGGTCTTCCTGCCGAGCAGCATGCGCTCGATACGGGCAAACACCCGCGCGACATTACGTTCGTTAATATCGACAACTTCCGCCGGCAGATCAAGTCGCTCGGCTTCTCGTACGACTGGGACCGCGAGCTCAGCACGACCGATCCGGATTATTACAAATGGACGCAATGGATTTTCATACAATTGTACAAAAAAGGGCTTGCCTATGTAGCGGAAGTGCCGGTGAACTGGTGTCCGGCGCTCGGTACGGTGCTGGCGAACGAAGAAGTCATCGACGGACTCAGCGAACGCGGCAACCATCCGGTCATCCGCAAGCCGATGCGCCAATGGGTGCTCAAAATTACCGAATACGCCGAACGGCTGCTCGAGGATCTCGAAGAGCTCGACTGGTCGGAAAGCATCAAGGATATGCAGCGCAACTGGATCGGCAAGTCGACCGGAGCCGAGGTAGTCTTCGAGCTCGACGGTCATGCCGGCCGCAGCCTGACGGTGTTCACGACGCGTCCCGATACGCTGTTCGGAGCCACCTACTGCGTGCTTGCTCCTGAGCATGAACTGGTCGCTGCGATTACGACTGCGGATCAGTCTGCGGCGGTCAAGGCTTACCAGGACAAAGCGGCGACGAAGAGCGATCTGGAGCGCACCGACCTGGCGAAGGAAAAAACCGGTGTTTTCACGGGCGCGTATGCGATCAATCCGGTGAACGGAGCCAAGGTGCCGGTCTGGATCGCCGATTATGTGCTCGGCGGCTACGGTACGGGGGCGATTATGGCCGTTCCGGGACACGACCAGCGCGACTGGGAATTTGCGAAGCAGTTCGGTCTGCCGGTCATCGAGGTCGTACTGGGCGGCAATGTGTCGAAAGAGGCGTTTTCCGGTGACGGCGCGCATGTAAACTCCGGTCTGCTCGACGGCCTGGACAATGAACAGGCGATCGCCAAGATGATCGGATGGCTGGAAGCCGAAGGCAAAGGACAAGGCAAAGTGACGTACCGTCTGCGCGACTGGCTGTTCAGCCGCCAGCGTTACTGGGGCGAACCGATTCCGATTCTGCATCTGGAAGACGGCACGATGAAGCCGGTGCCGGAAGATCAATTGCCGCTGCTGCTGCCGGAAGTGGATGAGATCCGTCCGTCCGGTACAGGAGAATCGCCGCTGGCGAACGTCACCGATTGGGTGAATACGGTCGATCCGGAGACGGGCAAGCCGGCGAAGCGCGAGACGAACACGATGCCGCAATGGGCGGGAAGCTGCTGGTATTATTTGCGGTTTATCGACCCGCACAACAGCGAGCAGCTGTGTTCGCCGGAGAAGCAGAAGGAATGGCTGCCGGTCGATCTGTATATCGGCGGTGCGGAGCACGCGGTGCTCCATCTGCTGTACGCCCGCTTCTGGCATAAAGTATTGTACGACCTGGGCGTCGTCGCGACGAAGGAGCCGTTCTACAAGCTCGTTAACCAGGGGATGATCCTCGGCGAGAATATGGAGAAAATGAGCAAGTCGCGCGGCAACGTCGTCAATCCGGACGATATCGTCGGTCAATACGGCGCGGATACGCTCCGCCTGTATGAGATGTTCATGGGGCCGCTGGAAGCGACGAAGCCTTGGAATACGAACGGGGTGGAAGGCGCGTACCGGTTCCTGAACCGGATCTGGCGTTTGTTCGTAAACGAGGACGGCAGCCTGAATTCGAAAATCGGCGGTACGGGGAGCGAGGTTTTCAACCGCACGTGGCACCGGACGATCAAGAAAGTAACCGAGGATTACGATGCGCTGCGCTTCAACACCGCGATCAGCCAGTTGATGATCTTCGTCAACGAAGCGTACAAAGCGGAGTCGCTGCCGGCGGAAGCGATGAACCACTTCGTGCAGATGCTGTCGCCGATCGCGCCGCATCTTGCGGAAGAGCTGTGGGAGCGTCTCGGCCATAACGAATCGATTACGTACGCCGAGTGGCCGGCTTACGACGAAGCGCTGACGGTAGACGACGAGGTCGAAATCGTCGTTCAAGTCAACGGCAAGATCGCCGACCGCGTCAAAATCGCGAGCGGTATCGACGAAGCGGCGATGCAGGAAATTGCATTTGGCCTGGATAAAGTAAAAGAAGCGACAAACGGCAAAACGGTACGCAAAGTGATTGCCGTGAAAGGCAAGCTCGTCAACATCGTTGTCGGCTAACCTCATAGCATAGGGACGGGATCGTGAAACGAACGGCCGGCCTTCGCCAGGGAACAAGCAGTTCCGTCAGGCGTTGGGCCGGCCGTTTAGTCTATGATGCTGCCGAAGAATAGCTGATCGATCTTTTCGACGTCTTCGTCGTATTTGGCATGGGTCGCTTGCAGCAGTCTGACGAAAGTCGTCTCCAGCTCCCGTTCCATCAGCTCGAGTCCCGCTTCGATGATGCCGCCGGGAACCGCTACCCGCTGCCTGAGCGATTCCGGCGTATAACCGCCCTCGTTCAGCAGCTTGCCGGTGCCGAGCAGCGTCTCAGAGGCGAGCCGGGTCGCTTCTTCCCGGGGCATACCGGCGACCTGGACCGCGGCGTCGATCAGCTTTTGCACGAAATAGGCGAGAAAGGCCGGTCCGCAGCTGGAAATGTCCGAGGTGACGCGGGTATACGATTCGGCTACGCGAATCGGCTTGCTGATCGGGCTGAGCAACCTTTCGAGAGAGGTGCGATCTTCTCCGTTCATCCGTTCCCCGTATATGCATAAAGCCGCTCCGCTTTGCACTTCATTCGTGATGCTGGGTATCACTTTGGCGACTTTGCAGGGCAGAGCGGATTCCAGATGCTTGAGCAGCACAGGGCTGGTGATGGAGATTACGATCTGGTCAGCCGTTATATAGGGTTTGATTTCGTCGATAACCGATTTGAAGGAGAGCGGCCTGACGCAGAGAAATACGAGATCGCAAGCTGCGGCGACCTCGCCGTTCGATCCGGCGGCCGTCAGTCCGGGGTAACGCGCGGCCAGCCGCACCGCTTTCTCGTGCGATCGGTTTGCCGCAACGACGGCAGACGGCCGGATCGCCCCGGATCGGATAAACGATTCGATTAGAACGGTTCCCATGCTGCCCGTTCCGATAAAACCAACCTTCATGGCGATATCCCTCCCGGAGAAGTAGACAATTTCGGGTAAAAAGGCGCGTTTCCACAATGAAAACCGGGTTTCGGCATTTCTGCTAAAGAAGGCGGCCCGGCATACAGACATCTATACACGTTTTTCTATGTGTATGCGCGAGGTGTTGGCATTATGCGTCTCGTTCGGGACGATTTCGAATCCGTTTGAGATCGGAGAGGAGCTGTTGCATGAACAAGCGTGCGACGAACAGAAACCAGTCGTTTTACGCCGTTGCGGCGGTATGGTCGATCCTGGCGCTGCTGCTGTGGACCGCGGATACGGTCGCGCAAGGACGCGGAATGCACGGAGCGGGCTGGACCGTACGCGGCGCGGAGCTGCTCGCTTTGTTTGCCGCGGCAGACGGAGAGCGGCAGCCCGCCGGAACGGCTCCGGAGCCGGGGGGAGGAAAGGCGCAGGCAGGCGGAAGCGGCTCTGCGGCCGGGCACTCAGGTACAGGCACTCTCGGCGGCCCCGCAGCTTCGGGCGGCGGAGCCGATACAGGCAGAGGGGGCGGGACTGAACCTGCGCCGCCGTCGGTTCCCGTATCCCCGCCCTCCGAGGGTGCGATCGACATCAACCGGGCTTCGGCTGCCGAGCTGCAGCAACTGCCCGGAATCGGTCCGTCCAAGGCAAAGGCGATCATCGACTACCGAACGGCCGGCGGCGGGTTCAAATCCCCGGAAGAACTAATGAAAGTAAAAGGAATCGGCGAGAAAACGTTCGAACAGTTAAAACCTCGTATTCATATAGGTAATTAATCCTGCATGTCCTTTCCATTTGACCAAAAATATGAGACAATATGGACGTTTACTATTAGTGCGAGTTCAAGTAGTCCGGTTTTCAGCACCGAGAAGATGGGATGAAGCCAGGAAGTGAAGAGCGGAGCGTAATGGGAGCTTTTGTGAGCACCGGAAGTTCCGGCTGAATTCCATATTCGATGTCGAGTAGGCTTCCTGTATCTGCTTCGTGATCAAAAGTGGACTTTTTGAAC
>NZ_JACXJA010000024.1 GCF_014705615.1 Paenibacillus oceani
GCGAGTTCAAAAAGTCCGGTTTTCAGCACCGAGAAGATGGGATGAAGCTAGGAAATGAGGAGCGGAGCGTAGTGAAGCTACGTGAGCACCGGAAGTTCCGGCTGAATTCCATATTCGATGTCGAATAGGCTTCCTGTATCTGCTTCGTGATCAAAAGTGGACTTTTTGAACAACCTCTACAACCGGAAATCTAAAGGAGGAACCGTTTTCCCATGACTGAACAACGCAAGCTTGCCCTGGAAACGCTGGCCGTCCATGCCGGCCAGGAAATCGATCCGACGACACTATCCCGCGCGGTTCCGATTTATCAGACAACTTCGTACGGCTTCCGTGACACCGATCACGCGGCCAATCTGTTTGCCCTTAAAGAGTTCGGCAACATCTACACCCGTCTGATGAATCCGACTTCGGACGTATTCGAGAAGCGGATCGCAGCCTTGGAAGGCGGCGTCGGCGCCTTGTCGACTTCTTCCGGACAAGCCGCTATCACGTATGCGATTTTCAACATCGCCGGAGCGGGCGACGAGATCGTCTCCGCCAGCAGCCTGTACGGCGGCACGTACAACTTGTTCGCGATCACCTTGCCGAAGCTCGGTATTAACGTCAAGTTCGTCGATCCGAGCGATCCGGAAAACTTCCGCAAGGCGATTACGCCGAAGACGAAAGCGGTATACGCCGAATCGATCGGCAATCCGAAGGGCGACATTCTCGACATCGAAGCCGTTGCGAAAGTGGCTCACGAAAACGGCATTCCTCTTATCATAGACAATACGTTCCCGAGTCCGTACCTGCTTCGCCCGATCGAGCACGGAGCGGATATCGTCGTCCACTCGGCGACCAAGTTTATCGGCGGCCACGGCACTTCGATCGGCGGTGTTATTGTCGACGGCGGCAATTTCAACTGGAAGGAAAGCGGCAAGTTCCCGGGCCTTACCGAGCCGGACCCGAGCTATCACGGCGTTGTTTATTGGGACGCAGTAGGACCGATTTCGTATATCATCAAAGCACGCGTTCAACTGGCGCGGGATATCGGCGCTACGATCTCGCCGTTCAATTCGTTCCTGCTGCTGCAAGGGCTGGAGACGCTGCACCTGCGGATGGAGCGCCACAGCTCGAATGCGCTTGCCGTCGCCAAATTCTTGGAGACGCATCCGGCCGTTGACTGGGTCAGCTATACGGGTCTCGAGAGCCATCCGTCGTATGGCCTCGTATCCAAATATTTGCCGAAAGGCCAAGGCGCAATCCTGACGTTTGGCATCAAGGGCGGCGTGGAAGCCGGACAGAAAGTGATCAACAACGTGAAGCTGTTCTCGCACCTGGCCAATGTCGGCGATTCCAAGTCGCTGATCATCCATCCGGCGAGCACGACTCACAGCCAGCTGGAAGGCGAAGAGCTGCTGTCCACCGGCGTTACCCCGGGCATGATCCGTCTGTCGGTCGGAACGGAAAATATCGACGACATCCTGTACGATCTGGATCAGGCGATTCGCGCCAGCCAATCCTAATCGGAGGCGCCGGGCGATGAGCAGACGCAAAGACTGGGACACGTACTTCATGGATATCGCTTATATGGCATCCACCCGTTCACAATGCAGCCGTAGACGCGTAGGCAGCGTGCTGGTCCAAGGCAAAAAGCTTCTCGGCTCCGCCTATAACGGCGCACCGATGGGAGTACCCGACTGCTCGGAAGCCGGCTGTATGCTGGTTGAGGAGTATGAAGTGAAGGTCGTTGACGGACGCGAGGAGATGGTGAAGAAGCAGCGTTGCATCCGGACGATTCACGCGGAGCAAAATCTGCTGCTGTTCACCGACCGGCACGACCGTGAAGGCTCTACGGTATACGTCACCGACCAGCCGTGCTGGACGTGCGCCAATATGCTCGCGAACAGCGGGATCGTCGAGATCGTGTATCACCGTCCTTACCCGAAAGATCGGGAAAAAGTGACGGAGATGATGGTAACGAGAGGAATCCGCTTCCGGCAATTGGCCGACTATACGCCGCCGCCGGGCATTATCGACGAAGTGACGAATTAACGGATACGAATTGAGAGGAAGCACCTCCTTCGGTTTGACTGAGAAGGGGTGCTTTTTCTTATGTATGGAAGTCGAGTTGTTTCGCCCCTACGAGGGGGGATCGTATGAATCGGCCGCTTACGCTGGTTGCGGTACTCGCGGTGACCGGCGCTGCGATCGGCAGCCGGATGCCGCCGGGAATGCTTTCCTGGAAATGGGCGATCGCTGCTGCCGCTCTGGCCGTTATGACGGTGCTGCTCGCCCTGCCAGGGCGCAGATGGATCGGGCCGCTGCTCGTCGCCGTGGCGGCGGCCGCTTATTATCAAGGCTACGATTCGCGCAATATGACGGCGTTGGCGCTTCCTTCGGCCGTTCAACTAAGCGGCCAGACCGAAATCGGAATGGCTGCTGCCGAAGCCGAAGTGGAGTTGGCCGGTACGATCGCTTCCCCGGTCGCCGTCGACGGGGATAAGGTGTCCTTCGTACTTCTTGCCCACCGTGCTGCCGTCCGCGAGGCGGAAACGGTCCGCCTGCGCGAGAAGGTACAGGTGTCGATCCGCCTGCTCCACGCCGATGAGCAGGAGCGGGCGTCCGGATGGGGGCGAGGCGATCCGATCGTCTTGGCCGGGACGATCCAAAAACCGGGGTCGGCACGCAATTTCGGCGGATTCGATTACAGCGCCTATTTGTACCGGAAACAGATTCATTGGCAGTTGTCGGTGAAAGGCTTGGATCAGACTCGCACCGGTCCGGAGGCGGACGGGGAGCTGCGGGGCGGAGGCAGACAACCGGGCGGTGAAGCGGCAGAAGGAAGCGATGGACTGACGGGCGGGGGGGCAGACGCCGGCGACGGGGCGATCGCAAAGCGGCAGTTGCCGCTGTCCGACTGGAGCAAGGTGTACCGCTGGAACGACGATCTGCGGAGTTATCTGGGAGGGATTATGGATCGGGCGTTTCCGGACCGGATTGATGCGGGTTATATGAAAAGCATGGTGCTCGGCTTAACCGACGATATGGACCCGGATACGTATCAGCAGTTTTCGCAGCTCGGCTTGACGCACATTCTGGCGATTTCCGGGCTGCATGTGGCCGTTTTCGTCGGAGGCTGTATGTGGCTGCTGCGGCTGTTCGGCCTTACGCGGGAGCGGATTCTGGTCATCACGATGGTGATCGTGCCCTTTTACGTCGCTCTGACAGGCGGCTCTCCGTCCGCCGTTCGCGCGGGCATTATGGCGATGATCGGGCTGTATGCGGCGAGGCGGGGGCTTTGGAAGGACGCATTGAACATTATCAGTCTGGCTGCTTTCGCTATGCTGGTATGGAATCCTTATTTTTTGTACGATGTCAGCTTCCAATTGTCGTTTCTCGTGACGCTTGGGCTCATCATCGGCGTGCCCCGGTTCTCGAGGCTGCTTCCGGTCCGATCGCAAGCGCTGAACTCGTTGTTGTCGGTTACGGTCGTAGCTCAGTTGATCTCGTTTCCGATTACCGTGTTTTATTTTAACGGAGTCTCGTTGTTATCGGCGCTGGCCAATTTGCTGCTTGTTCCGTTTATCAGCTTCGCAGTGCTGCCGCTCGGGACGTTCGTGCTGCTGGCCGGGTTGATCTATGAAAGAGCTGCAGGCTGGATCGGTGTCGTCACGTCTTATCTGAACGATATTACGTTCTGGCTGGTGGACGTCGGGGCGGTGCACGATCCGCTTCGTCTCGTCTGGCCGAAGCCGTCCCTCCTGTGGGTGCTGCTGTACTATGTGCTGCTGGGAGCGGTATATGCAGGCGCCGCCAAATGGAAGGAAAGCGGCAAGCCGGCGTTTGCTATGGCGGCAGTCGCGGTTTTTATGTTATTTCTGTGGCATGGCTACGAGCCGGACCGGTTCGTCCGGGATGGCAAAGTCCATTTCATCGATGTCGGCCAGGGCGACGCGATTCTCGTGCGAACGCCGCAAAGCCGTCATATGCTGATCGACGGGGGAGGGACGGTGACGTTCCGCAAGCCGGGTGAGGAGTGGAAGGAGCGCCGCGATCCTTACGAAGTCGGGAAGAAACAGCTCGTCCCGCTGCTCAAGCAAAGAGGGGTCCATCAACTCGACCTGCTCGTCATCAGTCATCAGGATCAGGACCATATCGGCGGGTTGCAGGCGGTCGTCGAGCAGATCCCGGTGCGTACCGTCGTTATGAACGGGACGTGGAAGGGCAACGCCGGCTCGCGCAAGCTGTTCGAGACGGCGATGAGACGCGGCGCCGAGGTTGTCACGCTGGAGCAGGGGAAAACGGTCGCGCTGGACCGTTACACCGAACTGACTGCGCTCACTGCGTCCGGACCCGAGATGCCAGTCCGGCTTGCGGAGGAGCAAAATAACGAGTCTGTCGTGCTGCTCCTGAATATGAGAAACATACGCTTTTTATTTACCGGGGATATGGAGGCCCGGCAGGAGAAGTTGCTTCTCGAAGCGCTGAACCGGACTCGCGGCGATCCGCCTTCTTCTTCTTCTTCTCCGGTATCTGTCGACGTTCTGAAAATCGCCCATCACGGCAGCAAAACATCGACGACCGACGAATGGCTCGCCTTCTGGCAGCCGCGAATGTCCGTCATCTCGGTCGGTCTCAAGAACAGCTACGGCCACCCGAGCCCGGGCGTGCTGGAACGTCTTGAGCGATCGGGCACGACGATTTACCGCACGGATCGCGACGGAGAGGTGGTGTTTACGGTAACCGGGCAAGGGGTCCGGGTGGATAAGAAGCTGTAGCTGCTGGAATTCCACCAGACAGGTGAGCGTCTTCAAGAGCTGCGGCCGCCGGAAAACCTGGGTTTAGAAAGAGTCGGTTTGTTTTCGCAAGTGTTAGCTGAATCAGGGTCACGTGATGGTCCGGCTTCTTATTGATATAAGAGTGATCACTGTGCGTGCTAAAGCGGAAAGGACCTCTTACTCGTAGAGTCAGCAAGTGTTCACAAGTAAATCAAGTCTGTTTTCGCAGCTGGAATCGGTCGCGATTGACAACTCCACGCCAAAATGGTATAAAATGTACGTGCAATCCCCATATCAGTGCGACGATGGGAACTTCCTTGCAGGGCGGACTTGGCGGAAGAAACAAGCCGCGTACAAGGATCAGTAGCGCTTCAATATCGCAGTCCCAGAGAGCCGGCGGTTGGTGCGAGCCGGTACGCGAATGAACGCGAAGTACGTCCCGGAGCATCCGAACCGAACCCGTTTCTTGCAAACGGAAGGGGAGGACGGACAATCGGCCGTTAACCGATCGAGTGGAGCATGCCGCGAACGGCACGTTCAATTAGGGTGGTACCGCGATGACTCGTCCCTGTAAGCTGCAGAGGGGCGGGTCTTTTTTGTTGTACTGAAGATGAATGCCGGGAGCTCCCCGCTTATGGGGATCTTTCATTTACACGACATAAGGAGAGATCGACAATGAGTGAAGCTCGTATGACGGATCAACAATTGCTGGAAGATTTGGAGTACCGGGGGCTGGTGTACCAGGTGACCGACCGGGAAGGGCTGAAGAAAAAACTCGAGAGCGAACGGGTCGTGCTGTATTGCGGATTTGACCCGACGGCGGACAGTCTGCATATCGGAAGCTTGCTGCCAATTTTGTGCCTTCGCCGGTTCCAGTTGGCCGGCCATATCTCGATGGCGCTCGTAGGCGGCGGCACCGGACTGATCGGCGACCCGAGCGGCCGCTCGTCGGAACGTTCGCTGAATACGGCCGACACGGTGGCGCAGTGGACGGAAAGCTTGAAGCGCCAGCTGTCGCGGTTTCTCGACTTCGACCTTCCGGACAATGCGGCAAGGCTCGTCAGCAACTACGATTGGCTGTCGACGCTGGACACGATCTCGTTCCTGAGCGATGTCGGCAAAAATTTCACCGTCAACTACATGCTGGCCAAAGATTCGGTCGATTCACGGCTCGCTAACGGCATTTCGTTTACCGAATTCAGTTACATGATTCTGCAAGCCTACGATTTCCACAAGCTGCATCAGGATTTAGGGTGCTCGCTTCAGCTCGGCGGCAGCGATCAATGGGGCAATATTACGGCAGGGCTCGATCTGATCGGCAAGATGGGCGGCGGCGAAGCTTACGGCATGACGATGCCGCTGGTCACGAAAAGCGACGGCAAAAAGTTCGGCAAATCGGAGAGCGGCGCGATCTGGCTCGACCGCAACAAGACGAGCGCTTACCAGTTTTATCAGTTCTGGATCAATACCGACGATAACGACGTCATCAAGTTTTTGAAATATTTTACGTTCCTGACGCGCGAGCAAATCGCGGCGCTGGAGACGGAACTCGGCGAGCGGCCGGAACAACGCGCCGCCCAGCGGGAGCTGGCTCGGGAAGTGACCCGGATCGTGCACGGTGACGAAGCGGTGGAGAGCGCCGAGAACATTACGCAGGCGTTATTCTCGGGAGATTTCGCCCGGCTGAGCGAAACGGAGCTCGTCGAAGCGCTTCAGGATATGCCGACGACGGTACTGAGCGGACAGCAGGAGACCGGACTGATCGACCTGTTGGTGGAAGCCAAGGCCGCCCCGTCCCGCCGTCAAGCCAAGCAGGATATCGAGAGCGGCGCCGTCTATGTCAACGGAGAGCGTATGAGCGGGATCGACAGCATGATCGGGGAACAACACCGTTTGCATGGCAAATACGTCGTGCTGCGGCGCGGCAAGAAAAATTATTATCTGATTAAGTTTGAAGCGTGAGGAATTACGATTTCTGAAAGCTAGGGGAGTTGGCATTCGGCCGGCTTCCTTTTTGTTGTCTCCTAAGCCGAAAGGCAGCCAGAGGCATTGACGTGACAATCTTGCAAGACTGCACGGTCAAGGCGTAAGAAACGTCGATGGATAGAAGGAACCGCCGGCGGTATACTGACCATTGAGCTTGTAACGAAACGAAGCCGCAAGCGTCTTTTTAAGAGTAAACATAAGAAGACGTTTCATTATCGTTACTGAAATATTTATTCGTTAAAGTGGTAGAGCCTAAAAGCGTTACACTACTTCGAAAGCGAATTGCGAGTTTCTGACGAAGAAAAGCTGCGACTTACGCAGAGTCATTCGACGTGGCCGTGGCAAAGGCTTCTTTTAAAAGCTTTTTCTGCCTGCCATCAATATTAATGTGGAGGAATACCGCCCTTGTTCGAAGCTTACCTGATTCCGATCCGATATGCGATCCTGACGTTTCCGATTGCGGCATTCGTCATCACGCTCCCGTTTCTGATCGTCCAATACCGCAAGTACGGATATTTGCATAAATTTCGTGCGGTAATCATCTACTCGCTGCTCTTGTATTTGATGACTGCACTATATCTGGTTATATTGCCGCTTCCCGCCACGCGGAATACGTGTACGGCCGTTCAGGGAGCGATGGCGTCCTTCGTCCCGTTCCGGTTCGTGTACGATTTCTGGAAAGAAACCGGGGTTCACTTCGCGCAGCCGTCCACTTATGTGCAGTTGTTTAAGGAAAGAGCGTTTTGGCAGGCGGCCTTTAACGTGCTGCTGCTTGTCCCGCTTGGGGCGTACTTGAGGTATTATTTCCGCTTTCGGCTGCCGGCGGCGGCTGTTTCGGCATTCGGGCTGTCGCTGTTTTTCGAGGTGACGCAGGTGACCGGGCTTTACGGCATCTACGATTGCCCGTACCGGCTGTTCGACGTCGACGATTTACTGTTGAATACGTCCGGCGGCGTAATCGGGTATTTGGCGGCTCCGCTGCTGATGAAGCTGCTCCCCCGGATCGAGGGACTTGATGAAAACGTCGATCTGAAGTCCGAACGGGTCGGGCTGACCAGGCGGCTGATCGCCGTTCAGCTTGATGCGATGCTGCTGTTCCCGCTCGTTGTTTTCTTTATGAAAAGCGCGGATCTGCGGATTTATTTTATTACCAGTTTCCTGTATTTCATCGCGCTGCCTTATGCGACCAACGGCTGGACGTTCGGCAAATATATCGTCCGGATTCGGGTGAAGGGTCAAGGCGAGCGGATCCGGCTGAAAGAGCTGCTGATCCGTTACGGCAGCCTGTACGGAATCGTCGGCGGACTTAACGCCGTCATTCTGAGCCAAACTGTCCAAAAGCTGCCTCCGATCTTGTTCGCCCTGTGCACGATGATCGTCCTTGTGGTGAATCTCGTTTTCGCCTTGCATGTCGGCTTGCGGCTGTTCCGCAAAGACAAAACGCTGATCTACGAAAAATGGAGCGGTACCGGGCATGAAGTGGTGTAACTCCCGGACCGACCGCTCCTGCAAGCAAGCCGTCCCGTACTTCGGGGCGGTTTTTGTTTCATCTGCCAGAACGTTTAAGTTCTTTACCGTGTTAAATGGGAAGGGGGTCCTTCCTTGGCGTTAGAGAACGTATACTCAGGTCCGATGTCTAACGAATTGGATCGTGCTTATGGCTGAAAAACGACGTTATCCCAGACGTAACGAATCCGGGAATCGTTATCGAACCGAAAGTGGAAAAAAACGATCCGATTTGCCGGAATAACAATTCAAGAGTTCGTTGCAATTTCAAACGCCCGGATTCGGCTCTGATAACGAATGCTGGGTTCGTTAGCCATACCGGCGCAAAAAGACAACACGACTGAGGGCGAGCGGCTGGAGCGAAGGTATCTATTCCTTTCCGACGTACAAATAAACGTATGGGTTTACACGTCAAAGGACCGTCCGGACGCTTTCTCTTATTTACCAGAACGTATATCGTGGGAGTGGCTCTAAATCTCGGTAAACGCCAGCGTCAAAAGTCGCCGGCAGGCGTTTATCCTTGGAGTGTGCGGATAGCGGGCCCCACAAGCATGGGCATCTGCGCGTTTTCCCGCCTTCGACCGAACTTTCCCCCCGGGTACCCCGTCTTCTTAACCGAACGGCCTAAAACTTGACGGAGCTTGCGGACAGCAGCGAGATATGCCGATGCGAAGGCGCCCGGAGAGCGGTATACCGCATCCAAATTTTCTGTTATTCTAGTAATTGACCGGCGTGCCGGAATTTTTTTTATGGTTGGTGCAACTTTTTTTTCGACAATCCCGTTTAAAAGGTTGCAAGAGAGGGGGATCCTTGTGGTAGCGCTGGAGTTAATCAAAGCTGCCCAATCGGGCGATCGCGACGCTCTAATTACCCTATTGCGAGAAATCGAGACACATGTGTATCGTACCGCTTATTACATTCTTGGAAACGAGCAAGACGCTAAAGATGCCGCGCAAGAAGCGCTGATCCGGATATATACGAAAATCAACTCCTACGAAGAAAAAGCGCAGTTTAAAACGTGGGTGCAGCGGATTGTCACGAATATTTGCATCGACAAGTTTCGACGGACGAAAGCGACGGTTTCGATCGAGGAGCACAACATGACGTTTACGTCCCACAATAACGTGGAAGACGAGCTGATATCGACGTATGTCGCCAAAGATATTCAGGAGGCGATCGAACGCCTTCCCGAGCATCATCGTACCGTGGTCGTGCTCCGCTACCTGCAAGATTTCTCTTATAACGAAATCGCCGATTCTCTGGACTTGCCGCTGAACACGGTGAAATCGTACTTGTTCCGGGCGAGGCAGCAGCTGCAGTCGTTACTCCAAGAATACCAGAAAGGTGGTGTGCGGGGATGAATTGTCAAGAGGTGATGGAACTGATGCAGCGAGATCTGGATCGGGATTTGAACGACTCGGAGCATGAGGCTATGACAGCCCATTTGCAGCAGTGTCCGGATTGTGCGGAAATGTATTCCAGGCTGCGGCAATTGTCCCAAGAGCTCGCCAGCTTGCCCAAAGTCGCGCCTCCCTTCAGTCTGGTGGATTCCATCCTGCCGCAGCTTGCGGAGATCGACCGGCAGGGCGACGGACTGGCCGCAACGGCTACGGCGACTGCGGGGGCCGATTCCGTGACCGTACCGGCTCCCGTAACAGCAATCCCGGCTCCGATCGAACGTCCCCGCCGGACAAGAGGAATCTGGTCGATCGCGGCCACGGGCGGCATCGTAGCGGCAGGGCTGCTGATGGCTTTGTTTATAAACGAGATGGACGGCACCAATAAAGTAGCTGACGATAGAGGTTTATTGTACAGCAGCGCGGAGTCTACGGCGGCCCCGCAAAGCGCCGGACAGCTAAGACGTGAATCCGGCGGCGCACCCGCGATGGATGCGAAGTCGGATACCTCCGATGCTGACGGTTCGGCCGGCAATATGGAGAAGAAGCTGCCGCTAGGGACAGCCATCACGAATCAAAGCGTCGGCTCGGAGGCATCTTCTCCCGATAAAGAAACGGCTGAGCGGGCGGACCCGGCAGTACAGCCGCGTTTCCAGCCGGCGAAGCCGTCCGAACAGGCGAATGCCGGACAAGAAGCGGGAGCGCAAGAAATCGGCGAACGCAGCGGCATAAATACGTTTACGGCCCCGGACGACGCCAAGAAGCCGGAGACGAATACAGAGGCCGGAGGCGGTTCCCCGGAGACGGATATCGCTCCTCCCAGGATGGAGATTACGGCACCGGCGTTAGGTGACAGCTCGGGCGACAGGACGACAGACCCTGCCATTACCGACAAAAATAATATTACAGCTGATCAAGGTCGGGAGGAACAACCGGAATCGACTAGTTCCGATTCGGCGAAGAGCGGCAGACCGGACACCATGGGGTTAATGGCCAAACCGGACCCCGAGCTGCTGTCGGAGGACGGCGTGCTGGTTGCCGTGGCCGACCAGGCCAGCCGTTCGATCGTCATCCGTACGGCCGACGGCAAAGAGACCCATATGTACACGTCGCCCCAGTGGTCGGAGAACGAACAAGTCCGGCTTCTGAAATGGAGCGGCAGCTCGAAGCTGACCTACTCGCTCACGACGGAGAGCGGCGTCACGAAACGGATCGAAATCGACGTAGCCCAGCGGAAGGAAACGAATATACAGCAGCCGTAAGCGTCCGCGCTTACGGCTTTTTTCAAAATAGGCTCGTTTCCGCCGCACCTTTTCGCCGCCGCCGCGTATGTTATAGTAACAACCGAGAAATTCGAAGTCCTGCCGCGTATGACCATTCGGCACCGGCGCCTGGGAGCCTAGGCCGGATGTTTATATAGATGTGCTGGGACAAAGGGATGATGTCAAAGTCTATTGATTTTGACGTGATCCCTTTGTTTTTGTTAAGATGAAGATCAGGTTACAGCAGACTCGTCAAGAGGTGGGGAACGTGGATTACAAATCGGCGGCGAGGGAGATCGGCAAAGGAAACGTGTCGCCCGTTTATGTGTGCTACGGCTCGGAAACTTATTTGCTTCGGGAATTTACCGGTTATTTGATCCAGAAGCTGATCGAACCGGAGTACCGGGAGTTTGCCATCAGCAAATACGATCTGGCGGAGACCAGCCTCGATATCGTGCTCGAGGATGCGCAGACGCTGCCTTTTATGGCGCCCAAGAAGATTATATTGGCGGATAACGCCCAGTTTTTTACCGGAGCGAAAGAAAGCGGCAAGGTGGAGCATCATCCGGAGAAGCTGCTGGAGTATATGAAGGCTGCCGCGGAATTTAGCGTGATCGTATTTATCGTGAATGCGGACAAGCTGGACGAACGTAAAAAAATCGTAAAGTCGCTAAAGGATACGACGATTCCGTTCGTGCCGATGAATGCGGAGGAATTGCTGCAATGGGTCAAGAAACAGGCGGTCCGGCAGTCGTTCACGTTCGCGGAAGGTGCGGACGATCAGCTTATTTTGTATACCGGGGGAGGGCTTCAGGCGCTTTCGGCGGAGATGGAGAAGCTGTCTTTGTTCGTGGGGGAGGGCGGAACCGTAACCGGAGATATTGTAGACCGGCTCGTAACGCGGAGCACCGAACAAAACGTATTTATACTGATCGACGATATCGTCAGGCTGCGGTTGAACCGTGCGTTCTCGATCCTGTACGACCTGCTCAAGCAAAAGGAAGAGCCGGTGAAGATCGTGCTGCTCATCGCACGCCAGTTCCGGATCGTGCTCCAGGTCAAGGAGCTGTCCAAGCTCGGTTATTCGCAGCAGCAGATGGCCGGCCAGATCGGACTTCATCCGTATGCGGTCAAGGTGGCTGCCGAGCAGGGGCAGAAGTATACGCCGGACAAGCTGGAGACGATTCTCGCGGAGTTGGCTGAGCTCGATTACAGACTGAAGACGGGGAAGGTAGACAAGGTGCTGGGGTTGGAAATGTTCCTGATGCGGCTTGCTTCGTGAGAACTACTTCTTACAGTATGGAGACGACGGTAAACGGTCTGAAAACAATAAAGAAGTCCTTGCCGATGTGCAAGGACTTTTTCGCTTAACCTTGTGCGGAAAGCGCGTTGAGTTGTTTCGCCAGGCGAGACTTTTTGCGGGCAGCCGCATTTTTATGAATCAAGCCTTTGGAAACGGCTTTATCCAGCTTTTTGGACGCAGTAATCAGGGCATCTTTAGCCGATTCAACGTTTTTAGAAGCTGTTGCAGTTTCGAACGTTTTGACTGCCGTACGCAGGGCCGATCTTTGCGAAGCGTTTTGAAGGCGACGCTTGTCGTTCGTCTTCACGCGCTTGATGGCGGATTTGATGTTAGGCACGATCGTTCACCTCCTTAAACCGAAAACGTGCACGCGACTGTGTCAGGGACAACCGTACGTCGCGTATCATGTCTGTCGACAACTTTATACATTCTACCACGGTACAAGCCAAATTGCAATAACAGCAGAACGCCTCCGCCGGGGTCAAACCCAATACCGATCTGCTCCTCCGAAGACGTTGTCCGTACGCCGCCGAACCGCCTCCCGCCTGCCGCATAATCGCAGCGAAAAGCTCACAAACTACAAAGCAGGTTGGAATGGAAAGGAGAACAAACAAATGGACCTCGATTTGAGCCCGTATTCGGTTCACACCGATCTTGCGCTGGAAGCGAAGGAGCTGGCGTCAAGCCGGCACGGGGACACCATCCCCGGCGTACATACGGAAACGGCGGAAGACGATGACATGGTCATTACGAAAATGCATATTGAAAACGAGCAGGGCTCCCGAGCGGTAGGCAAACTGATAGGAAACTATATTACGCTCGAGGTTCCGAGACTGAGGGAGAAAGATTCGGATCTGCAGGACAAGGTGGCTACCCGGCTGGCCCAGGAGTTTTCTACATTTCTGCAGCGGATCGGCATCACGAAGGAAGCCAAGGTGCTTATTATCGGACTCGGCAACTACAACGTGACGCCGGATGCGCTTGGTCCTTTGGTTGTGGAAAACGTGATGGTCACACGGCACTTTTTCGAGCTGATGCCGGATCAGGTCAGTCCCGGATACCGTCAGGTCAGTGCGGTGGCGCCCGGGGTGCTCGGTACGACCGGAATCGAAACGAGCGAGATCGTGCAGGGCATCGTGGAACGCTCAAAGCCCGATCTGGTCATTGCGATCGACGCGCTGGCTTCCAGAGCGCTGGAGCGGGTCAACACGACGATCCAGATCGCCGATACCGGTATTCATCCGGGGTCGGGCGTAGGCAATAAACGCAAGGGGCTCACGCGTGAATTTCTCGGTGTGCCCGTCATCGCCATCGGCGTACCTACCGTGGTGTATGCGTCTACGATCGTGAACAGCACGATGGATATGATGATCGATCATTTTAAGCAGCAGACGAGCAATACGAGCCAGATTTTCGGCCTGCTCGACGGCATGAACGAAAGCGAACGGCTGCAGCTCGTCAAGGAAGTGCTCGATCCGGTCGGTCATAACCTTCTCGTAACGCCGAAGGATATCGACCAGTTTATCGAAGACATGGCCAACATTATCGCCAGCGGGCTGAACGCCGCCCTGCATGACGCGATCGATCAGGACAACGTTGCGGCTTATACGCACTAATCTGCTGACGCACTGACGTACCGGCCGGCTTCAACCGGGCAAGGAACCAAATAAGAGCGGTACCTGCTATATGGTCCGAAAACCCGTTTGAACACGGAATAAGAGCGGTTTGAAGCTTCTAATATCCGAGAAAAGGGCGCAGATCCCACCGGTTGGTTGAAATAAGGGGGCAAACCACCTCTATTGGTTCGGTTTGTCGAAAGCGCTGAAAATAGGGGGTGCAAAACACTCCTATTTTGTCATAGAACCCGTGGATTTACGTTTTCCCATGAGTCTCCTTTTTAGTGAAGGCGACTTAGCACGTCAAAAACCGTCCGGACGCTATTTTTACCGGACGGTTTTTCTATATGCACAAACCGCACGCCAATCATTGGCTCCATTCAGGAGCCGTCAGGCCTGGCCGATTTCCGGTAGTCCAGCGGATTCGTCCGCGTCAGCTCCTTGAAGACACGGCCGAAGTGGCCGATATTTTCGTACCCGACGTTCTCGGCGATCCGCGTCACTTTCAGGCCGGTTTCCCGGAGCTGCCTTTGCGCCTCGCGGATTCGGACCGTATTGACATATTCCACGAACGAAAATCCGGTTATTTTTTTGAACGTTCGGCTCAGATGATAGGGACTTACGTAATGCGCCTTCGCCACCGATTCCAGCGACAGCGGCGAAGCATATGTTTCGTTAATATATTCGACGATCTCGGACATTTTTTTGTGAGCCGGGCTTTCGTGCTCGTACGGTTCCCGTTCCTGCTCCTGCCGGTCCAGCTTGCGTCCGCACCAGAGAAGCAGCGTAGCGAGCTGGGCTTGCAGACACGTCTCGCTTCCCGGCAGCTCCTCCGTATCCTCTCTCAGCATATCCTGGAGCAGCCGCTCGATCCATTCCCTCTCCTGGAGATTAAGCGACAGCCGTCTTATTTTGCGGCGGAACGGCTCGAACAGCAGCGGTTCGTTGAACGTGTCGAGAAACCGTTTATTAAAATTAATAAGCATCCGCTCGTGATTCGGCACGCCGACGTCGGCCGTTTTGTGCAGCTCGTTTTGATCGATGAAGACGACGTCGCCTTTGCGGACGCGGTACGTATTGTCTTTTATGAAATAGTTGCGCTCGCCCGACATCAGATAATAGATTTCGTACGGTTCATGAAAATGATTGGTCGGCATCGAATGGTGGCCCGATATTTTATTTTGATGAATGTAAAACGGCTCCCGCACTTGCGCGGCCCCCTTCATTCCGTTCTTCTTCATGGCGATCTCCTTGAGCTTGTTGGTTAAAGTGTACATCCATTTGGATAGACAGACAAGTAGCGTTAGCGCGTTTGGAGCGGACACAGCCTGCCCGATAATCGGAGCTGAGGTTGCGCAAGATATGCAAAGAATGAGCGGAAATCCGCAATAAATCCGGAGAATCCGTTGATATGTTGCGTTAAAATGAAAGCGAATGAACAACGAGTAAGGGGAGAATACCGATGACACGGAGAAAATATGCACTGGTCGGAACCGGAGGCAGAGCCGAGTTTTTTTACGGTGCCTTGGCCAAAAGCTACCGGGACCGCTGCGAACTGGTCGCTTTTTGCGATGTGAACCGCACCCGTCTGGAATACGCCAACCGTCTGCTGCGGGAGAAGTACGATTACCCGGAGGCGAAGCTGTACGCTTCCGATCAATTCGACGAGATGATCCGAAGCGAGAAGCCGGATACGGTTATCGTCACCTCGATGGACCGCACGCATCATACGTACATTATCCGCGCTATGGAACTGGGCTGCGACGTAATCACCGAGAAACCGATGACCGTGGACGAAGAGAAGTGCCAGGAGATTATCGATGCGGTCAAGCGGACGGGACGCGATCTGCGCGTTGCCTTTAACTACCGGTACGCTCCGCATAATACGAAGATTCGCGAACTGATCATGGACGGCGCCATCGGAGACGTTCATTCCGTTCATTTCGAATGGCTGCTGAATACGCTGCACGGAGCCGATTATTTCCGAAGATGGCACCGGGACAAACGCAACAGCGGCGGGCTGCTGGTCCACAAGTCGACGCATCATTTCGACCTCGTCAACTTCTGGCTGGGCACGGCGCCGGAGACGGTGTATGCGATGGGCGGGCTGATGTTCTACGGCCGGGAAAATGCCGAGCGCCGCGGCGTGACGAAGTTTTACCAGCGGGCCCATGGAAGCGAAGCGGCGAAGGACGATCCGTTCGCCATCCATATGGAGAACAACAAACATCTGAAGGCGCTGTATCTGGACGCGGAGAAAGACGACGGCTATCAGCGCGACCAGAGCGTATTCGGCGACGGCATCAGCATCGAGGATACGCTCGGCGTGATGGTTCGTTACAAAAATAAAGCGATACTGACTTACTCCTTGAACGCTTACTTGCCTTGGGAAGGCTACAACGTCGTATTTAACGGCAGCAAAGGGCGGATCGAGATGAAGGTCGTCGAGCGGGCGTATGTGAACTCCGGCGGCAAGAAGGAGGAAGAAGGGGCGCTTTCGTACAAAAAGCTGACCGTTCAGCCGATGTTTGAGCGTCCGTATGAAGTGGCGATCGAAGAACGGGCCGGCGGACACGGCGGCGGGGACCCGCTCCTGCTGAACGATCTGTTCGGCGACCGGACCGAGGACCGTTTCGAGCGGGCCGCTTCCCATGTGGACGGAGCCGTATCGATCCTGACCGGAATCGCCGGCAACATCTCGATGAAAACCGGACAGCCGGTCCGTATCGGCGATCTGGTCCAGTTTTAACCACAGAAACCTCTGCCCCCGCCCAGCGCGGGGAGCGGGGGTTTTATTGTTTGTTTATAAAAAAACGCGGCCGTCGATTTGACAGCTTCCAAGAAGTGGGGATATATTAGTATCAGGTACTAATATCAGATAATTAAAAATGGAGGCGGACGAGATGAAAGTTTTCCTGATTACCGGTACATCCAGAGGACTGGGACAAGCGATAGCGGAGCAGCTTATGGCTCCCGATCATTTGCTGTTGTGCATTTCCCGGAATCGAAACGAAGACCGGCTCGCCCAAAGCGACAATGTTCGTCATATCCCGTTTGATCTGAACGAAACCGACAGGATCGAAAGTCTCATGCAAACGGTGTTTGATTGCTTGGACCAGTCGAAGCTGGAAGGCATATATTTGATCAACAATGCTGGCGTCGTAGCTCCGCTGAGTAACGTCGGGTCCGGCGATCCGGGCGCGATTGCGGCTAATATCCATATTAATTTGCTTGCCCCTGTTCTGCTTGCTTCTCTTTTTATCCGGCATACCAAGGAGATGCGGATCGACAAACGCATTATAAACATTTCATCGGGCTCCGCTCAAAATCTGCTGCCGGGCATGAGCGTGTATAGCGCTTCCAAGGCCGGCTTGGACGTATTTACGAGAAGCGTCGGGATAGAGCAGGGAGAAGGGCCGGGAGCCGTCAAGATTGCCTCGGTATGGCCCGGAATGGTCGACACCGCCCTGCAGCAGGAAGCGAGGACCCGCGATTCGGGCCAGTTCGCCGCTGCGGAGCTGTTTCATAAGGCCAAGGAGAGCGGTATGCTCACCTCTCCGGAGCGGATGGCGGGCAAGGTGATCCAGCTGCTTTTCGGGGAGATGGAGCAAGGTTCGGTGGTGGATTTATTTGGGTAAACCGTGTCAAACGGTCCGCATATGTTTTACAATGATTTCTAGATGGACTAGAAGGCTGGAAGTCAATAGTTCCGGCAGAGGGGAGGTGGGCTTCGATGATAGAGTTGCCGAACCGGGCGCTGGAATGGGTAGTAGACTCGGTATGTCCCGGCGCCAAGGTAACGTCCGTATCCAGGCTTCTGGGAGGGACGTCGTCGCTTATCCACAGCATTACGCTCCAAACCGGACAGGAAGAAGCCGACTATGTGCTCCGGCTTATCAACAATGAGGAATGGCTGCAGGAGGAACCCGACGCCGCTTGGCACGAAGCGGAAAGTCTCCTATTCGCATCCGACAGCGGCTTGCCGGCGCCCCAGCTCGTTGCTTGCGACCAGTCGGGAGAAGCATGCGGAATGCCTGCCGTACTGATGACCAAGATAAGCGGGTCCGTCGTGCTGCGTCCCGAGAATCCGGACAGATGGCTGGGAGGATTGGCGGATACGCTGACCCGGATTCATGCAGTCCCGGCGGACGGCTTCGCTTGGCAGTATGCGGCCTACATCGATCTGGAGACGCTCGAAGCGCCGGAGTGGTCCGGCTTGTCAAGCGAGTGGACCAGAGCAATCGCATATGCAAGAGACAGGCGTCCCGCAGCTAAGACGTGCTTCATTCACCGGGACTACCACCCGGCCAACGTATTGTGGACCGGCGGCTCGGTTAGCGGCGTCGTCGATTGGATTAACGGCTGCCGGGGACCGGCCGGCATCGATGTCGGGCAGTGCCGGTCCGACCTGGCCCAGCTGTACGACGTCGCGACGGCTGACGCTTTTCTGTCGGCCTACGAGGCCGCAGCCGGCAAAACATTTGCTTACGACCCTTATTGGGATCTGGTAGCGCTTATCGATACGCTGTTCGGTCCGCCGGCCGTATTCAGCGGCTGGAAAGCTCTGGGCGTTACCGGACTTACGGACGGGATGATGGCCGAACGGGTAGATGCCTATATGCTTAGTTTGCTTAAACGGATTTGAATACAACGCACGATTGCAGCCGGGACGGACGGCGGATTCCGCGGCGACTTGTATGAACGGAGGGAACAGGATGCAGGCGATCAAGCTAAAACCTTTTGTCCCGTCGGGCGATGACTACGGGCTGGCTCAGCGGTTTTTCGAGGAGCTGGGATTCGAGAAAATATATGCGGACAACGGAATTACGATCTTCCGGCTGGACGAGCTGGAATTTTATTTGCAAAATTTTCATAACCGGGAACTCCAGGACAACTTTATGGTGGAGCTGGTCGTGTCCGATCTGGACGGCTGGTGGACGCGTATCCGGCGGATAACGGAAAACGGCGAATATCCGGTCCGCTGCAAGGAACCGACCTTGTATCCGTGGGGCAAGCGGGAAGTTCATCTGATCGATCCCGCCGGCGTCTGCTGGCATTTATCCGAAGCGAAGCGTCAGTAAAGGGGCAGATAGGCATCCGGCAGTTCCTGAAGGCGTATAACGCTTCAGGACTGCCGGATGGATGGGATGGGGAGGGCAGTTAGCGGTCAGCCTGCATCGTCGACCGGATGTCCGTGCCGTTTCCGCTCGCCCAGCAGTTCCGTAACCGTTACGAACTGAAACCCTCTCGTTTTCAACTCCGGCAATATTTTCGTAAGCGCCTGTACGGTTTGCGATGCTCCTTCCCCATGGTCGTGAAACAGGACGATATCCCCATTTCTCGCGTTGTTCAACACTTTATTCGTAATTTTCGCCACGCCGGGGGCACGCCAATCCTCGGTATCCTGATGCCAGGACCATAGGACGACCGTATAACCGTGCTGCTTGGCTGCGGCGACGATCGCTTCGCTGTAGTGGCCCCCGGGCGGACGGAACCAGGGCGCGTCAGTCAAACCTGCCGCCCGGATCGCTTCTTTGGCTTTGCGGATTTCCGTATCGATCGTCTTCTCCGACGTTCCGCGGCGAAAGTACGAGTGCATCATCGTATGATTGCCCAGCTCATGGCCGTCCGCAACAAGCTGGCGCGCCGTGTCCGGGAATCTCGCCGTCCGCTCTCCGGTAACGAAAAACGTAGCTTTCGCCTCGTATTGTTTCAGCAGCTCCGCGATTTGCGGCGTGTATACCGGATCGGGACCGTCGTCGAATGTCAGTGCGATCCACTTCTCCTCCATCGGCACTTCCCACACAATATCCCCGCGCGTCTCATAATATTCCCTCGACTTCGGCTTGGCGCCGGCAGCCTGGCCCGCTGCGGGGATCAGACAGCAAAACAGCGCCGCGCATGCGACAGGCCTCATCCATTTCAATCTCATGGTTCGTTTTTCGCCTCTCTGTTCGTTATAGGGTAAGGACTCGTCTATAGGTTTTCCCAAACCTGAATTTTATTCCACATAATTTGCCGAGGCTGGCGAACAATACGGAAGTGATTCTTGATGGAGGAGGCTAGCCTGTGGCCTACAGAATGACTGTTCTGCTTCTTGCCTTTGCAACTGCGCTTGTTATGCCCGGGCCGGTATCAGCCGCTCCCCACGAGGCGGCTGCCAAAGCGGCGACCGTACAATTTATCGTTTCCGTCAAGACGAGTCAGGGCGCGTTATATGAAACACGCAAGTCGTTCGTAAAAAAAGCCTGGAGCCGGGCATGGCCGAAAGCAGCTGCGGCTGCGGATCATGGGGCCGGTGGCCGGGTCCCTTACGGCAATGCTTATATGGAAGTAAAGGTAGGCGGCTCGAGCCGGACGTTCTCACTAAGGGAAGACGGCTCGCTGCTGGAGCCGGATACGGGATCGGTCATCACGATGCCCGCCCCGATTCGCAAGGCATGGGTCCAATACGCCGAATCGCTCCGAACGATCCACTACGGAGAGCTGGTTGCCTGGGACGATGCCAAAACGGGCGTGCCGCTGAAGAGCAAAGTGACGGTCGTGGATCTCGAGACCGGACTGACGTTTCGGGCGCAGAGACGGGCCGGCAGTCTTCATGCGGACGTGCAGCCGCTCACCAAGCAAGATACGGCGACGATGAAGCATATCTACGACGGCTCGTGGAGCTGGAAGCGCCGGGCTATTCTCGTCTTGTACGGCGGTCGCAAAATAGCGGGCTCGATGCACGGCATGCCTCATGGCGGAGACGGTATTCCGGATAATGATTTCTCCGGACATTTTTGCATTCATTTCCTCGGCAGTTCGACGCATAAGACGGGAGCCGAAGACTACGCCCATCAGCTCATGGTCCATAAGGCGGCGGGCCAGCTGGACGCGCTGCTGGACCGGTCGCTTCCGGCCAAGCTGGCGGAGACGTTTCTGGAGTCGCTCAAGCAGCAGGACGACGCGCTGCTAATCGCCGCTCTCCGGGGAACCGACCCTGACACGCTGAGCCGGTACCGCAAGCTGCTCCGGTCGGTGGAAAGCGTGAGGTACGAGCTGCCGGCTGTGCAAGATCCGAAGGACGATCTGACCGCGGAGTACAAGATCAAGGCGCTTGTGGACGGACGCGGCGGCGGGATTCGCGAGCAGACGTTCCGGTTCCGCTTCGCCAGAGAGGCAGCCGGTTCACCTTGGCTGCTGACGGAGGTCGGCATCGAGCTGCAAGGCAACCGGGGGACACAGCCGCCGAACGAACAAGCACGATAGCAAGCAATGACGTATTACGCTCCCCTTTGGGCTTGGGGGAGTTTTTTTATTGCACAGGACCCATACCGCCAATACGCCTAAAGCATACGATGAAAGGGATTGCTACCCATGAAACGAGGAAGTGACCAGAAAGGATGAACATCGCCGTAATCGCTCCCGGAGAAATACCCGTTCCGCCCCGGGTGGGCGGCTCTGTGGAGCATTGCATCACCGAGATTACGAAACGGCTGTCCGCCTCGAACCGCGTGACGGTATACAGCCGCCGCAGTGCCGGTTATCCGGCTTCGTCGCGTCAAGGCGCGCTGTCCCATGTCCGGGTTCCGGGCGGCGGAGCAGGGCGGTATCTCGGCCATGTGCTTGGCCGGATGGCGGGCAGGCGCTTCGATTGGATTCAAATCGACAACCGCCCGTCTTATGTGCCGCGCGTCAGGAGCCGGTTTCCAGGGACGCGGATCGCTGTTTTTTTGCATTCGACGACGTTTATCAGCCCGCCCCGGACGACTCTTACCCAAGCGGCCCGCCAGCTTGCAGCCGCCGACCTGGTAGTCGCCAACAGCAAATCGCTGGCCGCGCAGATCCGGTCGCTTTTCCCCGGCGTCCGGCATAAAGTAAAGCATACGCCGCTAGGTGTGGACGTCTCACAATATAAGCTTCCGAGCGCTTCGCAGAGAGCTGCGGCGCGCCGCGAATTCGGCGTAAGCGGCTCGTTCTCCGTCTTGTTTGCAGGGCGTCTGATCCCGAAAAAAGGGGTCCCCGTCCTCATCCGGGCGATGAAGCTCGTGCGACGTTCGGTCCCTCAAGCTAAGCTGCTCGTCGCCGGAGGCGCGGGTAACGCTTCGTATGTGAGGGGATTGAAGCAGATGGCGGCGAGGTACGGCGTTCCGGCCCGGTTTGCCGGTTATATGTCGCGCAAACGTATGCCCAGGCTGTATTGGGCCGGGGACTGCTTCGTCTGCCCGTCTCAAGGGCATGAAGCATTTGGTCTCGTAAATGTGGAAGCGATGGCGTCCGGCACCCCTTGCGTCGCTTCGGCTAACGGCGGCATCCGGGAAATCGTGCGCCACGGCACGACAGGCAGGCTGGTAGCCCGATACCGGAGTCCGGAAGCGTTCGCCGAGCAGATCCAAATCGTAGCGAGGGACGCCAAAGGTTCCGCAGCGATGGCGATTCGCGCCCGGGAAGACGTGGTGCGCCGGTTCGGCTGGTCGTCTACCGCAGCCCGGCTGGCCGGGTTGTACCGCCAATACCGAAAAAGGAGAAACTAAAAGCATGCCCAAAAACATAACCAGAGTGACGAGCAAACTTAGAAAAACAGCCGCTCTGCTGCGGGATGAGAGCTTGAGGGCATACGTACCCGTTACGGCGAGAATGAACCGGCATACGCTTCGGAACATGTTGGATACGCACCGTATGGTTTACGTGAAACCTAATGTAGGAACGTTCGGCAACGGAGTGATCCGGGTGGAGAAGCGGGGCGAAGGTAAAGATGCTTACTGGTTTCAATCGGGGGCGAAAGCCCGCTCGTTCCGTTCCTTCGCCGCGATGTTCGCCGCTTTGTCGCAGGCAAAGGCGCGCCGTCCTTATTTGGTGCAGAAGGGCATTCATCTGCTCAAGCACAACGGGCGCAGATTCGATCTGCGGGTCATGGTGCAGCACAATTTGCAGCAAAGGTGGGAAACGACCGGGATTATCGGGCGGCTGGCCCATCCGAAGAAGATCGTGACCAATTACCATAACGGCGGAACGCCGATGAAGGCGGAGACGCTGCTTGGAAGCCATATGCCGGCGGCACGCCGCACGAGGATGATGAGCCGGCTGAAGCAGCTTGGGTTATCGACGGCGAGACAAATGAGCCGCTCCTTCCCCGGCGTCAAAGAGATCGGCCTCGATGTGGCGCTGGACCATACGCTGCATCCGTGGATTCTGGAAGTGAATACGAACCCGGACCCGTACATTTTCCGGGTGCTGAAGGATAAGTCGATGTTCCGGAAAGTGATCCGGTATGCCAAAGCTTACGGAAGAATCCGGAAATAACCCCGAACCGGTTGAGAGATTGTGAGAGTGCCCGGACGAATCGTCCCCTATACCCGCAAGCGGCAGGCTGATCGTGCGATAAAATGCCCAGGTATGAACCGGCATCGTCATCGTACGGTTGGTCGGCGCGCGGAGAAAAGGGGACTTTTTTTACCTGGGATCGTTCTAGCGGACGCGCGGCTTTCATAGATTTGATAACAGATAGACTTGATAGACACACTCACATCCGGGGAGGGATATCGATGAAATGGGTCGTAGCCACGTTTAATGTCAGCGCCGTTACCCGCACGCTGCGGACCGTCCGTTCGGTGAGCCGCCAATTCGCTCTACTGTCGACCGCCTCGCTGCTGCTTTTGTTCGCTACCGGGCTGATCGGTCTCGCGCAAAACAAAGGGTCCAATTCCTCCATTTCTTCGATGAAAAGCGCCGTTGCGACGCTTTCCGTCGCTTTTTTTCTGGACATGCTGGCGATGGAGATGCCTCATCTGCAGAAAGAGATAACCACATCGACATTTTCGCCGACCAATACCGCGACGTTTCTGATCCGTTCGCTGACCGGCGTTCATCCGCTCGATCCGGCCAGTCTCCTGGCCAGCGAAATTCCCGGCCTGCGCAGTGAGGCGAGCGCGCTGCTGTACTCGGGAACGGCGACGCAAAATGCCGATTCACCGGCTGACTTTACGCCGCCGGCCGATGCGATTCCTACCCAGATCGGCCCGTCCGATCCGCCTCAGGTCGCCCCGGTCGCTCCGCCGCCGTCCGATCCGGCAACCGAAGCCGCCCAAGCGCCGCAAGTGTTCATTTACCATTCGCATAATCGCGAATCGTTTCTGCCCGAGCTGAAAAGCAAAGGCATCACCAAGCCGGATCTGGCTTATGATCCCGACATCAATATAACGCTGGTCGGCAAGCGGCTGAAGGAACAGGTGGAGGCAAAGGGGATTCGGGTCATTCAGGAGACGACCGATTACCCGTCCACCGTCAAATCGTTTCAATACGCCAAATCGTACGCGTACTCCGCCCAGACGTTAAAGACCGCGCTGTCCCAAAACGAGAATATCGGCATGATCTTCGACATTCATCGCGACTCGCTGGCAAGAGAAAAAACGACGGTTAAACTGGGCGGAAAAGATTACGCACAGGTGTACTTCGTCGTCGGCAAAAAAAATCCCGGCTGGGAGAAAAATTCCGAGTTCGCTGGAAAATTGAACGCGATGCTAGAGGAGAAAATGCCCGGCATCTCCCGCGGGGTATACGGTAAAGGCTCGAACGGCAACGGGGAGTACAACCAGTCGTTATCCCCGAGCAGCATCCTGATGGAAATCGGCGGCCCCTACAATACGCTTGAGGAAATGTACCGGACGGCGGATGTGATCGCCAACATTATCGCCGAGCTGCAGAAGGATGCGGTGAAAGCGAGCGCACCCGCCGGATCGGCGAAAGGAAAAGGAGGAAGCCTCGGATGATGAAACGAGCCCGTCTGGTTCATATGGTCCGCTCCGTTCGCTCCGATCCGGAGGACGGCGGCATCATGGTGCGGATCTTTATCGCCTACGCCGGAATTGCGCTGCTGCTGTTCGCCCTCGCCGCCGCCGCCGTCTTATGGATGTCCTATGCGAACGTGTCGCCGAAAAGCTCGATGAAGCGGATGGCTTCGGCCGTCTCCGCCGATTTCTTCATTGATATGCTCGGCATGGAAGCCACTTCGATGAAACGTCCCGGCGAAACGACGTTTTCAGGCGGTAAAATCGGGGTGTATTTGGCGGAGCGCATGTTCCACGTCGATCCGTCGGAGCCCAAGTCACTGCTGGCAAGCGAGCTCCCGGCTTTGCGCAGCGGCCAGCCGGGCGGCGGTCTGATCGCCAAGGGGCCGTCGCCTGCGGACGGTAAGGATGGTACGCCCGCGCCGTCCGGCACGACGGATACCCCGGGAGGGGAGGCGCCGCCGCCGGATCAGGGCGAGCCGCCGCAGACGGGAACCGGAACGGCTCCGGACCCGGCCGCTCCTGCGAGAGGCGGAGGCACCGCAGCGCCGGACCCGATCCCGGTCCATAAACCGACTACCGAAGGACGCAAGGTTGCTTTTGTATATCATTCGCATCCGAGAGAGTCGTATTTACCCGAGCTGAATGTAAGCAATGTCAATGAAGCTGAAGATTCGAAGACAAACGTAACGCTGATCGGCAAACGGCTGGCGGAAAAGCTGGAGGAGGAAGGCATCGGCAGCGCACATTCGGGCGTCGATTATCCGACGGCGGTCCAAGGATACAACTGGAATTTTTCCTACAAATATTCGATGCAGACGGTTAAGGAAGCGTTTGCCCAGCATAAGGACCTTGACTTTCTGTTCGATATTCATCGCGACTCGGCGGGACGGGATATCACGACAGCGTCGATCGGCGGCAAAGATTACGCGAAAGTGTACTTTATCGTCGGCAAAAAAAATGAGCGCTGGGAGCAAAACGAGGCGTTCGCCAAACGGATTCACGAGAAACTGGAAGCCAACTACCCCGGGCTGTCGAGGGGAATCTGGGATAAGGGAAGCGGCGGACATGCCGAGTACAATCAGTCCGTATCGCCGAACAGCATCCTGATCGAAGTAGGCGGAGCGTACAATTCGTTGGAGGAGTGTTACCGGACGGCGGATGCGCTGGCCAAGACGATTGCCGCTCTATACTGGGAAGCGGAGAAAGTGAACGCGCCGGCCGGCGTCAGCGCGAAAGGGAACGTGTCTGACCAGGCCGCCGTGGCGGTCCATCGGTAAATAACACATCGCATGGCGATGAAGGAAGGGGAGAAACGACATGTCACGCTACTCGGGAATGTTCGTTTGTGTCGTACTGATGATGTGCTTCGGCATTTTTTTCGGAATCGAGCTTGCCACCAAAGGCATGGAGCGCATCCACGGGCCGGCCCCGGCTTCGGTGCAGCCGGGCGCCGCCGTTCAGCCGCAGTCGGTTACGCAGGCGCCGCCGGCCGCCGGGAACGGACAAACGCCGGTTAGCGCCAAGGGTCAAGGGGGAGAAAACGCAGCGACGGCCGCCCAACCGAAGCCACAGCCGCAGCCCCTCACCACCGATTCGGGCGTCAACCGGGTCGGCAACCAGATCGGCGATATGCTGCAATCGGTTGCCCATGGCACGATCCGCACTGTCGTTTCTTTGCTGGACAGCATCGTCAATTAACGTACCGCTCGGGTTGCGAAATAAGGAACCGGATAACGGGGAATATACATAAAAGCACATATCCGGGATTCGTTTCAAACGGGCGTTTGAAACGGTCAAACAGCCGCTGGTTTGTCCGCGAAGCAAGTGGTATGATATAGGGGTCAGCAAGCTGGTTACGAGGTTGAGTTTTACTACGTAAAACTTGGCGGATGCTTACGAAGTTGAACTTTGCTACGCAAAGTTCGGCGGATGCTTACGAAGTTGAACTTTGCTTCGCAAAGTTCTTAAGGAGGAATTGCCATGATGAACCGGCGCTTTGTAATCGAAGCCGTCATGGTTGCCGTATACGGGCAACTGCTGGTGCCGGGCCGTCCTGTGGAGTATTTGATCCCGTTCTCCACCATTCAGGAGCTGTATGAAATGCGTGACAGCGACGAGCCTGTCATGCCGGAAGCGGACGAAGATGAGCACGTAAAGCAAAAAATCGGAGAACTGATCGCTTTTTTTGAAGAGTCGTTCAACCGCAAAAAGATTGAGCGGGCGCTGCAGATGCCGTGGAAAAAAAGTCCGCCGCTGCTTGTGAACGACGAAGTCACCTTTACGGTCGTGTACGCGATCGACAACGCCCACTATGGCGAGACGTTTGATCCGGTCGAGACGGAGCTGATTTTGACCGCGCTCCACGAGAAAGCGCCGATCGTGACCGATCATCTGGAATTTCTGGACAAAGTGATCGATGGGGAAGTCCCCGTTCAAACATACGATGTCGAGGATTTCGAATATGCGCTGGAAGAACAGCTGACGGAAGAGGACTGGAAGTCGCTCTGACATCGGGCCTGCGTGGCAGGAGCGATGGGGCGGATTCCGGCGTTAAACGGTTGTTCACCCGGGGAAGGGTTTCCCGTGTCCTTCAGGACCGGCGGGAGCCCTTTTTGGCGTCTTTGGGCCGACAGGTGTCTGTTGTTCGCCCGGGCGGGACCGGATATAATGGAAGCGATTAGCGCCAACCGGTGTTCGTTGAAACTAACGCCTACTATCACCGCCGGAATCGCGAATCCCGGCGGTTTTGCCGGTTACGGCAGCCCGGGGAACTGATCGTAGTTTCGTATTTTTTTCGTAAAGAAATATAGGCCGTTTACCCCCGATTGCTGCCAGCCCCGGAATTTTGTTATAATGGAGTGTAATGCGCGAAAACCGGGAGGGTCAACATGCCGCAAAGTACGGACAGACAAAGCATGATTCGAAACTTTAGTATCATTGCTCATATCGATCACGGCAAATCTACGCTGGCGGATCGGATTTTGGAATATACGGGAGCTCTGACCACACGTGAAATGCAGGATCAGGTGCTGGACAATATGGATCTGGAGCGGGAGCGCGGGATCACCATTAAGCTGCAGACGGTTCGTCTCGCCTACCGGGCGGACGACGGCCTCGATTATATATTGAACCTGATCGACACGCCGGGACACGTCGACTTTACTTATGAAGTATCCCGCAGCCTTGCCGCCTGCGAAGGCGCGCTTCTCGTCGTCGATGCGGCGCAAGGGATCGAGGCACAGACGCTGGCGAACGTATATTTGGCGCTCGACAATAACCTGGAGATATTGCCGGTTATTAACAAGATCGATTTGCCGAGTGCGGAACCGGAACGGGTCAAACAGGAAATCGAGGACGTCATCGGGCTCGACGCAAGCGAAGCGGTTCTCGCCTCCGCCAAAGCAGGCATCGGGATTAAGGAGATCTTGGAGCAGATTGTACAAAAGGTGCCTGCCCCTAACGGGGACCCGAATAAGCCGCTAAAGGCGCTTATCTTTGACTCGTATTATGATGCGTACAAGGGCGTTATCGTGTACGTGCGGGTTATCGACGGTACGATCCGCAAAGGGACTCCGATCCGCTTTATGGCGACCGGAGCCGAGTTCGACGTGATCGAGGTCGGGGCGTTTAAGCCGCGTATGACCGCGGTGGACGAACTGACGGTAGGCGATGTCGGATTCGTTGTGGCCGGGATTAAAAACGTGAAGGATACCCGAGTCGGCGATACGATTACCGATTCGAGAAATCCCGCTGCCGAGGTGCTGCCCGGCTACCGGAAAATCAATCCGATGGTTTACTGTGGTCTGTATCCGATCGATACGGCCGATTACAACGATTTGCGCGAAGCGCTCGAGAAGCTGGAGCTGAACGACGCTTCCTTGCGGTACGAGCCGGAGACGTCGACGGCGCTGGGCTTCGGTTTCCGCTGCGGCTTTCTCGGACTGCTGCACATGGAGATTATTCAGGAGCGGATCGAGCGGGAGTTCAACATTCCGCTGATTACGACGGCGCCGAGCGTTATTTTCCGTGTTACGCTGACGAGCGGGGACGTGCTGCTGATCGACAATCCGTCGAACTACCCGGAGACGGGGCGGATCGACTTCGTCGAGGAACCGTACGTGAAATCTTCGATTATCGTACCGAAAGATTACGTCGGGGCGATCATGGAGCTTTGCCAAGGCAAACGCGGCGAATTCATCAATATGGAATACTTGGATACGACCCGGGTTACGCTCATTTACGATATGCCGCTGTCGGAGATCGTGTATGACTTCTTCGATCAGTTGAAGTCCAGCACCAAAGGTTACGCTTCGTTCGATTACGAGGTGTCGGGCTACCGCCAGTCGAATCTGGTCAAAATGGACATCCTGCTTAACGGCGAGCAGGTGGACGCGCTGTCGTTCATCGTTCACCGGGATCGCGCCTACAACCGCGGACGGATCATTTGTGAGAAGCTCAAGGACATTATTCCGCGTCAAATGTTCGAGGTACCGATCCAAGCGGCAGTCGGGCAGAAGGTGGTCGCCCGCGAGACGATCAAGGCGATGCGCAAAAACGTTCTGGCCAAATGTTACGGCGGCGACATCTCGCGGAAGCGGAAGCTGCTTGAGAAGCAGAAGGAAGGCAAAAAGCGGATGAAGCAGGTCGGTAACGTCGAGGTTCCTCAGGAAGCGTTTATGGCGGTGCTGAAAATCGACGAATAGCGTAAAGCGAATAACCGAAGCGAAAAACGGAAAAGAGATGAAGGCTTGTAAGGAATTAAGAGATGAAGTGGTTGTGACAAGGTGGAAAAATGTACGCTCCACCCGCTCGTTGAACCCAGGTCCCCTTTAATGGATAGAAGGTGGGGACATGGGTTCAAATGCGGGCCGTAAACTTTACGCCGTACATCTTTTCCCCCTTTTTGTATACCAGCATCTCTTTGCTTCCCTTGTCTTCCATATCTCTTTTCCGTTTTTCTGGGCTTTCCGTGCAATTTCCGTTATTCGTCGATTCGGGGTGGAGTAGGAAGGAAAGGAGTGTGACAGCATGACACAGAAGCAGACATCGGATACTGCCCATGTACCAGCAACCGGACAGTTCATAGATTTGGCGCGGGATGACCAGGGGAGCGAGCGGAACGACTATGACCAGGCGCCGCCCCGGGCGGTATATATCCATATCCCGTTCTGCACGAACAAGTGCCACTATTGCGACTTCAACTCGTATGTCGTACAGGGGCAGCCGGTGATGAACTATTTGCACGCACTGGAGCGGGAGATGGAGCTTACGGTGAAGCATCTGCCCGCCGAGCGGATCGAGTCGATTTTCGTGGGCGGCGGGACGCCGACGGTGCTGACTCCGGAGCAGATGAGATTTTTCCTTCATACGGTTAACACTTATTTCGCCGACCGGACGGCGGATTGCGAGATTACGATGGAAGCGAATCCCGGAACGACCGATCCGGACAAGCTGGCGGCGATGCGCGAAGGCGGCGTGAACCGGATCAGCTTCGGCGTACAGTCGTTCGACAACGCTTTGTTGTCGGCGATCGGACGGATTCATACTACGGACGACGTGTACCGGAGCATCGAAAATGCGCGCGCCGCCGGGTTTGACAATTTGTCGATCGATCTGATGCTCGGCCTTCCGAACCAGACGACGGCGAAGATGAACGCGACGCTGGACGAGGCGCTGAAGCTTAATCTGGAGCATTACTCCGCCTACAGCTTGAAGATTGAAGAAAATACGCTGTTTCACAAGCTGTACCATGCCAACAAGCTGCCGCTGCCGGACGAGGACGACGAGCTTGAGATGTATGAAACGGTCATGAAACGGATGAAGCAAGCGGGCTACGGCCAATACGAGATCAGCAATTTTGCCAAGCCGGGACGGGAAAGCCGGCATAACCGGACGTATTGGCGCAATCTCGCCTACTACGGACTGGGCGCGGGTGCTCACGGATACGCGCAGAGGCAGAGACACGTCAACATCAAGGGCGTTCAGGCATATATCGACGCCTGCAAGAACGGTTTGCCTTTAAAGGAGCAGCACGCGGTCAGCCGGCAGGAGGCGATGGAAGACTTTATGATGGTCGGCCTGAGGTTGCTGTCCGGCGTGTGCAATTCCGAATTTCACCGGATGTTCGGCATCCGGATGGAGGACCGGTTCGGGGAGAAGATCGGTTCGCTTGTGGAACGCGGATTGCTCGTGGCGGAAGATGACGGCTACCGGTTATCGGAGCGGGGAATTTTGTTCGGTAACGACGTATTCGGGTCGTTTCTGGAAGACGAATAGGACCGGGGTAAAAAATCTGCACCGCTGGACAAAATTTATATTGCATAAATCCATACCTGAATGTATATTTATTCATATTAACGTTCAGCTACAGGTGGGAAGCGTCATGACCGTATCATGCAGAAGAGCGACGACGGACGATGTCGGGTCGCTATACGACATTATTCAATCTTACGCGGAAAAAGGGATTATGCTCCCCCGCTCCAAAGAAGCGCTCGCTCGTCAGATCGACACGTTCGTCATCGCCGAGTACGAAGGGCAGTTCGTAGGCTGCGGCTCCTTGTTCCGACTTGGACAAGACTTGGTCGAGATTCGTTCGCTCGGCGTAACGGACGGCTACAAAGGCCAGGGCATCGGCCGCAAACTCGTCACATTTTTGACGGACGAAGCCCGGGAGCAGCGGATTCCGAAGATTATGGCTTTGACTTACGAGGTCGCTTTTTTCGAGAAAATCGGGTTTACCGTCGTGCCGAAAGAGATTTTTCCGGAGAAAGTTTGGACCGACTGCGTCAATTGCAAAAAGCAAAATAATTGCGACGAAATAGCAGTGCTGAAGCGCCTTGACTGACTTGACAAGGTGCTTTTCTTTTTGGTAACTTAGTTATAGGTTTAGCACTCCTTTCGATTGAGTGCTAACGACAGACGCTTTGCTTGGAAAGGGAGGTCCCGCGTCATGTTATCGGAACGCCAGAAACTGATTTTAAGCGCCATCGTTGATGATTACATCCGTTCGGCCGAGCCTGTCGGGTCACGTACCATCTCCAAGCGGGGCGATGTCGGATTTAGCCCGGCGACGATCCGCAACGATATGTCGGATCTGGAGGAGCTCGGCTATTTGGAGCAGCCTCATACGTCGGCAGGCCGCATCCCTTCCCAGAAGGGATATCGGTATTACGTCGATCATCTGATCAAGCGCGGGCATTTGCCGGCTGCGGATCTGGATATGATGAAGCTGTTTTTCGCAGAAAAATTGCAGGAAATGGAACAGATGATCCAGCACGTCGCGGTCGTCTTATCGGGAATGACCAACTATACGTCCATCGTGCTGGGACCCGAACTGCTGACTACGACGCTGAAGCATCTGCAGATCGTACCGCTGAACGAGTCGTCGGCCGTTGCGATTATCGTAACCAATACCGGGCATGTGGAGAACAAGATTATCACGATCCCCGAAGGGATGCCGGTTCACGAAATCGAACGCATCGTCAATATGCTCAATTCGCGATTGTCCGGGGTGCCGCTGTTTCATTTCAAAACCCGGCTGTACAATGAGATCAGCACGGAGATGGGACGTTACGTGTCCAAGTATGAAGAGCTGATCCGGATAATCGAAAGCGTGCTGCAAAGCGACGAAGACGACCGGATCTTCGTCAGCGGATCGACCAATATGCTCACCCAGCCGGAGTTTAAAGACGTAGACAAGGTGAAGGGCATCCTAGATCTGTTCGACGAATCCCATACGCTGGTCCGGATGTTTTCGGGCGCCTCGCCCGGCATACAGGTGAAGATCGGCGCGGAGAACAGCCTTGAAGCGATTAATAACTGCAGTTTGATTACGGCATCCTATTCGATAGACGGGCAACTGCTCGGAACGATCGGACTGCTGGGACCGACCCGTATGGAATATGGCAAGGTGATCAGCCTGCTGGACCATTTGTCGAAAGATATGGCCGTCGTGCTGGCCCGCTGGTATAGATGATCTGCGGATCGGGCGGCACTCCGGCCTCCGGAGAGGATCAGGAACGATGAAACAGCCGAACCATGAAGGAGAAGAGCGTCACGCGGCGCTGCTCAATAACGCCGCTGCCATACGAGCGATCTGCTCCGCCGTGGAAGGCACGCTCGGTCCGAAGGGGCTGGATACGATGCTCGTCGGACCTTCCGGGGACGTTCTCGTCACCAATGACGGTGCGACCATCCTGGAGAAGATGGACGTTACCCACCCGGCGGCCCGTATGCTGGTGCAGGTAGCCCGCTCACAGCAGGAGCAGATCGGAGACGGGACGACGACGGCCACGGTGCTGGCCGGCGCGCTTGTCTCCGAGGGCGTCGCCCAAGTAACCCGGGGAGTGCCTGTCGCCAAAGTGGTGCAGGGGATTCAGGAAGGGGTCCGATTCGCCGCAGAGCGGATGCATGCTCGTTCGCGGGCGGTGAACGGTCCCGACGATCCGATCCTGTGCCAGATCGCTTACGTGGCCGGGCGGGAGCAAAGCGATATCGCCGAGCTTGTCGTCGAGGCAGCCAGGAAGCTGGGCGGGGGCCGATTGTCGGAGGACGGGTTCCGGTTCGCCGATCTCGTCAGTTCCCACGAACGCCGGCACAACGAAGTGTGGCCGGGGCTGCTGCTGGAGCAGAAGCCGTATCAGGCTCACCATTTCGAGACCGAATGTGCCGGCTGCTCGGTTCTCGTCCTGTACGATGCACTGGAGCCCGATAAGCTGGAGGAAGAAGCGCTCGTAACGGAATCCGGATTCCAGACGTTTATGAAGCTGAAGGAACGGTTCGCCGAACATTTGCGCAAGCTGCTTGCCTTGAATATCCGGCTCGTTGCGACGGATCGGAGCGCCGATCCGGAAGCGGAGCAATTTTGCTCCGATCACGGGATCATGCTGCTGCAACGGACACCGAAACGGGAGCTGGAGCGGCTCTGCGAGTTTACCGGGGCGAAGCCGGCCAGACGGTCGGCGCTCGGCAAGCCGGAGGACGAACTGTTCTCGTATATCGGGCGCTGCGCCGCGTTGTCCTACGACGGGCGCATCCGCAGAGTCCGGGTGTCAGGCGGAGCCGGGAAGCCGACCGCCACGGTGCTCGTCGGGGCCAGTACCCGCGAAGTCGTCGGCGAGCGGGCGCGCATCGCCAAAGATGCGGCGGCGGCCGTTCAGGCCGCCATTCGCGGAGGTTACTTGCCCGGCGGCGGTTCCGTTGAGCTGGCGGTCGCCCACGAGCTGGAGCGATATCGCGAGACGGCTACCGGGCTGGAAGCGTTCGGCCTGGAAGCGGCCGCTCACGCGCTGCGCAAGCCGCTGGCGCAAATTGCTCTGAACGCCGGATTTAATCCGCTGGAGAAAGTAGAGGCGGTCAAAGCCGCACAGCTTGCGGAGCAGTCCGACTGCCACGGCATCGATTGCGATACCGGATCGGTCACGGACTGCCTGGCGGCGGGGGTCGTCGATCCCGCGCCCGTCAAGATGCATGCGCTGCGGGCAGCCGGAGAAGTTGCGGCTGCGGTGCTGCGCATACATACCGTAATTAAAATGAGATCCGATGAATGACGTCGGGATTGACAGGAGGAAGTTGCAGTGACGGAACAAGAGAAGCAGGCTACGCTCGATCAGGAGGAACTAGTAACGGAAACGGCGGCCGAAACCGGGCAAGAAGAGACCGGTACTGCCAGCGCGTCGGCAGAGGCCGGAGCGGAGGACGGCGTCAAGGAGCTGTCGGAAGCGGAGCGCCAACTGGAGGAACAGCGGAAGCTGGCGGATGAGCATTATCAGCGGTATTTGAGAACCCAGGCCGATTTCGACAATTTCCGGCGGCGTTCCCGTCAGGAGAAGGAAGACTTCGCCAAATACGCTTCCGTTAAGCTGATCGAGCAGTTGATTCCGGTTATCGATAATTTCGAACGCGCCATCACTGCCTCGAAGGATAACACCGATCATGAAGCTCTGTTAAAGGGCGTTGATATGATATATCGCCAGTTGGACCAGGTGCTGGTCCAGGAAGGGCTGCAGCGGATCGAAGCGGTCGGCCGGCCGTTTAATCCGGAGTTCCATCAAGCCGTAATGCAGGTAGAATCGGAGGAGCACGAAGAAGGCACGGTTGTCGAAGAGCTCCAAACCGGGTATATGTTAAAAGATAAAGTCATTCGCCCGTCGATGGTTAAAGTTAGCGGTTAATTTTCTCGCTTGCGATAGTCGGCGTCTAATCTATAGGAGACAATTAAGGAGGAACATCAGATGAGCAAAGTGATTGGTATTGACCTTGGTACAACGAACTCTTGCGTGGCTGTTATGGAGGGCGGAGAAGCCGTCGTTATCCCTAACGTTGAAGGCAATCGTACAACCCCTTCGGTCGTAGGTTTCAAGAAGGACGGCGAGCGCGTCGTCGGCGAGACGGCCAAACGCCAGGCGATTACGAACCCGGATCGCACCATTATTTCGATCAAGCGTCACATGGGTACGAATCATAAAGAAAAAATCGACACCACTGACTATTCGCCGCAAGAAATTTCCGCAATGATTCTGCAAAAGCTGAAAGCGGACGCCGAGGCTTACTTGGGTACGTCGGTAACACAAGCGGTCATTACCGTTCCGGCGTATTTCAACGACTCCCAGCGTCAAGCTACGAAGGATGCCGGTAAGATTGCCGGTCTGGAAGTGCTCCGGATCGTCAACGAGCCTACGGCCGCGGCGCTTGCTTACGGTCTCGACAAGCAGGAAACGAACCAGACGATTCTGGTATACGACCTTGGGGGCGGAACGTTCGACGTGTCCATCCTCGAGCTCGGCGACGGAATCTTCGAAGTGAAAGCGACCAGCGGCGACAACCGTCTCGGCGGCGACGACTTCGACCAAGTGATTATCGACTATTTGGCAGCCGAGTTCAAAAAAGAGCACGGTATCGACCTGAGCAAAGATAAAGCGGCGGTTCAACGTTTGAAGGATGCAGCCGAGAAAGCCAAAAAAGAGCTGTCTTCCGTTCTGACCACGACGATTTCCCTTCCGTTTATTACGGTCGTGGACGGCGTTCCGCAGCACTTGGAAGTTAATCTTAGCCGCGCCAAATTCGAAGAAATTTCCGCTCCGCTCGTCGAGCGTACGCTTGGACCTACTCGTCAGGCGCTTAGCGATTCCGGTTTGTCGCCAAGCGAGATTCACCGGGTAGTCCTGGTCGGCGGATCTACGCGGATTCCGGCCGTACAAGAAGCGATCAAGAAGCTGATCGGCAAAGAGCCCCATAAAGGCGTGAACCCGGACGAAGTCGTTGCTCTCGGCGCTGCAATCCAGGCGGGCGTACTGACAGGCGATGTCAAGGATGTCGTATTGCTCGACGTAACTCCGTTGTCGCTCGGGATCGAGACGGCTGGCGGCGTATTTACGAAAATGATCGACCGCAACACGACGATTCCTACAAGCAAATCGCAAGTATATTCGACGTATGCGGACAACCAGACCAGCGTTGAAATTCACGTGCTGCAAGGCGAGCGCGCGATGGCTTCGGACAATAAGACGCTGGGCCGGTTTATGCTCGGCGATATTCCTCCGGCGCCACGCGGCATTCCGCAAATCGAGGTTACGTTTGATATCGATGCCAACGGGATCGTAAACGTATCGGCTCTCGATAAAGGAACGGGCAAAAGCCAAAAAATTACGATTACTTCGTCCAGCGGCTTGAGCGACGATGAGATCGATAAAATGATGAAAGATGCGGAGGCTCACGCCGAGGAAGACCGCAAGCGCAAAGAAATGGTCGAAGCCCGCAACGAAGCGGACCAATTGGTCTACTCCGTCGACAAAACGATCAAAGATCTGGGCGACAAAGCCGATCCGGCGGAAGTCGAGAAAGCGAATGCCGCTAAGGAAGAACTCAAAAAAGCGCTCGAAGGCAGCGATCTCGAGCAAATCAAAAAAGCGACCGAAGCTTTGACCGAAGTCGTGCAGCAGTTGTCCGTCAAGCTGTATGAGCAGGCCGCTCAAGCACAAGCCGCTCAAGAAGGCGGTGCAGCCGGCGGCGAAGGAGCCAAGCAAGACAATGTCGTGGACGCAGACTTTGAAGTCGTAGACGACAAAAAATAAGCAGACGCAGGACGAACGATCGTCGGAGTCAAAGCCGGGGGACCCTCGGCTTTGACTTTCGTTTTGCGAGTGGAATAAGCTGTAGAACAACTTCACTTTTTGGGGTATTTCGTATGGGGTCCCCGAAAAGTAATCGGAATAAGCTACGAAGATTAACTTCACTTTTTGGGGTATTTTGGGGGTGGTGAAACGGTGAGCAAACGCGATTTTTATGAAGTGCTTGGGGTTAGCAAGGACGCGTCCGAGGACGAGATCAAGAAAGCGTACCGCGGGTTGGCGCGCAAATATCATCCGGACGTCAACAAAGCGGCCGACGCGGAGGAGAAGTTCAAGGAAGCGAAAGACGCCTATGAGGTGCTGAGCGACGGCCAGAAACGGGCGAACTACGACCGTTTCGGACACGCCGACCCGAACCAGGGAACGGGCGGCGGCTTTGGCGGGCAAGATTTCGGCGGCTTCGGGGATATTTTCGATATGTTTTTCGGCGGAGGCGGGGGACAGCGGCGTAATCCGAACGCTCCTCAGCGCGGCTCCGATTTGCAATATACGATGCAGATTGAATTTAAGGAAGCCGTATTCGGCAAAGAAATGGATATTCAAATCCCGCGCACCGAGTCGTGCGATACGTGCCACGGCTCCGGAGCGAAGCCGGGGACGAAACCGGAAACTTGCAGCACCTGCCGCGGCAGCGGGCAGCAGGAAGTGGTGCAAAACACCGCATTCGGCCGGATCGTCAACCGTCGGGTATGTTCGACCTGTAACGGCCAGGGCACGACGATCAAAGAGAAATGCTCGTCGTGTCACGGCGCAGGGAAAGTGAAGCGCCAACGCAAAATCAACGTGAAAATCCCGGCGGGCGTCGACGATGGGGCGCAGCTGCGCGTATCCGGCGAAGGAGAAGGCGGGACGAGAGGCGGTCCAGCGGGAGACTTGTATATCGTGATCCGCGTCAAGTCTCACGACTTCTTCGAGCGGGAAGGCGACGATATTTTCTGCGAAGTGCCGTTAACGTTCGTTCAAGCGGCGCTCGGCGACGAGATCGAGATTCCTACACTAACCGAGAAGGTCAAGCTGAAAATCCCGGCCGGTACGCAGACGGGGACCTATTTCCGCCTGAAAGGCAAAGGCGTTCCCAGACTTCGCGGTTACGGACAAGGCGATCAGCAAGTGAGGGTCGTCGTCGTAACGCCGACGAATTTGAACGAGCAGCAGAAAGACCTGCTCCGCGATTTTGCCAAAGAACACGGCGAGCATACGCATGAGCATAACGAGTCGATTTTCGAACGGATGAAAAAAGCGTTTCGGGGTGATTAGCTCCCGCATCTAAAGCCATTCGATCAGCTAACAGGCTGGTGGAATGGCTTTTCATTTTTTTATTTGAGCCGCGATGCATAGTTGGTGTACGATCCGGGCAAACTTCTATAGTTAGTTCCTAATTCAACCAACCGAGGAGGATTACCGATGAACAACCATAAGGCGAACAATGCTGAGAACGAAATCGAGAACGAGCAACTGGAAATAGCCCGAAACGAGGACGTCGAATTCTCCGAATCGCTTGCCGACGCTGCCGATCTGGAAGCGGCCGAGCGCGCTCAAGCGGCGGACGAACGCCAGGAGAACGCCTAATCCGCAACCTATGCGGTTGCGGCAGGCCGTGAGCGGAGGTAACGACGAATGGCTGAGAAAAGCGTGCTGGCTTATTTCAAGAGCCGGGAAGATGCCGAAGGAGCGGCGGCCAAGCTGAAGTCGCTTCGCATCGATGACATGCGGATCGACGAGGTCGGACGATTTGCGGGCGAAGGAGTGGACCATGTCGAAAATCCGATCAACGGCGACATACCGGGACTTGGATATTTGACGCTGGGCGGTGACTTCGACCGGAATGCGGGAATACTTGCCGCGGCCGACGTCAGTGCAAGCGGGATGAGCTCAGGCGGCGAGGACGACACGATGGGCCGCAACTATTTGCTCACAGCCGTGATGAACGAAGACGTTCACGATCAGGCGCTGAGCGTCGTCCGGGAATCCGGAGGCCTGGCGTAATCCGATAGATGGATCGGACATACAAAAAAGAAAGGAGGCGGTCCGAGAGGGCCGTTTCCTTTCTTTTTTTGCGTAGTCTCCGAACGCGTTGCGCGCGAGAGTCTTTCTAGCGTGTGGCGTGTGGCGTGCGGGGATATTGCTATCGCAGTCTTAGGAGCGATTTGCACCTCTTATTTGGAGCGGAACCGGGTTTTGGACGAAAATAAGAGCGGTTTATAGCTACTAATCTGCCAGAAACGGCGGGTTTGGCGGCAGAGCGGCCGAAATAAGGGTCGCAAACCGCTTCTATTTCTCTGAAAAAGAAAAAAGCCAGCTCCATAAGGGGTACAAACATCTCTTATTGGTCGTTAGGAGTAGAAGAGTAGAAGGGGCGGCACCACAAAAGGCAATATCTCAAATAGTCTCAAGAAAGAAGCGGCAACTTCATATGTTGTAACACCGCATATTCCTCAGAAGGTGTCCAGTGCGCGTAATGCGTGCTCCCCTTATCGCAAGCGGAGACTGTGCTTAATGCGCCATGCGCGCGCTCTCCCGTACGGATAACCCGTTCGAAGCAATTTATTCCGAAGTTAAGATTGTAATCTGTACAAAATCAAGCCGTCCAATGAGCCGGCCGGACAAGCGACGGCGGCAGCTTGGTGCGCGCATCTCCTTTGGCCGCGTTGAGCTGGGCTTGGGTGAGGTATATGCTGCCGGTGAGATTGGCTCCGCTAAGATCGGCGTCCCGGAAATCGGCCCCGATCAGGTCGGCGGCTCTTAGATCCGCGCCTTTCAGGTTGGCCGCGATCAGATAAGCGCCTCTTAAATTGGCGGCGCGGAGATCGGCTCCCTTCAGGTTAGCGCCGATGAGGTCGACTCCTCTGCGGATTGCTTTTTGACGTCCTTGCGCCGGTTTGCGCGTCTCCTTGGGGCGCGCTTCTTCCCGCACGAGCTCGCTAGTCCGCAGCAAAAGCTCGTTTACTTTCGCCCGGTGAGCCGCCACTTCCAGCTCCAGAAGCGATTCGGGACGAAGGCGGGTGAGCCGCAGCGTCTCGTCGAGTAAGCCGCGAATCTCTCCGTGAATCGACTGTGCAGGTTGCAGTGTCAGCGATTCCGTCAAATACCAGAGCAGCTCGTACAGCTGCTTCATAATCGGAAACACCTCGAACATCGTCTTCGCGGTGGCCGGGGCCTGCCGCCAGTCGATTCCGCCATAAGTAACCTGGGATACCATCTGCCCGGCACCGAAGCAGTCATAAACCGTGCAGCCTTTAAACCCCAGCTTCCTTAAATCGGTATGAACGCCGCAGCGAAAATCAGCCTGCAAATTCGAGCATGGCCGTCCGGCGTCTTTATTTACGGCAAAGTCCGCGGAAGCTGCAAAGGGCAGTGCCACGCAGCATAAGCCGAAGCATTTCTCGCAATCCCCCTGCAGCTTGTCGCGACTTATGCCGGGAAGTTGTCTTGAACGTTCGTGTATCTCAGACAACGGTTTTCCTCCTCTGCTTGGTTCAATTCTTCTATAGTAGTACTGAATGATTTCTTCGTCAATTAGGCTATGTCGATAGGGTGGTGCGGGATCAGCACAAGACGGCGGGGGGAGGGGGAGATTGGCTCGACGAAAGAGAAGATGCTTGATCCACGCACGGTGAATTGATTCGAGAGAAGTGTTTGGCTGCATGCCGGCGTTAAGTCAACCATAAAAAATGATTTGTTGATGAACCATTATGTGGAATTATTTGATAGAATAAGGAGTCGGTAGATTAAATATCGATCTAAATATTAATCATTCACGGAGAATAATAACCATGTTTCGAAAAAAACGGATATTTGTATGGGGTGCCGCTTTAATAGTTGCAGTGGGTTGGATTTTGTATGTCCAACTGCAGCCGAAAGGGTACGCGACTCCGACATACGCGACGGATGCTTTCTTCGGTGCCGTTATGCGGAGGGATGCCGGTGCGGCCGTTCAAGCTTCGGACGATCTTTGCGGGATGATGGCGGAACAACGGATTAAAGAGTTTCAGGAGGGTCTGCGCCATGAAACCCTACTTCAATACACGATACTTTCGAACACCGAGATAAAACCGGATTGGAATGAGGTTTGGGTGGAAATCGAGTTGGATGATGGAAGAAAAGGGAAATATCCTTACATCGTGAAACGGGAGATGGGCGGATGGCGGCTTCAATTTGAACGTTTCAGTATGGACCGGAACGGAAATATTACCGGTAAAGCGGGATGTGTGATGGGGGAGCCTTCTTTCGCGGATAAGCTTGTGAGGAAAGTGCGTTCACTCATTCCTTAATCGTTGCGACTCCTGTTCGATCCTTATATATAGACATCTATATGCTTAATATCAGAACGCTGGGAGCCAGAGAAAAATACGAGTTGTTAGGTTAATAGAACAGCTTCCTTGTCAACTGCTGTTTTACAATCAGATATCGCTTGTCACATTTGGATTTTGATTTATAGCAAGTGTTATTCCTTTGTACGACCACAGGCAAGCAAAATTAGACTATTCCGAACCGCCCGCCTTCCCTTATAATGGACGAGATTGGTTATCTTCATCATTCGGAGGGGGAAAACACATGCTTGTTCAACCAAACAGCAGACTGGTCATGATCGGGGACTCTATCACGGACTGCGGCCGCGCGAGACCGGTCGGGGAAGGCCGGGGCACCGAATATGGAAACGGTTACGTATCGGTCGTCAACGCGCTGCTCGGCGCCGTATATGCGGGCCGTCATATCCGGGTGATCAACGTCGGGTCGAGCGGCAACACGGTTCGCGATCTGAAGGCGCGCTGGCTGACGGACGTATTGGACTTGAAGCCGGACTGGCTGTCGATTATGATCGGGATCAACGACGTATGGCGGCAGTTCGATATGCCGAACTTCAGCGAGAAGCACGTTGGGATCGAGGAGTACGAGCAGACGCTTCGCGATCTGATCGCTTCCGTTCAGCCGTCCTTGAAAGGGCTCATACTGATGACTCCGTTCTACATCGAGCCGAATCCGGAAGATGCAATGCGTGCGGCGATGGACCGGTACGGGGCGGTGGTCGCGAAGCTTGCGGCCGAGACCGGAGCTGTGTTCGTCGACACGCAGAAGGCGTTCGACGCGGTGCTGAACCACTACTATCCGGGCGCGCTCGCCTGGGACCGCGTGCATCCGAATTTGACCGGACATACGGTGCTCGCGCATGCTTTCCTGAATGCGATCGGCTTTCAATGGAACGGAGACAACGCCTGAAGAGGCGGAGAACCAGCGTCTTAGCCTTAGCCCGCGGATACGACCCGCACTGCTTTATCTCGCGACATCACGGAACAGAAGACAAACGTTAGATCGGGGAGAGATTGAGCCATGGACAAGCGGAAGCTGACATTTCGGGAAGACGGAACGTTTACGATTGCACAATTTACGGATATTCATTGGGTCGACGGCAGTGAGGCCGATCAGCGCACCAGAAGCTTGATGGAGCTCGTCATCCGGGAGGAAGCGCCCGATCTCGTCATATTTACGGGCGATGTGATTTATTCGGGCGGCAAAGGCTGCAACGATCCGTTCCAGGCGCTGCGGGATGCGGTCGCTACGGCCGAGAACGCGAAGATTCCGTGGGCGCTCGTATTCGGCAATCACGATACAGAAGGGAATATTACCCGGGAGCAGTTGGCCCCGGCTGTCGAGACATACGAGTTTGCCGTCTCGGACTCGGGACCGGCGAATTTGTCGGGCTTCGGCAATTTCGTACTGGAAGTGGAAGGGCACAGCGGACAGACGGCAGCGGCGCTGTACGGGCTGGACTCCGGGGAGTATTCACCGCTTTCCCATATCAAAGGCTACAACTGGTTCCGGCGCGATCAGATTTCCTGGTTTTTGCAGCAGTCGGCCCGTCTGACGGAACAGAATAAGGGAGAGCCGCTTCCGGCGCTCGCGTTTTTCCATATCCCGCTCCCCGAGTACAATCAGGTATGGGAGACGCAGACGTGTTACGGCCACAAGCAGGAGAACGTGTGCTGCCCGCCGCTGAACAGCGGGATGTTCGCGGCGTTCGTCGAAGCGGGCGACGTGATGGGGACGTTTTGCGGACATGACCATGTGAACGACTATTGGGGAGAACTGCACGGGGTCCGCTTAAGCTACGGCCGGGCGACGGGCTATAATACCTACGGACGCGAAGGGTTTCCGCGCGGGTCGCGGCTCATCCGACTGCGCGAAGGCGAGCGGAGCTTCGAAACGTGGCTGCGGCTCGATGACGGCACTGTCGTTCTGGAGCAGCCGGAGCATGTTCCGGGAGTTGGAAAAGCAAAAATTGTGGAATAATCGGTCCATTCCGCAAAAAATGAACAGAAACAAGACGGAATTTGCGCTAAGATGGGGCTAGACGCCGGTATGCCGGCGATCGCATACAAGGAGGTTCTCCCATGCAAGCGTTACTTTCCGTTATTGACACGTTGCAAGCTGCAGGATCCGTAGTAAAAACGTACGAGCGGTCGCTCGCCGAGTATGAGGGCGTATCGCTCGTTATGATTAAGCGGGACGGCCGCAAATTGTTGCTCGCTCAAGGAGCCGGAGCATTGGCCGACGCACTGGAAGGCGAAGCGGTAGCAGGGGGGGCGGATTCGGCGAAGCTGTGCCCGCTCACGCATGCCAACCGGCTGACACTGAACCGGTTTTTCCCCTACACCGCTCCTCGCGCCTTCGGCACGCAAATCTCGACGATTGGGCTCGGCGACCGGCTCGGCATCGCTTCTTCGGGACATATCGAGACGGTGCGCGGCCACGATATTCGTCCGATTCTGGCGCAGCAGAGCATCCGCGAGCTGAACCTGACCGGCCGCGATTACAAGGAAGTGCTGGACGCTGCCTGTTATGCCGCTTTCCAGGAAGGCTACAAGGACGGCTTCGGCGCCGACGGCGACCATCTGAAGGTGGAGGCCGACATCGAGCTGGCGCTCGGGCTCGGCTTCACGATGCTGACGCTGGACTGCTCGGAGCATATCGACAATACGGTGGAAGGGCAATCCGATGCCGACATTTTGGCGAGCTACGCGAAAGTTCCGGCTGACGTCCGCTCCCGTTACGAGGACGGCTATTTGAACCGCAATTTCGAGGCGGCGGGCACAGGTTTCGTCTTTAACGAGCTGACCTTGGCCAAAAATGTGCTTATCTATGCCAAAGCGATCGATTATATGGAGCATGTGTTCACCAAATACATTCAAACGGCCGGCCGGGACATCGACTTCGAAGTGTCGATCGACGAGACGCTGACGCCGACCGACCCGGGTTCGCATTTCCTGATCGCAGAGGAGTTGTACCGCCGCGGTGTGAAGCTGTTCAGCATGGCGCCCCGCTTCTGCGGAGAGTTCCAGAAAGGGATCGATTACATCGGCGACGTCGCCCGGTTCGAGGAAGAGCTGAAGATCCACGCGGCCATTGCCGACCATTTCGGCTACAAGCTGAGCATTCATTCCGGCAGCGACAAATTTACGGTGTTCCCGATGATCGGCGTCCATACGAAAGGCCGGTTCCATCTGAAGACGGCCGGAACGAACTGGCTGGAAGCGATGAGGGTGATCGCCAAGACGAATCCGGGACTGTACCGCCGCATGCATACTTATGCATACGACCATTTCGAAGAGGCGACCGCGTATTATCACGTGAAGGCGGATTTGAACGTGATCAAGCCGCTGGAGAGCGTAGCCGATTCCGAATTGCCGGATTACTTGAACGACGACGACGCCCGTCAGATGCTTCATATCACCTACGGCATACTCCTGCAGGCTAAGGATGAGAGCGACAAGTCTCTGTTCAAAGACGAGTTTTACCGGACGATGGACGACAACGAGCCTAGCTACACGGACGCTTTGATAACGCATATCGGCAAACATGTAAAGCTGCTTGGCAAATAAGCCGAATCCGTGTACAATGAAAGCGTACGCATCATGCACACGTTAACAATGACTCGTTCATCTCATCCGTTTTTTCGGGGAAAGGAACTGCAGCATGGCTATTCAAACCAAACAGGAGCTTCGCTCGTTCGTCAAGGAAACAATTCGCACCACCCCGATTTCCGATATCCACACGCATCTGTTTACGGAAGATTTCGGCGATATGCTGCTGTGGGGAATCGATGAGCTGCTCACGTATCATTATCTCGTGGCGGAGACGCTGCGCTTCCATCCGGATCTTCCGTACGAATCGTTCTGGGCGATGTCGAAGCGGGAGCAGGCCGATCTCGTCTGGCAGACGCTGTTTCTGGACCATTCGCCTTACAGCGAGGCGTGCCGCGGCGTTCTGACCGTTCTGAACCGTCTCGGACTCGACGTTGCGTCCAGAGATCTGGAATCGTACCGGGCCTTCTTCGCCTCGAAATCGACAAGTGAATATATCGACCTGATCTTTAAACTGTCGAACGTGGCGAACGTCTGTATGACGAACGATCCGTTCGTCGATTCGGAGCGAAACGCCTGGGAGATGATTCAGGAGGTCGACCCGCGGTTTAACACGGCGCTCCGGATCGACCCGCTGCTCATGCAGTGGGAGGAGAGCACGTGGGAGAAGCTGAAGGAATGGGGCTACGACGTCGAACAGGCGGTTACAGACAAAACGGTCGAAGGCATCCGCGAGTTTCTGCGCACGTGGATCCGTAAAATGAACCCGCTGTACATGGCGGTTTCCCTGCCTCCGTCGTTCCGTTATCCGGAGCAGTCGGCCCGCGGCGATATTATCGCCAAATGTATTCTCCCGGTAGCGAAGGAGTTCGATATTCCGTTCGCGATGATGATCGGGGTCAACAAGCGGGTTAATCCGGCGCTGGGCGATGCGGGAGACAGCGTAGGCTTAAGCGATGTACGGACCGTGGAGCAGATCTGCTCGCTGCACCCGGACAACAAATTCCTGTGCACGATGCTCGCCCGCGAGAACCAGCACGGGCTGGCCGTAGCGGCCCGCAAGTTCCGCAACCTGCACGTGTTCGGCTGCTGGTGGTTCCTGAACAATCCGAGCCTGATCGAAGAGATGACGCGCATGCGCTTCGAGCTGCTCGGGACGAGCGTAACGCCGCAGCATTCCGACTGCCGGGTACTCGATCAGCTGCTGTACAAGTGGGACCATTCCCGGGAGATTATCGCGAATGTGCTCACGGACAAATACGCCGATTTGCTCGAAACCGGCTGGAAAGTAAAGAAAAAAGAAATTCGCCGGGACGTATCCGATCTGTTCGGCGGCGCGTTCTGGCGCTTCCTGGGCAAAGAAAATCCGGTGAAATGAGCCGGTACGGCGGGCGCGACGGAAGGGAGAGGAGACGGTTCCATCCGTTTCCGCTCCTCCCGTTCGCCCAACGTCAAGCAAGCCCCTTGTCGATCATGACAGGGGCTTGCTTTTTGCCGCTTAACGGCAAACGGAGCGATTAAACCTAATCCGCATGCTGCTTGCGCTTCCGGATATGGTAGACGCATTTTTTGCCGCCTTTGGCCAAACATTCCGTACGGACGACATCGGCTCCAAGCAGCGATTCGAACAACCCTAGCTCGCATTTGCAAGCATGATTGTACTTGTTCGCAATTTGCGAGATCGGACAATTATGCTCCTTCAAAATGTACTCGTCCTCGTTCTGCTGTTCCCATTCGGCCATATAACCGTTCTCGTTCTGAATCGAAGCGAGCGCCGCGACTTTCTCGGACAACGCTTTATTCTCCATAGCGTTCGCGTATTTCTGGAACAACGTTTCTTTCCGGCGCTCGAATAACCGTTCGACCATCCCTTCGCCGGCCTCGCTGGCGAGCTCGCCGAGCAGATCGAGCGCTACGGCATGATATTTCTTCGGGAAATAATGCTCGGCCTGAGCGGTGAGGCTGTACACGGCGGTCGGCCGGCCCATCGGCTGGCGCACGGTTCTCGGCTCGATCAAGCCGTCGCGCTCGAGCGCATCGATATGCCGGCGTACCGCCATGCCGGTAATTCCCAAATGTTCGGTTAAGTCTCTGGCGCTAAGCTCGCCGTTTGTTTTCAGGAGCTGAATGATAAGCTCACGGGTCGAAAGACCGTTATCCTGTTTCAATGTGACACCACCCGTTTTATTAGCCGTAGTTGATCGTCGTCGTCGAATGTTCCTCGCAATCGGAGGAGCAGTAGCCGTCGTATCGTTCTTCGCATTCGTCGCAGACGATATGCTGCAGATGGCAGCTGTCGTTCGCGCAGTTGATATAGCGGTCGGCCGGCTTCTTGCAGTGATGACATGTTCCTACGACGATATCTTCATCGGTCTGGTTGATCGGCACCGAGATGCGCTCGTCGAATACGTAACATTTCCCGTCGAACAGCCGGCCTTGAACCTCCGGATCTTTGCCGTACGTGACGATCCCGCCGTCGAGCTGGTATACGTCTTCGAACCCTTCCTGAAGGAGAAAGCCGGTCAGCTTCTCACAGCGGATGCCGCCTGTACAATAGGTCAGTACCGGCTTCTTCTTGAGCTCGCCCATATTCTCCCGAATCCAGTCCGGAAACTCCCGAAACGATTCGACGTCGGGGCGGATCGCGTTGCGGAAATGCCCGATATCGAACTCGTAGCCGTTTCGTCCATCCAGCACGATCACATCGTCCTGCTGCAGCTTCTCGTAAAACTGCTTTGGCGAAAGACGCTTGCCGCCGATAACGTTCGGGTCGAGAGGCTGGTCGTAGCGGAACGTGACCAGTTCTTTTTTGTAACGGACGAAAATTTTGGAGAAGGCGTGCCGGTCAGCCGGGTCGATCTTGAATACCATATCGTGGAACAGCGGGTTTTGGCGCATATGCTGCATATATTGCTCGGTCTGGGCGATCGTGCCGGACAACGTGCCGTTAATGCCTTCGTCGGCGATCAGGATGCGCCCTTTAATTCCGAGCGCTCGGCAGAAGTCCAGATGCTCCTTGGCGAAAGCTTCCGCTTCCGGGATTGGCACGAATTTATAATACAACAATATTGCATATTCATGGTTGGACATGAACGTTCTCACCTTTTCTATGAAATCTGCTATGAAAGCGACTGTGAACAAGCAGTCTTCTAAATTGTATGAATTAGTTTACATAAAGTCAACATAGCCCTATACAAAGTATTTATTTCCCTCCGCTTCTTATTGACAAAAAGCGAGGAACGGATCATAATTATTATACATAATGATATAAAAATATAAATAAGAAACGGGTTCACTTCAGATGATTTTATGGAAGTGGGATCTTCGAAGGAGCTTTTCTTGCGGGCGGAGCATATCCGGCTTCGCTGAGAACTTATACTTTGAGGCTTCACTCCTAACCAAATAAAGCAGGATAACGGAGGAGGAACGACGATGATTCAAATCAGCGATCAAGCTACCGCCAAAATAGCGGAACTGATTGAGAATTCGGAAGTAAACGGCGCATTTTTGCGGTTCGGCGTCAACGACGGAGGCTGCAGCGGATTATCGTACCAGATCCGGATCGACGACGAGATGCAGGAAGACGATCAAGTGATGGAGTGGTCTTCGTTTAAAGTGGTTGTCGACTCCGCGAGCCAGCCTTTCGTGGATGGCGTCCAGATCGGATATAAAGAAGCCGGGATGACCGGCGGTTTTACGATCGACAATCCGAATGCCAAAGCGACCTGCGGCTGCGGAGCGAGTTTCCGGACGGCCGCGTACCGGGGCCAGGCTAAGAAGTGCTAAGACCGGAGAAGAGGCCGCCTTGGACCGATCCGCTTGCGTATGTCCAACTACGATTCGAACAGGAATGGTGAAGATGAAGCTGCTAGGTATTTCAGGGACGATAGTAGGGTCCAAAACCGCGATTGCGGTTCATCAAGTGTTGGAGGCGGTACGCCGCGACAATCCGGATATTGAAACGCAACTGCTCGATCTGAAGCAGTACGACGTCCAATTTTGCGACGGGAGAGATCCTGCCGCTTATACGGGCGATACGCGAAAAGTCATCGACATCGTTGCCGAGGCGGACTTTTATATGATCGGCACGCCGATCTTCCAGTCTTCCCTGACCGGCGTTCTGAAAAATTTGTTCGACCTGGTGCCGGTGAACGCCCTATACAATAAAGTGATGGGGTTTGTCGCGACAGGCGGCACGTACCAGCACTATCTCGTCGTGGAAAATCAGCTCAAGCCGATTGCCGGTTACTTCCGGGCGTTTGTCGCACCAAGCTATGTCTACTTGCATGACGACCACTTTAATCCGGACAAACAAATCGCCGACGAGGATGTGCTCAGGCGAATCGACAGGTTGGCCGAGGAAGTGGTATTCATGCAGCGCAAGCTTAAATCGTAAGCGGCCACCAAGCTGAGCTGCCGCCCCGATTAAGTGAAGCCTTCATTGCATTCGTAAACAATTCGCAAACACCGCCTGTAAAGGCGGTGTATTTTGCGGATTATACCGGCTTGCGCCCAAAAAACCGCGAATGAATCGCGGATCGGGTCACGGACCCGGCGACTGGACGGAAAACACGATATCCTGCCCTTGGCAGTCGATCGTCAGATCGCGATTGTCCAAATACCAGATGTCGGTTTCCTCCATAAATAAAGTGATCCCGGCATTGCCCGGAGTAACCGAGATCGCCGGATAACGAGGCTCGGTCTTGGTGACGCCGAGCGAATAAGCATCGTCGCCGCCGCCGCTGTACCGGACGAATACGCGAAGCTGATCGCCCTCGCGGACGCCCCATTCCTCCTTAAAGCAATTGACGGCTGCAGAAGTTACATTCAGGCTGGTCATCATTCAACACCTCGCAAAGGGATGTAGGGATCTTGCTGTTCGGCACAAGGAGCATCGGCCGCCTTATATAGCAACAGCGGTAAAAAAGAGTCGCCTCCTTCCTACCGCCGTTCGAGGTTACTGCTTGAGGGGGACGAGAGGTCCCCATCGATTTCAAGTATAAAGGATAACGCCAACAAAGTAAACATACATATATAATTTGTATGATTTCCAAAGACGGGCGGCAGTAAGCTGTTACTTGATCTTCACCCGGAACGGCTGACGGATTTTGTTATAGTGATAGTCGTAGATCCGGAACACGAACGGCTCGGGGAAATATTCGCCCATTAATTCCGAACCTGTCATCACGCAGTTCAGCTTTTGGACCGTCTCCTCGGAAGAGCTGTACCCTCCGCAACCGAGCCCATACCCGTCTGAAGGGTCGAACCAGCTTTGCTCCATGGTGTTCAGCGAATGTATGTCAATCATGTGGGGAGAGAACTTGTTATCAACGTCCTTCTCAAGATCGAACGAAAACTCCCAGCGGTTCGGATATTTGTTCACATCGAGAAGTCTGATCCGCTCGTCCGGTACTTTAAGCAGTTTTTTCTCGCGGGTATCCACGATAATCTCGCGTTTGCTCTTGTCCAGCGCACGGATGGTACTGCCTACAAGGTCGAGCGATTGCGGATTGGCGAGCAGGCTCCCTTCAAAGTAGATCGTATGCAATGTTTTAGGCCGGGTAACCGGATAGACGAAATATTGCCGTTCGAAGCCGCGGAGCGGCTTCAGCTCCAGGCCGTCCTGATCGACAAGTCTCAGATCCTCGATGGAGAACAACTGCTTGCTGTTGTTCGGATCGACCGAGAGATCGAGACGAATGGCGGTAGGAAGCAAGGTCGCCCGCTTAAACGTTACGTTTTGTCCGTCCAAAGAAACCGTCTCGTTCAGCTCGAATACTTGTTTGGCGACAATTTGATCTTTGCGGATCGAGAAGCTAAGGTTCCATTCCTTATCCAGCTGCACGGTTTTCTGGTACCCGGGCTTCATCGGCACATGCATCGTTACACGTAAACGAAGTTTGTCCGGAATCGCCGCGTCTTCCTTCCAGCGAATCTCCATCGCGCCGTTCTCCCAGGGTCCGCTGAACGTGCCGCTGCTGCTGAAGATGTCGCTGCCGCTGCTCATCATAGGCTGGCCTACGGGGTACTCCTCACCGGTAGCCGCGTCCACCCACTTGGCCTGGATCCGTACGCTGTCGTAGCCGTTCTTATCTTTGATCGAATAGTACACAACCATACGCAATTCGTCGACGATTAAATCTTCGATCCGTAATTCGATCCCGTCGTGCTCGACCGATTTGCCGACATACTGCTTGTATCCCTGCTCGGCAGCAATGTGAAGGCCGTCCTTCGAATCAAGAAGCTGTGTCGTCAGTTTCCCGACGAACGATGCGAAAGCGGGGGAGAAGCCTAGAGCGGCGGACAGCGCGAGAACGAGCAGAGCCGCGGCTGCGCCGGTCGCCCGTTTTTTTCGCTTTTTGCGGGCAAGCTCCCGTTTGGCTTGGCGGATTCCTTCCCGGATGTATGTTTCCATATCGGGAGGGGGGGAGGCCAGCCAATATACATCCTTCAATGACTGGATGGCCGGGGCCGGTGCAAGCTCCGGATGCGCGGCCGCTTCCGCTTCCGTTTCTCCGGGGGAGTCCTGTTCAGGGGGAGCGACGCGGGCCCATTTGCACCGATAACTGTCAAGACCGATTATGTACTTCCAAAAACGCCGTTTCGACTTGTCCCTCAATCCGGTTCCCCGTCCTTCCGCATATAGTCTTTTAACTTGCGAAGCGCTTTGTACAGCCACGTTTTGATCGTGCCGTCGGGATATTGCATCGCTGCGGCGATCTCGCGTATCGTCAGATCCTCGAAATATTTCAGGATCACGATCTGCTTCTGCCGCGGTTCCAACACGTCCAGAGCCGATTCCAGGCTGTCCCGGACCGCCCGGATCTCGGTTACGTCGGCGCGTTCGTCCGGTATGCCGCCGGAGCGGTATTCCGCTTGCCGGCTTCGCCGCCGCCGCTCGTCGTTGCAATAGTTGATCAGGATGCGGACAAGCCATGTGCCCGCATAATCCGGCTTGCGAAGCGAATGAAGCTTCATATAAGCGCGGTACGTGACTTCCTGAATCGCTTCCAGAGCGTCCGCTTCACTTCGAAAATACGCGAACGCAATTCGGTACAGCTTGTCATGATGCAGGACCATTAGACGATAAAACGCCTCGTCGTCGCCCCTGCGGGCCGCCAGAACCAGCTCGGCCGGATTCGTTTGCTCATCCACTCGGAACGTGCTCCCCTTTCGGTTTTGTTTATTAGACTGGGCAATCCAGGAAAAAGTTTTAAGAGATAACACAAAGGGCCGTCCGTTTTCACGGACGACCCTGTTTTTCCCGTAGGCCGGGACTTATGGTTTACGCATTGAAGGAGATATTATGGGTCGGGACCCTACACAGCTAATGCAAATTACCGGCGACCCGCAAGAGTTTGCTCCGCGATTTGCACGAGCTGCTTCGTGATTTGTCCTCCGACCGAACCGTTTTGGCGGGACGAAGTTTCCGCACCCAAAGTTACGCCCAGCGTGCTTGCCGCTTCATACTTCATTTGGTCAATTGCGCTAGCGCTTTGAGGTACAACATAAGTATTGTTGTTTGGCATGTGTGTTCACCTCCTCTGTAGTTGGTTTTCATATTATTATAGGAAACGGCGAATGCCATACATCGCGGGAAGTGGTAATTTTATCCGGCTACATCACGCCGCGTGAAGAAGTACCAGGCCGCAGCGTGAAACATCGCGAAGTAGGCGGTCAGCATCACGATCGAGAAGCCCAGCGTCATCCCGGGAAGCGGGGCGCCGCCGTCCAGATAGGGAGTGAGATTGGTATTGGCGAACAATATATATTTGGCCCAGGCTTTCTCGCCGAACAAGAAAGTAACGGTCGTCCCGGTAAACAGCAGCACGCAGGACAGTAGCACCGACATGGAGCTGCTGCGCGCAACGGCGGAGATCATAAAGGCGAATGTGACGATCATAAGGAGATTAACCGATTTGAGCCCATACGTTTGCAGGGTATGAAGGATCATCGATTTTTCTTGGACAGCGCCGTCTATGAGGGTCAGATGCGGCAGGGCGACATGCCCGAAGCCATGATCGATCAGCCCTTGCACGAAACCGGCGGCAGCGAGTATCCCGATCAGCATCAAGGCGAATCCGACGACCGACACGTATTTGGCCATCAACAGCTTCGTTCTTCCGACGGGCCGGGTCAGCAGCATCTTGATCGTTCCCCAGGAAAACTCGCTTGCGATGCTGTCAGCCGCTACGATGACGGAGAGCAGCGTAATGATGCTGGTCAGCATCGACAGCGATTGTACCGTTCCCCAGACGGATTGTTCTTCCGGTGGCATGTCATGGTCAAGCCGGTATTGGTTCAGCGCAGCCGCGTCCAGCTTGTGCTGGCGTTCGCTGTCTGTCAGCTGTCCCTCAACGAGCGTCTTCTCGATTTTGCTATTTTCCTCGCGCAGTTCGGTCCGCCAGTCTTGCCCCGAAGGAGGGAACAACGGACTGACATAGGTCGGGGCGAAAGCGAGCACCAGCAGCACCCCGATCAGCACCCAGTTTCGCCGTCTGGCGAAAATTTTCAAAAATTCCGCCTGCAAGATCCGGAGAAAGGTAATCATGTTAAGGCCTCCCCGTCATTTCCATAAATTTGTCTTCCAGCGACTTCGCCTGGATCGATATGCCGGATACGCGAACTCCGCCGGCGACCAGCTTGGCGTTAATATCGGCGATGCAGCCGGCGCTTGTCGTCACGAGAATGCCGAGCGGATCGCTGTCTACCGCCAGCCCGTCGAACGCGAGGGCGATCACCTTCCTGGCGGCCTCCCGGCTGTCGACCTGAAACAGGATCGGGACGGCATGCTCCGACGTATTCTCCTCCGTCACCTGCTGGATGCCGATAAGCACTCCTTGTTGAATGACGCCTACCCGGTCGCACATCAGCTCCATCTCCGACAGCAGATGGCTGGAGACGACGACGGCGATCCTTTCCTCGCGGGCGAGCGTCTTCAACTGGTCGCGGAGCTCGCGGATGCCGGCTGGATCGAGTCCGTTCGTCGGTTCGTCGAGAATGAGCACCTTCGGCTTGTGCATAAGCGCTTGCGCCACGCCGAGCCGCTGGCGCATGCCGAGCGAGTACGTTTTGACCTTGTCGTGAATCCGGTTGTCGAGTCCGACCATCGAGACGACGTCCAGGATGCGGTAGCGGTCTATGCCATTGCCGGGAACGAGCTTGGCGAAGTGGAGCAGATTTTTGTAGCCGGACATAAACTTGTACATCTCCGGATTTTCGACGATCGCTCCGATGCTGCGGAGCGCCTTGTCCGGAGCGCGCCGCACGTCGTGTCCGTCCACCTTCATCGAGCCGTCCGAGATCGACATCAGTCCGACGAGCATCCGGATCAGCGTCGTTTTGCCGGCGCCGTTCGGGCCGAGCAGGCCGAATATTTCGCCGGGGTAGACGTCGAAGGAAACGTTGCGGACGATCGTTTTTTTGCCGATATGCTTGTATACGTTGCGAATTTCGATAACAGGCGGTTGCCCGGCTGCGCCGGAATGTTCCCGTAATTGTTGCGAGGCGGTCATAGCAGCTCTCTCCAGTCTGGTATAAAGGATGACACCAGCTTACCGCACCACTCTTTCACCCGTCTTAACCGAATGTGAAGAGAAGCTTAAGCTCGCCTTAATCGTAAAAAAACCGCCGGGGCTTTACGCCAAGCCCGGCGGAATGAAAGCTAATCGGTATTCGGTTGAACCGGCTCGGCGGGCAGCAGGATCGTAAATACGGTCCAGCCGGGCGTGTGCCGGGAAAGCGCCAACGTCCCTTGATGCTTCTCGACGATTTTTTTGGCGATGGCAAGTCCCAGTCCGGTGCCGCCCAGGCTGTTGCGCGCTTCGTCGCCGCGCACGAACGGCTCGAACAGCGTCGGTTGAAGCCGCTGCGGGATGCCGACGCCGTTATCCGCCACCTCGATGGCGATGAGCGAGCCTTGCCTGCGGAGAGCCAGCCGCAGCTCCGTCCCCGGCGGATTGTATTTCATCGCATTGGAGATCAGGTTGGAGAGAACGCGAGCCATCTGACGGGGGTCGATGCCGGCCGTCCATAGGCCGTGCGGAATGTCCGCTTCCAGCTTGAACAGCTTCTCCTCCAGCTCTTCGTAAAACTCGGCGGCGATCTCGCGGAGAAATTCGGCCAGATCGGTCCGGACGAGGGTCAGCTTGAAGCCGGGCGTATCCATCGTCAGCAGCTCGAAGATCGCATCGATCAAGTTCGTCAGCCGCACCGATTTGTCGTGGATCAGCTTCAAGTATCGCTCCTTGCGTTCTTCGTCCGGCACCATCCCTTCCTGCAGCGCGCGGGCGTAACCCTGGATGCTCGTAAGCGGAGTTTTCAGGTCGTGGGACAAATCGAGCAGCATATGATTTTTGCTTTGCTCCAGCACCGCTTTTTCCTTCTCTGCGTCCGACAGCTTCCCGGCCAAATAATGATAAGCGTCGCGGAGCTGAGCGATTTCCGAGTGCGCTTTGGCCGCGATCTGAATCTGCGTGTCGTATTGCCCTTCGGTCAGCTGCTGCAGTCCTTTGGCAACCGCGTGCAGCGGACGGCTGATTTTCCGGGACGTACGCCTTGCGTACAGCAAAACGAGGCCGATTTGCAGCAACAGAAAAATCGCCAGAAACAAAAGCAGATGGCGGCCGATTAACCAGTCGGTCTGCTCGGCGTTTTTGCGCAGCTCCACCGTGCCGCTTACTTCGCCCATCGGAATTTTCAGCAGCACCAGGTACGGCTTGCCGTCTTCGCCGGCGACCGGCATGGCGGTCGTATAATAGGGCAGCTCGCGCTTATTCCCGAGCAACAGGTACAGCTCCGTATCCGTATAAACCGGGCTCCGGCCGTTGTCCGGGCCGATCGTATGCACCACACGGCCGGCTTCGTCCAATACTTCGACGGAAGCTCCGGCGGATTCCAGCTCGCCCATAGCGATCGAGCGGTAATCGGGCTTCGCAATATCCTGAGCCGTCTGAAGCGGTACGGCGCCTTTCTCCAGCTTTATGCCGAGCGAGACGATCGTGACGCATAGCACGATAACGAAGAGCAGGGCGGTCAGCAGCACGAACTGCAAATAATTGCGCATCATCGCCGAGTAGATCCGGTTACGTTTCATGACGGGCGATCCTTTTCTCGAATTTATAGCCGATGCCTCGCACGGTGATGATATAAGCCGGATTTCGCGGATCGTCCTCCAGCTTCTCGCGGATTTTGCTGATATGGACCATAATCGTATTGTCATCGCCGAAATAAAAATCGTCCCAGATCGATTCGAACAGCTGCTTTTTCGTAAATACTTTGCCGGGATGGCGCATCATCAGCTCGACCATTTTGTACTCAAGGGAAGTCAGAGGCAGGAGGGCGCCATGTTTGCTGACCGTACAGCTGGACGGATCAAGCTGTAAATCTCCGGCGGTCAGGACGGAAGGTTCGCTATGCTCTGGAGCTTGTCCGAGCTTGTAATACCGGCGCAGCTGCGCCTGGATGCGGGCCGTTACTTCCAACGGATTAAACGGCTTGGCGATGTAATCGTCCGCTCCGAGGCCGAGGCCGAGTATTTTATCGTTATCGTGGCTTTTCGCCGACAGCAGGATGACCGGGATGTTATGAGTTTTGCGTATTTCTTTCAGCGTCCGCAAGCCGTCCATATTCGGCATCATAATATCGAGCAGCAGCAAGGCAACCTCGTGTTCTCCGAGCATCCGGACCGCTTCGGCTCCATCCGAGGCTTCCAATACCCGCAGTCCGTCGGCTTCCAGATATAAAGACAACAGCTCGCGGATTTCCGCTTCGTCGTCGGCGATCAGTATGGTGCGGGACATGAATCGATCGGCTCTCCTTTGCGCTAACAGTAATCGATGATCATTATATAACATTGGCCGTCAAATGAGTAACGGAGACGGAATTTCCATCAAAAATGGAACAATTCAAGTTAAAATGATTTTTTCAATCAAAAAAATGATTGTTGTAATCATTCATATGATTTATAATTTCATTAGGATGATAAGGGAGGGTAACGAACTATGAGTTTAACTTACAGTGAAATCAAGCAGCAGTACGCTGCGCTTCAACAAACTTATGATTATATGATGTCGAAACGTTCCGATATCGTCGCCTTCGTACGGGGGCTGCAGACGAAGTCCGTCACGTTCGTAGGCTGCGGTTCCAGCTACTGTCTGAGCGAATCCGCCGCGTTCTCCGTACGCCTTCGCGCCGGCATTCCGGCAAGCGCACTAGCGGGCGGCGACCTGATGCTGAATCCGCAGCGCTACCGCCCGTTGATGGAAGAGACGCTGATCATCGCGCCGTCCCGTTCGGGGAGCACGAGCGAAGTGGTCGAAGCGGTCAAGCTGATCCGCGAGTATAAGCATGTTCCCGTATTGGCACTGTCCTGCGTAGCCGGTTCGCCGTTGTCGCAGAAGGCAGACTTTACGCTTGAGCTGCCGTGGGCGTTCGACAACAGCGTATGCCAGACGCGGACGGTATCCAATCTGTACACCGCCAACCTGATGATTGCCGCTTTCCTCGGCGAGGACGAGAAATTGCTGAACGATTTGGCGGTTGTAATCCGACAGGGCGAAGCTTACATGGAGCGCGTCGAGAATGCGATCCGCCAGGCGGCCGACTTCGAATGGTCCAATGCGGTGCTGCTGGCCGACGGGGAGCTGCAAGGAATCGCTGCGGAAGGCGCGATCGCGCTGACGGAGATCGCCAAAGTGCAAGCCCATTCGTTCCACCTGCTTGACGTCAGGCACGGCCCGATGGTGACGGTAGGAGCGGACACGCTCGTCATCGCTTTGTTGACGGCTGACGGAACGGCGCATCAGGGCAAACTGATCCAGGATATTAAAGGCCGCGGCGCGACCGTGATCGCTTATGCCGATCGGGCCGGCGTTATTGATCCGGCTGCGGCGGATCTGGCTGTTGAATCCGGCGCCGAGCTGGATATCGCAGTGCAAGGTATTCCATTTATCTTTATCCCGCAAATCGTTGCGTTGGTCAAAGCGGAACGGCTGGGCATCAACCCGGACAGCCCGGATGGCCTTACCGCATGGGTTAAGCTGTAAGGAACCTGAATCCAAATAAGCAATTGCTCGCTGAACCGTCCGGATGGTTATCCAGACGGTTTTTCGCACAGGTAAAAATTACACGATTATGAGCAGGACGGTAAAGCATAGAATACAGTCAAACCCTTTTACACTACGATATGGGAAACCACTCAGGAGGAACTTAGGGAAGATGCGAAAGCTGGTTAACCTCGTATGTATCGCCGCCGTTCTCGCTTATGGTTTAGCCGCGGATATTGCGTCCGCTGAAGCTTCCGGCAGTCAGCCGTACCATTTCGGATTCAAGAAAAGCCGGAACGGAGCGCCCGCCTCCATCGACGAGGAAGGCTTCAAACCGGTGCTCGAAACGTATGATGCCATATTCCGGCGGGACGGCACCGGCAAGACGCTGTATTTAACGTTCGATAACGGGTATGAGAACGGCCATACGCCGAAAATACTGGATGTGCTCAAGGAGAAAAAGGTGCCGGCGTTATTTTTCGTAACCGGACAATTCATCCGGGAACAGCCGCATTTGCTGAAACGGATGAGCGAAGAGGGGCATCGGATCGGCAACCATTCGTGGAGCCATCCCGATCTGACCCAAATATCGGACGAGCGGCTCGCCTCCGAGCTGAAGCAGGTGAAGGACAGCGTCGCCGAGCTCACCGGGCAGCAAGAGATGCCGTTCCTGCGGCCGCCGCGCGGCATATTCAGCGAGCGTACGCTGGCGGTCAGCCGGAAGCTCGGATATATTAACGTGTTCTGGTCGATCGCCTATGTGGACTGGGATACGAACAAGCAGCAGGGCTGGCGGCACGCCTTCGATAAGGTGACGGGGCAGCTGCATCCGGGAGCCGTTATCTTGCTCCATTCCGTATCGAGCGATAACGCCGAGGCGATGGGGAGCATTATCGATTACGCACGCGAGCAGGGGTACGAGTTCAAGCATTTGGAAGTGATTCCGGGCGGAGTATAAAAGCGGGGCGGGAACCAGTCGGATGACGCGGACTGGTTCTTTTTGGCGTGAATCTTCTTGTTCAAATCTTCGAACCGACGAAATAGCCGATCGAAATGAATAAGGTGCACCAGATCAATGCGCCTGCGCCTGCGAATATGAAATAGGTGCCTGGCTTCATGGCGCTTACCCCGGACAAATAACAGGTCAGATGCCGGATACCGGGGATAAAATAGCCGAAGCCGACCGTCCACGGCCCGTACCGGTTAAACCACGTCTCGGCCTTCTCCAGCCTCGACGGCGTGAGCCGCAGCCACTTGCCGTACCTCCACAGCAGCGGCTTGCCGAACTTCCTTCCCAGCGTATAGCTGATCATCATCCCGCTCATCGCCCCGAGGAAGCTGACGGCGACAGACCCCGGCATACTCATAAACCCGATCGAGGCCAAATAGCCGACAAAGGTCATCAGCAGCTCGTCCGGAATCGGCAAGCCGACAATGCCAAGGGCGAGACACAGAAATAAAGCGATATATCCGTATTGCATAATCATATCTTGAACGAAGGTCATGAACAGCCACGCTCCGATTGGTTATAGACGATCAGACTTCCCGCGGTTCCGGTTCAGGAACTGCCTGGGCAGCCGGTTTACCCATACGTGTAACTTCCAGGATATCGAGCAAAAAGACGAAGGTCGGAATGCCCACCATCAGCCCCCAGATGCCGAAGAAATGCTCCGAGAACAGCAGCACGACAAACGTGTAAAAGACGGGCAGATGGGTTTTGGACGCCATCAGTCTCGGGTTGAGCACGTAAGCCTCAATCGCATGAATGATCGTGATCGTCACGATCAGATAGATGACGTAGATAAAGCCGCCGATGCTGAAGGCGATCGCGCCGAGCGGGACGAGCGAGATAAAAACGCCCGCGACCGGTATCAGTCCCAGCACGAAAATGAGCAGGGCAAGTCCGATCAAGTTCGGGAAGCCCATAATCCATAAAGCGATAGTCGTCAACATACAGTTGATCAGCGCGATCAACAATTGAGTCTCGATCACTTTCCCGAACGTCCGCACGAATTTGCGGCCGAAAAACTCAATTTCCTTGACGAACCAGCCCAGCTTGCTCGTCCGGAATTGCGCGGTGAAGCGGATGACGTTTCCTTTGCCGAGCAGCAGAAACAAGCTTAAGATTAACGCCAGAAACAAATGAAATCCCCAATTGCCGATTCTCATCATAAAATCGAGCCCGGGCTTCAGCATGCTGGGGATGTCCAGTCCTCCGAGCAGCGAGAGCAAATAAGCGACCATCTCATTCTGCGGATTGTCGTACACTTGCTTGACCAGCTCGAACAGCTGGGTCGCCTGATGGACAAGCGCGGGAAACAGCTTTACCATAACAGTAACGAGCAATGTCACGAGCAGACTGTACAGCAGGGCGAGCACAACGGTGGCGTTGATCGGGACGACTTTGTCGATCCACCGTTTCACATACAGGTGAAGCCGGTTCATCAGATAAGTCATCAGAAACGTAAGCAGGATCAGATTCAGCATGCTGTGGAGCCAGAACAGCAGCAGGCAGAACAGCGCCAAAACTCCAAAGCGGCGCGTATCTTTATGATTCAATATAGCCCAAATGTTCATCAGAGGCATCCTCTCGAGCGGGAATAGTCTATGGCCGTGGAAGCCATTATAGCGGACTGGTGTGTATTTCATGTGTAGGAAGTCCTAGTTTATCTTGCTTTTCTTCCATCCATCGACACACTAAGTACACACCGATTCGGTACAGTATAGAGAGACAACTAATGCAAGAGGAGCGAGCGCAAGCATGGGGAGAAAAGTATTGCTGGTCGAGGATGAAAGTCTGATCCGCGAAATCGTCGGCGACTACTTCGAGCGGGAGCAGTGGACGGTCTATGAAGCCGAGAACGGCGTACAAGCGCTCGAAATGCTGGAGAAGCTCAGCGTCGACCTTGTCATTCTCGACCTGTTAATGCCGGAGATGGACGGCTGGACGGTGTGCAGGCAGCTGCGCGCCCGCTCGGCCGTGCCGATTATTATCGTAACCGCCAAATCCGAGGAAGACGATAAAATGCTCGGCTTCGAGCTTGGAGCCGACGACTATGTAACGAAGCCGTTCAGCCCGAAGGTGCTGGTCGCCCGCGCCAAAAGCCTGATGAAGCGGATCGAGGGGACCGTGGGCAAGGAAGATCATCTGATCCGCTTCGGCCGGATCGTCATTAACAGACGCGCCCGCCGGGTCGACATGAACGGACAGGAGGTCGAGCTGTCCCCCAAGGAATATGATCTGCTGCTGTATCTGATCAAAAATGAAGGCATCGTACTGGCCCGGGAGACGATCCTGGACCACGTATGGGGCTTCGATTACTTCGGTGATATGAGAGTCGTCGATACGCATATCAAAAAACTGCGCGGCAAGCTCGGCAGCGAAGCCCGCCATATCCGGACCGTGATCCGCTCCGGCTACAAGTTTGAGGAGGACCGATGAACAGGCGCGGGGTGGCGTTTAAGCTGTTTGCGATTACCGCACTGTTTTTTTTCCTTTTTTACGCGGTCGTGCTGATCGGACAGCTGTTCTTCTTCGACAAGTTTTACCAGTATCAGAAAACGGCCGCCCTGGAAAAAAAGCTGCAGGCGTTCGGGCAAAAATACGCGCAGGGCCGCTGGGACGACGACCGAATCTCCCGGGAGATGGCGTTGTTCATCAACCAGAATAAAGCCCAGCTCGCGATAGTAAACCCGGAGGGCAAAATCAAATACGACAATTCGTTTCGCGTCGTCATACAGGACGACAGCGGGCGGGCGGTGCGGATCTCCTTGTCGTTTCTGATCAATTCGGGTCTGAAGGAGCTGCTGCAGGCAAATCTGAGCATCGGGGACCGGATCGAGGTGCTGGGCGTCTACGATAATCCGGACACGAAAGATTTCTTCTTCCCCGCGGTGATCCAAAAAGCGGGGGCGAAGGAAATCGGCAGCATTACAAGCAGCGGGATCGCGGAACCGTTGGAACGGCTGGGCGGCGTAATTACCGATGCGCTGCTGCCGCACCCCAACCAGTGGAATTTGCGCCAGGGGCTGCTGTTCCTTGCGCTGGACGAATGGTTCCCACTCTCTCCCGCGAAGGAAGCGGAGCTGCAGAGCGGAAAGCGGATTACCGAGGAATGGACGGAGACGATCAGCGGGACGCGCGGACTCGTCTCGATTCAGCCGGTCGTGGCCGGGGGGAAGGTCAGCGAGCTGGTCTTCGTCGTGGCGTCGCTGCAGCAGATTAGCGAAGCTTACGATGCGCTGAGACTGTTCTACCTCTATCTCGCGGTCGGCGGCATCGCCCTGATCGTCCTGCTCTCGCTGCTGTTCTCGAAGCTTGTCACGAAGCCGCTGCTGTCGCTGAACAAAATCGCGCTGCGCATGGCCAAGCTGGATTTCTCCGTGAAGTCGCAGGTGAAGGGCAGCGATGAGATCGGCAGTTTGTCTGACAGCTTGAACAGCTTGTCCGAGACGCTGGACAATACGCTCCGCGAGCTGTATGAAGCGAATGAGCGGCTGAAAACCGATATGGAACACAAGCTGCGGATGGAGCAGATGCAGAAGGAGTTTATTTCCAACGCATCCCATGAGCTGAAGACGCCGCTCAGCATCGTAAGAGGGTTTGTGGAAGGCGTCAAGGACGGCGTAAGCGAAGGCAAGCGGGAGCGGTATCTTGAAGTCATTCTGGACGAGACGGAGAAGATGGAAAATCTGGTGAAGGATATGCTGGAGCTCACCAAGCTGGAGTCGCAAAAAACGAAGCCGAAAAAGCTCCGCTATTCGCTCAGCGAACAGATGGAAGACATCGCCGACAAGCTGTCCCACCATCTGAGCGAGAAAGAGCTCCAGGTCGTAACCGTAACGTCGGATGAGCAGCCGGTTCACGCCGACCCGGTCAAGATCGAGCAGGTGCTGTTTAACCTGCTTATGAACGCGATCCGCCATGCGTCCGCAGGTACCGAAATTACCGTAAGGATCGAGAAAGACGGGGAGCGAATCCGCCTGTCCATCGAGAACGAAGGGGAGAAGCTGCCCGAGGATCAGCTGGACCGCGTCTGGGAACGGTTCTACCGGGTGGAGCGTTCGCGGAACCGGAAAACCGGAGGAACGGGGCTCGGGCTGGCCATCGTTAAGTATATCCTCGATATGCACGACAGCCGGTACGGGGTGATGAACACGGAACGGGGCGTCAGCTTTTATTTTGATTTGGAGTTGTAAGCGGCACGGGTCAGCAACTGTCGAAAGCCGCTTTTTCATGGCCGTTCGGCTTTCTGCTCTGCTTCGAGCGGGGATGAAACCGTGGATGAACCGATTAAGAGCGGTTTGGACCCTTTATTCGGTGCGAATCCGCATGGATGGAGGCCTTAAGAGCGGTTTGAAGCTGTTATTATCGGTGAAACGGCCACATCCCCCATCAGTGGGTTGAAATAAGGGGTGCAAACCGCCTTTATTCGTTTCGTTTTTTGGGAAAGGCCGAATTTAGAGGGTACCAAAGACTCTTATAGGTTGAGAAACCGTGCGCGTGCGCATACGTTATGGCGTAGACGAACACAACTGCACGTAAGCAAAATGTTTTCAGGCCACACCTAGTGCCGGGTGGCTCTCTTTAAACCTCGTCAACGAGCGGCGGAGCCCGTACCCATTCCCTTCCACGCACCAACGTATGGGTTTGCACGTCAAAGGACCGTCCGGATGTTTTCCGGACGGTTTTCTTATTGCTGACGACGTCCGCAGCCTTAAAAACGATCCGGTTTCTCCGGTACCGGTACTGATTCTGCGTGACGGCGATACAATGATACAAAGGACATTCCGGTGTTCGGTCTCGGAAGGAATCGGGAGGAAGGGGCAACCTGCGATGAATCGTCTGTTCAGCGGCCGGATCGCTTTGTTTTGGCAGTTGTTCGCCAGCTATTTCGTATTGTTTCTTGTCCCCGTCTTCGTTGCGAGCACGGTTACATATGTCTTCGTCGTCCGTCTGATCGAGAGCGATGCGGAAGCCCGGAGCGACATGCTGATGCGGCATTATTCCGATCAGACCGACTCGACCTTCACACTGCTGCAGACAAGCATGATCCATATGCTAAGCGCGGCCGATCTGAAAGGATTTCTGAAAGTCGCGGCCGATCCGCCGGACAACCAGCAGCGCAACGAATGGGTTCATTCGCTGATGGAGCAGTTAAACAAGCTCCGCTCCGAAGATCTCGTGACGAACGCCTACTTGTATTTCGCCGGCCACGACCTGGTCATCGATTCGAGGATGCATACGGATAAAACCTATTATTTTCAGTACCATTACAAAATAAGCCAAGCGGACAAAGCGGCGCTGTTCCCCCATCTGACAGGGAAAAAAATGATGGTTTTCACGAAGCCGTACGCGGTGATGCAAAATCCGCTTAACGACATCGACTCGTTTCCCGGCTCCGTTATCTCCGCCGTGATGAGTTACCCGTTCAATTCCGCCAATCCGGATCTGTACCTGGTCGTTGACGTGAACCGGGATAAGCTTCGCGAGAAGATTGGAATCGGGGAGCCGTGGGTGCTGGGAACCGCGATGGTCGACCGGAGCGGGGAAGCGATCGTCCAGGCCGGCTCGATGGAGCCCGGAGCCAGAGCGAACAAGCTGTCCTCGATTCCGTCGCGGTTTACGGATGCGTGGAGTTATGTCAGCGTCATCGATCTGCAGACACTACTGGCGCCCGCCCGGCTGATTAGCAAGCTGTGCGTGGCGTTTTTCGGTTTTTTTCTGCTGCTTGGAAGCGCGGTCTCTTACTTGTTAAGCCGGAAGCTGTATGCTCCCATCCATGAGATCAAAACCGGGCTTGTCTCGTTCCGCGATCCGCTCCATGGGTATGATTTCCCCCGGCGTGGCAACGATTTCGATGTCATCAAGCGCTACTCCGATCAGCTGATGACTGAGAACGACCAGTTGTCCCGTCTCGTAACGGGCATGGTTCCGATGGTTCAGGAGCATCTGCTGACGAGGCTGCTGCTCGGCGAATACCGGGACGGGCCGCTTGCAGCAAGCGGGACGGAGGTGCAACGGACGGTGCTGTGTATCGAGCTCCAGGCGTACTCCCGGAAGCCGGAACACGGTATGGAGGAGGAGCCGGAGCCGCCCGGCGCGTCATGGATCGGAGCGATTGCGGAGCGAATCCGCAAGTCATACCCGGGACCGGTGTGGCTGTGTCAGACGAAGCCGGATATCCTGGCGTGCGTCGTCCACCATGAGGCGGCGGAGCGGGGCAGTCCGGACGAGGCGGCGCAGAGGCTAAAGGTGATCGTGCTGCCGTACGCGAAGGTACGCCGAATTACGATCGGCATCGGCAGTACGGCCGATTCTTTGGAGCAGCTCCACCGGTCATACGGACATGCGCTGGCGATGCTGGAGTACAAAGGGCTCGGTCCGGAAGTCGAGCTGTGCGGAGAGGAGCGGATGGCGCAGTGCAGGACGGGCTGGGACAGTTTGTTGTCGGCTCAGGATGTGAACCGGTTCGTCAATATGTACAAGAGCCGGGATTACGGCGGATTGCTGAAAAGCGTGTTCGACTTGCTGGATGCGGGGAAGCACGCCCGGGCGGCCGAGGTCAAGATGTTTTGTTCGGACGTGCTGAATACATGGATTCGTTCGGCGGAGACGGACCGCGGCGATTTTCATATCGCCTTTTACTCCGGCCTGTTCGACAAGCTGAACCGTTGCGTCACCTGGGAAGAAATCCGGCTCTGTCTTCGCGACATTCACGCCGAGCTGTTCCGGCCGGCCGAGCCTTATGTACGGCGCCGCCAGTTTGCCGAAATCGCGGCGTACATCCGGGAGCACTACAACGAAGAGTTGTCGATCGAACGATTCGCCCGTCAGCTTAACATGTCGGCCGGCCACTTCAGCCGCACGTTCAAGGAGGAGGTTGGGGACAAATACGTGGAATATATCGCCAAAGTCCGGCTGGAGAAAGCCAAGCAATATTTGCTGGAAACGGATATGAACATCGACGAAATCGCCGAGAAGGTCGGCTACTGGGGACGGAATTCGCTGATTCCGGTTTTTCGCAAATACGAAGGAACAACGCCTGCGAAGTACCGGGCGATCCACCAAAGATGAGACTTCCTTTTTGCGGACGTCTCTTTTTTTTCCGGCCGGTGCTGACGGCAAGCGGCTTCCCGCGCGATGCAAAAAAGGCGGCAGCGGACAAATAAACGCGCTTTACGACCTGCCGGCTCCGGACCTATAGTGGGGGCAAGGCAAGGAACACGGCAGGCGAATAAATTGGAATCGTTTACAGAAAGGGCGTGACGCCTGGTGACCTCGATGTCCCGCTTCTGGTTCGTGTTGAAAAAACATAAAGCGTTGTATTTGTTAATGCTGCCGGGCATTTTGTATTATTTGATCTTTAAATATTTGCCTATGTACGGGGTCGTCATCGCGTTTCAGAACTTCTCGATCGGCCGGGGGGTGCTCGGCAGCAAGTTTGTGGGGATGAAGCATTTCGTCGAGTTTTTCGTAAACACGCCGGATTCCTGGAAGCTGATCCGCAATACCGTCATGCTGAACGTGTACGATCTGCTGTTCCATTTCCCGGCTCCGGTGCTGCTGGCGCTGCTGTTCCATGAACTGCGCATCCGTTGGTTCAAACGATTCGTGCAGACGATCAGCTACATGCCGCATTTTTTGTCCACCGTCGTTATTGCAGGCATACTCGTGACGTTTCTGTCGCCGTCGACAGGCGTCGTCAATCATATTCTCGTGAAATGGTTCGGCATGGAGCCGATCCTGTTTCTCGGCCTGCCGGAATGGTTCCGGACGATTTATGTAGGCTCGGAGATTTGGCAGCGGGTGGGCTGGGGCACGATTCTGTATTTGGCGGCGATCGCCGGGATCGATCCGACCTTGTACGAGGCGGCCAAAATCGACGGGGCCAACCGGTTCCAGCAAATCCGGCATATTACGTTCGTCGGGATGGTTCCCGTCATGATCATCTTGTTCGTGCTTAATCTCGGTAATTTTATGGAGACGGGATTTCAGAAAATATTGCTGCTGTACAACTCGATGACCTACGAGACGGCGGACGTGATCAATACGTTCGTTTATCGCCGGGGCATCCTGGACGCCGATTTCAGCTTCGCTACGGCGGTCGGGCTGTTCCAGTCGGCGACGGGCTTCATCCTCGTCGTGCTGGCGAACCGGATCGCGCGGAAATACTCGGAGACGAGTCTTTGGTGAGGAGGAGGGTTATGAAGATCAGGGAAAGCTGGATGTCCAGACTGTTCGATATCATGAATGTGACGGGCATGATCGTGCTTATTATCGTGATGGTGTATCCGATGGTGTACGTGTTTTCGGCTTCGATCAGCAACCATGCGATGGTCGCGAGCGGCCAGGTGCTGTTATGGCCGAAGGCGGTGACGCTGGCCGCTTACGAACGGCTTGTATTTAACCCGGATTTGTGGATCAGCTACTGGAATACGATCCGGTACACGGTCGTCCATACGGCGCTTACACTGGTCGCGACCTCGGCGATGGCGTACCCGCTCGGGAAAAAGTGGCTGCCCGGCCGCCGGGCGATCTTGCTGATGGCGGCGTTTACGATGCTGTTCAGCGGCGGTCTCATTCCGACCTTCCTCATCGTCCAGAAGCTTGGGCTGCTCAATTCGATCTGGGCGATCGTCCTGCCGACGCTAATCAGTACGTGGCATCTGTTCATTATGCGGACGTTTTTCGAAGCGCTGCCGGAGGAGCTGGAGGATGCGGGTACGATCGACGGCTGCGGCTCGTTCCAGGTGCTGCTGCGGATCGTGCTACCGTTGTCGCTGCCGGTGATGGCTACGATCGGGCTGTTTACGGCAGTCGGACAATGGAACGCGTTCTTCGACGCGCTTATCTACTTGAATGACCGCAGCATGTACCCGCTTCAGATTATGCTTCGCAACATTTTGATCGCCGGGACGAACGTGCAGGGCGAAGGAGATCTGAGCCATCTGGAGACGCTCAAATACGCGATGATTATGATCGCCACGCTGCCGATTTTGTGCGTGTACCCGTTTATCCAGAAATATTTCGTACAAGGCACGATGATCGGCGGCATCAAAGGGTAGGTACGGATTTCCGAATCCGCATCTATAGATCCATTTCTACGATACGAAAGGGAGGCGGCCCCATTGAGAAGAAAAACGATCGCGGCGGCGATGGCGACAGTGATGCTGGGCGGATTGGCGGCGGGGTGCAGCGGCAAGGACGAACCGGGACCGGACGGCAATAAGCCGGAAGGCGTTACGAAGAAACCGGTCACATTTTCGTGGCTCGTGTATGACCGGACGGAAGGAAAAGTACGGACGGACTGGGAAATTTTCAAAGAAATCGAGGCGAAAACCGGGGTGAAGGTCGATTTCCAGGTCGTCAGCCAGGAAGGCCTGACCGAGAAACGGCAAATTATGATCGCGACGAACTCCGTGACCGATTTTATCCAGGTAACGACCCAGGAAGGGCGCGAGAACGGGCCGGAGAAAGTGTTTTTGAACCTGAAGGATTACTTGAACATCGCGCCGAATCTGAAAAAGTTTTACGACACGTACCCCGAGGCGAAAGCGCTCGCGACCGGCGCGGACGGCGGATTATATACGGTGCCGGTGCTCGAAGGCGATGCGGCCGGCAAAGGGTTCAACTTCATCTGGTACGCCCGTAAAGATTTAATGACGAAAAACAATCTGAAGGAACCGACAACGCTGGAGGAGTTTTATCAGTTTCTGAAGGCGCTGAAGGAGAAATACCCGGATACGTATCCGCTCGTCTCCAACTCGCCGATCGGCGACACCGGCCTGTACACCGTGTTCGGCAGGGCGTTCACCGGCATTCAAGGCTTCTTCAACCTGAATCCGGCCAACGACCAATACGCGTTCGCCCCTTATCACAGCGGCTTCAAGGATGCGATCGTGTACATGAACCGGCTGTACGCCGAGAAGCTGCTCGATCCGGAATATTCGCTGCTGACGCAAGCGCAGTGGGAGGAGCGCATTCTGAAAGGTAAATCGCTCGTCACTTATTTCTGGAAAGCGGATCTGGAGCCGCTCACCGAAAAAGCGAAAAAAGCCGGCGCTCCCGCCGACTACGAGTTCGACGCGATCCCGCAGTTCGCCGCCTCCGGCATCAAAAACTACCAGTACTCGCGCTCGCTGGTCGGCGCCAGCGGACGGGCGATCTCGGCCAAGGTGAAAGACAAGGAGAGAGCCGTCCAATTCCTCGATTACCTCGTCGGCGAAGAAGGCTCGAACTATCTGTCCCTCGGCATCGTGAACAAGACGTATACGATCGAGAACGGCAAGCCGCTATATATGAAGGAATTCGGAGCGAGCCCGTACGTGCCGCTGCGCCGCGATTACGGAGTCTGGTACGACAACATTACGCTTGATAACGCCAAGTCGCGCGACGCCTGGGAACGGGGGCTGAACGAGAAAAGCAAGGCGATCAACGCTAAATATGAAAAGTATATTATTCCGGCGCCTAAAGCGATCGTCAAAACCGAGGCCGAGCTGGAGTTGGAGAAATCGAAACTGAGCAACCTGAACAAATTCCTCGAGCAGAAAATGACCGAGTTCGTAACCGGCAAAACGCCGATCAACGATACGACGTACAATCAATTCATCGATCAGGCTAAAAAGCTCGGAGCAGACGAATTGCTGGCGATGTACAGTACCGCCTACAAGCGGACCTACGGAACGAAATAGGCTGGAGGCGAGGAGCGAATGACGGAAAGCTTCAAGGTCATCGACGTCGACGTCCACAATGAACAGAACGATTCGGCGTTAGTCCCGTATTTGACCGAGCCGTGGAAAAGCCGGGTGGCGGCCGGGGGCATCGGCTCCGTCGGTTCCGGCTACCATTCGCCGGTCGGCGTGTTGCGCCGGGATGCGGTTCCCCCGGGAGGCGGCAAGGCGGGCTCCGACCCGGATCACATGATCAAGCAGCTGATCGAGCGTTATGACATGGAGTACGCGATTCTGACCGGAGTTATATACAATATCGCGGCAACCCACGACGCCGACTTCGCGGCGGCGATCTGCTCGGCTTACAACGATTTTCTGATCGCGGAGTGGCTCGGCAAAAGCAAGGCGTTTAAAGGGGCGATGGCCGTATCGACGCTGGACCCGGTGCTTGCGGCCCGGGAAATCGACCGGCTTGCCGGTCATCCGGATATCGTCGAGGTGATTATCTCCAGCGCGGCGCGCATGCCGCTCGGCCAGCGGTTTTATCACCCGATCTACGAGGCGGCGGAGCGAAACGGCCTGCCGCTCGCCCTTCATCCGGGAGCGGAAGGGGCAGGCAGCACGACCGCGCCGACGGCAGCCGGTTATCCTTCACGGTATATCGAGTGGCATACGTGCTTGTCGCAGACGTTCATGACCCATCTGGTCAGCATGGTATGCGAAGGCGTCTTCGTCAAATATCCGAACCTGAAGGTGGTGCTGATCGAAGGCGGTATCGCCTGGCTGCCCGGACTGATGTGGCGGCTGGACAAAAACTACAAGGCGCTCCGCTCCCAGGTGCCATGGCTGACGAAGCTGCCGAGCGAGTACATCCGCGAGCACGTCTTCATCTCGACGCAGCCGATCGAGGAGCCCGACAATCCGCAGCATTTGATCGATCTGTTCAATATGATCGATGCGGAGAATATCATCTTGTATGCGAGTGATTACCCGCATTGGGATTTCGACGCGCCTACGGAAATTTTGAAGCGGCTGAGCCCGGAGGCGAAGCGCAAAATCTTTTACGAGAACGCCAGGAAGCTGTATAGGCTGTAACCGGCCGGGGGCAGGAAACCGGAAGCCGAAAGGAGGGCGGAAGGGAGCATGGCGGTACATTACGTGTTGGAGGCGGACGATCTGGAGGATGGCGGACGAACGATCGTTAGCATCGAAGGGCGGGAGATCGGCGTGTACCGGATCGGCGGGCAGTTTTATGCACTTCACAACTATTGCCCGCACCAGGGAGCCCCTCTCTGCAAAGGAGTCGTATGCGGGACGACGCTGCCGTCGGACGTGTACAAGTACGAATACGGCCGGGGCGGAGAGATTGTCCGCTGTCCGTGGCACGGCTGGGAATTCGACATCAAGACGGGCAAATCGCTTATAAGCGGGAAGGTCCGGGCCCGGACTTATAAAGTGGAGGTGAGCGAAGGGAAAGTAGGGATTGTGATCGGCAGTTGAAGGACGGAGTTCGAACGATCGCTTGCGCACACGAGCAGAAGGCTGCCGGACGACCCGGCAGCTTTTGTTGTACGTGAACGTGCCGGTTTTGTCGATAAAAGCGGATCGATGCAAAAAAAATAATACAAATCGCTGTCGCAAAAGAAGGAAATGAGGGAATAAACGCCAAATAATAAGTCATACACGTATCAAGGAGCCATCAAGTTGTGAATCTCGCTCGACTTCGAAGCATTCACACGACCGGCATTGATGGAGAGGCAAGCGGAAGGAAGGTGAGCAGCCGTTGCCAGAGCGTGCAGCTCCGCTGTGCGCTCTGGAGCAAGCGCAGAACGTATAGAGGGTAGCCGGCAAATCTTAATAGCTGCATCTTACAATTAGAGAGGAATGATCGTGTTGAGTACGTTTTCTAACGGTGACCAGTCGGATATTGACAAGAACAAAGGGATTGCGATTTTGGCGTACATCATTTTCTTCATCCCGCTTCTGACGGCCAAAGATTCCAAATTCGCGATGTACCATGCCAATCAGGGGCTGCTGCTGTTAATCACCGCGGTAGGCATTAACATTATCAGCACAGTCATTCCGTTTATCGGCTGGTGGATCATCGGGCCGCTCGGCAATTTGGCGGTATTCGTACTTCTTATTCTCGGCATCATCAACGCGGCGAACGGCCAGCGCAAGCCGCTTCCTTTGATCGGCGGATTCGAGATTTTGAAATAAAATTTGCCGAGGCAAGACGTAAAACACCCGCTTCCGGGATGGAGGCGGGTGTTTATTGTCGATAGGCATAGTGTCTACATTCTTCACCGGGGTATGTAGAAGAGTGACCGGTTCCCTCGTCGAGTCAGCGGGTATCGCATGACATTCAGCGTGGATGACTTGGACCTTCTGTTCTGCCTCAAGCACGGAGGGAACCAAATAAGAGCGGTTTGCAGCCGTTATTTTTTCCAAAACCCGCTTGCACAGGGAAATAAGAGCGGTTTGAAGCTGTTAAAATCGGCGAAAAGGGGGCAAACGCGACGAGTGGGGTGAAATAAGGGGTGCAAAACGCCTCTATTGATCTCTGGTAGATCAATATGCCGAAAATAAAGGGTGCCAAAGACTCCTATTTTGTTATCCAACTCGTACGTATTTCGTTTCAGCGAGCTAAACATGATCGGATCGCGGAATGAGGGGGAACGGGCTTCATCTGGAGTGGGGTTTTTTCCCGCAAAAAAACTCATCAATGGCGCACCTGAAGCGCGGGAGGTACCCAATCCTCCCACGCACCAGCGTGCGGGTCTCCACGTCAAGTGATCGTCCGGGCGTCTTTACCGGACGGTTTTTCCTTTTAGGCAGCAGGTTTGGAGCGGTGTGGACACGCCGGGAGCTGCATCCTACGCAGAAGCAGGCTGGCCCCGGCATCAGCCTGCATCGTGATGCTTCGCGCGAAACTCCGCAGCCGACATGCCGGCAAATTTACGGAAGAGGCGGGAGAAGTAGGCGGCGTCCTCGAAGCCGAGCTTTTTGGATATTTCCTTGATCTGCATACTGGTCATCCGCAGCAGCTTTTTCGCTTCGGATATTTTTAGCCGGTTCACGTACTCGTTCAGCGAGTAGCCGGTATTCTGGTAGACGATGCGGCGAAGCGTGGAGCGTGAAATATGATTGCGTTCCCAGATTTGACGCTCGTCCCAGGTCTGATACAGGCTGCTTGCGATATCCTCCAGTATTTGCAGCGTAAATTCCGGCTTGCGGCTGGGTCGGTCGTTCGTTTTCCTGCTTTCGTTCGCCAAACAAAAATCGTAGATAAGCGACTCGAGCAGCAGCGCCGCCCGGTCGGCATTGTCGGCCAGACCGCTTTCCATATAGTCGCCGATCGTTTCGATTTTGCGAACCCATTTGCTGTCCATCCCGATCCGAAACACCGTATCCGTATCCTGCAGCAGGCTGTTCTCCAGCCATTCCTGAACGCGGCTGCCCTCGAAGTACACATAATACTCGTCCCAGTCTTCCCCGGGATCCGGCCCGTAATGAAACACATCGTCCGGGTGCTCCCAGAACAGGCAGCCTGCTTCCAGCCGCTGGACAGGTCCGTCCCCCACCTGAAACGTTCCGCGTCCCTTTACGATATAAGTCAGCGCCCAGCTTTCCGGTTTCGCCCCTCTGCGCATCAAGATTCTTCCGGGCAGATGCCCGAACTGGATCGGGGTTAATCCTTTTATTTTCAGCTTGGAGCGGTCGACCTTCAAATCGATAATGCGAATGGGCAGCGGACTGATCACATAGTCCAAGAACTTGGTCACCGATTGCCTACCCTCCCTTTCTGATCCTTGCTATTGTTATTGATATAGAGCTTTATGCTTGATGATCATACAGTGGCCGCCAGTTCCGGGGCAGGACACCCGAAGCTTCGGAAACGCCGCTGGCAGCGAACTGTACAGAAGGGGTGGCGACTTGAGCAACGCAGCAGACGGCCTTCGCGCTCTTCCGCTTGTAATCGCGGATCCTAGAAACGAACGCCATTCGATTTTCTCCGATGTGCTGGAGCCTTATTTGAACCAAATGGGAATATCCTTTGAATTACTTGAGCAGGCCGCCGGACCGTTCTCCGGAGCCGAATTGTCGCAGTGGCCCCTGATCATTCTCGCCCATCCGGGCTGCTTGTCCGGTCAAACCGAGTTGGCTTCCGCGGTCGTCCGGGCTGTCGAAGCAGGAACCGGGCTTGTCAGTTTCGGCGAACAGATCGCACCATGGGCGCACAGCTATGCCGGAAGCCAAGCGTCGACATTCGTGGCGATCCGCGATGCGGATCATCCGATCAGCCGGCTTCACCGCCAAGGAGAAAGGCGCAGGCATTACCATCTGAATAAAGAAATCACCCCGGCGATCTCCAGCTCCGCAGCGCCGCTCGTCACGCTCGGCCCGGGACCGCTGCTCAGCGTCGTCCAAGCGGACGGTCAAGGGCGCGTTGCTATATGGTCGACGCTGGAATGGGGAAGGCACGATGTCCTCGGTCCGCTGTACGGGTTGGACGATCTGCTGTGGCGGTCGATCGTATGGGCGGCCCGCAAGCCGTTCGTAACGCGAAGTCTGCCGCCGTTTCTGACGATGCGAATCGACGACGTATCCGGGTTCGGACAGCTCAAAGGCGGAGCTACCGGCCTGTACTGGCTCCGCGATTGCGTCGAGCTCGGCTGGAAGCCATGGGTCGGCTTGTTCCTGGACGATCTGACTCCGGATGTGCTTGACGAGCTTCGGCCGATGCTGCGTCAGAACCAAGTGACGGCATGTCCGCACGCATTCTCTTACTGGGATTTCGGTTATTTCCGCCATACCCCGAAATATCCGGATCAGGGCTATTGGTCGGAGGCGGCCGCATGCGAGCCGTATACGGAATCCGAGGTGCTCGATCGGGTCCGGCGCGTAGAGGCATGGTATGCCAAACATCCGGATATTCCGATGTCCAAAGTGTTCGTTCCGCATTATTACGAGCTGTCGGAAGGCTACATGCCCCATCTGGCGCGCTGGGGCTGCGAATTTATCTGCTCGATGAATCCGGAGAACACCCCATACCCGGGTACGATGACGTTCGGCGGACCGTATTACAAAAAAACGACGCCTCCGACACAGACTACACCGGTGTTTTATGCCGACTGGTACCCGGCCAAAGAGGGAATGTACCGGAAATCGCTATTCGCCAGCATTACGGAAATCCGCGACGATAACGGATACGAATGGGCGCCTAACAATAAGGTGGACGATACGATCCAGCACGGCATCAACCAAATATCCCGGGCGCTTGACGCCCAGGTGCTGGCGCAGCTGTTCACTCACGAATCCGGTTACATCCAGTATATCAAACCTGACCACTGGAAAGCGATCATGGAAGCGATAACGGATACGTTCGCTGCAAGAGGCGTCATTCATACGACGCTGGATGATGCTATGGCCTACATGCGCGATCTTCATGAGAGCCGGCTGGTCGATGCGGCTTGCGTCGACGGGGGGCTGGAGGTCCGTTTCGAGGGGGCGAGCGCAGGCGAGACGAAAATAGCCGTCTACGCGGACGAGACGCTGGAGCCCGTATGGCGGGAGATCCTGCCGTTTAACGGGACGCACCGCGAGACGCTGTCGGTCGGAAAATAAGACAACTAATCATTCGGCAACGCTCATATAAGGAGAGGAGTACGTTTATGCAGCTTTATTTTCATGGGGATATCGCAGATTTACAGCAAGGAATCGATATATTGGCAGGGGAGCTCGGATTCCGCAGCGGAGCGGACGGTTTGTCCGTTCATGTAAAGCGTCACGAAGGTCCGGAACTTATCGTACACAAGGACCAGGACGGGATTACCATCTCTTATACGCGCAAAATTCACTTTTTCCGGGCGGCAGGTTTGCTGGTGGAAGCGCTGCAAGACGGACGGGAGATGTTTACGATCCGCGAACGCCCCCAATTCTCGATGAACGGGCCGATGTTCGACGTGTCCCAGGGCAATTCGGTGATGAAAACCGAGACGGTCAAACGGTTTATCCGGATGATGGCTGTAATGGGGCTCGATATGTTCATGCTGTATGCGGAAGACAGCTACGACGTGAAGGAGCAGCCTTACTTCGGCTACATGAGAGGCCGGTACTCGCAGGACGAAATTCGCGAGCTGGACGATTACGCTGATATGTTCGGCATCGAGATGATTCCTTGCATACAGACGCTCAGTCATTTGAAAGACGTGCTGAAATGGAATACGTTCGCCGATATTCGCGACGATGAAGAAACGATGCTGGTCGGCGAGCCGAAAACGTATGAGTTTATCGAGCAAATGATCAAGGCGGCCGCGGCTCCCGTCCGTACGAAACGGATTCATATCGGGATGGACGAAGCGTGGAAGCTCGGTCAGGGGCATTACTTGGCCAAAAACGGCTACCGCTCGAAATTCGAAATTATGAACGAGCATCTGTACCGTGTCCTGGAGATTACCCGCCGCCTCGGCCTGGAGCCGATGATGTGGAGCGACATGTATTTCCGTGCCGGCTCCAAGACGGGCGCTTATTACGACAAAGAATGCGTTATTCCGCAATCTACGATCGACGCGATGCCGAAGGACGTACAGTTCGTCTATTGGGACTACTACCATTACGACGAAGAGTTTTATGTCGATTGGATCCGGCGCCACAAATCGTTCGGCTCCACCCCCGTATTCGCAGGCGGCATCTGGAACTGGAGAGGCTTCGTCCTCAACTACGGCGCGACCATGAAGTCGACGAACGCGGCGCTGAATGCGTGCAAGAAGGAAGGCATTACCGAGATTATCGCCACGTTGTGGGGCGACGACGGAACGGAATGCGACTGGTTTTCGGCGATTCTCGGCCTTCAGCTGTTCGCCGAGCACGGTTATGCGGACGAATTGTCCGAAGAGAAGCTGCGCAAGCGGTTTGCTTTCTGTACCGGCGGCCAGTATGACGACTTCATGGACATCCGCTGGGTGGACGAAGCGCCGGGAATCGGCAAGGACAATCTGGAGACGGCCAACCCGTCGCGTGTGATGCTGTGGCAGCAGCCGATGATGGGGCTGTTCGACGCCAACTTGAACGGACGGGAGTTCGACAGCTATTATGCCGGGCTGGAGAAAAAGTTTGCGGCGATCAAAGAACGAAGCGGCGAATACCGGCCGATCTTCGATATTCTCCAGAAGCTGTGCGCCGTACTGTCGGTGAAGGCGGAGCTGGGAGTAAACCTGACGAAAGCTTACCTCGCCGGGGACAAAATGAAGCTTAACGATTACGCGAACGTCGTCCTGCCCGATCTGATCGGCAAAGTGCGCGAGCTGCAGGCAAGCCACCGCGACCGCTGGTTCGAGGTCAACAAGGCGTTCGGCTGGGAAGTGCTCGATTTCCGCTATGGCGGGCTGATCCTCGCGCTGGAAACTTCGGCGAAGCGGATCGCGGACTATGTATCCGGCAAAGTCGCCAAGCTGGAGGAGCTTGAAGAAACACGGCTGTTGTTCCAAGGCGTGGAAGGATTACTCGATTGTTACTGGTATCAGTTCATTCCGACGGCGAGCCGTCTTGCCCAGCCGTAAGCAGGTCGGCTGCGTTGAAGTCGGACTCATACAAGAGCGGCAGGAGGATTGTCCATGACGATCAAAGTAGGGATCGCAGGGGTACGTGGATTGAGCGCGTTGATGGGATTTCGCTCGATCCCGGATGTGGAGGTCACCGCTTTTTGCGATCTCAACGAAGATTTGCTGAACGCGACCGCCGAGAAGTACGGAATCACGAACAAGTACCGATTATTTGAGGATATGATTCAATCCGATATCGATGCGGTCGTCATCTCCACGCCGATGCAGCACCATGTCCGCCAGTCGATCGAGGCGCTGTATGCGGGCAAGCACGTCTTGTGCGAGGTGACGGCGGGCGTGTCCATGGAGGAGCTGTGGTGGCTCATCGAGACGGTGGAGAAGAGCGGCCGCACCTATATGATGGCTGAAAACAACTGTTATTTGCCGGAAAACCGCATCATCGGCGAAATGATTCGCCGGGGGATGTTCGGCGATATCTATTACGGCGAAGGCGAATACATCCACGAGCTAAAGAAAAGAACGCTGTACCCGGATGGCACGCCGAACTGGAGATCGTTTTGGCAGTACGGCCGAAGAGGTTCCTTTTATCCGACCCACAGCATCGGTCCGTTGATGAAATGGTTCGAAGGCGACCGGATCCGTTCGGTCATCACATGCGGTACCGGCTGGCATACGGCGCCGCAATTCCGCCAGGAGGATACGGCGGTTACGCTGTGCCAGCTCGAAAGCGGCAAGCTGCTGAAGCTACGGGTCGACTGCATCTCGGAGCGGCCGCATAACCCGGCCTATTATTCGCTGCAGGGTACGAAGGGCTGCTACGAGGCGCCGAGAGGGATGGGCGACGATCACAAGCTGTGGCTGAACCATATGGACCCGGATACGGACAGTGCGAAATGGCGGCCGCTCCATATGTATGCGGACCTGCTGCCGGAGCGGTACAAGACGGCGACCGACGAGCAGAAAAACGCCGGACACCGGGGCTCGGACTTTTTCCTCATCCACGATTTCGTCGATTCGGTACGTATGGGCGGCCGCCCGCCTGTAGACGTATACGAAGCGTGCGAGTGGACGGCGGTCGGCCTGTTGTCGGAGCTGTCGGTCATGAACGGCGGCCGTCCTGCGGAGATGCCGAACTTCCGTAAAAATATGCCGATGTCCGAAAAAATTACGAAAATGCTGTAGCGGAATCCGAATTCCGAAGGTGCAGTTATAGTACAAGGGCAACCATAATAACGGGGATGGAGAGATATCCATGGCGCTTCAAGGGAATATTCCGGTCATACCGACACCTTTTCTGAACGGTGAGGTCGATTATGCCGCGTTCGACCGGCTTTTGGCTTACACGCTGGACTCGGTGGACGGTTATGTCGCCTGCGGCAGCACGGGAGAAGCCCCTGCGCTGACCGCGCAGGAGCGGATCGAGATCGTCCGGTATTTGTCCGAGCGGATGCCGGCCGGCAAAGAGCTCGTGGTCGGACTCGGCCACACGAATCTGAAAGAAGCGATCGAGCTTGGCAAAGCGGCCGCCGATTGCGGAGTGCGGGCGGCCCTCGCCCCGAGTCCGTATTATTTTCCGAATTCCTTGAAGATGGTGGCGGAATATATGACCGCCCTGGCGGAAGGCACCGGTCTGGAGCTGGTGTTCTACGACAATCCGGTAACGACCAAAACGCTGTTTTCGACCGGAGATTTGCTGCAGCTGGCCGAGGACGTTCCGTTTATTACGGCGATCAAGATGACCGATCACAACTTGGGGAAAGTGCGCGAGCTGAAAGCGCATTCCGACCTGACCGTATTCGGCGGGGACGATATCATCTGCTTCCGCTCGTTCGAGGCGGGAGTGGACGGTAGCATGATTATAGCGCCGATCATCTTTCCCGAAGCGTTCCGCGACAGCTGGAAGGCGTACCGTTCCGGAGACCGGACGGAAAGCTACCGGATCTTCTCCCGGACGCTGCTGCCCTTCATCCATATGTTCGGTCCCGGCGACGAAATCCCGACGACGAAGGCGTTGTTCCATAAGCTTGGCCTGTTCTCCAGCGCGGAGACAAGGCTGCCGCTGCTTCCCGCCGACGCCAAACGGATCGGCGAGCTGATGCTTGGATACGAGGCCGGCAAAAGCGGCCTGTTGTCATTGGGCGTATAAACGATACCGGGAAAGGAGGGCGACCCCGTTGAAAGCATTGATCTATGAAGGTCCGAAGCAGATGCATATCCGCGAAGCCGAGCGTCCGGAGCCGGCCGAAGAAGAGGTGCTGATCCGCGTGGTGTATTCCGGCATATGCGGCTCCGAGCTAAGCGGCTATTTGGGGCATAATGCGCTGCGGCAGCCTCCGCTTATATTCGGCCATGAGTTTGCCGGTACGATCGAAGCGATCGGAGAGCGAGCGGCGCGCCAGACGACGCTCTCGGCTGGACAGAGAGTTACGGGCAATCCGCTTGTAACGTGCGGATTATGCTCGTATTGCCTTGCAGGACGCCAGCAGCTGTGCACGAGCCGCAAGCTGCTCAGCGCCGCCCTGCCGGGAAGCAATGCGGAGTGGGTTAAGCTTCCGGCCCGGTTCGTCTATCCGCTGCCGGACCATGTCCCGTTCACGCAAGGGGCTCTTGCCGAACCGCTCGCCTGCGGCGTGCGCGCAGCGGAGCTGGCTGCTCCGCGTCCCGGAGACCGGGCGATCGTATTCGGACTTGGCCCGATCGGGCTGTTCGTCATTCAGGCGCTGCAAGTATACGGCGTAGAGACGATCTATGCGGTAGATTTACACCGGGAGCGGCTGGACATGGCCGAGGAGCTCGGGGCGAAGCCGATCGATCCAAAAGCAGGCGACGTTGCCGCTGAGGTTCGCGCCGGGGGAGCGCTTGGGGTCGAGATCGCCGTCGATGCGGTAGGATCGGGAATTACGCGCCGACAATGCGCAGAGCTGACCGCTCCGGGAGGCAAGGTTGTATTTACGGGGCTGCACGAAGCGGAATCGCCCCTGCCGGTCAATGTCATGATTCGCAATGAAATAACGGGCTTCGGCTCTTTCGCATATTCGGCGGCCAATTTTGAGACGGCGCTGAGGCTGCTGGCCGAAGGAAAAGCCGGCTTCCCCGAGGATTGGCTGGCGGAAGCCCCGCTTGAGGAAGGGGCTTTCTGGTATGAGAAACTGCTGGGCAATCCCGGCAAGGTGGCAAAAGTGCTATTAAGACCGTAATTGGAGGTAGAGGGGTATGGACGTTGTTCTGCAGGCAACCGGCAATTATCCGAGCACGGGCAACCGCGTCCTGCTGCTTGTAGTGAATACGGCTCTGGAAGCGGAGTATACCGCGTTCGAACGGACCTTGCTGCCTGCCGTTCACCATTTCGGCTTTCCTTACCGAGTGATCGACCTGGCCCGAGCAGGAGCGGATCGGGAGCCGCTCACGGATGCGGCGGCGATCGTGCTGGCCCATGACGGAATCGCTTCGACACTTGGCGAGGTTTTATGGAAAGAAATCGTAACCGCCGTACGTAAAGGCTGCGGAGCGTTAAGTTGGGACGGGACGATTCACAGGGCGGATACTGCCGTCCGGATGTTTTTCGGCATCGAGGATGCGGTTCCGGCCGAGTTTGACGATATCTGGTTCGGCGATTCGCCGCATTATGTCAGCGCTTGGCAGGAAGCGGGCGCGCATTACCGTTTTCTCCGCAGCGTACCGGGTACGGCGGTAACCCGTCAGACGGCTTCCTTCGAGACGATCGCCGAGGACGGGGTGGGCCGTCCGCTTGCCGCAGCCGTCCGGAAAGTGTTTGTGGACGAAGGGAAGCGCTACGCGTTTTATTTCTCGCCTCTTCTGTGGCAGCGCAGCGTATTCGGCCATGCGATGGGGCTGGACGATTTGTTGTGGCGGAGTCTCGTATGGGTTGCCCGCAAGCCGTTTGCCGCGCTGCTGATGCCTCCGTTCGTCACATGCCGAATCGACGACGTATCCGGTTCGTACGATCATCTGGATTACGTGCGGGTGTTGAACGAGCACGGCTGGATCCCGAATCTCGGCTTGTTTCTGGAGGATCTGGACGAAGAGGATTTGAAGGCGGCTAGCCGGCTATCCCGGGAAGGGAAAGCCGAGATCAGCGCCCATTCGTTCGACGAGCTGGAGCGGTGCAAGCCGGATCAGATTTACTTGAAGCACAACGGTGAAGAATACGAGCCCGAGGAGCTGGCGGAGCATTTTCAGCGTCTCGATTCGTTTTATGAGAAATGGGACATCACTCCGTCGCGTACGGTTAACATTCACTACGACGAGCTCGGATTAAACGCTCTGCCGTATTTATACAAGCGCAACCAGCCGTTTACGATGGGGCTCATTCCGTTCGGCGTCGCTTGGTCGGCGAACAGCTACAGCTGGGAGCCGTATCCGTACGGCCATCAAGGGTTCAATTACGGACCGATGGAGCCCGATCACCGGTTCTGGAACGTGGTCGCCCATCATCTCGGCGGCTACAAAACGCCGGATACGCATATGGGTGTGGGCGAGTTTCTCGGATCGTGCACCGTGTTCGCCGGAGAGAACGGCCATAACGACGTAAGCCGGGCGGTGGACCGGGGAGCCGCGGCCTTGAAGATCGGCGTTGGCAGCCGGTTTTTCGGAACGCTGATGACGCACGAGCAGCGGATCGCCGTTATCCCGCCGGACGAATGGCTTGCGATCGTCAGCGGGATCTCCGAGCGGCTCGCCCGCTGGCCGGAGAAACCGGTATTTGAAAGCTACGACCGGATCGCTGCTTACTGCAAAGACAAACGGAGAACGCGAATCGTATCCGCAGCGGCATCGGAACACCGTACAGAAATCCGCTTCGAGCTGGAAGGCGCGGTGGAGACGGGACTTTCCGTCGCTGTTTTTACAGACGAATCGGAAGGCTGCAGGTGCGAATGGCACGCCGTCGGGCCGTTCTCGGGCCGCCGGGAACAACTTGCTAAAATCGTTTTATAGGGAAAGAGGATACACGATGAATTCACCTACTTACGACACGCCTTGCATCATGATCGATCTGGATAAAGTGGAGCGCAACATCCGTCATATGCAGCAAATTGCGGACGATCACGGAATCGGCCTGCGGCCCCATGCCAAAACCCACAAAATGCCCGAAGTGGCCCGTATGCAGATTGCGGCCGGAGCGATCGGCGTCACCGTCGCCAAACTCGGCGAGGCGGAGGTGCTGGCAAAAGCGGGAATCAGCGATATATTGATCGCCTATCCCGTTATCGGCCGGGATAAGATTAAACGGCTTGCCGCGCTTCTGACCATGACGCATATTACCGCGGCGGTCGAAAGCATCGAAGGCGTCGAAGCCGTAGCCGAAGCCGGACGATTGGCCGAAGTCCCGGTCGACGTACTGATCGAGATCGACAGCGGCTTCGGACGGGTCGGCCTCAATCCGGGGGAAGACGTTATCCGGCTGGCCGGCGTGATCGCTTCCCATCCGTGGCTTCGTCTGAAAGGGCTGCTGACGTTCGCCGGCCAGTCGTACGATGTGCCGGACCCCGAGGCGATCCGCCGGACCGCCGAGCGGGAAGTCGGCACGTCCGCCCGGATGGCGGAGCAACTGCGCGAAGCCGGATATCCGGTAACCGTCGTCAGCGTCGGCTCGACGCCGTCAAGCTCGTTCGCCGCGGCGATCCCCGGGGCGAACGAGCTGCGTCCCGGCACCTACGTGTTCGGCGACCTGATGCAGGTGAAGCTGGGCGCCCACGAGCTGGAGCGCTGCGCGCTAACCGTACGAGCGACCGTCATCAGCCGCCCGGCTCCGGACCGCGCCGTCATCGACGCCGGTACGAAAGTATTTTCCAGCGACGGGGAAGACTCGCCGCTTGGAACCGGACGCGGTTACGTGCCGGGACGTCCGGGCATCACGCTCGAGTGGCTGACCGAAGAGCACGGCATGTTGAAGCTGGCGCCGGAGGAGCAGGGGCTGGCGATCGGAGACATTCTCGATTTTATTCCGGTTCACTGCTGCGCCGTCGTGAACTTGACCGACCGGGTGGCCGTCACCCGCGACGGACAGTTTGAATCGTTCTGGAACGTAAGCGCCCGAGGGAAAGTGCGCTAGGTAGCCGGTTTGGGCGTATCGCGGCGCATTGTACCGCACCGAAGCGTATCGCATCGCATCGGCGGGTTGCCGATTTTCCAAAATCCAAATTTAAAGGAGCCAAACCGATATGATCCATCATCAACCGGATAAGTTGATAAAAGGCGTTGCTTACCACGGCAACCGGATATTGCGCCACGTAGAAACCGATATGCGAGACATCGTAAACAATCACTTCAACCTGGTCGTGCACATGTTCTCCCATACCGACTGGGACCGCCACCGCCGGATTATGAAGGAAATCATTCAAATCACCGAAGGGCACGGGCTGGACGTCTGGGTCGACAACTGGGGCCTTGGCGGCCCTCCGGGAGACAAATCGCATTTTCTCGCCTATTACCCGGACAGCCATCAAGTGTATTCGGACGGTTCGGTCGATCCGGTCCGCGCCTGCCTGAACAGCCCGGATTTCCGCAAGTTTACGAAGGAATGGATCGATGTGGTGCTGGATATCGGCGGCAAAAGCATATTCTGGGACGAGCCGCACCTTGCGGCCAAGTCGATGGAAAACGGCAAGCCGAAAGTATTCACGTGCGCCTGCAGCCGGTGCAAATCGTTGTTCCGGGACAAATACGGCAAAGATATGCCGGAGCAGTTCGACGAGCAGGTTGAAGAGTTCCGGATCTGGTCGGTCGTCGACTATTTCCGCGAGGTGACGGAGTACAGCAAGAAGAAGGAAATGGAGAACATCGTCTGCGTCATGCTCGGCGGTTCTTACGGCATCAACCTCGACTCGATCGAACAGATCTGCGGGCTGGATACGCTGGAGAACATCGGCTCCGATCCGTACTGGCTCGGCCAAAAAGATGTGCATCCGTACGATTTCGTGTACGAAAAAACAAAGCTCAATCTGGACGTATGCAAAAAGCACAATAAGGATCACAACATCTGGATACAAGGATACGCTACGCCTCCCGGCCGTGAAGAAGAGATCATTTGGGCGACCGACGCCGCTTACGACGCCGGAGCACGCAAAATTCTCGTCTGGGGCTACCGCGGCTCCGAATCGAACGATTACCGCGCCACGTTCCCGGACATGGCGTGGAATGCGATCGGCGAGGGGATGAGAAGGATTACGGACCGGCATAACGATGAGATTCGCCGCAAACGGCTGGAGCTGCTGAAGCAGAAATGATCGCATCAGACCGGTACGGCCGCGCCCGCCGCAGCCGTACCGGGAAAGGAGGGTTTTATTGGACAGCCGACAACTGGAACAACGCATCTCCCGGTGGGTCCGGGACAACCGCCCCGCCGTTATCGGACTCGTGTCGGATCTGATCCGGTACGATACCGTGAATCGGGTGACGGACGGGACGGAGAAGGAGTGCCAGCGGCATATCGCCGGCGTGCTGGAGCGTCTGGGGCTCGAAACGGAGTTATATTCGCCGGAGGAGGCGCCGGGCTTCCGAAGCCATGAGGCGTATTTTCCGGGCAAGGACTATTCGGATCGGCCCAATGTCGCCGGCATCTGGAGGGGGAAAGGAGACGGACGTTCGCTGCTGTTCTCGAGTCATGCGGATACGGCGGTCGTCGCCCCCGGCTGGTCCCGCTCGCCTTGGGAGCCGTATGAGTCGGACGGCAAGCTGTTCGGTCTCGGTTCGTTCGATATGAAGGGCGGATTGGCGGCCTCGATTATGGCGGTGCGGTGTCTGATCGAGCTCGGCATTCAGCCGGGCGGCGACGTTACGATCGAATCCGTCGTGGACGAAGAGTTCGGCGGTGCGAACGGAACGCTCGCCGGCCGTCTGATGGGCTACAACGCCGATGCGGCGATCATTCCGGAGCCGACCAATCTGGCGATCTGTCCGGCAACCCGCGGCGGCGCCTTGTGGCGCGTCACGTTCCGGGGGAAGACGGGGCTGTCGTTCAGCGGAGAGACGCTTGTCAATCCGTTGTTCGACGCCGGCAAGTTTCTTGTCTTTCTGCAGAAGCATGAGCAGGAGCGAAGCTGTAAGCCCGGACCCGCGCCGTGGTATGCGGCCGTATCCGAGATGCCGATTATCCCGACCCGGGCCGAGGCCGGCGATCTGCAGGCCGAGCTGTGCGACGTCGGTCCGGAACGATGCGATATCGACATCTGGGTGGAATGTTACCCCGGCGTGACGGAGGAGCAGCTGCAGCAGGAGCTGATCGGCGGGTATACGGAGATGTTCGGGGGCGATGCGGCCATTCCCGAATTCCGCAAGGTGATCCGCTTCCTGCCGGGTTCCGAGGTCGCCCCGGACTTCCCGCTGCTCTCCGTCCTGGAGGACGAAGCGAGAAGCGTATGCGGGTCGGAGCCTCTCGTGAAGGGAGCGCCATTCGCCTGCGACGCGTTTATGTTTAATTTGCACAGTCCGACACCGGCCGTCATCATCGGGCCTTCAGGCGCCAATGCGCATGCGGCGGACGAATATGTCGAGATCGACTCGCTGCTCCACCTGACGGAGATTTACGCGAGAACGATCGCCGCGTGGTGCGGAGTATTCCATCCTATGCGAGGAGAATGACAGATGAGAAAAGCGATTCGAACGCAGGAAGCGTCCCCCGGGGATGGACCTTATTCGCAAGGAATCGTATCGGGAGGGTTCCTTTTCGTATCCGGCCAAGGCCCGCTCGATTTGGAAGGCCGCGTCATCGGGGAGACGATCGAGGAACAGACCGATCTTACTTTGCAAAATATAAAAGGCATTTTGGAGGCGGCAGGCTGCACGATGGACGACGTCGTCAAGGTGAACGTGATTTTGGCCGACATGAACGATTTCTCCAGATTTAACGAGATGTACCGCACCCATTTTTCGGAGCCGATGCCGGCCCGCACTTGTTTCGGAGGGGCGCTCGACGGAATCCTCGTGGAGATCGACGTTATCGCCAAAACCCGCGATTGATCGGGAAAGGAGGAGCTGCAGATGAACAGATTTGAAGGTAAAGTCGTGCTGATCACCGGAGCCGGCCGCGGAATCGGCAGAGCGATAGCGGAGAGATTCGCGGATGAAGGAGCGTCGCTTGCGCTGTTGTCCAATGTGGAGGCCGACTTGAATGAGGCGGCTTCGGAGCTTGCTGCAAAAGGCACGATCGTCCAAAGCCTCGTGGTCGACGTATCGGACGCGGAGCAGGTCGAGCGAGCGGTGAGCGCAGTGGCCGAACGTTTCGGACGGATCGATGTGCTGGTGAACAATGCCGGTATCGCCTGGGAGGAGCCGGTACTTGAGATCAAGCCGGACAACTGGAAGAAAATAATCGACGTCAACCTGAACGGCATGTTCTGGGTAGCCCAGAGTGTGGCCAAACGGATGGCGGCGCAAGGCGGAGGCGTCATTCTGAATATGGCGTCCACCAACGGGCTGGTCGGCGAAGCGAACTACGCGCACTACAACGCCTCGAAGGGCGGGGTCGTCCTGCTGACGAAAACGATGGCGCTGGAGCTTGGAGTCAGCGGAATCCGCGTGAACGCTGTATGCCCGGGTTATATTCAAACCCCGATGTCGGCCGCGATCGACAGTCCGGAATTTATTGAAAACTACATCAAGACGAAAATTCCGCTCGGCCGGGTCGGCAAACCGGAGGATATCTCCGGCGTCTTCGCTTTCCTCGCCTCGGATGATGCTGCTTTCATCACAGGGGAAACGATTGTCGTAGACGGAGGCCAGCTTGCATTTTGAAGAAAACGTGCCGCTTGCACTTTGCGCCTGGATCGGCGGAGGAAGCTGCTTTGCCGGACAGACGATACGGCATCCGGGGCCGTACGGCGGCATATAGGGAGGTAAGCTCGAATGAGTAAAGTATGGAAAATGGGCCTGGTCGGACTGGGCGGCTCCCGCCGTTCTGCGGCTTATATGCATCATCCGCAAATCCGGGTGACGGCGGTATGCGATACCGACAGCGGGCTGCTCGAACGCGCAGGCAACGAGCTGGGTGTCGCCGAAGCGGGACGTTTCGATTCATTTGAGCGGATGCTCGAATCCGATGTGGACATCGTCATGATCGGCACGCCGGTGCCTTTTCATGCGGCTCAGACGATTGCCGCGCTGGAAGCGGGCAAGCATGTGCTATGCGAAGTGACGGCGGCGTCTACCGTGGAGGATTGCTTCCGGATTATCGAGGCGGTCGAGCGCACGGGCCGAACGTACATGATGGCGGAAAATACGATCTATTTCCATTTCATGCAAACGTGGAGGAAATGGGTGCGGGATGGATTGTTCGGCACGATCTTTTACGCCGAGGGCGACTATGTGCACGAAATCCGCGACCGGATCATCGATCCGGCGACCGGTCAGGCGTACTGGCGCGACCGCAGGCCGCCGCTTCATTATTGCTCCCACTCGCTGGGACCGCTGCTGGAGATGATGGACGACCGGATTGTGCGCGCAACCGGTTCGGGAACGTCCAAGACCGTATTGCCCGCCGGCGGCGTTGGCTGTACCGATATGCAGGTGGCGCTGTTCGAGACCGCACGGGGCGCTACGATCAAACTGTTGCGCAGCTCGGTCGCTCCGCGCAAGCCGGCGACAGGACATTTTGCGCTGTACGGATCGAAAGGCCAGATTGAGAACGGACGTCTCGGCTACGGCAGCGACGGCTGGATCTATGTCGAGGATCACCCGGAATACGGGGAGACCGCTCAGCCGATGCGCTGCGAGATCAGCGATCCGAACGCGCCTGAGGAAGCGACGAAGGGCGGCCACGGGACTTCGGAGTATTACTTGATCCGCGATTTTATCGAAGCGCTGGAGAGCGGAACGCCTCCCCGCATCGACGTCTACAAAGCGATGGAATATACGCTGCCCGGCTTAATCGCCCAGCAGGCTGTGGAGCGGGGCGGCGTATGGCTGGATGTGCCGCAGGTTCGCTGATCGGATAGCTAAAAAAATAATAAACCTCCGAGTCCGTTACTCGAAAGTTACTCGAAAACGGCTTCGGAGGTTTATTCGTGCTTGCGACATACGTACCGAATGTACAGCAACGCTGGTTTAGCTGCGATCAGCGACGGGCGCTTTCAAATAATCGAGAAAAATCCGCTTCAGCAATAAAAGCTGCGTTTCGGGAGGGAGGTCCGATTCGAGCATGATGATGTTTTTCTGCAAGCTTAGCTTTTTGGAGAAAATGCCCATCGTATTCGCAAGCGTGGACAACGTCTCCTGAACCGGAATATCGGAGCGGATCGAACCGTCGTGAAGGCCGTCTTCGATAATCGTGGAAAAAATAGCGGATACCTGGTGATGCGCCTGATTATATAAGGCGATATCTTCGAGCGGTTCGGTGGAGAGCGCCGCGTAATTTTCAAAAGCTTCCAGCATCCGCATGCTCTCTACATATTTCGGCTCCGTAAAGGAGATGAATATATCGAACAGCTTGCCGAGCTTGTCGAGGCACGTTCCGGGCATATCGGCAACGGATTGGAAGACGGCGACCTGATCTTCGATCCGTTTTGCGGCGACGGCGACGATCAGCTTTTCCTTTCTCGGAAAATAACGGAATACGGTAGCGACTCCGACGTTGTCTTCTGCAGCGATATCCTGCATCGTCGCTTTCTCCAGCCCTTTGCGGATAAATACGCGTTCCGCGGCTTCCATCATGCTTAATTCCCGCTGTTTTTTGCTTTCCTGCCGTTCTTGTTCCCATCTGCTTTTGGGGTCCATACCCGCAACCGCCCCTTATGCTTGAGATATAGTCGAGGTCATGCTAGCAGACAACCTGTGCAAAGTCAATGGAAGTCTGAAAATTGTTCGATTGTATCCGGATAGGTAGTGATGATATAATGACTATCATAGTGATAGACATAATATCACAACTCAAGCATTGCGAGAGGGGAGAATCAGAATGACACATTCGAATCAAATCGCATTGATTACAGGTGCAGGCAGCGGGATTGGCCGGGCCAGCGCTATAAAGCTCGCCGCAGGCGGGGCGAAGGTTGTACTGGTCGATTACAACGCCGAGTCCGGCGAGGAGACGCTCCGGCTGATCCGGGAGCAGGGCGGGGAAGGGATATTCGTACAGGCCAACGTTGCGGTCAGCGAGGATGTGCAGCGATATGTGAATACGGCAGTGGACACTTTCGGACGTATCGACGTTTTCTTTAATAATGCTGGAATTATCCAGAAGTTCTCTATGCTAAGCGATATCGAGGAATCCGAATTCGACCGTGTCATGGCTGTTAATGTGAAGGGGGTTTTCCTTGGCCTGAAATATGTGCTGAAAGTGATGGAGCGCCAAGGCAGCGGCAGCATTATTAATACGGCGTCTACAGCCGGGATTCGCAGCGAGCACAGCGTCGCGGCTTATTCGGCCAGCAAGCATGCGGTTGTCGGACTGACCAAATCGGCGGCGCTCGAATATGTCAAAAAAGGCATCCGCGTCAATGCAATCTGTCCGGGAGGCGTGCAAACGGCGCTGACGGCCAGCGTGCCGAAAATGCTCGAGCAGTCCGGCTACGTTCCGGAGGAAGTGTCCAACATGAGAATGGGACGTTACGCCCAGCCGGAGGAGATGGCGGAAGCGGTCGCCTTCCTGGCGTCGGACAAGGCCAGTTATATGACCGGTTCGATCATGACGATTGACGGCGGACTTACTTTGTAAGAACGAAGAACAGTTTTGGCTGTGTGAGAGGAACATTTCGGGCGAAGCGAGCCCAGGCATTCGGATCTTAGACTACACAAGACACCCAGGGAGGTCATCCGGTATGGGAAGATTACAAGGAAAAGTAGCGTTGATTACTGGTGCAGGCGGCGGTATGGGGAAAGCGGATGCGCTCTTGTTCGCCAAAGAAGGGGCCAAGGTCGCCATCTCGGATATCCAGGAAGACAAAATTCAGCAAGTGGTGGCCGAGATTAAGCAAAACGGGGGGGAAGCGATCGGCTTCCGGCAAGACGTATCCCAGGAGGAAGAATGGGTTCACATCGTCGGCGAAACCGTCAAGCAGTTCGGCAAAATCGATATTCTGGTTAATAACGCCGGCATTTCCGGGGCGACTCCGCTGCTCGACATGACGGTGGAAGAGTGGAACCGGATTATGAATATCAATTTGACGGGAACGTTTTTGGGGCAAAAACACGTCATTCCTCATATGATTCAAAACGGCGGCGGTTCAATCATCAACATCTCCTCGATCGCGGGCTTAACCGGAGGAAGCGGAGCCGGCGCTTATACGGCGAGCAAAGGGGCGGTCCGTCTGCTGACCAAGGCGACGGCGATCGATTACGCCAAGTTTAATATCCGGGCCAACTCGATTCACCCCGGCTATATCGCTACGCCGATGACTGTGGACTTGATGGCCGACGAGAAAATGAAGCAGTGGTTCCAGGCGCAGACTCCGCTGCCCCGTCTCGGAGCTCCGGAAGATATTGCGGCGGGTGCGCTGTTCCTCGCATCGGACGAGTCTTCGTATATTACCGGCATCGAGCTTCCGATCGACGGCGGTTATTCCGCACAATAAGGCGAGCAAGCGGTACTTCGGACAAGGTGCGGATACGAAACGATTGTTTGGTTTGGTTTGGCTGGTTAACGGTATGGAAGAAAGAAAAAGGGGCATTCCGCTACGTGGATGTCCCTTTTTTTGACACGTCAGGTATCTTTAAGTGTCTTTAAGTTCAAGTTCTTCACCGTACTAAAGCGGAGAAGGGTTATTTCCCTTGTCGAGTCAGCGCGGTACGTGTCGTCGCGAGTCGTTCGTTGGGGGTGGTCACTTGGTCTTTTTGCTGTCCGGCCGTTTCCGGCTGAATCGCTGCGATGTCCTCGACCATCTCCACCAAATCGCCTTTAGCCAAAAATTCGGTAGAGAGCCATGCGTCCATCTGAGCAGGACTGAGCAGCATCGGCACCGGTCCGTCCTGGCCGGCGGATCTCGCCGGAACGGACAAGATCGTACACGTCCGGAGCTCCTCGCCGTACGGATTTTTGTACAGGTCGTATACGCCGGCGATGGCCAGCAGGCGTCCCTTATGGAGCAGGCGACGTTCCGGCTTGCGGCCGCGTTGTCCGGGGGTCACGCTGTAATAGGAGCTGCAAGGAATGATGCAGCGTTGTCTTTTCAGCATATAATCGAACGATTTATTCGTCAGGGCCGAACGGGTATCGGCCTGAACGGACGCTTTGGCCCAGTAAGGCATCAACCCCCAGCGGCACTCGTCCAGCAAACGTTCGGACTGCTTTCCGAATATCGCGGCAACAAGCCCGGTGGGCGCGATCTCGCTATTTCGTTCATGGAAGGCGAGCACCTGTGTAACGTGGAACCGGTCGGTTAATTCGTGCACATCCGTTTGCAGGGCGAGGCGGTAGCTCATCGGGAAAGTCTCCTTATCGGCGCGATTGTCATGAATTACTATGCACCGATATTTCCAATTCTATCCCGAACAATCAGAAAGGGAGAACCGGCCCCTATGCTGCCGGATTCGGCCGAACATCATCGCCCGGGCGGTCCGGCAGCGGCCCTCTTTCTTCGGACGACGCGGCCGGAGCGGCGGAGGGCGACAAGCTCCGGCGTTTTTCGCTAAGCCTTAGCCTAGCAGTCCGAACCGGATCGTCGACAGCGGAATCCACAAGCTGACGGCAAGCAGCATCCAGCGGATGACCGTTTCTCCGGTAGATCCGGTATCGATCGCCAGCCATTTCGGCAGGAGACGAATTTTGCCTTTAATCGGCCAAAACAGCTGGACCCCGTTATCGTTCAGCAAATCGATCAGCGGATGGGAAGCGTAGGCGGCCAGAAATACGAGGTAATACAAATCGGGCAAGGGGGCCGCGACGAACGACAAGGCGGCGATACATAAGATCGAATGGGTCAGCGTCCGGTGCTTCACGTTAATCAGCTTAAGCAGCGCCGACAGCGGGAACAGCACCTTGGCCATCGTCGATCCCTGCTTATCCACGTCGGCCAAAGTTCCGGCCAAGCAGCCGAGCAGCACAGCCCCCGCAGCCTCCCAGGACAAAAACGGCACGTCCCGGTAGACGAGTACGATTTCAGCAGCGACGAGTCCGGCGGCGCTGTGCGTTTTTTGCAGCAAAACAATTCTCCTCTCCGACTTTTCCTCCAGACAAAGACGGCTGTCCGGAAACGAACGATATAGGTTTCGAAACATTCATACGTTAACGGTACGCAGATGTTTCTTTTTTCGACATCTTTTTTTGCGTTTCTTTGCCGAATCTCTTCGGCTCTCATGAATAAACTTCCAGAGCGGGTCACCATACTAACAGGGATATGGAGCTTTTTCGATCTTGTTCGTCTATCATCCGCAGAACGGAGGTGTTCGGATGTTCCGGTTTCCCTGGCAAAAGCCGAAACGGCGTCAAAGGAAATATGCGGCCCCGTATGGGCAAACCCGTCCCCAAGAGCCGAACCGCTCTCCGGTTACGAAACGGATCGAGCATACGATTGGTTATTTGGAACAGTGTCTCGGGCAAAGCGACGACTTCGTGATTCGCACGTTCCATGTGATGGGGGATACGCCCGCCGTTATTTGTTATTTTACTCATCTGACCGACGGAGCTCACAAGGAAATACTGAAGTCGCTCATGACGATCGGCAACCGGCAGGAGACGGCCAAGCTTCGCGGCGACAAGCTGACCCGGCAACTGATGAACGACTTCTTGTTCGCCAGCGACGGCTTTACAGTTAAAGACCGCGAAGCGGTGTCGGAAGAGCTGCTCGGCGGAAGTACGATCGTGCATGTGGAAGGCTCGGACGAAATCTGCGTATTCGGTACGCGCAATATCGAGAAGCGAGCGATCGACCAGCCCGAGACGGAGCAGGTTATTCGCGGTCCGAGGGAAGGCTTCATCGAGCCGATCTCGACCAATCTGTCGCTGATCCGCTACCGGCTTCAATCGCCCGATCTGCGGATCAAGACGCTGAAGCTGGGCAAGCGGACCCGCTCTGCCGTGGCGGTATGTTACATGGACGGCATAACGAACCGAAAGCTGCTGGATGAAGTGATGCACCGGCTGTCGCTGATCGACATAGACGGGATTTTGGATTCCGGGTATTTGGAGCAATTGATCGAAGACAACCACTATTCGCCGTTTCCCCAAGTGCAGTTGACGGAACGTCCCGACAAGGCGGTTGCGAATTTGTTGGAGGGGCGCGTCATCCTGATCGTCGACGGATCGCCGATGGCGTTGATCGTGCCGACCGTGTTCACCCAATTTTACCAGACGAGCGAAGACTATGCGGAACGGTTTCTGCTGGTCAGCTTCATCCGGCTTGCCCGGCTGCTTGCGCTGCTGTTCTCACTTGTTTTTCCTTCCTTGTACGTGGCGATTATTTCGTTTAACCCGGAGCTTATCCCTACGGAGTTCGCTGTTGCCGTCGCAGGCGGAAGGGCGGGCGTTCCTTTCCCGGCCGTCGTCGAAGTGCTGATTATGGAAATATCCATGGAAGTGCTTCGCGAAGCGACGATCCGGCTGCCGCAGCAGGTAGGCGGCGCACTGTCGATCGTAGGCGTGCTCGTCGTCGGCCAAGCCGCGGTAGCAGCCGGCTTCGTCAGCCCGATCACGGTCGTCGTCATCGCCTTAACGACGATCGGTTCTTTCGCGACGCCGGCTTACAATGCCGCGCTTGCCTTAAGGCTGTTAAGATTCCCGATCATTATCGCTTCCGGCATGTTCGGGCTGTATGGCGTCATGGTCGGGCTGATCTTTATCGCCAATCATATGTTGTCGCTGAAATCGTTCGGCGTGCCGTACCTCAGCCCGATCGTCCCGGGCGACTATGAAGGGATGAAGGATTCCTTGTTCCGGGCTCCGCTCTGGTGGATGAAGCGGCGTCCCGCCATGCTGCAGCCGGGCGATGATACAAGACTGTCGGAGAAACGGATGCACGAGCTGGAACATTCGAAGCATAATGTGCTCGATCCGCTTCCCGTACGAAACGAATCGGGGGAAGGTCATGAAGGACAATCCGCGTCAAATCACGGAAATCCAAGCGGCGATCATCGTTATTAGCACGATCATCGGGGTCGGGGTGCTGCCGCTTCCGTTGTTCGCCTCGCGGGCCGGCGGAACGGGCGGTCCGATGGTGACGGCTGTTGCAGTTGTGACGGCTCTGGTCAGCTTGCTGCTGATTACGAAGCTCGGTCAGCGGTTTCCGAAACAGACCATCGTTCAATACAGCGAAGAGCTGATCGGCAAGTGGCCTGCCCGGCTCGGGACCGTGTGCATTATCGTTTTTTTCGGAGTGCTGACGGCGATGACCGCCCGCGAATTCGGCGAAGTGGTCATTACGTCCGTACTTAAGAAGACGCCGCTGGATGTGACGGTCATCGTCATGCTGCTGCTCGCCGCGTTGTCGACCCGCAACAGTTTGGCCACGTTCGCGTACATCCACCAGTTTTACTTTCCGCTCATTTTGTTTCCGGCGATGGTCATCATCGCACTGTCGCTCAAAAACGCCAACCTGCTGTACCTGCAGCCGGTGTGGGGGGAAAGTACGGCAGGGATGCTGCACGGGATTTTGATCATCGCGGCGTTGTTTCAAGGCTCGTTCGTAATGACGCTTGTTATTCCGGCGATGCGCTCACCAGGCAAGGCGATGCGGGCTTCATTCTGGGGAATCGCGATTTCGGGCGGTTTGTACTTGCTGATCGTGATCGCCACCTTGGCCGTCTTCGGCCCGGAGGAGACGAATAAGCTGCTGTGGCCTACGCTGGAGCTGGCCAAGGTGACTTCGCTTCCCGCCAATATTTTGGAAAGGCTTGACGCCGCATTTCTGGCGATCTGGGTGACGGCCGTGTTCACGACCTTGCTGTCCGCCCATTACTTTACGATTCATGCGCTCAGCCAGCTGTTCCGCCTGAACGATCACAAGCTGTTCTCGATGATGCTGCTGCCGTATGTGTTCGTGATGGCCATGTATCCGAAAAATGTGCTCCAAATGTACGAGATTATCAGCATGGTCGGGCGGATCGGACTTGTACTGACTTTCGTCTACCCGCTTTTTCTGCTGCTCGTGGCGATTTTTCGCAAAAAAGGAGGTGGCAAAACCGATGACCGCAACCGGACGACGGATCGAAAAGGAGCCGAACCAACCCCGTCCGTTTCTTCCCAGCCGGTTAAGTAGATTGGCTCTTCGCGCGGCTGCGGCCTGGATCGTCTGTTCCCTGCTCAGCGGCTGCTGGGACAGGCTGGAGATCGAAGAGCGGGCGATGGTGCTCGGAATCGGCATCGATACCGAAACGCACGAGATAAGCGGCCAAGACGAGAATATTACGCATGTCGGAGAAGCATTTCCGAAGCCGAAGACGGACCCGATCCGGTTAACCGCGCAAATCGCCGTTCCCGGCCGGATTCCGCTCGGACCAAGCGACGCCGGCGGCGGGTCGCAGCCCGGACAGAAGCCGATTTGGGTGCTTGAAGTGGTCGGGCATACGATGGACGATGCGATCATGAATTTGCAGCAGAAGATGGCGGACCGGCTGTTCTGGGGACATCTGCGGGTGATCGTCATCTCCAAGGAGCTGGCGAAGCAGGGGCTCGCCAATATAAACGATTATTTGCGCCGCAACACGGAGGTACGGAGGACGACGTGGATCGCCATATCGGAAGGGAAAGCAAGTGATCTGATGGGACTGACCCCCCAATTGGAACGGCTGCCGCCGCTTTACTTGCTGAACACGATGGAGCATGCGGTGCAGATGGGCAAACTGCCGAACATCTTCGCAGGCCGGTTCTGGTCTGCCGGCTCCTCGAAAGGGACGGACCCTTTTCTGCCGTATATCAAGCTGCTTGAGGCGGAAAATATCGAGATTGCGGGACTCGCCTATTTCCGCGCGGATAAGCTGGTTGGAACGACCGAACCTCTGGAGATCGCCGGATTTATGGGGATTAAGGGATTGTCCCCTGGAGGTTACGGTGTAGTCGTACATATTCCGGATTCGGAAACGACGGTCATGTATCAGGCGACTCACCGGAAATCGCGGACGAAGGTCGAGATCCGCGACGGCAAGCCTGTAATGAAATTGAGAATCCATACCGAAGGGAACTTATCCGAGAAGTCGAGCGAGCAGGTCGAGCTGGACGCCTACATTATCGGGCAGATCGAACGTCAGATTAATGAGAACGGGGCGAAGGAATACCGCAATCTGATCCGCAAAACCCAGCAGCGGGGGTCCGATATATTCGGCTTCGGGGAGTATGTCAGAGCGAAAAGACCCGGTTACTGGGCCAGCGAGGTCCGCACGAAGGAGCGATGGGAGGAGCTGTACAGAACGCTGGAGATCGAGCTGGAAGTGAGCAACAGCATACGCAGGGTCGGCAGCAAGACGACTTGACGGCTTGATGACTCGATAGCTTGCGGTTTTGCCGGTTTGGCTGTTGACGGTTTGATGGCTTGGCGTTGACAGCTTGACAGCGTGAGGGCTTGATGGCGTAAACGCGAAGGAGGGCGGCTCATGTTTGGCGGGAACACGTACATCGGATATTTGCATTACATCGTCATATTATTTATCGCGAGCGGCGTCTTTATCTTGTACATGGACGCAACGGTCTATAAAGACGGGAAGATGATGAGGGAACGCAAAGCCGCTCTCATTTCCGCTTGGCTGAACTTGACGCTTGGTGTAGTCGTATTGCTTGGAAGCTGGGTGTACACGAAATTTCTCTGGTGATTGGCGCGTCGTAATTGTATCGAAGAAGTCTGCGGACGGTGCGCAGGCTTTTTTCGTTATGGTTCCAGGTCAGATAAAGACGAAAGTAGAGGGTACCCGAGACACTCATTTTGCTTAGAGCCCGCATGCATAGGTGGGGGGCGAAGGCAAACCTGAAGGGTAATGGGAACTTATGCTAAATTAATCTCTGTAAAGGGATAGGAATAAAATGAATTATAAGCTATAATCGAGGAGGTGCCGTTCCTTTTTTGGCGAATATAGTTGCGGTGGAACGAATTAATGGTACTATATCTAGTAGAGTTTTTTGTACTTATCGATTGTTGGGGCTGGAGCAGACCCCTCCTACCAATTCACAAAACGAAGGAGCCAGACGATGGAGAAAACATTAATTTTTGGACACAAAAATCCGGATACGGACTCGATTTGTTCCGCTATCGCTTACGCTGCGCTGAAAACCGAACTGGGGCAGGCCGTAGAGGCTGTCCGGCTCGGAGACGTCAACGGCGAGACGCAATTCGCTCTCGACAAGTTCAAAGCCGAGGCGCCCCGTCTTGTCGGGACTGTAGCGAACGAGACGAAAACCGTCATTTTGGTTGACCATAACGAGCGCCAGCAAAGCGCCAGCGATATCGAACAAGTCCGTGTAGCCGAAGTGATCGACCATCACCGGATTGCGAATTTCGAGACGAGCGGCCCGCTGTATTACCGTGCCGAGCCTGTCGGCTGCACAGCGACGATCCTGAACAAATTGTATAAGGAAAACGGCGTTTCGATTCGTCCGGAGATTGCCGGCCTGATGCTGTCGGCGATTATCTCCGACTCGCTGCTGTTCAAATCGCCGACCTGCACGCAGGAAGACGTCGCGGCAGCGCGGGAGCTTGCCGCTATCGCCGGGGTGGACGCTGACAGCTACGGTCTCGAGATGCTGAAAGCCGGAGCGGACCTGGGCGACAAAACGATCGCCGAGCTCGTATCCCTCGATGCGAAAGAGTTCCAAATGGGCACGTACAAAGTCGAGATCGCGCAAGTTAACGCTGTGGACGTTAACGACGTGTTGTCCCGTCAGGCCGAGCTGGAAACGGCTCTTGAAGCGATCATCGCTTCGAAAGGGCTCGATTTGTTCCTGTTCGTTGTTACGGACATTCTCAATAACGATTCGGTAGGCGTTGCGCTTGGCCGCGCCGCGCACGCGGTTGAGAAAGCCTACAACGTAACGCTCGCGGACAACAAAGCGGAGCTGAGAGGCGTCGTATCGCGCAAATCGCAAATAGTACCGGTTCTGACCGACGTGTTTAACAAACTTTAATCGGTTTTGTTAACCGGTTCGGAACTGCCATTCGGCCTTCTATCATGCCGGACCCGGTCTTCGTCCCGCCCTCCGGCGGGATTGAAGGCTTTTTTTTGTTCTCCAATGCCCGTGAATATCGTGTGAAGATGGTGCGGAACCGCTTTCTCGGCGAATCGGATGCCTCTATAATGAGGGAAGCCGAGGGATACGTCCCCGAATACGAAAGGACGGTACATGGGATGAACGGGAAAACGAACGATTCACTCCATTGGAGACGGAAATTGACGAACGGGGAACCGATAACCGTAGTTGCGCTTGGAGACAGCTGGACGTATGGAAGTGTGGCCGAAGGCTGGTACGAAGCCCGGGAGTCCGCCATGAATCCCGAGCTAATCCGCGGATCGTGGGTGATGCAGCTTCGCAGACGGCTGCATCAGCTGAATCCGCAAGCCGTCGTAGTGAATTCCGGCAAGGGCGGCTGGACGGCTCCGCAAGCACTGGAGGCGTTCGATACGCTGGTCGCCGCCCATCAACCGGATCTGCTCCTGCTGAACTACGGCATTAATGACTGGAAACGTCCGGTCCCCCTGGAGCGGTACAGAGCCGATCTGGAGCGCATTCTCGATAAAGCCGGTGAGCTGGGCAGCGCCTCTGTTTTGTGGACGAGCGGTCCGGTATCCGCGTTATCGGGCGAGACGTACGGCTGGCACAGTCCGATGAAGGATGACGGGTTCCCGGAGCCGTTCGCCCGGTTCAACGATACGCTGCGCGAACTCGCGGCGGAGCGCGGGCTTCCGCTGGCCGATGCGGAGCGCTGGATCGAAGCGGAATGGCGGGAGGGAGTCGATATTTCGGGCTGGTTTTATGACTCGATTCATTTTTTGCAGATCGGCCACGACCGGATTTTCGCCTGCATTTGCGAAACGCTGGACATATGAGGCGGGGAGAAAAGCTTCGTTGATTGCCTTTTTGGCGGTGGACGCGGCTTTTTCTTTTTGTGCGGGTGCAGGAACGTTATCGTGAAAGTTCGGCCTTGTGCATCCGCCGGTTTGCGAGCAATATGGACAGCCGGTGTATGAACGGGGACTTTTGACGGGAGATGTGCAGGAGCAGGAGTAGGAGCTGGAGCCGGAGCCGATGTCGGTTAAGAGTGGTTTGTCCCCTATTTGGTCCGAAAACCCTTGGGCACGGAACAGGAGCGGTTTGGAGCTGTTAAAATCGGAGAAACGGGTGCAGACACGACCAACAGGTTGAAATAAGGGATGCAAACCGCTTCTATGCCTCTCCGTCTTCCCGATATGCTGAAAATAAAGGGTGCCAGCATCTCTTATTTCTTTGCAGGCCGGCGCGTATCCGTATACGTTTGGGAGAGGGAGCGGAACGCTCTCGACTCACCGGTAAGCTGCCGTTTACCCGGGGGATGTGCGATGCGGCAAAGGTGTTGAACAAAACAAGACTTTTCCCGCAAAAAATTTCCGTTTTGTTTTGAAAATAAGCATATTCAAAAACAAACAAAAATGATATAGTGAAAACAAGCATAAACAAAACAAACGCAAGGTGGAGGAGAACGATGGTACAAAGCTTGTGGGACAACACGAAAGCATCGCAGCTGCAAGAAGGGCTTGATCAGCTCGTTTACCGGTCGAATCTGATCGGGGCCGACCGTCGTGTATGCAATTGGGGAGGCGGCAATACGTCGAGCAAGACGACGGTGCGCGATTTTCGCGGCCGCGAGGTGGAAGTGATGTATGTGAAGGGCAGCGGCTCCGACCTCGCGACGATGAAGGCCGGCAATTTCACGGGGCTGCGGATGGACGACATCCGTCCGTTGTTCGAGCGGCCGGAGATGTCCGACGAGGAGATGGTCGGTTATTTGGCGCACTGCATGATCGATGCCAAACATCCGCGCGCTTCGATCGAGACGCTGCTGCACGCGTTCCTGCCGTTTAAGCATGTGGACCACACGCATCCGGATGCGATTATCAGCTTGTGCTGCGCGGATAACGGCAAGCAGGCGGCACGCGAAATATATGGCGACCGGTTCGTCTGGGTGCCGTATGTACGTCCGGGCTTTACGCTCTCCAAGATGATCGCCGAAGGCGTATTGGCCAATCCGAAGGCGGAGCTCGTGCTGATGGAGAAACACGGTCTCGTCACTTGGGGCGATACGGCGGAAGCCTGCTACGAGAAAACGATCGCGATCATCAACGAAGCCGAGCGTTATATCGAAGCGCGCGTCGACGAGGCGAAGCTGTTCGGAGGAGTGAAGCACGAGGCGCTGCCGGCCGATGTGCGCCGCGATATCGCTGCGCAAGTGATGCCGGCTGTCCGTGGAGCGGTCAGCGATACGAAAAAAATGATCCTCTCTTTCGACGACGGCGAGGATGTGCTGCAATTTGCAGGAAGCTGCGATTGCGCGGAGCTGTCCCAGGTCGGCGCCGCATGCCCGGACCATCTCGTTCATACGAAGGTCGTGCCGCTCCTTATCGACTGGACGCCGGACCCGTCCGACATCGAAGGCTTGAAGGCCAAACTTGCAGCAGGCATCTCCGCCTACAAGGAGTTATACGCGGCTTACTTCGAGCGCAATAAGAACGAGGGAGACGTTATGTTCGAGGCCGCTCCCCGCGTTATCCTGATTCCGGGCGTCGGCATGATCAACACTGGCAAAAGCTGGGCGATGTCGCAAATAAGCGGAGCGCTGTACCACCGCGCGATCGCGGTGATGAGAGGAGCGACGGCGCTCGGACGTTTCGTCAGTTTGAGCGAGAACGAGTCGTACAACGTGGAGTATTGGCCGCTCGAGCTGTATAAGCTGACGCTGGCTCCGCCGGAAGCCGAATTTTCCCGCAAGGTGGCGTTTATTACGGGCGGAGCCGGGGGGATCGGCAGCGAAACGGCACGCCGCCTCGTATCGGAAGGGGCGCATGTCGTCCTGGCCGACCTGAATCTGGAGGGAGCGCAGAAAGTAGCTTCCGAAATTAACGAAAAATACGGCGACAACCGGGCTCTTGCAGTTAAAATGGACGTAACGGACGAAGAGGCCGTAGCGGCGGCTTATACCGAAACCGCTCTGGCTTACGGCGGCGTGGACATCATCGTCAACAACGCGGGGCTGGCGACCTCCAGTCCATTCGACGAGACGACGCTGAAGGAATGGAACTTGAACATCAACGTGCTCGGCACGGGATATTTCCTCGTCGCCCGCGAAGCGTTCAAGCTGATGAAAACGCAGGGACAGGGCGGCAACATGGTGTTTATTGCCTCGAAAAATGCGGTGTATGCCGGCAAAAACGCCTCCGCCTACAGCGCCGCCAAAGCGCTGGAAGCCCATCTCGCCCGCTGCATCGCAGCCGAGGGCGGGGAGTACGGCATCCGCGTTAATACGATATTGCCGGACGCGATCCTGCAAGGCTCGGCGATCTGGAACTCGAACTGGCGCAATGAGCGGGCGGCCGCTTACGGCATCGAACCGGATCAGCTTGAGGAGTATTACCGGAAACGGACGACGTTGCTGGTGAACATTTTCCCGAAAGATATTGCGGAAGGCATTGCCTTCTTCGCTTCGTCCCGATCGGACAAAACGACGGGCTGCATGCTGACGATCGACGGCGGTGTGCCGGCGGCATTTACTCGATAAACGCGGAGGGATCACGATGAACCATAAGGCGGCTGGAGCTTTGCACTGGATCATCCCGGACGGCTACATTCCGGAGAAAAGCTCGGGAGATTTGACGAGCCATGAGTCGATTTGTGTGCTGAACTGCTCGTCCGACGATGCGCAGCTTGCGATAACGATCTATTTCGAAGACCGGGACCCGATGGAGGATCTGTTCGCTATCGTGCCGGGCAGACGTACGAAACATATCCGCACGAGCTTGCTCGAAAAAAACGGCGCTTCGATTCCCGTAGGCGTTCCGTATGCGATCGAAGTGCGCAGCGACATTCCGGTTATCGTGCAATACAGCAGACTTGATGCCACCCAGGCGGAGAATGCGCTTATGTCAGTCATGGCGTATCCGCTCTGACGAACGAGTATGGAAGCGAACCCGCTACGAGACTACACGGGTTATCCGGAAGGAGTACAATCGATATGGAACCTACCATTCAATCCAGCTACGAAGAAGCCAAGAAACTGTATGCGCAGCATGGAATCGACGTCGACCGGGCGCTGGAGCGGCTGGCGCAAATTAAAATCTCGATGCATTGCTGGCAAGGGGACGACGTGCGCGGCTTTCTGAACCGCGACCAGGATCTGACCGGCGGCATCTCGGTGACCGGCAACTATCCGGGAGCGGCCCGGACGCCGGAGGAACTGCGCGCCGATCTGGAGAAGGCGTTCAGCCTTATTCCCGGCAAGCATAAAGTGAACCTTCATTCAATCTACGCGGATACGGACGAGAAAGTCGAGCTGGACCGGATCGAGCCGAAGCATTTTGAATCGTGGGTCGATTGGGCGAAGGAGCACGGGCTCGGTCTTGACTTTAATCCGACTTGCTTCTCGCACGAGAAGTCGCAGGACGGCTTTACGCTCAGCCATCCGGACCCGGCTATCCGGCAGTTCTGGATCGACCACTGCAAGGCGTCGCGGAAGATCGGGGCGTACTTCGGAGAACAGCTGGGCCAAACTTGTGTGACGAACGTATGGGTTCCGGACGGATTCAAAGATATTCCGGCAGACCGGCTTGGCCCGAGACAGCGGCTCAAAGACGCGCTGGACGAAGTGTTCGCAGAGGAGCTCAACCCGGCTCACAACCTGGACGCCGTCGAGAGCAAGCTGTTCGGTATCGGCTCGGAAGCGTATGTCGTCGGTTCTCATGAATTTTATATGGGCTACGGGCTGCAGAACAACAAGCTGATTTGTCTGGATGCCGGTCATTTTCATCCGACTGAAGTGATCTCGAACAAGTTGTCGTCCTTGTCTTTGTTCGCGGACGGAATCCTCCTGCACGTAAGCCGCCCGATGCGCTGGGACAGCGATCATGTCGTCATTCTCGACGACGAGCTGCTCGATATCGCGAAGGAACTGGTCTACGGCGATTTGCTGGGCAAAACGCATATCGGGCTCGACTTCTTCGACGGCAGCATCAACCGGGTCGCGGCTTGGGTCATCGGCACGCGCAATACGATCAAAGCGCTGCTCCGCGCCATGCTGACGCCGGCGGAAGCGCTGAAGCAGGCGGAGCTGGAGGGCGATTATACGACGCGTCTGGCATTGACCGAGGAGTTCAAATCGTATCCGTTCGGAGCGGTCTGGGATTACTACTGCGCCCAATCGGGCGTTCCGGTTCGCGAGCAGTGGCTGGCCGAAGTAAAATCATACGAGCGGGACGTACTGCTGAAGCGCGGCGAATAAGAAATTCGGGTTGGGTGATATCAATTGACGAGCATACTCGCGTATGACCTCGGCGCGAGCAGCGGGAGAGCGCTGCTGGGCCGGTTAAACAGCCGCACCATCGAAACGGAAGAGCTGCACCGGTTCCCGAACAACCCGGTGCAAGTGCGGGGACGACTGCACTGGGACATTCTACGTCTGCTGCACGAGATGAAGCAGGCGCTGCTCAAGGCCAAGCACCGCGGCGTAACGCTTCAGAGTCTGGCGATCGACTCGTGGGCCGTCGACTTCGGGCTGATCGGCCGGAGCGGCGAGCTGCTGGGCAATCCGTACCATTACCGGGATACGCATACGGACGGCGTAATGGAGAACCTCTCCGTTCAGTTGACGCCGCCGTATATTTTCGGCCGTACAGGCATTCAGTTTCTACCGTTTAATACGATCTACCAGCTGGCTGCGATGAAACGGGACGATTCGCCGCTGTTGCGGGAGGCGGACCGCTTCCTGATGATCCCGGATCTGCTGCGCTATTTCCTTACCGGAGACATGTACAACGAATTTTCCAATGCGACGACTACGCAATTGTACAATCCGCTGCGGGGAGATTGGGATACGGACTTGCTGGCGGCGATCGGGATTCCGGCGTCCTGGTTCGGTCCGGTGCTGCAGCCGGGAGCGGGTGCGGGCGAGCTGCTTCCTTCCGTATGCGGGGAGCTCGGTATCGCTTCCGTCCCCGTTATTGCCGTCGCGGAACACGACACGGGATCGGCTGTGGCGGCCGTTCCGGCGACAGACCGCTCCTTCGCTTACTTGAGCTGCGGCACCTGGTCGCTGATGGGAACCGAGACGGACCGTCCGGTGCTCAGCGAGCTGGCGCAACAGCTGAACTTTACGAACGAGGGCGGCGTAGGCGGCACGTACCGGCTGCTGAAGAACATTATGGGCTTGTGGATTTTGCAGGAGACGAAGAGAGAGTGGGAGCGCGGCGGGACGACGCTATCGTATCCGGAACTGATCGGACTGGCCGAACAGGCGCCCGCCTTTACCGCCTGGATCGATCCGGACGATGCGCGCTTCCTCGCTCCCGGCGATATGACCCCGCGCATCCGGGATTACTGCCGGGAGACCGGACAGCGGGCGCCCGAGCAGCCTGGCGAAGTCGTTCGTTGTATTTTGGAAAGTTTGGCGTTAAAATATCGCTATGTGCTGGAGTTAACCGAGCGGTTGTCCGGGAACGCATTCAGCGGGCTGCATATGGTAGGCGGCGGCATCCAGAACAAGCTGCTGTGCCAGTGGTCGGCAAGCGCGATCGGCAAGCCCGTCTGGGCGGGACCTGCCGAGGGCAGTGCGATCGGCAACTTGGCCGTCCAATGGATCGCTCATGGAGTGTTCGCGGACATCTGGGAAGCGCGGCGGGTTATCCGCGAGTCGTTTCCCGTGGAGGTATACGAGCCGAATAACCGGGAAGCCTGGGAAGACGCGTACGGACGATTCCGTACCGCTACCGGCCTGGCCGAATAACGACACGGAAAGAGGGAACGCATGCTGGTCGCGGAACGATACGAGAAAATCGTACAACTGGTCAATGAGAGAGGCAGCATTCGAGTGTCGGAGCTAAGCGAATTGTGCGAGGTGACGGAGGAGACGATCCGGCGCGATCTGGACCGGCTGGAGCAGTCGGGACGGCTGCGCCGCTCCCACGGCGGAGCGGTGAGCGTCAGGGACCAGCAGCAGCCGGAGATCCCTTACGCCGAACGCGAGATTACGCAGGCGGAGGAGAAGAAGCGGATCGCCCGGGAAGCGGTCAAGCGGATCGCGCCGAATGGACGCATTCTTCTCGACGCAAGCACGACGGCCTGGTATATGGCGGCGAATCTGCCGGACCTTCCGTTGACCGTGCTGACGAATTCGATTAAAGTCGCGATGGAGCTGGCTGGAAAAGAGAAGATCGAGGTCATTTCCACCGGCGGTATTCTCGCCGCCCGTTCGCTGTCGTACGTAGGTCCGCTGGCCGAGCGTTCGCTTGACGCGTATCATGTCGATCTCGCCTTTTTGTCCTGCAAGGGCGTCCACCTGGAGCGGGGCATCAGTGAATCGAACGAGCTGCAGGGCCGCATCAAGCAGAAGATGATCGGGATCGCGGAACGCGTCGTGTTGCTGGCCGATTCGAGCAAGTTCGGCGTTCAGGCGTTTACGCATGTCGCCCCTCTGCACAAAGTGCACGAAATCGTTACCGATTCGGAGCTGGACCGAGAGACGACCGAGCAGCTGCAAAGCTTGGGAATCACGGTTACCGACGTATAACGACCGTGCCGGATGTGCAAGTTTTACCTTTATTATATGGAGCCGGAGCCGTTCCCGCCTTGGGATGCGGCTCTTTTTTCGGTGCAGCGGCGTCCAGCAGGGGCGCGGGATTGCGGGGCTGCAGCCTTCCTTCTGCAAGCCTTCTATGCCATAATGTCAATAAAGCGCAGAAAGCGGTGAGCCTATGACATATGAAGAAGTAATGGACAACTTGAAGGAGCTCGGAACGGAGCAGACCAAGCGGACATTTCTCCGTCATGGAGCGCACGAGCCTTTATTCGGCGTTAAGGTCGGGGATCTGAAAAAGCTGGTGAAGCACGTGAAAAAAAACCGCGAGCTGGCGCTGGCGCTGTACGATTCCGGCAATTACGACGCGATGTACTTGGCCGGGCTGTCGATCAATCCGAAGTCGATGACCGCAGACGAGCTTCGGCGGTGGGCGGACCAAGCGAGCTGGCACGGTCCGGCCGAATATACGGTGGCCGGCGTAGCGGCCGAGAGTGCGCATGCGCTCGAGCTGGCGAAGGAATGGATCGCCTCCGAAGAGGAGCTGAAAGCGGTCTGCGGATGGAGCACGTATGCGAATTATATATCTATCACACCGGACGATCAGCTGGATATCGAACACATTCGCGGTCTGCTGCGCGTCGTTCGCGATACGATTCATCAGGAGCGCAACTGGGTGCGGTATACGATGAACGGGTTCGTTATTGCGGCAGGCTCCTATATCCCCGAGCTGCAGCAGGAAGCGCTGGACGCCGCCCGGGCGATCGGCAAAGTCCATGTGGATGTCGGCCAGACGGCTTGCAAAGTTCCGCTTGCGGAGGAATATATTCATAAAGTCGAATCGGCCGGCAAATTGGGCGTGAAACGGAAATCCTGCATCTGCTAGCGGGTATTGCTCAGGCCGGCAGGGTCAGCACAGCGGAAGTTTAAGCAACCAACTAAAGAGCTGTTCCTGGCGAGCGGGCTGGGGGCAGCTCTTTGCCGTGCCGACGTGTCCCGGTAGTTGTAACGGCGCCAGATGCAGCCGGGCTTACGCTCGCGGCCGGGGAAGTGAGTAGTGAAAAAAGGATTGACACCCGGCCGTTTGTTCCGCATAATACGAAACATAGTTATATAGAAAGTATGAAATGTAAAGAAATTATGAAGAGCGGCATTCGAGGAATGGGAAAGAAGGGAAGACGGATGGAAGAGATCTCACCCGCACGGCTGAAGCAAGCCGATAAGCTGCTTCGCGTGCTCGTATTTACTTTAATTATTTCCGTTATGAACGCTTCGATGTTTAACGTCGCGCTGCCGGTTATCGGCCGGGAATTCGACCTGACGCCGTCGCAGGCCAGCTGGATGCTGACCGGATATATGATCGTGTATGCGATCGGCTCCGTCACGTTCGGCAAGCTGGCCGACAAATATCGGCTTAAAGATTTGCTGACCTACGGGATTTGCGCGTTTGCTTTCGGCTCCGTGATCGGGCTGGCTGCGACGGATTACTGGATGGTCATCGCCGGAAGATTATTTCAGGCGGCGGGAGGTTCGGTCATTCCGGCGGCGGCGATGATCGTGCCGGTCCGGTATTTTCCGCAGGAGCGGAGAGGCCGCGCGCTCGGGATGACGGCGGTGGGGCTCGCTCTCGGCGCCGCGCTTGGTCCGATCGTATCCGGCATCGTGTCCGGATTGGTCAATTGGCGGTATTTGTTCGCCTTATCCGTACTGGCCATATTCGTGCTTCCTTATTATCGTAAATATTTGGACGACGAACGCGGGGCGGCGCGCAAGATCGATCTCATCGGAGGGGTAGCATTGGCCGCGACGGTTGCGACCCTATTGCTTGCGATCACAACGGGAAGCTTACTTCTGTGCGGTTTGGGGCTGGTGCTTTTCGTCCTGTTTATCATGCGCATCCGGTCCGCCGAGGAGCCGTTCGTTCAGCCGGCCATCTTCCGCAACCGCTCCTTTACGCTCGGGCTCGTCATCGCCTTTCTGATGACGGGACTTAACTTCGCCATCCCGTTCCTTGCTCCGCAATTGCTTGCGAACGTCAACCATCTGTCTCCGCTCGCCGTAGGATTCGTCATGTTTCCGGCGGCGATCTGCACCGCTTTGCTGGGCCGTCAAGGGGGCAAGCTGGCCGATCTGAAGGGCAACCGGTATCTGTATACGATCGCGGCATCGCTTATCTTATTCAGCTTCTTGACGTTATCGTCGGTCGTCGGCTATTCCCCGCTGATCGTTGCATTTTTCCTGATCTTCGGCAACGTCGGACAGTCGTTCATGCAGATTGCCATGTCCAATACGATATCGCGCACGCTTACGCCCGAGCAGACCGGAGTCGGGATGGGACTGTTCGCCATGCTGAACTTCATCGCGGCAGCTTCGGCGACGGCTCTGATCGGGAAAACGCTCGACTCGGGAACGTCGGCGCTGCGGCTGAACCCGCTCCCGCCTGTGGAAGCGGCGCTGTACAGCAACATTTTCGTCTTTCTCTCGGTTATGGTGATCGTCGTAACCGCAGTATATTTCGTGCAGTTCGGGCAAGCGGGCGCTGCGGCCGCTCTGCGGGCGAGACGCTGATAGCGTATGTCCGGCTTCAGATCGGTCCGGCGATGCGATACGGAGACGGGAACGCGTGTTCCCGTCTTTTTTGTGCATCTGTTACACGCCCGGCCTTCCTGCTATAATGATACATAGCTTGAAATTCCACATATTGTCGGACGATTGTCGCTTGACGGCCGGGATCGATTTATGCCAGCAACCTGCTTGAGGAGTTGGACAACTATGGAAATATCGATGCAAAACGTATATTCGCTGCTCTCCTTGCTCAACTTGCTGCTTGCCGCGACGGTCATCTTTCTGGAAAGACGGAACGTCGGCGTAACGTGGGCTTGGTTGATGGTTTTGTTTTTTTTGCCCGGTATCGGATTTTTGCTTTATTTGTTTCTCGGACAAAACTTAAGCCGCCGCAAAATTTACAAGATCAAAGCCGAGCAGCGCGAGTTCGTGAACGATCTGGTCGAGCGGCAGAAGCGGGACATCCGGCAAATCCGGTTTCACGACCCTGCGATGATCCATTTTCAGGATATGATCTACTTGAACTTGGCGAGCGGCCAGTCGATTTATACGCAGGATAACGATATTGAGATTTTTACCGAGGGCAGGAGCAAGTTCAATTCGCTGCTGGCCGATATATCGAAGGCGAAACATCACATTCATCTGATGTATTATATCGTCAAAAACGACAAGCTGGGCCGATCGCTTATCCAGGCGCTTGCGCGCAAGGCGAGGGAAGGGGTCGAGGTGCGGTTTCTGTACGATCATATCGGCAGCCCGGGGCTGTCCAAACGGTTTTTCCGGCCGCTTACCGAGGCGGGAGGCAGGACCGCGGCGTTTTTCCCTCCCAAAATCCCGTACTTGAACTTTCGGCTCAATTACCGCAACCACCGGAAGCTGGCGATTATCGACGGCTCGTGCGGGTATATCGGCGGATTAAACGTGGGAGACGAATATCTCGGGCTGGACAAACGGTTTGGCGACTGGCGGGATACGCACTTGAAAGTGCGCGGGGGAGGCTTGTTCCAGATGCAGATGCAGTTTCTGCTCGATTGGAACTTGTCGTCGGAAGCGAAGGTAGCTGAAGTGACTCCCTATTTCCCGTCGGCCCGGCATCCGGGCAAGGTCGGCATGCAGGTTGTCTCCAGCGGGCCGAACAACGATCTGGAGCAGATCAAGAAAGCGTATATCAAGATGATTCATGCCGCCAAGCAAAGCGTATGGATTCAGACGCCCTACTTCGTTCCCGACGAGAGCCTGATGACGTCGCTGAAGATGGCCGCCTTGTCCGGCGTGGACGTCCGGCTCATGCTTCCCGGCAAACCGGATCACAAGCTGGTATACTGGGCGTCCACCTCGTATTTGGGGGAGCTGCTGTCGGTCGGAGTCAAATGTTATTTGTACGACAAAGGGTTTCTGCACGCGAAAACCATCGTTGTCGACGGAAGGGTCGCCTCGGTCGGAACGGCCAATATCGATCTGCGCAGCTTCAAGCTGAACTTCGAGGTCAACGCCTTTTTGTACGACACCGCGACCGCTACGGCGCTGCAGGATATTTTCCTGGAGGATCAGCGCAACAGCACGGAGCTGACCGAGAAGAAGTATCTGGAACGCCCGCTGTTCAAACGTTTTCTCGAATCGTGCGCCAGGCTGCTTTCCCCGCTTCTGTAACAACAGCAAACAAACAAGAGACTGCCGCCGGCGCGTGTCCGGACTGCGGTCTCTTGTTCGTAGTGCGCCGTATCGCGTCTCGCCGCTATTCATACGGGCAGCGCACGGGCGGTTATTAATCGAGGTCGACAAGACCCCGCTGCAAATAGTGTTCCATCGCTTTCGCGAGATCGTAGATCGTATGCGACGAGTCGATATTTTCGTAAGCGTGCTCGCATTCGTTCCGGTACGCCATCTCTTCTTCGTAATGGGACAAGTATCCATCGATCCGCTCCTGCGAATCTCCGCGATCCTTCAGGCGGTTTAAGATCGTCTCGCGGCTTGCGTAGATGAAAAACCGCTTCACTTTATCCCCGTACACTTCTTTCAGGATTTCCGCTCCGTACCGGTTCAGCACGAGATAGATGCATCCGAACTGCTGCAGGCCGGCTTCTACATCGGCGCTTCTCAGGCCGTAATGGACGCCGTCGATTTCGACCGTTTCGATGAATTCGTCGTTGCGCCGGGAGGCTTCGAACTGTTCTTTGGTAATGAAGTGGTAGTCGCGGCCGTCCGCCTCGTTCGCTCTGGGCTGACGGGTCGTGCAGGAGATGACTTGCTTCATCTGGATTGTCGTCCCGGCCATCTCGGCGATCGTTTTGCGCCCTGCTCCGGTCGGACCCGTAAAGACGAAGATGATTTCTTTGTCCTTCAGTTTGTACATGCGCTACCTCCTCGAGAATTAATATAACGGTGCTATATACATTATTCGCCATTTGCACCGAAAATCCTGTGTTTGTTCCGAAAAAACGCGAATTCCAGGCAGAACGGGCCGTTTCTAACGGTAAGGGGGTGATGCAGGGAAGCCGGGAGGCAAGGGAGCGGACGCGGTTTCGTCGCCGACATTTAAAGCAAATGTCCGATCAAAGTCAGCGCCCTCGCCGTCTGGTTCTCGAAGCCGCCCGGCGCCGCTTCATCGAGCACCGGCTCGAAGCCGGCCCACCGGTACAGCCGGATCGCCTTATGGCTCCATGTCTGGGTCGGTATATACATCGTACAATCGCCCTCCAGCTCGATCATCCGATGGACGCCTTGCGCGACGATCGCTCGGCCGAGGCCGAGCCCCTGGTAGCGCGGCATGACCGCAACCCAATGCATAAACGGATAGCGGCGGTTCCCCGTATAGTTCCGCCAGGCGGTAAACGTAGCGACCTTGTTGCCCGCTTCATTCCGGATGAACAACGTCCGCCGGCTTACTTCGGTCGCGTAGGGGACATAGTTTTCGCGAAAATATAACGTCGCTTCCTCCGCGTGTTCGAACTCAGCTACGGACGCCTCGATGATGCCCCACGCGAGCTCATCCCCGTCCCGGTAATACTCGAAGGAATATCCTGCCGGCAATCCGGCTGCCGGAACGGGCGTGCCCGGCTGCCGTTTCATAATGACGCGCGCATAAGGCATGCTTTTGTCCAGCATAGCGATCCCCCTCTTTTACCGAGAACTGTTACTACCGGTCTCTCCACTTATTGAGGCGGGCGACAATCGCTTTGGAGCGGAATACCAGCAGCATGCCCAGAAGCAGCTTCGTAACCAGCTTCGCTGCTGCGAATCCGATCTCGTACCGGACCTTCGGATTGTCCATAACCGGGTCGATCCCGATCAGGGCCGTATTATGCAGAATGGCGAACAGCTCCGGTATGGAGACGGCGACGAGAATCGTACCGGCCACCATCAGGGCGAGCTCGAAAAAGCGCGAATGCCGGTTGTCGTCAGGCTCGGCCGCGTCCCGAAGAGTAAAGTGCCCTACAAGCTTCTCTGTGCGGAACCAGAAAAAAAGGCTGGCGAGCAAAAACAGGACGGACGGTCCGACAGAGAGCAGCAGCAGCCCGCTCGTCCCCGGTCCGCCCGCGATGGCGGGGCTGGAAACGTACACAAAGCCCAGCAGGTTCGACGCCCACGATATAGCCTGAATGAACAAATATACGGACAACAGTCTTAGCGCCAGAAATCCGATAGTTCTGCCGGTCATTCAGTCAGCCTCCTTTTCGTTCCTTCATCTCGAAAAATTCGCATAGCGCCCTGGGATGATAAGCCAGCTCGCTTACACCGGCCTGAGTGACGACGATATCGTCGTCGAACCGGATCACGATGCCGCCGGAGTCGATCATATGATCGTCCTGAAAGACGCGGATGGCGACCTCGCCCTCCATCGCTTCCTGGAAGTCCCGGTCGGTCGTTAATCGGCGGTTGCGGGCCATTTTGTCAGCTCCTTTCCAAGCAAATTGCACGTATCCATATTGTACCAGATGCGGCCGCCGGGGCAAACCGCTGACCGGATGCGCCGCTGCCTTAAGGCCGGGGCGGTTCAGGCGGATTTTACTCGCTCTGCCGGAATGGTGTACAATGGATGGAATGGAAGGGCACGACCCTATAGGAGGAATACGATGCGCTGGCAGGAAATATCGATACATACGCGCGAGGAAGTCGGAGAACTGATTGCAAGCGGATTTCACGAATTGGGGGCCGGAGGAGTCACGATCGAGGAATCCGGTACGCTGAACAAGGAGCGGGATACGTCGTACGGCCAATTGTACGATACGCCGCTTAACGATATTCCCGAAGGAGAAGCGGTTATCCAGGCGTATTTCGCCGAGCCGGAAAATATCGATGAGCTGATCGCGCAAATCAGTGAGCATGTCCGGTTCGTGCGGGACGAACTCGGATATGACGTAGGCAAGGCGGAGATTACGACCCGGGAGGTCGACGAGGAAGACTGGGCGCACGGCTGGAAGCAGTATTACAAGCCTATGCGCATTTCGAACCGGTTGACGATCAAGCCGACCTGGGAAACGTATGAGAAAGAAAGCGATGACGAGATTATTTTGGAGCTCGATCCGGGTATGGCCTTCGGTACCGGAACACATCCGACCACCTCGCTGTGCCTGCGGCTGCTGGAAGAGTACGTAATGCCGGATGCCGAGCTGATCGACGTAGGGACGGGCTCCGGCGTGCTGGCGATCGCGGCGGCGAAGCTGGGGGCACGGCGGGTGCTGGCGCTCGATCTCGATCCGGTCGCGGTGAAGAACGCTTCGGAGAATGTGGAGCTGAACGGGCTATCCGGACAGATCGACGTGATGGAAAGCGATCTGCTCGGCATTCTCCGCAGCGCTGAGGCGGCTTCGAGCGGGGGCGAAGGAGCGGCGGCTCCGGCGTTCGGCGTCCGGCTTCCGGTTCAGCTCGTCGTAGCGAATATATTGGCCGAAATCATCTTGCTGTTCACCAAAGACGTATACGACGTAATGGGCAGCGGCGGAACCTACCTGACATCGGGGATCTACAAAGATAAGGAACAAGCCGTCTCCGCAGGGCTGACCGAAGCCGGATTCGAGATCGAACGAGTCGAGCGCGACCAGGACTGGGTAGCGATCGTAGCGAAGAAACGGTAGGTGACGGACGACGATGGAAGGGTTGAACAGTTTTTTACGGTATCCGCTCGAAGAGCTGCCGTTCGTTTTTTTGGTCCTTGTGATTGCTTTTACATTCCATGAATTTGCCCACGCGTACTCGGCTTACAAATTCGGCGATCCAACGGCGAAGCAACTCGGCCGGGTTACGCTGAATCCCCGCGTCCATCTGGACGTGATCGGTACGATCCTGATCTTCATCGCCGGCTTCGGATGGGCCAAGCCCGTTCCGGTCAACCGGGCGAACTTCAAAAATCCGCGGCTGATGGGGATCATCGTCTCGGCTGTCGGACCTTTGAGCAACCTGATTCTGGCCTTCGTCGGCCTGCTGCTCTATCATATTCTGGCCGGAACGGGCGTGCTCAACAGTGCCTCGGTCGGAGTGATCCGGGCGATCGATCTGTTCCTCAGGCTGCTGATCGAGCTGAATATCGTGCTGTTCATCTTTAACCTGATTCCGCTGCCGCCGCTGGACGGCTACCGGATCGTCGAGGATTTGGCGCCGACGCATATCCGGGTCAAAATGGCGCAAAATGAACAATGGGGCATTTTCGTATTTTTGCTGCTTATTTTCATTACGCCGCTGAGAAGGGTGACGATCGATCCGTTGTTTGCCTTGGGCGGGGATCTGATCTACTCGATGAGCAAATTTATCGCGATCTTCATCTAACCTCGGACGGCGCAGACCCATCGGCTGCGCCGTCTCTTTGAATCGTCCGTAGTAGAAATTCGACAAAAAACGTTGTATGATGGAAGATGGTTTCATCCTGCGATCCGATTCACAGGACGCGAGGCAACTACAGCGTAAAGAATGGTTGGGTGTTATGCAGCGTTATTTCATTCCGCCGGAGCAGTTGACGGAATCCGAAGCGGTCGTGACCGGTGACGACGCTCATCATATCGCGAACGTAATGCGCGCCCGCACGGGCGACACGATTATTATCAGTAACGGCGATAACCGCGAAGTGCTGGCGAAGCTCGGGCACATCTCGAAGGACCGCGTCGTGGCGGCCGTAGTCGAGCCGCTGCCGATGCTGGCCGAGCCGGCGATCCGCGTGACGATCGCCCAGAGCCTGCCGAAAGGCGACAAGCTGGAAACTGTCATTCAAAAAGGAACGGAGATCGGCGCGGTCCGGTTCCTCCCCTTCGTATCGGAGCGGACGGTCGTCCAGTACGATGCGAAGAAGGAGTCGAAGCGGCTGGAGCGCTGGCACAAAATCGCCAAGGAAGCAGCCGAGCAGGCGCACCGCAACCGGATTCCCGCGGTCGAGCCGCCCTGCTCCTGGAAGCAGCTGCTGCAGTCGGCCCGTGAGGCGGACAAGGCGTTTTTTTGCTACGAGAAGGAAGAAGGCACGATGCTGAAGCAGGCGGCTTTGCAGGCGATTGCCGAGCGGGGCGGAACGGCCGGCATGAACGTGATGCTGATCGTCGGTCCCGAAGGCGGCTTCACCGAACGCGAGGCGGCGGAGGCCGAAGCGGCGGGCTGTGTCTGCGTTAAGCTCGGCAGACGGATTTTAAGAACGGAAACGGCCGGCATGGTAGGACTGACTTGTTTGTTATACGAAGCCGGAGAGATGGGAGGCTGACGAAAATGTCGACAGTCGCGTTTTATACGCTTGGCTGCAAAGTTAATTTTTACGATACCGAAGCGATCTGGCAGCTGTTCAAAAACGAAGGCTACGAGCAGGTCGATTTCGAACAAACCGCAGACGTTTATGTCATCAATACGTGTACGGTGACGAATACGGGGGACAAGAAAAGCAGGCAGATTATCCGCCGCGCCGTCCGCCGCAACCCGGACGCGATCGTGGCCGTTACGGGCTGTTATGCCCAGACGTCTCCAGCGGAAATCTTGGCGATTCCCGGTGTCGACCTCGTCATCGGCACACAGAGCAGGGATCAGATTCTTCCGCTGGTGAAGCAGTACCGGGAGGAGCGCCAGCCGATCAATGCGGTCCGCAACATTATGAAAACCCGCGAATTCGAGGAACTGGACGTTCCGGATTTTGCCGACCGGACACGCGCTTTCTTGAAAATTCAGGAAGGCTGCAACAATTTCTGCACGTTCTGCATCATTCCGTGGTCGCGCGGCCTGATGCGCAGCCGGAAGCCCGACAGCGTCATCAAGCAGGCGCATATGCTCGTAGAAGCCGGATACAAGGAAATTGTGCTGACCGGTATTCATACCGGGGGCTACGGCGAAGATATTCAAGATTATGATTTGGCCGACCTGCTTCGCGACCTGGATCGGGTCGAAGGGTTGAAGCGGATTCGTATCAGCTCGATCGAGGCGAGCCAAATTACCGATAAAGTCATCGAAGTGCTGAAGTCTTCCGATAAAATGTGCCGCCATCTGCACGTGCCGCTTCAAGCCGGCGATGACGCCGTACTTGCGCGGATGCGCCGGAAGTATACGACGGCGGAGTTCGGAGAGAAGATTGAGAAGCTGCACCGGGCGCTGCCGGGCGTCGCCATCACCACCGATATCATCGTCGGCTTCCCGGGCGAGACGGAGGAGATGTTCCGCCGCGGCTACGAATTTATGGAGCGGATGCAATTCGCCGAAATGCACGTGTTCCCTTATTCGAAACGGACCGGGACGCCTGCGGCCCGGATGGAGGATCAGATCGACGAGGAAGTGAAAAACGAGCGCGTGCACGAGCTGATTGATCTGTCGGAGAGGATGCAGCTCGCTTACGCGGAGAAGTTCGTCGGACACACGCTCGAGGTCATACCGGAGAGAACCTACAAAGGGGCGCCGGACAGCGGGCTCATGATGGGGTATTCCGATAATTACATCAATCTGGTGTTCCCGGGTACGGAAGCGATGATCGGTCAAGTGTGCACGGTGAAGCTGACCGAAGCGGGAGTTAACGAGAGCAAGGGCGAGCTGGTCAGCGTCGCGGCTCCGGAGATCAGGAAGGCGGCCGTTAACGGCTGATTGCCAGGAAGATGGGAATGTCCAAGGATTTCGTGATCCGGTTGTATGTCGGAAAACGGAATCCTTCTTGTTATCGTGCAACGATTGTGACCATAATCCGAAAGGTGAGGTGATCCGGATGAAGGAAATATCGGCTGGCGGAGTCGTATACCGCTTACTGCCGGACGGCAGGACGGAAGTGCAGATGATTCAGGACCGGTACGGGAAAAAAACGCTGCCCAAGGGCAAAATGGAGCCGGGAGAGACGATCGAACAGACCGCGCTCCGGGAGATTCTGGAGGAAACGGGTATCGAAGGGAAGATCGTCGCAAGCTTGGAACAGGTCAAGTATCAGTATAACCACGCCGTGCACGGGACGATTGACAAAGAGGTTCACTATTATCTGGTCGAGGCGACCGGCGGCGATTTGCAAGCCCAGATCGAGGAAATCCGCGGCGTGGAATGGCTGGACCCTCTTGAAGCGTGGTCGCGACAGCGGGAGCAAGGTTACGCCAACAACGACTCGGTACTGAAAAAGGCGCTCGACGCCCTGCGAATCGAGGTGGAATGATGAGCGGAACCGGCACTTTCGATATAACGAAGCTGCCAGCGTACATCGACCATACGCTGCTGAAAGCGGATGCGACGGCCGAGGCGATCGGCAAGCTGTGCGACGAGGCGAAGCAGTACGGGTTTTACAGCGTGTGCGTGAACGGCATGTGGGTTCCGGCCGCGAGCAAGGCGCTGGCAGGAAGCGGCGTCCGCGTAAGCGCGGTGGTCGGATTTCCGCTTGGAGCGGGCTTAACCGGCGTGAAAGCATACGAGGCGGCGAGGGCGGCGGAGCACGGGGCGGCCGACATCGATATGGTTATGGCCGTAGGAGCGCTGCTTGCGGGTGACGAAGATTACGTCAGGGAGGACATCCGGGCGGTAGTGGAGGCGGTGCGCGGCCAAGCGATCGTGAAGGTCATACTCGAAACCGGCTATTTAAACGAAGATCAGAAACGTACCGCCTGCCGGCTGGCGGAAGAGGCGGGCGCCCATTTCGTGAAGACGTCGACCGGCTTCGGTCCGGGCGGGGCTACGGTCGAAGACGTGGCGCTGATGAGGGCCGCGGTCTCGCCGAACGTTCAGGTGAAGGCGTCCGGCGGAGTGCGGGATTTGGCGGCGGCGCTCTCCATGATCCGGGCGGGTGCGACCCGGCTTGGCACAAGCTCCGGCGTAGTGATTATGAACGGAGCGGCGGGGTCTTCCGGTTATTGAGACAGGACCTGGGAATGCGGCTTGTCGGCTGGCTGGCGGCGTTTCCGGTTACTGCTTCGGACCGGCGGCGCGCAGGACAGGCAAATAACATAACGGCAGCGCTACAATCGAGCATACGATATTAAAAATCGTCTGGGCGTGCGCAATCTGGCTGGACGGATTGGCGCCGAGCAGCACGGACGCGTAATGGAGCAGCGGGAGCAGGGGCAGGAACAGCAGCGCTCCTCCCGCATTAAGCGCAATATGCGACCAGGCGACGAATTGGCCGTTCCGGCTGCCTCCGATCGCGGCTAGCAGAGCGGTGGCGCACGTGCCGACGTTCGCTCCCAGCACGATGGCGATGCCCAGCTCGACCGGGATGGCGTCGACGGCGGCCAATCCCATCGTCATGGCGATCGTGGCCGCGCTGCTGTGGATAATGGCGGTCAGGACGGCTCCCGCCGCGACTCCCCACAGGATGCTGCGCTGCGCATGCTCTACGAACCAGCCGAACAGTCCCCGGGACTGAAGCGCCGGAACGATCGACTGCATCACTTCGACTCCGAGCATGACCGAGGCGAAGCCGCTGACGGCCAGCGACAAGGAGCGGATATGGTGCAGTGTCCGCTGAAGCCGGTACGACCGGGCGTAAAACGTAGAGGGCAGCGTTCCGAACCAGACCGAGCCGGAGACGAGCAGCAGCGGGAACGCGAGCTTGGTCAGATTTAAACCGATCAGTTCGGTGGTGATGCAAGTGCCGATATTCGTGCCGAGGATGATCCCGAGCGTTTTCGGAAACGTCATAATGCCGGCGTTGACCAGACCGATCGTAATGACCGTAATCGCGCTGCTGCTTTGCAGAATGGCGGTCACACCGGTACCGATCAGCATCCCGCGAAGCGGCGTGCGAGTAAACCGTTCGATCAGACCGGTCAAGTACGAGCCGGCCCATTGATGAAGCGCGAGCTCCATCACCTTCATCCCGGTCAGAAAGATGCCCAGCCCGACCAATAAGGGGAGTACGATTTGCGCAGTCATGGGATCTCCTTTGCTTGCAAAACTATGAAATGGACCTTATCGTTACTTCATCTATATGCCGGCGGCCGGACGGGCATGACAAGCTGTATGCGTGCAAGCAGAAAGTCCGGGACTATCCCGGCGCAACCCCAAATCGATAGCTGGCTGGAGGAGTATTATGGCAACGGTCATACTGGACCGCAAGAGGAAAAAAAGACTGGAGCAAGGCCATCCGTGGATTTACGCCAACGAGATCGAAAGCATTCAAGGCGAATACGAGCCGGGCGATCTGGTCTCGGTTACGAATCATACGGGCCAATATTTGGGCTGCGGGTACATCAACCCCAAATCGCAGATCGCGGTTCGGATCGTCTCGTACACGCCCCTGGAAGAGATGGACCGGACCTTTTTCGCGCAAAGATTCGCACAGTGTCTGGAGCATCGCCGCAGGTTCGTTGCAGGGGCGGACTCGTACCGGCTCGTCTACGGCGAAGCCGACTTTTTGCCCGGACTGGTCGTGGACCGGTTTGAAGACGTGCTCGTCGTTCAAGTTTTGTCGCTCGGGATGGAGCGGCGCAAAAGCGTCATCGTGGAGACGCTCGCCGAGCTGCTGAAGCCGCGCGGGATCTATGAGCGCAGCGATGTGCCGGTACGGGAGCTGGAAGGACTGGAGCAGACGAAGGGGCCGCTCTACGGCGATTGTCCCCGTTATGTGGAGATCGTCGAGAACGGACTGCGCATGGAGGTCGACATCGAGCAGGGGCAGAAAACCGGCTACTTTTTCGATCAGCGGGAAAACCGCGCAGCGATCGGCAAGCTGATGACCGGCTGGGGAACCCGAAGCGGAATCCGGCTTGTAGAGTCGGGCGCCCTGGAAGAGGGAGTATCCGCAGACTCAAGCGGCACCGGGGACGGGGGGAGTAAGCTCGTTCCTGTCAATGCGAACGGCAAGCGGGTGACGTTTCCGTACTGGGACGGGGCGACTGTGCTGGAATGTTTCTCCCACACCGGCAGCTTTACGCTGAACGCCTGCCGATTCGGGGCCAAGAAGGTGACGTGCCTCGATATATCCGAGCATGCGATCGACACGGCCAAGCGCAACGTGGAGCTGAACGGCTTCGGCGAACGGGTCGAGTTCGTCGTTGCGGACGCCTTCGATTATTTGCGCTCCCAGGTAAAAGGGCTTGATGAGCGGAAAACGCGTGCAGCGGCCGGACAAGCGAAGGTGGATACGTCGAAGCCGGTCGGCGCGGAAGGGCGGACGTGGGACGTCGTCATTCTCGATCCCCCGGCTTTCGCCAAGACGAAAGGCGCCGTAGAGGGCGCCTGCCGGGGTTACAAAGATATTAATCTGCATGCGATGAAACTCGTCAACGAAGGCGGATACCTCGTCACCGCCAGCTGCTCGTACCACGTTCGTCCGGATCTGTTCCTGGAGACGATATTGGCTGCTGCTGCCGATGCCCGCAAAGTGCTCCGGCTGGTTGAGTACCGCGGCGCAGGCAACGATCATCCGCGCATTCTCGGCGTCGACGAAGGCGATTACTTGAAATTTGCGATCTTTGAGGTTCATTCGCGGTAAAGCGGAAGTAAGACGGCAGGATTGTGCAGGAGCTGCCGATTGGAGCGGACTGGCGGTTGTTCTTGGAGTGAGGCGTGACTCACTCCGGGGCAGCCGCATTTTAGTTGCTCCCGCGTTGTCTCCGGTTCGACTCCTGCTTAAGATGATGACGGATTCCTTTGCCCGCCAGCGGTTCGTCTGCGAATCTGGGGATGATGTGCAGGTGGGCGTGCGGCACCGTCTGTCCGCCTGCGGCGCAGCAGTTCCAGCCGACGTTGTATCCGTCCGGGCCGCTCTCCGCGCCGATCCGCTCTTTCGTCTGCTGGAGCAGATCGCGCATATCTTCCCATTCCTCGGCGGTCAAATCGAACACCGTCTCACGATGGGTTTTCGGCACGATCATATAAGATCCTTCGAGCACCGGATCGAAGCTGCGGATTAACACGTTAAACGCGGTAACGGTTACCGCTTCTTTCTGGACGGCCGGCCAGCAGAAAGGGCAATCTCCCATTGTGCGGTTCCTCCTCTTCGCCCGCTGTTTACGGGGAGCATCCATATAACAGCCATTGTAGCAAGCCGGAGCCGGCCGTGACAACGGATAAATCGGTTTTAGCCAATAGGAGGCTCTCGCGCCGGAGGTGATGGACATCCCCGCACCTATGCAGTAATGTAATAGGGACAGCATTTTACGGCAGAGGAGTCCGATTCGTTTGAAATTCAGACCATGTATCGATATTCATCAAGGCAAGGTGAAGCAAATCGTCGGCGAGACGCTTTGTGCGAACAACGAGGGCGTCGTAGAAAACTTCGTATCCGACCGGGAGCCGGGCTACTATGCGGAGCTGTTCCAGAATGACGGATTGACCGGAGGACACGTCATTATGCTGGGCGGTGGCAACGCTGCCGCCGCCGAGCAGGCGCTCGCGGGTTACCCCGGCGGCTTGCAGATCGGCGGAGGCATTACGGCGGATAGCGCTCCCGGCTGGCTGGAGAAGGGGGCGTCGCATGTGATTGTCACGTCTTACGTGTTCCAGGACGGCCGGCTGCAGCAGGACAATCTGGACCGGATCGTGTCCGCCGTGAGCAAGGAGAAGCTCGTGATCGATCTGAGCTGCAAGGAGCGGGACGGCAAATGGTTCGTCGTGACGAACGGCTGGACGACGTTCAGCGACTTCGAGCTGAATGAAGCGAATATCCGCAGCCTCGAAGCGTACTGCGATGAATTTCTGGTTCATGCCGTCGATGTCGAAGGCAAACGCGGCGGCGTGCTGACGCAACTGGTCGAGAAGCTGGCCGGCTGGGTGACCATCCCGACCACGTACGCGGGTGGCGCCCGTTCGCTGGACGATCTGGAGCTGTTTCACCGGCTGACGGAAGGCAAGCTCGATATTACGGTAGGCAGCGCGCTTGATATTTTCGGGGGACAGCTGCCGTATCGCGATGTGGTCGCTTATTTTGAGTCGCTCCGGTAACGGCGGGCAACCGAATACGGGGCGAACCTGGAGGTAGCGGCGGATTAAGGGTCACTCTTATGAAGAGTTCACGCCAGAAAATATAAGTTTGCAGCGAAGAATCGATTAAGAGTGGTTTGTACCCTCTATATTGTCCGAAAGCCCGACTGTGCACGAAATAAGAGCGGTTTGGATCTGCTAAAATCGGCGAAAAGGGTGTTTACCTCATTAGATGGCTGAAATAAGGGGGGCAAACCGCTTCTATTTGTCTCTGACGTCCCCATATACTGAAAATAAAGGGTGCCAGAGACTCTTATTATGTTAGTTGGAGTTAGTGAGGCTGTCGATTCATTGTGGGCGACCGAGTGGACAGGGAAAAGGTTACCTTCTGGAAAGTTTTGTATGGAATCCCCTACCCTACCTTACCATCCTTATTCAATCAAGGGGTTCCGGACAACCTGTTTGAGCAGAAGAAGGGAATTTTTCACTTGGAGCGGCCTGCTAACACATCTACACAATGAATCGACAGCCTCGTTAGTTACCACTAGTTTCCGTTATCTGCCCCTAGTTAGCGTTAATTAGCTTAGCCCGTACGTATTACGCAGTTCGAATCCGCGGCGCTGGATGCGATCGGCTGGCGGGACGCCGGTTTACGGTTTGCGCTTTACGCTTTTACGCTTTACGGTTTACGCTTTACGCTTTGCGTTTTGCGCTTTACGCTTTGCGCTTTGCGCTTTGCGCTTTAAGTTTTACGCTTTACGGGCGTCCGTGCATCTGAAGCTGCGCCGTTACTCTAAATCGCATCGACGAGCGGCTGGAGTGAAAGGATCCGTTTCCTCCTACGCACAAATAGTAGCCTCTCGGCATTCGCCGAGGCAGATGGGGCAAGGGATTCCCTATACCCTCCGGCGTATCCATCCTCCTACTTGCGTAGGGGGATTT
>NZ_JACXJA010000025.1 GCF_014705615.1 Paenibacillus oceani
TCAGCTCTACTCCGCCTTCCAACTGCATGTGTACCAGCACGAGCGCATCCCGATGAGCGTGTTTCATGGCGATACGACGAGCATGTCCGTGTACGGCGCGTACACGAAACCGAGTAAGGCGCTGCAGATTGTCGAAGGGTACAGCCGGGACCGGCGAGGCGCCAAACAAATCCAGTTCGGGTTGATCGGAAATAGCGATGGGATTCCCCTTTATGGCGATGTGCACGACGGAAACACGTCAGACAAAACCTGGAATCCGGAAGTGCTGGAGAAACTCCATGCGCAGTGTGCTGCCGTAAAGCTGAACGATTTTGTTTACGTCGCCGATTCGGCTGCGATGAGCAAGGCGACCCTCGACGCCGCAAAAGGCGCAAACGCCTATCTTTTGACCCGCGCGCCCAACCAATTAAAGATCGTCAAAGCCGCACTGGCGTTTGCCGATGCACCGGATGCGTCTTGGTCCGAGCCGGTGTCGTTCGTCTCGTCCAAGGAAGGCGCCACGTACCGCTGGCGGGCCGCCGAGGCCGAGCATGAAGGCCATGGGCTCCGTCTGATCGTGGTGGAGTCCAGCGCGCTGGACAAGAAAAAGGAAAACACATTAACCCGCGAACGGGAGGCCGAATGCGATCGGCTGACGCAAGCCGCAAAGGAAGCCGCCCAAACGCCGTTTCACTGTCGGGCCGACGCCGAACAAGCCGCCGAAGCCTTCCGGGAGGGGCAATCGTCCCGGTTTCATCAGGTGGACGTGACCGTTCGGCCGCAGGAAATCGTTCGCAAA
>NZ_JACXJA010000026.1 GCF_014705615.1 Paenibacillus oceani
TACGGTCTACGTGCTGCAGGCCGCGATCACACCGGACGAAGCACGGTTTCAGGAAGCGCGAAGACGGGCGTCCCGCTTCGTGCTGGCCACCACCTTGCCATCCGAGTGGCGCGGCGAAACGATGGATGGGACGGCGCTTCTCGGTTTGTATAAAGGGCAGATTCACATCGAAATGAATTTCTCCTTTTTGAAGGATCCTGTATACACCGACGAAATTTACCTGAAGAAGCCGGAGCGCGTGAAGGTGCTGGAGTACTTGTTTTTGCTCGCGCTCACGGTTTACCGGGTGTTCCAGCGACGCATCAGGCTGCACATCACCGAGCAAAACCCGATGCACGGGTCGGGAGGCCGGATTCTGCGCAAGCCGACAGCCGCTGCCATCTTCCAAATCTTCAAGTACCGGAAGGTCGTCGTGTTTCGCCTGCCAGACGGGACCCGAACCCGACAATTCGCCCGCCCCTTGAGCAAAGAGGAGAAACGCGTGTTGACCAGTCTCGGTTTGGATGAATCGGTTTACCTCGGCTAATCGAATCGACTTGCTCCAGCGGTGGTTTGCTCCTTGAACCATCGCTACACCCGTTTAACGGCTGGTTGACCCCTAATAATTCCATTCGCTACCACGTGCTAGGGGTGCGGAATGTGAGGGGGTATTTATTGGCTTTCTCATTATTACATACCCGGAATATTGGTTATACGTTTGAATTTACAGAACTTGAGTATCACGATAATATTCTTGTTTCCTTTATTAGCGCTTTAAAATAATAGTGGAACAAAATGGAAGGATTGGAATCATTACTATCGAATATACATGAAGAAAAGGTACAGTCTTTTTCTCTTTCAGTATTGTCAGTAAATGTTCGCACACTTAGAACGAGGTGATGTTTTCGGATGTTTATGGATCTGGATGTACATCCACATTCCAACCGGATGGCGATTCTGCAGCTTCTACCAGACGGCAGTAAAAATATGGTAATATACGATATTTCTGCGAAAAGCACTATCGGCGATGTAGATTCGTATTTTATTCCACAAGGTCCGCGGTTTTCTCCTGACGGTCGTCGGATTTCGTTTTTTTGGAGACGGAAATATTTACATTCATGATATAGAAACGCGATCGACAACTAACATCATCGAGAACACTTCAAATCAACATGCCTCGTTTTGTGAGTGGTCGCCCGACGGGAGATCTCTTGTTTACAATGCGTATCCAGCGAATGATATCGATAAAAAAATACCTCCGAATATTTACTACATCGATCTTTTGAGAAATACAAGGCACCATGTAACCGATAATGATGTGCTCGATCGATTTCCACAATGGTCGCACAACGGTAGATTTGTCGCATTCAACAGGCAATATCTCGATTCTCCAAACCCGCCAAAACAAATAATCATTGCAGATCTTCAGGCCGGGACCGAGTTTGTCGTTCCAAAGGATCAGGGCTGCAGTCACGAAGCAGGGCGCTTTTGTTGGTCGGACGATTCCAGTTCGATTTTGATAAAAGAAGTACAAGCTGGTGGATCCATCGTTCTGAAGGTGCTGCGAGTTGAAGATATGAACCTGACGTGGTTGATCACATCTCCGGATATAATCGGCGGGGCATTTAGACCGGGGATGAATCAAGTGCTGTGCATGTCCAGACAGGAAATCGCTGTTTACTCCTTAAATGAAATGGCGGTGATCAATAGGGTACGCTTGATCGGGTGTTCTCCAACTATGCAAACCCTGCGGGGGCCGGCATGGTATGTGGAGAGGGAGCGCTTGTTTTTCATCGCAAATAGGGGGAATCAAGTGCACCAATGGGATTATGACGAGGACAGTCACTGTATCTTTCAAGCTCAAGAATTGCCAAGACTCGACTATCGGCGCGAAAAATACACGGTAATATCCCGAGACGGAAAAAAGGTACCAGTGCTTCGATTAATTCCCGAGAAGCCGAATCACCTTGCCGTAGAATTCATTTTTGGTGGACCCGCTGCACCGATTGATAGCGAAAACCCGATAATCAGGCAATTATTACATAGGGGGTACGAAATCATTTGTCCAGTGTATCGAGGGCAAATTGGAGCCGGTAAAGAACATCAGGAAGCCAATATAGGAGAAATGGGACGGGCGGATGTATGGGATGTGGTGGAGTGCGGATTGGATTGGAAACGAAGAACAGGGGATGCTCGTCCGATTGCTTTGATCGGTTTCAGCTATGGTGGATTGTTAACTCAATTGGCTCTAGCGGACAATTCAACGTTATGGGTTGCCGGAGTCACGTTATGGGGGGGCACAGGTCTGGATCATCTCGGCTTCTACAAGTCACGAGCGTATCCCTCTGATCCTGAACAGATGGAAGCCGAAAGAAAAAGGAGATCTCCACTTATACAAAGCGAGCAAATCCGAACCCCTTTATTTATGCTTCATGGAGGTCGGGATACCACTTCCACTAACGAGGAGGTTCGAAAGATCCAAAACTCGCTTCAGTCCAACGACATTCCCTGTGAACTTACGATCTTTCAGGACGATACCCATGGTTTGACGCGTCACCGACAGGAAATGTTTGCGAAGCTTTTTGAGTTTTTGCAAAAGTTTGAATGAGCAATCGTATACTAACGAGAGTTTAATAAACAAACCGTCAACCCTCCTACTTGGAGGGTTATTCCATTTATATCCATTCATTTGCACCTGATGTCAGCTACACTGGTACTACCCCAAAGAGTTTAGCATAAATGGTTTCATTGATTTATTGAGAAATTTTTTCGAAAGTGATTTCAGGATATATAAAGTAGAAAGTGAACCAAACTTTTATGCTGAAATATATTGGGATGATTTGATTTTTGTTTGCAACAATAAACAGTTCCTACTTCATTTTGGGAATTATGAATAAGCTATCGGGACACGATAGTGGAACAGGATCTCATGTATGGAGGATCTCGCAAGTATCTTTAAAAAGGTTAGGGAAGAACGGGATCTAAACCGAGTCAAAAGGCGGTACATGAAGCTAACGAAGTCAGAGCTTGTGGAATTGTTAATTCAATCAGAGCAATACATGGCGCAAAACAATAAACTCTTGTTGAAAGTAGAATTCGAAAAGTACCAGTAAACAGCATGATAATCAAAAAGGACCGCAATTCGGCGGTCTCGCTTTCGACGTTTGCGATGATCTCTGCAGCAGCTTGCTTCACTACATGGCTTGGAAAGAAGATGTCTTTTTCTCCCGATATCACAAGTGCAAGTGCATAGTACTGGTTCAATTCGGCTTTTCCGGTGAGCTTTGGCATTTCTTATTCCAGTTTGACATTCATGAAGATATCTCCTATGAGCCGTTTGTCCCTTTCGCTTATGCTGAAGTTTGACATTGTAGCTGCGTTTCGGACGAGGTCGTCTTGTAAAGGATCATAGGCAGAAGTATTTTGCGAATCATGGCGAATTTTGAACCTAACTTTAACCCAGCAGGTGTGGTCAGAACTGAACAAGCAATCTTTTCCGGGTAATAAGCGGCAAGCCTTAATATAATACCCCTGTCATAAGACGGCCCGATAAAGGAGCATTTATCGATTGGATAGTGATCTAATTGAAGGCTTTCCAAATAATCTTCGTAACGCTTTTGAATAATAGCTTTGCCAAATCGAAGTAGCAAGTGGAAGAATCACGAAAGCTGCCTTATATAAACCTCATTTGCAAGCCGATTCAAAAATCGACCAGCTCATTGATTGTTCCGCGAACAGGCTCGCGAACGAACGCCCGATCCTGCTTAACTATTCGCGCAGGCATGCCGTGTACGGGCCGCATCATCAAATTTGGGGATATTTTCGCATTACGGGTGATGCCAATCCGGTATCGTCGAAGAAGAATGGACAAAACGATTTTTAGCTCAACCATGGCAAAATACCAGCCGACACACATATGAGGCCCCGTGCTGAACGGCAAATATTCGAACGGGGAGGGCTTGAAATCGAGCCACCGTTCGGGCTTGAACCGATTCGGCTCGCTGTAAAGCTCAGGGATTCGATGCGTGATGAATTGGCTGAAAAACACATTTGTACTGGCTGGAATCGTAATTCCATTTAATTCACAAGGAACAGCGGTTACCCTGGTTCCTATGCTCGCGGGCGGCAGTAGCCGCAAGCTCTCTTTAATGACACCTTCAAGCAGTGGCAGCTTGTTGATTTTGTCCATCGACACCGTGCCTTGTTGAACCGCCCCGTCCAGCTCTTCTATAAGATTGGAGAGCACATTCGGATGCTGATTAAGCAGGAAAATAGTCCAGGTCAACGCATTGGCTGTCGTTTCATGTCCGGCGACAAACAGGGTAAACGTGTGACCGACCAGTTCCTCGTCGCTTAGCTTGGCGCCGTCTTCATCGTGGGCTTTGACAAGTGAAGCGAGTACATCGGCGGCGTGGGGCTCGGTTCGCTTTTGATCAATCATGGAACGGATATAATCATTTAATTGACCTGCTATACGCAACGCTCGGTGATACGGTGTATACGGAATATCGACAGGGGTCAGCGTGACCCATAACAAGGATTTGGTCAATTGTGAGATAAGCTCGCCAATTTGATCCAGATCCTTATCTTTATACGTGCCCATCAATGTTTTAACCGCTATGCGCTGAGTTATTTTTTTCATTTCCGCGTTCACGTCAATCTCTTGTTTGTGCTGCCATTCATCGCATAGCTGCTCGGTCAAGAGAATCATGTCTTTGCTGTACTGCACGATCTGTTCATGGTGAAAAGAAGGCTGTATAAGGCGCCGGTGCTGCTTATGCTTTTCTCCGGCCATTAAGATCAGGTTGTTATAAAACATTTGTCCCATAACCGTATCTTTAGGTATTTTGACAAGGGCCGTACTCATTTCAAAATAATCGGGATTTGCAACAACCTGGCGATTGAGCTCGGGTCCGAACGCAAAAATCGTTTTCGGCTTATCCGTTGTTCCAAGCGAAACAAGATCACCGTATTGTTCGTACAGCTGCCGCTGAAACCTGAAAGGGCTGCGAAAAAAATGAAGCATGTTCATCCTCCATCCCAGCGCAGGTCGCGGGCCTTGCAATTCAGCTAACGGGGATGCTCCTTTATTGTTGTTCATTTTGGTCCCCTCCACATTATTTATGTTTTAAAATAATATATTTCATATCATTCATAATATATGGTTTTTGCGGCAAATTCAATGTTTTTTTTGTAATTGATGAATTGATATGTTACAAATCATTTTATATAATGTGGTTTGAGGTGACAAAATGAACGGATACCAACAACGAACGGAAAAGAAAAAAGCGCAAATTATGAAAGTAACCTTCGAACTGCTCTGCAAATACGGCATCGACAAAATAAGCATCGCTGAAATATCGAAACTGGCTAACGTATCGCCTGTGACCATTTACAATTATTTCGGTAGCAAGGACGAGTTGGTCAGACAAACGTTTGCCGATTTCATGGACAAGACGTTGGATAAGTACGAGCAACTATTGGAACAGCCGATTCCGTTTCAGACGAAAATGGAACAAATATTGCGTGATCACGACGATATCGTGGATCATATGAATGTAAGCTCTATGGTTCAGGCCAATATTAACGATCCGGTTATTCGGGAGTATATGGAGGATTTTTATACGACCCGGACGCTGCCTTTTTTCGAAAAGCTGATCGATTTAGGCAAACGGGAAGGCTGTATCGAGCTGAGCTTATCCATGGAGGCGATTTTGTTTTATATACAAATGTATAAGGAAGCTTTGGCGCGACCTGCTTTTCTGGCGCAAGCAAGCCCTTCGATGCTGAAAGATTTGGATCGGTTAATGTATTATGGCTTGATGGGGAAGTAGCCATGTTTCGGTGAGGGAATTCCGTGAGGGAGATCTTTCCTCTTGATTGGTGTGGAACATAGCTCCCATATTTATAACGGGGAATCCATTCCGGTGGATCGGCGATACCGTATACGCGGTAATCATTAACGAACACGGTTCCCTAGAAATTACGTTACCAAGTGGGTCGAGGACACGACGATAGCTAAGATTATCCACCTTGTCGAGGAAGCACTGGAGAAAAAAGCGCCTAGGAAGCTTACGCCGATCGCTTCGCCCGGATCTACACGCCGATTGTCGTTCCGCTATAGGATAACGATAGTTAAATAAAGATAACACGACGGCAGCCGGCCAGAAATGACCGGCTGCCTTTGCTCAACTAACGGGCAGAAAAGTTTATTGATAACGATATATTCCCAAGAAAAATTTAGATTTCTATTGTAAGGTTGATGGTGAATTTAGGAAGGCGGGGAACCGTTTGATAGCCTTAAAAGAGATCGACCATCGGAATTGGCAAGAATGTATAAAATTAAAGGTTAAAAAAGAACAAGAGCATTTTGTACCTTCAAATCTTTATTCTCTTGTACAAGCCAAGTACCAAAATACTGAATATTATTCGTTTGTACCGTTTGCGAGTTATTTGGATGAGACTATGGTTGGATTTATAATGTGGGATGATGTTCCAAATAACGGGGTTTATGTAATACCACGATTGATGATCGATGAGCAATATCAAGGAAAAGGGATCGCAAAACGTGTGCTTCAAACAGCCATTGACATTATCAAACAAAAAAAAGATTGTAAGGGAATACAGGTTAGCTATGAACCGGATAATGTTGCTGCACAAAGGCTATACGCAAGTTTAGGGTTTAAGCGAAACGAACTAAAATCAAAGACCGATGGGCCTGTCGTCGAACTTAAGATAAAATAAATTCTTGATCGGGTACATAGAACATTAATTCACACCATGATAAGGCCGTGTGCTAAACGGCAGCTTGTTACGCTAACGGGCAGTAATGTGGAGTAAATTTCCCTTTACAACAGAACGTACATTCGCTATATTTTAGTTGGGTATATTTCCCAGATTAATGAAAGGCCATCTGCTAAGGATGCTTAAAAAAACTTTCCGTTAAAGACAGCGCTGTGAACACTGACACTTGAGGCTGCTACTGGAATAAAAAATACTTGAATGAAAGGTACTGATTAGATTGACACTTCAAAACGAAATTATGTGGGACTTGGTAGAATCGCATACTGGGCTATCCAGAAAGTCGGAAGAAGGTTTAGTATTATATGCGGGTCAGACAGATAATCAAAAAATGCTTTCAGAGGTTAGCTATGTAGTTCCAATAAAGATGGAGGCAGTTGTAAAGACGGACTCAACAAACATTCGGTTGTATTTCGCTCAAAAAGGACGACTGATCTTTAATTGGGATAGTAATCAAGATGAGGTGCGACTTCATAGTCCTATTAAGGGGTATACAGCGGTTAATTTTGAAAGGTTATCTGTTAATGAATGGGCGAAAATCACTTGGATTGTGAATCCGGATCATATGATTGTTCGAGCAAACGATAAGGAAGTTTGTAAGGTGACAGGGGCTTTCAGAGATTTAACAGGCAGAGTAGGAATCGGACCTGCATGGGGATCCCAATTGGTTGTTAAGTCATTCAGAGTTAACGGTGAGTATCGCAAAGCAAGGAAGCTGCCACAGAAAGTCGCAAGTTATGATGAACAAATAATAACCGAATTTATAACTTTAAGAAATCAAACTTTGAGCTTGATGGATCGTATCCCGGAAAATATCTCAGATATTATACCAGAAGGATTCGATTCGAATATTCATTATCACTTCGGTTTTATCTTAGTCGCATGGGATCATGGTATTTTTCCAAAACTTAAACAAAATTATCGCGTTCCCATTAAGTATCACCGGATGTTTCCAATTAGACTAAAACCTAAGGATTGGAAAGAAGCCCCCCCAGGTATGCTCGAGATTAGAAAACATTTGGAAAAACAAAGGGATGAAATTGCAACTATTTCTTCTGGGCAGTTAGATGTCCTAATTAAACATAAACAGACCTTACGAAGACTTTTAAAATATTTTATGCCCTTAGAACGTAGCCATTGTTTAATGATTAATGACATTATGAATTCGATATCCAATGGAGTTGACAAGGGCTGAGTATATACTCATCAGATCGTCCTTGTAGCTGGAGAATAGTATAAAGAGTAAAGTGTTGAGCATTCCGCTAACGGGTACGAGAGTACAGTAATACAACATGGTGAGGCTGCCGGTATGGATGGGCAGCCTCGCTGTGCTAACGGACAGAATAATTCAGTCAAACGACTGAAACTGATTAAGTTGTTTGCTTTTTTCACATGTCCTATTTATTCATGTAAATTTTCACTTCGAGTATTTCCGGAAGCCGAAAACAGAGCTTCGAACTCAGCAATTTCTTGGGGAGTCATACTCCTAACCGTAATGGACGTTCCGGGAGGGATCGACGGATCTTCTTTATGTGTTCTTGTAACGGATACTCCAGGAGGGTACTTTTCATAAGATTCTTTTAATTTCGCGATGCTCCCAGGTGAATAATACCCATCCTCTTTCGTGACCTGGCTTTGATCATCGGGTGTCAGATCTTCAAAAGATACCAGTTCCTTATAACCTTCAAGAGCATATAAGCCCATTACCCCTTTTTCGGTTACGAATTTTTGTTCGTCAGGCGTAAGCGCATTGTATTTCAAAAATTGTACGCCTGTATATAGTCCAGAATCTCCCGCACCTTCACTGGTTTGATGGGTCACCTTGGGTGTTGTTCTGGCTGCCCAGGCGGCTGTAGATGTACCCATTGCTCCAACAGCAAGGACTGCCGCTGCGGCCAGCATGATTGTATGTTTTTTTAGTTTTTGCACACTAAGCATGAGTGATAATCTCCTTTTCAATCGTTTTCCGTCGCCGGATAAGGAAGCGCAAAATCGAACAGGAATACCCCTTGAACCGATCATCACGTTCAGGATGGTTTCACCGTACCGTTTTCGCTCGACATGAGACATTTCTTTCACCACTTCTTCGTCACAAGACAGCTCGCTCCACGTGTGAATGTCATTTCGGAGAATGTGAACGAAGGGATTAAACCAATGCAGGCTGCTCGCTGCCAAGGTGATGGCCTTGACCCATAAGTCTTTTCGTTTCAGGTGAATCAACTCATGCTGCATCACCATGCTCATGTCGATATTTTCTAAATGTTCTATAGGAAGATAAATGGTCGGTTTCCATAGCCCGACAAGAACAGGACTCCGGATCGCTGAGCTATACGTAAGACGGATGTTGCTTCGCATGCCGAGAGCTTTCTTCATCAAGGTAAGCTGTTTGGCCGCTTCGTCGTTCACCGGCACGGGCGAGCGCGTAAACTGCAAATTCTTTATAAACCTCCGGTAACAATAAACCTGCCAGATGGCGAAAGCGATAGCCCCTGTTCCCCAAATACTCAGAAAGACAAGGGCTGCATCAACAGAAAGATTCAGTTCCGAAATGGACTTTTGTTGTATACTCGAAGGCTGACCGGAAATATGGACGGTTGACGTTTGGTATGGATTGAAGAGCGGCAAAAGCCATTGCATAACAAAGGCTACGGGCAGAAGATAAAACCCTATTGCATTTTTCCAATTGTATATAGCCACTGAGCAGGGAAGACTCCTGGTGAAAAGAGCCGTAACAGGAGAATGCAGATAACAACGGTACTTCCCGCAACGGAAAGGGAAACGAGCAGTTCCAGAAGTTTATTCATAGACTACACCTACTTTCCCGAAAACCATTGCTTCAGCTCTGCGATGTCTTCATCCGAAAGTTTGTCGCCGTCATACAAGGCAGCGATTAAGTTTTTAACCGATCCTTGGTATAATCCGTCCAGTACATGTTGCGCTTCCGCTAGTTTGTAATCTTTCGGCAATAGAACAGGGACATACTTGTTCGTTCGGCCGTCCCTTGTCGCTTCTAACACCCCTTTATCGATCAATCTCGATAAAAATGTAGAAATAGTTTGCGCCTTCCATTCTTTACCCCGCCCAGCGAAAATACGCAGTAGTTCGGTTGATGTGACGGGAGGGTCGCATTCCCAGATCACCTCCATGAGTTCCATTTCAGTATCAGACAATCTTTGAACATGTTTCACCGGTGTACACCTCTTTGCACCGTTATGCGTCCATAACAATTTATTACTACACCATGTAGTAATTATAATCTACTACACAGTGTAGTGGGATGTCAAATCAAATACGGTTGACCCTGCATACTTGTCGTTACGAACGGTACGATTGCTCAATTATCTACTCGAACAGAAGCTGATGTCATGGTTCGGCAGCTATGCTACGAACACGAGGATATATGTTCCATTAAGTGGTATGATAAAGGTAAAAAGTGATCGAGAGGAGTGAAAGGACACCATTGAGAAAAGCTGCGAATCCTTTATTATTAGGTGCTTTAACTGGGCTACTGACACTGCTTTGTACGTATATCTTTGGCACGATACATCGTGACTTTTACCTTGCAATTGTAAACTTATCCTGGTGGATAATGTGTTTATCTGTTATCCCCTCGTTATTATTATTGACAATTCTAGCATCTCGCCTTAATAAAAACTTTAGTTATATTCTTACATCGTCCATTACAAGTGGGATCGTATTTATGATAATCGGTTGGCTTGTTTTGGGTTATAAAAAACCTATAATGAAATTATTTTATAACTTCTTCCCCTCAGAAAAGTATCATTCTATGATAGGATATCCCTCCAACGTTTACATATTAAATGGGGGTATTTTTTTAGTAGTCATTATTTTGAGTTATTTGATTATTATTCAAAAAGTACGCTAAATTACTGCATAATTGCACTAACGGGGACGAGAGCTCAAAAAATACATGACGGCAGCCGGCCTGAACGATCGGCTGCCGTTTTCTAAACTAACGGGCAGGATAGTACACCTACTGAGCGGAATTATTAGAAAATGAATCCAATTCTAAGGGGCGATTCCATGAACAAAAATGAACGGTATGCGAACCTATTTCAAAACGCGACATGGGGCAAAATTGAATCGGAATTTATAATGGAGGTACCACACGAGAGTCTTATTTCAAATGTTAATGTCGTGCCGTTTATTAATAATGAATGTATTGTCATTCGTTTAGAAAATGGAGAATGGGAAATACCAGGTGGGACTTTGGAAAAAGATGAAAATTACTTTGCTACAATAAAACGGGAGCTAATAGAGGAAGCTGGAGCAATATTACATTCTTTTGAGCCATTTGGAGCTTGGAAGTGCTTCTCATACCATGCTCATGCATATAAACCACATTTACCACATCCAGAATTTTTTCGACTTGTTGGATATGGGGATGTGGAATTATTTTCGAAACCTCAAATTCCCGATGATGGTGAGAAAGTTGTTGCTGTAGAAAAAATGTCTGTAGAAGAAGCTGCTACTAAATTTTACGAAACTGGAAGACCCGATTTAGCAGAGCTGTACAAGTTAGCAGAAGAACTTCGTAATCAAAAATTACAATATTCGTCGCTACGCTAACGTGTACGATAGTTCAATTGTTGCCTGACGGCAGCCGGTCAATATGTTCGGCTGCCTTGTTATGCTAACGGTAGAATATTTTGATGAGGCAAAGAAAGTTGATAGTAACATGCCGGGACACATTTTTCGCCGATAGACCTGTTAAGCTGAACCATATCTCAAGTAACGTCAAGTTTTTCGGGAGTCGTCTACAGGCTCATCCATTCGTAGCTTGCGAGCATAGCTCCTGAAGATGGCGGGTGACGATCTGCTCAACGGTCACCGGTGTGTAGAGTTCCGGGCGGAGCAGTGCGAGGATCGTCAAGCCTTCGACAATCGCGGCTAATCTGAATGTTTCGAGTTGAATGTCCACCGAAGAGGGGAGAAGCCGCCCCTTAGCTAGAATTTCGAGGACGGCTTGAGTCAGGTAGTGGAGTCCGTCGGTGAGCTCGTCTTTTTTAACTTGTAATGCCAAACTGGTGAGGGATCGGATGGCGAAGATCCACCAGACGCCGACGGAAGTTCGTTTTTCCGCATCCAAAGGGAGCAGTTGTAACAAAATTTCCTTCGCAGCCTCCATCGGAATAGGGCTTATTTCCAGGCGCTCTTCTGCTCGGGCAACTCCTCTTGTCAAATAATAATCCACGATAAATAGCAACAGCTCGTCCTGTGTTGAAAAATAATGACGCAATGCGCCAGGCGACAACCCCGCCGCTGCTGCAACGGCCCGGATTGACGCATGTTCGATCCCTTTTTCTTCAATAATACTCCATGCTGATTCGGCGATCAGTTTTCTTTTTTGTTCGTGGTCCACGACCTTCGGCAACGGTAAACGCCCCTCTTGTCTTATTTAACACACTGTACTAAAATAAATAATACAGTGTGTTATTTAGATTTGATTCAGTTATATCGCGTCGCAGTTATCACGTCAATAGTTGGACTTTGTCGTGATTGACGGGAGGGGATGCAATACAAGAGCAAATCGATGGATTTTTTCGTTTTCACTCCATCTGTTCTAGTTGCAGAAGAGAGTTTTATGTTATTGAAGGGACTCAAGCTTACGACCATGTGAAACGAAATCTCAAAGGAATACATTGCTGCGAAGACTGCAAAACCAGGATCGAGCTTGAAGCACGACTACAGCTCGGAAGACGACTTTTGACCGGCAGAGATTAGGTTCCATGAGTGTGGAGGATATTGAGCGGATGCTTCTGGAAGACGGAGAAGAGCTGATGGCCGAGTTGTTCCGAAATCAGTATCCTCCTAGCCTTACACGCGAACCGAACCAAGTTATTCTTACCCTGAGAGATTCAGGATCAGAAGCGATAGTGGGAATCGCGTTTTATCGAGTTGGAGTGACCTATGGAGGAACACCCAATGAATTTCTTACTGCTTCAGCTATTGGTATCCATATCAGGCCTCAGTACCAGGTTAGTCGAAAAGAGATTAGGAGATTCGTTCAGGGATGCCTGGTAACGATGAAGCAATTGGATTTGCGTCATGTCCATACGAGGCTTACATTGAACCATTTTGATGTGTTTGCCGCTATGGTTTCCGAAGGGTTCCATAATACAAATGCCGAACGATCTAATGCGATTCGTCTTTCCAAGAGATTGTAATGGGAAAACGCCAATGAAGAAATATGTAAATGCTAAACAGATTTTGCCGGAAAGCTTAATTCAAGAAATTCAGAAGTATGTTAAAGGCCAACACATCTACATTCCTCAGACGGACCGCCAGGAGTGGGGCACTTCTACCGGAGTACGCGAAAATATGGAGTAGCGAAATACCGAGATATGCCGGAGCTATTATGGGGGGATAAGCATATCGCAGTTGGCGGAGACTTACAATTTAAGCGAGGAACGGATTCGAGGAATTATTATGAGAGACAGCGTAAGTAGGAGAAAATGTACAAATTCCCGTTAAAAACCTGGAACTCTCCATAGCATGGTACGAAGCCAATCTTGGCTGCCGGTGCAATATATAATAAGCGAAAAGGACACTGGCATCCCGTCAGTGTTCTTTCGTACCTCAACGGGTGATTTTTAACACTGCGGGCATCAAGATGGCCGGGTCCACCTTTCCCCATGGCGTAAACGTCGTTGACAGCACTTAGCGTTTGCCGGACTCTGCCGAACGGTATGCGCCGAACATAATTTCATGAACGTGCGGTTGCTTCCTGGCCGATTGTACAGGCTGCTTTCCAGCGCGAAGGCAGCGGACGAAATGAGTCGTCACGCCTTCATGCGGAAGGATGCGATTGAATCATGCGGTACATGACAATCGGCGGGGGCCGCGCGAGTCCGGTTCGACGGGCCAGATGGGGGCGACGTTAAGCTCCCATGAAAATTAAATCCGCAGTAGCAGGAAAAGGCCGCATTGAAGAAGACGCAGTTCATTCATTTTTTTTTGAAAAGCGTCTGAACGATGGGATATTGAGATGGTTTCGAATTACGAATTAGAAGCAATTGTCACGGAGTAACCTAAGCACTCCAGTCTTCGAACGGCATACTTTACAATAGATTGTTGTTTCTGCCTATCAAAATAGTCTTCACCTAAGTCCACGTACATTTCTTTACGAGTTAGGAGATAGTACGCAATCCTTAACATTGCATGAGCTACATTTATTGCTGCACGTTTTTTACCTTTTCGAGTTGCTGTACGTCTATACATCGCGCCGAGATAGTTCTTAGATGCTGCAACGGAATGGGCTGCTTCTACCAAAGCAGATTTCAAGTACTTGTTCCCATTAGTGGTTTTGGCAGATTTCTTTTTTCCTGCACTTTCATTGTGTCCAGGTACCAATCCAGCCCAAGAGCATAAATGAGCTGCACTGGGAAACTGTTTCTTAATATCTGTTCCGATTTCTGCTAGGATTTGTTCCGCCATTCGAGTGGCTATACCAGGGATTGAATCAAGACGTTCAATATCTTCTTGAACAGATTCTACCCGCGCAGCAACTTCTTGATCGAGGACCACAACTTGTTCGCTTAAAAAATCAATGTGAGTTAAAATGGTCTTGATCATCAGACGCTGGTGAGGGTTTACATAACCTTGAAGAGCCAGTTCGAGTTCATCCTTTTTTCGCTTCAGGGTGCGTCTAGCGAAGCTCGCTAGTTTTTCGGGATCATCTTCGCCATCTGCAATGGCGCGCAGCATGTCACGCGATGAAACACCCATAATGTCAGAGACAACAGAGCCAAGCTTAATATTCGCTCCTTCTAGTACCTTTTGGATGCGATTGTGCTGTCTAGATCTCTCCTCGATGATGCTGCGACGATACCGAACAAGCTCTCGAAGTTCCCGTTGATTTCGGTTTGGAATGAAACTTGCTTTAAGCAGTCCATGACGGAGAAGCTTGGCGATCCATTCCGAGTCCTTGACATCTGTTTTGCGTCCAGGCAATGCCTTCATATGCTGGGCATTCACCACTAAGAATTCAATGCTTTCAGCTTCAAGCAGGTTTACGATAGGTTTCCAAAATACTCCTGTGCTTTCCATTGCAACGTGAGTACATTCATGTTGTTTAATCCAATCAATGAGTTGTAATAGATGCACTGTTTTAGTTGAAAAAGATTGGATCTCCTTTCCCTTAGACGTTCTGCAGTAATATTGTCCTTATGAATGTCCATACCGCATGCTCGTTCAATGACAACTTCCACCTTACATATATCCTCTCTACGGCTAAATTAGGTAAGAGGCTGGTGCAACAATCAGAGTAGGATTAATCTCCCATGAGTGCTTCCCGTAAGGGAGCGACAATCTGTGATGCACCGTGATCGTTGGAGTCAGACTAACGGTTGGGCTCAATGGCACCATAGCTTATCGACCTTCCTCTCCCAGCCATGGTAGAAGTATTGACAGATTCCTCGTCCCATTTTCATCATCTGTGGTGCGGCGCTTGCGCTGCATGTATGGCTAACGGGAAATATAATTTGATAAATTAATACACATTTAGCTTCCTTTATTGTGGTAATATTTACCTAATTGAGGTGATATTCATGAGTCAGGTCACAAAAGAACAATCTGATGTAGAGGAAAGAATGGTTGGCGGGTACAAGCCCACCAGTATTCCAAGTGCATTAAAAGTTGTTAGCGGACAGACAAACCAACTGGAGGTTGTGATCATGTCGGAACAAAATGCGAGCAACAACACAGATGTGCCTGTGATAACGGAGAATAGTAACATTGAAAGAGGACAATTCTTGCTAACGTTTCCAGTACGTATGGTATTGGATGTACAAAAGTCTCAGGCGTGGTATCGGGATGTATTTGATTGTGATGATATTTCTGGTTATGGACATGCAGCACGAAAAGGGATGGGTCTAATATTAAAGAAGGCTGTTTCGGAAAAAGATATTCGTCCAAACGCCGTTTCAAAGAAGAGATCAGCTTATCCAACAGAATGGGATAGTCCAGATTATAGTTGGGATTCACTTATTTATGTGGATTGGAGTAACCTTGAATTTATTGTTGAAAAAGTACGGGAAAAGGGCGGAACAATTGCCGTTGAACCCTTTGAGTACTCACATGGAACTAGGATTTTCAAAAGAGCGCATATCCTAGATTTAGATGGATACAACATGGTTTTAAGTGCGAGAAAGGAAAAGTCAGACGAGCAGAAAGCAACACCTGAAAAACAAGAATTTACATTCAAAAAGACGATACAAGTACGTCTTGTCTCGGATCTGAAAAAGTCTTTGGAATGGTATCGCAATATATTGGGATGTGACGAAGTGAACGAAGAGGGCTATGTAAGACGCGGTGAAATGGAAGTTATCTTGCAAGAGGCGGTATCGCCAGATGAAGTACATCCCAATGCTGTGCCGGCAGACAATGAACAATGGGATACTTTTGTACACGTAGCTTGGGAGGATGTATGGCGCATCACTGAAGAGGTACGCGAAAAAGGCGGTAATATTGGTGTAGAACCGTTTGTGATTACAGCAGATCGTTGGGACTTCTCAAATGCACATATATTAGATCCGGATGGATATAACATCATTTTAGGAGGTATGCGGGATAAACATTAAGGCATTGTTGATTAAACAAACGGAGTACAAGAGCTCAATAAAAATTTTGTAGACGAGTGGCTTTTTACGATCAGCTCCTTGCTAGCAGACAGATTTCTTCTATAAGCAATTGCTATATCTCGATTGTTACCTGACGCAACTGGATAAATGTTCGCTGCCGTCGTTATCGTGGTGTTTTCAATCGATGGGGGCATCTTTTACCTATTTCAGGGTTTGAGTTCATTATAATTAATTCTTCCCTATATTGTGGATGATCTCTATGTTAGGATTGTGGTGCTGTAAAAAATAAATCGTAACGAGGTGAGGACAATGAAAACAAAAAAAACATATACGTCTTATCCTCATATTGCTTTTTAGTTAATTTTTACGAATCCATTAGGCTCTGAGGGTAGGACTCACTCTCAGGGCTTTTATATTTAGGCAGAAGGAACGTTTTTCGCTTTCTTGCCGGTCTATGACAGCCACTTACGGAGTGGCTGTTATTTTTTTAAGGACAAAAGGTTGGTCAAGGCAACAATAGTGGTTTTATTTTAAATTGGTTAGGATTTAATCGTTTGTGTTGCAAATGGATCTGAACTCTATTAGGGGGAATATGTATTGAACTTGAATGACTTAGGAAGGAATTCATTTTTCGAGGAACATTTCAAACCGTATCGGGTTATGTTTGAGCAGGCTCACACCTGGAGAGTAGGGGGCGATCCGTCTCGTCGTTACCTTGTTCCAAAGGATAAGGGGCCCCCCTTCTTGAGATATCGTTTCATTTTCGGCATCGTTTCCCGTTAATCACCGCTTTCCAAAGAAGAAAGGATGATCCTTTATTAAAAGACTCGCTCAATATTTTCGCTCCTTACAATCCGGACAGTCATCGTATAGTATGATTTATGAACCTGACCCAACCTATTGGAATAATGATGTTGCCTATTACATTGAACGAACACATAAACTCACACTGGATAAACCATGCATCACCATAAAAATACCTTTTGACCGTCTCGGCTTAGATGAAAATAGGGATCAAGTAGCTCTCTCCGATTTTGCATTAAGAGAATGGGGTAATCATATTAGGACATTAAATGAATTGATTTATAACCGGTCACGTCCTGATAAAGAAAATGGTGCTTATTATTGTTTTCGTCCAACGAATGTGGTGTTGCAACGTAATGCATCCTTTGTCGAAGTCATCTCGGAAGAATGGTATCTATGCTTAATGATTACAGTTCAACTTCCGTTCAGGAATAATGATAAAGCTATGCGCATGCTCTGCAAAATGCTTCCAAAAGAAGTGGAGAAGTTTATTGCTACGTTTGATCTCATCCAATTAAATGCAGCCTATGGATTGGTAAAAAAACAAAATAGGATTCGCGAATGGCTGAAATCCAGTGATTATTGTGCGTTTATTGCGAATGGCAGCATTTTGCCAAGAAATAAAGACAACAGCGGGCCACTGGAGGGTGCCTTGCCTTTTACATCCCCGGAAGATGTTGAAGTTGAAATTTGTGGTCTGCGAGGAATGGGAATTAAACAAGGTGTGACGGTCATCACCGGCGGTGGTTATTCGGGTAAAAGCACTTTGCTGGATGCACTAAATTCGGGGATTTACAATCACAGCATAGGCGACGGACGAGAATTTGTGATAACCGATCAAAGTGCAATGGAAATATCCGCAGAGGAAGGCCGTTCCATAAAAAATATCAATATTACGCCTTTCATAAAATGGATACCCAATGGTTCGGCTGAACAGTTTTCGACTGACTACGCCTCAGGTTCCACATCTCAAGCCGGAAATATTATGGAGGCAGTCAACGTCGGGTGTAAGCTTCTTCTTATTGATGAAGACAGAAGTGCGACGAATTTTATGATTCAAGACATCAAAATGCGTTCCTTAATCAAGCATGAACCCATTACACCTTTTACGGAACGTGTCAGGGAGCTTTATGAGGCTGCCCACGTATCTTCCGTTCTTGTTATTGGAGGTAGCGGTGAATTTTTAGCCGTTGCCGATCAAATCATCCTGATGGACAATTTTGTGCCAAAAAACGTAACCCAGGAAGCAAAAAAATTATGTGAACACGACAAACCACGCGAACGTATCCCCTTTACAAAATGGGAGATAGAAAGAAAAATAACCACCGATCACTTTTCGAGCTATCCACAGGGCAGTGGTACAGAAAAGCTGATGGTTTCAACCATGGGATACATGATGATAGGTGATGAACAAATTGATATCAGAGGGCTTTACAATATCACATCACACGCCCAGCTTGCAGCTATCGCCTTTTTAATTCGAAAAATCGCTGTAAGAAATCAGGATCGCCTCATCTTTCTTCATGAAAAGATCAAAAAAGCACTCGAAGATATGGAGAGAGAAGGAGTAGATATCGTATTTTCTTCCTTTTTCCCTGATTTCGATAGATGGCTTGAATTACCAAGAATTAATGAAGTGTTAGCTGTCATAAACCGAATGAAACATTTGAATTTTATTCAGCTCGATTCCTCTGAACACCTCTAATCACGACATGAAGAAGGACCGCGAGAGCGGTCCGTAGCTCGAACGCGATTCGCCGCGCGCTCCCTGGTTCCAGTACGCCGCGTACCGCATCTCTTCCGTAACCGGAAAGTGGCGGTGGTAATAGCTTCGCGCCAATTCGCGGAATTGCCGGGGAAGCAGCTAGATCCGATGCGCTTTTCTGAAGGCGGTCGGCGTGACTCCCATATGCTTCTTGAAGATGTAGCTTAAATAATAGGCGTTCTGGTAACCAATGTATTCCGAGATTTGATCAAGTGTCATGGTTGTTTCCAGCAGCAGCTGTCTCGCTTTTTCCAGACGCACTTCGGTCAAAAACCGGATCGGGGTTTGTCCGAAGCTAGCTTTAAACTTCTGGCATAGCCGTGCTGGACTTAGTCGCAATTGGGCAGCAATGTCCTTCAGATCAACAGTCTCAAAGGCATGTTTGCGAATGAGGGCGGAGGCTTCGTTCATGATCGGCTCTGGTTGTTTGCCAGCTTGCCATTCTGCCGGCCAAGGCCATTTGCTGCACTCCCTCCCATATGATAACCAGATGTCCAGCATATAGTGACCGCACAGCCACAGCTTCACTTCCTCACTGAGTCCTTCGGATTGCTTCATCAAGGAATAATTGCTTGCCAACCGCTTCGTGTCGGCGATACTCGTTTTGCCGACAAACCGGGACGGTTCCGCCTGTCCCACTCTCACCAAGTCGTTGATCCGCCATTGAACCCGAATCGCAAAAAAAGTAAGCGGCGAAATAACGACTCTGCGCAGAACCGTATTTGCCGGACAAATGATCAAATCTCCGAATGCGGCAATGCCTTTCTCCTGGTTAAATTCATACTGGAACGACCCGTCTATGACGGCGAAAATGGTCCACTCCTTGCAGGTATCCTCGTAAAACAAAAATTTGTCTTTTCGCTCCCAATATCTACAGTAGGTGAGCTGGGGAATCAGAACATTTCGACCCTCTTCGGTATGCAAGATCGGCTCCTCCGTTCTGCGAGAGTACTTCACTAGCCGTAACATGATCTGAGACTGATTGTATCATACGATTGATTTTTAAGGCAGGACCCAGGAAGATTATCCAGGCGTTGCCTGGCCGACATGTATCCCCTCCCTTCCCAGGAAGGGGACTTCTCTCGGAATTCCGTTAAAATTTATATATAGTCTGGTTTAATTCTCTTTATTTTAAAAGCAATCGGGTTCCACTATGCTGAAAGCAGGATCTGCTTGCTCGTATTGTGTAAACGCTTACCGGTTCTTGAAACCAAAAACCACAGATCGGAGGTCTACTATGAATCAAGAGAAAGAAATCGGCACAAAGGAAGAGGTTGACGATTCGGGAACGGTCAGCGGCAGCAGAAGAAAGCTGCTCGCATCGATTGGCTTGGCAGGCACGGCTTTGGTCGCGGGCAGTCTATGGAGTGCAGCGAATGTCCAGGGGAAACGTGTGACAGAAGCGGTATACGGGGCGGAAGAGGAGGGATGTTGTTGGCCCAAGGTGACGATTGCCGAGCTGCGCACCTTGTCGACGGCTCCTGCGGAACGGTATGAGGTGACAGACCCGGGCCAGGAGGGCGTCTTCCGTTTCGATCCGGCCGACGGGTCGAGCGCGGATGACACCGGTCTAGTAATCGTGTCGGCTACAGGAGCACGGTTCAAGCGCATTTTCCAAGGAGCGTTCAACGTAAAATGGTTTGGAGCGAAAGGCGACAACGCGTCCGACGATACACATTCCATACAAGCGGCTGTAGATGCCGCGCAGAACCGGGGGTCAGTCGTCTACTTTCCGTCTTCGGATTTTTATTTGATCTCAAGCCCGATCCTGATTGATTCCAGTAAGCGAGGGATTCGGCTGATCGGGGACGACTACAACCGACGGGTCCATTCTTCCGTCATTCGTCCGCATGCTTCCGTAACGGTGTCGGCTCCGCTCGAAGCAATCTTTAAGTTTACGGATACCGCGGTGGGGAATCAGTTCGAATTCTCGAATCTCGACATATCCGGGGACAACAAGACGAAGTACGGGATATATTCCAAAAAAATCGCGCATTCGCTGTTCCGCCGGATCTCCATCAAAGGAACGACTTTGGCCGCGCTTGCTATCGGCTACGGCTGGTGCAATGACGTCGAGACATGCGAAATATCTTACAACCGCGGCGATGGCATCCAATTGGTTGATGGTGAAGTGAACGTCTTCAATGTTGTGAATACGAAAATATTCACGAATGACGGCATCGGCATCTATTTGTCCAGAAAAGCGCTTGGCGTCCGGATCAACGGCTGCAATATCGAAGGAAACAAAATATGCGGCGTTTTCGCCCGCAATTCGATCATGCCCTTCGATCTGTCCGACAACTATTTCGAAAATAACGGCTCGGTCGGTTATTCGTTTGCGAATCCGGCGCGGTTGGTGAAAGCGCAGATCATTATAAACGGAACAGTCGCAGCGGCCACGGTCGGCAACACGCAGCCGGTCAGTTCCATCCGGATCGTCAATAATTTCGCCAGTCTACGGGATTCCGACTGTTTGGTAGCTTGCTATTCCGCCAAGCTGGGGCTGGAGATCGGTAACAACAGCATCTCCCGCTCGAGCGCTCCTTTCAAAGCCTACACGCTGCTAAGAACAGGGACGAGCAGGACCGGAATGGGAGCATGGGTCAACAATCTGAAGATATACGGGAACGGCGTCGCTTACGACGAAACGTACGCTTCGCTGGCGAATTTGCAAATCGAGGACTTGGCCGCATCGAAGACACACTTTCATAAGGCTGAAATTCAGGGTGTTACGAGGGTAAACTACTCGCCGGGTCTGGGACAATTCGTTCCCGTCACGACGGGAAGCGGAACGTTTGCTTTGTCGAGCGCCACCTACCGCACCTACGAGGCGTTTGAACTGTCCGGGGCTGCCAATACGAGCGACTGGGGGTTCACGATCGATTTGGCGTTGTACCCGGAGTTAGCGAGCAAGTACGTTTATTTTGCTTTTTATGCGAGAGCTTCGGAGGCTTTGGCGGGTGCTGCGGCCTATTCCAGTCAGTTAGGTCCGAGCACGACAGCCTATTTTGAGATTACGGATTGGCAGCTCGTCTCCTACGTAGACTTATTGCCGTCCTCGGGAACAGTTTCCTTCGGTATACGGAAACTGTCTGTCCATGCAACCAGTCTCGTATATGTCGCCCATCCGGTATTGAGCGAGGTTGGGGTACCGTACGACTGGTACTGAACACGGGATTGCGGGAACTGAAATAGGAGGGACGCGGAAGATGAAACTGGCCTGTATGACATTGCCTTATGCAACCTGTTCCATGGAAAGGGCTTTGGATGGAATCGCGCGCGCGGGGTATCGATATATCGGCATCGGGAATCCTCACGCGGGGATTGAATTACCGGATGCGGACGACATCCGTGCCATCGGCCGATTGACCGGACTGTTTGCCATGTACAACTTGCAGCCGCTGCAGCTCATGTCCAATGCTTTTTTTAAGATCGATCAGCCGATCGAGCGGGCGAGGCAGCGCATGCAACTAGCGAAAGCGCTGGGGATCAAGGAAATACTTACTATCGGGACGCAAAGCTATCGCTCCTTTCCGTCGGATCCTCTGACAGAGGAGGAAATGCAACCGATAAACCGGGCATACATCGAACGGTACAAACAAATTGCCGAGGAAGCGGCCCTACTCGACCTCATCATAACGATCAAACCCCATACCGGCAATACGGCAACCGCCGCGGATATGCAGGAGACTTTGCAGCAAATCGGTTCCCCGCATATTCGGGGGTGCTACGATCCCGGCAATGTGGAGTTTTACGAAGGAATTGATGCCTCTGACGATTTTCCCCAGGTGGCGGAGCACACGCATTCGCTTATCGCCAAAGACCACCGCGGGGAGCGGGGCGCACGCGATTTCCCGATACCCGGTACAGGAGATGTAGATTTCCCGGCTATTTTTACCGTTTTAAAGAGGGGTGGGTTCGAGGGCAATGTATTTTTGGAGCGGGTGGACGGACCGGCTGTACCCGAGCTGATCGATCAGCGAATCGCAGATGCTCGAATGCACCTGGTTCGCATGTTGCAGGAAGCGGGTTTTAGACCAGAATGATGGAAACGCGAGGGTGTCCATATGTTCAAGCAGAGAGCAAGATTGCTAATCCTGTTAGCCGGAATAACCGCTATTGTCGGAGCTTGCAGCGGAGGGGTAAAAGAGGGAGCCGATGTTCCTCAAACGGCTAAAGAAAATCCGGCCAAACGCGTTCCGCTAACCTTAGTGTCCATTTCTCCTATAGAGGAGATGGAAGTGGTTTATTTGGAGCCGCTGCGCAAAAAACACCCTCATCTCGATGTGCGGTACATTCAATCATCGAAGGCTAATGGCACGACGATTCCCGAACTGCTGGCAACCGGCGTCAAGTTCGATTTGTACACCAATTCACGGGGAGGATTCGAGGAGACGCTGCTCGATTACGATCTGAAGTACGATATGAGCGACTTGATCCGCAAGCACAACGTCGATATTGGCCATCTGGAGCCGACAGCCATCGAATCGATGCGGCAGATGTTCGATGGAAAGCTTTATGGCCTTCCGGTTAAGATGAACAGTTTGCTGCTCTACTACAACAAGACGCTTTTCGATACGTTCGGAGTGTCCTATCCGAAAGACGGGATGTCATGGGCGGAAACGCTCGATCTGGCGAACAGAATGACACGGTTTGACGGCAGCGTGCAATATTACGGGATCGGCAGCCATGGTACGGGTGCGATGATCGGCTGGAATCCCTATTCTTTGCCATTGGTGGACGGGACCAAGCGAATACCGACGGTTCATACGAACGCGCAATGGCAGACACTGGTCCAATCTGTGCTATTAAATCCCGTATTCACGAAAGCATACAAAGAAATAGGGAAAATACCGGATTGGTCAACGTTTAGCAAGGACCGCAGGGTTGCCATGCTTTTGTACACGGCGGCCGCTCCGCTTGCACTGACAAAAGAGTTTTCGTCGCTCGATTGGGACATGGTTTCATTTCCGGTATTGCCCGGCTTGGCTGAAGTTGGCTCGCAGGTTTCTCCGAATTATCTCGGCATCACTTCGCTTTCGGAGCATAAAGAGGCGGCCATGGAGGCAATCAAGTTTTGGACTTCGCTCGAATTTTTTGTCGAAAATTCGAAGGGCGGTACATTGATGGCTTCGAGAGCCAAGGAAGTGAGGGAGACGCTTGGATCGGAATCTCCTTTCCCGAGTAAAAATTGGCAGGCGGTCACCTATTATCCTTTCGCGCCGCTTGCAGCGACAACGAACGTCGATTCCAAAGCGAGGAGCATCTATGAGAAGCATCTGAATGCGTTGCTTGCGGGAACGGTCGATCTCAACACAGGCTTGCGTATGATGGCGGAAGAGACACAGAAAATGATAGACGAGCAGCCGAACCCATGAAGCGATTGTTAGTGGGATGCCGAAGTAAAATGAAGGTGGCTCGGCTAACGGAAACGATAGCTTAATCGTTACACCAACGGCAGCCGGCCAAAATGTTCGGCTGCCTCGTTGTGCTAACGGTATTCTTTCAATAAGTCCATTTTCATAAAACATCCCCTCCTCCTCCAAAATATTCAACAACTAAGCCTGCTCAAAAAACCGTTCCATCCAGAAACATACTGGAAGAAGAACGGTTTCTAAGCAGGTCGCTCGGGATGACCCAAATAAATATGCGATCGGTTTATTCGCCTGCCAGCATGAGCTTCTCCAGCTCAAGCGGTTCAACGTACACTCCGTCCTTGTAAGCTCTCATGTTCCCCCCGGAGATTTCATCGATAAGAACAACTTGCCCGTCCTTTTTCAATCGGCCAAATTCCAACTTGATATCATACAGCTCGATGCCCTTCAAGCTGAGCTCGTCCTTCACGACTTGACTGATTTGCTTCGTCAGTTTTTCCAGCGCTTCGTACTCTTCCGCCGACAAAATACGCAGCATTTCAAGAGCAGACTTGCTGATCGGCGGATCTTGACGCGCATCATCCTTTAACGTCACTTCCACAAATGCATCCAGTTGTTGCCCTTCTTCCGCATATAGACCATAACGACGAAGGAAGCTTCCTACCGCACGATAGCGGCATATGACCTCAAGCCCTTTGCCGAATACAGAGGCGGGAGCGACGGTCATCGTTGCTTTCTCGATATCCGCATCGATGTAATGGGTCGGAATGTTCGCAGCATTCAATTTTTCGAAAAAGAACTTCGTTAAGCGGAGTCCTGCCCGCCCGGCGCCTTCCATAACTAACCCGACTGTATTGGCGCCGGGATCGAATACGCCATTCTCTCCTGTTACATCATCCTTAAACTGCAACAGGTAATCCCCATTTTCCAGCTCATATACATCTTTTGTTTTCCCGGTGTACAAACGATTCACAATATGTTTCCCCCTTCTACGACAGTTAGATTTAGCAAATATTTTATATTATAGCATAAGCCCGGCAACTCTCTGTATCGCTATATACGTGAACTGTCGGAACTTGGGATTTACGCTGTTGTGGTTGGGTCTGGTTTGAGAGACTGAAGCGGATAGCCGGGCCAGGATTCTGCACATTAGCAATCTATAAGAAACCGGGCATGTTGTTCGATGATAAAATGTAGACATATAGGGGGCTGCATACGGAACGTGTAATCTTGATGATGAATGTGCAAGAAAACCAGAGAGGAGAGTCAGTGGCATGGCAAAGATCGTTTTCGCATTGAACCAGTCCCTGGACGGGTTTGTCGACCATATGGCATTCCAGCCCGACCCCGTGGTATTCCGTCATTTCATCGACGACATGCGTGGCCTGGCGGGAAGCCTGTACGGGCGCCGCATGTATGAGACCATGCGATATTGGGACGAGGACCATGTGGAATGGGATGCGCCGGAACGGGAATACGCGGCAGCGTGGCAAAGCAAACCGAAGTGGGTGGTGTCCAGGACGTTACAGTCCGTCGGTCCGAACGCTTCTCTGATCGAGGGCGACCTCGCAGCAGCCATACGTAGGCTGAAGGCTGAGCATGAAGGGGAGATTGAAGTTTCCGGGCCGGAGTTGGCGCACAGTCTAACGGAGCTCGGTCTCGTTGATGAGTATCGACTCTATCTCCATCCAGTCGTGCTGGGTCAGGGCAAGCCGTTCTTCGCCGGTCCGCGGCCGCCGCTGCGCCTCGTGGCAAGCGATCGAATTGGCGAGCAGGTGATCAGGTTGACCTATGTTCCCGTTTAGTTGTGCGGTTGACCTAACGGCCTAAAGGAACGTTGCTTTAGGGGATTCGAGGAACAAGAATAGAGGAGTTGCCTTGTTGAGGCGGCTTCTTTTTATTTTTCGGTGAAGTCACTGGCAGTAGAGATCAACTATAACCAATAAATCCCTGTATGCTGCCCCAATGCGATATATGATTAAGAAAACGAATCATTGGCGCCACAGCATGGGGAGCTTTACCTTGTACATAAGCGAGTTAACAAGTGGGGGGATGATCAATTATTTCATGGATAAACGGGCGGAGGCATAAGCCGATGGACAGGCAACATAAGGGTGAAAAAGGAGGGTGCAAGAAATGAGCAATCAGGATGAAAAGTTTGTAAAGCCCGAAATACTGGCGTTTGTTTTGAGTAAAATGCTCGACAAAACAATAATTCGCGCAGAATATCAACTCCAAGAGTTGCAAGGTGGGACAATAGGAAATGTCCGGCTTGTAACAGGCACGGTTGAAACTTCCGATGGTGCAATTTTGCCGTATAAAGTGGTTTGGAAAACACAGAGAAAATTTGACCGTTATGGTGATCCGGATTCATGGCGGAGGGAATACGACCTCTATGCATCGGACTTCAAAACGGTCTTCTTTGATTCGTTCCGTTGGCCGGAGTGTTATCACGCGGAAATAATTGGCGATGAGATTCAACTGTGGATGGAATATATCGAGGGTGTGTCAGGTTTGAATCTGACCTCGGAGATGTATGAACGTATAGCTGAGGAGCTGGGGCGATTTCAAGGCAAGTTGTACACGGAACGACCAAACGTACTGCAGAGTCTGCCCAATTTAAGCAAGGTTGAGTATTTGAAAAACTACTATCTGCGGTATCGGTCGTGGAATGTTCTATATGATTACATACGCTCCGACGACTGCGAAATTCCGAAGCACCTGTGTAAAATGCTCATAGACCTCGATAACAATGCGGACAAAATATTTAATCGCATTGAAAAGCTGCCAATCGTGCTTTGCCACAGAGATTTTTGGGTGGAAAACATATTCTTTTCGGACAGTAAGATCGTAGCTATTGATTGGGATACCGCCGGTTGGGGGTACCTGGGTGAAGATATCGCGAGTTTACTATCGGATGAAGCGGACGTTTGTCATATGATCGAATACTATCAAAAATGCATTCCGGCGTATTACAGGGGTTTTTCGGAATATGCCGATGGGTCTCATCTCTCCGATCTTTGTATCTATGAACTCATCCTTGTTATGTTCGGGTACAGGCTTGTGGAGTGGTATAAATTCGCTGAGTCGCCCGAAGATAAAGTAATGCACCTGAATACCTTGCAAAAAATCCATGAGATAGGCAGATTAACGGATTAAACATTGAATGAATATTTGTATATTATGGTAGAGTATCACAGTATTTAACGCCTAATTTGAAGGGGAATGCCGGTGGAACATCTGATAATGGAACCCTATAAACCCGAAAGGGATAACGCCTCAATTACAGCCATGTTGTGTGGAAATGAACAGTTTAACGTGTTTCAACAGAGTGACAAAATACTCTCTGATGGTATATTTGTTGCTCGTTACAATGACCTAACGGTAGCTTTTCTCTCATTTGATGGTTTTAGGAGAAGATCGTTGACGACAATATTTGTTAACCAAGAATACAGAAGAATGGGCATTGGTGCTGCCCTTATGGCAAAGGCGGATAAAATACTTTTTCAAAACGTGGCAGTAGAACGTTCGATAGGTGTCTGCATAGATGGCGACCGTTGTTCTCTGCAATTTGTATATAAGCATGGTTATTACATAAGTTATTCATCCTTTATGATGGAGCGTGAAGGTGTACCTCTTCCTGAAAGTAATATTTCTGTCAGGCCATATGAAGATGATGATTATGTAATATGCCATAACATTTGCGAAATAGCTTTTTACCAAATGCATGAACGCGTGGGGATTCTTCCGTCTTACTATTATCCTCCTAACGAAACGGAGCGGATGAGATTCGCCAAAGATAAAAACAATAGATTCGTGATGCTTATCGACGGTGAAATAATGGCAGTCGGAATTATTAACGGTTTTGAACTGAGTCATGTATCCGTTCGCCCAGATCTTCAATCACGAGGATACGGCAGAGCTTTTATTTCATTTCTTGTAAATGAAATTATGCGAAGGGGTGGGAAAATCGTGACGCTCGGGGTTGTAAAGGGTAATCCTGCGATAAAATTGTATAAGAGTCTTGGTTTCAAAGAAAAGTCATTAAACCATTGGGTAACAAAATATTACAAACCGGACACTCGATTGAGCAGACCACCAACCGATATTTGAGGGGCATAAAACAGGATGATAGACAATATAAAATGGTTACAGGAATGGTACTTTTCTCAATGCGATGGCGATTGGGAGCATATCCAAGGAGTTAAGATTACGACGATCGATAACCCGGGCTGGTACGTTGAACTGAATGTTACGGAAACGAATCTCGATCGCAAAGTTTTCGAAAACATAAAAATTGAACGTGATGATAGTGATTGGCTTTATTGTAAAGTAGAAAATAATATGTTTGTTGGAACTGGAGGACCATTAAATTTAGATGAGATTATCGTGATCTTTAGAGAATGGGCTTCCTCGTAAAGCATTGAACTAACGGAGAACGATAGTTCAATCACTGGTAGGCCGTCGATCAGTTCGACGGATTTTCTTAAATGCGCTCAGACAGAGCATACTTTTCTGCCGAAACACTTACAGAATGCCCCATCTGTAAAGTGTTTTTAGGATCTGCAAACTGTCCCCCTCCGTCTTGAGGAACGGTATCGTAACCCTTGCCAAAAGTGGTTGGCACATGCCGGCATCGGCGAGCCGGATCGGGAGATGGCGCGTAAGGGACAGGCAGATTTGCGCAGCAAGTACTCTATTATTTTTTGACAACTGCTACCCATAATTCATTTTTATTTTCTTCTGGTGGCAAATAACATTCAATGGCAGGTAAATAAGCGAGGTCATACGCTGAGGCTGGGACCCACTCTGTATACAAGCGTTTCCAAAGCTCGCCTATACCATCTGGCCCACCTTCCGCTTCGAATACAGCCCAAGCAGCTTCCGGAAAATTTCTTTTTATCATTCCTTCTGGTGGTAAATGCTCCGATACAATGGACATAATGTAATGGAACTTCTCATTTTTACCATGATCACCATCCGCGCATACTCCTAAAATCCCCTTCATTTTATGGTCGGTTTCCAGTATTTCCCACAGCTTCTCAAAGAGTCCTTCTTCCTTGGCATTGGCCCATATCCGAGGAACAATATTAAGGGCATCAGTTGTACTAACCTGTTCCTGCACTCCCACAATGGAAAATCCCTTTAATTCTTCAATCCTGTAATTCATTTCCGTGACTCCCTTAATTGAAATTTGGAAGGAGATTCGTGGATAAGTCTTGAGTTTTATACCGACGTTACGTGAGGCAGTCGGTGTGGTGCCATGTAAATTTTGAAATGCGCGGGTGAATGCTTCTGGCGAGTCGTATCCCAGCTTCAGTGCAAGATCAATAACTTTAATATTGCTGTTTTGAAGTTCAAAAGCCGCTAACGTTAATCGTCGACGTCTCACATATTCCGATAATGAAACATCCGTAATAAAAGAGAACATACGTTGAAAATGGTACACCGAGCAACACGCGACTTTTGCTACCTCTTCGTAATCGATATCTCCTGTAAGATGTTCTTCAATATAATTGATTGCTTTATTCATTCTTTCGGCCCAATCCATTCACGATCATCCCTTCCAATTTCAATATATATCAATAAGGATCTCGTGGCCGTGCATTCTGTGCACCAAAATGCAAGGGTGTTTAACCATTTTATCCAGCAACCATCCAAAAGACAAAAATAGCCTAATCCTCCGTCATTGTACAGAAGAAAAGGTTATGGTTTTGTCTGGTCAGCGAAGAGCTGTTCCAGCGCTATAGCGGGCAGCTTATGCAAGCTTGGAGCAAGATTCAGCCCCATATGGACCAACCGGATGTGGAGGATCTGCCTGAGTGGGAACGCTTTTCCGAGGCATTCCAGTGGCAGATTCCATGGGCGGATGCTGCAGAGCAGTTGCGCCTGAACTTACCCGGCACGCTGGACCATTTCCCATCGCTTGCCGCTCCCGTGCATGAGTGGCTAGAAACCTTATCGACTCATGTACAGCGGTATTCTGCTGCCGTTATTTATCTGGAGCTTTCGCAATATTTCTCGTTCACGGGCGATCCCGCTCTTTATCTGAAAGACATTCAAAAATACGTTACCCTCTGGCAGTCGCCGCATCCCTCGCAGGAGAAGGTCTGGCAGGGAGCAGGCGATAACTTCTATATGCTGAATGGGGAGCATTTGCCATGGAGAGAACGTACGGTAGCTCAACCGGAGCAAGCTCCGAAATTCAGCCAGCACAGTCCATTCCTCCAGCATCTGGGAAGCGCCAGCCCAAATGGCGGCAGGAGCTCTACATATGGTTGCTTGCGATTCTGTCCGCAGCCCTCTTTCTTACCGTCTATGTCAAGACCTCCAGTGGTTGGTTGGCGGTGCTCGCATTCCTCATCCCCTCTCTGTTTATCGTTTTGTGGAATGTGATTATCAGTCCTAAAAAAACCTCCCGCCATCGGCTGGAGGCTTGGAGAGGAACAGTACTCCCTCTTATGTTGTGCTCAGGATTGAGTATTTCGATGGGCATTCACCTATTAGGGTGGATGGCATGGAAACCGGCCCTTCGGAGGATAAATCAGTACCGGATCTTATCCCCTGGCTGCAAATCATGCAAGCGAAGGTGCTTTCATCTCATGAGGTTGAGCTCATGATTTCTACTAAAAATCCACCAGTCTCTACCTTACAACTTCATTTGAAGCTGGATGAGCAGCTGGCAGCCATGGATACCGTATCAGCGGTTAATGCCAATGTGTTGGCTCATAAAATGTCCGTTTAACTACAATGACTTCGACCTCAACCAGAAAGCCGTTCTTACGGTAATTGCACCAAGTAACGGGTACGAGAGTTCAAAGAGTTAGAAGGGGAATAATGTTCGAGTTTTCATGGATGGATTGTATTGAGATACCATACACATGATACAAATGGATTCCTTCAAGACCAGGTATACAATAGGTTCATTAACTATTTGAAGCATGTAAAATGAACAAGTACCTTTGGAGAGAGAGGCGGGTATCACTTAGCACGGAATCCCTTGCTTTCAGCGCGGAGAGGTCAATTGTATTCCATAACCCAATATTTTTCGTGCGGATCACCTTCTTCAATGACTTTCTTCCAGCCCTTACTCTCATAAAATTTCATCGCCGCATGATTTTCTGATACGCATTTCAATCTGATCGGTTTTTTCATTTTTTCTATAGAGGCATGGAGCAACAGACCGCCAACACCCTTACCGAAGAAATCGGGGTGGACGAATAAATTATGGATAAAGTTATCCGGCAAATACAGAGAAGCAAATCCAAGGATTTGATTATTCTCCTCTACTAAAAAGATATACTCTCCTTCTGTATGTTTATCAAAATCATCTAAAGCCATTGCTTCTATATCCGCCCAATGAAATTTTTTACGACGGGATTCCAAATATATCTTTCTTAAAACTGAGTAGTCAAATTCATTTGCTACTCTAATATTCACATCTTCACTCTCGCTTCTTTTATATGATATGCACCATGAAAAGAGAAGTGGGGGGATTCTTTTGAACGTAACCACTTTTCTGATTCACTGTGTCATTGTACATTTACGCCTTGTCCAACGAATATTATTATCATAGACGACAAAAGATAATTTGTTCAACTAACGGGTACAAGAGTTGAATAAGTCACCCCGAAGACAGCCGACCAGAACGACCAGCTACCGTTCCTCAACTAACGGGCAGGATAGTTGAATTGGTATGTTCGGTTATACAGCTGTAAAATGTAAATAACTACAACTAGAATGGCAATTGTTTGCCTATCCTCAAAGAATTTGATTACGATAAAATCCTCAATCTCGGAGGTAGCAAATGAGAACAGAATCCGAAGTTATCGATCAACTATTACAATTTGCTCATGCGGATGAGAAGGTAAGGGCCGTTCTTCTGAATGGGTCGCGAGTGAACCCGAATGTGATTAAGGACATCTTTTGCGATTATGATCTTAGATTTGTTGTTACCGAGCCTAGATATTATGTGGATCATCAGGAGTGGATTGGTACTTTTGGCGAACTGATTATGATGCAGCAGAATGATATTAAGACGGACGGTGAGGACGAATACATTTTTCTCATGCTTTTTACGGATGGGGTAAGAATCGATCTTTCATTCCGCAGAGCGGAGACCGTCAACGGGCGCATTGAAGATAGTCTTTCTAAAGTGCTTCTGGACAAGGATAATGTTCTGAAAAAGTTTGCTCCTCCCTCTGAAGCGTCCTATATAACCGTTAAACCTTCGGCCGATGAGTTCCATCGAAACATGAATAATCTCTTATGGTGCTCGACGAATGCGGCCAAAGGTTTGTGGAGAGATGAGCTACCTTACGCAAAGTTTATGCTGGATATCGTTGTCAGACAGAATTTGTTGAAGCTGTTATCCTGGTATGTTGGAGCGGAAAATAACTGGGGCGTCAATCTGGGGTCGGCCTCAAAATGGCTGAAAGACTATCTTCCTGAGCAACTATGGCACTCATTCGAGCGTACTTACAGTGGCCCAGCACTTTCGGAAGTATGGGAATCCCTTTTTGCGATGATTCGACTTGCCAAAGAAGTAGGACAGCCGCTTGCGGAAAAGCTTAACTATGAATACCCTGCTAGTGACCATTGCAACGTGCTAGCCTATTTGGAGAGAGTTCGGGTTCTTCCGAAAGACGCGACGGAAATCTAGAGAGCGAAAGAATGCATGTATCAGTAGTTACACTTGAACCGTGGGCCAAAAGCGGAAACAACGAAATCCAGGCTTATGCAGCGGTGCGAGGTGTGGAAAACCAAGTATTACAGCTTAAAATAACAGCACAGTCGATGCCTTTTGCTGATAATACATTTGATGCTATTATCAGTATTGGGTCGTTTGAGATGATCGGGGATGAGCGCCCGTTAGCGTTATCTGAAATGGTTCGGGTAGCCAAACCAGGTGCCAGAATCGGTATTGCTGAGCCGATGTGCCAGCCAATCCCGATGCCTGCTGAATTGGTTGAACTAGACAATCAATTCAGTTTGGGATTCCAAGCATGCTTTAAAACCTTAGATTGGAACTGCAATTTGTTCGCCGGACAGGGTTTACCGATTACGGACAGCTATTATTTCGATGAAGCCTATCAGTGGTGGTTGAATTATCGCGACCTACGGCGTATTTCGGAAGAAGAGCAACAATTGATAACACTTGATAATGGCCGATGGATTTCACCGGGTTTGGTCGTCGGGGAAAAAAAAGTATAGATCTATTGAATGGGATCACCTGCTAGGTGGTCCTTTTAATGTAATGGCATTGTATTAAAGAAGCATCTTTGTGTATTCGGCTAACGGAGAACGATAGCTCGATCGGTACGCGACGGCAGCCGGCTAAAATGTTTGGCTGCCGTCGTTGGGAACCGGGCAGGATAACGCAATAGCCACATAGAACATGTACAATACTGAAATGGTAGAAGATGGTTGGAAAGGTGAATGAAGAATGCACTCTCGTCAAATTGAGATTTTATGTAATAAATTAGGGCTTGGTGATATAACCGTTGCTCCTACTGCGTTATCAGGCGGCTTATTACATCGTATGTATGCAGTACAAACCACCTCAGGAAGATATGTAGTCAAAGTGTTAAACCCGGAAATTATGGGCAGACCAACGGCCATGCAAAACTTCATTACTTCAGAACTTATTGCGAGTCGTGCTGCAATCTATGTACCTGCTCTACCGGCTAAGAAGTTCAATGGTGCTTCTATCCAGCAAGTTGGAGAGCAATTCTGTCTTGTATTCGAATGGATTGATGGAAAGAGCCTAAATTCTAGCAGCATAAATACGGCTCATTGCAAAATAATGGGTAGCATTCTTTCGTCTCTACATAATGGGGATTTTTCAGACCTGGAGATAGCGAATAATTCTTCTGCTGATCGGCGACTAACTGATTGGAACTTCTATTTGAAAAAAGGGCAACAGAGTAATGCCGAATGGACAAGTTTATTATTTGAAAACAGTGAGATGCTTAACGATTGGAATGCCGAAGCAATTAATTCAGCCAATCCAATTTCTTCGGACATGGTTATCAGTCATGGCGACTTAGACCCCAAGAATGTTTTGTGGGATGTTGAACCAATCCTGATTGATTGGGAATGTTCCGGATATAGAAACCCTAAGCAAGACTTGATTGAAACGGCTATTTATTGGTCTGAAAATGAGTCTGGCGAGATTGACAAAGACAAATTCTTATCTTTCATAGATGGCTATAAGAGAACAACACAAGAACAAATCCATGCAAACTGGAGAATGATTTTGGCAAGTGGATTTTTAGGGAAGTTGGACTGGCTGGAATATAGTCTAAAGCGGTCTTTATGGATTGATTGTACGGATCAAGAAGAACAGAAAGCCGGGACGGAACAGGTTGCAGGAACCTTACTGGCTATCAAGCGTTATGCAGAGAAGATTACTGAAATTGAAGGCTGGCTAAAAGAAATCTAAATTTCTTTGTCGATTGCGCTAACGGAGACGATAGCTCAATCGTTAAACAACGGCAGACGGCTAAATGTTCGGCTGCCGTCGGTGCGAACGGGCAGTTTCGTTCCGAGTACAAGGTTGTTTCTGTCAGTTTGGTTCTTCCTCCCCCCAGCTCTTCGAACGTTACCGTAATCAGGCCGACGGCTGGAACGCCTTCGAATTCGTACGTTTGGACAAGTCGTTCAGGCGATGACACTTCGTGGAAACCCCATTATGTGCGTACTCGTTTCCGGCCGGATCTCGCTGAATGTATCTCCAAATGCCGCCTTTCTTTGCGTTCAAGCTGTCCACGATCTTAGTCATGACGCTAGGCCCCCACCAAAATGAAATGTTGTATCGACTTAAAGTCAACTTACAAAAGCGCACAATGGGACAAACAAAGCGGAAAGTTAACCTTTTACGCCTTTCGAGCATGCAAATGAGCCTTCGGAATGACTCCAAAGGCTGTTCGTTATGATGCTGTTTACTCTTACTCGCGTTTCGCTTTGAAACTTGCCGGAGGGATGCCCCAATATTTGCTGAACGCCTTGGAAAAATTTCCGGCATCCTTGAAGCCGCATCGGGAAGCGGTCTCGTATACTTTATGGCCGGCGCTCAGCAGTTTCTTGGCCTGCGTCATTCGAATCGCCATGACGTAGTCGGAATAGGCGGTTCCTGTTTCTTTCTTGAATAGGCGGCTCAAGTGAAACGGATGCAGGGCGAATCGCCACATCGGAATGATCGCCCCGGAGCGCACGAATAGAGGGCCGCCCGCCCCCGCAGGAACGGTATAGGTGATCCATTGCGAACCGCTGTAACGCTTCCCTGTCCAGTAATCGATCCAGTTCCCTTCAGGCAAGTATACTTGATCGGTGTACACGGCAACGAGCAGGAAATCCCCCAGCATGTATTGTCTGCTTAATTCCCGGCAATTCCGGTCATCGGGGTACAGAAGAGGCATGGCACGGGCAATCGGCATGCCGGTTCGGGCGGCGACATGCGCAGTGGCATACAAGTAGGGAAGGAGACGATAGCGCAGCCGGGCATACCTCTGGAATAGCTCGTGCAGCGGTTGCTCCAGAAAATCCGGATGATGAAAATGATCTTGGCTGTGGATCCGCGACCATGCGAGCAAATAATCGGCATGAATGCCCTCGCGGGTAATCAGGTGCATATTCGTCGACGTGTTGACGTGTCCGGATAGCCCGTAATTCAATACGGCCGTGATCGCATGTCTGGCGTTATAAAACGTACCTGCCGTACTGGCGACAAACTGCTGCATGCCCAAATAGCCTTTCTCCATATGGATGACAGGCCGGGTATTCGTCTGCTGGCGGAAGCCAACATGCATCTGTTTGCCGAGCAGAACCGGATACAAATTGTGAAGCTCCGCGCTCGTCATGCCGTTGCTCCATATCCGGTCGGGATGGCTAAACATCGGGTTTTTCAAGAACAGCACGAAGCCGGAGATGCCGTCATCGACAAACTTGCGCAAATGATCGTACCACACCTCTTCCGAATCGTTGCGCTCCCCGTCCACAATTCCCTCGCTCATCCGTTCTTCAAGCAGGGTTAGATCGTAATCGCAGCCTAGAGTCAGACTAAGCTTGAAACCCTGCTTTTGTAGGATGCCGATAAACGAGACTTGACGGAGAAGGTCGTTCGTGCTAATCGGGAACCGTTCCGGATGTCAGCGTTTGGCGGTCGAATAGACGTTGTCCGTCTCCATCCAATCCGCACTCAATCCGATCAGGTCGCAGGGAGTACCGGACCGGCGAAATTTGATGGCGTCGTCGAGCACATCCCGGGCGCTCGACTGTACTCGCGGGCAGAAATTCAGCCCGTACATCCAGATCGGCAGCAGTTGCGGTTTTCCCGCTACGTCCGTATAGGCTTCGAGCAGCTCGGCGTACCCGGTTCCGACGAAAAGAAACAGATCCAGTTCGCCCGACGGCCCTTCTATTAGAATGTCATCGGTCGCTGCACCGATGTCGAACGTATGCCGCCACGTTGTATTCACCATGACGGCCCATCCTCTGGAGCTCATCAGAAATGGAATGGGCGCGCTCGTCCACAGATCCTTCTGCGCCCACATCGGTACGCACAGGCCTCGTCGATCCAGCTTTTCGGGAACGACGTTGCCGAGCCCGTACAAGGATTCGTCGGCATCCAGCGAGAAGCGTGCTCCAAAACCCGATGCCGAGCCGGACCAGGGCGAGCAGCAGGTGTGCAGCCACTCTTTTCCGTCAGGACCGTACAGGCGAAGCTGCCCATCATTAACGTCGATTTGCAGCGTGGCTCTTCCGGCCCGAACGACCGTGACGTTGCCGACCTCCATAAAGCGGCTTTCGCCTCTCGGTTCGATGGTAGCGTTTACAATTCGGTACCGGATCAAAGGAGATTCCGGGAAATGCCCCGTTTCATTCATCCGAATCCGGAAGGTGGAGTCGGCTATCGCCTCCGCCAAGATCCATCCCCCGTTCCCCAGCGAAATCCGGGTATCCGTCACTCTATCCATCTCCACATCCCCCTGTGATATCCATTGCTTCCATGTAGAATCTCAAGGAATAAAGAAAAAGGGGGAGGAAGCAATGCTGCAGAATTGGGAGCAATTTCGAATCGCCTTTCATGATGTGAAGATCAATTGAGGGACTTCATGTACAGCTCTTACAGCCGTTACAGCGTTCTTTGAAAGCGCTCGCTATCGGAAATCAAGCTCGTGATGCGGTGGCGAATACGGAGCAGTTGGAAGCTCGTCGCCTGCATATGTGTGAGCTGCTGCCCGCCGGAATCGGCGGCCTGCCGCCCGGGACACGCCGCTTCGCCCGGTCGCGACCGGAATTGGCGAAACGACATGTTATTAAATTCCAACAGGGGGTATGTACTCATGTTCAAAAAAACGACGGGAAGTTTGGTTGCGGCTGCCGTGTTAGGTTTGTCTTTGGCAGCTTGCGGCGGCACTGCCGACAAAGGGGCGTCATCCGCCCCGAATAACGAGGCGACGACGCCTCCCAAGCAAGCGGAGCCGGTCAAGCTGGTCATGCTGCAGGACGGCGCAACGATTACGGACGACGAGTTCAAAAACTTGATCGCCGCGCCGATTCACGCCAAATATCCGAACATTACGGTCAAGATGCGCAGAAACACGGCGGGCGATAAAGGAATCCAGGACTTGATCGCGGGGGGAGATTTTCCGGATTTCATTTTTACGACCTACCCGAGAATTACGCTTCACCGGGATTTGGGAACTCCTCATGATTTGACAGAGCTGGTCAAGGCGCACAACATGGATCTCGGCAAATTCGATCCGGCGGCGATGGAAACGTCGAGGGTATACGGCGGCAAGGACAAGCTGTACGCGATTCCGTTCTCGCTTAATTTCTTTGCTCTGTTCTACAACAAGGATTTGTTCGATATGTTCGGCGTCACTTACCCGACAGATGGGATGACTTGGGACGATGTGTACGAAGTAGCCCGAAAATTTTCGCGCGTGGTGGACGGCGTCCAGTACAGGGGTGTGCATCTTCCGGGTCTGCTGGACATGAGCACGCAGCTTACGCTACCCTACGTGAGCCAAACGACTGGCAAAGCGAACGTGGAAACGGACGGCTGAAAATGGAGGAGGGAAAGGAATGGACGATTTAACGATTAGCAGAAGAAAACTGTTGGCTTCGATTGGAACAGCTGGAGCGGTGTTGGCGGCAAGTGGAATCGTAAATGCGGGTGCGCCGGTTGCTTTAGGGCAATCGGACGTGACGGAAAGCGTATACGGTAAAGTCAAAGATGACAAGGGTGACGGCAAGTTCCATTGGAAGGACCTGGACCCGATTGATTTTTGCGTCAAGGTTACGCTTGCAGAGCTTAGGGGCGGCGCCGATGCCCGTCCGGAGGACGCTTACTTTGTAGTTGATGCGGGCCAAGAGGGCTTTTTCCTATACGACGAGACAGACGGCTCTAGTCCGGACAATACCGGTACGATCGTCGTGACTACCGGCGGCAAACGGTTCAAACGGGTGCACGAAGCCGGCATGGTCAATGTAAAGTGGTTCGGGGCGAAGGGCGACGGGGTGACCGACGATACGCAGGCGATCAACAATGCGATCGCCGGCGGGAACGTCACGGCCTACATTCCGCAAGGCGTCTACCTGATCCATGCGGACGCATCGGGGATCGGGGATTTGTCCGCCGGCATCGAGGCGAAGGATAATACGACAATCGTTATAAGCCCGCAAGCCGTGTTAAAAGCAAAACCGACGTCCGCCGGACGGTATTATGTCATCAACATTTTCGGCAAGCAAAATGTAACCATAGAGGGCGGCGGGAAAATTATCGGCGAGCGGGAGGAGCATACAGGGACGACCGGCGAGCACGGGTACGCCATCGGTATCGGCGGCTCGACGCACGTGCGGATTCGCAACCTGTACCTGGCCAATTGCTGGGGGGACGGGGCGGTTGTCGGGCAGGACCACGTAAAAACGGGCAGCAGGGATGTCGCTTTCGTCAACGTACGCTGCGACAACAACCGCAGGCAGGGCGTCAGCGTGACATACGGCGAGGACGTGCTCTTCGACAGCTGCACGTTCGAGAATACGAGAGGTACGCTACCCCAATGCGGGATGGACATCGAGCCCGACACAGGCGGGATTTGCCGAAAAGTGACAATCGTGAACTGCCTGTTCCAAAACAACGCCAATTACGGCTTGAGCTTGAACGGGAGAGTCGGTACGATCGAAAACATCGTCGTTGATTCAAACCGGTTTGCCGGCACGGAAACGGGCGCATTTAACTCGGTTTGGAACGTCAATAACGTTACTTTCAAGAACAACATCGTTGACGTGCTGTATACGTATCAGGGGGCCGTTTACATGTCGATTATTAAAAATCATTTGGTGGAAGGGAATTTGATACGCAACCCGAACGGGGTCGCCATGGATGTGAAAATGTCCTCGGGTGTGCAGGTAGTCAACAACCTGTTTACGAATGTGAAATCGACCAGCGTGCGTATGGCGACGGTTACCCATTGGCAGGTCTTTGGTAACTGCATTGACGAAAGCGGCAATACCGGCGGGGCGGATATATCTTTCGCGACGGCGTCGAGCTTCAACAGCATCCAGGGCAACATCATCCGCAATCGGTTGAAAAATGCGGGCACTGCCACGGCGGGCGGCGTGAATTCGATTACGCTGGCGTCGACGGCGTCCGCGGGATCGGGCGAATATAACGGGATGCTGCTCTTTATCGTGGCGGGAACGGGGATCGGGCAGAAACGAAATGTTGCCTCGTATAACGGCACCACGAAAGTCGCTGTCGTGACTACAGCCTGGACGACCGTTCCGGACGCGACCTCGAAGTATGAAGTCCGCAACGGGTCGGACCATGCGATCAAAGTAAACGCAGCCGTAGACAGCTACAATCGGATTCACGGCAACCAACTGATCTTCGGGACGAGGTTGCAAAGCTCGACCGGCATTGTCGATTCGGGGACCGGCACGGTCGTAAACGACAATACGTATTTCGATCCCGTTTAAGCTTCGCGCGGCTATGAAAGATTTATTTGCGATCATGGAGGCCCCTCGAAAAGGGGGCTTGGTACTGGGACAAGATTATGGTATATGTAACATATTGGAATAAACTCAGCTTTCAGAGAAACAATTTGGAAGAATCGCTTCAAAGCAGGAGGTAACATATGAGTTCCATTCTAAAAGCTATAGAAAAGCTAAAGTTGAACGTCTTGAATATAGAAGATGTTCCAGAGTCCTTTAGTTCCGATGTATACAAACTTATTCTTGCCCGTGGAGAACACGTTTTTGTGAAAATTCCCTTTAACAAGGATAAACTATTCCGTGAATTTCAGATCCTTGAAACATTAAAAGATATAATACCTGTTCCTAAGGTATTGGACATTTGGTATGGGGATGAAACTATTACGGGAGCATTGCTTCTTTCAGCCATCCAAGGTGTGCCTTGTACAGGAGTCATTGATGAGAAACTCTCTTTTCAAATTGGCATGTATCATGCTATGCTCCATGAGGTTAAAGCTCCTGGGTATGGTTACCATCTAACCGATGGTTATCAGTTACTTGAGCAAAATAATTGGAGATTACATATCCAAAGTAATTTTGAAAAGTGGAAAGAGCCATGCAAAGAAATTCTCGACCCGGAATTGTATGAAAGATGTATTCTTCACTTTGATCGAGTGTTCTCTGCTTTACCGGACCCGGACGGACCCTGCATGGTTCACATGGATTTTAGGCCAGGCAATATATTGGTGAATGGTAACGAGGTTGCCGGCATTATTGATTTCGAGAGTGCCCGTGGCGGATCGTCGGAAATCGATTTTACGAAAGTCAATCGATATATTTGGGAAGTCAATCCGAGGACAAAGATACCGTTCATTGAAGGTTATCAATCGATTCGACCTATGTTGGCTCTGGAAAGAGCGCTGCCGCTTTATGATATTTACGATGCTTTCAGCTCCGTTGTTTGGTGTAAAAACAGAGGAATTGAAAAAAATCAGACGTTCCTTCAAGAAAATATCGCTATTTTGAGGAGTTCAGTAGGTTATTGAGCATAGTGGTTTAGAGCATATTAGCGTTTTTAGTATATTGTGAGACAGGAAGGAAGTCTCCACTACTGGATATTAGGCAAAGGGACATTTGTTTTTATCGTTCATTGTCGAGTAAGATGTAGATATATTTAATTTTTATAAATTGCATAATCGAGAACAGGTGTCTGACCGGCGAGCATGCTTGTCGTTCTGACTTAATAGGGAAGTCCGGTGCAATACCGACGCGGTCCCGCCACTGTAACGGAGGAGCAGGCAGCTCAACCAGCCACTGATCTACATGGATCGGGAAGGCCGCTGCCGAGTGACGATTCCGGAGCCAGGAGACCTGCCTGTTCTGACAGCACTGCTGTACCTACGGGAGATAGGGAGGTGTTAGATGAACCGTCATAATGTAGATTATGCAGGCGTCTTTCCCTATGTTTTTTTTCACAGGGAAGACGCCTTTTATTATCTCATTGTTTCTGAATGGATCAAGGAGCATCCGTATAGGGTCTGCCCATGCAGGACAGGTAGCGAGTGGAGTTGCGGATCGGGCAATTGCTCGAACGGGTGAAACGGAGCAAATTCTGGAGTGAAGGGGGATTCCAATGACCTTGCAGCAATTGAAATATATTCTGACCATCGTTAGTTGCGGCTCCATAAGCGAAGCGGCAAAGAGGCTGTTTATTTCGCAGCCGAGCTTGTCCAACGCGGTGAAAGAAATCGAGATGGAAGCGGGTATTGAGATTTTCCTTCGATCGTCCAAGGGAATCGTGCTATCAAGCGACGGAGCGGAGTTTTTATCCTACGCCAGGCAAGTCGTGGAGCAAGCCGAGCTTCTCGAGCAGCGGTATATGAATCGTAAGCCTTCGAAGAAACTGTTCTCGATCTCAACACAGCATTACGCCTTCTCGGTACAGGCTTTCGTCGGTCTGCTGAAGGAGCTTAACGTGGATGAGTACGAGTGTACGCTGCGCGAAACACGCACCTACGAGATTATCGAAGACGTACGGAATATGAAAAGCGAGCTCGGAATCATCTATATGAGCGAATTCAACCGAAAGGTGATTCAGAAGATATTAAAGGACAACGAGCTGCGATTTCATCCGCTGTTCCAAGCGGAAGCGCACGTATTCATCAGTGAGGAGCATCCGCTTGCCTCCAAGTCGCTGCTGGACATCGAAGATTTGGATGACTTCCCGTGCCTGGCCTTTGAGCAAGGCGAATATAATTCCTTTTACTTCGCGGAGGAAATACTCAGCACACGGACGTACAAGAAGAAAATATTGGTCAGTGACCGCGCCACGTTATTCAACCTGCTGATCGGGCTCAATGGTTATACCATTAGCTCGGGCGTACTGAACAAGGATCTGAACGGGGAGCAAATTAAATCCGTACGGCTGCGCACGGACGAGAGCATACAGGTAGGTTATATCGTGAATCCGAAGGCGAGCTTGAGCCAGCTGGCCGCCGCCTACGTTCTGAAGCTCAAAACAGTCATTACGGATTTCGGCTATCCGATCATCAACCAAGAGGATGAGCTCGCTTGAGCCCATCCTCTTGTCCGTTATTACAATGTTGCTCTTACTTCTTTGGCTGCTTGGACAAGGTTCTTCAAGCTGGCCCACGTTTCAGTGACACCGCGGGTTTTAAGTCCGCAGTCCGGGTTAACCCATAGCTTGGAGACCTCGATCTTGTCCAGCATGCGATCGAGTCCTTGTTTCAGCTCTTCGACGCTTGGAATCCGAGGGGAATGGATGTCGTATACGCCTGGGCCGACTTCAGTACGGAAGCCGCACTCGTTGATTGCGTCGATGATGGCCAAGTCGGAGCGCGATGCTTCGAACGTAATGACGTCGGCGTCCATCGCATCGATATCGCGAAGGATATCGTTGAACTGGCTGTAGCACATATGGGTATGAATTTGCGTTTCGGCTTTGACGCCGCTATGCACGAGTCTGAAGGCAGGAATCGCCCAGCTCAAGTACTCGCTCTGCCAGTCCGTATGACGCAGCGGCAGCTTCTCTCTTAATGCGGCTTCATCGATCTGGATAATCTCGATGCCGTTGGCTTCAAGATCGAGTACTTCGTCACGAATCGCAAGACCGATCTGAAGAGCGCTTTCCTTCAGGCTGATATCTTCGCGGGGGAACGACCAGTTCAGGATCGTAACTGGACCCGTCAGCATGCCTTTGACCGGCTTGTGGGTACGGCTCTTCGCGAACGCCGAGTATTCTACAGTAATCGGCTTGCTGCGACTAATGTCGCCCCACACGACCGGCGGTTTGACACAGCGTGTCCCGTAAGACTGCACCCAAGCGTTCTCAGTGAAGATGAAGCCGTCCAAGCATTCGCCAAAGTATTCGACCATGTCGTTGCGTTCGTATTCACCGTGAACAATGACATCAATCCCAATTTCTTCCTGTTGGACAATGCACTCTGCGATACGGTCAAAATTGAATTGCTTGTACTGTTCCTCGGTGATGTTGCCTTTCTTAAAGGCTGCTCGGTTTGCGCGGACGTCAGCTGTCTGAGGGAACGAACCAATCGTCGTCGTAGGTAACGGCGGCAGATTGAATTTCGCTTTCTGAATCGTTTCCCGCTCGGCGAAGGCAGGCAATCTCGTGAAGTCGGCGTCCGTCAACTCCGCCACTCTCTTCTGTACCGAGTTGTCGTTCGCGAGGCGGGATGCGCTGAACAGCTTCTCATTCTCTGTATACAAAGCGGAGGCTTCGGGATTTGCTTGCTCCAGAATCGACTTGAGTTCTGCAAGCTCGCGCAGCTTTTCTTCCGCGAACGCGAAATATTGCTTATTCGCCGCCGTCAGCTTCGTTTCGTGCTTAATCGTGTAGGGGACATGTAGCAGCGAGCATGAAGTGCCGAGCACGACTTGGCTTGCATGCTTGCTAATCTCGCGAACGAGGGCAATCGTCTGCTTGTATTGGTTTTTCCAGATGTTCTTGCCGTTGATTACGCCGGCGAATAGCACCTTGTCGCTTGCGAAGCCATGTTTGCGCACGAGGTCCAAAGACTGCTTGCCCTCGAGGAAATCGATGCCGATCCCGTCAAACGGCAGCGCTTGAAGCAGCTGATAGCAGTCGCGAACGTCTCCAAAATACGTCTGTGCGACAACTTTTACGCTGCCTTTGGCGGACAGAATACCGTTATAAAGCTCCGTGAACAGTGCGATATCTTCCGCAGTCAAGTCCGTTACCAATGCAGGCTCATCCAGTTGAAGCCATGCTGCGCCAAGCGTATTCAATTGGTTCAGGACAGCCGTATAAGCTTCGACAACCGCAGGCACGAAATCCTTCGCTTTCTTCGAGCCGGTGAATTTCGCGAGCTTGAGCAGGGTGAATGCTCCGATCAGCACAGGCTTGGTTGCGATGCCGAGCTGTTTGGCTTCCGTAAATTCGTCGAATAGCTTTGATCCGGCCAAACGGATGCTTGTCGTATCGTCGATTTCGGGCACCATGTAGTGATAATTCGTGTTGAACCATTTTTTCATCGCCAGCGCTTTAACGTCGCCTTTGTCGCCTTGATAGCCTCTCGCCATTGCGAAATACGTCTCCAGCGGGCTTAGGCCGAGCGCTTGGTATCTTTGCGGAACGATCCCGAGCAAGCAAGCTGTGTCGAGCAGTCCGTCGTAGAAGGAGAAATCGTTGGACGGAATGAAATCGATGCCATTCTCCTGCTGAAGCTTCCAGTTGGCCGATCTAAGCTGAACCGCCGTTTGTTGCAGTTCTTCGACGGGAAGCATGCCTTTGAAGTATTTTTCCGATGCGAATTTAAGCTCTCTTAGCGCTCCGACTCGCGGATAACCGATAATGGATGTTTTCAATTGTAACAGCTCCTTGCGTGAATGTTGGCTTTAGTATAGAGCGCGGAAGCTGCTATCGGGAAACACAAAAAAGCTATATCCAGGCATAGTTTTATTCTATGGTCCAAACGGGAAGCTTGTCATATCAATATATTGATGGAAAAGGATCAAAAGGACAATTAACATACTGTATATTGGAATATTGGCGTACGTATGCTATGATGATTGTACTTCATTTAAAATACGAATATCGGTCAGGTGCTGACGCCATGAAGACATAGGATTCTATGTTGGGGTGCGCCGATGGCACAAGGCTCGTTATCTAAAACTAGAGTCGAATGATGTCGGTGGCCGCGCTCTCATCCCCGAGGGTGCTTTTTTATTCGACCAAAACGAAACCGGAGGAGAATCGGTATGAAACTTTATACGAAAACGGTATGTCCGAAATGCATGTGGATCAAATCTGAAATTGCGCGTTCTGGTCTCGCAGTCGAGATCGTCAACATCGATCATGACGAAGAGGCGCGTGAAAGATTACTAGAAGCGGGAGTCACGAGCTTGCCGGTTATGGAAGCTGGCGGCGAGTTTATTTTCGATACGAGCGAAATGGTCAAACTTATGGAGCAGGTGAACGTATGATCGCTTTTGCGAGCCGTACAGGTAATGTCCGGTATATTGTTTCGCGGCTTCGGCTGCCTGCGATCGAAATCGAAGAAGACCGTATGCTTGCGGAGCCTTTTTTGCTGTTTACATATACGGACGGCCTAGGAGAGATCCCGGTTAAGGTGAAGCTGTTTCTCGAGAGGAACGGCAAGCTTTGCCGCGGCGTCATCGTGAGCGGTAACAGCAACTTCGGCCATAACGTGTTCGGCGGAGCCGGCGATTCGATCGCGCGGCAGCTGAATGTCCCGCTCGTGCGCAAGATCGACATGCGCGGCTTCGCGGAAGACTATGAGGCCATTCACGACTATTACGAGCAATGTTTCCGAGAGGAGCACGTCGGATGAAATCCTATTTGAAATTGAACAACGAGATGCTGAATCAATACAGCCGGACGGGAAAGCTGGATCTCGCCAAGGATAAAGAGGCAACGCGCCGCTACTTTTTAGAGCACGTCAACGCGAAGCTGCGTTACTTCATCGATACAAGAGAAAAAATACGTTATCTCGTCGACGAGGGCTATTATGAATCCGAATTTTTGGAGCAGTACGACATGTCGTTTATCGAGCAGCTTTACGACAAGGCTTACGCTTACGGATTTCGGTTTCCTTCGTTCATGAGCGCGAGCAAATTTTATGAAAGCTATGCGATGAAAAGCAGGAATGGCGAGGAAATTCTGGAGAAGTATGAGGATCGAATCGTCATTACCGCGTTGTACTTGGCGCAAGGGGACGAGCATCTGGCGGAGCGCGCGGTAGAGGTCATGATGTCGGCGTATCAGCCGGCAACGCCAACCGCACTCAACAGCGGCAAAAAAGCGCGCGGAGAGCTTGTCAGTTGCTTTAAGCTGACAATGGACGATTCGATGAACAGCATTGCCGAGAATATAGGCTATTGCCTGGAGCTGTCCCGCTTAGGCGGCGGTGTCGGGGTAAACGTGACCGACCTCAGACCTCTCGGCGATCCGATCAAAGAGATACTGAACCGCGCGAGCGGCGTCATGCCAGTCGCGAAGCTGCTCGAGAATTCGTTCTCCTATTCGAACCAATTGGGCCAGCGCAACGGCTCCGGTGTAATTTACCTGAACATTTTCCACGCTGATATCGAGAACTTCATTTCAGCCAAGAAGCCGAACGCCGACGAAAAAATCCGCCTTGCGACGTTGTCAACTGGAATCATCGTTCCAAGCATCTTTTTCGAGCTGATGAAGCGGGACAAGGACATCGTGCTTTTCAGCCCGTACGACATTTACAAGGAATACGGCAAAAGGATGTCCGAAATCAGCATTAGCGACATGTACTATGAGTTCTTAGACAATCCGAACATTCGTAAGATCAAGCGGATCAATGCGCGCAAATTGTACACAGAGGTCAAGAAAGCGCAGTTCGAATCGGGTTATCCGTTCGAGGTGTTCGACGATCATGTGAACGAGAAGCATCCGCTGCGCAATCTAGGACGGGTGAAGATGTCCAACTTGTGTACGGAAATTTTGCAGGTTCAATCGACGAGCGTTATTCATGACCACGGCACGGAGAATGAATACGGCTTAGACGTATCCTGCAACCTGGGTTCCCTTGACATTCATAAAGCGGTGAAAGAGAACGATTTCGAACAATTGATCGACACGTCGATGCGCCTATTGACGAATGTGTCCATGATGACGGAAATCAAGAACGTTCCGTCGGTCGCCAAAGCGAATCGCCTCATGCATTCGGTCGGCCTTGGGCTGATGAACCTGCATGGTCATCTGGTCTCTCAAGGAATATTGTATGGCTCGAAGGAGTCCGTTCAGTTCCTGGACGCATTCATGGAAGCCGTCAACTATTACACGCTGCTTGCGTCCATGCGGATTTCCCAGGAGAAGAAAGCAACGTTCCACGGTTTCGAACAGAGCGACTACGCGAACGGTACTTATTTCGATCCATACGTGTCCAAAGAGGTTATCGAGCTGCCGGAACAAGTGAGAAAGGCGCTTGGCAACGTTCCGGTGATTACGCAAGAGATGTGGTGCGCCTTGAAGGAACAGGTCATGGAACACGGCTTGTTTAATGCCTATCGCCTCGCGATCGCACCGACCGGAAGCATCTCTTACATCCGCAGCAGTACGGCTTCGATCGCGCCATGCACGGAGAAGGTGGAGATTCGCGATTACGCCGACAGCCGCACCATCTATCCGATGCCGTTCTTGAACAACGACAACATCTCCTTATATAAAGAAGCTTATGAGATCGACCAGTATCAAATGATAGACCTATACGCAGCTGCTCAGCGTCACATTGACCAAGGGATATCGATGACCTTATACGTGACCGACCAATGGACGACCGAGCAATTGGCCCGCCTGTACATCTATGCCTGGATGAAAGGGATCAAGACGGTGTACTACGTGCGTCAGCGCCTGCAAACGATCGAGGAGTGTGTTTCATGTTCGATTTAAAAGCATTCGAAGCCGTTAACTGGAACCGCAACCAGCATGAGCTGACCAAAGTGTTCTGGGACCAGCAATGGAAGCAGATCTGGTTCCCGGAAGAAATCGCGGTCAGCAAAGACATCAAGCAATGGCAGGATTTCGCGCATCAGGATACCTATAAGAAGGTGCTCGGCGGGTTAACGCTGCTCGACACCATTCAGACCAATATCGGAATGAACGAAATCGCCCGTTATGAGCCGAATTTGCAAGAGAAAGCTTTGTACACGGTGTTCGCTTCGTTCGAAGCCATTCATGCGAAATCCTACTCCTACATTTTCACAACCTTGTGCACGAACAGCGAGATCGACGCGATTTTCGACTGGGTCAAGCGCAACGAGTATTTGCAATATAAGGCGAAGCGAATCAGCGACGTCTATCTTTCGATCAAAGAAGGCGACGATGTCTCCTTGTGGAAGGCGATGTTCGCGTCGGTCATGCTCGAGTCCTTCTTGTTTTACTCCGGGTTTTTCTTCCCGCTGTACTTGGGTGGACAAGGCGTCCTGCGGAACAGCGCGGAAGTGATATCGCTCATTCTCCGGGACGAGTCCATTCACGGCGTTGCAATCGGGTATTTCGCCCAGCAGCGTTTCAAGCAGTTCACGGCGGAGCAGAAGGAGCAACTGACGGTATGGGCCTACGAGTTCCTGCTCGATCTCTACCACAACGAAGTAAGCTATACGAACGACTTGTACGCGGAAACGGGACTAAGTCCTGATGTCAAAAGCTACGTCCGCTATAATGCGAATAAAGCGCTTATGAATATCGGCTTTGAAGTCATGTTCCCGGACGAGGAAGTGAATCCGATTGTTATGAACGGAATTCGCAATGAGGGCTCGACATATGACTTCTTCTCACAGAAAGGCTCCACATACGCAGTAGCGAAGGTGGCTCCGATCACAGACGATACGTTTCGATTTTAATGCGGGGCACCCTTGTGATGAGGGTGCCTTTTCATTTCGCCGTTACTGCTGGCACAGAATAAATTGGGGCTGAATGTAAATTCAATATCAGGCCATATGAATTTGTCCAGACCTGCCGTATCCCTTCATTTAAAAGTATTGAAACAGTCCGGTTTTATTAAATCCGACAAAAAAGGCGTAGAAAACTACTATGTATTGACGATCCGTGAACCACTTGAACAACTCAAATCGTTAATTACAGCCGTTGAAGATGAATGCACGGGGCACCATGAATACATTTAAACCTGGAGATGAAGTGTACGGAAGACCCCGCAAAAATCGAATCGGCACATTAGCCGAATTTATTGCTGTTCATGAGGATGATATTTGGCTGAAACTAGAGAATCTAACCTTTGAAGAGGCGGCATCGATACCGCTGATCGGACTTACGACTTACCAGGCTTTTGTCGATCTGTTACATCTTCAAAAAGGCCAAAAAGTGTTGATTCACGCAGGCTCGGGAGGCGTAGGAACCTTCGCCATTCAACTGGCCAAGCAGATGGGCGCTTTTGTGGCCACAACCGCAAGTATCACTTCCTTTTTATGAAACCGAGCGGAGAACAATTGAGGGTCTTAAAGGAATTGATTGAAGGAGGTCTCATTAAGCCTATTATCGATAAGGTGTATCCTTTGAAAGACGCCGGGCAAGGATTCGATTACCTGGAAAGCGGAAGGGCCAAGGGAAAAGTAGTCATTAGAATAAAGTAAGAGCGGCCGCCGCGGACGCTCCTGCTTGAGCCGGATCATTTCAATATCTCAATATGTGGTATATTCGATTTATTGATATTCCTAATTGGAGGTGTCTATGAATCCTGCTTATGAAGCTTATATCCAATCGCTGACTGGTCGAGATGTAACTGTCATCGGCGTCGGGGTCAGCAACGCACCGCTGATCCGCATGCTTTGCTCGGCCGGGGCAATCGTCACCGCGCGGGACCGCGACCCGGACCTCCCCCGGGAGGAATGGGACGATCTGGGCGTCAGGCTGCACATAGGGGAAAATTACCTGGACCGCGTTGGCGGCGACCTGGTGTTCCGCACTCCCGGGATGCGGCCAAACCATCCGGCGCTGGAATCGGCCCGTGCGGGCGGCAGTCGGGTGACCAGTGAGATGGAGGAGTTCTTCGCGCTGTGTCCGTGTCCCATCTTCGGTGTGACCGGTTCGGACGGTAAGACTACCACGACTTCGTTGATTGCCGACATGCTGGCCAACGACGGGCGCACGGTGCATCTCGGCGGCAACATAGGCACACCGCTGCTGACGCGCGCTGCAGAGATGTCGCCGCAGGACGTATGCGCGGTCGAACTGTCCAGTTTCCAACTGATGGACATGACGCGCTCTCCCCATGTGGCGGTAATTACCAATCTCTCGCCCAATCATCTCGACTGGCATCACGACATGGATGAATATATCGCCGCCAAGAGCCGGCTGCTGGACTTTCAGAAGGCTGGCGATCTTGCCGTCCTGAACGGCGACAATCCTGCGACCGCCACGCTGCGAGGGCGGGGGCCGACCAAGTACTTCGGCAGACATATGATCCACGATGATGTGATCGACGGGCTGGTACCTGTTCGCGATATTCGTTTGCCAGGGTGGTATAACGTAGAGAACGTCATGGCTGCCATGGCCGCCGTGCGGGGAACCGTGTCGGACGAGGCCATTGTGGAGACGGTGCGCACCTTCGTCGGCGTGGAGCACCGAAACCAATGGGTGGCAACTGTAGACGGTGTACATTATTACAACAACTCCATCGGCTCCAGTCCTGCCCGTACCGTTGCCACGCTGCACGCGCACAGGGGCCGGGTGCTGCTGATCGCTGGCGGGCGAGATAAGAAGGTACCGTTTGATGAGATGGCACGTCTGTTTCCTAACCATGTCAAGGTGTTGCTGTTGATCGGCGAAGCGGCAAGTCAAATTGAGGCTGCCGCACGAGGAGTGCCGAACTGCCCGGCCATTGTTCACTGCGGGGACTTGACCGAGGCAGTGGCACAAGCGCACAAGCTGGCCGTACCGGGAGACACAGTGCTGCTGAGCCCTGCCTGCACCGCATATGACCAATACAGAAACTTTGAAGAGCGCGGACGTCACTTTGTAGAGCTGGTCGGGGCATTGCAGCGGTCAGAGGGGAAGGCTTGAGTAAGAAGAGGTGCTCCTCCAGAATACGTGAAGATACCGAAAAGCAGGGCACGTTGTTGAAATAGTAACGGAGGGTTCGTCGGTACAACAGAAAAGGCAGGGCAGCCTGCGGATTGGTTGTCCGTAATCTGCTCTACCTTTTGTTGAACGCGCTGGAGGCAGCGATATTAGGCTTTGGCAAGCAGCGGAAACAGCGGTCCGCGAATCGGCTCGCCGACAACCAGACCTTGCTCGTTCGTCATCACATGGCTGGCGCCGTTGTATGTCGTACCGTCTTTCATGTAAATGGTGGCGAGTACCCGGCGCGGCTTATCGGTCTGATTGGCGTGAGCATAGTGAAACGTCAATCCGTCGTGAAACGTGCAGCTCCCCGCTTTGAGCGGCACGATGACAGGCCGTTGATTCTCCAGTTCCGTTCCTTTGACATACTCGAAGATGTCGACAGGATCTACCAAGCTTATATTTTTCAGCTTGCCGGCCGTATGCGATTTCGGTATGAACATCATGCAGCCGTTTCGCTCGTCCACGTCGTCAAGGGTTAGCCATATCGAGAGCGCACCTGTTTCGTTCATCGGCCATTTGACCGTATCCTGATGCCAAGGAGTAGGCTTCGAGTCGCCTGGCATTTTCCAAAGCAAATGATCGTGGAACAAACGGATTCCGCTCGCCTCGGTCAAACGCATCGCGATCGACGCAAGCCGCGGGTGGAGCGAATATTTGGCCATTCCGCCGTGGTCCCGCCATACGTTTACTTTTTGGTTCAATACCTTATAGTAAGCGCCCCCATCCTGATCCGTCCTGACGGAATGCTTCGATTCCGTGGTCATCGCTTCAGTGGCATATTCCCGCAGTTCCTCGAGTTCCTCCGCCGTCAGTACGTTGTCGATCTGCACAAAGCCGTTTTCTTTGTAAAATTCCACTTTTTCCTGCGTTACCCACTGATCCGTCTTTTCCGCCAACACGATCGCATCCTTTCATCCATCAAGTCTGGTTTCTGAATCAAACATATCATGCGGCGAAGCGGGCGACTTGGCGAATTTGCTGCAAAACATGGGATATTTTCTACACTATTCCGCGATGCAGGGTGCTACAATAGGAACAAACTCCTTGAACGTTTCGCTGGCGGAGGGATCACGATGATTTACTACACGAAAGAGCATTTTCTGGAAAGCCCGGATTTTCCGTTTCATATTGCGCCTTACGAGTTTCACTCGAACGCAATTGCGCCGCATAAGCATGAATTCATTGAATGCGTTTTCGTTGCCGAAGGCGAGGGCGAGCATATTTACCAGGGGGAAACCTATCCGATCGCCAGAGGCGATTTTTTCGTCATCGAGCCGCAGGCGGAACACGGTTACCGGGTGACGGGCAGTGTGCCGATGGTAGTATACAATATATTGTTTCTGCCGGAGTTGCTTGAAGTTGAGCTTCGCCAGCTGTCGCAGGTCACTCCGTTTATCCGTTTTTTCTATCTGGAGCCGATGATTCGCGTTTCTTCGGAATTTCAATATCACTTGAAGCTGACGGTGAACGAAGGGCTGGAGACGAAGTTTGTGCTCGACAGGATCGTAGGCGAGTATGGAAAAAAAGAATTGGGTTACCGGTTGTGCGTCAAAGCGATGCTGATGGAGTTGTTCATCTCCTTAAGCCGATGGTACGAGAAACGGGTGTCCGAGCCTCTGTCTGCTGTGCGGGACGAAAAATCGGTGATGGCATGGGTGTGCGAGTTCACCAAGCTTCATTATGCGCAGCCGATTATGATGGAGCAAATCTACCAGATGTGCGGCATGAGCGCGGCGGCTTTTACCGCCAAGTTCAAGCAATATGCGGGGAAAACGTTCATGGAATACCGCAACGAGGTGCGAATCGGCATGGCGTGCGAGCTGCTTCGCAGCTCCGGCGATAAAATCATCCATATCGCGCAGGAGGTCGGCTTTAACGATTTGAGCCATTTTAATAAAGCGTTCAAGCAATTGACGGGTAAGACACCGGGGCAGTACCGCTCGAAGGCTCTGACCTCCGGGAACAGGTCTTCCTATCACAACTATTAATTGCCCTGATCGTGCTGTTCCCGCTCAAGTAATGGCAGATATGATTCAAGCAATAATGCGTGTCAGGCCAATATTCAGTTTAATCGGGAGGGGAGATTGTTTGAAAAGAGTTGATGTGGCGAGTGCCCTAATTTTTGACGAAACATCAGAAAGTGTTTTGATGGTACGGAATAAAAGGGGAAGTACCTCCGATTGGAGTTTGCCTGGTGGGGCGGTAGAACCTAGAGAAACATTGGAACATGCCGCTATTAGGGAGACAAAGGAAGAAGCTGGCGTCGATATAGAGGTAACAGGTCTTTACTCGGTAAGAGAAGCATTTTTTACTGGAGTTGGACATCACGCCTTACTATTCACCTTTACGGCATCAATCATTAATGGAGAACTAGGAAGTCTAGACCCCGATCATGAGATTGTAGAAGTAAGGTGGATTGATATTTCAACCGCAAATTTTATTTTTTCAAAGTTATCAGTCCCGATGTTAATTGTGCCCCAGAGTAAACTTCCTTCAATTTATTCTTTTCATGGAAATGTTTAAAGGTTCATATTTCGGCGACAAACAGCTTCACAAACGGGTACGATAACTTGATTGATCCCCGGCGGAAGCCGGTCAAAATTTCTGAATTTAAGGCGGCAGTTGCATCGGCTGGGGCAGTTTGCCCAACCTTAATGTCTTCAAAAAAGCCAGATTTCCACTTGAACCTTACGTAACGTAATGATTTATATTAAATGTAACACAAGAATGAAACGCGAGCCAACGGCTAAAAGAATCGACCCAAATCAATTCGAAATCGGAGGAGAAACGACATGAGAAAACTCGTATTGTTCATGCATGTGTCGCTGGACGGATATGCGTCGGATTCGAACGGAGGACTCGATTGGATTCCGTACAACGAGGAATTAGAGAAATACGCCGAGGAGATCGTAGCCGAAGTCGGAGCTCCCGTTTACGGACGCACGACGTATCACATGATGGAGAGCTACTGGCCCAAGGTGCTGGACAATCCGAATGCGTCGAGGCATGATATGGAGCATGCCAAATGGCTGCAGGATGTTAAGAAGATCGTCATTTCCGGCACGATGGACAAGGTGGAATGGAACAATACAATGCTGATCAAGGATAATATCGCCGAGGAAATCAAGGCACTCAAGGAGCAGCCTGGAAAAAATCTCGTTATCTTCGGCAGTCCGGGAGCGGCGAAGACGCTGCTTAAGCTCGGTCTGATCGACGAATTCCTGCTTACCATTTGTCCGGTCGTCCTGGGCGGAGGAAAATCGGTATTCGACGACGGCGGCGAGAAAATCAGGCTCAAGCTGCTGTCCAGCCGAACGCTCAAGTCGGGCATTATCGCGGCCCGCTATGAGTTGGAGAAATAGCCGCACACAAGGTGTTCCGCTCACGGAGGCTATAGTTAAAATTAAACGCAACGGCAGCCGGCCAGATGATCGGCTGCCGTTTTTATTAAGCTAACGGGTAGACTAGCGTATAAATCATACTTTTTTGGAAGGGGATTACTTTTTCGGAACGAATATAAACACTTGTTATCGTCATTTGGAAACAGGAGGGATAATGTGTATGAGAAGCAAGCCGATTGTGTTAGTGTTGGGTGTTTTCCATTTTCGCTATGTTGAAGACATCCTTGAACCCTATCGTCAGAAAGAAATTCAAGAATTGGTACAGCGAATCACGGAGTTCCGTCCGACGAAAGTTTGTGTGGAGAAAGTTGCCGAGCGAAACGATGAGCTAAATGTAGAATATCGGAAATATCTTTCAGGGGATTTAGAACTGCCAGCAAATGAGATTCAACAACTAGGGTTTCGCATTGCCCACAATCTCGGACACGAGAACATTTATGCAACGGATTGGATGCACCTTGAATAGGCTGATATTGATTTGTTGGAACGCGGCTTTGAAGAAGCAGAAATAAATCAACCTGAGTTAGCCAAAGAAGCAGAAGAACACACGGAACAACTGCGTAAGATGTACAAGCCTGGTACAGTGTTGGAAATGATTCGATCGCACAACGATGAGGAGCTAAATGCTTTTGATCATCAATATTATATTCGATATAGAGCACGCTTGGGTGATTATCCTGATTACATAGGTCCATTTTGGTTGCGTTGGTGGTATCGGAGAAACTTAATCATATTCTCCAACATTGCTAGATTGGCTACGGAAGATGATCGAATTTTGGTTATTTATGGAAGTGGTCATAATTATTTACTTAAGCAATTCATCCATGAGAGCGGATTGTTTGAAGTGGAACACATTGATAAGTATCTTGAATAAGAAAACAGCCTATCTGCCTTACAATTTCGGCATCAATACTTATTCAACTAACGGATACTATAGCTCAATTACACAAGACGGCAACCGGTACTCGATCGGCTGCCGTTTTCTGGTTGAAGTAACGGGCAAGGGATAATTCGAATCTCAGTATAAAAAAAATAAAATGATGTACTCCCTAATTATTGCAACACAACTATGGATATAATTGGCAAGGATGATTCAATGTGAGGAAGTATAGGGGATATCATGGCTTATTGTACAGGTAACCATGAGTCTTTAAAATCAATTACTCGAGGGGGCAGAGGTGAAATGATGATCGAACAATTGGAGAGGACTCTGACAGATTACGAAAAAGAGAGCTTCTTGTGCGGCAATATCCTTATTACACAAGGATATAAGGAATTATTGAATCGATCTTTCGGACAAGCGAGCGTTCAGCTAAGCGTTCCCAATACAGTTGATACCAAATTCCATATTGCATCCGTTACGAAAATGTTCATTTCCGCTGCATCTCTTATGTTAGTCGAGCAAGGGCTTATTGATCTAGATGAGCATCCCGGAACCTATTTCGAACGTTTCAAGGTACTTCATCCGAATATTCGAATCCGTCACTTGCTGAGCAATTCGTCCGGTCTGCATGATATCTATGCAGTCTCGGCTTTACGATTTGAGATGAGTCAATTAATCATAGAAAAAAAAGATTTTATCGATTACCTGGTTCATTTGCCTCAAAATTTTCAACCTGGTGAACGATGGAACTACAGCAGTACGGGATTTATAATGATGGGATATATCTTTGAGATAGTAACAGGAATGTCATTTGAGCAATTGCTTAGAACTCTCTTTTTCTCTCCATTAGGGATGAAAGCAACGGGTGTCGATTACCCCAGGAAGGTGAACCCAGGCCGTGCTTACGGGCATTCCATGGATAACGGCAAAATGATCAATGCCGAAAATGACCGTTTGAGTGAAATCGTAGATGCGCCGGGCGAATTGTATTCCACGACTCGTGATCTGGACAAGTGGTGCGACGCCTTATTCAAAGGAAAATTACTTTCGCAGGAATCATTGCGTAAGTTGTTTACCCCTTACTATACCACGACGTTTGATCCGAATTTACAATATGGACTCGGCTGGTTTCTGGGATCAGATTTTCAATCGATTAGGGGAGGGACACCGGGGTTTCGATCGGAAATCTGGTATTATCCTGCTCTAGATTTACGGATCATCATGCTCTGGAATTTTGAAAAAGTGAACTCTCAACATTTATTTCAAAAGCTAAAACCATCCCTGATAAATATTAAAGCTGTGAATTGAGGTTAGCATTGTATTGCGCCCTCCTACGACGGATACGATTGTGCAACGCTGAAAGGGCTACCGCATGGCGGCCCTTCGCTACGAACGAGTAGGATATTGGAGTAAATGTGTTGAAATACCTTTTACTGGTTATCTAGTATTTCAGCAACTTTATTGATCGATTATACGCGAATTATTCCCAGTCTTATAGGAGGTGATGTTTTCGGATGTTTATCGATCTGGATGTCCATCCCCACTCTAACAGGATGGCAATTTTGCAGCTTCTATCGAACGGCAGTAAAAATATGGTGATTCACGACATCTCTTCGAAAAGCATAGTCAGTGAGGTAGGCCCGCATTTTATTCCTCAAGGTCCACGGTTTTCTCCTGACGGTCATCGAATTTCGTTTTTTGGAGACGGAAATATCTATTTTCATGATGTTGTAATGCGATCGACAACTACTATCGAGAATACTTCAGGCCAACATGCCTCTTTTTGTGAATGGTCGCCTGACGGGAACTCTCTCGTTTACAATGCCTATCCAGCGAACAATACAGATAGAAAAATACCCCCAAATATTTACCACATCGATCTATTGAGAAATATTAGGCATCAGGTAACCGACAATGATGCGGTAGATCGTTTTCCGCAATGGTCGCCCAATGGTAGATTAGTTGTGTTCCACAGGCAATATCTCGACTCTCCAAACCCGCTTAAACAAATAATTATTGCAGACATTCAGAAGGGGACTGAATTTATCGTTCCAGGGGATAGTGGCTGCAGTCACGAATCAGGACGCTTTTGTTGGTCTGATGACTCTAACTCGTTTTTGATCAAAGAAGTGCAAGCTAATGGTTCCGTGGCTCTAAAGATATTACGAGTTGAAGATATGAACCTTTTGTGGTCGATCACATCTCCAGATATAATCGGCGGAGCATTTAGACCGGGGATGAATCAAGTGCTGTGCATGTTCAAGCACGAAATCGCCGTTTACTCCTTAAATGATCAGACGGCGATTCATAAGATAAGCTTGATCGGGTATTCTCCAATAATGCAAACCCTGCGGGGACCGGCATGGTATGTGGAAAGGGAGCGCTTATTTTACATAGCTCATAGAGGAAAGCAAGTGCACCAATGGGATTATGCCGACGACTGTCCCTGTATATTTCAAGCTGAAGAATGGCCAAGACTTAACTACCAGCGCGAAAAATACACGATATTATCCCGAGATGGAAAACAGGTACCAGTGCTTCGTTTAATCCCTGATGAGCCCAAACATCTTGCTGTGGAATTCATTTTTGGTGGTCCTTCTGCACCGATCGATGAGGGAAACCCAATAATCAGGCATCTATTACATAAGGGATACGAAGTCATTTGTCCAGTTTATCGTGGGCAGATTGGAGCTGGTAAAGAACATCAAGAAGCCAACATAGGAGAAATGGGGCGGGCTGATGTATGGGATGTGATGGAGAGCGGCTTGGATTGGAAACGAAGAACTGGGTATCTCCGTCCGCTTGCTCTGATCGGCTATAGCTATGGTGGATTGTTAACTCTATTGGCTCTTGCCGACAATGCAACGTTATGGGTTACAGGAATTACTTTATGGGGGGTCACGGATCTGGATCACCTCGGGTTTTACAAGTCTCGAGCCTATCCCTCTGATCCCGAACAGATGGAAACCGAAAAAAATAGAAGATCTCCACTTATACAAAGCAGCAGAATCCAAAGCCCTTTATTGATGTTTCACGGTGGACAGGATACAACATCCACGAATGAAGAGGTTCAAAAGATCCAAAACTTGATTCGGGCCAACGGCGTCCCCTGTGAGCTTACGATCTTTCATGACGATACCCATGGTTTGAAGCGTCACAGACAGGAAATGTTTTCTCAGTTATTTGAATATTTGCAGAAGTATGAATGAAGATCATTCTTCTTGTTTGGCTTTAAACTAAACATTCCTGTATAGCCTAAGAAATGGGCTTTGTCAAAAAAGCTGAGGAGCTTGCTACGGTTTGTCGCTATTGGTTTGGCTGAGTGAGCGGCGATTCGTGGATTGACGCTGCCGCCGCAGATTTGCAAATGGAGTTTGCAGAAAAGGGAAAATGTCCGTGCCGCTTACCCGTTATCATAAAAGGGAAAAACCTGCTGTATAAGTTCCGCAGGTCTTTTCCCTTTATACGTTATTTTCCAAGTGTGCTAATTTTCTGGTTTGCTGATTCCTCGGCTTCACGCAAAGCGGTATTAATGTCGCTCTTGCCGGCCACTACGTTATCTGAGAAAATGATCCACCTTGCAAAGAAACACCTAATGACTCTCTTTGTGGCTATACGGCTTTTCTTGATTGCTCCTTAAATGGATGATAAGAATACTTTTGAAATTATTGTTTCGCGACTCCAGTTCCCGATGCCTTCTCACGTTGCGCATTGCGATATTCGGTCGGAGTCTGGCCTTTAAGTTCCCGGAACACACGAGCGAATGTGCGGAAGGATTCGAAACCGACCTCGAAGGCAATCTCGGATACCGGCGTATCTGTTATTGCCAATAGATGGGCGGCGGTCTTGATTCTTAGTTTATGCACAAATTGCAGGAAATGCTCTCCGGTATACTCTTTGAACAAGCGGCTGACATACGGTGAACTGAGATGAAAATGCTGCGCAACGATTTCTCTCGTGATGGGCTCCTTATAGTAAACATGAATGTATCGAAGGATTTCCCAGAAAACGGAATTTCCTCTCGTTATCTGCTCTTCTTGCTCCGTGGTTTGTGCGGCTACTAGGCTGCGCAAGAAGATCAGCAAGGCTTCGGTCAGTTTGCATCGAATGTTCGTCTCTCTTCCAAACGTATCGGAAGGCTGTAGAAATTCACTTTGCAACTCATTCAGCAAAACCTGCATCCGGGTGAAGGACTTATCTTCCAGGTAAACATAGGAAGGGTAGCGACTGCCTACCTGATACAAAGTCTTTAGACATTCATCTTCCAGTGCGGAGCTCGTCAGCAATTGGAGATCGAACATGCAGCAATAGACCTTCGGCGGGTTGCGCCGATCATTCTGGCTCTCGTGCACATGATGCGGGAGATAAAGACAGGTCGCTCCGGGCTTCATTAAATGGGAATGTCCATTGATGGTCTTGAATCCGCTTCCACTCATTACAAAGGTAAACTCTGCAAATGCATGGTAGTGAGGTTTGACCCCCCCTGATGAGATACCGGAGCTACCAGTGATTCCGATATAGAACGGAAGCTGTCCACTAGTAAACGGGACAACAGGCTGCTCCTGATACTGTGGCAAGGGAATCTTCGACATGAATGGTGTCCTCCTGGTTTGAACCGGGTTACAAATTGGCAACGGGTAGCCCGTATTTGTCACGATCCTAATCTTAATCTATGTTACCATCTGTTATGCGGTATAACAACGACTTATTAAGGGGGCAGCAACATCCATGAAATTTCTGATCATGACAGATTTGGAAGGAATATGCGGCGTAGATTCCTTCAAGCAGACCCGTACGAATGATAATGCCGACAAGGGTCCGGCGATGAAACAACTGGCTCGGGAGACGAATGCTTGTATAGCTGGTATCCGCAGGGCGCATCCAAACGCAGAAGTAACCGTGATTGATGGACACGGCAGCGGCGGTCTTTTCCCGAAGGACCTGGAGGACGGGGAGTATGTAAGGTATGAGCAGTTTCAACATGATACACTCTCACAGTATAGATCCTTGTTCTATGTAGGCCAGCATGCGATGGAAGGGACAATCAACGCACCGCTGCGTCATACCTTTTCGTCAGTTCGTGTACAGTATTACCGTTTGAATGGGGTGAACATTGGGGAGTTCGGCGCTTTTGCCAATTGGGCAGGGTTGAATGGAGTCCCTACCATCTTCCTGGCTGGAGATGACAAAGCAACATTGGAAGCGCAGATGTTTGTACCCGGGATCGAGACGGTCGTAACCAAGTATGGCAAGGGGCTCGAAGCCGCCGTGCATAGACCATCCGACGAGGTGCTCAGCGACATCGAAGCGGGCGCAGCTCGAGCCATCGAGAGATTGAGCGAAATTCCGCCGTTCGTAGAATTCCAGCCGCCTTTTGTTTTTGAAGCGCGCTATTACAAACCGATTGATTTGGAAGTATGGTCCAAAAAACCGAACATAACCATTATCGACGAACGGACAATCCAGCTACAGACTGCAAGTTACAGGGAACTGCCGTTTTTAAATGTTTAATTTGTTCCTATGCATAATTCAGGGGGAAGATCAGAAGTGAAGATAAACTTCAAGAATACCATTCTAGTTATGATATGTTTGTTAATCCTTCTCAGCGGCTGCTCGTCGAATGGGAAGAAGCCGGATTCTTCATCGGGTAGCCCGGATCCGTCCGCAGGGTATAAAGGTGGTCCCGTAGAGTTGGTTGTCCATGGAAGCGGAATAACGGATGTGTTATTTGAGCAAGTAATAGTACCCGTCATTAGCGCGAAATATCCGGAGATTAAGTTGAAGTTAGTAAAGGGCAACCTTCAAGAATTAATTGCTTCCGGCGTTAAACCGGATTTGATCAGTACCGCGGGAATATCGCTTCTCGATATGGTCAGACTGGATATTCCCTCTGATCTCAGTCCGTTGATTAAACAATTCAATGTCGATCTAACCCGAATTGAACCTGTAATTGTAGAGGAAATGAAAGAAATAGGCGGAAGGCTGGAAAAAGAAGGATCCATTTTAGGCATGCCTTTTTGGATGAGTTACGGAGCTACCATTTATAATAAAGATCTTTTCGATAAGTTTGGCTATCCTTATCCTGATAACGTTTTATCCTGGGATGATATCTTAGATTATACAAAGAAAATGACGCGAGACGAGGGTGGAATCCAATACATCGGAGGCACCATCTGGAGTTCGGTCAATATGTTCAAGCAGTATGGCGCTCCCTATGTAAACTCCAAAAATGAGCCTTACCTCACATCCGATGCGCATGCCCAGGTTGCTCGACTGTTTGAGAAGTTTTTTGATATTCCAAGCTATATCAAAGGTAATACGTATATCCACAGCAGTTTTTTTGATAAGGGGAATATAGCGGTGTATCCGGGTTGGATCTCGGGAATGGCCACTGCATTGGCGAAACCGCCAGCTTTTCAATGGGATCTTACTTCTTTCCCTGTCTATAAGGAACGCCCTGGAATGGGAGCCCCTGTGGATTATCTTGTCCTTATGATCTCCAAGACGAGCAAGCATAAAGATGCTGCATTTTATGTAATTAACGAATTGTTAAAGGATGAGGTGCAAGCGAAAGTCAATCAGGTAGGGAGCTGGATGACGGTCTTAAAAGATGTCCAGATCAAACAATCCTATGCCAAGGAACTTAACGTTTTTGCAGGTAAGAATCTTAAGGCTGTATTCGGGGTAGCTCCAACACCTAATCCTCCATATACCGAATATCGCGTCGAGGTTACTCAAGCGATGAATGATTCTGCGAAAAAAATGGCGTTAGAGAAACTTGACATCAATACCGCTCTCAGAAAGGCCGAAGAAGAAGCAGTTCAGTTGATAAAAAATAATCCAAAGTAACATTCCGTGATTTCCAATGGGTTCTGCTGCTCTATAATGCTGATCTTATTATTCATAATGAATTCCACATTGAAACCACAAGCCATCTTGTTGCCGCAACAAAAGCAAACTCAATCGAATGTAAGCGCTGTTATTTAGATGCCCAATTATTGACAGCATCATTTTGTGAGGAGGATGTATATTTTGAAAAGAGGTTTGCTATTGGTCGGGATTTCAACACTTATGGCGGCGGTAGTCGTAGGTTGCGGCGGCAGTAAGTCCGGAGAAGAAACAGGCAATCAACCTGCCAAGCAGGAGGAACCCGCTGCGGCTGTCAAAGAGCCGGTCGAACTGACGATCCATAACCCTTCAAGCGGTAATACGACGGAATCGTTCATGGAACTATACGGCAATGCGATAGAGAAAAAGCTGCCCAATATCAAATTGAAATTCCTTGCTTCCAAAGACGGTTACAGCATGGATAAAATCCTGATCAATAAGGTCCCGCTCGATATTTTCTACGAGTCCGATTCCTTCTTGCCGGTACGGATCAATCAATACAATTTTCAATACGATATTTCCGATTTGATCAAAAAATACAACTACGACTTGAACCGGATCATACCGCAGAATCTGCAAGGGGTGAGACAGCTTGCCGGTGGCGGGCTCTACGGTTTGCCTGTCAGCACGACCTCGCTGGCTCTTTACTACAATAAGGAGCTGTTCGATAAATTCGGCGTCCCGTATCCGAAGGACGGCATGAACTGGGATGAAGTTTACGATTTGGCCGTGAAGATGACACGGAAGGATGGGGCAACCCAATATCGCGGCCTGATCTACATTTTACCGAACATCGGCAATATGAATCAGTTTTCCGCCAACTATGTCGACCCAAAAACGGGGAAAGCAAGCTTAAGCAACGATCAGTGGAAAAAAGTCCTCGACAACTTCGCCCGTTTCTATCGTATACCCGGAAACGAATTGGAGAGGGAAACGACGGTGAACAACACGGTGCTGCAAAATTACTTCGTCAAAGAACAGACTGCAGCAATGAAGATCGATTTAAGCACGTTGTTGAAATATCATGAGGACAGCGGCATGAACTGGGATATGGTCAGTCTTCCGACGTTCAAGGAATTGCCGGGCGTGGGCCCGCAACTGAGTACGAGCTTCTGGAATATTACGTCCATGAGCAAGCACAAGGATGAGGCTTTCCAGGTTTTGCAGTTTTTGACTTCCGACGAGTTTCAGCTGGAAATGACGAAGAAAAGGATGCTCGTGCCGATCTTGGCCGATCCCGAAATCCGTAGCCATTTCGGTGAAGACGTCGAGTTTACAAAGAAACGGAATGTGAAAGCGGTACTGCCGGAGAGGATAGCCAATCCGATGTACTTATCCATTCACAACGATGCGGTTTCCAAACAGTACATGGAAGCGTTCAAGGATGTCATAACGGGCGTGAAAGATTCGAATACGGCGCTACGGGATGCGGAAGAGAAGGCGAACCAGACGATCAAACAGGCCGAATTGCAGCAAGGCGCGCGAAAATAATCGGGCGTAAAACAGCAGGCTGGTGCATCCGCAATACGTAAAGAGCGCTTACGCAGGAGGTGGTAAGGTTTGGCGAAGTTAAAATACGATTCGTTTTATCGATACGAGGAGTGGACCGGAATCCTGAAACAAATCCAGTCGGAACATCCTTCATTTGTTCGGTTGATATCGCTCACGCAGACGAAACAAGGCAAGCAGCTATGGCTTGCGGAAGTTAACGATCCCTCGACGGGTCCAGCCGAAGCGAAGGGAGCCTATTACGTTCAGGCGGGTCTTCATGCCATCGAGGGAGCGGGAGTGACGGCAGCGCTGCACATCCTCCACTCGTTACTGACGGTGGACAGCTATCGCGATCTGCTGAAGCGTGTTGCTTTCTACATCGTGCCTTGTGTGGACCCAGATGGCACCGATTACGCTTTGTCAGCGCAAGTCGATATTCGCAACCGGTACGAGCCCACTTTCAAGAAGAACGAACTGATGCCCCAAGATATAAACGGGGACGGATACGTGCTGCAGATGCGGTGGCGCGATCCGCTCGGCCTCTACAAGGAGCACCCTGATGAGCCTCGGCTGATGATCCGAAGAGAACCGGGCGATGAGGAAGGGGTTTTCTACCACCTAGTGCAAGAGGGACTGATTCGCGACTACGACGGCACCCTTCCCGTAAACCCGAGGCGCGTCGATTTTAATCGCAGCTACCCGGTTGAATGGAAACCGAGCGCGGTCACATCCGCGTTTCCGTTTTCCGAGCCGGAAATGCGGGCGATCGCCGAATTCCAGGTCTCGCATCCGAATATTTTCGCCGGCGTCGATTTTCATTGCGGAACGCATGCTGTGCTGCGGACCGCGTATAAGCCGGATCAACAATTCCATGCAGGCGATCTGCGGACCACGCTGCAAATTGGCAAGCTGGCGGAGGAAATAATCGGATTCCCGCTCATGTCCACTGACCATTACAATTTTGGCGGCACGCCGGCCCGGTTGAACGGCAATTCGAACGACTGGGCCTATGCCAAGCTCGGAATATCCCATTATGTGATCGAAGTGGGCTTCGGATTGACGAGTATCGGACTGCAGTCGGACGAAATATTACGATCCGACGACAAGACGAGAGAGGAGTATACAAGACGTCTTCTCGCCTTTCATGACGAGCGCGGCAGCCGCATCTTCATGCCCTGGCGGACTTGCGACCATCCGCAGCTGGGCGAAGTGGAAGTCGGCGGAATGATGGTGGGTAACGCGCGGTTCATGTATCCACCCGATATGACGGAGGTCGTCCCCAGAACAACCGGGTTCGTGCTCAAGCACGCTTCAATGGGACCCCGATTGATCATTGCGAATGCGGAGGCTGTACATTTGGGGGCTCGTCTGTTCCGTATCCGCGCAACGATAGGCAATATTGGCGCGCTGTCCACGGATGTCATGCAGGAAGGCGGCAGCCCGGATATGAAACGGCCGGTTACGGTCAAGCTTGTTGCGGGAGGCATCGGCATATTGAACCGTAGCAGCGTGCATCAAACCGATTCGTTGGCGCCCGCAGGCGGCTCCCTGGCGGTGGAATGGTTTATCAGAGCGGAAGAGAGCCGGCATACCGTCGTAATCGAGGCCAGTCACCCGAGAACGGGGACCGTGCGGTGCGATGTCTCGTTGAAGGATAGCTAGAACTTCTTCCATCCGCGTCGTCCCGTTTCTAGCGGGACTAACGGTTCATGAAACGTTTGGCACAGTCGCCGTGTATAAATGCCAGCGTGTTTTCCATAGGCTCGATAGGGGGGAGCGAAGGGAGAGTTACTCCCTGCTGCAAGGCGATAACGAGCCAGCGGTTCAACGTTCCGGACAAAGAGAATCCGTACAAATCCAAAATGCCGTCCCCGTTCGTATCGACCGTAAGCTTCTGGGCGGCTCGGATAAAATCCTCTTTGACCCATTTGCCCTCCGGCTCGGGGACTCCGTATTTTTTGAAAAGAAGCGGGTTGTATACCAAATAAACCGGTGAAAAACCGGCGGGCAGCGCCTTCATGACTTCAAGCGGGGATTATCGAAGTTTCCTGCAATGCGAACATGGTATATCGATACATGTCCTATACTTGATTTGGATCTCTAAGTTCGGAGGAATTCCTATGGATGCCATAACGAACGCGAAAAAGCGAAGCACCCTCTACACAGAGGAAAAGATTGCCAACGCAAGAGCCAATATCCATAAGTTCGATTGGGCAAAGAAGCTTCGGGACGACGCTGTCGCGAAAGCGGACGAGTTCCTGGCGGCAGGCTACGATAATTTGTGGCGATCGGTTCCTCCCCAGACGCTCCCCCGAAGCTATGCCGTCAACCAACAAGCCGGCAGTCCCGTAACCGGCAATAAAATCGACGCCTTCGGAAACTATCCGTATTCGGCCGATCCGCTGACCACCCCTTGGAAAATAAAGGACCCCAGCAGCGGCTTCCTGTTTCCGGCGAACGATTTCGGCGCTTATTACGAAAGCGGACTGGACGTTAACGGCATTTTCAGACCGGAGTTGGCCGACCGCAGCCTGCTGGTGAACCGGCTTTACCCGGACAAGGGCCCGGACTGGTGCGTAGACGACGGGTACGGGTGGACGGATGAGAAGGGGAACCGATTTACGTTTATTGCGCACTATATCCACTGGTTTGTCTGGTACGGGCTGGGAAACAAGGGACTTATCGAAAATGCAATGACCTCGTTCCGCGATGCCTACGTGTTTACCGGCGAAACCAAATACGCGATAGCGGGCACGATCTTGCTTGACCGAATTGCAGACATTTACCCGAGTCTGGATATCGCCGCATTTGACGGGAGTGTATATTTGAACTCTCATGGCGGAACCGGCCAGGGAAAAGCGATTGGCTGCCTGTGGGAGCAGTGGGTCATCGACAACCTGATCATGTCGTATGATGCGTTCTATCCGGCGATGGACGACCCGGAGATTGTCGGCTACTTGAGCGCACAGGCGAGTCGCTTCCAATTGCCTAACCCGAAGACGTCCGGGGCCGCCATCAGAAGGAACATCGAGGACGGCATTGTCCGTCAGGCGTATGAAGGCGTGAAGAAAGCGCAAATTTTCAGCATAAACGGAAGGATCGCCAGCGTGCTTGCCAAGGCGGCCGTCGTGCTGGACTCGTTGCCGGAAACGAAAGAGTGGCTGGACTTCGCATTCCGTGCGGGAGGATTGGAGGTGGGGCCGTGCCGGATTACGGGCGGGAACCTGCTGCCCCGGCTAGTGAACACAGTGGATCGTGACGGCTTTCCGCCTTCGGCGGGAGCGGGCTATAACCGGCTGTGGTTAGAGCAACACCAGGATATCGCGGACGTGCTGGAAGCGTACGACAAGTATCCGACGGCTAATCTGTACCGGAACGTTAAGTTTCGGAAAATGTACGGACAATACCGGCTTATTATGATCGGAGCCTATACCCCTCAGATCGGGGACTCCGGTTCGACGGGAAAGCCCGGTTTCGCGCTAAAGCTGACGGATATGTTGAAAGCGTTTGAACGGTTCGGCGATCCGGTCTATGCGCAGACGGCTTATTTGCTGAACGATAGCAGACTGGAAGGCATCCGCGGGGACGTGTTCTCCGCTGACCCCGAGGTGTTGACCGAGAAGGTGCGATCGGTCATTACGCAATACGGACCGCTTCGGCTGGGAAGCGTCAATCTGACGGGTTACGGCTTCGCCGCCCTCCGGGACGGACAGGAGACTGGGGGACAAGCTTTGCGGGAGCTGTGGATGTATTATGGCCGAACGAGCGGGCACGGGCACCGCGATGCGTTGAACGTCGGGATGCATGCGTTCGGAATCGATCTGGCTCCCGATCTCGGGTATCCCGAATATACCGGCGCCAATCCGAATCGGGTAGAGTGGGTGAGCAACACGGTGAGCCACAACACCGTTGTGGTCGACAAGTCCAAGCAATGCGAGCAATGGGTGGGGATTCCGCGGCATTTCGATGATAGTGACCGGGTAAAGCTGATCGATGTGGAAGCCCCGGGCGTTTATCCGCAAACGGAGCGATACCGCCGGACAACCGTCTATATAAAGACTGACCGCTTACATTCCTACGTGGTCGATTTTTTTCGCGTGAAGGGCGGCTCCGATCATCATTTCAGCTTTCATGGAGCCGGGGAAACCGTATCGACGGAGGGACTGGCCCTCATCAGTCAGCCGATCGGTACGTATGCAGGCCCCCATGTAGCCTTCGGTGAGAAGGAGCGCGACCAGCCGGGCGGCGCAGGCTACAAGGGAAGCGGCTTTCATTATTTGCGTAGAGTGGAGCGGGACGTCAACCCTCCAAGCGCGTTCAGCGTCGAATGGGAAATACAGGACACTTGGAAGGTGCTGCCTGAGGTTGCGGATATACGGTTGCGCCTGACCATGCTGAGCGATGCAGACGAGGTCGCTTTGGCCGACGGGGAGCCTCCGCGCAACAAACCTGGCAATCCGAAGCGCTTGAAATATTTGATCGTCCGCCGGACCGGGGAGCTTCTGGACAGCCAATTCGTTTCGGTTCTCGAGGCGTACGACAGCAGCCGGTTTATCCGTTCCGTCAGCCGGGCGACGCTGAAAGTCGGCGGAAAACCTTTTACCGGAACCAGGGCCGCCGCAGTCCGGGTGGAACTGGGCAGCGGACGAACGGATTACATCGTCAATTCGCTCGATCCCGATACGACTTATATCATCGATGACAAGTATGCGTTCAAAGGCTTCTTCGGTGTAATCTCCGAAGAGAGCGGGATTCCGGCTTACGGTTATATGCATGACGGCACCATGCTAGGTGACATGATCGGGACGGAGCGGGGAGCGTTGACGGGAACCGTCGTCGATTTCACGAAAGAACTCGGCACGGAAAACCATATTATCGTGGAGCTGGATCAATCCTATACGGAGACAGCCTGCTTGACCGGCTCTTATCTGTACATTGAAACAGACGGAGAGCGCAACGGGAGCTACCGGATCGAACGCGTCGAAGAACGGCAGGGGAACCGGATCGTTTTCGGGATCGGGGACGTTACACCGGTACGCGGCTTTGCCGATCCGGAAGATTTCACCAAAGGCTTCGTTTATGATATCCGCGAGGGTGCGGCGTGCAGAATTCCGTTAGCCTTCGAAACCGTTCTCGAAAAATCCGAATGAAGGGAAGATATCTATGTCGGAGGATACCAACAACCACGCCATGAATCGGCCGGAGGACGAATCGCTTGCACTGAACAAACGTATGAGCAGAAGACATTTATTGGCTTCGATCGGAGCGGCAGGCGCGGCGGCCGCCGCAGGCGGGCTATTGGCCGGAGCGTCCAAATCGTACGGCCAGTCTATCCCGGTGGCGAATGCGGTTTACGGGAAAGTCAGGGCCCATTCGGCGATGATGAATACGATGAACGCCGTCGGCTGCGTGGTCGTGACGACTTATGTGCAGCTTCGGGCGAATACGTTGCCCGATGCGAACGTCATTTATTACGTCAAGGACGCCGGGTATGAGGGCCACTTTTATTACGATGCCTCGGACGTTACGGCTCCCGATAATACCGGTCTGGTGCTCGTTTCGACTTCGGGGGCCCGGTTCAAGCGGATTGTGGAGACGGAATCGATCAACGTCAAATGGTTCGGAGCTGCCGGTGATGACGCGACCGATGATGCTGCGGCCATTCAAAAGGCGATCGACCATATACCGGCGAGCGGGGGAGTTCTGTACTTCCCTCCTGGCATCTACCGGGTCGGAACATCGCTGTCGTTATCCTCCAATTTGACTTTGCAAGGCTCCGGCATGTCGGTTACGGTGATCAGGGAGCACAGCAGCTTGACCGCGCGCATTTTTTATATCCTCGGATCGAGTGGCAGCCGCAAATCGAACATCTCGTTTTTCGATCTGACCATCCGCAACGGCACCGCCATTACCTCGGGTAACCCGACGATATCGCGCGACGGCGTTCGGGCGGAATATGTGGACGGACTCACGTTCGTCCGGTGCATGTTTACCGAGATCCAAGGTTTGTACGCGCTGGTCGTCAAGTATTGCACGAACGTTCTTGTCGAAGACTGCACGTTCTATCGCTGGTCTTACGGCGCCATGATGGTCATGGTGGAATGCGAGAACATTATCGTAACCGGGAGCACCTTCGATACGGCCACGACCACTTCGGCCGGAAACGCCTATACGTTTGCGACAGGCGGAGAACGGACGAACGAAGGCTCGTTTCTCGTCAAAAATGTATGGGTGACGAACAATAAATTTTTGAACAATCCCGCCTGGGAAGGGCTGGATACGCATGGCGGGGAAAACATTTGGTTTCTCGACAATTACATCGAGAATTGCAAGACCGGCATCCTTGCTGCAATCGGTGGCAGCTATGTCGCCAACCCGGTGCTCAGAAACGTGGTGATCGAAGGCAACGTGGTCGTTCAGGGAACCGGGGGGAACGGGTATTACGGCATTGTCGTGCAGGGAAAAGATACGAGTCCGGCGGAAGGTATCATTATTAACGGAAACCGGATTACGGGCTTCGGCGGTACGGTGGAGTCGGGCGATACGATTGGAGCGATTTCACTCCATTCTGTCCGAAATTTCAGTATAACGAACAATACGGCCGATGAATACGCTCAAAATGGGATTAATCTATATTATTATACGAACGACGGCGTGATCAGCGGGAACACGCTGCGAAATTGCCGGGGCGGGAAAACCGTTTCGACCGCAGCTATACGTCTTGCCTCCTGGGGGATTTACAACTGCCTGATCGAGAACAATACCGTCAGCCCGACAGATGCTTCCAAAAGACCGAAATTCGGCATCAGAGCCGATTCCCGCTTCCTATCCGTGCAACTGCGGAACAATGCGATCAAGCATTTGGCCGCAGGCGGCTCCGCGTACCTCGGGGCTGCCAACTTGCCCGTACAGTGGTCGGCTGCGCCGACCGATAATTTGACGCAGAAATTCGGCGATATGATCTGCAATGCGTCGGGCAAGCCGGAATGGTATGTCAGCGGGCCTGCAATCGGCTTCGGATCTCTTTACACGGGAGTGGTCGTAACGGCATCAATCAATGCGGGAAGTGCTACTTTGACCGCTTTGAATACTGTCAATGCGGACTACAGGGGCTTGCCGGAAGGGATGAATATAACGGTGGCCGGGGCCGGTGAGGGGGGAGCAGCGTTAAACGCCAGAGTAATCAAAAACAGCAAAACGACGATTGAATTGGACACGGCGGCAAGCACGACCGTTGCCACCGCGAACGTGACCTACCAAGGACTTACCCTAACGAGCTGAGCGTAGAAGGGAAGATGCATCCAACATAATAAAGTATTAGACTGACATGGCCGAGCTAACGGGCAGATTAGCTTCATTTGATACATACGTAAATTGCAAAATATGGCATGATAGTCATGATAGAATTAAATATAGATCCTCCGTGGAATTAGAAGGTTGGTGTGTAAAATGCAACAATTTTTTATAGGCATCGTCCTACCCGACGAATATAAACAACAAGTTATTGTATTTCGAGACCGTTGGGCCAGCAATGGTCTTAGGGAGGTCGTAGAGCCTCATATCACAGTAAAAGCCCAGAGCGGTCTCACCATAGACTTAGCCTGGCTAGATAAAGTTAGACGCACATGTTCAATATTTCCGAGATTCAAACTTTCGCTATCAGAGCCAAAGACCTTTGGGACGGCTGTGGCTTTTCTCAGCGTTGAATCTAAAGAAATATATGATCTCCACAGGTGTCTAATGGATGCAGTCGCGCCTTCTCCAGAACTTGTATTACGTTATGAGTTAGATGGATTCCATCCTCATTTGACTTTGGGACAAACTTTGTTCGGAATGGAAGACTCAGAAATTGAAGAAATGAAGAATCAAGCGAATAATGTCTTAGCTCCTTTCCCAACATTCGATGTGACTTTTGTTCGAGTGTATAAAGAGATTCAACCGAACAAATACCTGCCGTATGAAGATATCCAACTTGCTACTTGATCGTTGTTCCAGCTACATCGCTACGTTAACGGGTAGACCAGTTGACTAAACGACGGGTACGAGAGCTTCATGATCAGGCTGCCATCATCGACAGCCTATTGAGCTATTGGGCAGTAGATAACCGAAGGGAGAGTATAAATGAAAAGAGGGATCCAGTTAGAGATACCGAACGAATGGGGTAGCCATCTTGGAGAGGTACTGGAGCCTTTCAACATAAGTCACTTCGATTGGTACATTGGTGGAGAAGAAGCATATCAGTACACTGAGGGAGACGATTTTAAACCCTTGTTCCAAGGTGAGATATATGGAATGAAGGGGCAGGACCTCAGCGAAATTCTGAAATCAACCAGATATTATATAATCTTCGCAAATTTTAAGGCATATCCAAGGGGTGAAAGTATTGAAGATGTACTCACCTATGAAGAATTCCTAAAAAGCCAATGCCAGTTGGTTCTGATAGTCATCGATTCCTCGTATCTTACAGTTTATTGTAAGGACAACAAAATGCTTGATGATTTATACCTGAATGCCATTAGAAAAGGCTTTGAGAAAGTTGAGTATATTACCGACGAAAATGATTTTAGAACAAGGCTATCTGTGTGGTAAGCATATACGATTTGTTTGAACTAGCGTAGACGATAGTTCAATTGTTACCCGACGGCAGCCGGCCAAAATGTTCGGCTGCCGTCGTTGCGCGTGCGCTTGACAGCGCAACGACTAAGGAGTGAAAGTCTCCAGCACACCGCAAGGTGGCGGAAGTGCATAGATGAAGCCTGAGTCTATTAACCGGCAGTAATATTCAATAAGGAGTAACTCTCCGTTATCATTTAATTATCAGGCAATTGATATTGGCCCTGATTCCAATTTTATGAAATAATTGGTCGTATGAGAGAAGGCTCTGTGCGAAGGGCAGGATAGCCGAACAGAAGAACAAATTTAAAAATAATTGGAGGATTCGATATGACGGCTTGGCTTAACCTGGGAAGCCTCGTGCTTGGAGTAATTGCTTGGATACTTCCAATTATTAGTATATCCAGAAGGGATAAGCGCTCTAGAAATTGGGTTGCTCTTCCTATGGGGAGTCTTAGTGCTTGTTCCATTTCGTTGTTTTTCCAGATTTGCAGTTTCTATGAGCGCGTAAAGGCAAAGGATTGGTCTGCTCTTATGGATACAGTAAGTGTTATCGCATCTGTTCCAGCAATCCTGCTCATCGGTACAATCGTTCTAAATGCAGTTACCTTGTATGTTTATCGTGACAGAGCAGCACAATAGGATGTCCATCTTAGTAGTTTGTAAATATTCCGGAAAAGCAGTCTGTCCCGACCGGGGCGGACTGCTTTTCCTTGTGTGCCGAGCACATTTTAATTATGAAATCCGGTAAAACGCTCTTGACAATATAGAGTAGGGGGGTATAGTATAAGTATCGAACTCCGGTATATTTTGGGTCTAAAACAACCTCGTCACTGGACGGCCGTCGCGAGCGTTTGTTTTGGATTCCGGTATAATCGGGTGATTCGTAATCTGAGGAGGTTTTTACGATGGGGACTCAAGCAGCTCTTTCGCAAGCCGATCCAAGGCGCTGGAAGGCGTTGGCCTTGTTATGTCTTGCGAATTTCATTGTCATTATGGATACATCCATTATCGGGGTGGCGTTGCCGGCCATCAAAGAAGCGCTCGGATACACGCAGGAAAACCTGCAATGGATATTTAATGCTTACGTTATTTTCTTTGGCGGTCTTCTGTTATTGGGTGGACGTTTGTCCGATCTTTTTGGTCAGCGGCGTATATTTATGTGGGGATTTTTGATATTAACTCTGGCTTCTTTACTTGCGGGCCTGGCTTGGAACGAGGAATCGCTGAACGTTGGCCGCGCCCTCCAAGGATTCGGTTCCGCCTTGATTGCACCTTCGGCACTAACGATCGTCATGATGTTGTTTAGCGGCAATCCTAGAGAGCTCGGAAAGGCATTGGGCTTCTGGGGGGCTTCAGCAGCTGCGGGCGGATCGGCGGGGGTGTTCCTCGGAGGTGTTATTACCGAGTGGTTAAGTTGGCAATGGACATTTCTGATCAATGTTCCGGTCGGGATTATTGCCTTGCTAGTGGCCCCCGGTCTTCTGGGTAAAGGGACGCGCAGAGAAGGCAGCATTGATGTTGCAGGCTCTATTTCCGTTACTGCGGCATTGGTTCTGGTTGTGTACGGCATCGTTACTGCAGAACACAACGGCTGGGGATCGCCTTCCACCGTATGGACGTTAGTTATGGGGGCCGCCTTGTTCCTCCTTTTCCTGATTATCCAGGCCGTAAAAAAAGAACCGCTTGTCCCATTACGAATCTTTAAAGCGCCAAACCTGGCTGCCGGCAATATCGCGCTCATCATGCTGTCCGGAGGATGGATACCTCTATGGTACTTCCTCAACCTCTACATGCAGCAAGTCCTGAAATTTTCCGCTTTCGCCGGAGGGGTTGGCTTGCTGCCGATGACGATATTAATTGCCATTTTCATGATATTCATTACAGGTAAATGGATCGGAAAGTTTGGTATTAAAGCAAACTTGGTTATAGGATTGATTGCGCTCGGGGGTTCGATGCTCCTGTTCTCCGGCAACACGCCTGCGGACGGCAATTTCGTCATGAATGTGCTCCCTGCTTCGCTTCTGGGCGCTCTCGGAATGTCTCTTGCCTACATCCCGGCTACAATGGCCGCTATGTCGGGCGTTAAGCCGGAAGAGGCGGGGCTCGCATCGGGGCTTGCTAATACGAGCTACCAGATCGGCTCGGCGATCAGTCTGGCCATCATGGTTGCGATCGCGGCCTCATCGACAGCCGCCCATACAGGAGGCGATCCTGTTGCAGCTCTAAATGATGGATTTCATCAAGCGTTCTTTTGGTCCGGCATCGTAGCTTTTGCCGGTGCGCTATTAGCGCTACTGTTTATCCATTCTCCCAAACAAGGGGCATCAAATGCTCCCACAGCCATGTAAATGGCAACCGGTCCGCAGCCAGACTCCTAGTTGGCTGGATCAGACGGCAGCCAGTAGAATGGCTGCGTTGTCACGGCGGGTACAGTGTCTCAAATCCAGGCAGGCTAGCCAGCATCGGATTGTGGCACCTGTTAAGCTTAACGTGGTCATGCGATTATTGGAGCCTACAGATGAATAACAGCAAGCTTGTTGCGAGTGCTGCATTGACTGCTTTCCTTAAACCTATTATTATGGTATCAAATAGGGAATGGTGGTATATATGCAGTGATGATGATGACTGTGTTCTTGACAGAGGTACAAGGTTAATACATTTAACTAATAACGTACGAGCGTGATTCAAGCACTCTACTATGGCTAGTAGGGATTGATTTGCTATGCAGACGTTCGTGCATACCTCACTTGAACACCATTATCATCACTGCTTCGTAAAGGATGTGCGGAACAAAGATGTATATTTTGTTTCAGCATTCTTGCGTCCAAAAAGTCGTGGGTGAACAATGTTCATCTGCGGCTTTTCTATATCCACTACCTATTTGATTGAGGAATCACGGGATCGAGATTAACTTAATGACATGAAGGGGGATGGAACCATGTCTGCCTATGAAAAACCGAGCTTGGCGATTAGCGAAATTGAAGAAGTGCTGCGGAATCATTTTGGACCGGGTGTGGCTGAAATTACTCCGCTGGCTGGCGGCAACTTGAGTAGCGTGTTTTCATTCGTTTACGAAGATAAAGGGTATTGTGTGAAATTCAGCGATCTGGCCGGCGCATACGAGACGGAATGTTACGTCTCCGACTTGCTATCGGGCCAAGGAATCCCTTTTCCGAAATGTATGGTGCTAGGGAACACCGGCCGATTGGCTTACGTGATCATGGAGCGGATAATCGGACTCAATCTAGGGGATTGCACGGAAGAGGAACAACTCCATCAATTGCCGGAGCTTATCGGCATCTTGGCGAGTCTGGCCGATGTGGAAGTCGGATCAACATCCGGCTACGGATGGATCAGGCCGGACGGTAACGGAACCTACGAATCTTGGAAAGATTTTGTCGTTGCATTCAATGCGGAAGATCAGACGGGGACGTTCTGGGAGAACTGGCACGATCTTTATCGCACGTCTTGCCTGGAGAGAGACGTATTCGAAGAGATCTATAACCGGTTGATGGCCTACGTACCGTATAACGAATCGTACAGAGGGTTTATCCACGGTGATTTTCACCAATGGAACATGTTGTCGGACGGCAAGCGGATTACCGGCATCATCGACGGCAATTGCATGTACGGAGATTGCCTCGTGGACCTTGCCATTCTCGATCGGCATATGCCGAGGAGCGGCGTCATTCAGAGGTATCAAGACTATCTAACGAAGGCCGGCAAGGTGATTCCGGATTTCAAGGAGCGGTTGCTCGGCGCCTATTATTTCAAGGGACTCGATGGACTTCGATTTTACGCGAAGATGGGATGGAAAGACGCCTATTTGGGCACGCGACAATTTCTTTTGAACCTGACTTAAGCGACAGGGAATGGATGGAGGAGTTGAAGGGTGGTCCTAGGTGTCCATTAACTGAAACGGATACCAGCCATCCATGTATTACATGTAGTGGACACTTCATTAAGGGATTGGTACATTATATACATACCCACGTTGTTGCGGCCAGCGTATTTATTCCAACTGTATAAGGAGAGATGATGATGTACACAAGCATGCATGCATTTCTGGAAGATTGCAAGCAAGAGGCAGAGCTAACATTGAAAGTATTGGACAAGCTGACGGACGAATCGTTGAAGCAAGCCGTTTCGGACGCTCAGCCGCGGACGCTGGGCGAACTGGCCTGGCATCTGGTGGGTAGCTACGGAGCTTTTCTTAATTCGGCAGGTCTGAAGATGGAAGGTCCGGACCTTTCGAAGCAACCCGCTTCCGCTGCCGATATCGCCAACAATTATCGCAAGGTTCATGACAGTGCTTTATCGGCATTGAAGGAGCAATGGACGGACGCCAAGCTTCCGGAGAAGGTGGTACTGTTCGGCTTTATCGATACGACACATGCCGGTGTGTTGCAATTTTTGATCCGCCATCAAATCCATCATCGCGGCCAGATGACGATTCTGATGCGTCAAGCGGGACTTGAAGCTCCCGGCATCTACGGACCGAACGAAGAGGAAACCGCAGCTATGCGTGCAGCCCGCGCGAACAAATGATAGATCTATTGAACAGGCAGCGGCGATCCAGACAGCTGTAACCAAGGGCATCGTTGCTGGATATGGAATGATGTAACCTCATAGTAGTAACAAATAAAAGAAGGCAACCTCTATCCAAAAAGGAACGGGGTTGCCTCTGATTGTGCGCCCAGCATAGGTGCTATCTGCAGAGTTCAAGTCTCGAAGCTGCCCCGGCACGTTCCTTCGCATCATTCACCGATAGACCCGTTAAGCTGAACCATACCCAGTTCCGGCAGCTTTTCTGTTCGGACAGTTTAACTTCAATGATACTTCCTCTCGCCTATTTATCCGTGGACGTATAAAGTGATTGTAAGAGCAGAAGAACGGAGAGATAACCGAACAAGGGAGGAGCCGAAGCCGATGAATGAAACAGAGATCCGGTATGAGCGCTTTAGGGAACAGGATGAACAGGCGGTCAGACAATTAATAAGTCTTGACGTCGACGCGGGTGAAGACATGCTTCGTGTGCTTGCCAAAGAACCGAAATGGTTTCTTACCGCACGCATAGGGGATCAGCTTGTTGCGCTGGGCCAAATGAACGAGCCTGCACCCCAGTCCTACATCACGGTGTTTGTTGATCCGCTGCTGCGCAGGCAAGGAATCGGTACGGCTATGGTGAAATATATGGAAAGCGAATTGCGGGCGGGCGGAACTGAGAAAGTCAGGAGTTCCTTTCGTGCTGGTCGTCCATCCTCACTTGCGTTTGCGCAAAAGCTTGGGTTTGACCCGTACTTTTCATCGGCATACATGCAGCGGACCGGCGAGCCCTTTCCCTTGGAGGATATTCCGGCGAGGGTGTACACGGACGAAGACTATATAGCCAGTCAGGCGTTTTATGCGGCAGCTTTCCATGACATGCGCGTCCGTGTCGGCCGCTTTCCCGATTCCGTCATTGCCCCGCCGAGTGAAAAGGAACGCAGACTCTGGAGGGAAGAGGCGGAAGACCGTTTTGTTTACGAAATCAACGGGGAGATCGTCGCGTATAGTCACATTTCCGGTAATGAGCTGAGCAGTATTTCCGTCCGTACGGATGTTCAAGGGCGCGGAATCGGAAGAACATTTACGAGGTATCTATGCAACGAGATCTACCGGCGTGGGCATACGAGTGTCAACTTGTGGTGTGTGGTCGGGAATTATGCGAGGAATCTGTACGACAGCCTGGGCTTTACAGAATCGTATACGATGGATCTGGTGCGGAAAACGCTATAAATCTGCCGGATTAGACGGCGAACTCGTTGGGTAATTCTGAAAATCGTCGGGAGTTGTAAATGGTGGAATCCCTTATTGCACAGGCTCGTGCATTTTTGGCCGACCCGGGTTTCGATTGGTACATCTGTGGTGGGGGCGCAATCGATGTGTTTCTCGGCAAGCCGACAAGAATTCATAAAGATTTGGATATTGCGGTATTTTGGGAGGATCGAAATGCAATCATTGCGTTCATGCTGGCTGCGGGCTGGAGGGTACTGGAAGCTTGTGGCAGGGGAGTAGTCCGCGAGTTGTTTGAGGTGCAGCCGCTTGCTGAGAAACGAAATCTCTTCTGTATTACGTCCAAGGAGGATCGTTGTACCTTAGAGCCGATTGGGGACGGAACGTATCGGTTTGGTTTGGAAAAGAAGGAGCAGCGAGATTTCACCTACATCGAATTTCTTTTTAATCAGAGGGATGATCACGATTTGTATTTGCCGGGAAACGCAAACTTAAAAAGAAAGCTGAATCAGGCTTTACTGGAGTCCGGCGAGGTCCCATATCTGGCTCCTGAAGTTGTACTGTATTATAAAGCGAGGTACTTTGAATATAGTCCGGAACCGTGTGATCATTACCAGGATTTCACTATTTCTTTACCGGTTCTTGATGAGGAGCAGAAGCAATGGTTAAGAAACTCTCTTGAAAGGGAGTATGTCGACGGACACGAATGGCTTGAAAGACTGTAGCCATTCTTTAAGCTAAAAGTGCGGCCGGTTGCTGCCTCTTAAAGGAAGCTCTCAGCCCTCTCGCTACGCTTATGAGTGGATGATAGATTAAAATAGCAATTTATAAGAAATCAGGCTGCCACGGGCATGCTATAATAGGTGCGGGTACAATGTGAGTATGATTTGAGAACATACCGATTAGGAGGTTAATCATGGGAACAAGTAATCCGGTAACGATAACCGTGGAAGCGATCGTTCATTCTCCCATCGAAAGCGTATGGACCAATTGGACGGAACCGAAGCACATCATGCAATGGAACAAAGCTTCAGATGACTGGCACACGCCACATGCCGAGAATGATCTGAGGGTCGGCGGTAAATTCCTCTCGAGGATGGAAGCCAAAGACGGGAGCTTCGGATTCGACTTCAGCGGCGTATACGACGAAGTAAACCTGCACGAGAACATCGCCTATACCATGCCTGACGGTCGTAAAGTGAAAAGTGTATTTACCCGCCAAGGCAACGACACGAAAATTACGACGTTGTTTGACGCCGAGCAGACCAACTCCGTCGAGATGCAGCAAGCCGGATGGCAAGCGATCTTGGACAATTTCAAAACCTATGCGGAAACTGCAAAAGCATAAATCCATAGATTGTCTTTGAAGCGCATGCCGATTGTCGGCATGCGCTTTGCTGTGTCCCGGCAAGGCGGATCCCCGTGGAATTAGTTTCCGGTTATACGGTCAAACAATAATCGAAATGTCAATATAAACAACAATAATATATTTAATATTAGTATTTATTTATTGAATTTCGATAAATTTAGTGGTAAATTCAAATTAATTTCAATGATAAGCGAGGGGCTTTTATGAAACGAGGAACCACATTATTTTTAAAGGCAGCGGTCATCCTTATTGGACTCCCGGTTCTAGTTTTGTGCATATTTGTCGTGCCTGAGATTGCGAATTACACAGCGGGATTGTATCCGGATATGGCTTTTTTGAAATATTTCCTTTTGACCGATTTGTATGCGTCGGCGATTCCTTTTTACTTTGCTCTGTATCAAGCGTTTAAGCTTTTAAATTACATTGACAAGAACAAAGCCTTCTCGGAACGGTCGGTGCAGGCGCTAAAGAATATTAAAAATTGTGCGATCGTAATCAGCGGCTTGTACGTGGCCGGCTTGCCGCTGTTCTTTCTCATGGCGGAGAGGGACGATGCCCCGGGAGTTATCCTAATCGGATTGGTCGTCATTTTTGCCTCCATGGTCATTGCCGTTTTTGCCGCCGTTCTCCAAAGGCTTTTAAAAGAAGCGATTGATATAAAATCTGAAAATGATTTGACGGTCTGAGGTGGATACCATGGCGATTATAATTAATATCGATGTGATGCTGGCCAAAAGGAAAATGAGCGTGACGGAGCTTTCGGAGAGAGTCGGAATTACGATGGCGAACCTTTCCATATTGAAAAACGGAAAGGCGAAAGCGATTCGCCTATCAACGTTAGAAGCGATTTGCAAAGCTTTGGACTGTCAGCCTGGGGATATTTTAGAGTACCAAAGTGATGAAGACGCTCAAGGATCTCATGGATAAAGGAGAATTGCTCATGATGGGACGATTGGCAAAAGCAAGCCTGCGGATGGCGCTGACGCTCCCATGGACCGGCTCCCCGGTCAGAAATTCGTGGTGTGGTGAGAAGCAATGGTGAGGGGATTGCAGCAGTTCGTTCGTTTTGGTTGGGAGCAGGCATGGTCTTGTTTGTTTCCCGTCGTTATTTTCGCATCGCTGGCTCTAACGCAGCTGATCGAGATCCCCGGGCTTCCGAGGTACGATTTGCTGCTGCTCATTTGCCTGGTTATGCAGGTGTGGATGGTTTATTCCGGTCTTGAAACGCGTGATGAACTCAAGGTGATCACCTTGTTTCACTTGATCGGCCTGACCCTGGAGATATTCAAGGTGCATATGGGTTCGTGGTCGTATCCTGAAGAGGCATACTCGAAGGTGCTTGGCGTTCCGTTATACAGCGGATTTATGTACGCGAGTGTGGCGAGTTACCTGTGCCAGGCGTGGCGCCGGTTAAAGGTCGAGCTGGTTCGATGGCCGCCGTTCCCGGTGGTAGTACCGCTTGCGGCTATGATTTATTTAAACTTTTTCACCCACCATTACTGGATCGATGTGCGCTGGTGGCTGTCGGCGCTTGTCCTTCTCGTATTTTGGCGGACCTGGGTCACGTACGAGGTGGGGGGAACGCGATACCGGATGCCGCTTGCGCTTTCTTTTGCGCTGATCGGATTTTTTATTTGGATCGCGGAAAACGTCGCTACGTTTTTCGGAGCGTGGGAATATCCGGATCAGTCTGCATCGTGGCGACTCGTCCATGTGGGCAAGGTGAGCTCATGGCTGCTGCTGGTGATTGTCAGCATCTTGATTGTAGCGACTCTTAAGCTGGTGAAGGAACGGCAGACCCCTGCTTCAAACGATTTTGAATGGGATAGCGGAGCCGATAGTTTCATATCCAAGTAAGACTGGGCTGCCGGTATGGATCGGCAGCCTTTGCTGCCTGACGGGAGTTTAGTCGTTCGGTGAATCAAGACAGCAATCCAAAAGTAATCCAAGCCTGATTGATATGCTACGATTGAAAAAAAAGGAGTTGACCAATGATGGCAGTAATACTTTCCCCTTATTTAAATATGGAAGGAAACGCGAGGGACGCTATTCAGTTTTATGAACAAGCACTTGGTGCCGAAGTTCTCTCGATCCTTACATACGGAGAGATGCCGGAAATGCCGAATACGTTCAATGAGGACCTGAAAAATCTGGTGGCCCATGCTAAGCTGCGAATTGGCGAATCGGAACTTATGCTTTCCGATGCTCCAAGCGGCTCGTCTATTCCGAAGGGTAAACAGGTAACCATTTGCATTTCAACTAACGACGTGGAACAATCAAGACGATTTTTTGAAGCCTTAAGGCAAAACGGTCAAGTGAATATGCCGTTTGGAGAAGAGGTCTTTAGCCCAGGTTTCGGCGATGTAACTGACCAATTCGGGGTGACCTTTCAAATTTATACGGAAGGTTAAAGCGGGTATTGTTATAAGAGCCCCACTAGGAAAGCAGAGGATCAGTATCTTGATCGAATTAGAGTGGTACCACGGGAAAACTTCTCGTCTCTTCGGAGACGGGATTTTTTGTTTTTACAAAAGACGGTGAAGAGGAGCTCTAATTGATCAAGACATCATCTCGCGTAAGCTTTATCGAGGGCCAATTCGAAACCGATGTTATGATGAGTATATTGGAGCATGAATATCGGGAGCTGTTTCAGTAACTTAACGAACGGAACCGCTTCGGTAAACCGGTTCGAAAGGGAGGCGCTTATGAACAGACTGGTTGTTGTAACGGTAGGCAAAACTCATAGCGGAAAGACGACTTTCGCCGCGAAGTTAGAGGCGCAGATGCACAACGCCATTGTCATCGATCAAGACAATCACGCCGCGTTTATCAACACGTACTACAAGTCGCTGCGTCCGAAAGAAGGGCCGAATACCCTCAAATACGCCGTCACGCAAACGATTGTCGATTATGCGGCGGATCAGACCGATTGCCATCTGATCTTGTGCAATTCCAACCTTGCCCGAAAAGGCCGTATAGACGTCTTGAACTATTTTCGCAGCAAAGGGTTTAGGAGTATACTCGTTTATTTGGATATTCCAGATGAAGTGCTCCTGGCGCGCGTGGCCGGAAGTCAGAGAAGCAAAGCGATCTTCCGCAGCGCTTCGACATTCGAAGAGGTGCTTGCCCGGCAACAGTCGGAGTCCCATAAGCCAGAAATGGCGCCGCCGGCAGAAGGCGAAGCTGATCATTTGTTCACGATCAGAACCAGCGAAGAAGTTCCTGCAGTCATTGGAAAAATTTTGAGCATTTCTGGGCGGTCGTAGGGGAGATGATGGAGCTGCAAAGCTATTATGAAATGGAGCGGACTGGATTGCGGGGAGCCCCGTATGCCTTTGCTCCCGATTGCCGAATCGGACGAAAAGCGGGTGGCGCTGCTTCATAAGAAAATCGCCGACTATGTGAAGCTGTGTAATTGAAAGTCTCGTACGCATAAACGGCAGCCAAAGACGTCCATGTCTTCGGCTGCCGTTAGCTGTGACAGGAGTGCAGGTAAAGGTAAGTTACAGGAGCGGGTCGTTGTGCGATGAACCTTAAATGTTGAACGGGCGGGAAGATATGCGTAGTCGTAGAGAGTGCTTTAACACCAGCGAAGGTGTGGTCGGTTGCTTTATTTTTTGCCTAACAGCTGCTTGTCGATCTCTGCTGCAAGATCCGTTAACGAGGCCATAACTTCGGTTTCCGTCGTCGCGGTAAACAGTCGATTATCCGCTATCTTAACCGAGTTGAGTGCAGCATTCCGGAAAACGATCGGTTTGATCCCGTGTTCCAATTCCCCGGCCAGTACGTCCATCCCGGGAACCTGATGCTGTCCCGATTTTTGAAAAGCCGATTTGACGGTCAACAGATCCTCTTTGATCCACTCTTTTTGGAACGGGCTGTCGCCGTTCAGAATGACATCTTTTATAAATTTCCAAGCCAACGCCTTCAGCTTGGAGGACTCGCTTATCGAAAGCAAGCCATCGGAATGCCGAGCAGCTTCCCGTTTACCTTCGCCATCTCGACCATATTCTCGTAAAGATCGTCCGTTGTCATTTTATCCGCTTTAAATAAAGGAATCAGATCGGCGGCAAACGCTCTTTGCTCGTTCAGTACCGGATCAAACGGACCAAAAATAATTTCGATCAAGAGACTCCTCAACTACCGGGGAAGGAGTGATGCCCGGTGCACCGGATCAAAGAAGCCGTCCCGTTCACAGTGACGGAACCGAAGAGGGCCCAGCTAGACGCACAACGACTGAACCAAGCCTATGAAACGCTGCTCCGGACGTTTCCCAGCCTCTACAGCCTCCTGATCGTCAAGGATGCGCAGCTCGTCTTCGAACGATACGCGCCGCAGGTCGAGCCGACCGCTGCCTACAGCATCAAATCCATCACGAAGAGCGTCATGAATGCGCTCGCTGGCATCGCCATTCGGGACGGTCTGATCGCTTCCGTCGATCAGCGTATCTCCGACCTGGTTCCGAAGTTGCCGGAGAAATGGCTGGCGAACATTGACGGAGTTACCGTAAAGCATCTGCTAACGATGACGCATGGCTTACATGTCGAGGAGAACAGCCCGGAGATGTTGGAGGTCTGGAAAAGCAGCAATTGGATCGGCGCCATACTTGACAAGCCGCTCGCCCACTCGCCGGGCGAACGTTTCCTTTACTGCACTTGTTCCACGCATCTGCTATCTGCAATTCTGACACAAGCAGCGAAGGTTCCGCTTGCCTATTACGCCAGCCGGAAGTTATTCCGGCCGCTCGGCATCCAGTTCCGCCGGAAATTATTCGGGTCTCTCGGCATCCAGTTCCCGGTCCCATGGGAGCAAGCTCCTGAGGGGCTCAACTGGGGCGGCAATAATATGTTCCTTACACCCCGCATCCTTGCGCGTTTCGGCCAGTTGTATTTGGCGGACGGCATCTGGAGCGGCCAGCGACTCCTCCCTGCCGGATGGGTCGACCAATCCTTCCAAAAGCAATCTACCGGCTGGTCCGGGTACGCCGCTTACGGCTGCCTGTGGTGGATCGGCTGCGTGGATGGAATAAATTATGCCTTTGCCTCCCGTTACGGCGGGCAGTACGTCTATGTCATCCCTGAGCTGAAGAGCGTTATCGTCCTGACGGCCAACTCCGATGCCAGCATCGCTGAAATGCAGGCGACGACGAATCCTGTCATTAAGGACCCGGCTTGGATTCCGAGGCGGTTTCTGATGGAGAGCTCGCTCACCTAACGGACAGTTTTGTGCAAAAGATAATAAACATATAGGCGATTAACCCTGAAGGAAATCGGATTGAATTGAAGGATTAGTTTTACTCAATTACACAAGACGGCAGCCGGCACTCGATCGGCTGCCGTTTTCTGGTTGAAGTAACGGGCAAGGATAATTCGAATCTCAGTATATTGCTTCAGCCGCTCGTTCAGCCTCCCGCTCTGATTGGTTCGGGCCTCCAGGACGCTGTCGCAGAAAAAGTATACTAATTGAACGAAGGCAGCCGCAAAGGAAGGGAATCGACCATGACATTGTCCGACCTGAAGGGCAATAGTTAATATCGTTAGTTTCACTTGAACAACAACATACAAATTTGTTGTTTAATGCTCACGGGACGACCGAGTGTGGGAGTATCCCCCACACACAAGATTCACACAATAGAAGATATGCAGCATAGTAGTTGAAGATATAAATCCGTTCAGAGCAACCGCTATTGACAAACCAACTACTACGTGTTACTTTGTAGTTGTAGTAAGTAATACTTTATACCAGTTATACAGAATAGCAAGGGGCGATTGTGCTGGAAAATCTAACGGAAATGCTCAAAGGCGTGCTTGAGGGCTGCGTCCTTGAAATTATAAGCCGCGAAGAAACCTACGGCTACGAAATCACGCGGCGGCTAAACGCCCTCGGCTTCACAGATGTTGTGGAGGGAACGGTGTACACCATCCTGATCCGGCTCGAAAAAAACAAGTTGGTGGAGATCACCAAGAAGCCCTCCGACATGGGACCGCCTCGAAAGTTTTTCGCGATCAACGACGCGGGCCGCGAGGAGCTTCGGAAGTTCTGGGAAAAATGGGAGTTCGTATCATCAAAAATTAACGAGTTAAAGGAGAAAAAATAATGAATTTTTGGGAAAAAATAACTGGCAGCGACATGACTAAGGAAATGAAAACTTTTGAATCGAGAGCCAAAAAGCTGCCGGCTGATTATCAAGCGGCATGGGAAAAAATAAGTGCGAATCTTTGGGCGTACTCCGATTTCAGCGGTCGCAACCTCATGCCAATTCTCGACGGCGTTCTTGGCCTGCTCGAAGAAGCGGCGGCTGACGGTCAGAGCGTCCAAGAGGTTTTGGGTGACGATATCCAAGGCTTCTGTTCAGCGCTTGCCGGCGAAGAAGGGGCAAAATCTTATCGCGACAAGTGGCGCGAGCAGCTCAACCATAATATCGCTAAAAAATTGGGTAAATAGGAGGATAAGTATGAGAATACAAGATATCATCCAAGGCAAAAAAGAATGGCGAGCGCACGTGGCGCGTGTCAAAAGGCTCCCACAAGATTATCAGATCGTTTATAAAGAGATTCAAAAATATTTCTTTAAGGTCGGACCCGTTGAACTAACCGAAGGTACGGGTTTGCTATCGGGGATTGTCGATCTTTTTGAAGAGGGCGCGGCCTTGGGGAAAGGCGTGCTCGATGTGACGGGAAGTGACGTAGCGGCTTTTTGCGACGAACTAATCAAAGATTCTAAAACTTACGCTGACATCTATCAAGACTCTGTTAACCAAGAAGTTAGCAAGGCAATGAAAAAGGTTACGGATAAAAAAAAGGAAAAGGGGGGATAACGGGATGGAAAAAGCAATTCAAGTGAAAGGTCTGCGAAAGTCTTTCAAGGACAAAGAAGTCCTAAGGGGCGTCGATTTTGAAGTGAAGCAGGGTGAGATTTTCGCCCTGCTTGGCTCCAACGGCGCAGGCAAGACGACGATTGTCAGAATTCTCGCCACGCTGCTCAAGCAGGACGGAGGCACCGCCACCGTGAACGGATTTGACGTCGCGTCAAGACCCGAGAATGTGCGGCATGCGATCAGCCTGACCGGGCAATTTGCCGCCGTAGACGAGATATTGACCGGGCGGGAAAATCTGATCATGATCGCCAAACTGCGACACCTTAAAAATCCGCGTCATGTCGCAGATGATTTACTGAATCGCTTCGGGTTGAACGACGCCTCCGACCGAAAGGTGTCAACCTATTCGGGCGGTATGCGCCGCAGGCTCGACATTGCCATGAGCCTGATCGGAAAACCGCAGCTTATTTTCCTCGATGAGCCGACCACCGGGCTTGACCCCGAGGCACGCATTGAGGCCTGGAAAATTGTTAAAGAGCTTGCCGACGGTGGAACGACGGTATTCCTGACCACTCAATATTTGGATGAGGCTGAACAACTAGCCGATCGAATTGCCATTTTGCATGAAGGCAGGATTATTGCCAACGGCACGCTTCAGGAACTGAAAAAGCTGTTCCCGCCCGCAAAGGTGGAGTATGTGGAAAAACAACCTTCATTGGAAGAGATTTTCCTCGCAATTATCGGTAAAAAGGAGGCAATGTAAATGGAGACGGTAAAGAGTCACTTTTTTAGCGACATGAGCGTGATGCTTGGACGCTCCATGCGTCATATTTTCCGCAGCATGGACACCATCATCACGGTCTGCATCACTCCGGTTGCGATGATGCTGCTGTTTGTCTATGTGTTTGGCGGCTCAATCCAAACCGGTACGGATAACTATGTGAACTACCTGTTGCCCGGTATCCTGCTGATTGCGATTGCAAGCGGTATATCCTATACGGCTTACCGTCTGTTTATGGATAAGCAGCGGGGCATCATTGAGCGGTTCCACTCCATGCCGATTGCGCGTTCCGCCGTGCTGTGGGGGCACGTGCTGACCTCGCTGGTATCCAACGTCATTTCTCTTGTCGTCATCATTCTCGTAGCGCTCATTATGGGCTTTCGGTCGTCGGCAGGGGTTCTGCCATGGCTCGCCGTAGCCGGTATACTCGTACTGTTTACGCTGGCTTTGACTTGGGTCGCGGCGATTGCCGGTTTGTCCGGAAAAACGGTGGAAGGTGCAAGCGCATTTTCCTATCCGCTTATCTTCCTGCCGTTTATCAGCTCGGCCTTTGTGCCGACCGATTCGATGCCGAAGGTCGTTCGCGCTTTTGCCGATAACCAGCCGGTGACTTCAATCGTGGAGACCATCCGTGCTCTGTTGTCAGGTCAGCCTGTGGGCAACGATATATGGATCGCGCTGGCGTGGTGCGTCGGAATTATGCTCGTGGCTTATATCTTTGCGATGCGCGCGTACAAACGGAAAGCAACTTAATGCTTATAGGCATTAAAAATAATGATAAACATCAAGTAAAGGCCCCCACTTACAATTTGAAGATTAAATTTCAGGATCAAACAACAAAAGCTTTCCATCTTTCATTAGAACTAGCGGAGACGATAGCTCAACCGGTATACAACGGCAGCCGGCCAAAAGTTCGGCTGCCGTCGTTGCGAACGGGCAGATTATTTATATAGGTTACCCATCCGCTGACTAACGGCGTTCATCGGAAGACGTTAATTCGTACAGGCTGCGCACCTCGCACTGAAGCGTATCGGCGATCGAAATCGCGAGCTTAAGAGACATCACTCTTTTATTGTCGATAAAATCACCCAGCCGCTCCCGTCTCACTCGCAGTTCAAGCGCCAGCCGTTCCAGCGGCATTCCTGCTTCCTGAAGTCTTTCTTCCAGCAGGCAACGGCCCAGTTCGTACTTCAATATGCATATGCCCCTCTCAGAAAAAATCGTCCAACGAATTTTATGATTTCCTATCCGCTTTTGCTTCATCCCCGGCTTGGATCTCGGAATTACCATTTTATACGATTCTAAATGCCTTCTCAAAGCCTCTCAGATCGTCTCGGTACGAGGCATCTGTTTACGGAAATCGCTCGGTGTTACACCGTTGCTTTTCTTAAACATGCGGTAGAAGTACGAACTGTTCGTAAATCCGGTCAGTTTGGCGATGTCCGCCACGGAATAATCGGATTCCAGCAACAGCTGCTTAGATTGATTCATGCGCACCTCTTGAATGGCGTCCGTCAGTGTGAAAAAAGTCAGCTGTTTGTACAGGCGGCTTATATAGATCGGCGACATGTCCAGTTCGTCCGCAATCGAGTTCAGGCAAAGGTTCGGATTCGCATATTCCCGATCGATGATCTCATTGATACGTTTGATCAAATCGGTTTGTTTCGAATTTTTCTTCGCCTCTAGCTGTTTGCTTAATTGATCGAATATCCCGAAAAATTGTGTCGTTATTTCTTCGATGACTTCCACCTGGTTCAACGAGGCAAGCGCAGAGTCGAAGTCGGCTTCGACGACGATCGCGTTATTCTTCTGAATCGTTTTCAGGACGTTGATGACGGTGAACGTCAGATGAGAAATCGTCAGTTGGACGACGGTATACGGGTATTCCCCCGTAGCACGCACCATTTCCGAGTAAATGGCCTTGGCTTCTTCGCTTTTCCCCGTCATTAGGCAATCGACCAACTGCTTTTCCCGGTGGACCGGAAACGCGTAATCCTTCAGCTTCAAGTTCATGATGTCTTCCGACCAGATCAGGCAGCCATGGCCGTAAAACAGCCGGTGAAGGGAAGCTTCTTTGACCTGGTTGTACATCAGGATACTTTGGTTGAGGGACGATCGAACCGGGCTTACGGTGACGGAAACGGATACTTTAAGATGTTTCTGAACTTCTTCCTGCATTAATTTCAGCATGCTTATCAATGCGTTTCTATCCGATAGTCCCTGAGGATCGTCGCTTGCGAGCAATAAAAGTACGCGATCGTCGCCAATATCGACACCTTCGGCATGATACGAGGAGGAGCTTATTTCTCCGCAAATGTTCATGATGGCGTATTTTACCAGCTTAAGATGGTCCCGGTAATAATCGGCGCACTCCGCAAAACGGTCCAACTTGAGCAAGATGAGTCTGGAGGGGTGATCCGCCCGGATGGTGAAGCCGAATTCGGTCAACTTATCCTGCAGCGCTTCCGGGCCATAGGCCTCCCTGCGAAGCACAATACTCCGTAAAAAGTGCTGCTTTACGATATGCTGGTTGTTTCTCCGCTCGATTTCAAGCGATTTTAATTGCTTGAGCACTTTATCAATCGGTCCATACAGTTTGCGGGTAGCAGCAACGGACAGCAGTAACCCGAACAGTAGCACCATAAAGCTGAAGGCAATCGTTTTGGTCCTCATACTCGTAATCTCGCGCGTAATCTCCGAATAAGGTGTCGTCCGCACATACCTCCAGCCAAGCGAATCCGGGGCTGTGTAAGAAACGAGCGATTTGACGCCGTCAACGATATCCACGAAATAGTCGGAGGCAGCGCGGTTATCCAGAATGTTCCGAATATAACCTTTCCCGGAGTAATCGGTCAACATCGGATCGTCGCCGCTGCGCGAAAGCAAAATGCCTTGCTCATTCATAATGAACATTCTGGCGCCGAAGTCGGCGGTTAAGCTGCCGAAATCTTTATTGACCCACGACTCGGCAATATTGAGTACGACGGCGGCGCTCGTTTTTTTCTCGAGCATATCAAACGATAAATAGGAGTAGCTGCTTACCTGTTTTCCATCGCCGATTGCATATATTCTCGGTATCGGATAATACGGACGGTATTCCTGAATGTTATGGAAAATGTCTACAATTCCCCGGTCGTCCAATTCCTCCTCCGTTTGGCTTCCGTTTCGGAACGTGTCTGAGCTGATATAGTACATTCCGGAGCTTGCATTGTACACATAGATCGATTCGATAAACGGCATCGATAGCCGGTAGTTGTGCAATTGCTGCATCGCTAGTGTTACATCGTAAATGTCCGGCTTCGGGAAGAAGATCAGCTTGGAGATCGTCAAGTCTCCGTAAATTTGAAACGATAGCGTCTTTGCCGTATCTGTCATCTTCGCCACCTCCCGACTCGTTTGTTTCAGAGAGTTCAAGTCGGAACGGGATACTTGCCGGATGGCGATGTTTTCAAAGTTCATGATGAGCAGCGTGGAAGAAATGAGCAGAGTAATGACTGTACTAACCACAAGGCTGATCAAGATGTTTTTGTACAAGCTCCTATTCTCGCGTTGACTCACCCGCTTCTCATCCCCTCAAAAAGTCATTCCAAAAAAGTATATCTTACATGCCGCCCGTGTTGCCATAGGGAGAGTGAAAAAGTAGAAAGAACACATAAAAGTGCGAATTGTTCACTCCGGGAACAAGCGCGATAAGGGCGAAAACTTCATGTTTATGACGCAATGTGGAGTTTAATTGCGCCTGCTTTCCTTGTACGATGGGGAACGGATGGGCAGGCACGCTATCAGACGTATCTTCCGCCTATCCTATTTATAGCCGGGGAGGACAGATTTCGTGTCGAAGCGAGGATTTTGGAATGAACTGAATAAAAACAAGCTTATGTTTCTAATGCTGCTGCCGACTCTTTTGTTTTTTTTCGTCAATTCGTATGTTCCGATGGTCGGCATCTATTTTGCGTTTACGAGATTCGATTTTCACGGCGGGCTGTTTGGAAGCCCTTTTGTTGGGTTGGACAATTTTAAATTTTTGTGGAAGTCCGGTAAGCTTGCGGAGCTCACACTGAACACGATCGGCTACAATTTGGCTTTTATTGTGCTCAAAAACGTGTTGGCCATCGGCCTGGCGATTTTGCTTAGCGAAATCCACGGGAAGCTGTTCAAAAAAATATCGCAATCGATTTTGTTTTTGCCGTATTTCGTATCGTTCGTCCTGCTGAGCGCCATCTCATACAACATGTTCAACTATGAAACCGGCTTTGCCAATACGTTTCTGAAGTCGCTCGGCATGCAGCCGTTCAACTTTTATGGCGCGCCGTGGGTGTGGGTCATCCTGCTCGTAGTGTTTTACCTGTGGAAGCATATCGGCTACAGCATGATCATTTATTTGGCGTCCATAACTGGAATCAGCGACGAGTATTACGAAGCGGCCCGAATCGACGGAGCTACTTTGCTGCAAAGGATTCGGCATATAACCGTCCCGATGCTGAAGCCGACATTCGTCCTTCTGCTTCTGTTTTCTCTCGGCAGCATCATGAAGGGGCAGTTCGATCTGTTCTATCAACTGATCGGAAACAACGGCCTATTGTTCGGCAGCACCGACATTATCGATACGTACGTGTTCCGGTCACTGAAAGAAACGTTTGATATCGGCATGGCGACCGCGGCGGGACTGTATCAATCCGTATTCGGCTTCATTCTGATCGTGACTGTTAATTACATCATCAAAAAAATAAACGAGGATTACGCCTTGTTTTAACTTGAGGAAGGAGGTTCGGTTATGAACGTGAGAGCTTCGGAGAAATCCGCCGCCTTTAGCGTGCTCGCCTACACGGTCGTCGCGTTGGCAGCAATCGTCTGTCTATTTCCATTTTTGCTCATCTTGTCCGGGTCTTTGACTCTGAACGAATCGATCATCAGGGATGGATACCGGCTGATCCCGAAACAATTTTCGCTCGAGGCCTACAGGACGATTTTCGCTACACCCGGTCCGATTCTGAGGGCCTACGGCGTGACGACTTTCGTGACGGTAGTCGGTACGACGATCGGGCTGTTCATGACGACGATGGCCGGGTACGTCCTGCAGCGCAAAGACTTCAAATACCGCAATAAGGCCATGTTCTTTATTTATTTTACTACGCTGTTCAGCGGAGGGCTCGTACCCTGGTACATCATGATGACCTCGTACTTGCATTTGACGAATACGTACATGGCGCTCATTTTTCCCGGTTTGGCTTCGCCGTTTCTGATCATATTGATGAGAAGCTTCATCAAGTCAATTATTCCCGACGAGGTGATCGAATCCGCGAAAATCGACGGTGCGAACGATTTCGGCATTTATTTCCGCATTGTTCTCCCCCTCGCCATGCCGGGCATCGCCACCATCGGGCTGTTTATGGCTCTCGGGTATTGGAACAGCTGGTTTTCATCGTCGCTGTTCATCAACGACCCTAGCAAATACGAGCTTCAGTTTTACTTGTACAACATCATTAATACGATGTCATTCCTGGCCGATCTGGGGGTAAGCTCCGGGGTCACGCTGTCAAGCGACATTCCGATGGAGTCAACGAAGCTGGCCATGTCGCTCATCGTAACAGGGCCGATTCTGCTGCTCTATCCGTTCGTGCAGCGGTATTTCGTCAAAGGCTTGACCATCGGCGCCGTAAAAGGTTAGACCCGGCTTCAACCGCTTTCTGCGGCACGCCGGCTGACATAGTATGATAAACTTTTAGAAAGTAGAGGGAGGCATCACATGAAAGGAAGGACAATGCACATCTTTGCGCGATTCGTCGTCGTGGCGCTCGCAGTCGTGCTGTTTGCCGGGTGTACCGGCAAAACGCAGAACGCCGGGGAAACCGCGAATACGGCTGGTATGGGCAAAGAACAGGACTTTTCGAAAAGGGTGGAACTGCAATTTTACATGCTGGGGGACCCGCCGAAAGATTTGCCGATCATCGAAGCGAAAATTAACGAGCTAGCTTTGAAAGACTTGAACGCCACGGTAAAATTCAATTACATTTCGTGGACCGACAATACGACCAAGTACAAACTGCTGCTTACGTCCGGCCAGCCCATCGACCTGATCTATACGGCGAACTGGTTCGGTTACCAGCAGTACGCGAAGAAAGGCGCTTTTCTGCCCCTGGACGAGCTGCTGCCCAAGCACGCGCCTAAATTGCACGGATTCGTGCCGCAGGATATGTGGCACACGGCCAGGATCGACGGCAAAATCTACACAGTACCTTCGACGTACAAAGAGTATACGACGGGGGGCTTCATCTACAGGGAAGACTTGAGACAGAAGTTCAATCTGCCGAAGCCGGAATCGATTCCTTCCTTTGAAGCTTATTTGGACGGAATCAAGAAAAACGTTTCGGATTTGTTCCCGCTCGCTTCCGGCTTCAATATGCGCAACTACTTGGAGCTTACCATCGATCCCGCCGGATCGTTCCCTTACGGGATGACGGCTTCCTACGGTAACCCCCGCGAGATGACGGCATATTGGGGTTCGCCGGTCCATCTGGAAGGATTGAAAGTAGCGAAGAGATGGGCGGATAAAGGCTTCTGGTCCAAAAACGTGCTAAACGAAAAAGAACTGGGCAACAATCTGGTCATCGGCGGCAAGTCCGCGGCGCTGTTCTCTCACAATCCGTCCATGTTTAACGACATGAACACGAAGACGCAAGCGGCGCATCCGGACTGGAAGCTGGCATACTCGCCGTTTCCGTTCATCAAAGGATACGCGACGCCGGTTACGCCGATCGGTAACGGTTTCGCCATTCCGAAGAGCAGCCCGAATCCGGAGCGGGCCATCGCCTTCTACGAAAAGCTCGTGACCGATAAAGAGTATAACCGGCTCACCGAATACGGAATCGAAGGGGTCAACTACAAGGTCGATAACGGGTATTACCAAATGATCGGAGACAGTAAATCGAACGGCTTCCCGCGCGAGGCGATGAATGGCTGGTCGTGGCGGAATCCGGAATATATGCTGTTCGACAAAGGGTACGACGGGGTCAAAGCAATATTTGCGCAGCTGGACAAAATCGCCAAGCCTGATATTTATTCCGGATTCGCCGAAGACTATACGGCTTATCAAGCGGAAAGAGCCGCGCTGGAGCAGGTGTCCAAGCAGTATCTTGCGCCGCTCGAAATGGGACTTGTCGAAGATGTGGAAGCGGGTCTGAAGCTGTTTATTGAAAAAGCCAAAGCGGCAGGGCTGGAAAAAATCCAAACTGAATATAAAAAGCAGTGGCTTCAATATTTGGACGAATCCGGCATGAAATGAGAATGGAAATTGCCCGAAACTCCTATACAGAGAGGATGATAAGGTTCATTAAAAAACCGATCGTGTTGTTGGTTGCTGCAGTCAGTATGTTAGCCGGGTGCAGCGGAGGACAAGATAGCAAAACCGGTCAAGCTGCGAACTCCGCGGCGAAGACTTGGGAGACACCGAAGGAGCCCGTTACCATTAGCTTTTATTTGCCATATGCAACCGATACAGCTACGTTCATGGAGCAGTATGGTAACGCAATCGTTAAGAAATTCCCGCATGTTACTTTAAAACTCGTCAATTCCCCGGATACCAACGTGGCGGGCAATCTGTCCAACTTGCTTGCTTCGCAAGAACCAATCGACATTTTCTTGAACGGCGATACCAATCATTACCGATACATAACGCCGTTTAAATTTCAGTACGACATAACGGACATGATCAAGAGAAGCGGCTATGATCTGAAACGTCTCGAGCCTAGTACGCTAGAGGCTGTGAAGGCCCTTCCCCGAATGGCGAAATATATGCATTGCCTTTGCGGATGAATGTAATGTCCCTATTGTACAATAAAGACCTGTTCGACAAATTCGCTGTAGGCAATGCACTATTGGAAGGCAGCTTCGGCGGAATCAACAACCTGTTCTATAGTTCAAAAGTAGCGGCTATGTACGCGGCTTCCATTCCCGGAACAGCGCAACAAGTGAACTGGGATTTGGTCACTTTGCCGGAATTCAGCAATCTTCGCGGTATTGGTTCGCAGGCTTCGCTCAACTTGGCTTATATACCGAGCATCAGTAAGCATAAGGAGCAAGCTTTTGAAATTATCGCTTATATGACCAGTGATGAATATCAGACCGATATTGCCAAAAAAGCTCTGGGACTGCCGGTCATCACAACCCAATCGGCAAAAGATGCGTTCGGTCAAGACAACCCGAATCTTGCAGGGAAAAACCTGAAGGCGCTAACGAAAAATAAACCGGCTGCGCCATTCCAGCAATCGCCTTATCAAGCGATTACGAACAACCAGCTTGAAAAGCTCTGGTATCAGCTCGGTAAAGGTCAGCTTGACATCAATACCACCTTGCGGATGGCGGATGAGAATGCGGTGAAGGAAATTGAAAAATTGAAATCCGGTCAATAATTTAGGGTGAAAAGAAAGGTTTAATGGGGATTCATCCAGACTGTCGAGAAAGTCTCGACGGTCTTTTTATTGTATACTCATGAAAATGGAGATAATCCCTCTCCCTTGCGGCGAGCCCCGCAAATGATACATAAAGACCCTGCAGGATGGTGCAATGGATGTCGGGAAGGGAAATCGCATCTCTGCTATGCTTGGAAGCAACGAGGGGAGGAATCGGATCATGGATATGCTGGCACAGCTGAACGAAGCTTTAAGCTATATCGAAGAGAACTTGACGAATGAGGTGAACTACCAGGAGGCGGCGAAGATTGCCTGCTGTTCGGAATACCACTTTACGCGCATGTTCTCCTTTCTGGCCGGCATCACGCTGTCGGAATACATCCGCCGCAGACGCCTAACCTTGGCGGCACTAGAGCTAAGCCACAGTGATATGAAAATCATCGAAATTGCGCTGAAATACGGATATTCGTCGCCGGATTCCTTTGCCAGAGCTTTCCAGGGTATGCATGGGGTTACTCCTTCGGAAGCCCGGCTTCACGGTCAGTCCCTCAAAGCCTTCCCTCGGATGACGTTTCAATTGACCATCAAAGGAGGAAGTGAAATGAACTACCGTATCGAGGAGAAAGAGGCTTTCCGCATCGTGGGGATCAAGAAACGCGTTCCTATCGTGTTCCAAGGGGTAAACCCGGAGATTGCGTCGATGGTTGAAGGGCTCACTCCAGAATTAATTCAGGAAATTAAAAGCTATTCGAATGTCCAGCCTTCGGGACTGATCAGCGCATCCACGAATTTCACTATGGATACCGATTCAAAAGAAATAAGGATTCGCATCGAACAGGGCTGCCGACATAGATCGACAGCCCTCGTTGCATTCACCGGCATGTTACAGATCCTTCCTGCTAAATGCCCGGCAACCCAACAGGAGCAGAACCGCCGCATACCCGACCGTATACAGAAGGAAGGCGTCCGATGGAACGCTCGGCATGGAGAATGGACCCATGTCGGCCGTGGCAAGACCGGCCCAATCCGCCCCCCCGAGAACCTCGTAGAGGCTTCTCCGGTAAACGGAGTCCGTGGGCAGGAGCAGCCCGGTCAGCAGGAGAAATTTGTCCAGTATAGGGTGGCTTCCTTCATAGATCGTGATCCCTTCGACCAGACCGCTGAAGAGGGCCAATCCGTACAATAAGGCGGCGCAAATCCCGTTCCCCAGCATCGGCAAATAGACGGAACCGAGCATGACCAGGGTGAGGAGAAGAAGCGGCATCCAAGTGAAGAGCACGAGACCCCGCAACAAATCCCCCACAAGCAGGGGAAGTCCGGCCAGGCTGTGGATGGTCCAGACCACGGAAACGAACAAAATGATACTGTACACGGCGATCCAGACGGCATGGCCCAGCCATTTCGCCAGATACAGCCTCCAGCGGGAGATGGGGCGGGCGGCGACAGCCAGCAGCAGACCGTTCTCCTGTTCACCCGTGACGATCCCCATGGCGGAGAAGAGCACGAAAAAGGCCGTTAGAAATTGTGCGAAAAAAAGCCCCAGCACCGTCAGAACCATGCTGTTCAACAGAGATTCGGCAGGGGATACCCGGTTCTGTTCGAGCGTACCGGCCAGCTCCCGAACCCCGAAGGCAAACAGCACCAGAAAGACGAAGGTCAAAATAATCGTGACCAGGAACACCCGCTTACGGGTCAACTCCTTGAAGGTGGCGGCTATGTACATCGTCATAACGGGACACCTCCTTGGCGGGACCGGGCCATCCGGAGGAACCAGGCCTCCAGGCTGTTCGGCTCGGGGCCGGATTCGTAAAGCGTCAGGCCGGTGCGGATGAACAGCGAGCACAGGTAGCCGGCTTGTTCCCGGTCCGTTACGCGCGCGGTCAGGAGGGTGTTGCCGCTCTTGTCGGCCTCGACCAGGCGCAGCAGGGAGGGGGGAGCGCCGCCGACAGCGCTGCTCAATTCCTCCCACGTCTCCGGAAGCCATCCGCCAAGCCGGAAGCGCCAGTTGGCACTGCCGCCCGCGTTATCGCCGGTGCCGCTCAGCAGCTCTTGCAGCGGACCCGATGCCAGCAGCTCGCCGTCATACAGGAAAGCGGCCTCATCGCACAGCTCCTCCACATCTTCGAGCAGATGGGTATTGAGGAAAATCGTCACGCCCCTGCCCCGCAGTTGCTTCAACAGGCTGCGGATCTCGTAACGGCCGATGGGGTCCAAGGCCGAAGCGGGTTCGTCCAGGATGACCAGCTTAGGGTCCAAGAGCAGGGCGGCGGCCAAGCCGAGACGCTGCTGCATCCCTTTGGAGAACCCGCCAACCCGGCGGTCTGCGGCCTCGGACAGGCCGACCAGCTCCAGGGTGTCGCGGACCCGGCTTCGGAAGGCGGATGCCCGCGTCTCCTGCGGGCGCAGCCCTCCCAGTTGACCGTGGAAGCGGAGGACCTCCGCCGGGGTCAGCCAATCCTGGTAGCGGAACAGCTCGGGCAAATAGCCCAGCTCTTGTCTCGCCTCCGCCCGGCCCAAGGGTCGGCCCAGCATGGTGGCCCGCCCGGAGTCGGGGCGGTGGAGGCCGGCCAGCATTTTAACGAAGGTGCTTTTGCCGGCGCCGTTGGGTCCAAGCAAGCCGAAAATGCAGCCCTCCGGCACCTGCAGGGTGATGCCGCGACAGCCGCCGCGGCCGTTGTAGGTTTTGGTCAATTCTTCGGTGTCGATCATCATCATGGCCGGATAAGCTCCTCGGCTGCCCGGCGGAAAGCGGACTCCACAGGAAAATCCTTCATAGAGCCGCTCAGCAACCCCATACGGTCCCCAGCAAGCCAGAGCAGGTAGCGATTCTTTCCGTCTGTCGTCATGACCGCATCGTGTCCGCCTAACTTGAAGTTGATGGTTACGCCGTCGCGGGCCGGCACCGGCAGGGTGCTCTGCCAATCGCCGATGGCCGCCAGCTTGGTCCGCAGGCTATCCGGCAGTACGGGCAGCCCGAGTACCGCCTCCCGGACGGTTGCCGCATCGATGCCGTCCTCCACGGTCAGCTCCGGCTTGCCGAATTGGAGCAGCCTTACCGGCTTGCCCGACAAGGTGCCCTCCGAGGTGATGCCGTCCGGGACGTGTAGCCGGATCGTTTTGCCGTCGGCTTCGACAGGCAGGGTGGTGGTGCCGCCCAAACGGGTGAGCAGCCGGTTGACCGCTTTTACATTCAGATTAAAAGTAAGTGTGGTAGCCGGCTGGAAGACGGGGGAGGCAGGGTTTCCAGGCTGAAGGAGCCCGCCCATCCGTTGCTCCGCTTCGTCCCAAGTGAGAGTATGGGATTCCCCGCCTCCGGATTGGGTCAAGGTGCCGTACTGGGCCAGTGTAAAACTCCGATCTCCTTCGGGCGAGCCGCGCTCCAGAAGGCTGGAGATGGTCGCCATGTCATCCGCCGATATTCCGACTCCGACCATATGCTGAATGCGGAACGTATGCTGCATGGCCGCCAGCGCCCGGTCTCCCAGGGGGGTGGTGAACAGGACGACCGCCATAGCAGCGGCAGCTACCCCGGCGGCCCATCTCCGAAGTCTGCGCTTGGCCGGTCTTTCCGTTCGCCAGGAACCGTTTGCTCTTTTAGCGCTTGTCCCTGTTGCCGCCCTCGGCGTCCCGACAACCGGGGCCCCTTGTTTCCCTTCGAATGCTCGCGTCTGCTTCATCTCCACCGCACCATCCTTATTGTGATCATCTGGATTTTTATCCGATCGGGCGTTGTTTCTTCTTTCATCCGAACATCGGCTCTGCTCCGCATGCCTCCAAAACGCCGGAGCCGGCTCCCGTGCCGCCAGTCTCTCAAACCGGTCCCAAGCCCGGTCCGTATCAAAAATCGGCTCCCCGCCGGTCCGCTTTTCTCCGTCCGCCATCGTGCCGCTCCTCCTCCTGCCCGTATTTCTTCTTCAGCCGTTCCTCTGCACGGGCCAGCAGCGTCCCGACAATCTTCGGGTTGACCTCCAGCCGGAGGGCAATCTCCTCGTAACTGTACCCTTCCTCCCGAAGCAGAAGGGCCGTCCGGTCCCGGTCCGAGAGCTTCTGCAGCACCCGGCGGACCACGTCGATTTCCCACTCCCGGATGACTTCCGTTTCTCCCGAAGGGACGGCGCCTTCCGACCAAGCCGCTACGCGGGCGGTTTCCTTTTCCAACAATGCCTCGCCCGACGACCGGTGCCTTAAATAATCGTACCCCACCCGGGTCAGCACCCGGTGCAGCCAAGCGCCGACGGCTTCCAGCCGGTCGGGAGGGTTCCGGTATAGCCGCAGGAACACCTCTTGGGCCAAATCTTCCGCCGCCGCGTAATCCCCGGTCAACGCATAAAGCTTCCGCGCGACTCCGGGATAATGCTCCCGAAACAAGCGCTGGAACAGCTCGGGTACCTGTGCGCCATCCTCCATGTTGCCGCCGTCCCCCCTTTCATGTACAAGACGGATGCCGGGGCGGTTTTATAGCAGGGTAAAGTCATTTTGTTTCCACATGAATTTATTTGTCGTGGTGGTTACCCTAAGCACTATTTATCCCCATTATGATCCATCCGGATCTTTCAGAGTCAGTTAGTTTCGTTTCGTTTTCCATTTGGGGGTCTGTAAAACTTTTTTCTGTCATTCTAAAGTTACCCATTAGAGCCTGGGAGCTACGTAACCAAAGCGAGCGTTACATGATTTATCGGGCAGAATAACGCAACATTTGTGATGACACATTCGAAAAATGACATTCAGATAACGGGTAACGATAACTCATTTTCCGCAAATAACGAGGCTGCCGACACGAGTGTTCGGCGGCCTTGTCCTTTTTAACGGGTAACGAAGCTTTGGCGTTTCAACCGCAGGTTGATTCGTTAACGAATACTCCATTTCCAAATTATCCATGTTTAAGTATAGTTGGAATCATAATGACGAAAGGGGCAAGGGGATGGAGAACGAACATTCGATGGGCAGAATCATTTTTGAGCTTCGAACGGCGAAAGGATTGACGCAGGAGCAGCTGGGGCAGCGGCTGAACGTTTCGGCGCAAGCCGTTTCCAAATGGGAGAAAGGGGATTCGCTGCCGGACATCTCGTTGATCGTCGATTTGGTAGCGGTTTTAGGCTGCACAACCGATTATTTGCTCGGCAGCTCGGGAAATCTGGAGAGCAAGCTTCCGGATTTTTTGCAGGAACTGGAACAAGCCTCGCGCGATCAGCAGATTCATGTACTTGGTACGATAATGAATACGATCGGTAAAGCCAGCGTCCCCGGAGCCGCTTCCCACCCGTCGATGGAAAGTAACGCAAGCCTTCCATTCATTCGGATTGATGAAAACGGCTTGACTTTATGGGCAAGTCATAAATTTGTGTATATCGCTACAGCTCCGTTTTTGCGTGAAGCCGTCCAGTCCGTTACTCAAGGAGCCGAATTCCCGCTGAATATCGCACCCCCGCATTTTTGGAACATCGTATTGGCCTTGCTTCCGGATACGGACCAATTGTCACCGCACTTTACGGTCGAGGAATCCAAGCTCCGCTCTTTGCTGCCGGAAGAAGTTCCATTTGAAGACATCATGTCGGAATATATAGATCTGGGTTACCTGGAACGCGTACGCGGCGGGTATCGATTAGATAGGAAAGCGGACATATCCGTACGCATGTTTGCCGCCATGTTTGGATAAAGTGGGGATCATTTCGACCAGCTACTCGCCAATGAAGCGATGAGGAGGGAGGGTTTGATCAGACTTCGCTGCAGATTCAGACTCGTGGCTCTCTCCAGTCTGCTGCTCGGATTTCTTTCCGCATGAAGACGTCCTTCGGCTGGCCGGGCGGTTTCCGTTCAAACGAGATCAGGATCAGCTTCTGTACGCCCTGTATAATCCGCTTAGTCCGTCTGCATGGATGCAGGATATCGCCAGAACGAACGGGCTTTCGGCAATTGCCGAGGACGGGACCAAAGTGGTCGTCAACTCCCCTGCCTGGAAAGGGATTTTCCAAACGGTTATCCATGCCTACCGGGAGAAGCAGGTCATCCATCCGGAACCAAATGCGGACAGCAGTACGTTCGAGAGCGTGATCAGGAGGAATCGTTTTCTGATGGGAACGGCGGCCATGACCGTCGATCGCTATTATCTTCTGGCCAATATGACGAATGCCGAGCGTCAAAATATTAATAAATCGCCCAATTGGCAACTGGTGACCGCACCTACGAGCCCGTCCGCTCCGAATGAAACCGAGACGGTTTCGGTACACGACATGTTCGCTATTCATGTACAATCCAAACAGATCGGAGCGGCCTGGGAGCTGGTGAAATTTATTAACGGGGAAAGTACGGCAAAAGCGCTGGGAGCCGGTGGAGGCAGTTCCTTGCTCCTAACCCGGGTGGAACATAACCCGAAGGAAGTGAACGGCCGGTCCGTTGAAGCCTTCCACCGACTGCAGCCAAGCATGAAAGATTGGACGGCCGTTCACAAGAACACTCCAATCGGCTTCCCGGGAACTTTTTCCGGAATTTTGCATACCGAGATCGAAGCGGTTTTGGAGAGAGGGAAATCTGTAGAAGAAGGTCTTGCCGCAATTCAGGAGCAAAGCCAACTGGCATTGGATGCTTTAAAATAAAGGCGGCTAGGAAAGGTAGCGTTCACATGCCTGAACGCTACCTTTCGCCGTTCCTCACACGCTCGAACAGCCTTTCGGCAGACGCCGCCACAGCCATGGCCGTATCCGGCCCCATGGAATTGGTCTCCTCATAGTGGCCTCTTCCGAAGGAGTCCACGCCTTCTTCCAGATAGGGACGGGATGGATGCACCAAGAAGTCGTTGGGAGGGACGATGTAGCCTATCATGTCATTGGCAAGCCCAAAGAGGAGAAGTTCGTCTTTTCCGGCGATCTCCCGCAGCGTCCTCGGATTTGCCGCCGCCGGATTTGCCGCCAACCCTGCTCCCGCAAAGCCCCCTGTCACCAACTCGGGAAAGATTTCCCCGGGTACGAGAAGGATGGGAAGATCCCCGATAGAGAGATAACTGACCTGCGTCGGCAAAGCGAGTCCGAGGGCTCCTGAGCCGGAAACCGTCCTGTGCGAGATGATATCTGCAGCAACGGCTCCAGCGAAGACGATATTTTCAAGAGGAAGAGCAAAGCTGTCGGTAAGGGATACCAGCTTGGGCGCAAGCTCCCGCCCGTGATCGACAGCTAGTGCCGTCTCGGCCAGTATGTGCCCCGTTCTCACCACGTTCTCCTCTACAGGGTATTCCACTCCTTGTTTATCCTTTAGCCGTTCCGTCATAATAAGCCCGCCCAGAGCACCTGGAATAAATACCGTGCTGTCGCCGGTTTCCTCTTGAATTTTCGCAGCCAAATAGGCTGGGAAATCAGCGCTGAGACTCTTGTTCTTGGAGCGGAGGGCCTCGGGATGAGCCGCATAATTGATGATCCGGATTCCCCCGCCGCCGTCCTCAGACACAAATCGTAAACTGTAAAGACTGCGGTCATAAACATAGGGAGGCCGGGAATCCCGCTGCAACGGGCCGGTTTCGGCGCTGCCGTATAACATCCTCCCGTTCTGTCTGTTGGAATAGGCCGTCTCCACAGCCAAAACCGTTCGATCCTCTAGAAGCTGCATATAGGAGGCGGACCGCCCGCTATGTCCTGTAGGCCCCCACAACCCGAGAGTATCGATTCCCGCATGCGTGTGGGTGCTGATAATGTGAATGTCCCTGGCTCCCGCTTCCTTGGAAAACGTGGACAGCCTATTCCGGATTTTTCTAATATCGGTTCCGGATAGACCGATGCAATCAATCACAGCTATGGCGATCCCGCCCCTGCCCGTGTTGTCATCGAGCCAGAGCGCCTTCACATAGGGCGAATCCAGAACACCCTCGATGGTCGTCCCTGTGTTATAGCCGGCTATATAGTATTTCTCCTTCGGAAGATCGTTCGGCACTAATTCCTGCTCCCCGTATCCCATGCTCCAGACTTGGCCGGTTTCTTTATACGTTTTCTCGGAAGTGTAACAACCCGGCACAACCAAAACAGCTAGCAGGATGATGCACAGCATTTTTATACGCACGGTGTATGAACTGCTCCTTTCTGAAGCTTTCCTTGGCGGCAGCACGCTGCCCTTGCTTCTATTGCAGAAACATGGCGATAAAGGAAAAGACCACTTTTACGGGAACCGTGTTTACCTGAGTATAGATAAGGGTCAGGGCGAACACCGGGACAAAACCCGCCCATAATGAAAGGGTGAAGAAGAAGGGGATCGCCCGCTTGGGCTCGGCTTGACGGTTATGGAGCCGCAGTCTCCAGATGAAAAGGCCGATCATCAGCAGCAGAGAGAAAACAACCGGTACTTTCCATGCCGGGCTTACCTCAGCCCTTCCGAGCGATTCCAGAAGCCGGAGACTGGCTTCATCATCGGTGAACAAACCTCCCAGCCTGGGAAGCAGGCGAATAACAACTGTACACAAGCCTCCCGCCAGAATGGTGAACGCCGCGCAGTAGGCCGCACAACGAAGGGCCTGTCCGGTGCCTGGCGGCCAAACAATCGGTTTTGTCAAGGCGATACCCCCTTGTACATTGAAGAGACGCCAGTATAGAAACCATGAGAGTGGGGCATCCCCTTTATATGGAAATTATCGTGTAACCAAAATTTCTACTCACAAGGTACGATGTCCTTCTTTCACTCCCTTTTTCGACAAACCTTTTGAATATCCGCGCTCATAAAAACAGAGGGGTATCATCAAGCGGTTCACGAGATATTCGAATTTAAAAGTCAATTTCAGATTTAAGTATTGATGGAATTTACAAAGATGGCATGGGGGAAGTTGGGGCTCATTTAAATCAACTTGGGTCCATCGCAGCTTGTATTCAGGGGCCGTCTCATGGAATATTGATACAATAGGACTCAGCCGAGTCCGCAAAGTGTTCATTGGGATGGAGGGGATACCGTTGCTGACGATTTTGAAATTTGCGGCTACGTTTCCGCTTTTTCTGGTATCGCTCGTCGTATGCTGGCGGATGTTACATAAAGAGAGATACATTAATTATATTTGGCTATCGTTTCTCGTTCCGGCCATTTTGCAATTCTTGCTCGTATGGATCTCGAAGGAAGGGTCGGAGCTCTGGCTGAAAGTGTTCATGGGCATCCATATTGCCTTTACTGTATTCGCCGCTTTTATCGTTTGGTTTTTGCGCCAATTGGCTAGAGCCTATAAAAATTAGAAGACTAAGACAGAAGGCAGTCGTTCAGAAGGAACGGCTGCCTTTTGCTCGATGACAGGTATGGCGTAATAGGGTAGGGAAAGCCCGACTTGAGGATATATGAGATGGCGGAGGCGAGGGAATGACGATTGTACGATTGGCGACTTTAGACGATGTCGATGAACTTGTTCAAATGCGATGGGACTTCTCTGCAGAAGATTACGGACTTGGTGCGGCTAGCTTTGAAGAGTTTCACCGGATTTGCAGCGAATTTTTGATTAAGGCCCTCGGAAGCGGAGATTGGTATATTTGGGTTGCAGAGGTTGACCGTGCCATCGTTTCGCATATGTATCTGCAGCTTATTCATAAAGTACCGAGGCCAGGTAAATCACCAGACCCTTACTACGGCTATGTGACCAACGTGTACACTCGTCCGGCCTTTAGAAGCCAAGGGCTTGGGACGGAGATTCATCGGGCTATGGAAAAGTGGTCCAAAGAACATGAAGTTGAATTTCTTATCTTGTGGCCCAGCAGCGATAGCACTTCGTTTTACAGGAGAAACGGTTTTTTCCGCTGTGAAGAGGCCATGGAAAAGCATTGGTGACCTGAAACGAGGGGTTCCTATCGAATTAGCCCCCCGGAGTGGTCCGGCAGAGTTTTGAAAGAACGATTGCCTAACTCAGCGGGACATACGAAACAAGGATGCCGACAATAAAATGCGGCATCCTTTTCCATATGTTCCGTTGCCAACTATTTAACGAAAGTACATACCGAATTCGGGACACATTACCGCTTCGCGGTTGTCTCGCTTTTGTGTTCAATAACTTGCAAGACTTTGGGTTCAATAGCTCGTAGCATTTGTTCATGCGAGCGATTGGTTGTAGCAGCATCGCCATGAGGCTCGCCTTGAAGTTGCGTATCAACCTGGGTTTGGGCAATGACATCCATTACTTGCTGTTTGGAGACGTTTTTAGAGGCTGCAACCTCCACCACCGATTTACCCGCAGCTAATTCTTGCTTTAATTGTGTCGGGCCCATGTGAAGTAAAGCAAACAGTTTGGCGTCATTTAGATAGGCATCGGCAAAATAATCAGGCTTGCCATTGGTAGAGAAAAAACCTTCTACATGAATGGTTTCAGGCGTAGCCTCGCCTCCGATCAGAGAAGCACTGACGGTATGGCCCTGAACAAATACTTGGTAGAAAGGTGTCTCGGATCCCTTTTTGATGTAATTCAATATAAACGTTTTTTGATCCGGGTTCTCCATTTGCTCCATAGCAAACTCGTACTCTTCGATGCTGCCATACAAGGTATTCATCAGATAATCCACCTTCGACTTGATATCCTGACCGGTTAGAACCGTGAGCGGCTTCCCGGCAGGCTCCCAATTTTCCTGAATCACATGTTCGATTGCACCCGTCACGCCGTTTGTATGAAGCGTAATCGTTTTGCCGGTTCCTCCTTTTTCCCGCAGGGTGATGCTGGTTTGGACACCTTGAACGGAACTTGCGTCGATAATCTCAAACGATTGGGTTTCGGGAAATGCGCCGTACAGCTTCTCAAGTGCTGCTTGGCCGACCTCGTCCACTCTGACTTGTTCTGCAGTCATTGGCGTTCTGGTCAGCATGTCAATCAGAGTAGGAGCCGCAAAGGCTGCGGTTGGAATCAAAATAGCGGCTGCGACGATTCCGCCGATTAAACGTTTTTTCATGGTTGGTTTGCTCCTTTTTCGTTGCAAGTATTGAGAATAGGATTGTTCGACTCGTTTGGAGAGGGCCGGGGGGCACTCCATCGTTTCTGCTTCCTTGTGCAGATGTTCGCGTAGGTTGCGTTCAATAGTCATGGATCTCTTCCATCCTTTCCGGGGGGAGATTCCCTAAAGTTTTTCGAAGCGTCTGTAGACCTGCATGATATCTGGACTTGACTGTGCCGATTGGGATTCCGAGCAAGGTCGCCATTTCCTCGAGCGTATAGTCGTGAAAAAAGCGGAGGACAATGACCGTTCGTTGTTTGTCAGTCAGTTTTTGCATGGCCTGCGATATCACTTGGCTTGTCCCGTCCATCCATACAGCAGGCTGATCCCAATGAGACTCTTCCCGGGTGAAGGCTCGGATGCGTTCGAAAATCCGGAATCTCCGCCAGCTCTTGACCCGAAATCGCTGTACTTGACGGATGACCAAGCCGTGCAGCCAGAAGCGAAAAGGCCGGTTCGTGGTCCACATTTGGATGTAGATCTCATTCATGACATCCTCCCGATCCTGCTGATGATCCACCAGAAAGGAAACGGTCCGGTAGACATCCTGATAGGTAGCCTCATACAGCGTATGAAAGGCTTCCTGACTACCGCCTTTCATTTTTGTGAGCAAGTGGTACATCGAGTCACTTTGCATGTGGAGGGCCCTCCTGAGTAAGCAGCTTACACCCTATATTGTCTCTTTTTCGAAAAAAGGTTCGGTTTTTTATTTGGCGACTGGTACTATGAGCTTAACATCAACTATATAAGGCTGCCGAAGAATCGGCAGCCTCATGGAGCGGATCAGCTTGTCCAGTAAAGGATCGTCTCTGCCTAATTTGCGTACGATGCGGTCGTCTGGATGAACATCGAATAATTCGTGCAACGGAATCATCCTCTTTGGGCAGATCTGTTATAGATTATGGGGGGCTGTCATGGTCCGGTTCGTTCCATACTTTTGCGCACGGCGAAACGGCGGAAATGTCTGGTCACGGCAACCGGATGGCTGCCTTGCAGAAAGCGATGGTCGCCGACCCGCCATGTATGCGTGCTCTTATTTTTTCTGCGAATATAAACGTAGTTATATGGAGATGTAGCGTATATGGCATAGCCTTTCTCGGAGCAATTCCGCAGAAATTGGACGTCTTCGCCGAGCGAGAGATCGGAGAAACGTACCTTCTTGAGAATTTTTTTGTGAAACAAGAGGGTCCCTCCTTGAATGAATCCGACCCATTTGTTCTTTTCGTGAGGGGACCGGATGATAAGCTTGCGGCTGGCAGCCAGGTAGACCAAACAGGCGTGTTTGCCGAGTACAGGGCTTCCTGTGCGAAGAAGCGCATGGACCTGTTCCTTTAAATAGTGCGGGGAATAATAGTCGTCGTGGTCGAATTTAGCAATCAAAGGATATTTGGCCCGGCAGATGCCGCAATTCAAACATTGGCCCAACGAGATCCGCTCCGGCACTTGATAGACGGTGACATCGGGATACATGGCGGTTTTCTTCCGCCATTCCGTTAAATGGATGTTATCCTTATTCAGGATGATAATCAATTCTTTGCGCTTGTAGCGCTGGGTCCGGTAATTGTTCAAGATGTTCTTGAAAAAACCGGGATGATTCGTGCATGTGATAATGGACACACCAGGTTCGGACAAGAGCTTCCCCTCCACTCGTTTCCCCCACCTAATTCCTATGTCTTATAAAATTCAAATTCGCGGAAGTTTGCTTGGGCGGTCTCCTCCTCCAACTGGTGGATGGTGATCTTATCGATTGAAGAATAACCAGGATTCATTAGGGGAGCGATCGGGTTGAAAATACAGCGTCTGCTTGGCATTACCATGGTTCTGTTATCGAGGCGTACGAATGGAAGAGCTTGACGCACGATGGGGCAATCCGGAGACAGGCCCTTCCGTTGACCTTTTGCTGCATGCTCACCCGCGATTAAGAGTACGGATGGAGGAAGCCTTCGGTCTGGACCAGATCGAGACGCAGGAAGACGGCTCTTTGTTAGTGAGGGCCAGCTATCCGGATAATCATTGGATGTACGGCATGATCCTCAGCTACGGACCGGACGTTCGCGTGCTGGAGCCCTCTTTTGTGGCGGATCAGATTAAAGACCAGGCGGGGCGGATTGCAAATAACTATTAGCGGCCGAGAGGTCCGGGATGCTGATGCCCTGTGCTACAAGTTGCTTTTCTGGGTGGCCGTTTGGGCCTCTTGCCTTGCTTCAAGCAGGGAGAGAACCTAATAGGAGCGGTTTGTACCTCTTATTTTGTCCAAAAACCGGCTTAGACGCAGAATAAGAGCGGTTTGAAGCTGCTAAAATCCGTGAAGTGGGTGCAGACCGGACCAGTGGGCTGAAATAAGGGGTGCAAACCGCTTCTATTCATCTCGATCGTTCCCATGTGTCGAAAATAGAACATGCCAGAGACCCTTATTTTGTGCTGGAGCCGATACGCATTTCGTCTCAGCGAAGCCGGAACACGTTCTGCCCGATGAAACCGTGAACGATTCCTTAAGAGCAGCGAGCACCACCCTCACATAGCAGCAGCGGAAGCCCGGGACCCGTCCCGGAACACTTCCGCTGCTTTTTTGCTGCCGGGTCCGGAAAGCCCCTCTCCCATGCGCACGAAACGAAGGCCCGGCTCCCGCCCAACATTTACGAAATCTCCACCTGCACTTAACGCTCCACTAATACTTGCTTCTTATGATGGAGGTGTGAAGGAAATAAAACATTTCAAGCATGATGAAGGAAATCCTACAACAGGAGATGTGGATGCGAAGATGATTCAGTATTTATGGTTTGACCTCGGGTATACGCTGGTGAGCACGAACCGGGAAGACGTGTATCAGAAAGTGCTGGAGCGTTTCGACGTATTCCGGAACAGGGAAGAGATCGCAATCGCTTATCATAGGGCGGACAAGCTGTTCATGCGGGAATATCCGGGCGTACTCGGCAAAGACAGCCGGGCGTTTTTCCCCTGGTATATCGGGACGCTGAACTATTTTCTGCGGCTGTCGCTGCCGATCGAGGAAGTGCTTGAAGTGCAGCGGGACGTAGCCCGGGAATGTCCGATCCAATGGAAAGCTTTCGACGGAGCGAAGATGACGCTTCGCCATCTGCGGAGCCTCGGATACCGGCTGGGCCTGATCTCGAATTGGGACGAGTCGGCACGGGCGGTGCTCGCTCGCAATGGACTGGACGAGGAACTCGACGAGATTGTGATCTCCTCGGAGGTCGGCATCGAGAAGCCGAATCCGGACATTTTCCGGATGGCCCTGAGCCAGGCAAACGTTACGGCGAGCGAGTCGCTGTACATCGGGGACAACTATTACGACGACGTCGTCGGCTGCCAGAAAGTCGGCATGCACTGCCTCCTCATTAATGCCTACGGCAACCGCGGGGTCGAGGAGCTGTCGTATCACCCGATCATAACTGGCATTCAGGACGTCGCTGCCTACCTGGGACACCCCCGGGTACAGCTGGAGATCAATCGGTAAGGAGATTTGGCGGATGTCGACGATCACGGAGAAAATCGAAGCCCAATTCGATACCTTAAGCGTCGCGCAGAAAAAAGTGGCGCACTACATTCAATCCAATATGCAGGATGCCGTGATGCTGTCGGCGCAAAAGATCGCGGGCAAGTCCGGGGTCAGCGAGGCGACGGTCCACCGTCTGGCGCAGGCTTTGGCTTACCCGAGCTTCTCGGGCATGCTTCAGGATTTGCGCGGTCATGTGCTGAAAGATCAGCGGGCCGTCAAAAATTTCGTATACACGACGAGCCATCAGGAAGATTCCTGGATCGAGAAACATTTCGTGCAGGAAATCGAGAACCTGCGGGAAACGATGGCGTGGACGGATAAGGCGGACGTTCATCAGGCGGCCCGGATGCTGCTGGATGCGGACCGGATCTGGATCGCCGGATGGCGGATGGGCTTGTCGGTCACTTCGTTTTTCAGCTTCGTCCTGAAATATATGCTGGGCAATTGCGAGCTGATTCCCCAGGGAGGTGTTGCGGAGTACGCGGCCTATATCCAACCCGGCGACCTCGTATTCGTGTGCGGGTTCCCCAGGTACTGCTCGCGTACGCTCAAGGTGGCGGCGCTGGCCAAGGAACAGGGAACGAAGGTAATCGCGCTGACCGACTCCGGGCTGTCCCCGTTTGCGAAGCTGGCCCATTTGACGCTGTACGCGGCATGCCGGTCCACCGGATTTCTCGATTCATACACGGCATCGTTATCCGTGGTGAACGCCCTGATCAATGAAATCTCCCATCTGGAGAAGGAACGGGTCAAGATCAATATCGAGAAGATGGAAGTGATGTTCAAGGCGTTTCAGGACAACTTCGAGTGGACGAACCGGTCGAAACCATAATCGCTGCAGGAAAGGATACTCGATGAATCTTACAGTAATCGGCTGTTGGGGGGCATACCCCGAGAAAAACGAAGCGACCTCGGGTTATCTGGTCGAGTGCGAGGGCAGCCATATCCTGCTCGATTGCGGCAGCGGCGTGTTGTCCCGGCTGCAAAACCATTGCGCGCTTGAACAGCTGGACGCCGTCGTCCTTACCCATATGCACGCTGACCATATGGCGGACGTGTACAGCTTGGAGTTTGCCATACTAATTTTGATGCAGATCGGCAGACGGTCGAAGCCGCTCTACCTGTACGTGAACGAGAAGGAGCTGGACAGCCTTGCTTTCGAATACCCGGATTATGTCCGCGTCCATCCCGTCCGGGCAGGCGAGGAACTGACGATCGGCCATGTGCGGCTGCAGTTTTCCGAGACGGTGCACGAGATTCCGTGCCTGGCGGTCAAGCTGACGTCGAGGGAAGGCAGAACGCTCGTGTATTCGGGCGACACGGGGTATTGCCAGGCAATGATCGATTTGGCCCGGTCTGCGGACGTGCTGATGATCGAAAGCAGCTTTTACGACTTTCAGGCGGGCCGGATGAAGGGGCATCTGACGGCGGGCGAAGCGGGCAAAATCGCGGCATTAGCCGGCGTGGGGCAAACGATTCTGACTCACTTTCCCCATTACGGAGATTTGAATCAACTGGTTCTGGAAGCTTCGAGGCATTATGCAGGACAGATCCGTTTGGCTTATGGCGGCATGCAAATCCACATTTGAGGGTGAAAGGGGTTTTTCTCTTGTTGAAGCTTAGAAAATCGTTCGTGGTTGGCTTCTCTTCGCTCATGGTTGCATCGATGGTACTGGCCGGCTGCGGTAGCAGCAACAACAGCAGCAGCAACGGCAGCGGTTCCTCCGCAACCGGGGGAACGGGCGCTTCGGCTCCGGCTTCCACCTCCGGAGGGAAGGTGAAGGGCGGTACGGTGCGCGTAGCGATGGCGACCGAGCCTGACAATCTGGACCCGTACTTGTCCGCGGCGACGGATACCGGCTCGATGATGGACAACGTGTTCGACGGTTTGTTCGAGGGGGGCGAGAACAGCGACCTCGTTCCGGCTGTAGCGGAATCGTACAAGGTGTCCGAGGACGGATTGACGTATACGTTCACCTTGAAGAAAGGCGTCAAGTTCCATGACGGCTCGGATCTGACCTCGGAGGACGTGTACTACTCGTATGCCAAATTAGCCGGTCTGAATGGGAAAAAGCCGCTTTCCTCGAAGTTTGCCGCGATTGAGAAAATCGACGCTCCGGATGACCACACCGTGGTCGTGAAGCTGAAAGCTAAGGATGCGGCGTTTCTGGCGGCCAACATTGTCGGGATCGTCCCGAAAGACTATGAAGGGCACAGTGCGAAACCGATCGGGGCGGGGCCGTTCAAGTTCAACTCGTATACGCCGGGCCAGCAGCTCGTGCTGGAGCGCAACGACAGCTTCTACGACAAGGAGCATGCTCCGACGCTCGACCGGGTGGAATTCAAATTTATGCCGGACGCGAACGCCTCCGTGCTCGCTCTGAAGTCCGGGGATATCGATATGGTGCCGGGTATCTCCGCGCAAGGCGCGCTCCAGCTCGGAAGCGGGTTTCGGATCGTGTCCGGGCCGCAGAATATGGTGCAGCTGCTGGCGCTGAACAACTCGGTCGAGCCGCTGAACAACGTGAAGGTGCGTCAGGCGATCAATCACGCGATCGACAAGGACGTCATCATCAAGACGGTCGCCGAAGGCAACGGCGTCAAGCTCGGCTCCAACATGAGCCCGGCCATGAAGATGTATTACAAGGAAGGTCTCGACAAGCGGTACGAGCCGAACGCCGAGCAAGCGAAGAAGCTGCTGAAGGAAGCCGGCTACGAGAGCGGGATCAAGCTGACGATTACCGTTCCGTCCAACTACAAGTTCCACGTCGACACGGCTCAAGTGATCGCCGAACAGTTGAAAGCCGTCGGCATTCAGGCGACGATCAAGCAGATCGAGTGGAGCAGCTGGCTGGAGGACGTGTACAACAATGCGAAATACGAAGCGACGATCGTCGGTTTGACGGGCAAGCTCGATCCGCACGAGGTACTGGGACGTTATGAGACGACTTATTCGAAAAACTTCTTCAAATTCAGCAACAGCGAATTTGACAATCTGGTCGGCAAAGGCCGTCTGGAAATCAATCCGGACAAGCGGGCCGAATTGTACAAGCAGGCGCAATCGATCCTGACCGAGCAGGCGGCCGCGGTATACATCATGGACCCGAACCGCTCGGTTGCGATGAAGGACAGCCTGCAAGGCTATAAAATGTACCCGATTCAGAAATACGATTTTGCCGCTATGTACTACACGAAGTAACGAGGGAGAGTTTCGGTGAGATTTTACATCCGGAAGCTGCTTACATTAGGTTCGACCGTCCTGCTGGTGTCGGTCATTACGTTTCTTGTCTTTCAAGTGCTGCCGGGGGACCCGGCCGAGATCGTGCTCGGCGTCGATGCGGACCCGCACCAGCTCGCGGAGCTGCGGCAGACGATGGGGCTGGACCGTCCGGCGGCGGAGCGCTACTTGTCCTGGATGAAGGATACGGCTGCCGGAGATTTCGGCCAGTCGCTGCGCTACCATCGCCCGGTGGCGGACATCGTGGCGGAGCGCCTGCCCGTGACCGTATCGGTCGCGCTGATGTCCTTGGGACTCACCCTGCTCTTGGGCGTCCCCCTCGGCATCTATATCGCGCGGAACGACGGCAAGCTGCCGGCGCTGCTGCTGTCGGCCTTCACCCAGCTCGGGCTTGCGGTGCCGTCGTTCTGGCTCGCCTTTATCCTGATACTGGTCTTCTCCGTGACGTTCCGCTGGTTTCCGACCTACGGCTACGTCCCGTGGAGCGAAAATCCGGTGCGGGCGTTCCAGTCGCTGTTCCTGCCCTCGCTCGCTCTCGCCGTACCGGGCATCGCCGTCGTCATCCGGTATTTGCGCAATACGCTGCTTGATCAGCTCCGTATGGATTACGTGCGTACGGCAAGAAGCAAAGGGCTGCGCGAGAAAATTGTCCTGTACCGGCATATTTTGCGCAATTCACTGATCCCGGTGCTCACGATCGTCGGTCTGCTGATCGCGGATACGCTGGGCGGGAGCATCGTCGTGGAAAATGTGTTTGCGCTGCCGGGACTCGGCAACCTGCTGATTACCTCGATCGGCACACGGGACTTGCCGCTGCTGCAAACGATGGTGCTGTACATTGCGGTTATCGTGGTTTGCATCAATTTTGTCGTCGATATGTTGTATAGAGTGATCGATCCGCGCATTCGACTGAAAAGGTGAACATGATGAAATGGAAACAGCTGATCCGAAACAAACCGCTCGCCATCGGCGGCGGCCTGATCGTCCTGCTCCTTGCGCTTATGGTGACGAGCCTGTTCTATACCCCGTACGGTCCGAACGATATGAACACGGCGATGCGGCTCGCTCCTCCGCAGGCCGATTACTGGTGGGGGACGGATAATTTCGGGCGGGATATTTTCAGCCGGATTATGGAGGGAACGCAGACCGCCTTTCTGATCGGCTTCTCGTCCGTAGCGATCGGCTTGTTTTTCGGCTTGATCATCGGAGCGGTCGCCGGTTATGCGGGAGGCTGGGTCGACGAAATTTTGATGCGGATCATCGACGCCAAGCTGGCCTTTCCCGGCATCCTGCTGGCGATTATGCTCGTCACCGTATTCGGTCCCGGGCTGGGCAATACGATTATCGCCCTTGGCGTGATGAGCATCCCCGCGTTCTCCCGGATCGCCCGCAGCGGGTTTATTCAATACAAAGAGTTCACGTTCGTCAAAGCCGCCGTGGCGAGAGGGGCGGGGCCGCTGCGCATTATCTTCCGCCACATTTTGCCGAATATGACGTCGCCGCTTATCGTCGCCGCCTCCTTGCGGTTTTCCGGGTCCATTCTCGCCGAAGCGGGACTGAGCTACCTGGGGCTGGGCGTACAGCCGCCCGATCCGAGCTGGGGGCGGATGCTGAGCGAGGCGCAGCCGTTTATCATCAACGCTCCGTGGTACGTCCTCATTACCGGTGCGGTCATTACGGCGATGGTGCTGGGGTTTAACTTGCTGGGAGACGGGCTAAGAGACGCTTACGACAAACAGGGTTAGGGGGATACCGCTATGGCAAGCGCCTTGCTTGAGCTTCAGGATATGGAAGTGGCGTTTACGATCGGGAAGAAGACCTATCCGGCGCTGCAGCAAATTTCGTTTCAGGTGAAGGAAGGAGAGACGGTCGGAATCGTCGGGGAATCCGGCTGCGGCAAAAGCTTGACGTCGTTGTCCGTGATGGGCTTGCTGCCCGAGACGGCGGCGATGACCAAGGGCGGGATCGTGCTGGACGGCAAGTTTATGGAGCCGGCCTCTCCGGAAAGGTGGGGCGCGGTCAGAGGCAAGCAGGTATCGATGATCTTCCAAAATCCGATGTCGGCGCTGAATCCGCTGATGCCGGTCGGCAAGCAGATCGCCGAGATGGCGATGACCCATCTGTCCGTCTCGAAGCCGGAAGCGAAGCGGCTCGCCACGGAGATGATGGTCAAGGTCGGCCTGTCCCGGGTGGAGCGGTTGTACGACGATTATCCCCACCAGCTCTCCGGGGGCATGATGCAGCGGATTATGATCGCGATGGCGCTCATCTGCAGCCCGAAGCTGCTGATCGCCGACGAGCCGACAACGGCGCTCGATGTGACGATCCAGGCGCAAATCCTCGATCTGCTGCGCGAGATGAACCGCTCGACAGGCACCGCCATTTTGTTGATTTCCCACGATCTGGGGGTCATTCGCGAAGTATGCGACCGGGTGATCGTCATGTATGCCGGGTATATCGTCGAGGACGCTCCGGTCGGGGATATTTTGGATCATCCCAAGCATCCGTACACGGCGGGGCTGCTGCAATCGCTGCCGGGCGCAGACAAGCGGGGGCGTCCGCTGTATACGATTCCCGGCCGGGTGCCGGCGCTGGCCGACCGGCGGTCCGGATGCCCGTTCGCGGGACGCTGCCCGAGTGCAACGGACCTGTGCGAGTCGGTCGCCCCGGATCTGCTGCAGGCGGCCGCCCATCACCGGGTCCGGTGCCACTTGTATGCGAACGGCGGGAGGGCGGTATGACGGAGGCGCTCATTCAAGCCAGCTCGCTGACCAAGCATTATCCCGTTCCGAGGCAGAAGCTGTTCGAGAAGCGGCACATGCTGCGGGCGGTGGACGGTGTTTCGTTTCGGATCGCGGAGGGGGAAATATTCGGACTGGTCGGCGAAAGCGGCTGCGGCAAATCGACGACGGGCCAACTGCTCGTGCAGCTTGTGAAGCAGACGGGCGGAGAGCTCTTCTACCAGGGCCGGAACATAAGCGAGCTGTCGGACGGCGAGATGAAATCGCTGCGCAGAGACATTCAGATCGTCTTTCAAGACCCGTATTCGTCCCTGAATCCGAAGAAGACGATCGGCTGGATTCTCGAAGAGCCGCTGATCATTCATCGGATCGGCGACAAACGGTCGAGGCGGAAAATCGTCGCGGAGACGCTGGAGCAGGTCGGCCTCGACCCCAGCTATGCGGGCCGGTATCCGCACGAGCTGAGCGGAGGACAGAGGCAGCGTGTCGGCATCGCCGCGGCTCTCGTGCTTACGCCCAGGTTCATCGTCATCGACGAAGCGGTCTCCGCGCTCGACGTATCCGTGCAATCGCAAATTTTGAACCTGCTCAAGGAGCTGCAGCAGAAGCGGGGATTAACGTATTTGTTCATCTCCCACGATCTGAACGTCGTCGAATATATCAGCGACCGGGTAGGCGTTATGTATTTGGGGAAAATGGTGGAGATTTTCACAGTCGGCGAGGCCGGGGACGGCCCGCTTCATCCTTACACGCGGGCGCTATTCTCGTCGATCCCGGACGTGAAGATGAAGCGGGAACGGGTGACGCTCCAGGGCGAGGTGCCGAGTCCGATCCATCCGCCCGGCGGCTGCGCGTTCCATCCGAGGTGTCCGCTGGCGACGGACAAGTGCCGCGTAACCGCTCCGGAATTAAGGCGCGTTGCGGCCGGGCACGAAGTCAGCTGCCATTTATACGAGGAGGCGAACGATACACCGTGAAATTGGGCGTCATATCGGATTTGCACGTGGATCTTAACGAGCTTGACGGCGAGCCGCCGATCGAAGAAGCACTGCTGGAGGTCGCCGCCGAGCGCGGCCTGGACGGCTTGATTATTGCCGGAGACATCTCGAACGACATGAACCGGAGCCTCGCCGTCCTTCATGAATTAAAGGAACGGTGCGGCTTCCCCGTTATGTTCGTTCCGGGTAATCACGATTACTGGAGCAAGGACAACGGAATCCGCGACACGTGGCACATTTACCGGCAATTGCAATCGTTCGAAGGATGCTTGAGCGAGAGACCCTGCGAGCTGGATAACGGCTGGGTCGTCGTCGGCGGCTCGGGCTGGTACGATTACACGATGGGAGAGCCCGACTACTCGTTCGACGATTTCGAGCGGATGCACGCGATGGACCGGACGTGGCAGGACAGCATCTATGTCGCGTGGGGGAGGAGCAACCGCGATATTCACCGGTACTTCTACGAACGTCTGGAGCGGGAGCTGGCGGAGCACCAGGGTAAGCCGATTGTGATGGTTACGCATATGCTGACGCATCCGTATTTTAAAGTGCCGATGCCGCATCCGCAATGGTCGTACTTCAATGCGTTTCTGGGAAGTACGGAGTATGCCGAGCTCTACCGGCGTTACGGCGTGCGTTACGGAATTATGGGGCATGTCCATTACCGGAAACGGCACACGGATCGGGGAACGGAGATGATCTGCGCTTGTCTCGGATACCGCAAGGAGTGGCGGAAGGCGTCTGCGGTTGAGGAGATCCGGGATTGCTTGCAGACGATTGTTTTGGTTTAACCTATAGATTCGCGCGACAGCGGACCGTCCGGGTGGTTATGACCGGACGGTTTTTCGTCTGTGCTGCTCGGCCTCGTACGTCCCCTGCTTAGGAGCGGGGAAGGAGTCGAACGGGTGAATAGGGGTGGTTTGTACCTCTTATTTTGCCCGAAACCTGCTTGGGTGGCGGAATAAGAGCGGTTTGAGGCTCTTAAAATTCGCGGAAATGGGGCAAACGTGTCCTGCTGGTTGAAGTAAGGGGCGCAAACCGCTCTTAAACGCCTCGGCACCCCGACTAGGCCGAAAATAGAGGGTGCAAAAAACCGTTATTTTCGTGCTGGAGCTGTCGGCGGAGCATAATTTTTTTACCGAGCCGCAGCCGTTAAATAACTCTTTCGCCGAAGCTTTTGGGCTGTACAACGTTCCAACCCCCGTTTTTTTGATACAATAGATTAGATTACGATTAGGGGAGGTTGAAAATGGTACGGTTACCAAAGTATATTCATAACTCACAGGGTACACTGTGGTTGACCGAGGACGAAAGGGACAATCTGAAAATCAGCTACCGCATCAAGGAAGTATTGTTTGAGGAATCGAGCCCGTTTCAGCATGTGATGGTGCTGGATTCGTTCGATTTCGGTCCCATGCTCGTGCTCGACGGCGTCGTGCAGACGACTTCGAAGGACGGACACATCTACAACGAGATGATTACCCACGTTCCGTTAACGTTCCACCCGAAGCCCAAGGATGTGCTGATCATCGGAGGGGGCGACTGCGGCGCCGCCAAAGAAGCGGCCAAGTATGAGGGGGTCGAACGGATCGATCTGGTCGAGATCGACGAAGCCGTCGTGAGAGCCAGCAAGCTGTACATGCCGGAAGTGTCCGGCAACTTGTCCGATTCCAGAGTCAAGTATCATTACGCCGACGGCGTTGATTTTGCCAAGAAGCAGTCCGCCGCCTACGATGTCATTATCGTCGATTCGTCCGATCCGGTCGGACCGGCGCAGCAATTGTTCGAACCCGCCTTCTACGAAAGCCTGCACCGGGCTTTGCGCGAAGACGGCTTGATGGTATGTCAAAGCCAATCCCCGATTTTCCACGGCGACGTTTTGGAGCAGACGTACCGCCGGATCGGGAACATTTTCCCTTACTGCCGCCTATACACGGCTGTCGTACCGACTTACCCGGGGGGCTTGTGGAGCTTTACGATCGGCTCCAAGCGAGAGCTCCCCGCTCCGGAACGAATCCGTTTCGATAAATCAGCGCTGTATGCAAACGAAGAATTGATTCGCCGCTGCTTTTCCTTGCCCGCCTTCCTGAAAGAGAGACTGGAGCTTCCGCTGAACGTAAGCGCGGGCCTGGCTCAATAGCCGGGACCGGGGCGGGCGCGGAAAGCGAAGCCGTGCGGCAGAATCGCATAAACGACAAAACGGGAGGATGGCCGTTCGGCCACTCTCCCGTTTTTTTGTTAGTTGAAGTGCAGTCTGCCTATGTTCTAGCGGTCCATCAAACCGAACTGGATCGCCAGACGTTTCAGGATAACGACGGCTTGCGCGCGGCTCGATTGCTGCTTCGGCTCGAACGCGTCGTCGCTCATTCCGTTCATCAAGCCTTCGGCGACAGCGAAAGCGGCTGCGTTTCTAGCCCAGTCGCTGATCGCGGAGGCGTCCGCGAACGGCTGCAAGGCACTCGCTGTTCCTTTGGCAGGCTGGCTCGTGACGAAGGCGGCAGCGCGTTCGGCCAGAACGGCCAGTTCCTCGCGGCTGATCACCTGGTTCGGACGGAACGAGCCGTCCTCGTAACCGTTGATCAGTCCGGCGCCGGCTGCCGCAGCTACCGCTTGCGCATACCAGTCGCCCGAACGCACGTCGTGAAACGAGGCGTCGTCCTGGCGTTCGGTCAGACCGAGCGCACGGACGAGCAGCGCTGCGAATTCGGCCCGGGTAATCGGGCGGTCAGGAGCGAATTCGCGATCCGTAACGCCCTTAGCCAGCAGCTTCGAGGCCAGCAGATCGATATCGGCCTGCGCCCAGTGGCCTTGCGTATCCTGGAAAGCTTTGTCGGCTGCAACAATCGCGTACAGGCTGTTGCCGGTCCGCTTGATCGTTACGATCGTTTTGCCGTCTGCTTGCTTGAACCGGGCCGGTACGAACGTCATCTCCCCGGTGACCGGATCGAATACGACTGCGGTGGCATAGCTCGGTACACCGCCCGAAAGGGCAATCGAGCGTTCCACGTACCGGTTGCCGAAATCACGGACTTCCAGCGACTCGCTTCCGGCTTGGACGAGGATACGGAAATCATAGACGTCCCCGATCATTTCGCCGCCTTCCGCTTTTATCGCATCCGCGACAGGTTTTGCATCCGCTCCGGATTTTTTCTCGATCGAGAGCGTAACTTGAAGGTCGTCCACTTTGGCGCCGAGCCTGGCGGCCAGCGCAGCGCTATCAAGCAGATCGGCCGGCAGCTTGTAGCTGACATCGCCGACTTTTACGGTAAGCACCGCGCCCGCTACCGAATCGGCGGCCTTGACGAGATCTTGCAGGGAAAGCGTCACGAGAGCGGTCGGCTTCGTGGCCGGCACTTCGACGACGATTTCTTTCGCTGCGCCGCCTTGCTTCTTCAGCGCGTCCAGCGCTTGAGCGATCGCCTTCGCGTCCAGGGCTACTTTCATGGCAGGCTTGCCTTGAGCGTCGGTCGTCTCGGATGCGGTCGAAGGCAGGACTACGCCGCCGTCAACCGGCTTCGGCTCCGGAGACGGTGTGGACGGTCCCGGTCCGAATCCTCCGCCGGTGGAAGGGGAGGTCGAATCGTCCGGCTCTTCCGTGCTGCCCGGCGTGTACGTCAGCTGGATCGACTTCTCGTTTGTTTTCATCCCATCGACATAAACGGCGAAGGTGACGGTGTTGCTGCCTTGCTGCAGTTGGACGGTACCGGTGAAATCACCGTTCGTTGCGACTGCAGCGGCCGTATTGTTCAGGCTGACGGCGACATCGGTTCCGGCGCCGAGCAGTTTGACATGTCCCTTGATCTGCGGGTAAGCGGTCGATACGGTCTTGCCGTCGTACGCCATGTATCCGGAAAGGGCGGCGGCCCGGATGTCGTCCCCGACGTTGTACGAATTGGCTACGAGCTGACGCTTCGTGCGTACCCCGTTCTCGTCGAGCGCGGAGATGACCATGCCACCCGCAGGAATCGCGCTGTTGTTGTCCTCTGGTGCGCCCCAGTTCCAGCTGATCGCCTGCGTTTTATTGGCGATCTTCGTTACTTTGCCGGTCGCGTCGGCTACGACTTCGACGCCGAAACGGTTCGCGCCGGTCGACGTGCCGAACTCTTCGTTGTACACGTTCAAGTCGCCGGAATTCCGGCTGACGTTGTAATAGCTGCCTTCGATAAAGGAAGAAGGATGGCCCGGCTTGCTCATGCCGATCTGATAATCTTTCACATACGCTTCGTTGTCGATGGACGCTTTCACAATCGGCCAGTTGGCGAGCGAAGCGTCAAACAGCATCAGGCCGTTCGAGCCGCCCAGCGCCGTTTGGAAAATTTCCCGCTGCAGGGCAGGGGACTGCAAGTCCGCAAGCGCCATCCCGGCATACAGCGGCACTTCGCCGTTCGTGACGATCGAGTCCAGCGTCAGATACCGCTGAATCTCCGGCGTTGTGCTGTAGTAAGTGCCGACCATCAGGAAATCCAGCGCATGGATATATCCGGTCTGATAATACTCATTCGTATAAATCGAATCGTTCGGGAACTTCAGACGGCTGTCATAGCGGAAGTTTTTGCTTCCCCAGTGAACCCCGTTCAAGTAATAAGACTCAAACCAGGCGCCGACATAGGCCGACGTTTGGATCTTCTTCCCTTTGGAGGACGAGTAGCGGTCGACCAGGTCGCGCGTTTCCTCCACGAAGCTTGCGATCGTGCCGGAGCGGAACTCCCACCAGTCCTGGAGAAGCGGACCGTCCACCCGTTTGCCGTCCACATAACGGAAGATATCGTCCGGCCATTTCGTAAGCGTTTTGCTGCGCTGCTGCAGGAACGTTTCGAACTTCGCTTTCGTCAAATCGCTGAAATCGGCGGTTTCGTTGTCGTAACGGCCGCGGTCGAGAATGATGCCGTCGACGTTGTAGTTTTTCAACACTTCCTCGAACGTCTTCAGCTGGAAGTCGCGGACTTCGTCATTCGAAGGATTGACGAACAGGACCGCTGCGCCGCCGGAACCTCCGGTTAGCCCTTTTTGGCCGTAGGCGCTTTCTCTCAGACGTTTGATTGCCCCGTTGTCTTCCGGACGGAAAACCCGCTCTTCCCAGTCCAGATGCTGGTCGATCACGGCAAAGTCTTTCACCGCGATGGACCCTTCGGCGAATACGTTAAAGGCTGCATGTACTTTCAGTCCGAGCGCATGGCCGTGCTGTAAAAACAGCTCCAGCAAGTCCAGATCGGGATTGGAGCCTTTCCGGTCGCTGGCTACCATCTCGCTGACGTAAGGGCGATGGGTCAGATCGCTTTGTTTGTAAGAGACGTAACCTTCAACCCCTTTGACGTCAAACGCGATGTCGGTCACGCCGGCTTCCTTCGCTTGGGTAAGGAAGTGAAGGACGCTTTGGCTCGACTGGAATTTCTTCGCGTTGGCCGCCTGGTCGACCCACAAAATGATTTGCTTGTCCGAAGTCAGGGAAGGCCGGCTGAATACGACGATCGATTTGCGGTCCAGCTCGTTTCCGTTTTTGGACAAGACGGCGTCGAGATAATTCGGTCCGGCCGCGAGCTCTGCGGTATGCTGGAACGTGCCGTCCGGTTGCAAGGCGACCGTATTGCCGCCGATCGTCAGGGAAGCGCCGGTCGGATTCGTAATTTTACCGGCGATCGTCGTCCGCGTATCGGCTGTCGTAAACATCGAGAGCCCGTCCAGCTGCATTCTCGGGACAGCGCCCGTACCGCTCATTAGGTCGGTGACGGAGACGACGTTGCCGTTTTTGCGCAGCTTCACCAGATCGCCGACTTTGAATTTGGTCGCCAAATATTTCTTGATGTCATACGAGTTGTAGCTGTTGTCTTGCGCCATGACGACATAGCCGCCCTGCGGAATCTCCAACTCGCCTCCGACCCACGACGGCGCGCTGTTGCCGCTGGCCGGATTGATCATCTTGGTTACTTTGCTGTCCTTGTCTACCTGAATCGCCACGTTAAAGGCGGGCACTTGAATTTTCGAGCCGTATTCGGGAGTGAACAAGGCAATAATATTGGATATGCTCGTCACATCTTTGTCGATGTAATTGATCGGTTTCTTCGGTCCTTCGACGACGATCGTAATGTCCTCCGGAGGAGCCTCGATCTCGATCAGGTCGCCGCTCTGCTTCTGATACACGAGCTGCAGCTCCGTTTCTTGCAGTACGGCGGCATTTTTCAGCAGCTGGACGGATACGGTATTGCCACCCTCGACCAGCGTCACCGTCTGGCTGAACGCTCCGTCGGCCCCGACTGCAACCGGCGTGCCGCCTACTGTGACGGACAGCCCGGCGTCCGGCTTATAGTTCAGCACCTTGCCCTGCACATTGTATGTGGCGGTCGTTACCGTCGCTCCCTCTGCCCCTTGGACTTGCAGGCTCGGCAGGTTCAGGACGTATTCCGGGGTGACCGGTGCTCCGCCGTGCTGGAGGAAAACCGTATCGCCCGCTTGGAACGCATGGTACAGCGCTTTGCGGAAATTTTTACTAGCCCAGCTGTTGTCGGAGGCCAGAATGATGAACCCGCCCGGCGGAATCGCGACAGTTTGATCAGGTTCCCATGCTACAGGCGCGTTGTTGGTCGGATTGAGGCCTCCGGTCGGGCCTGCGACCTTAAGGACGACGCCTTGTGCGTCCACCTGGATCGCTGCGTTGTTCTTTTTCACTTTCACCACGTTGCTGTTGCCTGCCACATTGGTGACCGGCGTCCCGCTTGTAAAGATCGCGAGATAGTCCGATTTCTGAGGATTGTCCACATCGACGTTAATGTGGTTTACTAACAGCTTCTTGCTTCCGTCCTGCGTCACGGCATACACCGCATTGCTGACGGCAGCGCTTTCATCGCCGCCCGCCGCTTGCGCCGTCGTTCCGAGATTCGGAAACAGCGAGACTAGCAGACAGACGACGAGGAGCACGCTCCACCTGGCCGTATTTTTACGCAATTTTTTCCACCTTCCCTTTTCTGGTTGTTTGGAATACGGTTTCATTATAGGTGGGCGCGGTATCCTCTTATAGAGCAGATGATGACAACTTTTGGCACTATGATGACATTCTAATTCAAGTCCGCACTTCGGCGGGACTCCCCCGAAGCCTTAGTGTTACGGAAGTCCCGATAGGCTCGGGACGTTGGAACTACTTGTACTGCCGGTGGAGAAAACGGCTGATTTTTTTCGGATACAGCTATTGACCCTCCTCTGAGGGGAGCCCCTAAATTTGATTTATACGGTTAGATATGCTGGATTCGGTGGAAGTGGACGCCCAAGGCGGCCTTTTCGCGATTCGCCGGCGGTCGCGCGTAGAAATCTAATAAATAGGATTTACAACTTGACCGGACGGAGGAGGGAAAATTATCCTGTTACTGAGAGCGATACTACCTGTGATTGAAGATTCGGAGCGCGAATTAAAGGAGACATGTCGTGAGTCACAACTACCAGTATGATTTCGAGTGGAATTACAATGCGGATGAACCGAAAAGAGAGCGGCTGTTTCCGTTGTTCAAAGCGGTATTCAATATGAAAGAATCGGACCTCAAGGCGTTATACGCAAGCGGATTCGCTAATCCTACGTACACCCCGTTTACTTATTTCCATGATGGCATTGCGGTTGCCAACGTTTCAATGTTCGAGCTGCCGATGAGGATCGGCGGGCGGAGGGTGAATGCGGCGGGCATCCAATCGGTCATGACCGACCCCGGGCACAGGGGGAGGGGATTGTTTCGTCAATTGTTTGAGACGATGCTGACTGAGCTGGACCGGCGGCATGAGGCGGGCTTTTTATTTACCGATTCGCCGCGGCTGTATGAAGGCTTCGGTTTCAGGGAAGTCGAAGAAACGTTCTTCGTCTCTCCCTATCGATATCGTCCGGGCGGACCAAGCACACGAAGCATACGGAGCATACCGAGTTTAAGGAAGCTGAGCTTAACCAATGCAGAAGATGTGCAGGTGATCCAGGAACAATTCCGGCAACATGCGCCCGTATCGTCTGTTTTTGCTCCAATGTCGCACGGCGCATCCTTTTATTTGAACATGCTCGATCCGCAGTTGCAGTCCAACTTGTATTACTCCGAGCAGCTTAAGGCGTTGATTGTTTGTAAATTTGAAGGCGAGACCCTGAAGCTGTACGACATCGTCGGGAGGCGGATACCGAAACTTGATGAAGCGGCCGCGGCGATTGGCGAACCGGTATCGAAGGTGGAATGTTATTTTCATCCGGACCTGCTTCATCCGGGGCCATGGACGCCGATACCTTCTCCGGGTCATTTGATGGTAAGGGGGGCTATCGAGCTTCCGAAGCAGATTCACTTTCCGATTACGGCTGCTTTTTAAGTCTTTTTGAAAAAAATATATCGGTGAAGGATGTGCTTCCAGTGAAACGCCATATCGCGCTTCTTATGCGGAGTCTAGTTCTAGTCGTCCTGTTGTGCGGGGAACTCCTTCGGTCGCTCACGCGGCGAATGTGCGGGTGTCCGTGACAGACGATCCGGTCCGAATCAACGGTCAGCTTATAGATAATGTCCACTCCAAATATCCGTTTATCACTTACGGCGGGATTACGTATTTGCCCTTGACATGGGACCACGCGATAGCGCTTGGCCTTGGTCTGGGATGGGACGCGGACACAGGTTTGCAAATTGATTCAGCATCCCCGCCGGCTTATGGAACGTCTGCGGCTTGGACGAAACCGGCCTTCAAACAGGACTTGTCCGCAAGCCGAGTACTGCCGGCCAGCTACACCGCCGTCAAATCGGCTTACCCGATCTCGATCGCGGGGACGTCCATCGACAACAGCCGGGAAGAGTATCCTTTTCTCGAGCTCCAAGGAATTACCTACATGCCTTTGACGTGGAGTGTGGTGAACGATCAGTTGAAGCTGACGATCTACTGGGACCCCGAGAACGGATTGAACGTAATCGGCGGTCAGCGGCAGGTGCTGGGGAATATCGTATTCGATGATGCGAATGATTTGTATATCTCTCCATCGGTCATGCCGCCGGCCGGACCGGGCAATCTGGTTAAGGTAAGCAAGTCGCTGTCGGGCGAACCGGTCTGGATGAACCAAGAGGAATCGCAAAAGATACAGGAGCAAATCAAACGGACCCGACTGGCCGATCCATATCGCGGAACAGCGGCGGAGGTGGAGGAGCGCGAGGATGGGCTTTATTACAAGGGGCTTAAGCTGCTCGAAAAAACGGAGATGGTTGAACCTTCGGGAGTCTCGTCTAAAGTTGAGTTCAGCGGGACCCTGTTCCAACTGAACAATAATCGTTCGCTGCTGGCTGTTCAGAAGAGGACGGTTTTTACTTCGGCTTCGTTGCGCACAGGTTATGTGTACATATACTCGGATGGAAACGCAATACCACTCGGCGAATTTCCGCAAGTTCCGGACAAGGTTATCCCGAATAAAGACGGCAGCTTTTGGATTGCTTCCGATATCCAATTCGTCCACGGGCATGGTTTGCTGGATACGCTTCGGCTGGCTCATTTGAATGCTGACGGCGAACTGAAAAGCATGAACCGGGAGTGGAATAAACTCTCTGTAAAAATGCTGGGTATCGGCAGCAGATCCTTCGATTTCGGCGAAATCGGGTATGCCAATCCGCAAACGGAGGAAGGTCGCATCTTCGTTCAACTGACCCCATATCCGCTGGACGGGGAACGACCGACGATCGAAGCGGGCTTGTACGCGGTGGATTCCGCTCAGAACCTGACGCTGCTCAGCGAGCCGGTTCCAGAGTCGGCCCAACTGTACGTAAGCAGCGACAAACAGCTGTATTCGCTGGGGGAACGGGTCAACACGCTCCGCAATATCAGTACCGGGGAAGCGGCCATGTGGTACGACTGTGAGCTGCTGGAGACGGAGTGAGGTAAGGTCTGTGGCGCATTTGTTTCAGATGTTATATTCTGGTAGGCAATTGAGAAAAGCGTATAGGCGGGCTTAACGAGGAGGATCGGCATGAGCCCTCACTACAGAAGAGCTTCTCTTCAAGATGAAGACGAATTATTCGATCTAGCGACACGATTAGCGACAAGCTTTACCCTCTGCAGGGCGGATTTCTCCAAGACTTTCCGACATGTGATAACGGATGCCCATGCGGATCTGTTCATTGCTGAGATGGATTCTAAACTGATCGGATACGTACTGGCTTATCGCCATTCAACCTTTTACGCAAACGGAGTTGTAAGTTCGGTGGAGGAGCTATTTGTTGCAGAGGCGTACAGAAGAATGAACATCGGCAAGAAGCTGATGGCCCTGGTGGAGGAGCAGGCCGCCGCTCGAGGTTCCAAGCTGGTTGCTCTTGCGACTAGAAGAGCCGGCGAATTCTACAAGTCTATCGGGTATGAGGAGTCCGCCGCTTATTTCAAGAAAACGCTCCCTTACCGAAACGAGCAGGAGTGAGGCAATTTCCATGATCATTCAAGAAATAAACGACATCCTAAGAGAGCGAATCCGGGATTTCCGAGGGGCCATTGTTGTGTCCAGAGGACGAGTCCATGCCTTGGACCAATTGCCAGGATATGCGGCGTGCATCGCTGATGAGATCAAGGGACTCATCATGTATAACATGCAGGACGACGAGTGCGAGATCGTGTCTTTGGACAGCAAGCTGGAGGGCCAAGGGATCGGTAGCCAATTGATAGAGGCGGTTGTCCGCCGGGCCCAAAAAAGCAATTGCAGCAGGGTATGGCTGATCACGTCCAACGATAATACAAAGGCGATCCGTTTTTACCAGAAAAGAGGGTACGATCTGAAAGCGGTCCACCCGCACGCGATAACGGAAGCTAGAAAGGGAAAGCCATCGATCCCGCTCAACGGCTTCGACGGCATTCCCATTCGCCATGAAATCGAATTTGAATACCGGTTATGACCGTAACCTGCGAGGGGAAGCAGATCTGTTCGATAGCAGACTGCTTCTTTTTTTATATACGTCAGATATATAAACGCTTCACTGTGGTCAAGCGGAGGAAGGGTCATCGCCCTTTGTTGAGCCAGCAAGTGTCGCAAGCGGCTCATAGAGGGGGGCCGTTTGGCCCACTGCCCTGCTTCACGCGGGGAAGGAACCCAATAAGAGCGGTTTGTACCCTTTATTTTGTCCGAAAACCCGCTTGGACACGGAATACGAGCGGTTTGAAGCCGCTAAAATCCGCGAAAAGGGTGCGCTCCCCATCAGTTGGCTGAAATAAGGGGTACAAACCGCCTTTATTCGTCTCTATCGTCCTCCTATGCCGAAAATAGGGGGTGCCAAAGACTCCTATTTGATTAGTCAACTCGTACGCACTGCGTTTCAGCGCGCAGCTACACATGATCTGCTCACAAGAATGAGGGGTACACAACGGACTTCATCCGGAGTCGAGCAGTTCCCGCAAACCCCCATCGACGAGCGGCTGGAGCGAAGGTCCCCATCCCCTCCCGCGCACCAACGTGTGGGTCTGCACGCGAAAGGTCATTCCGGACGCATGAACCTGACTATTTCCCCCTAAAAAGTACTTGCTTCCCATTGTCATATGACAAAGTAATGACACTGATCACTATGGGATAACCGCGATATGAATTAAGATTAGTCGAACCCTAATTAAAGTGCTGAAATGGGGGCTTCACCTATGTCGAGATTGAACTGGCAATCGACAGCTTTTATTCGATTGGTGAAGAAGCGGGATAGGTACAGATAACTAGGCGGAACTGTTATTCGGACATCGACATCGATGTTCTTTTGACAGTTCCATATTAAAGGGTTACTCCAACTGCGGATCGTCTGCTTGGGAGTAGCCCTTTTCAGATTCAGATTCAGATTCGCTTCAGAACGACGCGGCAGTTCAAGCGCGCAGCCGCTTCATCTCGAACATCGCATGGTCTGCAAGATTGATGAGCGCTTGCCCTTCGGCGGCATCTGCCGGATAATAGCTGACTCCGATGCTCATGCCTAGAGGCAAGCTTCCGTATTTCACGAGAAATGACGCGAATTGATGCTGCATCTGTTGAATTGTATTCTGAACGTCCTGCGGGGACGGAGAACGGCCGATGAATACAATAAATTCGTCTCCGCCCATACGTGCGGCCACGCCCCGGTCTCCGATCGTTTCCTGCAAAATCTGGGCCGCCTTTTGCAAAGCTTCGTCGCCCGCCAGATGCCCGCGGGTATCGTTCAGTATTTTGAGCTTGTCCAGGTCGATCAGAAGCAGCGCCACCGTCTCCCGATGCTGCTCCGCATACTGCAGGGCTTCGTCCAGACGTTCGTAGAAATATCTGCGGTTCGGCAGCCGGGTAAGCGGATCGTGGTAAGCCAAAAACCGGATCTCTTCCTGGTGCTGCTTCTGGGCCGTAATGTCGCGCAAAATCAAAAGGACATGATGCTCATTGTCCACCCAGACGTAATCGGCATTGACGAGCAGGGACATCCGCTTGCCGTTATGTTGAATTTCGGATTCATATTGCTTGATCGGCACTTTGGACGTTATGCGGTTTTTAATCTCGGCGTCAAGCAAATGTGTAATTCGGACGTTGTCTATGACCATGGAACCGAACAACTGCGAGGCTCCCGGGTTTGCATTTTTGATCCTGCCGCTGCTGTCGATCAGGAGAATGGCGTCGGGATTCAGCTGGAACAGCTTCTCGAACCGTTTGTCGTACAAATTCAAGAAGTCGTGTTTCTTCATCGTATGCCTTAAGAAGTAACACCAGACGATGCCGCTGTACAGATAAGGGTAAGGCGGCAAAGTATCCCCGTAGTTGATATAGCCGAACGCGACATGCCACAGGATGGACACGGCTACGCCCCAGATCAACTGGTTGTAGATCGACCTCTGCTCCGGAATGACCGATCTGGACTTGGCGATCAGAAGCGGGATCAGATAAATAAGATCGGTGAATATGCTCGCGGTCATCGCTATATAGTAGCCGGCATTATAGACGGGCAGCTTCCACAAACCGGCTTGAGTAAATTCTTGAGCCGCTATGAAGCCTGCTCCCGATGCAAGATTGACGGCGACAAATAAAAGCGGCAAGTAAAAGATGTAGGGATATAGAAACCGCGGCATCTTTTTGTCAAGCTGCGAAAATTTGATCAGAAAATGAAAGCAAATGCCGGGAATCACGATCCCCACGCTGCTCAGCCAAAGCGATGAAAGAACCGGGCTGTATTCGATGGATACTTGGTTTCTCACATATTCTTCGACGAACAGCAGCATGTAGCAAACGGCGATCAGGGATAGCAGAATGTGCTCCGTTTTTTTCTGATTCCGCAAGAGTACATCCGTAGCCATGTACATAAAAAATAAGATCGGTATTCCGTGTGTGAACAGCAGGGTAAACGCATCTTGTATATTCATGGGGTTCACCAAATCTTTCCTGGGTAGTAAACGAAGGAGGTGTGCCTTACCTATTGTAAACTATTTTAAGAGATTCGTTTTATGGAAAATTTAAATTTTGATATGATGTGCGTAAAGCTACAGTTTCTATATGACAAAGCAGGTGAATCATGTTTCAGCTATTGGGATATCAAGTTGTCGAGAAAATCGGAAGCAACGAGACTATAAGCATCTATCGCGTTTTGCGGACGAAAGACAATGCCCGGTATATAGCCAAAACGACAAACGATAGCTCCGCAGGAACAGAGACGGCTGCTTTTCAATATGAATACGAAGGGCTGCTTCAATTAAAAGGGAAAGGCGTGCTGGAGCCGGTAAGTCTCGAAACGGCTGCCGACCGTCCTGTTCTCCTCTTCCGGGACCCCGGAGGCACAACGCTGGCCCATCTGCTGCATACGCGAAGAGCTTCTCTCAAACTGCCCGCTCTTCTGGAAGTCGCTATTGCGCTGGCGGATTGCATCCGGGAATTGCATCATGAGCAGATGAGGATCAACGAGCTGACGCCTTTTCATTTTATGATTAGCGATGACCTGACGAAGGCGAAGTTCATCGATATCCGGTCGTGCTCCACGGATAGCCGTTCCTTCTCGCGCGTTATGCGAAGAGCGGCCTCCGTTCTGCCCTATTTGTCTCCGGAGCAGACGGGACGAACGGGGATGGTCCCCGATTACCGTTCGGATTATTATTCGCTCGGCATTTTATTATACGAGTGGTTTACCGGCAGCTTGCCGTTCCAGTCACCCGATGCGCTGGACATCGTGTATCACCATATCGCGACCACGCCGGAGCCGGTGTATCTCAAAAATAAATCGATACCCAAAATGGTCTCGGATATTGTTGCCAAATGTATGGAGAAGATGCCCGACGCCAGGTATATAAGCGCTTACGGCATCCGGTCGGATCTGCAGGAATGTCTGGTTCAATTGCGGGTCACCGGCAAGGTGCAGCGTTTTCCGCTGGCGAATCATGATGTTTCCTATACGTGGGACAAGCTGGAGGGGCTGTTTAACAGACGGATCGAGCAGCAGATGCTGGTACAAGCGGTTCAGCGCGTCTCGGAGAGCAACAGCGCCGAGATCGTCTGGGTCAGCGGACAAGCCGGACTTGGGAAAACGTCCTTGATTATGGAGACGATCCGCACGGTGGTGCCTGCCCACGGTTATTTTGTGTCGGGACAATGCCAAGCTGCGTCAGACGGTAATCTGGCTCCCTATAGAGTGTGGGGGCAAGTGATCGACCAGCTGGTGTCGCACTTATTAACGGTAGGTGCCCTTCAGTTGGAGGAATGGAAGCGTCACCTGGTGGAAGCTTTGCAAGGGGACGGGCGGCTGCTGATCGAGATGGTGCCGAGATTCGCTCTGCTGATCGGCGAACAGCCCGTAGTGGCAACCGTGTCCGAGGCGGACAGGCGGCGGAAGCGGCATGCGGCCATGAACCGTTTCTTTCAAGTGTTTTGGCGGCGGGATCAGCTCCTGGTTTTGTTTCTGGACGATCTGCAGGACTGTGACGAAGCTTCGCTGCGTTATGCGGCCGATCTGATGAGCGACCCTGCAACTGAGCGATTGTTACTGGTTGGGGCGTACCGGGATAACGAGCTGTCTGCACAGCATCCGCTTAGAACGCTCATGGAGCGTCTGGAGACGAACACGCATGTGCAGACGATTCACCTCTCTGCATACGGGCACGCGGAGCTGAAACGATCGATCGCCCGGCTTCTCCAGGGGAGCATTGAAGGAATCGATGAGTTAGTGGATGTGCTGCTGCTTAAGACGGAAGGAAATCCTTTATACCTGAAGCATACTCTGCAAACGTTGCTGGACCGTAAAATGATCGCCTTTGACGAACAGGAGCGCATCTGGAATTGGAATATCCGGAGCATCGCGGATCTTAGCGTTCACGAGTCTCTCGCCGCTTCACTGTCGGAATCGGTCGGTCTGTTGCCGGATCGGGAAGCTTATATTCTTGGAAGAGCGGCTTTTCTGGGCAAACAATTTCATCTGCCGATACTCTCGATTATTACAGGCGTGCCGGGACAGCAAGCGGCGGAATGGGCGAGGAAGGCCGCCCGCCAGCGGCTCATCCAGCCTTCTTACGGGGAACCTGATTCCTACAGGTTTCAACATGACCAGATCTGGCAGCGGGCGTATGAAGCCGTTCCCGGGCAGGAGCGAATGAAGCTTCACGGGGAGATTGGCTGGCTGCTGGCCGCGCGGATGACGGATCATGCCGATGTGCGTCTGGATGAAGTACTGTATCATCTGAACCAGGCTGCAGCACATATTACAGTCCCCGCGGAAAGGCGAAAGCTGGCGGAGCTGAACTTGCAGGCAGGCTTGCAGGCGAAAGCGGCGCTGGAGCTGGAAGCATCGCTCGACTATTTGCACAGAGCGGCCGATGCGTTGGACGATCCATGCTGGCAGGAGGATTATCCGCTTATTTATCAGGTATATCGGGAGTGGGTGGAAGCGGAGTTTCAAAGCGGTCATCTGGATAACGCCGCAGGCCTGTTCGATCTTCTGCTCGACAAAGTGAACTCCGACTCCGATCGCGCCCAAGTGTACATGCTGATGATCCAAATGGAGCTGAACCGGGAAAATCATAAAGAAGTCATCCGACTGGGAGAGAAAACGTTACAGCTGTTAGGCATACCGTTCCGCACCGCTCCCGGTTACCCGCAATTGCTGCGCCAATTGATGCGGGTTCGCTGGAAGCTTCGCAAGCACCCTGTCGAGAGGTTCGATGCTTGCCCTCCGATGACCGGTGAAAGGCGCAAAGCGGCGATGTCGGTATTTGTGTACATCGCTCACGCGACTTTTGAAAGTGATAAGAAAGGCTGGCTGCACAGCATTTTAACGATGCTGGAGATGACCCTGGAATACGGGCTGACGCCAGAGGCGTCGGAAGGGTTTGCGGGATATGCGCTGCTGCAGCACTACTACTTTAACCGGTACGAGGATGCCTACAAGTGGGCGAGGTTAGCCTGTTCGGTCGCCCAGGACAATCCCAGGCTATACGCCCAGGCTTATAACGTCTTCTCGCTCTGTTACCGCAGCTGGCGCAAGTACGAACCCCAGTTGCTGCTTCAATTCGAGGGGGATAACAAGAAGCCTGCTCTGCAATGGAGCGATTTGGGGCATTTTAACATGAGCATGCTTATTAATTGCGGGCTGTTGTTTCATTTCAGCTATCCGCTTCCATATATATACAACCAGCTGCTGGCTCATTCGGCTCAATTGCGCAAACAGAATAATCCGACCTACTGGAAACTGGCAGCGGTAACGGCGGATTTGCTTGTTACGCTGATCGGACACAAATCGCCCAACGACCCTTTCGAACGGATCGATCCGGATGCCGGGCTGTCGACAGGAGAAGCGGCCAGTTCTGCGGAGAAAGATATGATCCGAACGGCGACGACTTCCCGATTCGTTACCGGCTACTTGATGGGGGATTATCGGAAAGCCCGGTCGGCGCTGGCATCGACGGCGATAGAAGAGTCGGCGCATCACTATTACACCGTACTGGTGCTCAAACAATTTTATCCGGGCAGCAGCAGGCAGGAACAGGCGCAGCTCATGCAGCAAATCCGAAAAAGCTTACGACGGTTAAAGCGGCTGTCACGTAAAGCGGCGGACCTGTATGAGCATAAATATTTGCTTGCTGCGGCGGAAGCGGCGAGTATGGGTAACCGCCACAGCCGGGCCGAATCGCTATATGAACAAGCGCTGGAGTCCGCCCGCGCCGGCAGGTATACCCACGACGAGGCGATCATCTCGGAATGCTTCGCCAAGTATGGAATCAGCCGCGACAAGCCGACGCTCGCCAAAATGTATATGAACCAGGCTTACGAGTCGTATCTGAAATGGGGGGCGCTCGCCAAGACGGAGGATCTCGAAGCGCAGTACGGCCACCTGCTGCCCAGGAAGCCGGCGCCGGAGACGAATCTGGAGCAGATTGACTACCGCTCGGTGATGATGTCCGCCCAAGCGTTATCCGGCGAGATGGAGATGGACAGGCTGCTTCATATGCTGATGCGCATTATGATCCGCAATGCAGGGGCGGAGTACGGTGCTTTGTTATTCCATGATGAAGAACAGTGGAAGGTGGAGGCGTACGGCACGATCGACAAGCTGAACATCGAATCGGTCCCGCTCTCCGAAGCGGACAATCTGGTTCCGACCGCCATTATTAGCTACACGGCAAGAACCCGGGAGACGCTCGTGCTTCATGATGTGGCGAGCAGCGAAATGTTCGAGCGAAGCGAGTATGTGAAAAACAACGGGCTCAAATCGGTGCTCTGCCTGCCCATTATGCATCAAAATAAATTAGTGTGCCTGCTGTATCTGGACAACAACCTCTCTACAGGCGTTTTCACGGAGACCCGGCAGGACGTGCTGAAGCTGCTAAGCTCGCAAGGTGCGATATCCATTGCCAATGCCAAGCTGTATTCCGGTATGCAGCATCTGAAAAATAATCTCGAGGACCAAGTGGTCGAGAGGACGCGGGATCTGGAGAAGTCGATGCAGGCCACGTCGGAGGCGCTTGCGGAAATGACGGTTTATGCAGAACGGACGCGGATCGCCCAAGAGATTCACGATATTGTAGGGCATACGCTTACGTCGACGATCTTGCAGATCGAAGCAGGCAAGCGGCTGCTGCACAAAGATATGGACAGTGCCACGACCAGACTGGGTGAAGCGCAGGATCTGGTCCGCCACAGCTTGAACGAAATCAGAAATTCCGTCCACATGCTCAAGGAAGACAAGTATTACGATATCGAGGCGGCGCTGCAACTGCTAATCGAAGATACGGAGCGGAATACGGGGGTCCGCATTCATGCCGCAATCGACCCGATCTCACACGTCTCGTTCATGCACAAAAAGGTGATTTACCATGCTTTGCAGGAAGGGTTAACAAACGGCATCCGGCATGGCGGGGCCGACGCCTTCAGTTTCAGTCTGAGAGACGAAGGCTCGCAGCTGTTGTTCCGTCTTGCCGACAACGGAGCGGGCGGCGGAGAGATCGAGATGGGCTTCGGGCTTAAAATGATGCGGGATCGCGTAAGACAGCTAAGAGGCATTCTGGACATCGATACCGAGCCCGGCAAAGGCTGCATGCTGCGAATTAATTTTCCGTACGGAGTATAACGAATGGGGGCTGGCTTGTGATAACAATTGTGATCGCGGATGATCAGATGCTGATCCGGGAAGGTCTGGGGACGATTCTGAATCTGGAGGAAGATATGAGCGTTGTCGGTTTGGCCACGAACGGGCTGGAAGCCGTAGAGATAACGGCCCGGCTGCGTCCGAAGCTGGTCATGATGGACATACAGATGCCTCACATGGACGGGATTACCGCCTTGAAGCAGATTAAAGCAAGCTCTCCGGAAACGCTGGTGCTCATCTTGTCTACGTATCTCGAAGATAAATACATCGTCGAGGGCATGGCGAACGGCGCCAGCGGTTATCTGCTGAAGGATATGGATACCAACAAAATGATCGCGGCGATTCGGGATACCGTGTCGGGCCAATACATCCTGCCGGCGTCCGTAGCGATCAAGCTGGTGCACAAAATAACGGAGCTGTCCAAAGGCCAGAGCGCTGCCGAATCGTGGAGCAAACGAATCGAACTGACGCAGCGGGAAAGGGAAGTAGCCGAGCTGATCGTGCAAGGTTATACGAACCGCGAAATCGCTTCGGAGCTCCATATCGCGGAAGGGACAGCCCGCAATTATATCAGCCAGCTCTACAGCAAGCTGGAGGTTCTGGACCGTGTGCAGGCGCTGGTGAGGCTGCAGGCTTTGCTGTAGGGGGCCGGCGCGCAGCGCTTGGCCAGATAGAGGATAGTTCGACTAAAGGAAATCTTTATTACCGAATTTTAACTATTTTGTGAGATCATTTTGGGAAGAGGCGATTTGGCTCAGAACGACCGGGAAGGGTGAGACGATGAGACCGACACAAAGCTATACGATTTGGTTTTCACAGCGTACGGGCAGCACGTTGCTGAATTATGCGCTTTCGTCGACGGGGGTAGCGGGCGATCCGTGCGAGTGGCTGCATTTCGGCCACCGAGATCCGAACACGATGACCAGGGAAGACATGGAGCAGATCTGGAAAGAGGGGACGACGCCGAACGGCGTATTCGGGTTAAAAACGTCATTTGATTCCCGCTGGATGGATTCATTTCGAACGATCTTCGACGTGCCGGCTGCGGCTACCCGAGCCAAGGTATGGAGCGAAGCTTTCCCAAACTGCAACAAGCATATCTTTATGACCCGGAGAAATAAAGTAAGATTGGCGGTGTCCTGGTGGAGGGCGATCGTATCCGGAGAGTGGCACCGGAAGCACGGGGAGAAACCGCAGGAGCACGATATTGCGGATAAGTACAAGTTTGACGCTATTGATCATTTGCTTACTGAATGCGCTATGCGGGAAGCCGCTCTGGAAGATTTCTTCTCCGAGGCGGGGATCGTTCCGCTTACGATTGTCTACGAAGATTTTATTTTAGACTACGAAGGAACGGTTATGGACGTATTGAAGTTCTTGGATATTCCGACGGATCATGTAGCAGTCGCCCCGCCGGCGCTGGAACGGTTAGCGGATGGTGTAGCCGAGGAATGGGTGCAGCGGTTTCACGAGGAGCGCCAGAAGGAGTGGGAGCGCAAGGCCTGGTGAAAACCGAATCGGGGACGATAAGTGAGGGAGCAGGCTGCCGGGCAGGGCAGCCTGTTTCGTTGTACATATAAGAATTTATAAAATTTCGTGGGTAGAAGGGCTTCTGATCTGCCAGAAAGATTGAGATTATTACTGATTTTTACGGTGCTAAAGGGAACGGAGGAGTTTCCTTCCTTGGCGTTTGAGAACGTATACTCAAGTACAATGCCTAACGAATCGTAGGGTGCTTATTGCTGAAAAACGACGTTATTCCAGACGTAACGAATCCGGGGATCGTTATTGAACCCAAAGTGGAGAAAAAACGATCCGATTTGCGGAAATAACGATACGAGAGTTCGTTGCAAATTCAAACACTCGCATTCGGCTCTGATAACGGTTGCTGGGTTCGTTAGCGATACCACCGCAAAAAGACAACACGACCTGAGGGCGAGCGGCTGGAACGAAGGAAGGAGATCCATTCCCTTTCACGCGTTAGCGTATCGGTTTGTACGTCAAAGGAACGTCCGCCCGGACGGTTTTTCTTAATAGATGGGGGAAATGATGCACACAGCCGGGCACGGGAGGTGCGAATACTCGTTCCATAGAATATAAACAAGCAACCATTTGGTCTCCTTCAACGTCATATTGTTAATAATTGTTAGCGTAATTCGAAACAGCGGGAGGTAAGGGCTGACGATGAAGAAGATGATGGTGAAGCTTGTAATCTTTATCGGGATTATTGTACTCCTGTATCAAGTGACCCTATATTGGAATCCGGTAGCCATTCAAAACTTAGATTCTTGAACCGGCAATCCAATACAGAAAGCAGAGGGAACGATAACCGTGAGCGATACCACGAACGACTATGATCAGCTCCGCCTACAAATTCCTGCGCTTCGCAACAGCGCCAAACTGGAGCGGATCAACAAGGGATATTCGAGCGACGCGAAGTATATCGTCTATGACCCGCAGGAACGTCCGCTGTGCCTGTTAAGAACGTACAGCATCGAGCAAGACGCCAACAAAAGGCTGGAATTCCGTGCGCTGGAGAGGATGGAGGAGCAGGGGGTGCGATGCTCCCGACCGATTGATATCGGCACTTTGCCGGATCAGAGGCTCGGCTATATGATCGTTTCCTACATACACGGAGAGGAGGCGTCCGAGCAACTGCCGCTGTTGTCCGTAGAGGATCAGTATGCGATCGGCGTCGAAGCCGGGTTGGAGCTGCGGAAGATTCATCGGATTCAAGGTCCGGCGGACATGAAGCCGTGGCAGGAAAGGGCGGAGGCCAAGCACCGGCGATACCGTCAGGAGTATGCCAAGTGCGGAGTCCGGATTGAGCACGAGTCCGCGGTGTTCTCCTTTATCGACCGTCATTTGCCGCTCATGCGAGACAGGCCTAATCGGTTCCAGCACGACGATTTCCATACCGGTAATCTGGTCGTAGCGAGCGGCAAGCTTTCGGGAGTGATCGATTTCAACCGGTACGACTGGGGCGATCCTGTTCATGAATTTCTGAAGGTCGGCTTCTTTAGCGCGGACGTGAGCCGGCCGTTTGCAGTCGGGCAGATCCACGGATATTATGATCACAGCGAACCGGACGAATCGTTCTGGCGGCTGTACTCGCTTTATGTGGCGATGACGATCGTGTCTTCGGTCGTCTGGATTCTGAAGGTGAAGCCGGAGGAGCTGGACTCTATGCTGGGTAAAATCTACAAAGTGATCGACGATCATGACCGGTTCGAGTTAACGGTGCCGAGGTGGTATAGGGCGGATTGGCAATAGGCCTCGGCAAGCCGCAATGGCATTTTTGTTCGGAGCCTACCGTTCTGCGGAAACCGGGCAGCGGTATTCGTTGACGACCGCCTTTACGCCGTGGTCGAAGCTGCGCCCTACTATTTTTGATACGCGCAGCGACTATATCTAGGTCCTGCAATCCCTCACTCCACCACCGGCATCGTCAGCCGCACCGTCGTCCCGATCCCCGGCTCGCTGCTGATGGCGAGACCGTACTCGTCGCCGAACGTCAGCTTGATGCGCTGGTTCACATTTTTGATGCCGATATGGTCGCCGGGCTCGCTGTAGTCTTCTCTCATCGCCGCATTGATCCGCCCGGTCTGCTCGGGGCCGATACCGACGCCGTCGTCGGTTACGTCCAGCACGATCTGCTCCCCCTGCCGGCGTCCCGTAATTCGTACGACGCCTTGGCCGCGCTTCGGCTTGATGCCGTGGTAGATCGCATTTTCGACGATTGGCTGCAGCGTAATTTTCGGTATCCGGCACGAGCGGATCGACTCCTCAATCTTCCATTCGATGGCGAAGCTGTTTTTGTAACGGACCGCCAAAAGGTCGAGATAATGCTGGACATGCTCCAGCTCCTCCCGAATCGGGATGAGATTCGTCGGCGTCTCCAGGGACAACCGCAGGAGCATCGCGAGCGAGGCGATCATCTCCGATACTTTGTTCTCGCCGCCGGTAAGCCGGATTGCGTTCCAGTTGATCGTCTCCAGCGTGTTGTACAGAAAATGCGGATTGATCTGGGATTGCAGGGCGACGTTTTGCGCCTGCTTCAGCAGTGTCAGCCTTTTGCGCAGCTCCTGCTCCAGCTCGATCCGCTCTCCGTGCGAGCGGACAATCGTCGCCGCGATCTGGCGGATCTCGTTCAGACGGGGCTCCCGGCGTTCCAGCTCCACCGCCGACCATTTATCCGGATCTTCCACGATCGATAACACTTTGCGGATCGGCTGGAACACCTTCGCCGCGATGATCAAGGCGAGGAGCAGCCCGACGGCCAGTCCGGCCGCGAAGATGACGAACACGTACCGGCGCAAGTACGCGTTTTTCTCCTGAACGACTTGAAGCGGCAATACCGAGATGAACGTCCAGTCGTTATACTGGGAGCGCAGCGAAGTAATCGAGCGCGTCGTCCCTTCCGAAGACAAGGAGTCCGGCTTGCTTCCGCTATTCTGCATCTGCTGCCGGAGCGGCGCGATATCCGACAGCTGACGGTTGATCAGGGACAAGTCGCGGTTGTACAGCACGGTTCCGTCGCGGTCGGCGATATAGATGTCCTCCAGGTACGGGTCGCTGACGTTGTTTATAAACTGGCCCAGCCGGGCGGCGTCGACATTTACGACGATGGCGCCTTGCTTGTTTTTCTTATCGAGGGGGGCGGTATAGAAGAATGACAGGAAATGCCGCTCGCGCTGTTCCCCGACATACTGCGTGGCTTCTCTTGCCGATACCCAGTAGCTCTCCGACGATTTGCGGCGTTCGTACCCCGGTATCCAGCCGCTGTCCAGAAACCACTGCGAATCCCACAGCCCGAGATTGGTCGACAGCACATACCCGCTCGTATCCATGTACAAGTAAACGGAATTAATAAATTGGCCGCTAAGTTTCGTAACCGGTGTCAGCCGCTGGCGGAGCAGGTGGATATGATTGAATAAATCGACATCCGCCCGGTCCGGGCGGAGCTCGGCGAACAGCCGTCCGGCCGCCGGGTCCGCAGCCGCCTGCAGGGCGAACTCGTCCACCTCGCGGATCGTCATATCGATCATGTCGCGCAGCCGGGATAAGGCGATGTGATGGACGGCGCCGATCTCCTCCTGTATGACTTTGCCGTAGACGACATATACGGCGGCGCTCATGCCGGCCACGGGCAGGATCATCAGACAGACGATGATGAGGAAATTGCGCAAAAAGATGCTGTGGATCTTAAAGTGCTTAATATAAAACCAGATGTTGGACCGCTCTTTCATCGGCGGGTCTCCTATGGCAGTGTATTGCGATACTCGGTCGGCGTGCAGCCGGCATATTGCTTGAACAGCTTGAAGAAATATTTGGCGCTCCGGTAGCCGACGATCGAACCGATCTCGTATACTTTATATTGAGGCTGACGCAAATACTCCATCGCCCGGAGCATCCGGATCTCGGTTACATAGTCGGTGAAATTGCGTCCCGTCTGTTTTTTGAACAGCCGGCTGAAGTAGACGGGGCTTAAATACACGTGCTCCGCCACATCCTCCAGCGAGAGATCCTCATTATACTTTTCTTGAATATAGGACTTGGCTTTCTGGATCACGAGCGGATCGAAGCGGGACGCGTCCGGGTCTTGGGGAGAGGAGGCCGCGCCGCTGCGGGTCGCGACCGGCTCCGGTTGTGCGCCGGTACGGGCTTCGGGCCGCGCAAGGTCGAGCAGGCACGCATATGACTGAACCTGCTCCAGCTCGGAGGTGGTCCCCAGAACGGCGTGAAGTCTGCTTTTTACCGTGTCGAAATGAAGGGCGACCTTCTCCTCGATCTCCTCGATAGAAGCGGCATCCGGCATTCCGCTTCCCAGGCCGAGGGCCGCCATCCGGATCACCCCGGCCTCGGCGTGCAGCGGGATATGCAGGAGATGGTCCTGCTCGTGCTTGTAGGCATGCCGGACGAAACGGAGAATCCGGTTCGCATCGGGGTCTGCGGCACCCGGGTCCGGTAGCGGGCCATCCTGATGAATTCGGATCGCATACAGGCAGCAGGGGCTGCGTTCCGGATCGGCGGGCAGACTGATCAGTTGAAGCCGCCGTTCGATCTCCTCCCGGCCGGTCAGCGCGCCCGAGGCCAGCTCGGCAAAAAACTGCCGGCGCAGCATGAACAGCATCTCCTCGTTCCGGCTCAGGAGGCCGAGCGATTGTTCTTTCTCCGCTTTTTCCTTGTCCAGATTCGCCTTCACGTCGCGGAACACCTGATGAATTTCCTGCAGCTTGGTCGGCTTCAGCAAGTAATGGGTCACCTGGTAGCTCAGCGCCTGCTGGGCGAACTCAAACTCCTTGTAGCCGCTGATCAGGACCAGTTTGATATCGAGCTGCCGGTCGTGCACATATTTGGCCAGCTCCAGTCCGGAGACGAACGTCATCTTAATATCGGTCAGAATCACGTCCACGGGATGGCTCTCGATGTACGAGATCGCATCCCGGCCGTCCTCGAGCCGGGCCACGACGGTATACCCGAGTCCGGCCCAATCGACCAGATCGGTCAAGCCTTCCCGGATGTCCTCTTCATCATCGACGATTACGATTCGATACGGCATGGCGGCCCTCCGGTCTTAGGATGATTACATGTCGTACGATCATTATGTTGATAAAATGAATGCGCTGTCAACGGAATTTCCTTTTTTGGAAGCTCCGGTTAAAAATGTAGGATCAAAAGTAGAAAAAATGGACTTGTCATTCCGGGTGAGGGGGCCTTTACCTATCGTTGCAATCCGGAGTTTTTGCCGCATACCGGTTGAAGCCGCTTGGGAGCGTCCGGGCTGCGTACTAACGTCCGTTCGTCCAGAGCGGCGGCTTGGAAGACGCTGTAATTTTGCACCATAACCAGAGATCGTGCCGTTTCCGCACGCCAGGGAGGTTGCTACAATGAAGATGAAAGCGCTGTTATCGCGACAGCATGAAACGATCTGGAGGATATGGGGGATGAGCAGGGCGCTTCTCATGCGAGGTTCGCTGCTTCTCGCGGCGATATCTCTCGCGGGCGGCTGCACGGCGGCAGCTCCGGCGGAATCGGCGGAACCGGAAGCGCCGGAGCGCGCCGGCGGAACCGAGTTGCCGATCGTGGCGGACGGTTCGGTTACGCTGCACTATGCGGGATGGGACAATTGGTATGCGCCCGCCAGCTTGTCGCAGCAGTTGCCGGTCTGGCAGGAGGTGGAGAGACGGACAGGCGTGAAGATCCGATGGGAGGTTTCGCATTTCAGCCAGTACAGCGCGGCTATGCAGACGAAGCTCGTGACGGGGAAAGACGTGCCGGACATTTTCGCACTCCCGGTCGATCTGCGCAAAGCGATCGAGGAGGAGTTGATCGAGCCGCTGGACGACCTGATCGACCGGTACGCCCCGAACATCAAGCAGTTTCTGGCAGATAACCCGATGGAGGCGCAGAAGATGCGGGCGTATGACGGGAAGCTGTACGCTTTGTCTTCGGTCACGACGGGAGGCGAATATTGGGACCCGTTCGGCTTCCTGATCCGCCAAGACTGGCTGGATAAGCTCGGTCTGGAGGAGCCGAGAACGCTTGACGAATGGTATGCCGTATTGAAGGCGTTCAAGGAGCGGGACCCGAACGGCAACGGCAAGCCGGATGAAATCCCGTTTATGCCGCACTACGGGTACCGGGGGCTGGCGATGTTCGGCAATGCGCTGGGGCTGCATCTGTTCTACAGTGTGGGCTATTACCCGGACGAGTCCGGACGGGTCCGCGCCGAATGGCTTACCCCGGAGGCGGAGAAGCTGGTGGTCTGGCTGAACAAACTGTATGGAGAGGGGCTGATCGACCCCGGATTTCTGCATCGGACGGAGGAAAGCATCATCGCCGGCGTATCGCGGGATCAGGTCGGAGCGAGCATGCACTTTCTGAGCCGGCTCGGCCAGCTCGACAGCTTATCGCGCAAAGCGGCGTCCCCGGATGCGGGATGGCTGCTGGCCCTTCCGCCTCTGGAGCCGGGCTACAAGCCTTTGTACGAGAAGTACGGGCCGGTCAGCGGCAGCTTCGTCATCTCCAGGAAGTCTCCCCACAAAGAGATTGCGATCCGCTGGCTCGACTATATTTATGCGAGCGAGGAAGGCAACCGGCTGATGACGTTCGGAATCGAAGGCGTCACCTACAACATGGTAAACGGACAGCCGGAATATACGAAGTATGTGCTGAACAACCCGGGCGGATTGGATTCCGCCAACGTGCTCCGCTCGATCGGCGCTTATCCGCCGACACCGTGGGTCCGAGCGGCCAAGGGGCCGCTGTCCAGGTCGCCGGCGGCGTTGCTCGGCAACAATTCGAAGGCGTTCGGGATGGCGCAGCGGGTGCGGAGCATGATGGTCGACAACCAGCCGTTCGCAGAGCCGACGCCGCAGGAGCTTACCGTCGCATCCGGGTTGATGCCCGGCATACTAGGTTACATGGACAAGACGATTACCGGCTTTATTACCGGCGATGTGCCGATCGATTGGGAGACGTTCACCCGCACGCTGAAGGAGCTCGGGATCGAACGAATCGTGGAGATCAAGCAGCAGCAGTATGAACGGTTGGTCGGGAAGTGACAGCGGGTCCGGAACGCTAGGCGGTCCGGTTCTTATACCGGAGAAACGGAGGGATTCCAGAATGGAGCGAAAAGACGCAACGGCTCCCGAATCGGCCGAGTGGAAAGTCCCCGGTTTGCGGCATTCCGCCAGCAGAAGAGCGATGCTGGGCGCGATCGGTGCAGGAGGGCTGGCGGCTTTGGGAACGATGTATGGCGGCCGTGTCTACGAAGCTTACGCGGCGGAGAATAACGGCGGCTGCGCGGAGCCTTGTCCCGCCCCGATTGCGTCCATAGCCGCTTTGCGCTTATACGGGGGAGTTCAGGACGGACAGATCGTCGAAGTGATCAGCTACTATGACGATTGGGCAGCCGGGGTTCGGGGACCGCAGGGCGGGGGGGTGTTCGTCCGGGTGACCGACGGTTCTCTGGCTGACAACGGAGGGACCATAATCGCCGTGACCGGAGGCGGTAATACACGCTGGCTCCGCAAAGACGTCACGGTGCTGGACCCGGTCGATTTCGGGGCCAGAGCGGACGGCGCGACGAACGACCGGGCTTTTATCGCATTGGCGATTGCCGTGCTGGGGGACGCTTTCCGGGTGTTGGACTTTCATGGGAGAACGTATTATATCGGCGAGATCGCCGTTAATGAGCAGCCCGTGTTTACAATCGCCGGGAAGGACGGAATCCGGATTCAAGGAATGCCGACGATGCTCGTTACGAATCGGCTAACCGGGAACCTCCACTACTCGCCCGTATTCGAATTTGTCGATTGCAACGATCTGTACGCGGAATGCCATGCCGTCGGCGACGTATTTAACCCCCAGTCCCCTTACTCGAACGGTCCGGTAGCCGTGCAGTTGAAAAGCTCGTCCAAATCCGTTTGCGGAGCGCGGATCGAAGCCAAAGTTACCCGCGGTCTCGCCGCCCTGCAAACCGTTCGAATGACGAATCGGAACGCCAGGAGGCAGCCGGCCGACCCGACTTGGACGATGATCGATTACAACGTCGAGTCCGTCGATGCGGAGTATGGAGTAAGGTTTATAGCGTCGGGCGACGACGCTCACGGAGTTATTCGTACCGATCGGGTAGCCCGTTCTTACTTCATTGTCGGGGTATCGAATCATACGGCTATCGTAAATTCGATTCGTCAGCGTTATTTCATGGACGTCCTGATCAAAGCTTATTACGACGATGTGAGCAACGTGCACGTCATTATGAACCAGCGTTCGTCGGAAGGAGCGGAGTGGCCCGTCTGCATCGAGCATCAGAACGATACGGACGATACCGCCATCCGGAATATGACGATCGACCTTAACATTATGGATAGAAAAAACCCGCGAGCCTACGCCAGCGAACTCGTCAGCATAGGCCGGTCGATCACGTTAGGGGGAACTGTGAGACAGTCGACCCAATGCGTGACGGACGCGATTACGATCCGGGGCGCGATCCGGCAGCAGACGGGCGTCAATCTGCTCATATTGCCGACCCGATCCAATACGGGAGGCATCCTCTACCTGGAGCCTTACACGGCAATCCCCGATACGAAAGGATTCACGCTGTCCCGGGGAGGGAGCCGCATGGGCAAAATGCGGGGCAATCTGGAAGCGGCACCGGTGAAGCTGTCTATGGACCATTTGTATCCGGATGGAATTACGCTTGTCGTCGACACGTTTATGAATGCAGACTTTACGGATATGACCGGCGCCGCCAGCTGGCGCGTCCGCGAACATGTGCTGCTGTCGCTCGTATCGGACGGGAGCGGCGTCGTATCTGACGTGTATCGCATCTTCAGCCGGCTGAGGGGCACGGCGGCTCCGACGATCACGTATTCGGTCGCGGGCGGCCAGCTGTTCGTTCAAGGCAGCGCCTATACGGGAAGCAACGCCGAAATGACGGTGAAAGCCGAAATCATCGGCGGGCGCACGATCTGATCGAAGCGTTAGAGCAAGAGGACTGAAGGTGCCGCCCAGGCGGAGCGACGCCGCTTGGGAGCAGGGATAAGGGAAACGGCATGACGGGTGTTTTTATCAAATTGAAGTAATCGATTACTAAGCCAACAGGGGGAATAAAAATGATTAAACGATATGGAACGGCTTTGTCTGCAAGCGTGCTGCTGCTGTCAGTACTGTCCGCATGCGGCGGTTCAGGAACGGCGGAGAACGGGGCTAACGGAAGCAAGGACGGAACGGGTGAGGGGGCAGCGCCGGCTGCGCCCAAGCAGGAGGAATCCTGGGCCGACAAGCCGGCCGAGCTCGTCTTCCACAACCTCGCCGGCGGGGCGGAGGAGCAGTTCAATAACACCTACGGCAATCTCATCCGCAAGAAGTTCCCGAACTACACGATCAAGTTCATCCAGTCCAAGCCGGGAACGACGCTGCCGGAGCTGGTGGCGGTGAAGGAGCGCGTCGACATCGTCTACAATACGATCGAATATATTGCCGAGCCGCTGCTCGGGACCGGTCTGGAGTACGACATGACGGAGCTGATCAAGAAGCATAACGTCGACCTGAACCGGTTCGAGCCGACGATCATTGACGGCATCCGGGGAATGGCCGGCGGTAAAATCTATATGCTCCCGATTACGAACATGAGACAGGTGCTGTTTTACAACAAAGGGGTGTTCGACAAGCTGGGCGTCGCTTATCCGAAAAACGGCATGACGTGGGACGACGCGTTCGAGCTGTCCAAGAAGCTGACCCGTTCCGAGGGCGGGATCAACTATTTGGGGCTGTCGGCTTCGCCGGCGCATATTTTGCGAACGAACCAGCTGTCCAAACCGTATCTCGATCCGAAGACGATGAAGCCGACCTTTATGGACGAAGAGTGGAAGAAGCTGCTCCAGACGTATTTCCTCTCCTACGGCCAGGTGGAATCGTTCGCGAGCCGGACGGCGGAATTGAAACGGCTGCCTTATTACACGGAGATGACGAACACGTACGAGCTGGCTATGTTCGTCTTCAACTCGCAATTTCCTTGGGACGGAGCGAGCGCGGTCAAAAACATCGATTGGGATCTTGTCTCCATGCCGACGTTCAAAGATAAGCCCAAGGTTGGTTCGCAGTCTTCGCCGTTCTCGTTCGCGATTACTTCGATCGCCAAGGACAAGGACGCCGCGATGGAGGTTATCAAATATTTGACCTCGGACGAGACGCAGACGGAGTTTTCCAAAAACGGCTTGATGCCTGTGCTCAAATCCGATGCGGTCAAAAAAGTGTACGGCACGGCGAGCCAGTACAAGGATAAAAACTGGTCGGCCGTTTACTACGACGCTTTTGCCCCGCTGTCGTACAAGAGCATCTACGAGCTTGGCATCGAACGGCAGTACGCGCCGCTTATGGCGGATATCGCCACCGGCAAAGTCGATCTCAATACGGGACTACGCAATATTCAGGAGCTGGCGGAGAAGTATATTGCGGAGCAGCAGAAGAAGTAGGGAAGCGAACAATCGAGCATGCGGGAGGAGATCCTTATGACAGAGGACCAGCACTTCACCGGTTCACAGCCGCAGGACGGGCTAGATGGAGAAGGCCGCACAAGGAACGAAGAAGGTTCGCGCACGATCAGCAGAAGGGCGCTGATCGCAGGTTTAGGGGCTGGCGGGATGCTAGCAGCCGGCAGCTTGTATCTCGGCAGCGTGTACGGCACGTCTGTTACCGAATCCGTATATGGAAGCGAAGGGGAATGCTGCGGCATGAAGCTGATGGGCCATTTTCGGGCCGGGGTCGAGATTGGCTCGGCTGAGCAAATTTTGGAGTTCGCCGAAGCCGACGGCTGCCGGATCACCGGCTATCGCTGGACGGGGACGCTTCCTCATACGACCGTATCGGGCAGTCCATCCGGAGACGGCGGGATCGGAGAGGGCGCGTGGGCGGCCGTGTATGAGCGGGGCGTCGGCGAAGCGCTCGGCGACAGCGGAATTTACGAGTATGCCCGTGTAAAACCGGTGCCTCCGGCCGGCCAGATCGCCAACGAATCGGAAGTGATTATTCCTTACAGAGGCGCGCTGTACTGCTTGTTTAAGGGCAGCTATTCGCTGGCCGACCAGTCGTATATTTGCGTCGTCAGGCCGACGGGTGATAACGAGCTGAAGGTCGTGTCGCAGATCGAGCTTGGAGTCGGCGCCGATGCCCGGGCGATGACGATTCATAACGACGACCTGTTCGTTTTTACCGGCGGCAAGATCAAGGTGTACCGGATTATCGACGCTTCGCTGCAGTTCAAGCTGGAATATACCCGCAAGTACAGCGGCTTCGTGCAGTCGTGCCGGATCATTAACGGACGCTTGTACGCCTGCAATTGGGGGGCGGGGAAGATCGACCGGTACGATCTGGTGAACGGCGTGCCGTCCCGCGAGACCCAATTCAGCGCAGGCGCTGCGGGCAACGCGTCGATCGTCTCGTACGGGTCGGTTCACTACCTGATCACGCATACGGATACGAACAATGTCACGAGGCTGGATATCGACCAGAACGGCGACGTATTCGCCCGGGGCGTCTATTCGTTCCCCGGGGTGGTCAAGCCGCGGTACGCCGCGATCTACAACGGCATCATGACGCTCGGCGGGTACAGTACGCTGTATGCCAAAACGGTTGCGCTGGACATCTCCTCCGGAACGCCTGTGAAGATCGGCGAGTATCTCAATATGGCGACTCATGTGAGGGTTGGAGACTACCTGATCGGAACGTCTTACGACCAGACGTCGCCGCTGTACAGCGCCTATTATCACAAGCTGGTCAAGGTTTCCGTCAAGGACGGCTCGATTGAAGTGTTGTCCGACCGGGCGCTGCTTTATCCGCTGTTGTACCGCTCTACGGTGTTCGGGTTTTTGCTTGGCCGGGACGGGAAGCATCCGAGCGGACACGCGGCCGACAGCCAGCTCGGCCAGGAGATCGTCTGTTATTCGACGAGCGCGATCCCGAAAGGGATCGATCTCCCGCTGGATACGGACGCTTACGCGCATCAGGACGGCATCCGGTATACGGGCGTGAAAAATATGGCGGCCGGCGGCGTGATCGCGAGGTTCCAAAGCTTTAGTCCGGCGAGGCTCGGCTGGCTGAGGCTAGATGTATCGTATACGATCGTAGACACTCAGAACGTCCCCGGCCAGACGGTAACGGCGCAAAGGGTGTATACCGCGTTCAAAGCGTCGAACGGTAGCTGGACGATGACTTTGCCGCGTGTGGACGTGGCGCAGGCGGGGGCGCTCGCAGTCTCGTTCGATTTCGTCGTATCCGGGCCGGATGCGTATGTATCGTGCAGCGGAGCGCTGACCAACGCGCTGGTGACGCTGTCGCTCGATTATCATTTGACGGACAACAACATGGGGTCGTTTTATTTGGTGTAAAAGAGGAACGGAACGCTTTGCCGGTGCAAAGCGTCCCGTTTGGCGTTCAGCGGGGGGCCGGGGTAGGCGGGGACAGAGGCGGAGGCGAGCCGGGGGCCGGGACCGGAGCAGCAGCCGCAACTGAAAGCAGAGCCGGAGCTCGAACTGGTGTCGGAGCTGAAGCCGGAAGCCGGAAGGCCCCGGCTCCCCCACATCAACTTGCGGGTGGAGCTAGTGCAACGCTACGTAAAATTCCCAACAGTTGTACGAGCAGATTTTACCGAAGCGGCGAGTTTGCGCAGACGGGGCGATTGGATGTACTAGTCGGCATATAACAAGCGAGCAGTGGTCGTTTGGTAAAGAATACGGTTCAACCTTGTTCTGCTCTCCCTGCAAATGAAGATAGAGAAACATTACTTCCGCTAATTCGTCGATCAAACTCTTTTATGGTCGTTAGCGGAAGTTTTATTTCCTCTATACAAAGGATTCCTCTGTATTTCAAGCAAGTTTCCATAAATAACGGAAATAATCGTTCCGCTCTCCACCTTTCTGTACGGTTTCAGGCACATTAGCGGAAGTCTTTCTTCCGCTAATCGCTTCCCCCTGCACAACCCCTTGCTATCCTCATTCAGCGTGTAGGCGTAAATTCATTCGCCGCGCCGTATCAGGACACCGATCTCCGCTACCCATACGCTGGTAGATTTATCTATTGGTCTAATTTCGAGGTCTGGCACTAGCGTCCCGCCGCCCGGCTCAAGTCGCGTCTGCGGTCAGGAGGCTGATCTCCCCGATGATCCGGTCCCGGATCTCTTCGACCAGACGGAGATCGACGGCCGAACGATACAGCGCCGTCTGCTCATCCTGCAGCGTTTTGGCTTGCGCCAAATGTCCGATGGACTCTTTCATTTTCGCCGAATACCGGTCCTTGAAGCCGCTGATCGAAGCCGCGTACTTCTCGTCCGTTCCGGGCTTGATGCAATGTGCATACATATCGACGATGTCGTCGGTGTCGCGCTCGGGGAAATATTCGTGAGGCGCGGTGCTGTCGAAAATCGCGAAGCCGAGCTCCCGCACGATGACCATATCAAGGCTATTCGGATCGAAGCCGCAGTGGTACACTTCGACGTCGAATCCGCGTTCGGCTCCTGCGGCCGCAAGCTTCTTCAACATTGTAGATTTGCCGGAGCCGGGCCGGCCCTTGATGAAGTAGCGCTTCAGTCCCTCCGTCAGATTCGGGACGAAATCAACCGCGCCGCGCGGTGTAGCCGCTCCAAGGAAGCGGTGGTCCACCCGGCCCGATTTCCCCGGCCGGTTGTCGCCGAACAATTGCCGGATATACCGGGTGGTCAACTGATCCGCCGCCTCGAAATCCATATTGGCAATATAGACGGCTTCCCAATCGTCATGGATGCGGAGCGCTTCGGCAAAGCCGGCGTAGGCGCGGGTGTGCGCAAAGGAGATTTGCTCGCTCAAGCTGTCGATTGCGGACTTACCCGACGCGAGACGGCCCTCGTCGAACGCATCGTCCAGATTGACGTAGCGAACCTTGTCGGCCGGCAGTCTGGGATGGACGACGCGCGGCGGCATGCCGTTGACGACGCCGGTTTTTAGCGCCGGAATGATGACCCCGTCCAAGGCGTCGTTGTCCGACGGCCGGTGGAGGAGCCAAATATCGAAGCCGCTCTCCGTCATCCGGGCGCCGACCTCGCGTATGATCGTCGATTTCCCGGTCCCCGGTCCTCCTTGCAAAATGTACAGCCGCTCCAGTCCCTGGAGGGACGAATCGATCTGGTTCGCGAAGCCCCGGGCGGTGTTGCCGCCGGCGTAATAATGGGTAACGTGTCCGGTCGTCATAGTTCTCCATCACCTTTCTAGGCTAATGTCAGGGTGCATGGTATATGGTATTGCTTTCGGCTTGTAAAGGTGCGGCGGATTGGAACAATAACGGGAAAGGGAGCACAGCGCCGCTTCACCTCCAGATTTCACCTTAAGGATTCACAAAACAAAGGCGCAGAGGAAGAAAAACTTCCTTTATTCCGGAATCGGCACTGCATTTCCGGCTGTGAAGAAGGAACGTTTCCATTATTTCGGCGGTTGGAGGCTGATCTGCCTTATTTGACCCAATTAGCGGAAATAGTTTTTCCGGTTTGCCGGCTTTTTCAGTCTGTTACCCGGTTAAGCGGAAGTTTTACTTCCGTTTCCCTGCACATAGGGGAGTCGGATGGTTATAAGCAGGAAAACGCACTCCTCCAAAAGACGCTGAAACGTATTGTATCCCCTCCTCTTCCGAACGGTGCTGAAACGGATCGTCGACCCTTTAATTTCCTCTTCTTCCGGTCTGCCGCAGCACGTAAAAAAAATCTATTTTCGCACTCCAATAATTGTTGACAATATTACTTTGCGACAATACACTGAAGGTGGATTCACGCGAGGAGCAGATCAAGTAAATGACGCAGGGGCACACTTTGCCGCGTCAGGATGGAGCGTGCCCGGAAGAAGATCGATTAGGGACGCACGGACCCGCAATAAAGTATAGCTCGATGCAAAGTACAGCTCCATACAAAAGTATAGAAACGAGTGTACGGCCCGATCGGACAGTTCCGGTTTTACGATCTCCATGCGCAGGCTGGGGCGAACAGATTCCTTGGATCACAATACTCAGGGGAGGGGTTACGTCACGAAGTTACGGCAAGGACAACGTCAGAAGTGCAGAAAAGTCAAGGACTGGACCGCTAATATAAAGCGCTTACATTTGTCTGTATAACTCGATATCTCTAACAACATTCCAGTTTTTGTCTGGCAGTCATCTATTAGGATGGAGGGAATCGAAAATGACAAATCCAAACAGACCTAGATATTGGACGAATCCTGCGTTGCCGCTGCTTCTCGTCTCGCTGCTTCTGAGCGTCGCCGCATGCGGAGGCCGGGAAGAGCCTGCCGCATCGGACCCGGGCAAAGCGGATCAGACGCCGGCCGTCTCCAAGCCGGAACCGGTGGAACTGACGATGTTTTATCCGTGGAGCGGGTATCCGAGGGAAAAATTTATGGAGGATGCGGGCAACAGCATCGTCAAAAAATATCCGCACATCTCGATCAACTATGTTCAGAACGAGAAGGGGAGCTCCTACGAGTCGTTAATCGCAGGCGGGCTGAAGCCGGACCTGATCATGACGACAGACTCCTCCTTCGCGGCCGTCAAGGCGGTCGGTTGGGACGGGGATATTACGGAGTTGGCTGCCAAGAACAAATATAATTTCGATGCGATCAATCCGGGCGTGATGCAGGGGCTGCAAGCGGTCGATCCGGGGAAAATAGCCGGTCTCCCGTCACACGTCAACTCGCTCGCGTTATTTTACAACAAAGACTTGTTCGACAAGTTCGGCGTTCCTTATTTGACCGACGGCATGACTTGGGACCAAGTGTACGAAGTGGCGAAAAAGCTTACGCGCCTGGAGGCGGGAACGATCTACCGCGGCTTCGGCATCCGGACGGGCAACTTTATCGGGATGAATCAGTTGTCGCTTCCCGTCGTCGACAAGTCCAATAAAGCAGTCTTTGACACCGATCCGTGGAAAAATTACATCTCCAACTTCGTCCGGTTTTATCAGGTTCCGGGATATGAAGCTACGGAGGAAGTAGTATCGGGGGCCAAGGCCTACGACATGTTCATCAAAGACCAGACGCTGGCGATGCTCGTACAGATGCAGTCCGATTATCCTCGGGAAAGCCTCGGCGTGAAAATGAACTGGGACGTCGTTTCTTATCCGACGCTTGCGGCGAATCCCGGCGCAGGGCCGCAGCCGAACATCGTCTTTTATGTCATCCCGAAAACAAGCGGCAAGAGGGACGCCGCCTTTCTCGCGCTTGCGGCGATTCTCGAGGGAGAGCACCAGCGGTCGTTTGTGAAGACGGGTCTCGGAAGCGTATTGAAGCAAAATCCGGCAGCATCCGCAGGCACGGAAGTTGTGCCCGATCTCAAAGGCAGAAACGCGAAATCGCTCTTCCCTGCCAAATACGCCAATCTGGTTGAGCCGAACAAGTACCTGGGCGTTGCACAGGGTGGAGTGTATCAAGCTTTCCTGTCGGCTATTCTGGGCAAGGACGATTTGAATACCGCGCTCCGCGTAGCGCAGGAGAATGCGAATAAAGCGATTGAAGCGCAGCTGGCGACCCAAAAATAACGGGCGGCTTCGCAAAGTGCCGGGCTTAGAGCGGCTGGAACGAAGCAGCGTGCGGACGAAAGCGGACTCTACGTCAGCCGGACACCCGGCGGTGGTGTCCGGCTGACGATTCGAGGGACACAGCGTGCCAATCCGGCTTCCTTCGAAACGTACCGGCTCGTATTGGCCGGAGCGAGTTCTAAAGTACCGGAATTCGGGATAAGGAGCTGCACAAACGATGATTTTCGCGATTGAGGTCAATGGGGAGGAACGAAACGGTCCGGTTGTGCCGGCGTCCGTCCTCGGAACGAACCTGGAGGTAGGGAAATTCACGGACGGCCTGCTGCTGTCGGACCGACTGGACAATCCGAAATTTTTCGGCCCCGAGGGGGCGGACGGCCTGGCGCCCGGCTGGCAACCGCGGGGCAATCATTATGCCGGCGTCCAGTACCGGCTCGTACCGGGGCTGGGCATGAACGGCGGGGACGCGCAGACGATTTTGGTGTATGCGGGCCGCGCCAGCGGAGCGATGCTGCAGACCGGCCGGAGAGTGAAGGCCGGGGAACGGCTCGTCGCGGAGGTATGGGCGATGGCGAAGCATCAGCCCTTCGGGCTGGAGCTGTCGCTGAGGCCGCTTCCGGTCCGCGACCCGGATTATGGCACAGCCCGGGTCACCGTGGATACGGCTTATTGGAAAAAGTACACGGCTGAATTCGAGTGCCCCGCGGACGATCCGGAAGCCGTATTCGTCGTATCGGTCGACGGTCCCGGCTTCGCCTGCTTCGACCAGATTCATCTTCGTCCGGCAGGGCAGCCGGCGGTTCACGCGGAGCTGATGGAGACGATCGAATCGATGCGTCTGCCGGTGCTGCGTTTTCCCGGAGGCTGCACGTCGACGGCGTATCACTGGCGGCTCGGAACCGGCCCGGCTCACCTGCGCCCCGTCTGCCACGATCCTGTTAATAAAAGCCGGCTGGAGTATGAGTTCGGCACCGGCGAATATTTGGACATGTGCGTAGCGCAGGGCATACAGCCGTTTATAACGGTGAATATCGGCACGGGCACGCCGGAGGAAGCGGGAGAGTGGGCCGGCTATTGCAAGGACTGGTACAGCCGGCGCGGGATGGAGCTTCCGGACCTATATTTTCAGATGGGCAACGAGCAGTATGGCCGGTGGGAGCTGTCGCATATGGATGCGTCCATGTATGTCCGGGCTCTGCGCGATTTCGTCCCCCGGGTGCGCGAAGGTTACCCGAAGGCGGTTATCGTGGCGCTGGGCGAGCCGACGTCCGTCGGCGTGTGGCAGCCCGATTCCGGTTGGCGGGAAACGCTGCTGAAGGATGGCCGCGACTTGTTCGACGTCGTCTCGATTAACCGGTACAAAGGCCAGAAATTCGCCGATCCGCAGCGGCAGCTAGACAATGCGGCGGACAGCGTGGAGAAAATAACGGACGACCTGCGGACCTTAATCCGGGATTGCCGGGAGGCAGGCTCGCAGGCGAAGGTTGCGCTGACGGAATGGAACTATTGGATGTCCGCCTCCCACTGGGACGGGCGGGGATTTTACGAACCGGACGACGTAAGCCACGGCCTGTTTTACTCGGGCATGATTCATGCGCTGGCGCGCCTGGCACCCGATCTGGCCGTTGCGAACTACTATCATTTGCTTAATGTGATGGGCATGATCCGCTGCGACCACGGCGATGTGTCCGCAACGTCGATCGCCGCGCTGTACCGGCTGTACCGCCCGGTTTTCCCGGGCGAGTGTCTTCCGCTTTCCGTAAAGCCGCTTGCGCAAGCCGGGGAAGGTGGGGGCCGCGAAGGGGGTGGAGTCCTGGACGGTGACGCAAGTCGGGCCGAAGTCCGGTTGGTGAGCGTGAGCGTGGAAAGCCAAGGGGAAAGCGCATCCGCAGCGGAAGAGGGAGCCGGAAGACAGCTGGACGCCTTTGCGATGCGAAGCGGCGGCTCGGTATGGCTGTTTGTAAGCAACCGCTCCGTAATCCGCCCGGCTCAAGCGGCAATCCGGATGGACTCGTCCCGCTGGCGTTCCGCTGTGCTGATGACAGCGGCTAACGAGCGATCGTCTCTCACGGAGTCGATGGCACAGACCGCAACAGAGACGATCGAACTGCCGCCTTTATCTCTGATCCGCATCGAGTATGAGGGGTAACGGCCCACGAAGTGGATAATTACGTTGAGGGAAGCCCTGCAAGCTCCGGCGATAGCCAGGAGATCGCTTCCATTGTCGGCGACTGGCTGACGGACAGTTTGGTTTAGGCGCGACTATAGATCAGGGGGCGGGCTACGAATTTTTTTGCAATAGATTGAGTTCGACTTGGAACAGGTTATTCTCGGGAAAAAGGACCCCAGACTCCACTTGTAGTGGAATTTGAGGTCCTTTCGTTTCAAAAGCAGCCCATTCCTGCCGGATGTTTCGTACTTTGCCCGAGACGACCGACTTGAACCGGAGGGTTTTGCGGGGATGCAGCGAATCCGTTCGACCGCGTGGGCGTACCTTGCTGCTGATGCACGCTGCGGCTCCCACCGGCAACATTCCTGCCTACGCGCAGGTTTTTGGCCTGCGGAGCAGGTAAGGTGGATGGAGCGCTTTCCTGCACAGCCACAGGAATCGAAGCCGGTTGGCGTTGGTTTGGCTTATTTTGAGCAAGATCCCTGCGTTTAAGCAAGAGAGCTTGGTTCACTTTTTATCTATTTTCAGGAGGATTCATGCATCCGCTGGGGAGGGCAATTTGTCATTCCGTTATCCCGTTACTTTGCGGATGTTATGATGATTCAAAATCGGGCCAAAACCTATTTGAACGAGTAACAGCAGCCGGATTATCAGACAAAGCCTGTTCGCGAGGTTATCTGCAAACTCACATTCCGCACCCCTAGCATGTGGTAGCGAATGGAATTATTAGAGGTCAACCAGCCGCTAAACGGGTGTAGCGATGGTCCAAGGA
>NZ_JACXJA010000027.1 GCF_014705615.1 Paenibacillus oceani
TACTTCACGAACTTTCGTGGAGGCCTCAAGAGCCCTTGAGGTAACGTTTCAATCTCTCTCTTCTTCGGTTCGCATTCAGTTTTCAGGGAACAACAATGATTGTTCCTTCTTTCATACGCGGTTGTGGTGGAATGGCAGACACGCTATCTTGAGGGGGTAGTGGGCGTACGCCCGTGGAGGTTCGAGTCCTCTCAACCGCATTTTATCAACTTCATATTGTGCGGTCGTGGCGGAATTGGCAGACGCGCTAGATTCAGGTTCTAGTGATGTAACAGTCGTGGAGGTTCGAGTCCTCTCGACCGCATTGATGATTTACTTGCAAGTATGGACTCTAACCTCAGGGTTGCAGTCCATATTTTGTCCCTAGTTTGGGATGCTGCTTATGCAATCCTTCGTATGGATATGCAATTTTATATTGCCACCTGAACGTCGATTGTGTATAATTAGAATCCTGAACGCATGGATTGAATCGTATGCGGACGTGGCTCAGTGGTAGAGCATCGCCTTGCCAAGGCGAGGGTCGCGAGTTCGAATCTCGTCGTCCGCTTATACCTTAAGCCGGTGTGGCGGAATTGGCAGACGCGCGCGATTCAAAATCGTGAGGGAAACCGTGGGGGTTCGAGTCCCTTCACCGGCATTATATTATCGGGATGTAGCTCAGCTTGGTAGAGCACCTGGTTTGGGACCAGGGGGTCGCATGTTCAAATCGTGTCGTCCCGACTTTTTCATTTGCGGGTGTAGTTCAATGGTAGAACTCCAGCCTTCCAAGCTGGTAGCGTGGGTTCGATTCCCATCACCCGCTTACGTAAACTCACAGTGAAGACTGTCGGCGGAAGCCGGCAGTCTTTTTTCTGCCTTTATCGGCGGTTTGTGAACATCAATTGCGGTATGGTATAGTGGGAATCATAATAATCGGGCTAATCGCCGGACGGCAAGTCCTTAGAAAGAGGTGTACCATGGCTGAAGATTTTATAAAATTAGGCGTTCGCCCGGAGCTCCAGAAAGCGATGGCTGCTTATGGAATTACTGATCCGACACCGGTGCAGGCCAAAGCGATCCCGCTGCTGCTCGCAGGTCGTGACGTAGCGGCACAAGCCCAGACGGGGACGGGCAAAACATTAGCGTTTGTGCTCCCGATCTTGGAAAAGGTGGAACCGAATCGGCCGTTTACTCAGGCTCTGATCGTTACGCCTACCCGTGAACTCGCCGTACAGATTGCCAGAGAAACGGAAAGACTGGCTTCGGTTGTCGGCGCTGGAGTGCAGGCGATCTACGGAGGAACGGATATAGACCGTCAAAACCGTAAACTGGAGCAAGTGCCGACGATCGTTGTCGGTACGCCGGGCCGTTTGCTTGACCATGTGAAGAGAGAGACGTTATCCCTCAACGGCGTACGTCTGGTTGTTGTCGATGAAGCGGATGAGATGCTTCGCCGAGGATTTCTGGAGGAAGTCGAGACACTCCTCGCCCTGGCTTCGGAGAAACGGCAAACGATGCTCTTCTCCGCTACGATGCCTCAACCGATCCGTCAATTGGCGGAGCGCTACATGCGCAAGCCGGATCAGTTGAAAATAGCCGGCAAGCAAGTAACGGTAGATGAAATTGAACAAGCTGCTGTCGAAACGCCGGAAACGGAAAAAAACAATACGCTTATTCAGTTGATCGGACATTACCGTCCTTTCTTGGCGATGGTTTTCTGCAGTTCCAAAGGCCGGGCGAATGTCGTGAACGAAGCGCTGCAAAAAGCGGACATTGAATCCGACGTGTTGCATGGGGATCTGTCCCAGGCCAAGCGGGAATTCGTCCTGAAGCGGTTCCGCGAAGCGAAGCTCCAAGTGCTCGTTGCGACAGATATCGCTGCTCGCGGGCTTGATATCGAGGGAGTTACCCATGTATTCAACTACGATGTGCCGCAAGATTTCGAGTGGTACATTCACCGTATAGGTCGTACCGGACGAGCAGGGGAGAGCGGTATCGCGATTACACTCGTGACGGCACGCGATCGTCTGAGACTGGCGAAGCTGGAAAGCAAGATCGGCATGAAGCTGCCGCGCCGTGATCAGACGGGTGGACTGCTTTCCAGCGAGGTGGTCAAGAAGACAGCTGGGAAGCCAGCAGGCTCCCGTAAAAGCTCCGATTCGGCCGCTTCGAAATACCGGAAGTCCGATACGGGCCGCCAAGGGGCGAAGCGATCGGCGGACGGAGGAGCAGGCAGAGGCTTATCGAAAGGGTTCGGCAAAGGACCGGGAAGTTCCCGGTCAACCTTCGGGGGGGGGGCCGGCAAAAACCGTCCCGGTCCAGGATTCGCAGGCGCTGGTCGCCGCGGAGCGCCCAGAGGCAAATAACACGAGAAAGACGCTTTCTAACCACGATCTTTAGTGGTATTGGAGGCGTCTTTTTTACATATCAGCACATGTTCTTCACCGTGAAAAACAGAGAAGGGGCCAGGGCCATCATGTTTGTCGAGTCAGCAAGTTTCGTAAACCGTTCATAGTGTGGGTGGATGGCCGGTTTGGATCTTCTGCTGCCCTTCTATAAGCGGGGGAAGGAAGCAAATAGGAGCGGTTTGTACCCGTTATTTTGTCCAAAACCAGATTGGGTGGGGAAAAAAGGGTGGTTTGGAACTGCTAATCCCCTCGAAAAGGGTACATTCCCCATCAGTTGGCTGGAATAAAGGGTCCAAACCGCTCTTATTCGCTTCAACCGTCCCCATATGCCGAAAATAGAGGGCGCAAAAGCCTCTTATTTTGTTATAGGACATCCGTTCCGCATTCGGCGAGACTGAACACGTTCTGTTCGCACATCAAGCAAGAATTTTCACCGAAAGCGGCAAGCAGGTGATGTCTAGGGTCGGCAGTTTCGTCAACACGTCGAGGGGCAACGGAAAAGAAAAGTGTTTAGCAGATCAGTTATCGTTCCTTCGGGTCATTTGCTGCCATACGGAACCTTCGGCTGCTACTCCGCCTTCAATCCGTTCTATAGCCAGTTTGACCTGCATACGCACTTCAAATTCGGGATCATCGGCCGCCTCCAGCAGTGCCGGCAACGAACGTTCGTCCCCGGTCTCGTACAAGAAACGTGCGGCTCTCCAGCGGACGAGCTTGTTCGAATCGCGGAGCGACTCGGTCATCGCATCAATGGCCGCCGGATCTCCGATATCGGAGATCGTATCTCCTGCCGTTCTTCGGACGGACACAGAATTATCGCGCAGCGCCTGATACAAATAAGGCAGCACTTCCGGCTCGCGAATATCGCCGATATAGACGGAGGCCAGTCTCCGGATTGACGCTTGCGGGTCGTTCAGCGCCTTGGCCAGCAGCGGCAGGCTCTCCATGGACGGTTTAATTTGCTGAAGGGCGGCGTACCGCTTTTTCCAGTCAGGGTCATCCAGATGACGTTCGATTTCAGCTAAACCCAGTTCCGGCTGGATCGCAGGCTCGCTTGTCCCGTCCACTCCGGCGGATTGGGCCGCTTTCACCAGTTCATTCAGCCTTGTCTGGTCATACGTCGCATCCAGCTCCTGAACGATCTGGTCGGCTATCTCCTGGAGTTCTCCATAGCGAATCCCGATCTCTTCCAGCTTTCGCTCCTTGATCAGATTGGGTGAAGCGTTGCCGGCGTTCATAGCTGCTTCTATGAACCGTTCGGGCATTGCCCTCCGGACTTCTTCGCCCCCGGACCGGACGCGTATTTGCATAGGAATGGAACGAAACGATTGGACAAGGACGGAAGCTTCACCGAATGAATCGGCATCTATGCTCTCCGGCACGACCGAGGTCTGAACCTCGTCCGATCCCAGTATGGACCGTATAGCTGCGAGAATCGCCTGCCAGTCGCCTTTTGGATGCCGATCCACAGCGATAAAGTCGGCGGTATGGAAGATGGAGGTCACCCCGGGTATTTCCAGAATGCTCCGGAACGGAACGGGCATGGCGGTGTTCGCTTTCGTATACGTTCGCATCGCGCCTTTTGGCAAGGCTTCATCTAAGTTAATTTTCATCGAGTTCGGACTAGGCGTTGGTTCGATGGATATGATTCTCATCCGTATATCCCTCCTCCCCTCTATTGTGTCACAAAATGCAACAAGAAAAAACCCCGTCGGTTTGGCGGGGGATAGGATCAATCCAATTGTAGAAGCTGCCGGTTCATGTACGGCTCTATCGTATTCGATATAGCGAAGACAGTGTGGGCCAGGTCGACATTCTCATACGCATACTCGCACTCCGGCAGTGCGGACATCGCTTCGTCGTAGTAGGCCATGCGGGCCGAGACCAGCTCGTCGCTGTCTCCGCGGTCACGCTGCCTCTTCAATACGGAAGGCCGGTCTGCATACACGAACAGTCTCACGACTGAGCGACCGAACGCTTGCTTCAATATACGCGCCCCATCCGGATTCAAGATGACGTACACAAATCCGTGCTCCTCCCATAACCGCAAAATGTCGGCGTGCTTGATTCCGTACAGTTGGCCGTCGATGTGCACACTCTCTACGAACTCGCCGCGTCGTTCCGATTCCAGGAAGGAATCCGCAGCAATGAAGTGGTAATCTTGACCGTCCTGCTCTCCGGCTCGCCTCGCCCGGGTCGTATAGGATAACACTTTGGTCAGTTCTAGCGTCGCTCCCGTCATATCGGCGATCGTCTTGCGTCCGGAACCGTCCGGCCCTGTGAATACGAAAATGGTTTTTTGCACATCGATCTCCTCCTCCAGAAGAGTTTGTTTCGCTCGTTATGAAGCCGGAACGGAAGACGTTTCATGTATTATCCTATTCGCAAAGGATGCAAAAAAGAAGAGCTCCATTAGCGGAAGCTCTTCTGGTCTTGTAGGTATGCCTTAAGGGTTGCCGGTGACGCTAAGCGTATCCGGTTCCTTGATTGTGCGGAGAATCGATACTTCAACCCGGCGGTTTTTGGCTTTTCCTTCGGCTGTATCGTTCGTATCGATCGGCTGGAACTCTCCATATCCAATCGTACGGAAACGTTCGGCACTGATCTTGTCGTTTTGAAGCAAAATTTTCATGAAATTGATCGCACGCTTGGCGCTCAAATCCCAGTTCGTATCGAATTCTGCATTTCGGATCGGTACGTTATCCGTATGTCCGGCCACTTCGATCTGATATTGCGGGTACTGCGTCAGCATGTCCGAGATCGTGACAGCCAGCTTCTGGGCATCGGTTTTCAGATTAGCGCTTCCGGAAGCGAACAAGGCGTTGTCCCGAATCGTAATCATCAGCATGTCGTGGGTCAGCTTCGTTTCCAGTTGGGTATCCAGGTTATTGTCCTGAATATATTGATCGATCTTTTGTTTCAATTCCTTCAACTCGGCCGTTTCTTTTTGAATCAGCTGCTGCTGTTGCTCGGCTTTAATCTCTTGAGCCGACTTGCCGTCCTGATCCTTTTTCTTGATATCCGAAGCGGGAGGGTCGATCAGCGGAATGACCTCAGGCTGATCAAAGAAACTGGAGCCCCCAGTAAAAGCGGAATTCAGGCTTTTCATGATCGAATCGTATTTTTTGGAATCCATCTGACTGGAAGCGAACAAAATAATGAATAACGCCAGAAGAAGCGTCAGCAGATCCGCATAAGGAATTAGCCAAGTCTCGTCGATATGGTCTTCATGATGCTGCTTGCGCTTCTTGTTCACTGCCTACCTCTCCTTTTTGGTCGGAGTAACGCTCGGACGGCGGCAAATAGACAGACAGCTTCTGTTCGATCGCGATAGCGGATATACCGGACTGAATCGACAGCAAGCCTTCTACCATCATCATCTTCAACTCGACTTCTTTCTTGGATATTTGCTTCAGTTTGTTGGCGAACGGATGCCACAGCACGTAGCCAGTAAAAATACCGAGCAGCGTCGCCACGAAGGCGGCCGAGATCAGATGGCCCAGCTGTTCGACCTGGTTCAGGTTGCTGAGCGCGGCGATCAGACCGACGACAGCACCGAGTACCCCCAGTGTTGGAGCATATGTACCCGCCTGAGTAAAGATCAGCGCGCCGGAACGATGCCGTTCTTCCATAGCCGATATTTCTTCCATCAGCACATCGTGGATAAACTCCTGGTCGCTGCCGTCAATAATCATACGCATTCCGTTGCGCAGAAACATATCGTCGATCTCGTCGACCTTGCTTTCCAGCGCGAGCAAACCTTCGCGGCGGGTAATCGTGACCCATTCAATAAACAATTGGATCAGTTCCTTCTTGGATACGAGCTTTTGCTGCTTGAACAAAATGGCGAACAGCTTCGGTACCTTTTTGAGGTCGTTCATCGGGAAGGCGATGAACACGGCCGCAATCGTACCTAAAATGATAATGAGCAAAGCGGCCGGGTTAGCCAGCGAGACCAGACTGGCTCCCTTCATCACCATGCCCAGCCCTACTGCGATAAGCGCAAGTATAAGGCCAATTCCAGTTGATTTCTCCATCCGTTGCACCGTCCTTAAGTAGTCCATCCTATACGGCTTGGTTGTATAGGACTATAATTCGATTAATACCGACAAATTCCTGCATAGGAAGAAAACAAAAAAGGTATAGATTGTAATTGTATGGAGTATATTTGTCGAAAGACTCAAGTGTCCGGACATATCTATCCGAGCGATAGCCGATAAATCGCTGTAAGTAGGAAAAATTCCCTAATCCCGGATTCGTTATCGTATAGTTTCGGGCGACTAATTGTTCATTACCCATCCTGAACGGTTTCGGTTCGAGGTACGGATACCTGTTCCATGCCCTTTCATCTTGCAGAACTCAAAGTAGGATTCAAGACCTTTCTGTTCACGATTATAAGAAATCCGGCAAATCATGTACGACGGCAAACGAAAAAAACGCCAAAAGCGTTATAGCCTTGGCGGTTGTGGAGCATCCACTATTCTCATTGAAATTGATTCTTATTTAGATGAAGAAACTCGGTGAAAAGACGTTTTTCTTACGGATTCGTCTCAATAATGCCGTGGTCGCCGAAATGATCTTTAACCAAAGAGTTGAAATCCGCAACGTAAGGCTGAAGCGACCCGCCCTTCCATACTTCAAGCGCATAGGTACTCATACGGTTAATGAACTGCTGATTGGCCGAGATGAAGACGTTCGTTATATTCGGATGATGCTGCCTTACAAGGGCGGACAATTCCTTCACAAGCTCGCTGGAGAGATCCTGCGGATTCGGAATCGTATCGAAGCTGTACTTGTCCATTACGACGTCACCCTTCGGGAGCACGTAAGAGACATCGGAATGGTCGTCCACTCCGGGCGAAGCGATCGTCCGGTCGCTGAACAAAATGGTTCCTTTCCCCTTGGTCCCGGTCGCCGTCTTATCCAGCACGATTGCCACATAGGCATTTTTGTCGGTCACGAAGACGAAGGAGCTGCGTATTCCCTTCATATCGTCTACGGCATCTGTGGTGGATTGAGTGAACTGAAGACTGTTATTGTGGTGGTCGGCGGCTTTCAGCTGCGTGTTATAGGTCCGAAACCCGGAACGCTCGTGGGATTCCGTCCGGCTGCCGTAATCGGAAGGACCGGCTTCAAAGTGCTTCTGATACGAGCAGGCAGATATCCAGACGACAGCGGCGGCGAGGACGGCCAACGATCGGACTACAGTCAGGCGGTTCATGAAGTACCTCCTCATCGTATAAAGTCCCTTTATAGGGTTTGTTATTTCGGACGGATTATGCATGAACGCCGCAGCGTGGTTTGCCTAAAAAAGCATTCGTTTTTGCATAAAGGGGCCGTATTATGGAAATAACCTTTATGAGCCCTTTTCTAAGAAATCGAGGGAGGAAAAAAGGCTGAATACCGTTGATTTAGAACAATTTGTGAACTTTCCCATTGCGATTGACAAAAAGATGCCGCGAATTTATAGTTAATAGGGTGATTAAGTTTGTTGACAAATTGTGGCCATCCATGATAGCGCTAATAGATTGATCTCAGCGCGTTGATCGGTCTATTAAACACAGAGAATTGGGGTTGATGAGTAAAATGAGACGGTGGAAGTCTGCATGGCGTTTGATTCCGCTTTTCGCGTTATTGACGTTCGTGCTTACGGGATGTGGTTTGGAAAATCTGACGGCGCTGGATCCTAAAGGTCCGGTTGCGGAGAAGCAATTATCGGTCATTTACCTCTCTTTGATCGTGATGATCGGTGTATTCGTCACCGTGGCGATCATTTATGTGTTCGTGCTCGTACGCTTCAGAAAACGTCCAGGACAAACCGGCGTTCCGAAACAGGTCGAGGGCAATCATAAGCTGGAGATCATCTGGACGGTTATTCCGTTCATTTTGCTCATCATCATTGCGATTCCGACCGTTAAGTATACGTTCGAATTGGACAAAGACTACTCGAATGATCCTAATGCGCTGCAGGTTAAAGTAACCGGACACCAATTCTGGTGGGAATTCGAATATATGAACGAGAAGATCAACACTTCTCAAGACCTGATTATTCCAACCGGGCGTACGATCGCCTTCCATCTGGAATCGGCCGACGTCATTCACTCTTTCTGGGTACCGGCTCTTGGCGGTAAGAAAGATACGAACCCGGGCATGACGAACATGCATTACTTGAAAGCGGATGAACCGGGAACCTATTACGGCAAGTGCGCCGAGCTGTGCGGCGATTCTCACGCCTTGATGGAATTTAAAGTGAAAGCCGTTACGCCGGAGGAATTCGACCGCTGGATCAGCAGAATGAAATCGCCAACGGCTGCGCCGACATCGGTTCTGGCTCAGGAAGGCGAGAAAATATTTAAAGATCAATGTCTTGCGTGCCATGCCATCTACAATACCCAGACTAAGCAAGTCGAAGGCGGTAAAGTGGCCCCTAACCTGGTCGATTACGCAAACCGCTCGACCGTTGCCGGAATTTTGATCAACCGCTCGCCTGAAGATTTGAAGAATAACTTGAAAACTTGGCTCGACGATCCACAAGCGGTTAAACCGGGCAACCTGATGCCGAATCCGAAAAATGTTCCGGGCAGCAAAATGGAGCAGAGCCTTGATCTGAACGATCAGCAAATCAATGCGTTGGTTGAATACTTGGCCGGTCAGACACAGAAATAAACGCGTAATTGCGCAGCTTTCGAAGTAAAACTTTTTCGAGTGTGAATTTGGCGAATGCCAGGCCAAATTCACATCGGAGGAAAAAGTTCTAGGAGGGTAATACGTTGGCACATTCACATGCGGCTAAAAAGCAGTACAGCGGGCTGATGGATTGGCTCACAACCGTTGACCATAAAAAAATCGGGATTCTGTATCTAATCGGTGGGGCGCTATTCTTCCTGCTTGGCGGCCTGGAAGCCATCCTCATCCGGATTCAACTGATCAAACCGATGAACGATGCTATCGATGCATCGATGTTCAACCAGCTGCTGACTATGCACGGTACAACCATGATATTCCTTGCGGCGATGCCGCTTATCTTCGCCTTCATGAACGCGATCATCCCGCTCCAGATCGGAGCGCGCGACGTTGCTTATCCGTTCGTGAACGCACTCGGCTTCTGGCTGTTCTTCCTGGGCGGCCTGCTGCTGAACGTGAGCTGGTTTCTGGAAGGAGCGCCTGATGCAGGGTGGACGGCTTATACGCCATTGTCCTCTTCACCGCAATATAGCGGTAAAGGTATCGACTTCTACGTTCTCGGTCTGCAGATAGCCGGTATCGGTACGCTGATCGGGGGCATTAACTTCCTCGTCACCATTATTAACATGCGTGCGCCTGGTATGTCTTTCATGCGTATGCCGCTCTTTACTTGGGCATCTTTTATTACGTCGGGTCTGATCTTGCTCGCGTTCCCGGCCATTACGGTAGGACTTGTTCTGCTTATGTTCGACCGGCTGTTCGAAGCCAACTTCTTCGATATAAGCGCCGGCGGTAACGTCGTCATTTGGCAGCATCTGTTCTGGATCTTCGGGCACCCCGAAGTTTACATTCTGATTTTGCCGGCCTTCGGTATTATCTCCGAAGTTATCAGTACGTTTTCCAACAAGCGTCTGTTCGGTTACAGCGCTATGGTGTTCGCAACTGTTATTATCGGCTTCCTGGGCTTCATGGTTTGGGTTCACCATATGTTTACGGTTGGCCTCGGTCCGGTCGCCAATGCTTTGTTCTCCATCGCTACGATGTTGATTGCAGTACCTACCGGTATTAAAATCTTTAACTGGCTGTTCACCTTGTGGGGCGGACATATTCGTTTCACGACGGCAAGCTTGTTCGCCTTGGGTTTCATTCCGACGTTCGTTATGGGCGGTATGACCGGGGTCATGCTTGCATCGCCGCCGGCTGACTTCCAGTATCATGATACTTACTTTGTTGTAGCGCACTTCCATTACGTAATTGTCGGCGGTCTTGTGTTAGGTTTGTTTGCAGGTTTGTACTATTGGTGGCCGAAGATGTTCGGGCGCATGTTGAACGAAGGGCTCGGCAAGTTGTCGTTCTGGACGTTCTTCATCGGTTTCCACTTGACGTTCTTCGTGCAGCATTTCCTCGGTCTGATGGGGATGCAGCGCCGGGTATACACCTACTTGCCCGGACAAGAGTTCGATACGTTTAACTTTATCAGTACGATCGGCGCCATCTTGATGGGGGTTGGTACAATCTTTGTGCTTCTGAACATCCTCATTACATCGATGAAACCGAAAAACGCTCCTGCCGATCCTTGGGACGGCCGTACGCTGGAGTGGGCAATTCCTTCTCCGGCACCGGAGTACAACTTTAAGCAGCTTCCGCTTGTCCGCGGATTGGACCCGCTGTTCAAAGAGAAAATGGAAGGCCGCAAGGAAATGACTCCTGCAGAACCAATCAGTGCGATTCATATGCCGAATCCGACGATTTTGCCGTTTGTTATGTCGCTCGGATTGTTCATTGCAGGTTTCGGGTTCATGTATCACAACTATTATGTAGCCGCAGGCGGCATTCTTGTCACTCTCGTATGCATGCTCCTTCGTTCGCTCTATGACGATCACGGCTACCACATCGAAGTCGAAGAGCTGCAGGATAAGGGGGCGAAGGTATGAATCACGCTGAATTGACCGGCAAGAACTTGCCTGACCAACCGGAATCAGCGACTCTGGAAGGACGCAATAAGATACTCGGCTTTTGGTTGTTCCTTGGCGGAGAAACGGTTCTCTTCGGTAGTTTGTTCGCGGTGTTTATCGGATTGCGGAATCAGATCGGAGACGGCCCGGCCGCCGATGAATTGTTCAAGCTTGGCATGGTGGGAGCCGCCACCCTGCTTCTCTTGACCAGCAGTATGACAAGCGTACTGGCAATCCAAGCGCTGCACCGCAAAGATATAGGGAAAATTTATTTGTGGTTTATCATCACAGGTATTCTGGGCTTTGCATTCCTGGGCCTTGAGATTTACGAGTTCTTTGAATATGTGCATGAAGGACATACGTTCTCGACTAGCGCATTTAGTTCAGCCTTTTACACACTGGTCGGTTTCCACGGCGCTCACGTAGCGTTCGGGCTTTTGTGGCTCATCGCCCTTTTGCTGCAAATGACCAAAAAAGGACTGACGGTGGTTACGGCTCCGAAGCTCTACGTATTCGGACTGTACTGGCACTTTATCGACGTAGTATGGGTTTTCATTTTCACCGTCGTATACTTGATGGGAAAGGTGGGCTAGAACATGGCAGCCAATCATCATTCCGCTACGGAACATACGAGCAAGCGGCCTCACGTTCATGAGGGCCCGAAAAACCATTACTTGTCATTTATTTTGTCTCTGGTCCTGACTGCGCTCGCGTTCGCAATCGTAATGGCCGAGATGGGAAAAACGTTTACGATTTTGTTTATAGTAGTTTTGGCGATTGTTCAGGTGATTTTCCAGCTTGCTTTCTGGATGCACATGAAGGACCGCGGACACGGATTTGCAATCGTAGGAATCGCTTCAGGATTGATCGTCGCTCTAACCGGAGTGGCAGCAGCCGTGTATATGATATGGTGGTAATAAGCCGGGGGGACTTTTTTGACAAAAAAAAGCCCCCCTTTTTTTTGAATGTGTAGAGTGATTACGGATTCGCGGTTCCCACCAAATACCTGGATCAGCATCGAAGCCAAAGCCCCAATTTGTGGGGGATTATGTAAGGTGCGGCTCTTCTTGTATGGTTGTTGGAGATAGAAGCCAGCCGTGATATAATGGCACGGAATGAAGTGCGTTTTTCATGACGGCGAGCAACTAACTCCAAGTATAAATCATCCGCATGGAAAACGAAGATAGGAGGGAAAGCTGTGTTAGGCTTGCAGTACTTTTCTTTTGCCGAATTATGGAGCCCTTGGAAACTGGCTTTAATGATAGCGATCGGAGTAGGTTACCTGATCCTAATCGGACCGAAGCGTTCGTTGTTTGCGGATAGCGAGCCGGTATCGAGAAGCAAAAAGACTATGTTTCTTCTTGGGATCACCATCTATTACTTGGCTGACGGCGGTCCGCTGGAACTGCTCGGGCATTTAATATTCAGTGCGCATATGACGGCCATGTCGCTTGCTTATCTGGTTGCGCCACCGCTTATATTAATCGGGATACCGGCCTGGATGATCCGGCCCGTGATGAATATAAAGCCGGTTGGTGCCATTATCAATACGCTGACAAAGCCTTTAATAGCTGTAGTAACCTTTAACATGTTGTTTTCCTTTTATCATCTGCCGGCTATTCACGATTATGTGATGACCCATTATACGGTGCACACGATCTACTTTTTCGTTCTGCTGCTCACTTCCTTTATGATGTGGTGGCCGATCGTATCGCCGCTGCCGGAATATGGACGGCTGAGTGAACTGAAGAAGATGGCGTTTATATTCGCTAACGGCGTGCTGATCACTCCGGCTTGTGCGCTCATCATTTTTGCCAACACGGCCGTATATGCCACGTACAACGACCCGCAAATGTGGGCTACGGCGATGGGCTACTGCGTGCCGGCTAATTCGCAGGAACTGCTCGCCAACTTCTCGGGACCTGAATTTTTCGCAATCTTCGATTCGCGGGAAGATCAGCAGCTCGGCGGAGTTATCATGAAAATTATGCAAGAGATCACATATGGTGCCGCACTTGCGTATATCTTTTTCAACTGGTACGTCCGGGAACGGAAGAAGGACGATCTGGAGCCGGAACCGGTTTTGTAGTGGAGAGGATGTAGAACATGGGGACGATTTTACCGACTATAAGCACTTCGTTTATCGTAATAAGCGCCATCTTCGTCGCACTCGGCTGGATTCAAATCGCGAAGCGCAATATCGCCGGTCATCGCAAATTAATGATGTGGGCGGCCGCATTTGCAACGCTGTTTTTTATCGTATATGTGTCACGTACATTTATTTCCGGCAACACGGAGTTTGGCGGACCGCATAACGTTAAAATCTTTTATCTCGTTTTCCTGCTGTTCCATATTACGCTGGCCACCGTGGGCGGTGTGCTCGGGATCATTACTTTAAGATGGGGATTCACCAATCAGCTGGCGAAGCACCGGAAAATTGGACCGATCACGTCGATCGTATGGTTTATCACGGCGATTACAGGGGCGACGGTATATTTGCTGCTGTATTGGATCTATCCGGGCGGCGATACGAAACCGCTTCTCGACGCGATCTTCGGAGCGGGTCTCTGATTCGGGATTGCGGATGCAGCGGATGGACAAGTTAACTAAGCCTGTCTTGGCGGATTTTCGCCGGGATGGGCTTTTTTTCGATGGAAACAGACCGGAAATTGAAAAATAAACTTGAAATCTAAAAAATAAGTGGGTATACTGTTAATATAAATATACACAGTATGCACACTACATCGAAAGGTGATGCCGGATGTGGAGCAACATATGGTTTATCGTTAAGGCGGATATGAAAAGGGCGAAGTGGGGATATATCATTTCCGCGTTTATGTACATTTACTTTTGTTTTTTCGGCTCCTTCATCGTTACCGACTTGTTCGAGACGACGGGGAATCGGGGCGGGGTAGGTTTTCTGGCGGATCTTATGTTTCTGTGCAGCCTGAGCTGTATCGGATTCGTAATGAGCGGGGAGTATCGCAGTTACTGGCAGAGCGATGTGTTCACCAAGAAGCTGCTGTACTTGCGGTCCCTGCCCATCAGCACCAAGGAGCTGGTATGGGCCCGGTACGTACAGATTGGAATCAACTTGTTGATTATGTCTGCGATCTTATTCATACCGCTTTATTTCATCAGTCTGTTGGATGACATACTTACAGTGACGGAATATATCTCGTTCGCCGTATTATGGATGTGCGTTGGAGCTTGCTCATCGATGGTGTTTGCTTATAAGGAGCTGAGCGGCTCCGGAAAGTCATACTTTTGGTTTTGTATGATCTCGGTTGCCGGGTACATGGTAGTTAGCGGGCTCTGCTGGTATTGGAACTTCGGTCTTGTGGAGCATTCGGTAATCTTCGCCCAAAAAGCGGGTCTGCTCGCAGCCGTCTTTTGTCTGGTGATTACGGCGCTTTGGGGCTGGTTCTGGGGCAGGATGACGAATGATAAAATCCGCAGACGGGAGTACGCGAGATGACGCTGACAGCGGCAGCAAGCGGAAGGAGGTAACGTTGTGCGCATCCCAATTCAGGTTTCGGCGGAATCGGCGGAACCGATGTACCATCAGATTGAAGTTCAGCTCCGATCTTTAATACTAAGCGGCCATCTGCCGGAAGGCACATTGCTCCCGTCCATACGAGAATTTGCACAGGAGCTCGGTTGCAGCATTATAACGATTCGAAGAGTGTATCAGGACCTCGAGGGAGAAGGGCTGCTTCGCACCCGGCAAGGAACGGGAACGTTCGTAGCCTCCGTGGGTGTGACCGAGAGGGAACAATATAGGGCGGATGCCGTGATCGAAGGGTTTCGCGCAGCAATCGAGACGGCAAAGAGAGTTCACTGCTCGCGGGAAGAGACGATTCAGATTTTTGAACAGTGTCTGGCCAAGTGGATGCCACCGGAACAAGCGCAACCGGAAAATGGAGGGAAGCAGGAATGAACTCGTACGTCATATCGGTGAACGGTGCGGAGAAACGATACGAATCGTTCCAGTTGGGTCCGATCGAGCTGAACGTAGAGCCCGGCCTTATTGTAGCGCTGGTAGGCTCGAATGGATCGGGGAAGACGACCTTGTTTCAGATGATGATGAATACAGTATTGCCGGACCGTGGAACGATCGAAGTGTTCGGTAAGCGATACGAGGACTTCGAAGTAGACGTGAAGCGGCGCATCGGCTATGTGCCGGAATCGTCTTACTCCGAAGAGGCCGGTTGGAGAGTGCGCGAGCTTGTAGCTTTTCATTCGCGGTGGTTTCCGACCTGGAATCAAGCCAAGTGGTTGTCGCTTGCCGAACGGTTCGAAATCGATCCGAAGACGAATGTGAAAGTGTTGTCCAAAGGGATGAAGCGCCGACTGCTGTTCAGTCTGGCACTCGCTCAGGAGCCGGACCTGCTGCTGCTCGACGAGCCGTCCTCGGGACTCGATCCTTATGCCTGGCGGATTATGCTGGAGGAGATCGGCCAATACATGGCCGCCGGAAACCGCTCGGTCATAATGGCCACGCATACGATCGAAGAAGTGCGGCGGCTTGCCGATTATGTGGCGATCATTCATAAAGGACAGCTGCTCGAATATACCGACAAAGATTCGCTCGTCGATAGCTGGAAAACGTTCTGGGTCGGTCAGCCGTTGCCCGAACCGGAGCTGCTGCCCGGTATGGTCGAATGGGAAGAGGGACCTTTGATGCGAATTACGACGAACCAGGCGCAGCAAGCCGAGCAGGCGCTTTTGGATGCCGGAATCGCCATCGTGAAGCGTCAGCAGGTCGAGCTGGACGAAGTGCTGCATCACGTCATTGCAGCCCAAAGGAAGCAACCAAACGGGAAAGGGGCTATACGTGTATGAACCCTCTCAAAGTAGAGCAGGTGACCAAGAATTACGGAGATAAGGTAGCAGTTAATCAGATCGATTTCGAGGTCAGGCAGGGTGAAATATTCGGACTGCTCGGCGCGAACGGAGCCGGCAAAACGACGACGATGCGCATGGTGCTGGGACTGATCTACCCGGATGACGGCCGTATTTTGTGGAGGGGCCAAGGGTATTCCGACGAGCTTCGCCAGCTGCTTGGCTATTTGCCGGAGGAGCGCGGGCTTTACCCGAAAGTGAAAGTGAGCGAGCAGGTGCTGTACTTGGCGGAACTCCGCGGGGTCCCTCGTCAGAAGGCCGAGAACAGCTTGCGCGAATGGCTGGAGCGGTTCGAAGTGCCGGAGTATTACAATAAGCGGGTGGAAGAGCTGTCCAAGGGGAACCAGCAAAAGATCCAGTTTATTGCGGCCGTCATTCATGATCCGGATATTCTGATCCTGGACGAAGCGTTCAGCGGATTGGACCCGGTAAACGTAGAGCTATTGAAATCAACCGTTACGGATTTGCGCAAGGCAGGCAAAACGATCTTGTTCTCCAGCCACCGGATGGATCATGTCGAGGAGCTTTGCGAAAATATATGCATTCTGCATAAGTCGAATACGGTGCTGAAAGGCAGCCTGAAGTCGATCAAGCGTTCATTCCCGCGTGAAAAGGTGCTGCTCGATACGGAGCTGCAGATCACAGGGCTGGACCGGATCCCGGGCGTGCTCTCGGTGGAAGTGCGCGAGTCGTGGACCGAGCTTCGCATCGGAAGGCCGGAAGTGGCGCAGGAAGTGCTGAGAGTCGCTTCGTCTCAATCCGAAGTATACCGGTTCCAGCTGGTGGAGCCGACGCTTAACGAAATTTTTATAAAGACGGTAGGTGGTCAGCATGAATAAGCTGTCGACGGTCATCAAATTTACGTTTATGAATCGGGTTCGGGCCAAGGCGTTCACGGTGAGTACCTTGATCTTTGCGATCGTGCTGACGGTGATTATGAATTTACCGGCTATCATCTCGTATTTCTCTTCTTCAGACGGTTCGGCGGCTAAGGTCGGGATCGTGGGTCAAGAAACCGAAGTGACGCGTTCGCTCAAAAGCTTCTACGAGAGCCAGCCGGAGCCGGAATTGCAGATCGTGATGCTCGGCGATGCCGGATCGAAGGAAGCGAACGCCAAGCTGGGCAAAGAAAAGCTGGATGCGGGTGATGTGAAAGGGTACCTGGAGCTCATGGAGGACCCGGCTGCAGGATTCCCGAAAGTGATCTACAACTCCAAAAGCTCGATGGACTTTTCGATGGAATCGAAGCTGAAGCGAGTGCTGCAAGTGATCAAAGCAGAAATCGTCGTGAAAGATTTCGGACTGACGTCCGAGCAGCGTACGAAGCTGAATGCGCCTGTTGTCGTCGAAACGGTTCAAGTGCAGGAAGGGACGACCGGCAAGACCGAGTCGCAAATGGCTGTCGCGTACGTGCTCGTATACGCTCTGCTGTTCCTGCTGTATATGACGGTGATCGGCTACGGCAACATGGTGGCGACGGAGATCACGGCGGAGAAAAGCTCGCGCGTCATGGAGGTGCTCATCTCCAGCGTATCGCCGCTAAAGCAAATGTTCGGCAAAATCATCGGCATCTGCCTGCTCGGTCTCGTTCAGATCGCCGTGTTCGTCGTCGTCGGGGCGGCCAACATGCTGATGCCGCACAATAAAGAAATGATCAGCGAGTTGAACATCAGCCTGGGGGATATCCAGCTGTCGCTGCTCGGATATTTTATCATCTTTTACTTGCTCGGCTACTTTATCTACGCTACGATCTTCGCCGCCGTCGGCTCGCTGGTCAGCCGTACCGAAGAGGTGGGGCAGGCGATCATGCCGGTCATGTTCCTGATTATCGCAGCCTTTATGATTGCGATGTTCGGCCTGCAAAGCCCGAATGCGCCGTTCGTCGTCGCCATGTCGTTCGTTCCGTTTTTCTCGCCGCTGATTATGTTTTTGCGGATCGGGATGAGCGACCCGGCCTGGTGGGAAATCTGGCTCTCGATCGGTGTGACGGCAGCTACGATGTTCCTGCTCGGCTGGCTCGCTGCGAAAATTTACCGGGTTGGCGTGCTGATGTATGGCAAGCGTCCTTCGTTTAAAGAGCTCCGGAAAGCGATGAAGGCTTTTAAGGTTTGAGGATAGGCCTTTACATTGTGAGTGTGAGTAATGGTTACAACTGAGACCGATTATAGCTACAAATGAGACTTTTTATATTTACGAATGAGACTAAAAATAGAGCCAGTATGATCAAAAGCCTTGATCTTACAGGCTTTTTTAATTTTCAGTGTTTGTTTAAGGGGTATTCATTTCGGACACTCTCTACGTCATCTTCGCTTCCGGTAACCCGCGGTTTTCCGATCAATCCGTAGTAGAAAAGGCGATCGATATCTTGAAGAATCGTAGGGCTCGACTGTTCCATAAATCCTGGTCCAGCCAGCACTTCTTTAAACATTTGAATATAAAGTAATACCGCTTCCATTGAAAGATTCGGGTCGATACAACCTTCTTGTTTACCTAATTCGATCAATTTAATGAAAAAAGGAATCGTACGCTCCTTGTAGAACGCCTCGATTTGCTCACGAACCACCGGCTCGCTGCTGACTTGAACAAGATCCATGCTCAAGCATTCCGCCATTTCACCCCGTTCGCGCAAAAAAAATTCCATTTTTTCTTGAAAAGGGATCATTCTCTCTAACAATTCCTCATACTTGCTCATGGTTTTGTTCATGAGATCGATCAGTGTCATCCGCACAAGTTCTTCCTTGTTGCCGAAATAATTATAGATGGAGACGGGAGATACTTTGGCCAGCTTGGATATTTCCGCAATACTCGTTTTTTCTATTCCGAATTTGCAGATCAAGTCAAATGTTGCCCTCATAATTTGCTCTTTCTTCTTTACTGTGCGCAATTGATAGCCGTTCATATGCTCACCCCAAGTAGTACTATACACAATGTTTTGTAATGATACAATTCATCGATTACAAAATAGTGTTGCTCAAAGTCCATTATGGTTGTATTATGAATGATATGAATTAATATATTACAAAACATAAAGGATGTGTGAGTATGAACCGCATACCTGGTCCGCGTTCAGTTTTAGGCTGGAGATTGAACATGTTCCACTTCTTCCGTAGTCCGTTTGTATTTCAGCGATGGCTGTATGAAACGTATGGTAGTCTCTCCGCCTTAGGTCAAGGCGACAAGCCATCAACTGTTTTTGCTTTTGGTCCTGAGATGAACCATCAAATATTGACGAATCCGGATTTTTTCGACGTCAGTTCGGCATTTGTTAAGATCCCTAAAGACACAGTAATGGGGGAATTATTCTACCATAACCTGGTGCTCATGTCCGGCGAAAAGCATAGACAGCATCGTCGTCTTATGCAGCCTGCCTTCCAACGTGATCAAATTGTACAGTACGGTCACGATATGGCGATGATAACGGAGCGGTTAGCTGACGAATGGAGGGGGAGGTCAGAGATCGACTTGAACACCGAAATGAAAAAGCTGACACAGCGTATCGCTGTGAAGACGCTATTTGGCGTGCAGGATGAGGAAGGTATGGATCAGATGGGAACGCTGATCTCCCGAATGACGCGGTCTCTCTTGCTTGTCACTCTCGCACCCGTCAATATTCCTTTCACTCCTTATCATCGCGCTTCGCGGATTGCGGAGCAGCTCCATGCGCGGATTCGTTCCATGATTCATGAGAAACGGCGGGAACAGGGCGCAACTGACGTACTTGCTGCTCTTGTTCGAGCGCATGATGAAGATGGCACAACATTAACGGACGAAGAGCTAATCGGGCATACGTTCTCACTGTACGTCGCCGGCCATGAAACAACTGCTAACGCCTTGACTTGGGCGCTTTTTCTGCTCATCCAGCACCCGGATATCCATTCGAGCGTTATGGATGAGTTGAATGCCGTGCTTGGCGGCAGCCCGCCTGTTTTGGAGCAGTTAAGCAAGCTATCGCTGCTTGACAGTGTGGTCAAAGAGAGCTTGCGTCTGCTGCCTCCGGCCAGTATCGGTACCCGAATTACCGCGGCTCCTTGTGAGCTGGGCGGATATGCTCTGCCGGAGCACACTAACGTCTTTTTTAGCCAGTTGATCACACATCGGTTACCGGAACTGTACAAAGAGCCGGGCCGGTTCAAGCCGCAGCGGTGGGAAACTATCAAACCATCGGCATTTGAATATTTGCCGTTCAGCGCGGGACTGCACATGTGTATCGGCTGGCATTTTGCGATGCAGGAGCTCAAGATCGTACTTGCTGTACTTCTTCAACGGTACCGTTTATCGGTTGTCCGTAATGCAAGAATCAGCCCCAATCTGATGATGCGGCCTGTTCACGGGATGCCATTACGGATCGGTCAGCTGGACGGAAGGTTCGAACGGGAATCGGTACGAGGCACCATAAATCAACTGATCGAATTCTAAGAAATGAACTCGCCCAAAGTCTCAATCGTAGCCATATTTGCTTTCGATGAGCAATTAATCGCGAAAGCGGAAGGCAAGTGGCTCGGCTTGGAGCTATTTTCCCGCTTATGTGCTTTTTTCCTTGCTTATCTGAACAGAAGGGAACTGCTCGCCGTCGATGCGATCGGTTCCGCTGTCCAGACAGAAAAGCTGACAAGCCCGGATATCAGCACCGCAAGCTTGGAAGATATGATCCGTTATTTTGGCGAGCTCGGCGTGAAGGTGGCCGAATTCGTTTATTTAAGTCCCCCGTATTTGTCAAGAATGTACAAGCAGATGACGGGCCATGGGGCTGTTGGAATATATTAATGAAACGTGAATCAACAAAGCGAAGCTGCTGCTCAAGACGACAAACAAGAAAATTCATGAAATCGCTGCAGAGGTCGGGCTGGTATGAACGAGAGGAAAGATGCAACCGCCTATCCGGGCAGCGTAACGAATACTCCCGATGGCTGGGGCAAAATTTGGATGTCCGGGGCGGCTAGTTGGACCGTTAACTTCCCGGAGACGGGTGAATACGACTATTCCATTCGCGCTTACGGCGAAGGGGCAGCGCCTAAATTTCAGATCAAGGTGGACGGTCAGGTCGTTCCAAACTCATCTGTAAGCCCGGTCAGTTCGTGGAACAACTACAACGGAAATCTAGGTACGATTACAGCTGGCACCCATACCGTAACGATCCATAACAATAGCGCTGTCAGCGGCAATAACGTGGATGTCGCCCATATAGATATTATCGGGGCGGCCCCGGGGACGTTTGCTTTAACGGCGCCTGCCGATCAGGCTGCGCTTGCTTCAACAGCCGTAACGCTGAACTGGACGCAGCAGATCGCCGGGAAGATGTTCGCACCTTTCGGTGCGGACTCCTATACCGTCATCGTTGCCGACAATGTCGCATTTACGCTGCCGATCGTAAATACGACCGTAACCGCTACAACACATGAAGTCAACCAGCTGCAGCCCAACACGACGTACTATTGGAAAGTGATTGCGAATAATGCGAACGGCTCCACGGCTTCGAATGCCGTATTCAGCTTTACGACGCCGTAAGGTCCCGCTGCTCCTGTCCGCTACCTGGCTGTGAATGCAAGCGGAATAAATGAAGTAAGGCGGCTACCGCCCCGCCGGGTAATCCTACCAGCGCTTTATGGCAAAAAATTGCATGGCGGCTCCATCGCGGCGAGAAATTGTTCGAAGAAGAATAAAGGGAAGCGAGCCGCATCCGATTCCGATACGAGCCGGCCAACCAGTCAAATCCAATCCGGATTCGACTGGTTTTCTTGCATTCTCGGACGATTTGTGGCTAGATTAATACAGTGGCATTAAAGGTCTCTGGATGATCTTTCAGGGGTCTATTTGAAGTGGGCTATAAATCGAGTTTATAGCTGATATCGAATATGTTCATTTTACTTATAGTGGACATATAGGGTATGGTACAGGAGTGACACTTTATTCAATTTGTTGTTGGGAGCGATCAGAGTGGAAAGAGTGGTTGGAACGGTTGTTAGAGGGCTTCGTTGTCCCATTATTAATAAAGGGGACTGCATTGAAGATATCGTAGTAGACAGCGTATTGAAGGCCGCGTCCATAGAAGGCTTCGCCATCAGGGACAAAGATATTGTAACCGTTACCGAATCGATAGTTGCGCGCGCGCAAGGCAACTACGCGACGATTGATCATATTGCAGCCGATGTGTGTGCCAAATTTGGCGATGACGCCACGATTGGCGTGATTTTCCCGATTTTGAGCCGCAACCGGTTCTCGATTGTGCTGCGCGGCCTCGCGAAACGCGTCAAAAAAATCGTGCTCATGCTCAGCTATCCGTCCGACGAGGTGGGCAACCAGCTGGTGGATATGGATCTGCTGGATGAGAAAGGGATTAACCCTTGGACGGATGTATTGACCGAAGCGCAGTTCCGTGAAGCTTTCGGTTATAACAAACACCGCTTCACAGGCGTCGATTACATCACGTACTACAAATCGCTGATCGAGGATGCGGGCGCGGAATGCGAAGTCATTTTCTCCAACCATCCGAAGACGATTCTGGAGTACACGAAGGACGTTCTGACTTGCGATATTCATTCGCGATTCCGGACGAAGCGCATTCTGAAGGCAAACGGCGGACAGAAGGTGTACAGCCTCGATGAGATCTTGTCTTCCCCGGTTGACAGAAGCGGCTATAACGAATCGTACGGCTTGCTGGGCTCCAACAAATCGACGGAGGAAAGTGTGAAATTGTTCCCGCGCGATTGCCAGCCGGTGGTGGACCGGATTCAGCAGACACTTCACGAGAAGACGGGCAAGCAGGTCGAAGTGATGATCTACGGGGACGGGGCTTTTAAAGATCCGGTAGGTAAAATATGGGAATTGGCCGATCCTGTAGTATCCCCTGCCTATACGGCCGGTCTGAACGGGACACCGAACGAGGTGAAGCTGAAATATTTGGCGGACAACAACTTTGCCGGTCTGCGCGGCGAGGAATTGAAGCAGGCGATCTCCGAGTTCATTACGAACAAGGAAGCGGATCTGGTCGGCGCTATGGAATCGCAAGGCACGACCCCGCGGCAGTTAACCGATCTGATCGGTTCGTTATCCGACCTCACCTCGGGCAGCGGAGACAAAGGAACGCCGATTGTGTACATTCAAGGCTACTTCGATAATTACACGAAATAAGATGCAGAAAAAAGCGGCAGTTCGGAACTTCTCATGAAGGTTCCGGACTGCCGCTTCTTGTATACACCTGATCCTATACCGGCCGCAGGTTACCCGATATAGACGACAGCCCCGTCCCGCTCCAGCGCTTTGGGCAGTTCGGCCTGCAGCAATTCGATCCGGCTCGCCAGCTTGGCGATCCGCTCTCCTCCGGACTGATTCGAAGCCCATTCCTTCAGTCGGGCCAGTTCATCCAGCACCGCAGGCAAGTCTTCCTTCGTGATGTCGATGCCGGTGGAGAAGAGGGGGACCCACTGGAGGCCCAGTTGTTCTGCGGCTGGCTCCCAGCATTCCGCAAAGAAAGCTTCCGCCGCAACGGGAATATGGAATTGCCGTTCGAAGCCGTTGGCGGGATCGGGTACAAACGCACTAATGGACATTATGGTTTCCCTCCAAATATAACGTTAAAGGTATAATCCGGAAATTCGCGTCTCAGCTGGTTCAAGCTGTTTTCGACAGCGCTTTGCAGCTCTGGGGTATTGCCGTCCAGCCGGAATACGAAGCTGCGGATCGACTTGATCTGGTCCAGACCGGGTACTTCGGGAGTTCCGTTGGTCGTCGGCCGGGTCGCGGCGGCTTGGGCCAGGTTTTGTATACGCGTCCGCGTTTTTCCGAGAATTTGCTTGTCGGCAAATTGCTGCGGCGTCTGCGTGGGTTGACCCGTCCGCGGATTGAGGCGATCCAGCCCTTTGGCTGTTTTGTCTTCGTAGAAAATCCCTTTTTCTACATCGATTTCGTCAAATTCGCCAAGCGGACTTCCCCGATGGTCGACTATTTCGACTTCGTTATAGGTTTTCCCTGTCGGGGGCGCTCCGTCGCCGGTTTCCTCCTCCGTTTTATCCTTTTTCGGAGCCTCCTCATCCGGCTTGCGGGGTTCGTTCGGATGTTTGCCGGTTGACGGAGGCTTCTCCGGAACGTCCGCTTTCGGCTTGCGCGAGCCGATGCGATCTAAGAGCTTGCGCACATAGGCGCGTCCCTTCTGACCCAGCCAGCCGAGCGCTCTGCCGAAAGGAATTCGGCTGAGCACGATGCCTGTCGCGATAGCGAGCGCATTTTCCGGAGTCAGCATCTTCCGCGGGTCGCGGATATAGCCGGCGATCTGATGCCCGCTACCGGCAATTCCCGCCACCGTCATCGCGATGCCGAGCGCCGGCCAGAACCCGACGAACAGCAGGGACAACGCGAGCGCGCCAAGGACGATTCCGGCCTGCTCATACCATTCGAGCCGATCCCACCAATTTTGCAGCGAATCGAACATGCAGGCGAAGCAGGCCGTGTCGCCACCGGCGGCATAAGTCCCCAAACCTGCGAACAGTCCGGCGGCGAGGAGGATCATCGCGACCGCGGTCAGCGTCTGGTAGAACACTTTCGTCCGCTCCCGCACGTGTTCCTGTATGCCGGCAGCTTCTTCATTCCCGTACAGCAGGTTGAAGCCGAGCTCCCTCCGCCCCCGGTAAAACTCCAGTCCGTACACGAACTTCCCCCGGTCCCGCAAGAGGGAGGAGCCGATGTTCCATAGCTCGGTGAACGGGTTGAGGAACCGCTCTCCGGGCAGCGACGGCAGACGGTTGCGCACCTTGTTCAACAGCGCATAGTCGGCGACCAGTGCTGCGGCCAGCATCATAAGGAATACGGGCTGAGTCGTATGCCCGTCGCCGATCCATTCGTGCAGGACGAACACCCAGTCCGGCAGCTTATACTGGCCGTTATAGGCCGCGTGATTCAGAATCGCCCACAGCAGCAGGAGCGCCGGGAGCAGCCACACCCACCTCGTCAGCCGGGTCCGCAGCCGGCAGGCGATCCCGATGCCAAGCGCGATCAGGGCGGTATGTACGGGATGACCGACGGTCATTAACGAGGGCGCCAGACTTTCCTCGAAGTACCCGGGAAACAGGGTGAAGAAGTCCCAATGGATCGTTTCGCCGCCGAGCAGCGTAAAGCTGTAGCCGTATTTGTCCGACAAGGCGCCGGAATTCAGCCAGCGGCGGGTGAGCTCCTCCATCAGTTGAAATCCGGTGCCGGTTGCGCCGCCGATCAGCGCATAGTCGGTTAAGCTCAACGATGTAGCGCGGCGGGAGAACAATACAAACAAGCCCAAAGGGAGGAGCTTCCACAATTCCTCGAAAATCGGCGTAACCACAGCTACGGACCAGGTAGCCGACGTTTTGCCGCCGAAAATGGCGTGGATCGTCGTAAGGGTCAGCGTATTCAGCGGCACGACTACGAACACACCGGCGAGCACGAACCATACCGTGTGCTTCCACGGCAGCGTTTTGCTCCGGCATAAGAACCAAAATTGCAGCAACACATAAAACGACCATAAATACTGAACAACCATCGTACGCGACTCTTTCATGAAAAACAAGCTGGCGAGGAAGGCGAGCAGCGAAAACCACATCCAAACCGCGTAAGCCGTCCGGATCAACGGATATTTCGAAATCCATGTTTGGCAAACCCGGTACATCGATTCAAGCCGATCCCGGATTCCGGTGCGAACGTGCCAGATCGTATTCATTTCGGTCTCCTTTTGCCAGCTGGATACGGCGGGTTCAGACATCCCGCCTGCAGCGTGATAGGTGGGTTCGCTTCCTATCATAACGATTGCCGCAAATCGCCAGGAAGTGGCAAAAGGGCCAAGATCGTAGTCATATAGACTAATTTAATGAGGCGGGATTACCGAATCCAGGGTAGGACAAGGAGCATCGCGGTGGCGCTGAGACACTAACTTCATGAAAGTTTCTATAATTGTAATCAAAATCACAGGACAGAAGGCGGAAAATTGGGTAAACTGAATGTATACCCATACACGTATGAGTAAATGGAATAATTGGGGGAGTGCCTAATGAAGAAAAAGATCCTTATCGTCGGAGGAGTAGCGGGAGGTGCGTCAGCGGCAGCCAGACTAAGGAGACTGGATGAGCATGCGGATATTATATTGTTCGAGCGGGACGGATACATTTCATTCGCCAACTGCGGTCTGCCTTATTATATCGGGGAGACGATTCAGGAGCGGTCCAAGCTGATGGTGCAGACGCCCGAAGGGATGAAGGCCCGATTCAACCTTGACGTCCGGACCCACAGCGAAGTGATCCGGGTCGATCCGGAGCGGAAGCGGGTAGAGGTCCGCAGCGCGGATAAGGGAATCTACGAGGAATCGTACGATTTCTTGGTCCTGTCTCCCGGCGCCAAGCCGATAAAACCTCCAATACCGGGAATCGAGAACGGGTTTATTTATACGCTCAGGAACATTCCGGATACGGACCGGATCAAAGCTCATGTCGATCAGCAGAACGTGAAAAGCGCGATTGTAGTCGGAGGCGGCTTTATCGGAGTGGAGATGGCTGAGAACTTGCGGCAGAGGGGATTGGAGGTCGCCTTGGTGGAGGCCGCTCCTCATATACTTGCTCCCTTCGATTCGGAGATGGTCGCTTTCGCCGAGAAGGAGCTGGAGGACCATGGCGTGGTGCTGTACCTCGGTGACGGTGTGCGGACATTCCGGGAGCGCGATCAAGGGATCGAGGTGTTGCTGGACAGCGGAACGGCTCTACCCGCCGATATGGTCATTCTGGCGATCGGCGTCACTCCGGATACGGGATTCCTGAAAGATTCGGGTATCGGGCTCGGACCGCGCGGCCATATCCAAGTAAACGGGTTTATGCAGACGAATAAAGAAGGCGTCTATGCGGTAGGAGACGCGGTAGAGGTCATCGATTACGTGAACGGCAGCGTGATGGCCGTACCGCTGGCGGGACCTGCTAACAAGCAGGGCAGAATCGCCGCGGATCATATATGCGGTCTGGAATCAGCTTACAAAGGAACGCAAGGAACCGCCATTATTCAAATATTCGGCCTGACCGGCGCCAGTACCGGTAACAGTGAGAGGACGCTGATGCGTCTGGGAATCCCGTACCACGTGCTGTACGTGCACCCGAATTCTCATGCCGCCTATTATCCCGGCGCCGCTCCGATCGCGATCAAGCTGCTGTTTAATGGACAGGGCAAGCTGCTGGGCGCGCAAGCGTTCGGCTCGGAGGGCGTGGATAAACGGATGGACGTAATCTCCACGGTACAACGCTTGGACGGAACGGTGTACGACTTGGCCGAATTGGAGCTGTCTTACGCGCCGCCGTACTCGTCGGCCAAAGACCCGGTGAATATGGCGGGATACTTGGCGGAAAATATACTGGGCGGGTTGACCGAGGTAGTTACGTATAAGGATGTGGATCAGAGAAAAGAAGGCGAGCAGATCGTTCTCGACGTAAGAACGAAAGCCGAATACGACAAAGGGCATATCGAAGGGGCCGTCCATATTCCGGTCGACGAGCTGCGCAGCCGGATGCACGAATTGGATCCGGACAAAGAGATTTACGCCTATTGCGCCGTCGGCGTGAGGGGACATGTCGCTTCCCGAATATTGACCCAGCACGGATATCGGGTCAAAAACGTAACCGGCGGCTACAGAACGTACGCGATGTCCCGGTATGCGGCCGGGAAGCGGGGACGATAAAACGCGGCCAAAGCTTGAACCGGGACATGTAAAGAAAACGAACCTCCGGCCCGCCAATCGGCGGGGAGCGGAGGTTCGTTTCTTTACATCGTCCGGCCGGGCGCAACCATTCTTCTTCATCGTGGACGGCAGCTGTACAACTACCGCAACGATCCGCCGGGAGAGCGAATTTGTATCCGAAGGGATAATAGGTGGGATCCTTTTGATTTGATAAAATGGGATACACAACCAATGGGCGCGACCTGATGCGGATCAGAAGGAGAGACAGGCTTGGTATGAAAATGAATATCGATATCGTGAAAGTTATGGAACAGTTAGGTTTGGATCCGGCTGTTCTCGAACAAGTCCATCAGCAATTTTCCCGGCAGAAGCAGGAAAGTGCCCGGCCGAGCCGGGTTCGTCCAGGCGGACTGTCGGAAGGGAACGAGGCGGACGTCTGTGAGGATGCAGGATGACGTGATATGTCTTTTCTTGAAGGGGGGACTGCCCGGCATAGGTGGCAGAAACGGTGTATACAGTAGTAGCCTCTAACCCCACTCTATGTGTGGGGTTAGAGGCGAATGTTTGTAGTATAAACTACTTCAGGTTATTAAAAGCACTATCTTTCAATTTTTTGAATCCATCATCATGCAGATAAAGGTCTCTTTCTCTTAAATCTTTACCGTCTATATTGATCTTACCCTGATATAATGCATGAATCCAGTAAGCGTTTCGTTGCTCGGACCAGTTGAGAAATAGGATGTATTTAGCATTATCGTACAACTTCACGTTGGCTTCGGAAGATTTTACTTCTGCAACGATCCGTCGATCTGCAATCTGGTACCCTACAATTGCCAAAACGAGCGAGAGGGAAACAACGATCCCAGTGACAATTCGCTTTTTACTTTTCATGGATACACACACCTCTTATAAGTAATCGATACCACTACTTATTTGAATGCAATCATTTCGCCCACATTAATATTAACGACCTAAAAAAAGGAAGAGTTTCAAACGCTTTTATGAAGCCGTCTTTCGTTCCTGACACACAGTTGTCAACAACGAAACGTTATGATGATTACAGATTCGGATTCACATTACCTGAAACAAAGAAAGGAACGGGAACCTTCCAATGACCAAAACAAAAGCGAAAAACAATCTGGGTGTAATCATCGCGGGGCTTCTGCTCGCCATCCTGATGGCTTCGATGGACAATACGATCGTGGCGACTGCGATGGGGACGATCGTCGGGGAGATCGGAGGTCTGGACAAATTCGTCTGGGCGACGTCCGCTTACATGATTGCGGAGATGGCGGGCATGCCGATCTTCGGGAAACTGTCCGATATGTACGGGCGCAAACGGTTTTTCATTTTCGGAATTATCGTCTTTATGATCGGCTCCGCTTTATGCGGAATGGCGGAATCGATCGTGCAGCTCAGCCTGTATAGAGGGATTCAGGGAATCGGCGCCGGCGCGATGGTGTCGATTGCGTTCACGATTATGTTCGACGTCGTGGCGCCGGAGAACCGCGGCAAGATGACCGGCATGTTCGGCGCTTTATTCGGCTTGTCCAGCATTGCGGCTCCGCTGCTCGGAGGGTACATCACCGACTCCCTTCATTGGGGATGGATTTTTTACATCAATTTGCCGCTCGGTTTGATTGCTTTCGTCTTCATCGCGTTTTTCTACAAGGAGTCCAAGGAGCATTCCAAGCAAAAGATCGATTTTCTGGGCGCGTTTTTGCTGGTGGGTGCGATTGTCTGTCTGATGTTCGCGATCGAACTGGGAGGCAAAGTGTACGCTTGGGGTTCGCTGCAAATCGGAGGTTTGTTCACGGGATTTGCCATTCTCGTCGTGCTGCTTATTGTGGTGGAGCGAAGAGCGGCCGAACCGATCATATCGTTCCGGATGTTCCGCAGCCGTCTCTATACGACGAGCAACCTGGTCGCCATGCTTAGCGGAGCTTCGTTTATGACAGCCTCGATGTTCATCCCGATCTATATTCAGGGTGTGCTGGGAGGCACGGCGACGAACGCGGGGCTTGTCCTGCTTCCGATGATGGTCGGCTCGGTGGTGACGGCGACGGTGGGCGGATTTCTGATGTCCAAACTGCCGTATCGGACGATCCTGATTCCGACGCTCGTGATTCTGGTCGGCGGGATTGCGCTGCTGGCTGCGATGTCGGCGGAATCGCCTCGATTCCTGATGACGATTTATATGATTCTGGTAGGACTCGGCATCGGGGCGTCCTTCTCGGTGCTCAGCAGCGCCGCGATCCATACGTTCCCGGCCGCACAGCGGGGAGCCGCCACGTCGACGCTGAACTTCAACCGTTCGCTCGGCATGACGCTCGGCATTACGATTTTCGGCATCATCCAAAGCCATTCGCTCACGGGCAAACTGACGAGCGCATTCGGAGGCGGCGACGCGGCGAATATGCCGGCAGGTATCAACTTCGGCGATCCGTATGTCCTGTTAAATCCCGCAATTCGCCAGACGATGGACCAGAAGGCGCTCAGCCTGATCACCGAAGGACTGTCTTCCTCGATCGCTTCGACGTTCGCCTGGACGTTGATCCCTGCCGTGCTCGCGGTGGCCGCGGCGTTTATCATGAGCCGGGAGAAGCTCGACCCGTCCTCGCAGGCGGACGAATACGCCGCTTCGCATTAAGACCCGATCCTGACATACAGCTGTCGGGGAAAATCAGGTATGATGAATGTACTATTCTCCGCAGCTGGAGGTTCGCTGAATGAAACTGGAACGGCTGATGGCCATCACCATCTTATTACTGAACCGTAAACGGGTGCAGGCGCAGGAGCTTGCCGAGCGGCTGGAAGTATCGCTGCGCACGATATACCGCGACCTGGAGTCGCTCAGCCTCGCGGGCATTCCGATCGTGTCCTATACGGGAACGGAAGGCGGCTATGAAATTATGGAGAGCTTTCGCCTGGATCGTCAAATGTTGTCGCTCGATGAGCTGATCGTGTTATGCACCGCCCTGCGGGGTCTCCAGTCGACGCAGGCGCCGACCCCCGCCAATATGGACCGGCTGCTCGATAAGGTCGGCGCGCTGGTGTCGCAAGCGGAGCAGGATCGGTTCGCAGACGGCGACCAGATTCTGATCGATCTGACCCCTTGGAGAAATAACGGCGCGGAACGGACCAAGTACGAATCGCTGCAAAAAGCCGTCCAAGACAAAAAGCTGATAAGCTTCGCCTACACCGACGGCAAAGGGGAAGAGACCGAGCGCCTCGTCGAGCCTATGGGGCTCGCTCTTAAAAGCTACTCCTGGTATTTGCACGGCTATTGCTTGAGCCGCGAGGATTACCGGATCTTCAAGCTGTCCCGCATCCGGACCCTGGAGGTTCAGCCGGAATCGTTCGAGCGCCGGGCGATGACGCTGTCGATGCTGAACGAGCGGTGGACGGCGCCCCGGACCGAGCGTACGGTCGATCTTGTTCTGCGGTTTACGGGAGAATCCAAAGTACATGCATCGGACTATTTCGACGAGAAAGAAATCGAAAAGCAGCCGGACGGATCGCTCCTGGTCCGGACTGCCCTGCCTGACGAAAAGTGGATGATCGGGTTCCTGCTCCGTTTCCGTACCGAAGTGCTTATACTGGAGCCTGCCCATCTGGCCGCAGCCGTACGCCGCACGGCGCTCGAAATAGCGGCTTTGTATCCATCCTCCTAGCAAACGTCTTTAATCTTGTAGCCTTTTACAACAGAAGCAATCACTTGAACGGCAACGACGATCCCGATCAGAGAAAGCAAGCTTTCCGTAGCCCGATTCCAAATGGAGCTCGCCAACTCGTAAGCTTCGCTGCCGATCGGCGCCAACCCGCTGTCGGCCAACTGAGCCAAGAAATCGGGATTCCAGATCGACGCGTCGGAGAACATTGCCAAGGCAAGCACAAAATGAAGCAGATGAATCACGATATCGGCGGCGATCAGCTTGGTGGTCCATCTGCCGAAGATAAACTTGGCGCAATCCAGCAGCACGCTGCCGGCGAGCAAAGCCCAGATAAACGGAAGAAACGTCCGGAACACTTCTTCATTAAAGAACGGCACCACGATCGACGAGCCTTCCGATGGAAATCTCCAGATGCCAAGCAGTCCGATAGAGAAGGTAAACAATACCGTGAACAGAATCGTAAAGATAATGCTGGCAATCGGATCGGCACGGCTGATCCGGGTCCGGGAATCGGGCAAGGGAGGCAGCTCGGACGGTTTCCAGGAGGCGTCTTCTTTGATTCCCAGCTTCTCCTTGCGGACACCGGCATAGTCGATAAAGCCGAAGACCACCGTGACCCAGGTGAAGCCCTGAAAGCACGCATTAATGAAAGAAAACAGATTGCCGACAAAATGGTCGAGCACGTTGGCCGGGTCCATAAACGTCTCGATGCCGAATACGGCGGTCATGGCGATTCCGATTGCGAACAGAACGACTTTGAGAATCGACACATAGGTCGGGAACAGTGCCGGGCTAATCAGATACTGCTTATATCCCCGGTACTGGTCGGCCAGCTTGCGCGGATGGCCCAGCTCGAGGAGGACTTCCTCCACATCCTTCTCGGTCGGCTCCCCGCCCTGGATGCGCTCCTCCAGCATATCCTCGATTAATCCGTGAAGCTCCTTTTCGATATCCGCCCGCTGCGCTTCAGGCAGCTTGTGCGTTACTGCGTAGATGTATCTTTTAACCAATTCCATCGTTGTTTCCCCCTCCGCCAATCAAGCTTTCGATACTGACACTCAGGCTTTTCCATTCCAGGCACAGCTGTTCGTACACTTCTTTCCCGGCGGGACTGAGCACATAATATTTCCGGGGGCGGGCTTCATTCGTGTCCCAGCTGCTCTCAAGCAGTTCCTGCTTCTCGAGTCGGCGCAAGAGCGGGTACAGGGTACCCGGGTCGACGTTAATCCCGTTCTCCTCCAGCACGGTAACCAGCGAATAGCCGTACTGCGGTTCGGACAATAAACTGAGCACGCCGATAATAATCGTTCCTCGCCGAAGCTCTTGGGTTAATCCGTTAATCGTCTCCGTAAGTTCCTTCATTGGTATCAGCTCCTGTTGTTATCATACTGTACGACACACACTATTGTAAATAGTATAATATCATATATTTCATAATATTATTGATGTTCGCATAAAAAAATCCCCCGTCGGATCGGTTAACGATCTGACGAAGGGATGGATTCAACTACCCGTATATTTAATAATAAGGCGAAATCATCAAGTAGACGAGCACGCCCGTCAAGCTGACATACAACCAGATCGGCATCGTCCACCGGGCCAGCTTGCGGTGCTTCGGCACGTTCATCTGAAGACCGCGGGCCAGCGTAAATAAAGCAAGGGGCACAATGACGGCGGCCAGTACGATGTGCGTGATCAGGATGAAATAATAAAGGCCCGCCAATACTCCGCTGCCGCCGTACGAAGTCGATTCGGACAAAGAGTGGTAGGTAAGATACGACACCAGGAAGAAGGCGGTCGATGTAAAAGCGGCAAATATAAAGTTTCGGTGCCAGACGATGTTTTTACGGATAATCATGATCAGCGCCAACACGAGAAACACGAAGGTGAACCCGTTCAGTATCGCGTTAAACTTGGGCAAATAGGTGTAATCTTTACTGGCGTCGCCCATTTGCGGCATAAACAGCAAGGCGAGCACGATGCCGTTAATGATCACGGTCAAAGCGACGACGATAATCGTAATCAAGCGCTCCTGACCGGCGTTTTTCGATCGTTTCATGTCCGGGCTCCTTTCCAAGTGAGCGGTTCTGATGGCCGGTTACCGTTATCTTAAACTTGTGCCTGGACCGTGTCAACGACGCTTCTGTGAACGTTCGCGGGCTGCGAAAGCAGCAAAGCTCCGGTCACCGCGGGGAGCGGCTGCCGGAGCTTAAGGACGCCTGAGGCAAGGTGCGCGGCTTGCTGTCGTTACACCCGGTGGGCTTTCTGCGCCGGCTTCGCAAGCGCCTCTTTCCATAGGGTGCGCCAGACTTCATAGTCGCCCAGCACGCTCTCCGGACGACTGGCGCTGCGGGCGACGAACGAAGGATGGAAGTCGCGGCCGGAGGCGGCGCCGGTTTTGTGATACCTGAGGTCGAGCGACCAGCGCACGATATCCGAACGGTTGGACGTTCCCCGGTGCGGCGTATATTTGTTCATGATGACGATCCCGCCTTTGCGGCACTCCGCGGTAATCGGCGGATCGGAAGGCAGCAGCTCCTTGACGATGGTGGTGCCGCCTTCGGCCTGATGCTTCAGATAGCCGCCTTTAAAAGCGCCGGGTATGATCTCCATGCAGCCGGTTTCCTTTGTCGCGTCGACCAGAGGGAGCCAGAACGTAATCATTTCGGACGCCTCCGAATCGGGGGACGTAACGGCGGCATCCTGATGCCAAGGGACGTTCTCCATGCCGGCTGACTGCTCGCCCTCGCCTTTCCAGGGCATCTTCGACCGCAAATGCTGGATCGGATTGCAGGACAGCTCCCGTCCGAGCAAACATTCGGCGATATCGAGCAGCCGCTGATTGGTCAGAAAGGCGAACATCTCGCGCCCCAGCAGTTGCATAATGTCGAAGCCGCGGTTCATGTCCGGACATTGGGCATGCAGCAGGGCAAACCGGCGCTCGAACGGTTCGTCTTCATGCAGCTCCGTAATCCGCCCATCCGCATGATAAGCACGCGCCCGTTCATCGATCAATCGTTCGATTTCGCGGATAACCGGCCCCAGATCGTCCTCTGTCAGCACATCCTCTACGATGACATAACCGTTGGTTTGAAAGTCGATGATTTGCTCAAGCGTTAACGCCATTCCGATTCCTCCTATAGGGTGGTTCGTTTCCCCCTCAGTATAAAAAATCGGCCCGGTCTGTTGTAGGAACAATCTATCCCGGAACCTGCACGATATTATCCTGTCGGCTCTACCGTCCCGATTGCGGGCCAGTCTGGGAGGAAAACAGAACCGGTCATCGAAACTATACCTTACGCGAGTGCGGCCCAGACGAGCACTGGAAAGGGGAGAGGCGGATGGAAGTCCGGCTGATGGCGGGCGGGAGATCTTATGCAATCGATCATGTGACGACGAACCTGATGAGCGGCCGGTACGATGTGAAAGGGGCGATGCATGCCCATCCCGTTTTTCATATCATGTATATTTTGGAGGGAAACGGCCTGTTTACGGTCGGGCAAACCTCCTCCGAGGTTGGGCCGGGCATGCTGTACATCGTCAATCCGAACGAGCCCCACCAGTTTCACTTCGGTACGCGTGGGCCGCTGCTGAATCTGGAGAGCACGTTCGTGCTGCGAGGCACTGACGACGAGCCGGCGGAAGTGAATTTGTTTGATCTGATTGAGGAGAACCGGTCGATTCACATCAGTGAATCGCTGCGTTCCGCGCCGCTTGACGTACCGGCCCGATACCGGCCGATGCTGGACGAAGGCTACCGGCGAATTCTCGATTTGTACGACCTGCCGCAGCTTCGGGCCCATTTCGCCATTCAGGTGATCGATCTGCTCGCCAGGGTGGAAACGATCGTAGCCAACGCCGTACATGCGGAGAAAACGGTACATACCGCAGAAGATACGGTCGAACGGGCCAAGCATTTCCTGCTGTCGAACCGCCACCGATCCGTCACGCTCGGAGAAGCGGCGCAGTCGGTGCACGTAACGCCCAATTATTTGTGCCGGTTGTTTAAGGAGCATACGGGAGAGACGCCGATGGGCTATCTGTTGTCGGCGCGCATGCGAGAAGCGGGCAGCCTGCTCGCCCTGACCGATCTGCCGATCTATACGATCGCGGAGAAGCTGGGCTACGAGGAGCCGTCCTACTTCGCCAGACTGTTCCGGCGCGTCTACGGGGTGTCTCCGCAGACTTACCGGCGGCGGCAGCTGTCGCCTTGCTAGACGGAGTAGGGAAATTGCGGGCTTCGTCTTGTGATTGGGAGCAGGGTTTAGGTTCTTTGTACCTAGTTGGGAGGAGCATCAATAGGTTGGTTTGGAATTGGTTTGGAAATATGCAGGATTTGTCGGTTGAATTGCGAAAAACTGAGTCAAAAGGTCTGATTTTTTCGGATTGAGGAAGTCAGGCAATTTGGCTTATAAAATTGATATAATTTTCCGGAAATAAAGAGGAGTTTTATCGACTATTGTCGTATTAGATACGTTAGAATAGACAGAATTTGGGGTTGATCGACATCGACTACACACAACTGTTAATAAAGCTGGTTTTTGGGACAATAGAGTTTTTTTCTATGGTTATGTTATCGTTTGCATTGTTCCGAATCCCGATCAGATACAATCTCACTAAGATAACGGTTGTTTCTTTTACAGTCACAGTGGTCTCCTTGTTTCAGTGGGAATACCTCAGGATGGGGAATAGCGCTGCTCTTGTTATTATTATTACTTTCACACTGCTTGTTTCATTTCTGTTCAATATCCAGATTTTATTCTCGCTTGTTATTTGTCTATTAGGATATATCGCGGGTGGAGTTATACAAACCCTTCTTGTTATAGTCTTAATCGGAACCCAGCTAATATCTTCGGATTTACTTCGAGAATCGATATTTTATGCATCCATGATGCAGGTCATTACGGCAATTGTTATTTCTGCTCTCGTGTACTGGATGTCCTCTAGAAAGCTAGGATTTGTTTTTTTTCAGAAACGAATATCATTCAACTCTAAGCATCGAATTCCTAATATTTTCTTGTTGTGTATATTATTATTTGGCATATTGGTTATGCAGATGACTATTGTTTCTTTTCAAGAGAACGCTCAACTCATCTATCTGCTTATTATTCTCATAGCCGCATCTGCAGTTGGACTACTCCTTACCTATAAAAAGAACAAAAAAGAAATCGACGAAAAATTCAAACGGACGAAAATGAAATAATCGCGAGGTGAAGAGATGGATTTGATTGAACGTACGGCCAATCGACTGGCTATTACTATTAAAAAAGCAAATCCTGAGCGGACATCGAGCGTCGAGGTAATGAAATTTTCTTTGATGATTCTGCTAAATGCGCTAGCTACCATTGTTTTAACGATGGCAGTAGGATTAGTAACCGGAAAGTTTTGGGATACCATGCTCGTACTATTCAGCTTTGCTATACTTCGCTTTTTTAGTGGAGGGATTCATCTCCGTTCATCAGACGTGTGCGTTGTAGTTTCGACAGCGGTACTATCGATCATTCCACATCTGCCTCTGGAAAAGTATACGCTAGTTTTAACAATTATTAGTTTGATCTTAACTTTGTTGTTTGCCCCGTCAAACATTGAGGAACGTCTGCGAGTTGGGCATTCCAAAAAACTGTTGCTTAAACTAATAGCTTCTGCCATTGTGGCAAGCAACTTTTTTTGGAACTCGGATGTTTTGGCGGTATGTTTTATAGCTCAATGTACGCTTATTTTACCCTATACCAAGATAAGGAGGTGATCTCACTTATGAAACGTTACACGGCTCAATTGGCGTCTGGATTTTTGACCGTGTTTGCCTACGTTTTCGTTCAGCCTTTATGCACATGGTTCTTCCATAAGCCTGAAGTTCCGGCTGAACTACTAAAAAAACAAGCGTAAGTTTAATTGATCCCGAAACTTAGGTTTCGGGTTTTTTCATTTTTGCGCGGTACTACTAACCCATGCTTAGTAAAAAAGGGGGTAAATCAGGGTTGCAATTGGCAATTAAGTTCCTTTTTGGCGCCATTGAGTTTTTAAGTTTAAGCTTACTATCATTTACGTTATTTCGATTCCCGATTTTACAAAACTGGGTCAAGATTGGTTGTATCGCCCTTATAGTAGAAACGATCTCTATTTATCAACGGGATTTTTTGGGCATTAGTCAAGAGTATGCCATGATAGGTATGATCGTAGTTTACATCCTGTTGGTTAAAGTATTATTTGGTGTAAAGCTATGGTTAGCCGCTACGTTAAGTATATTCGGGTACATTGGGCTTGCCATTATTCAAGCGTTCCTGATCATGTTATTTGATTATATGGGTGTAACGTCGGTTGAAAAATTAAAAACCTCTTTAGCCGATATCGTTCTTGTGCAGTCCGTTACAGCGGCAGTTAACGGTGGGCTCGCGTTCTGGCTATCCACTAAAAGAATAGGCTTTGTCTTTATAGAGAAACGGGTTAATTTTAATTCGGAACCCCGAAAAATATATGTGTTACTTTTGATTGTACTGCTATTAAATGTTGTAACATTCGAATTAGCGGTTGTTTTTTTCTTGCAAAACAAATCGATAGGATTTTTCTTTGTAAGCTTTATCTTACTTGCAATACTAGCCCTCTACATCACCTACCAAAAAAACAAAAAAGAACTGCTCGACCACTACAATCGCTTAAAGGAAAGAAACCGCTCTATATAAGCGTTCGATCCGTTTTGTAAGTTTTTGTGGGTTGACCCGGCCGAAAACGGTATGCTACCCTAACCCCGAACCACTTACCCTTTTTTACCTGTTGTCAAACAGGGAGGAGGGGTCAAAATATGCCGAATCCGGATATACCGAATATCCGGTACGGGGGACGATTTACTTTGGGGTGAATGTTCGCGCTTTTGGCGGACAAGGGAGTTTCCTCTTCCCTAACCCGGCAGCTAACCTCGGAGGCGCCAGGAGGGAAAAACCGTTTGAAGCTTTTGATGAAAACCGTTGTTTTGTCGTGTGCTGTTTGGATGTCCGCCTCGGCTGTACATGGCGGAACGGCATCCGCGTCTACCCCGTCTGCAGACCAGAGCGTAAAGATCCAGCTTAACGATCAGCTGATCCCGTTTCCCGAAGCTCAACCTTACATAGACGACAAAGGGCAAACGTTCGTGCCGATCCGGCCTGTCCTCGAGTCGCTGGGCTACCAGATGGACTGGGAGATGGAGAACGGGCAAGTGGAAGTCACGGTGAAAGGCGATAAGCAGAAAACCGTCGAACTGACCACAGGAGTAAGCGAGGCCAAGCTAAACGGCAAGGCCGTACCGCTGACGAGCGGAGCATTGTTCCGGGACGGGACGGTATTTGTTCCGGTTCGATTCATATCGGAGTCACTCGGGATTATGATGCAGTGGGATAACGATAACCGAATCGCAATTTTATGTCAGGACGGCCAGTACCACGCTCCGGCCTGGTATGCCCCTCCGGTTGTGCAGGCACTAGCCGCTGCGCCTGCGCCTTCCGTCGCCGACCGGATTACGGATACAGCGCAAAACATGCTGGGCATCCGGTATGTTTGGGGCGGCACGACACCGAGCGGATTCGATTGCTCGGGTTTTGTGAATTACGTATTTGACCAGTTCGGCGTCGATCTTCCCCGAACTTCCCGCGATATGTTCCACAACTCGGGTCAGCCGGTAACGGAACTGAAGAAGGGGGACCTGGTGTTTTTAAACATCGGCCGGGTGACGACCCATGTCGGCATTTATCTGGGCAACGACCAGTTCGTGTCGGCTACGACTTCCCGCGGAACCCAAATTGATTCATTAACCAGCTCCTACTGGGGGCCCAAATATGTCGGGGCCAAGCGCATTCTGTAACGAACCTGCGCGAGGACCTCAAAACCCATGGAAAAACCTCCAATACTCACATCCTAATCGGTGTGGGTACGGAGGTTATTTGTTTTGCCGGCGTCAAGCCAATTCGATTCCTGCAACGACATAGGTGCCGGATGGAATCGATGCGCCCGCTCCTATATCGACTTTGCTTACCAGAAGCACATCTCCGGCGTCGGCATACATGAGCTGGTTGGACGGGCCCGGAGCATTCGTCGCATCCCAGGTTACGATTCTTTCACCCGTTACTATGCCTGCCGATGTGTGCCGGTACTGATTGGGCGCATGCAGCTCTGTAACGGTACCGTCCGGCCGGCGAATGGCGTATTTCCACTCCGCATAGTCGGTTGCGCTGCCAGGCACCCCGTCGTCCAGTGCCGCTGTAATCCGCAGGATCACGGTGGTCTTTTCGAACACTTTCACAGGAACGGCGGAATTGGACAAAGCGGGTACCCGGATCGGACTGGATAATGGCAAGCGCACCGCCTCAAACGTACCGGTACCCGCCGAATCCCGCTGAACCAGCCGGGCGGGCTCCAGGCAATTCGTTATACGCACGCTCTCAGCCTTCACATCGCTGCCTTTACCGACCCGGAGCAGTCCTCGCGGACTAAGGGTGGAAAATAACGAGTCGGCAATCGTGACATGGGACCAGCTGATCGGCAGCGTACAATCGATTCCGTGTCTGGACACGCCCGAGAAATAGCTGTTTCGGACTATGATGTTCGATAACGCATGGATCGAACGTGTATATGAGTCCACTGTGACCAAGGTCGACACGGCATAACCGGAGGCGATTTCGTTGCGGATGTCGGTGTCGCCGGGGGCAAGCGCTCCGGGATGACGATCCGCCAGGCTGATCCCGTCAAACGTAATATCCCGTATCGTACCGGAGGAATTCTTGTTCACCTGGGCCAGCAAAAGCATCGGCCAATCGGCGGCGCCGGAGCGGGCCCGGACGATGCCCCGGATATTTGAGAACGCGACCCGTTCTACGGTGCAGCCGCCGCTGACCCGAATTTGCGTCAAGCCGATCCATTCCGCGCCGTCCACATCCCGCAGCTGAATGTCGTGGTAGGTGATGTCGTAAATGTTCCCGCCCCGAAGCTCCGGGATCGAGGTGACCGAGTCGTTTGGCTTCAGCAGCGCCACGTACCCCGGTCGAATGAGCGTGCAGCCTCCAGCCGTACAGTTGTACACGTCTTCGCCCAGTTCCGTCCCTATGGACATCGGACCGGTCGTCGTATCATAGGTCCCGCCGATCACATGGACGTCGTGGGCCGGGCCTCGGCCTTTCCGGGTCTTGATCACGATGCCGTCTTCGCGCACCGTATTCCGCAAGTCACAATTGACAAAGTAAATATGTTTGCCGTTCCAGATATGAATATTCGTCCGGTCCCGATATACGCAGTTGACGAACCAGTTGTTTTCCGGCTGCTGTTCAGCGGTCGGGCCTTCTCGCACGAACATCCAGGGGCTGACGGAACCGGTAGAGTCGAAATGTACGACATTTTCCACCCGCAAGTTTTTCACGTTCAAGTCGAAATGGTAGTAGCTGATCGTCATAATCGAGTCATGGCCGAACCGGAACGTGCTCAGATGAATGTTCTCTTTCCGGGGAAGCCGGGCCCTGAAAATAAAGTTCGTAAATACCGTATTCGGCGTACCGGTCAGTTTCAAGTGATCCGGCAAGTCCGTCACCACGTAATCGTAGAACGACGAACGCGTCTCCAAATTGCCGTAGTAGGTTCCTGCAGGCACGAACAGTTCCGCCCCGATGGCCGCCGCCGCATTCATCGCCGCTTGCAGGGCAGCCAGGTTGGACGCGTTCATTCCTTCTTGAAACCCGAAATATTGCGGAAGCAAAGTGCCGTTCTCGATGATTCGAATCCACGCTCCCAGATTTCCGGTTTGTCCGGCAGGCGCCACATATAATCCGGATTGGGGATCAGCCGCGACGTTCGCAGACAGATCGGCGGAACTCCATCGAAAGAAGCCGGCGCGGCCGGTCGACGTAATAACGGCGGTATCCCCGTCGCTCATGCCGCTCAAATCGCGCAAGTCGTCGATCGTATCCGCATTCGCCAGCTCCGTCAACAATCCGGCCCCGCTTCTTCTGTGCAAGCGCCCGGCAACGCCGGAACCGTTGCCCCTGCTGCCGGGCAATTCCGGGATCGGATCGCCCAGAGCGTTCGCATACATTCCCCCGGCAGCCAGAGCCGCTCCCGCCAGACCGAGTGAGGTAATCAACTTGCGCCTGCTTATGCCTGCCATGGACGGTTGGGGAGAGTCAGACAGCTTCTTATTGGACAAAAGGAACACGCTCCTTTGTTGGAATCGTTTTCGTGACTTCGTTCAGAAGCTTTTCTTTAGAGCCGGAACGCAGAAGCTTTTCTATTTCGTCTTTCTAATATCGTCGATGACTTTCTGGGCCGCCTCCTCGATTTTCCGGAAGGTCGTGTTGATATCCGCGGTCCCCATCGCCAGCGGGTTGGTCTGCGCCGTATAGGTGGGAACGAGATTCGCATCATAGGGGAGTCTGGGAGGAATCGGCGCGAATGTATGGAAATACAGCGCTTTGTAATTTTTATCCGGATACTCGGCCTCCTTGCCGATCTGCTGCCGGATGGACTCGTCGACAAGAACCGGCATATTGCCCTGTTTGGCGCTGGTGGTCTGGAACTCGACCGAAGTTAATTGCATTAGTGCGTGAAAAGCCGCTTCGGGATTTCTGCTCAGACTCGTAACGCCGAAATATAACGGGTATGCCTGCGAACCGACCCCGGGCAGTTCCTTGAATGTGGGGAGGGACACCATATCGACATGATCCCAGTTCACACCTTTGATATCCCCGAAAATGTGAGACGACAAGAAGGCCCACATCGCTACATTTTGTTCCTTCGTAAAATTGTTCAGCGGGGGAATTTTTTTCAAGGACCGGTAGCCCTCATCCGCAGCAGGATCGATATAGACCGTTTGAAAGAACTGCTTCCACTTGTCGTTTTTGTTGATGGTCGGAGCGCCTGTTGCAACGTCGATCGTAGGCAGCGAAAATTGATTGAGCCGCAAGATGTGCTGCGGAGAGGAAGCGAAGCCGTAATATTGCTGGCCGTTATCGCTCCTCGTCAGTTTTTTGGCGATAGCGAGCATTTCCTCCCAGGTCATGCCGTCTTTCGGATAAGGCACTCCGAATTTATCGAAAATCGATTTGTTATAATACAAAACCATATTAAACACATTGACTGGAAGCGCATACATTTTTCCGTCGGAAACTTGCTTGATCGCTTCGATTACAGTCGGCTCGAATCGGTTCAAGTCGATCTTGTTGGTCTTGATCAGCTCGGTCATGTCGTATTGCAGGTTGTATTGGGATATCGAATATTCGTAGTTGCCGATCGTGTGGTAAAGGAGGTCGATTTTCTCGCCTGCGGCGATTAACTCGGGCAGCGTCGAGCCTTGTTTGCTTTGAATGAATTTGAACGTATAGTGCGGCAGTTTTTTCTTCAAGTAATCGCCGTAGCGGGTGTTGAAGCTTTCTTCAGTCGCGCCGCTGGGGGAAAAGACGACCAGCTCCGCTGGAGCGCTCGGGTTAAATTGGTTTGCTGCGGCTTCTGCTGCCGCATCCTTTTTCCCGTTTTCGCCGGAACAGGCGGCCGTAAAGGCCGACAGAGCGGTGATTAAGGCAAGCGTCGTTATAACTTTTTTAGGCAATGGTACAACCTCCCTATTTTTTAGAAATCGGTTTCTTTATTGAGAAACGAAGTCTCCTTTCCTGAGATTGAGCGTAGGGCCTCTTGAGGAAAACTATACATGTTTTCTTTTTGTTTTTCAATATTCCATTTTGTTTCTTTTTCGTTTTCGTGAAATGTATGAATAGTTTTCTTTCTTAAAGACAGTTAGCGGCGTGGTTTAGGTCGTACATGGTGCATATGCTTGAGACGGCGCGCGTGAAAATAAAAGAAAATTTTCTCTTTATTTCCCTCCCGGATGTTTTTTTTCTTTCGCTGATGTATAGTAGATAGGAGTAAAGGAATAAAAGGTGATTCCAATGACCACAATCCGAGATATAGCGAAGGCGGCCAACGTTACGATCAGCACGGTTTCCAAAGCACTGAACTATGAGGCCGGAGTGAGCGAACAGACCCGCCAAAAAATTCAAGCAATCGCTGAGCAACTGAACTATGTGAAGCTACCGTCCGCGAAGCGAACGACGGACGCGGCTCCCAAGTGCATCGGTCTCATTTGGCCCCAGGCGAATGGAGTTTCATTTCCCCATACGGTAGGCGCTTTGGAAAAAGAGGCGGGCAAGCTGGGGTATTCCGTCGTAGTCTCCACTGCGACGCCGGACAAAGCGCTCCATCATATGAACCGGCTGTCGATCCGGCATGTGGTGATCTGGGGGCTTCACAGCATGCTGCTGACGCCTGATTTCCTCAACGAACGGGAGTTATACAACGGGACTCTCCTGTCCTTGGGCGGGGCGCCGCTGGAGCAGGCTCACTCGATCGCAATAGACCGGCAGGAAGCGATCCACAAAGCGGTCCGGTATTTGAGCGAGCTCGGGCACCGGTCGATCGTATTTATCGGCGTCAAAAACGAGAAGCTGATCGGCTATACGCTGGGTATGCTGGACTGCAAGCTGGAGTACCGGCCTGAGCTTATCGTGATGGCGAGCAAATACAAGCCGTTCCCGGACGAATTGCTGCTCGAGGCATTGCGGAATACAACGGGCTCGAAGCCTACTGCCGTGATCGTCGAATCTCACGGTACGTTGTGCCGCTTCGCCCGCTTCGCCAAAACATACGGCATCCGCATCCCGGACGATGTTTCTGTTATATCTTACGATAACATTCCGGAGATGGGGGAGACGCTCGAGGTGCCTGTGACTACGGTTGGACCCGATCTGGAATCGCTGGCTCGGACAACGCTCGAACATCTGCTGTCCCCCAAATCGGAGAAAGAGCCATCCAGCGCCGTGACGCTGGAAATGGAGCTTGTCGTTCGCGACTCTACCGTTCCGCCGGCGGCGAATCGCTGAGCTTCCCCTAACAAATCGGTAAAAGGCCCAGCCGCTTCAACCAAGCGGAGGGCCTTTTGTTTGGAGTTTTCGGTTATTTCTTAAAAGGCGGCGGCAGCCGGTTCCGCCGACTGCAAGGCGCGGTCGATGTTCAGCACAACGATGAAGCTGTCTTGCTGCTTGTACACGCCCTGCACCAGTCTGCTTGGCTGCATCCCGGTATGCTCCGAAGCGATCTCGATATCGCTCTGCCGCACTTTCAGCACTTCCATCACCTGATCGATCAGCACCCCGACATCGCGCCGGCCGGACTCGATCACCATAATTCGCGAGCGGGCGTTCGGTTCCTGCCGGGCCAGGCCGAAGCTGTGTCTCAGGTCGTAGACCGGGAGTACGGCTCCCCGCAGATTAATCATGCCGAGCATGCCGGCCGGGGCATCCACCAATTTGGAGATGGGCGGCACGGTGATGATCTCCTTCACCTTGGCGATATCGAGCGCATACTGCTCCGTATCGACACAGAAGGTGACCAGCTGCGTCTCGCGTTCCCGGGACGATTCCTTCCGTTGTTCCTCCTGATTCCGGGTGAGTAGCAGGGAGCCCTCATCCTTCACGATGGAGCCGACGTCGAGAATAAGCGCGACCTTCCCGCTGCCGAGAATAGTCGCCCCCGCCAGGTAAGGCACTTCACCGACGAATTTGCCGAGCGACTTGATAACGATCTCCTGATTGCCCAGAGTTTTGTCTACAACGAGACATACCCGTTTGTCCGCGATGCCGAGCACGACGACGATCAGCCGCCGGTCGCCGGACGAGCCGCATTCCGTCTCTGCCAGTCCGAGCTTGCGGTGCATCCGGACGAGCGGGAAGATCGTTCCCCGGATGACGCACACCTCGCGACCTTGAATCGTCTGAATATCGCCGGTTTGCAACCGGACGATCTCGAGTACGTTGACTAACGGGATGGCAAAGGTGCTTGCGCCGAGCTGCACCAGCAGCGAACGGATAATCGCAAGCGTAAGCGGCAGCTTGATCGTAAAAACGGTTCCTTCGCCGGGAGTGGAGTCGATGTCGATCAGCCCGTTCAGCTTCTCGATGTGCGAACGCACGATATCCATGCCGACGCCGCGGCCAGACAGATCCGTCACTTTGTCAGCCGTCGACATGCCGGAGTGGAAGATGAGGAAGATGAGCTCCTTGTCGGTCATTCTCTCCGTTTCCTCGCGGGTGACGAACCCTTTACGTATCGCCGTTTCCTTAATCCGCTGGGGATCGATGCCCTTCCCGTCGTCGGCGATCGAGAGGACGATCTGATTTTCCTGATGGGCCGCCTTAAGCAGCAGCTTGCCTTTTCTCGGCTTGCCGAGCCGTTCGCGCTCCTCGGGGCTTTCGATCCCGTGATCGGCGGCATTGCGCAGAATATGAATGATCGGATCGCTGATCTCTTCGATCAGCGTCCGGTCCAGCTCGGTTTCCTTGCCCTCCATGACGAAGTCGATTTCTTTGCCCGCCTGGATCGCGATATCCCGCATCATCCGCGGAAACCGGTTGAACAGCTGCTCGATCGGCAGCATCCGCGTCTTCATCATGCCTTCCTGAAGCTCGCCGACGACCCGGTTCAAATGATTGCTGATATCGCCCAGCTCCGCGATATCCCCGTGGTCTTTGAACTGCTGGCTGAGCCGGTTCTTCACTTCGATCAGCCGGGTGTTGTCGATGATCAGCTCGCCGACGAAGTTAAGCAGCATCTCCAGCCGGTCGACATCGACGCGAACGGTTTGGTTGACCTTAATCCTCGACTCGCTTTTTGGCTGGGCCGCTCCTTCCGCCGGAGCGGCTGCCGGTTCCGCCGCTATCGGTTCCGTTTTTGGGGGGGCGTCGGCAGCAATGTCCGTCCCTTGCGGCGGTTCGCACATCTGCCGCTGGGCCGCCCGGCTGATCCAGAACGATTGGACATGCGACATGCAGCGGATCGCGTTCGAGACGGCGGCTTCGCTTTGCTCGGTAGCCAGCAGAACGGCGAATTCAGTGACGGAGTCGTTGCCGTCTCCGGCTTCGGGCAATTGAGCCGCAACGATCTGTCCGAGCTCGGAACAGCTGTTGCACATAATCAGCATCCGGGCCTGTTTCATCTCCGTCTCGGGCTCCAGCCGGATCTGCACGGTGAAGGCGTCATACCCGCGATTCAGGTAATAGAGCAGGGCGTCCAACTGCTCCTGCTCCCATTCGGCGGCCGGAGCGGGCGATTCGCAAGGCTCGTCTTCCGGCTGTGGAGGAGTAGATTCCCGCGCCTGTTCCAGCAAGGCGACGAGCGGTCCGATATTCGTCTCGTGCAGCCGGTCTTCGATAATGGCGATTTTGAGCACCTTCATGTAGTCGATCGCCCGGAACAGCACGGTAACCAGGGCGGAATTGACCGACAACTGCCGGTTGCGGATCAGGTCGAACACGTTCTCGATCGCGTGCGTCAGCTCCTTAAGCGGTTCGAACCCCATAGCCGCCGAAGATCCCTTCAACGTATGAGCCGCGCGGAAAATACGCCCGATCGTCTCCATATTCGTGCCGTCGCGTTCCAGCTCCAAAATTTGTTCGTTTAAAATTTGCGATTGTTCGTCCATCTCGTCCATAAAAATGCCGAGATAAGCGGACATATTCAGATCTGTCATGCTGCTAGCCCCCTCTCGCTTATAAGCCGGTCGCTACCGCTTCCGCCTTTGTTGCTACTGCAGGACGCGGTCGAGTCTAAGAATGCCAACCAGTTCCTCGCCCGATTTGCCGATTCCTTCGATAAACCCGCCGTCCGTACCTCCGGACCGCTCGGGAGGGGGCTGGATTTCGGTGAACGAGGTGACCTGGTACACCTGGTCCACGGTCAGGCCGACGACCGAATCGGAATAGTTAACGACTACGATACGCGTCGATTTCGTATCCGGCACTTCCGGCAGGCCGAATCGTTTGCGCAGACTTACGATAGGAGCTACTTTTCCCCTCAAATTGATTACGCCGGTCAAATAAGGCTTGCCGTTCGGGATGGCGGTGACAGGCTGCACGCGGATGATTTCATGGATGACTTGGATGTGCAGGGCAAGCCGTTCGTTACCGATCCGAATCTCGATAAACTGCCGGGAAGCGAGCGGGTCCGTCATAGTGGGATGTCACCGACCTTTTATTGGATTTTAAATGCGGATACGGTCTCGTTCAGATCTTCCGACAGCTGGGCGAGCGATTGCGAAGCCGAGGCCGTCTCCTCTGCGGCGGAGGCTGCCTCCTCGCTGGTAGCGGCGATCGATTCGGTCGAGCGCAGCACTTCCTCCGCTTGGGCGGCTTGTTCTTCGCTTGCGGCGGCGATCTCATTCACCTGCGAGGCCGTATCGTTAACCTTGGCAACGATGTTCGTGAAGGCCGAGCCGATCTGGTGCGACAGGCCGACGGCTTTCGATACGGCGTGTACGCTTTCGTTCGTATTGTTCTGCATGCCTTTGATGATGGCGGCGATTTCCTTCGTGGCGTCGCTGCTTCGCTCGGCCAGCTTGCGCACTTCGTCGGCGACGACCGCGAATCCTTTGCCCTGATCCCCGGCGCGGGCGGCTTCGATCGCGGCGTTAAGCGCAAGCAGATTGGTTTGGTCGGCGATATCGTCGATCACGCCGATGATTTGGCCGATCTTATCGGAGTCGCCCCGGAGCTTCTCCATGGACTGCTCGAGCTGGCCGATCGCTTCAACCGACGCCCGGATCGTCTGACCGCCCTGCTCGGCGACTTCCTTGGTCTGGGTGGACAGCGAGGCGGCCGATTCGGCGCCTCTCGCCACGGAGTCGATGGCGATCGACAGCTCGCGGAACAGCTCGTTGACCGTTTGGGCCGAACCGGCCTGGCTCGTAGCTCCGCTGGCGATTTCCTGAGTGCTTGCCGAGATTTGCTGAGCGGCGGCCGCTACGCTCTGGGAAGAGCCGAGTACAGAGCCGATCAGTTGCTTCAGAGCTTTCACCATCTCGTCGGACGAGTGCGACAGTTGGGCGATCTCGTCTTTTCCTCCGGCGTTTAGAGGTTCGATAGTCAAATTGCCCAAAGCGACTTCCTTAATGTTGCGAGTAGCGGCCTGGAGCGGTCTCGTAATGGCGCGGGTCAGGAGAAACGCCGTTCCGAGTCCGACCAGGAGGCCGCCGGCAAGGAGTAAGGACGTTAAGAGAAGCCCGCTGTTATAGGTTTGATCCGATTCGGCGCTTGCCTGCTTGGCTCCTTCGGAATTGAAGTGAACCAGCTCGTCCAGTGGCTTGTTGAGCCGTTCCTTTAACACCTGACCTTCGTTAAACAAGCGGATCGCTTCGCTGTCGTTACCTGCCTGGCTTGCCTTAAGCGTCTTCTCGGTATGGGCGAGCCAGACTTCGACTTCCGACTTGAGCGAATTGAACTGCCGGTGGTCTTCCTCGGAAATAAGCGATTTCTCGTAGTAGGTATACTCGTTGTGAATGGCTTCGATCGCGGTGGCGCGCTCCTTCTCGGCCGCAGTCATTTCTTCGGCGGTCAGACTGATAATATGCTTCAGCATGGCGGCTTGAACGTCTTGAATGCGGGAATCGAGCCGGTTGATCGCCTCCACGCCGGGCATCCAAAAGCTGGTGATCTGTTTGGAGCTTTCGTTCATCGAACCCATATTGGAAAACGACATCCACCCGATCGATCCCATAATAAGCAGGATGAAAATAAAGCCTGCGTACAATTTTTTGCCCACGGTCCAATTCATAGATTACAACCTCCCGGTATTGATGAATTTTGGAATGGAATGCCAAGTTCATCTACCTGTAATTGTGGGGGAAACGGCATAGGAAACATATCCCCACCTATTCTCATAAATAGACATGATTCGACACAAAAATACAGGAACCGATTCCTATAGACAAAGCAAAAGCCGCCCTGTTAGGGCGGCCGATTGGTCGGTCAGATCGATTCTGTTGGTTTGATTCTGATAGTTAAAGTTTTCGTTGAAGACATAACGAATATCCTCGAACTGCTCTTATTTGGTTTTGCTGTTGTTTTCGCCGCCAGAAGCGGCGTTCAGGCGGTTTCCGTATATTTTCGCAAGCGCTTGCGTCCTGTCGCTGACTCCTAGCTTGTCCAGAATTTTGGTCACATGGTTTTTGACCGTATGCGCGCTTATATACAGCTTGGCGGCGATCTCCAGGTTGCTCATGCCGCGAAGCACGAGGCTTAACACTTCGCGCTCCCGGGGCGTCAGCGCCTGCTGGGCACCGGCCGGGGGGCTCAGGTCCGGAGAGGACCGGGTCTGAACGGTTGTGTCGGCTTGGAGAGGCAGGTCCCGGGCGGGTTCCGTCTCCAGCCGGTGCGAGGCAGGCTGCAGCGCCCGAGCCAGGACACGCTGGGGCAGCGTCAAGCCGGTAAAGGCGTTGTCCCGCAGCAGCTCGCTGTCCAGGGCGATCCGTCCGGCCTCTTCAAGCAGATGGACGACCGGTTCCCGGGGTAGCGCCGAATGGAGAAAGTCGGCGTCGTAGCCGGATAAGGAAGCGGCAAGTCTCACCTGCTCGGCATCGGCGGGGGAGATCGGAAGCTGGGCCATCAGTTGTTCGGCCTTCGACTGAACTTCCTTGCAGCGGTTGTATGCGTCCAGATTCCAGTACGCCATCGCCTGGCGGAGCAAGCCGGCCCGCTCCGAGGTCGATAAGCTGTGCTGACGCTCGATCAGTTGAAGGCGGATCTCCCCGATGATGGACAGTGCCGTCAAGAAAGTGCGGAACGTGAGCGAATCGGTCTCGTCCCGGTATGCGACTCCAAGCACGCCCTGTACCCGATTGTCCCATATGAGCGGATATTCGTGAACGGGGTCGCCCCAATCGGTCTCAGCGGATACGGGGCAGCGTGTCGGGCAAGAACCGGCCGTGGAGGCGAAATGCCGGGCGGCTGCACCGGCGGCGTACCGCTCTGCCTTCGGCGGGGATAATCCCCGCGAAGCCAGGCAGCGGATGCCCCCGTAGCCGTCCTGTCTCAGCACGAGGCAGCAAAACTTGCCCTGTACGATACTGTGACTGACGTCTGCAAGCAGAGAGAGCAGCGTCTGTATATCCGTAATGTCGACGGACGCCTGGCAGACTTCGAGCAGTGTCGAATAGCGGGTCATCGATTGATTGTACGTATCGCTTAGGGAGACCATGCCGAGTCTGGACGCGAGTGACGCAGCCAGCAACTGGCCGGCCTCCCGGTTAGGCGCTGCGGCCCGGGACGTGTCCATGATTCCGCCGAACAGGACGCCATGCAGCGTCCCTCCGCTGCGCACCGGATAACAGGTCAGGTGATGGAGCGAGATGTCCCGCTCCGCAAAGGCGGCCGCTCTCGGGTCGAACCGGACCTTGTCCCAGCAGCCGGCTTGTCCGGTTAAGGCGGTCTGGCCGACAAAGCCCTCGCCCCAGTAAATGACCATGCCGTGCAGACTGTCGTAAACACCGCCGCCTTCAACGGCAGTAACGCGCAGCTTCTCTTCCGATATCGCTTCCGCATAAGCGGCGAAATCGAAATGGAGCAGACGCGCGGCCATCTCGACGGCAGAGCGGATGGAGCTTTTGGAGGAGACGTTATGGCGGTCGAACCAGTCGGTTAATACCCGGATGTAGTAGTTGTGGTTCGACTGCTTCGCATCTAACTGGTGAAGTGAGCTTGCGATCTGAGCCATCTGCATCATGCGTTCGATGTGGAGCTGCTTGTCCTCGTCCGTCGTATCCGGGGTCTCGTCGATCGCTTTCGTCCAGATTGCGGCGTCGGGACCCAGCTCCAGCAGTCTGCGGATCGGCTCGCGGTATTGCTTCTGAATGAGCACTCCCGCCCATATGTAATAGGCGGGACCGGTGTCGCCCGAGACCGGGGCGATAATCAGGTTCATGCCCAGATCGTTCTGATACAGAATCGTCCGGTCGATCGGGCCGGTCTCGCTTATGACGCGCTCGGTCCACGCTGCGGACAGAAGGCTCTGCTTGTCGTCAAGCAGCAGGCGGGCGAGCGGTTCCTTCCCGCAGACGCCGGAGAATACCCGTCCCCGGCAATCGGTTATAAATATCGTAAGCCCGCAAAGGGAGGCATAGGCATCCTGCAAATGCCGTAGTAGTCTGATCACTTGATGTGTTCCCATTGCTGCACCTCGGTCCCGCTTGAGTGGCTGTAACACTGTGGCTTCTGTGTTCTACTATAGAGTACGCTGTATTGGTTTTCAACCAGTCCATGGGCCTATCGTTCTTAAAAACGATCAAACTATCGCCGCCCGGGAGTGTCGTGTGCTAATATAGTAGTATTCGAAACTAATTCATAGACGCGCAGGTGATCGAGAGATGGGTACAGTGCCTACGGGCGTCCGCGGATTGGACGTACTGATGGACGGAGGTTTCCCGAAAGGGGCGACCGTCATTGTCGAGGGCGCTCCCGGAACCGGCAAGACGACTTTGGGCATGCAGTTTCTCCATCAGGGCGCCGTACGGGACGGAGAAGCGGGAATTTATATTACGTTTGAGGAGTTCCCCGATCAATTGTACCGCGATATGCTCGTATTCGGGTGGGATTTGCGGAAGCTGGAGGCAGAAGGGCTGCTTCGGGTGATCAGTATGACGCCCGATATTTTTCTGGAGCAGATGACCGAACCGGGAGGGCTGATCGAGAAGCTGATCGTCGATGTTGGCTGCAAACGGATGGTGATCGACAGCATCAGCTTGTTCCGGTACGGAACCGCGAGCCAGGAGGAGCACCGGCGGACGTTATACCGGCTGCGCAACATTCTCCGGAAGTTCGATTTAACCTCCGTATTGATCAAGGAGCAAGGGACGATGAATGAGGAGTCCGGCTTCGAGGCGTATATATCCGACGGATTTATCCAGCTTCAGCTGAAGCAGCAGATGGACAAGTACCGGGTGCGGACGCTGGAGATTTTGAAGATGCGGGGCAGACGAATCCGCGAAGGGGAACATATATACCGGCTGACGGATCACGGAATCCGGCTTATACCGGCCCGGTCGATGGTCGAGGATATGGCTCTGATCAACGGAAGGGAGAAAGTGCCGACAGGCGTAGAGGTGCTGGACGGGCTGCTGGAAGGCGGGTTTTCCCAAGGCACGGTCATGCTGCTGGACACGAACAGCAAAGCGAATTACAAATATCTCGTAGCCTCTGTGCTGGCGAACCGCTTGCGGGCCGGAGACAAGGTGGTGGCGTTGCTGTCGAGCTTCCACACGCCGCAGGATTTCGATAAAATGTTGGCGCTGCAAGGACTGTCCATGAGCCGGATGGCCGGGGAGGGGCGGTTGTTTTTTATCGAGCATTACAAGCGTTCATACCCGGACGGCTGCGAGGCGGCGGTCATTGATGTAAAGGGCTTGACGGGCAGCCAGAAATACCGGGAGTTTGTGCGGGAATCGCTCGGGCCGCGGGCCGAGGATAGTCCGGGCAACTGGTTCATTTATTACGATCTGAACACCGTGCTCTCCGAGCGCGGCAAAGAGTACGTCATGAAGTTTTTCGCGGAAGAAACGGCGGAGATTAAAGCAAAAGGGATGACGATGATGGTGATGTGCAACTTCAGCGAAATCGGACCCGAATGCTCCGCCTATCTGGAGCGGACGTGCAACGGCGTCATCCGTACGTGGGTGGACGGCTCGTATCAATATATGCAAGTGATGAAATCGCCGAACGGAATCATATCCGAGCCTTATGTCGTGGAGACGACCGCGCAGGCTCCTTTCATGAGACTAACCTGAGCGCGGCGAGCTTGAGACGGGAGGGGCAAACGATGACGGAAGAAGAAGCATGGCTGCTGCAGATGGAGTGCACCCGTTTTTTTCAAAATAATCCGTACAGTATGGAGACGGCGGAAGGCATATCGCTGAGGTTGGGGCGTAAGGTCGAGCACTTAAGTCCGGTGCTCGGCAGGCTCGTCATGCTATCGATTCTGGAGAAGGTCGGGAATGGATCGCGTTCCATTTACCGTTATATCGAACCGAATTTCAATGGCGATATGGACGTGCAATGGAACATCCATTAAACCTGGTACAAAGCATGCTGGATCTGTTCGCGAACGAAAGCGGACTGTCCGTCATACTGACCAACGATCGTGGCGAATGGATAACGCGACCGTCCGGTACGATCGTGGGGAGTCTCGAGTCCGGTCCGGTAAGGGGCCAGCTTGAACATCGGCTGAAGGCGATCTTGGAGCAATATGCCGCGATTCGCAACGGCATTGTGCACGATGTATCGCCGGGCGTCCGGCTCGTCAGGGCGCCTGTATTTCTGAACAGGCGCGAGACGTATTACGTATGGACCGGTTGTCTGGTGGACGAGAGAATCGTGAATCATTCGGCCATGCACAATCGCCAGGGGGAACCTAAGTTTCCGTGGACCCAGGTGTTGGCCAGCGCCAAACAAAATAGCGCCGATACGGAGAAAGCGCTTACCAAGACATGCACGCTGGCGTCCATCGTTGAAGGGCTGCTGAAGCCGGCGTTTGCCGAGGAGGCGCTGTGCCGCCGGATGGAGCTGCTGCGCCGGCTGGCCTCTAATTACGAGGCGTCCGAGGAATGGGCGCACGTGCTGGCCGAAGCGGCCGAGGAGGCCGACTTTATCGGCTTCGCCGCCAAGACGGAGCGTCAGCGGTTTGCCGTCGTGCAGTACGCGGGGCCGTCGGCCGACGCCGTGCGGAGGTTGTCCTTTTCGCTGGGAGAAGGGTTTGTCGGCCAGGTGGCGACTTCGCGAAAGGCGGTATTCTGGGATCAGGTCGCTAGGGACCCGCGCACGTTCGCTTTCTCGCAGTGCGGCTTGTATCCGATGTCGCTGTTTTGCGTGCCGGTCTTTCGCGACCGGGAGCTGGAGGGCGTGCTGTTCGGCGGAAGCGTGACCGAACCGACCTTGAGCCGCGGAGCGCAATCGTTCGTCAAGGCGTATGCGGCGGGCTGGAGCATGCGCGTCACGCTGGGGGCGGTCCGCGAAGACCGGAACACGAACTTTACCCGGCTGTCGACTTTCGTGGAGACGTGCGGCTCGATCAACAATGCGCAGGACGTCAAGCGGCTGTCTTATATTTTGGTCGATATGAGCCTGAATCTTGTGGAAGGATCGTTTTCCTGCGTCGTGCTGAAACAGTCGGAGCAGAAGGTGCAGCTCGTATCCCGGGGATTGGGCCAGCAGCAGGCCGAGCGTTACGTCAAGGAGCTTGCGGCCCGCTGGTCGCCGCCGGCGGACAGAAGAGGCTGGCCTCAGACGGAGCTGTACGAGGGCTCCGGCATGCCGCCGGTGATGGAATGCCCGTTGTATTATCAAAGCGAGCTGCTGGGCATATGGTGTATCGCACTGAAAAGTCCGGACCAGTACGCCTTGTACCGGGAATATATGACGATCGTCGCGCAGGCGGGGAGCGCCTCGCTCTACCGGCTGTGGGACAAGGGCAGGGTATGCCGGGGCGATGCGGTTCAACTGCTGAACCGGGCGCTCGGCTACTGGGACTCGTATGCGTTCGACATGACGCATCAGGCTCAGGAACTGGCGCTGCCGTTCGCCCGTTCGCTCAAGCTGGATGAGACGACGATCAAGCAGATCGGCGAAGCGTGTCTTGTCTATCCGTATTCGCCCGCTTTTTTAAGCGATATTCTCCGCAGTCCGGAACAGATGGAGCTGATCGGGCATTTTCACGCGATCACTCGTCTGCTGGAGGACGGCAAGCCGGGGGGGAGCGGGCAAGGACAAGGGCAGGAGGCGGACTCCGAATTCAGCGCCGGCGGCCAGATTATCGCGATGATTTATTTCTACTTGCAATTTGGCGGGGATACGCAGTCGCTGGATCAGCTATGGCCGGTCTCTCCGAAGCTTCGCGCCGCTTTCCGGGCGTTCTGCGATTCCCGGGAAGTGGTCGAGAGCGAAATCTCGCTGACGGCCGAAGAGGAAGATTCCCGTGCGAACGGGGTGCCGGAGCTTCCCGACATCCGCAAGCTGAAGGATCTGCCGCCGCTGTCGTCGCGCGAGCGGGAAGTACTGGGGCACGTGCTGCAGGGAGAGAGCAACCGCGAGATCGCGGAGCAGCTCGTCATTAGCGAACATACGGTCAAAAATCATATGACCAACATCTTCCAGAAGCTCGGCGTCACCGATCGCGCGCAAGCGATCGCGATGGTGTACAAGGCGGGCTGGAACCGGTAACGGAGGCTCCGCCGCTTTCTGGAAAGCACTTATTACATACATATGGCAGGCGGAGAAGAGAAGGGAAACCTTCTCTCTTTTCGTTGTTGCCCCCGCCCGCGCCTCCGTTTCATTTCGCCAAAAGGAGATTAATGGAATTCAAGAGGGAACAACTAGGAACGCCCGAACCGGAATCTGCCGCGAGTAGGAAAGGAGTAGGACGAGCTGATCTGCTGCCCGAAGGAAAAGATAAGAATAGCCGGGGATACCTTTTTCCGCCCGAAAAACGGAAAATAGAAGTAACAGCTAGAGCGGACCAGATAGACGGATTCGAAGGAGCGGATAGAAATGAAACAAACGGCAGCCACAATTGAGTACATGGAGCGCGACGTCAAGGCGATGGAACGTGCGGAACCGCAGACGGCCTTTTTGCTTAAACGGCTCAAACGGCATCATGCCCCCACCTATCGCAAAAGTTTGCTTACCGCCTACTACTCGCTGCAGCTCGCGAAGGCGCTCGGATTTACCCGGGAGGAGCAGACGGTTTTATTCCGGACCGCCCTGCTTCAAGATATCGGCAAGCTGCATATCTCCCGCGATATTCTCGACAGCCGGAACCGGCTATATCAGGGGGCGGTCTGGCAGATGCAGACGCACCCGAAGTATAGCGCGGATATTCTGCAGACGTTTATTGCGAGCGGGGAAGTCGACGGAGAGGCTGTGCTGCAGCATCACGAAAATTTGGATGGCACCGGGTATCCGTCCGCGCTGAATTGGAAGTCGATTACGCTGAACGCCCGCATTCTCCGGATTGCCGGAAGCTACACGGAATTGACGGATGCACAGGGGGCGGCGAGGCTCGGCCCGAGAGAGGCGATGGAGGAACTGTACTGCTGGAGCGATGTGTTGTATGATGCCGATCTGGTGGAGCTGATGAATCATTTGATTCGCCAAACGACGACGGAAGATGCGGTGAAGGGAGATGGCGCGCATGAGCTTGCTGCACGAAATCGAAAGTCTTAAACGCACCCTGTCCCGGATGGCCGACCGTCACGGGAATCTGACCCACAACTGTGTCGTAAGAATCAGCCAACTGCTCGACAAAAAGCTGAACGAGTATGAGCGAATCCGCCGTGAATCGGGCCGGGGGTAAGCTCAGGAGGGCAACGGGATGCGACTTTTTCCAAAGCCGTCTGGATTGTGATATCGTTAGGAGAGCTGACGATAGATACATCCAAGACGGTTTTTTCGTATGGAGCTAGGGAGAAAAGGAGCTGCGGGCTGAATGGAGCTACTGCATGTGAATATCGAGCAGGCCGGGTACGACGAGCAGGAGAGCGTGATCCAGGGCGTATCGTTCACGCTGGAGGCCGGGCAGCTCGTCGGACTGATCGGTCCGAACGGAGCGGGCAAAAGCACGACGATTAAAGCGATACTCGGCCTTATAAAAAAGGCGGCCGGCGAGATCCGGTTCGGCGGACCGCAAGGGACGTACGCGTACATCCCGGAGCATCCGATCTTGTACGAGGAGCTGACCTTGTGGGAGCATCTGGAGCTGGCCGCGGCCGCATACGGGCTGACCGAGGAATTGTTCCGGGAGAGGGCCGAAGAGCTGCTTACCCGGTTTAAGCTCATCGGATCGAAGCACCATCTGACCACCTCGTTTTCGAAAGGGATGCAGCAGAAGGTCATGCTCATTCTCGGCTTTCTGACCAAGCCCGACGTATATATTGTGGACGAGCCGTTTATCGGGCTCGATCCGAAAGCGACGAAGGAGCTGCTCGATTCGCTGAATGACGAGCGGCAGCGGGGGGCGGCCATTCTGATGTCGACACACGTATTGGATACGGCGGAGCGGATCTGCAGCTCGTTCGTATTGCTCGATGCGGGGAGGGTCGTCGCCAAGGGCGATCTGGAGGCGATCCGGCAGTCGTGCGGCAAGCCGGAAGCTACGCTGTTCGAATGCTTTCATACGTTGACGTGAGCGGAGGGGCGAGATGATTCAGGCAAACCGGTTATTCGCCCGAAGGCTGAAATCGGAATGGAAGTTTCAGTATAAAGTATGGAAGATGGCTGTCGATTGGACGGTTGCGCTGTATTTCGTCATTCCCGGACTGCTTGTCGCCGGGTACAACTATACATGGTGGTGGCGGGAGATGCCGGCTTGGGGGCACTACGTGCCGGAGCTCGCCCTGCTGCTTGTGCTTTATTTCGCTTCCTGCTCGGGATCGCTGCGTCTGTTTCTGGAGGAGGCGGACCAGTTGTTTCTGATCCGCAATCAGAGATGGATGAACCGGCTAAAAGGCTGGGGGATCGCCTGCTCGCTGACCGCAGTGGCGCTGCTTGCGGCCGCGGCGACATGCCTCGCCGCTCCGTTTCTCGTCCGGGTGCATCAGTATGGGGCTGCCCGTCTGCTGCTGCTCGGTGCGGTGGCGGCGCTTAGCGGCATGCTGATGCAGCTCGCGGGCAGGTGGATTGCGCTGCGTCTGCCGCGTCTGCCGGGCTGGTTTGCGCAAGCGGGCTGTTTTCTCGCCCTCGGGGCAATGTTCCTGTACGCAGCCCGGCTGGAGATGGGCTGGGGCTGGAGCGCCGTCTGGGCTGCGGTGCTGGCTGCAGGGACCGCGCTGCTCGTCCGGGTGCGGATGAGGATGACCGGAACGTTTTATCAGGATGTGGCCTACGAATACGACCAGCGGATGAAGTTCGCCGCCCTGCTGATGGGGTATGTCGTGCCGAAGCCTGCGAAGCTGTTAAAACGCAAAAAGCCTTGGTTGTTCGCGGGCTCCCGTCATTTGTTCCGAAAACGTACGCCGGATCGCGTGCTGGCGGAGACGATCGTCAAGTCGTTTTTCCGAAGCGGGACGCAGCTTAAGCTGTACATTCAGTTTACGCTCGCTTGCAGCTTCGCCTTGCTGGCGCTGCCGGTTATTGTGAAGTGGGTGTTCTGGCTCGGCGTTTCGTTCCTGCTCGCGTACTGGATCAAGATGTACGGCAAGGAAGTGATGGCATCCTCGTTTTTGAAGCTGTTCCGATGGCAGGATGCCGACCGGCTGAAAGCGATCAGCCGAGCGACTCCGCTGTTGTTCGTTCCGGCTTACGTACCGGCCGGTCTGCTGCTCGGCTGGAGTGCTTACGGCTGGTGGGCGGGGCTGCTGCTTATTCCGGCGGGCTGGCTGATCGGTTATGTGATGGGAGAACTGCTGAACGGATGGTAGGGCAGAGTGGCTGGCGGTGCGGCTACGGGGTGTCGTTCAGAACCCGGATTCGGCTGCGGCGGGAATAGGGGAGCGGCTGGTGGAGATGCTAAGTGCTGACACCTATTCCAACCTGAAAGTGGGGCTTTCGATGAGTCATGCACCGATCTACTTCGAATTTCCGGATTCCCGCTCCGCGAATCTGGCGGTCGATACGCTGACCGAGCTCGGTTATCACGTACATGCGACCGCGATAGACGGCCGGCCGGGACTGGAGCTGTACGTGGAGCACAACGATTTGACTTCGGCTCTGGAGATCACGCAAGCTACCGGAGGAACGCTGCTGGATACGGACGGGAGCGTATCCGGGCATGCGGCCTATGAGGAGGCGTACGCGCTCGATACCGTGCCGATCCCGGCGCATACCGTTAACGAAGACTGGCCGGAATCGTACTTCTCGGACACGTCCCGGGGGGATGCGGGCGGAACGGGCTTTGCCAATACGGCGGACGGACCTGAAACGTTCGACCCGTCGGGCGACGGCTATGATCATTTTCCCGCGGGCATTAAGTTGTAAGGGGCGGCAATTGACGATTGGCAAGTGGCAAATAGCAAATAGCAAATAGCAGGCAGCAAGTAGCGGTGGAGCTTCGGGAGGAGCTTGCCGCTTTTTTTGATGCAGCGGGATGACGGCTGTTGAGGCCGTTAGCGGATCATTAACCTGATATAACTTTAATGATTGAAATGATTAAAGCTGTATGAAAATTGCGGATTTCTTGGCATAAAAAAAGCTGTAAATTAATAAAGGATATTCATCGTGGAGAAGACTTCGCCTAAAAAGTGCGCTATTTGCTGGTGAGGGCACAGGAAACTTACTTTTGTGAATAAGTTGTGGATATCACCCGTGGATACTGTGGATAAGTTAGGGTGGAGTTGTTGGTTTCTTGTGGACAATATGTGGATGGAGTGGGGATGAGTTGATCTGAAGTAAAATGCGGAGGTTCACGTTAGCCCGCACCACACCGTTTCGAGGAAATCCGACACAACGGCGTGTTACCGGGACGAGCGCGGAAGTATAATTTCCGCTGTTTCGACCAATGAGCGTAAAAAGAGCTCATAGAGGAAGAAACGCTTCCGTTATCCATGCGCAAGAGGAGAAGTTACCCCATTTTCCAAGAAATAGCGGAAGTTTTTCTTCCGTTGAACCTGTAAAAACGGGTAAATAGAAGAAATAGCGGAAGAAGATCTTCCGCTAAGGGTTGCTTGATGATCAAACCTATGAACGTTGAACAGGCAGTGTTAGCACGTCTTCCTGCTGACCGATCCGAAGTGAATTCAGTCCGCTCCTTGTTCAAGCTTCAGCTGCTCCGCCTCTTCGGCGGCGCTTTTACCTGCCGTGTATCCCGACGTAAAGGCGGCCGTAATGTTGTAGCCGCCGGTGTAGCCGTGAATATCCAGCACCTCGCCGCAGAAAAACAGTCCAGGCATCCGCTTCGACTGCATCGTTTTCGGGTCGATCTCCTTCAGGTTGACGCCGCCGCCGGTGACGAACGCTTCTTCAATCGACATCGTGCCGTTCACGCGTACCGGGAACGCTTTGGCGAGCTTGGCGAGCTCGCTCCAGGGCTGCTTGGGGATATTATCGTACGTAACGTCTTCCCGGATTTCCGCCTTGGCGAGCAGAAGCGGAATAAGCCGGTCCGGGAACAACGGTTTGAGGATGTTTTTAACCGCTTTTTTCGAATCTTCGCGGGCGAGACGCATCGAGTCGGCGAACACTTCGTCCTCCGAACGGTCCGGACACAGATCGATCGTCACCCTTACCGTGTTTTCTCCGGATTTCTTCAGCTCCTTGACGACGAACTGGCTGCAGCGCAGCGCCGCAGGGCCGGACAGGCCGAAATGGGTGAAAATCATATCGCCCTCGTGCTCGATGATTTTTTTGCCCTTCTGGTTCCATACGGACAAATGGATATCGCGCAAGCTCAACCCCTGCAGCTCGCGGCTGCGGATAAACGATTCGTTCGACGTAAGAGGCACTTCGGTCGGGTACAATTCCGTAATCGTATGCCCCGCGTCCTCGGCCCAGGCGTAGCCGTCCCCTGTGGACCCGGTATGCGGCACCGACTTTCCCCCGGATGCGACGACGACGCAGCGGCTTGCGAGCTTTTCTCCCGAACGGAGCCGGACTCCGGCCACCCGCCCGTCTGCGTACAGCACCCGGTCGACCGGACTGTTGATGCGAACCGCAACGCCTTGATCCCTTACCCGGCCTACGAGCGCGTCTACGACCGTTTTGGCTTTGTCGGTGACCGGGAACATCCGTCCGCGGTCCTCCTCCTTCAGCTTAATCCCCATCCCCTCGAAAAAGGCGATAATGTCCCGATTGCTGAACGTGTTCAAGGCGCTGTGCAAAAACCGGCCGTTGCCGGGGATGTGCCGGATCAGCTCGTCCAGCTCTTTCGCATTGGTGACGTTGCACCGGCCGCCGCCGGATATGCCGAGCTTGCGGCCCAGCTTATCTCCTTTGTCGATCAGCAGCACGCTTGCTCCTCCCGCGCTCGCCGCTATACAGGCCATCAGGCCTGAAGGGCCGCCGCCGATGACGATACAGTCGTAAATCACGTGAATTCCGCTCCTTTTCCGGACGAAGCCGGGTGAATACGCTCATTGTAGCGTGTTTTGGCGGAAAAGGAAAACGGCGGCGAGTAGAGAGGGAAGTAGATAGTTGCCGGAATTATGGATTAACGCCTTTTGATGCACGGGATGACCGATGCTTCGCCCGTCCACCGCTCATCCGTATGGTTGCGCCCCCGCACGGCGATTCGCCCGTCACGGTATACCTCGACGAACAAGCTTTCGCTTTTGAGCGGGGATACCGGCTTATTCCCGGCCGAATACACCCCGCGGATGGCGCCGCTGCCAACTGCCGTGAAGGGACCGCGCCACAGCTGCCCGGTCGGCTCCAGATCCCAGTGCGTATGCCCGGAGAACAGGACGACGGCCGGGTATTTCGCGAGGATGGCGCGCAGACGTTCATGCTGGACCACGCCGCGCTCGAGCGAGCTGCCTTCCACCGTATCCGGCAGGGGCTGGTGCAGGAAGACGAATGCCGGCATGCAAGAGCTGCCGGAATCCGGACCGTTCCCTCCCGATGCTCCCGTATGCCGAGGGCGGCTCGTTAATTCGGCAAGACGTCCGTCCAGCCAGTTCAACTGCTCGTCCGACATACTGGCGTCCTCGCCGACCGATTCGTCGACGTCCCGGTACGCTTCTCCGCTTAGAAAAAGAAAGGGCACGCCGCGCACGGACGTTTCGTGATACAACCGGCGATAGCCGAAATGCCGCTTGAACTGGGAAGCTGCCTGATAGGAGCTCCAGTCCCCGCTTAACTTGGTGTAATCGTAATGAGTCCCGCCATGCAGCCACATCCGGTAATAGTCGTGGTTGCCCATCGTCGCGTGAACAGGAGGGTGGGGCGTGCGGCTCAACAGCTCCTTCAGACGGATGAAGTCCCGCTCGCCGCCGTTCGTCAAATCTCCATTGAGTACAAGTAAATCGGCGTCCGGCTTTATGGTATAATATTCTATAAGCGCTTTCATGAGCAAATGCTGCGATTCTTTATCGGTCTCTTGAATGTGCAGGTCGCTCAGCAAAATAAAGGAGAGCAGAGGCGATTCCGTTTGTAGTCCGGGGGATATTTGCTTGTCCGGAGTTTGCCGTGGAAGCTTTGCGGCACGGTTTTCGGCTGCGGCAAAAGCGCCGGGAGATGTGAGTCCAGACAGATTCCTGGGCGACAGTTCCGCTTCGGCTGTCCATCTGCCTGCGAGGCCGGTTACAGCGCAGGAACATAGCGCAAGCGCAGCCGAAACGCATAATACGAGCGTGTTTTTGTGAATCGGATTCATCTCCCGAAGTTGGTCCTGCGGGGTTGTGATTTTGTCCCGCGCTTACGATTAGGTTGGTTTCATTTCCCTGACTTATACATACAGGAACGGAGTGATAGGGTGTGCCTCAAATGATTTCATGGGGGCCGTTCGCGATCCAGACCGGACTGCTGGCCGTCATTGCGGCGGCGCTGACGGCGATCGCGGCTGTCCATCTGATGGCGAGAGCCGCTGGCGGCAGCAATGACAGCCATGCCAAGGAAGCGGCGGAGCTGCTGCAAAATGCGGCTTTTATCGCGCTGATCGTATGGAAGTTCGGCCACGTCTTGTTCGCTCCGGCTGTCGTCTGGGAGCGGCCGTCCGCTTTGCTGCTGCTCAGCGGGGGAACGCGGGAAGCTTTCGTTGCGATGCTTGTGGCAGGTGTGTATCTAGTGGTGCGTCTGCGCAGGAGAGCGATCCCGATCCGGCTTTTTCTCGATCTTGCCGCTTTTGGAGCCGTGCTGGCCGTTATCGTATACGCGGCGATCGACTGGAATTACGGGAAACCGACATCGCTGCCGTGGGGAATGAGCTTGAACGACCCCGAATTCCGGTATCATCCGGTGTCCGCTTATACGATGCTGGCGGCGGCGTTCGTTGCGCTGCTGCTGTGGATGCGCCGGGGGCAGGCGGGTACGGGGGAGCTGTACAGAGCCGGCTCGATCTATATGGGGCTGGGGCTGCTGGCCGTCTCCTTCGGTGCGGTTCCGAAGCCTGCTGTGCTGCTGCTGTCGTCCGATCAATGGTGGGCGATTGCTTTGGCGGGAATTGGCATTGTTTCGTCTACTCTGTCGCATAATAAGGCGGAAGGGAGATGACCAATCATGTCAAACCAACCAAAAAACGATCAGGACTCCATCGCTCAGCGCCGTCAAGCCGAGCAAAACGAAGAAAACCGCGGGAAATCGGCCGGCAGCGTTGTGGATAAAAAGCTGGACGGTCCGAACCGTCCCTCGGTTTAAGCCGGGTCCCGACAGGAGCGGAATATGGACAAAAACTACAACGAGCGCCAGGAGCGGGATACGAAGCAGCAGCCGCAGGCAGGCCGGGACGATGCATCGCTGGACCCGTTCGAGATTAATTTTTTGCCCCAGTTTACGGAGGGCCGAGGTCCGAGAAAACCGTTTATTAACGAATTCGGCGTGACGATCGGCGACCATATCTACGAATCGCCGGACTCTCCGCTCAGCCAGTGGACGGAAGAAACCGATCCTATGGTGATGGCGGGCGATCAGTGGGTGCACCCGTTCAAGGATATCGGATTTCAGACCGACGAGAACCGCGATTATTTCGAGAAGGGGATCTTGCCGTCGGCTCAAGGCGGCCGGTTCATGCATCCGGATAAAAACACCGCTTACGATGCAGGCACGGACCCCGATCCGGATCATGTAAAGGAATAAGCGGGATTAAGCGGTTGGAAGGGCGGGGGTTCGGGTTAGCCCGATTGGAGGTTTCGACGGGCAGACCGTACCACCCGTTGATGTAAAAGAGACAGACGGCGCTTAACCAGGTAGCCATGCGACGATGAGGACAAAGCGGCGTTTCGACCGGAGATGACGGCTCTTTATAGAAATCTCGTCCATTCGGTTTCGAATGGGGGCTTTGCTTACGCGGGCTGGAGATGTATAATAAAAGTTAGTCAACATTTTCGATTCGAAACTTGCGAATCTTGGAGGAGTGAAGATCATGTCCATGTCATTCGAAGCATATATGAAAGATGTGGTTCAACCGATGCGGGAAGATTTGACCCGTATTGGCATTCAGGAACTGCGTACGCCGGATGAGGTCGTCCAGCAGTTCGAAAGCGCGAAGGGCACCTCGCTCGTCGTCGTCAACTCGGTATGCGGCTGCGCCGCCGGCCAATGCCGCCCAGGTGTCGCCCAAGCGCTGCAGCACGACATTACGCCGGATCACCTGTTCACCGTTTTTGCCGGACAGGACAAGGAAGCTACGGCTAAAGCCCGCGAATATTTCGCGCCGTACCCGCCGTCGTCTCCGTCGATCGCCCTGATGAAGGACGGAGAGCTGGTACACATGATCGAGCGCCATCAGATCGAGAACCGCTCCGCATCGGAGATCGCCGCAGATCTGACTCAAGCGTTTGAGCGTTTTTGCCGCTAATCGGCTGGGAACTAAGCAAGCAGTGAGCTGCCCACAAGGGCAGCTTTTTTGTTGTTTTCGCCTCTCTCTGGAAGCCGCGCGCCTGAAGGGCTGCTCTCGTTCAGCTTTGAATAGACACCGCTCCTCTCTGTGCAAATTGTGGACAAGTTGTGGATAATGTGTGTAAATGCCGTGGATAAGTTATAAATTCTCGTGGATATGTTGTTAATATAATGTGGATATGTGGGCTAATGGTGCTGGGAAGCTGCGTTTCCGCTATCGCTTGGGGCCGGTATGCCCGAAGGGGATAGCGGAACGCTTGTGTTCCGTTATTGCCGAAGTGCTCGGCGGGATTAGACGGGCTCTGGGGACTTCCCTCCGGCCGGAAACCGCACCGGCAGATGGTGCTGCGCCGCACCGGCGAGCTCCCCGTCGGATAGACTGGTCGTTCTCCCGTTCTCGTATTGCCGGACAACCCATTCGTACAGCGCCTTCACGCCAGGGTTACGTTTATCGACGCGCTCGCTGCCGGTAAGGCCGAGATAGCGGTTCACCCAATGCGCAACGCCGGCCGTGCCCGCTTTGTCAGTGACGAGGACGCCGAGCGGCCGGTTCAGCAGTTTCGCGGTGTCGAAGATGTTGTAGATCTCTTCGTTTTTAATAATGCCGTCGGCATGGATGCCGGCTGCGGTTACGTTGAAGCTTTTGCCGACGAACGGCGTCATCGGAGGGATTTCGTACCCGAGCTCCCGTTCGAAATAATCCGCGATTTCCGTAACGACCCGCGTATCGACCGAACGGTCCCCCGTAAGGCCCATATATTCGAACAATAACCCTTCGATCGGAGTGTTTCCCGTCCGTTCGCCGAACCCGAGCAGCGTTCCGTTTACCCCGGAGCAGCCGTACAGCCAAGCCGTGGCCGCATTGGTGAGCACTTTGTAGAAGTCGTTATGCCCGTGCCATTCGAGCTGAGCGGACGGGATCCCGGTCTCCGACCGCAAAGCGTGCAGCAGCCGCGGCACACTGCGCGGCAGCACCGCACCGGGATAGCTGACGCCATAGCCCATCGTATCGCACAGTCGCACCTTGACGGGGATGCCGCTTTCGGCGGAAAGCTGCTGGAGCTGCTGTACGAACGGAACGACGAAGCCGTACACGTCAGCCCTTGTCACATCCTCCAGATGGCAGCGGGGGCGAACGCCTTCCTCCAGGGCGGCGCGCACGACGGACAAATATTGCTCCATCGCCTGTTCCCGGCTCAAGCCCAGCTTGAGATGGATGTGGTAGTCCGAACATGAGGTCAGGATGCCGGTCTCGCGGATGCCCATCTCCTTAACCAGCTGAAAATCTTTCTCCACCGCGCGAATCCATGCCGTTATCTCCGGAAATTCGTATCCGCGCTCCTGGCATGCCCGGACCGCTTGCCGGTCTTTCTCGCTGTACAGAAAAAATTCGCTCTGACGGATGACGCCGCTGGGCCCCGATAACCGGTGAAGCAGATCGAATAAATCGGTAATCTGATCGACGGTGTAAGGGAGGCGGGCTTGCTGGCCGTCACGGAACGTCGTGTCGGTAATGAAGATCGAGTCGGGACGGTCCATCGGGACGTCCACACCGTCGAAGAACACAAGCGGTGGGGCTTCGTAAGGAAATTGTTCGCGTTGCAGGTTGGGCTCTGCAGGTGTGGCTGCGGAGAGGTGTCGATCGTCCGTGTTGCGTTTATCATTCATTGTCGCTTCACCCTTTCTTCGTATGAGTTTATTGTATGAAATTTAATTGATAAATGAAACTTTATACTTTTTATCATAACGATAAATGATGTTCATCGAAAAGAAGCAACCGATATTTGGTTTGCCGAATGAGGAACAGGATGAAAATATTTCGATAAAATGATTGAATGATCCAATAATATTGAAGTGTGTTCATGGCCTAAATTCTTTTTAGTTATTAAGATAATAGCAGGAAGTAGCTTGCTGCCAGTCTAAGCAGAGGGGGAATAACCATGATTGAAAAACTGAAAATTATTGATTGCGATGTTCACAATTCACTCCGAAGTTACCGTGATTTGTTGCCTTATCTGGCCGAGCCTTGGAGAACCCGGGTGGAGCAGGCGGGGCTAGGCTTAATGTTTTCCGGCTACTATACGCCGGTCGGCGTAGGCCGAAAAGATGCGGTGCCTCCGGGAGGAGGGGCGGTCGGTTCGGATCCCGATTTCGTCGCCAAGCAACTGCTCGATCCGTACAACGTGGAGTACGGGATTTTAACGAGCAATCTGTTCAGCATATCGGTGGGGCACGATCCCGATTTTGCGGCTGCTCTGTCCAGTGCGTACAACGACTATATGCTCGAAGCTTGGGTCGGCAAAAACAGCCGCTACAAAGGGTCGCTGCTCGTTTCCTTTCTCGACCCGCAGTTGGCGGCGAGGGAAATCGACCGGCTGGGCCCTCATCCGGGGATCGTCCAGGTTGTTATGAGCAGCGCGACCCGGATGCCACTCGGGCAGCGGTTTTACCATCCGATTTACGAAGCGGCCGCCCGTCACGGGTTACCGATCGCCATTCACCCCGGAGCGGAAGGGGCGGGCCAATCGAATCCGCCGTCGGCGGCCGGTTATCCGACCTGGTACATTGAGTGGCACACCAATTTGTCGCAAAATTTTATGGCTCAGTTGACCAGCATTATTTGCGAGGGGGTATTTGAGAAGTTTCCGGGGCTCAAATTCGTCTTCATTGAAGGCGGGATCGCTTGGCTGCCGCATCTGATGTGGAGGCTCGACAAAAACTATACCGCTCTGCGTTCGCAGGTCCCCTGGCTGAAAAAAATGCCAAGCGCCTATATCCGCGACCATTGCTACTTCACGACGCAACCGATCGAGGAGCCGGATAACCCGAAACATTTGAAAGCGATTTTCGAGATGTTCGACGCCGAGCATGTTCTAATGTATTCGAGCGATTACCCGCATTGGGATTTTGACGCGCCGGATCAAATCTTGAGATGGCTTGCTCCGGAGGCGCGAGAGAAAATCTTCTATGCCAATGCCAAGAAGTTGTACAACTTGTAGGGGGTTGTCCAGAATGGACGTACATTATGTGGCCGAAGCGGATGCGATCGAGGAAGGTTGCCATCAAATCGTAGAAATCGGCGGGAAATCGATCGGCATTTATAAGGTGAAAGGTGAATATTTCGCCCTGTTGAATTATTGTCCCCATCAAGGCGCGCAACTGTGCAAAGGACCGGTGTGCGGCACGACGATGCTGTCCCCGGTGTACGAATACGACTACGGCAGACAAGGGGAAATCGTGCGTTGTCCTTGGCATGGCTGGGAGTTCGACATCCGTACGGGACGGCCGCTTGTGGAAGGAAAGGGCAGGCTGCGCAAGTATGAAGTCGTCATTGCCGGCGGCAAAATCGGCATCAAGATATAGCTCTGTGCAAAGCCGGAGCCGGTTGCGGACCGGCGGAACGCACGGCGTGCAGGTTAAGCCCGGGTAAGTAAGCAAGCAAGGACAGCCAGGACCGGAAGCTGGAGGTTCGCGGGGCCCGGGTCATTCAAGCCTGGGCCGGTCTCCCGGCCTTAGGGAGCGGAATAATCGTGACGGGCTGTCCTTTTTGAACCACCGATGGCGTGAAGCCGGTAATCGTCTTGAATACACGGTGAAAATGCGACTGCTCGCAGTAACCCAGATGGTCGGAAATTTCCGCAATTGTCATCCGGCTGCTTTGAAGCAGTTCGCAGGCCACCGCTATTTTCACCTGATGGATATAATCTACCGGTGTCTGGCCCAGCGTCTCCTTGAACAGCTTGGTGATGTGATTCGGAGAACGGTCGACGTATTCGGCCAGATCGGACAGCTTGATCGGCTGGCAATGGTTATGAACGATATACGTTTGCAGCCGGTTCATCAGTTCATGCTTGATCGCCGAGCTTCGCTGTTTCTGCGAATCCTGGATGATTAGCCCGATTAATTCCGACAGGATGCCTTCGCAGATGAGCGGGCTGCTGCCCGAGGACCGGTTGAACCACTGCATCAGAAGCATCGAGAAGCGCTGCCGGAAGTAATGATCGTTATGGATTTTATCCGTATAGAACCCTTTGTCACGCAGAGGGAACAGCTCGGTATCGGCGTTGCCGGACGAGGTGAAGTGAGCCGAATATTTCTGGTGCAGCTCCTTGTCATTGTGGCACGACCGGCTCGTGCCTGCGGGGATGAACAAGATGTCGCCCTGCTCGAGCGTCACGTCTTGCCCCAGCATCCGGTATACGACCCGGCCGCTCGTCACGTAGATCAGGATATGATGGGGGACCTTCTTGTCCGTAATGGCCCACTTCTCGACGCGATCGTCATAAATAACTGTTTTGATGGAGAACACGGCGATTCCTCCCGGTTGATTATTTACGATTGAATTATACATAAAATTGGGGGATCATTCATTGATGGAATTCCTTCATATGTATTACTATTATAGCAGATGATCATCTTCTGGAAACCATATGGATGAGTGAAATATGTAGAATATCGATTGTTTTGAAAGCGTTTGTTATGGTGAAGTCTGTAAGAGGTCGCGAATGTTGGATCGAACGCAGGACGTCCGGAAGGGCCAAACGTTTGTCTTTTTTGACAACGCTTTCAGAAGGGCTGACCGAAATTCAAAGGGGGAATTTCTATGGATGGCAAGAAGACCGGATTTCGCAATAAGCGGCTCGTGCCGTATCTAGCGGCCGGAACGGCCCTGCTGCTGCTGGCGGCGTGCGGGGGCAAGGAGAAGGAGGGGGACGCTCCAGGTCCGCAGCAAGGCGCGGCGAGTAAGGAGCCGGTAGAGCTGACCGTATGGCAGACGGTGCTTAACGTACCGGAGGAGCAGTTTATGCAGGAGTACGGCAACAAGATTAAGGAGAAGTTTCCCGAGGTGACGCTGCGATTCCTTCCCTACGCGGGGAAAGGGTCGACGATTAGTGATCTTCTGGCGGCCGGCCAAGTGCCGGATATTGTCTACGCCTCGATCGGGCATGTATTCTTCGGCATTCTCGATCCGAACCTGCAGTACGATATGACGGAGCTCATACAGAAAAATAAATTCGATCTGAGCCGCTTCGACCCGGCCGTCATCGAACGGCAAAGATTGCTCGCCGGCGGTGGAATCTACGGACTGCCCACTTCGATGGATACGCTGGTGCTGTATTACAACAAAGACATTTTCGACAAATTCGGGCTGTCGTATCCGCGAAACGGCATGACCTGGGACGAAACCTACGAGCTGGCGAGAAAGCTGAACCGGACGGAGGACGGCGTCTCCTATCGCGGGGTCGGGATGGCGATGGGGGCCATGTTCACCGTCAATCCACTCTCTCTTCAGTCGGTCGATCCGGCTACGGGCAAATCGAGGTTTGTATCCGACGACGGGTTCAAAAAGCTGTTCGACAACTTTGCGCGGTTTTATCATCTGCCCGGCAACGGGGTGGACAAACAAACCGCCGCGCTTGCCAAGCAGCGGGAGATGTTCGACAAGGAGAAGGTGACGGCGATGTTCGTCAATACCGCTGCTTTCGCTACGTCGACCTATAAGGATACGATGAACTGGGACGTCGTGCGGCTGCCGTCTTTCAGCGAATCGCCCGGCGTCGGCTCGCAGCCGATCCCCACCTATTTTTATATTACAAATCCGAGCAAGAAAAAAGAGAAGGCGTTCGAGGTCATCTCCTATCTGACGTCGGATGAATTCCAGCATTACGCCTCCAAAAAAGGCAAGTACACGGTGCTGTCCGACCCGAAGATCCGGAATACGTTCGGGGACGACATCCCTTACTTCCAAGGGAAAAACGTCAAAGGAATGTTCCCGGTCAAAAATGCGCTGCCGGCGCCGCTTACCAAGTTCGACAGCCTTGCCTTGGCAAGCCTTAACGCGCAGTTCGATCAGGTGATCATCGGGCCGAAGGATGTTAATACAGCGCTCCGGGAAGCCGCGGAGGATGCGGACAAGAAAATCGAAGCAGAGAAGAAAAAGCAGTGAATGCGGCGGCCCGTCGTCCAGTCGATAGTTCCTGCTGGTATATGACGTAAGAAGCCGCGGCGTGCGGTGTCGGACTTCGACTATGGCCGGATTGGGGACGGGTGCGGGTGAAGTGAGTCCAATTTTGTAAAGAGAGCGGGGATAATCGATGGCCAGATGCAGATGGACGGCATGTCTTGGCATAGCGGCTATGTTGATGCTGGCCGCATGCGGCGGCAACGGAGAGGGGGGCGGCAGCGATGCCGCGAGCGGGGGCGATAGTGCGCCCCCCAAGCCGGCCGAGCCGGTAACGCTGCAATTTTTCCATACGTCGACGGGGGTATCAGTAGATAAGTTTATGGACGATTACGGGAATGCGATTAAGAAAAAGTTTCCGCATGTAACCCCGGTATTCACCCCTCTGGGGAAAGGAAATACGATCCCGGAGTTGATTGCGGCGGGAAATACAATCGATATTCTGTGGGCCTCGATCGGCCATCTGCACGGAAACTTGTTGGAATACAACTTGCAATATGACATGTCGGAGCTGATCAAAAAATCGAATTTCGACCTGAACCGGTTCGAGCCAACCAGTATCGAGATGATGCGCCAGTCGGCGAAGGGGGGGATCTACGGCTTGCCGATCGGCAATTCCTCCGCAGCTTTATTTTATAACAAAGATCTATTCGACAAGTTCGGGGTGCCCTATCCGAAGGACGGGATGACGTGGGATGAAACCTACGAGCTCGCCAAGCGGATGACCCGTCAGGACGGAGGCAAGTTGTACCGGGGGATGACGTTTTCCTTCCAGCATATGGCGCTGTTGAACCAGTTCTCGCTTCCGCATATCGATCCGGCCAGCGGTAAAGCGACGTTCTCCTCGGATTCGAAGTGGGCGGTGTTTACGGATAATTTCTTGCGCTTCAACCGGATTCCCGGCAATGAGGTCGATGCGAAGCAGATGCTGCTTGCTTACCAGAGCAGCGCGTTTTTCGACGAAAAAATATCGGCCATGCACGCGACGCTTAGCGGCGGCAACCCTTGGGCGAGCGACAACATGGGGATGATCGATGTCGTCACGCTGCCGACCTTCAAGGAGCTTCCGGGAGTGGGCCCGCAAGGATACCCTTATTATTTCAACATTACGTCGATGAGCAAGCACAAGGAGCAGGCGTTCGAAGTGATCGCATACCTTGCTTCGGACGAATTCCAGATGGAGCGTTCGAAGAAAGGCTTCCTGAGCGCTTTAAAAAACCCGGCCGTTCATCAGGCGTTTGGTCAAGATTCGCCATCCCTGCAAGGCAAAGGACTGAATTTGAAAGCGCTGATCCCGGAGAAGCTGGCCCGTCCGGCGCTGAAGACGAAATATCAGAGTATCGCCGACCAGCGGTTGATGGCTGGCTGGTACGAGATGGTGCAGGGCAAAAAGGACGTCAACACCGGACTGGGTCAGGCAGCCGAGACGACGGACAAAGCGATCGAAGCGCAAAAAGGAAAGTGACGATGCGCCATAAAACCGAAACTGTATCCAGGAAAGGGGATAACCAGCAATGACGTCACACAACTTCGGCAAGGGAGAGATCGGAGGCAGCGAGAGCAGACAACGGGATATGAATAACGGAAGTTTCTCTGACACGACACAATGGCAGGAGGAAACGGATACGGCCAAAGCAGACCTGGGGATGGTGCACGCCTCCAAGGGCGGGCGATTCAGTCGGCGGGCGCTGCTGTCTACGATGGGGATGGCCGGAGTCGCTCTCGTAGGAGGCGGGACAGCCGGCGCGCTCGATCTGCTGCAGGGAGGCTCGGAGGAGGGGCGAGGCAACGGGAACGGAGGCAATGGCGGCAATGGAGGTCACGGCGGCGGCAATCCGTATCAACAGCAGCAGAGGATTGTCATAGTAACAGATCCGCAGTTCGGAGCGAGTCCGGACAAAACCGACAATACGGCGGAGATCCAGGCTGCGATCGACTATGCCAGCGCCCAAGGGGGCGGGGTCGTCTTTTTCCCGTGCGGCGAGTACAACATTACCGGCATACAGGCGAAGCCAAACGTCACGCTGAAAGGAGAAAACGCTGGCGCGTCCCGCTTGCTGAACACGGCCGTTAACGGAAATCCGGCGATTCAGTACCGGCCGGCCCCAGAAACGCCGTATGATGCGAACAACGTCGACATGCTGGCCAATTTCTGGATGGAGGATCTGGGCGTGATCGGCAATCCGCAATCGGGTGCGGGCATTTACCTGCTCTACACGATGAAGCGCGGAAGAGCCAAGAACGGTCTGAACCGATGCGTCATCCAGAGCCATGGGGGGATAGGCGTACACTGGCGGTACGGCGATTCGCTGTCCATCACCGATTGCGATATCGGGAAGAACGGCTCGCACGGCATATACGCCTTCGAGTTCAGCAATGTAATGACGGTAGTCGGGGGCGTCATCCATGAGAATGGCGGCAACGGCATTTACTGGAACCATGTCGCTTCCAACTGTACCGTCTTTGGCTGTTCGATACACGATAACGCGAAGGCCGGGGTCCTCGCCCAAAACGCCGAGCAGCCGTCCATCCTGTTCTGTGCCTTCAACCGGAATGGCAAAACGACAAATTTGCCGGGTGTCCAGCTGACCGGCTTTGAGCAGAAGAAGGTGGTTGCGGCAACCGTCATGGGATGTTTATTCGGCGACAATTCGCCGAACGGCTACGATATCTCTTGCAGCTACGTCGAAAGCGCTAATTTGTACAACAACTACTTCTACGGCGTCAATAGCGGAAAGCCGTCCTATATCCGACTCGCCACCTGGGCGAAGGGCATCAGTATCCGGGGCAATCACTGGCATACGACGAAGGGATCGCCGGCTAAAATCACGACGAACAACTCCCCCAATATTTCCTACTTTCTCGACGATTCCGGGGATACGGGGCCGCTGCTGAACCAGGTGCTGGTCGGCCGCACTTTGCAATATACGCTCGGTCAGGCGTCCGATACGCTCCTGCAGTCAACCGTAGGTGACAGCGAGCCGCTTCCGAGATTCCGGATTCAAGCGGGCGGATCGATGGAATTCGGCAACGGCGCGGCGATGACGGCGGCGTTCGGGCCGGATGCGGCCACAGGCGGTCTGGGCCTGCGCTCGAGCGTTCGGCTTAGCTCCGATCAAGGGCTGGCGGCCGCGTCAAGCGATTATTCGACCAAACCGCTGCAGTTGGGCGGCTACTGCTTATGGGTGGATGCCGGCGGCAAGCTGCGGATCAAGCAGGGCGATCCGTTGTCAGATACCGACGGGACAGTGGTAGGCCTGCAAGACTAAAGCATCGCAGCCGGGTCCGCATCGCAAACAGGAAAATCCCCGTTGCAACAACCCGCAAGTTCCGGTATGATCCTAAGAAGGAACAATCGGGAAGGGGCGACGGGATGATGCGGATCGGAGCGGAAGGCGGCTATATGTCCGGATGGAACGTCGGTTCGTCATTTGCCCGCTGTGTGGGTCAAGTCCTTACTTTCAATTTCGGTCAACAGCGCCAAGCCTTCCGGCTTTGGCGTTATTTTTTGTCCAATCACGGAGGTGTGTCTAGGGATGAGGTACAGAAGAGTGTTGGTCAAATTAAGCGGTGGGGCGATATCGGGCGAAGAGGCGACGGGGTTCGATCACGGGAGGCTGGAGCATATCGCGGATGAAGTGCTGGCGGTAACGCAGCTCGGCATCGAAGTGTGTCTGGTGATCGGCGGAGGCAATATTTTCCGCGGCAATATGGCGGAGGCGTGGGGCATTGAGCGGGCGGAGGCGGACAATATCGGGACGCTGGCGACCGTGATCAACAGCCTGATGCTGCGCGGCGTCCTGAAGTCGAAGACCGGCAAGGAGGTCCGGGTCATGTCTTCGCTTGCCGTTAATGCGGTAGCCGAGCCGTATATCCGGTTGCGCGCCATTCATCATCTGGAGAAAGGGTATGTCGTCATCTTCGCGGGCGGCAACGGCCAGCCGTATGTGACGACCGATTACCCGTCGGTGCAGCGGGCGCTTGAAGTGAACGCACAGGCGATCCTGGTCGCCAAGCAGGGCGTTGACGGCGTATACGACAGCGATCCGAAGCGCAACCGGGAGGCGAGATTGTTCGCTTCGCTGCCTTACGATGAAGTGATCCGGCGGGATTTGAAGGTGATGGACTCGTCGGCCTTTATCCTGGCGCGGGATTACGGCATACCGCTGCATGTGTTCAACTTCGACCGGGCGGGTGCGATGAAACGGATTTGCGAAGGGGCTGACGAAGGCACTGTCGTTCGGGCGGGGGCGGATGTGCGCTTTGCTACATAACGCTAGGGGCGCAGAGGGCAAAGATAAGCTTACAGGAAGGCGGGGGAGGAAGCTCACCCCGCACTTTTTTTTCGATTCGCTTGAAATCTGCCGGTGGTGAACTATACTGATGTTAGGAAGTCTGACGTTGGGTTTGTTGAGCGGCAAGAAAACGCCTGTTTCATGATGAACATAGAAGGGTGATGGGGACGATGAGCCTGCAGCAGGATATTATCGCCCGGCTTGGGGTCAAGCCGGATATCGATGTCGATGCGGAAATTCGCAAGCGGGTCGACTTTTTGAAGCAATATGTGCTGGATTCGGAGGTGACCGGCCTGCTGATCGCGATCAGCGGAGGCATCGACAGCGCTGTGGCAACGGGGTTGTGCAAGCTGGCTACGGACGAGCTGTCGAAGGAGAAGGGCCTGGAGTATATTACGCTCGGCGTGTTCCAGCCTTATGGAGAACAGGCGGACATCTCCGACAGCTATTCGGTGGCGGAAGCGTTCAAACTGACACACAAGGTGGAGACGAACATCGAGCAGGCTGTCGACGAGATCGCGCTGGAGGTCGAGTACGGCTTCAAGTCGCTCGGCATTCACCGGCACATCAGCCGGGCCGGCAAAGGCAACGTGAAAGCCCGCACGCGGATGGTCGTCCAGTACGCCCTGGCGTTTGATATGAACCTGCTTGTGGTCGGCACGGACCATGCTTCGGAGGCGATTACCGGATTTTTCACCAAATACGGCGACGGCGCAGTCGATCTTACGCCGCTCAGCTCGCTGAACAAGCGCCAGGTCCGTCAACTGGCCGTACGTCTCGGCGTTCCGCAGCCGATCTTGGACAAAGCGCCTACGGCCGGCTTGTGGGAAGGCCAGACCGACGAGCAGGAGCTCGGCATCACGTATGAGGACAACAGCAATTACCTGGAAGGCAAGGAGATCGACCCGGCCGCCCGGGAAAAGCTGGAGAGACAATATCTGAAGACCGAGCACAAGCGGTCGCCTATCCCGGGGATTTAACGGTCCGCTTACGGATTGTCATTCGTAACGAGCGAAGCTTCCGGCTTGTGGTACTGCGCTATAGGAGTTTAGAGTGCAGGGCCACAGGGTACACAGCGCGGGACATGGGGCGCGGAGTACAGAGTATAGAGTATAGAGTACAGATTACAGATTACAGATTACAGATTACAAAGCACTAGGCACGGACGAGTCTGCGGACCTTCCGTGCTTTTTGTTTTGCTGGAAATTAAGGGTCTGGATGCCCGCGCGCGCTCTTGGTATCGTTGTCCGTCCGCTTATAGGAAGTCCGGCTTCCTCTATTTTCCGGAAATAGGTGTAACGGGTCATTTACCGGAACAATTATTTCCGTTATTTCGGCGAAAATAGACAAATTCGGCTTCGCATCGAACAATAACGGAACTAAAACTTCCGTAAAGCTGGTCGATGACCCCATGTAACAGAAATAGAGGAAACGATTCTTCCGGTTCTGCAGCTTTCCGGTACTATGGACAGCGCCCCAAAACCTAAAGAGCCTCCAGGTGTATGGAGTATTTCGATTTCTTTTTCTTGATGCCTTCTCGATTAAGTGGATAAGATGTGCATAATCCTGTGGATAACCTGCCGAATCGACTACGCAAATAGAGGATGCAGGGGGCTAGGCTGGTGAATAAATAGAAAACCGGGATCCCGTATGCAAGAAGGATCCCGGCTAAGCGCAGTCAGTCTATTTAGCCCGCTTGAAGCGCTTCGTCTACCTATCTCTCGCTATAGAGTATTCCGCCTCACTTGCCCATTCCCAGTACTTCTGCCCCGGCATCCGCCTCGATCGTCAGCCTGCTGGTGGCGAGTACATCGTCGTGAGTTAACGTACCGCGTTCCCCATGGATTCGGGAGAGGAAGTCCGCCGTCAACGATTGATCCGGCTGTACGAGCTCCACTTGCTCAAGCGGCTGCGAATCGGTCACGCGCAGGTACAGCTCGTCCGCACCCGACACGGAAGGATCTCCGCTCAGCCGCAGCTCGGCGAACCCTCTTGTCCCGTTGACGAAGATCCGGCAATCTCCCCACGTCCAGCTTTTGTCGGGCGTGTGCCAATCCGAGTACAACATCCCGATCGCCCCGCCGCTCATCACGACTTGAGCGGAAGCGGCATCGAGGAACTCCGGATATTCCGGCAGCTCGTTTTTGGCGACGACCGTGTTCACAGACACGGCCTCCTGGCCGGTCAGCCAGCGCAGCAGGTCGAAGTCGTGCACGAACAGGTCGATGACGATGCCGCCGTTTTGTTCCTTGGAGAAGTGCCAGGCCGCCCGCGAAGACGGATTAAGCCGATGCGGCTTGCGCATCATAATACTGGCGATCTGCCCAAGCTCTCCTGCCTCAATTGCGCGTTTGAGCGTATACACGGCCGGGCGGTAGCGCTCGGTGAGCAGCATCCCGACCTGAATGCGCCCGCGCCGGATGACCGCTTCCAGTCGGTCCAGCTTGTCCCGGTCCGTAACGGCCGGCTTATCCACCATGATATGTTTGCCGTGCTGCTCGCACCATTCGATAATCTCGATCTTCTCGCTGTTGATCGCGGCAGATCCGATCACCGTCACCGAATCGTCCAGGAAAACGTCCCGTGACTGAACCAGCGGGATGTTGTATTTCTGGGCGAGCTGCTCCGCCAAAGAAGGGTCGTCCTTCTCATACACGCCGGCGCAGACGTGGCCAAGCGCAAGCATTTCTTCGATAAAGATCGTAACATGAGCATGCCGGCAGCCTATAATTCCGAATCGGATGGACATCTGTGTTCCTCTCTCCTCTACAACGTTAATCTTATTTATTGCAGCTGTCCCCGTTATGATACCTTGGGTGCTCCCGTATTGGCAATCCACTTGTGAAAGTGCATACATTTCTGCAACAGGACCTTACATTATTACATTCAGGATCGAACGGCGGTCCGCTATGATGAGAGTAATTGGAACCGGCACCTTAGCTTCCAACAACTTGAGACAAGAAGGGGAGTCATCGCATGAAAAGAAGATCAGGCCGTCTGTTGTCAACCGCAGGACTAAGCTTGTTGATGGGGGCTGTCGCACTAACCGGCTGCTCCAACGATACTAATAACGCTTCCGGCAAGACGCCGGATGCATCCGGCGGAACAGTGGAGCTTCGCGTGCTCTGGTGGGGATCGCAGGACCGTCACGACTTGACGATGAAAGCGATTAAGCTGTTCGAAGACAAAAATCCTACAATAAAAGTAACCCCGGAATATTCCGGATTCGACGGCTACTGGGACAAGCTGTCCGTACAAGTGGGCGGAGGGTCGGCACCGGACGTTATTCAGATGTCGACGGCTTACATCAACGATTATGTGAACCGGCAAGCGCTGCTGCCGCTGGACGGAACAGTCATCAAGCTGAGTGATATCGATGAAAGCACGCTTAGTACGGGCAAGCTGAACAACAAGCTATATGCGATCCCGGCCGGCATTAACTCGCAATCTTACGTCTACGATCCGGCTATGCTCGCTAAGGCTGGCGTAAAGCTGCCCGAACACATGACTTGGGACGATCTGGCCGCCGCGGCGAAACAAGTCACCGAGAAGCTTGGCAAAGACGTAATAGGCGTCACAAACGACAGCGGCTCCCCGGAAATGCTGCAATATTTCATCAGACAGAAGGGGATGGAGTTTTTCAAAGACGGCAAGCTGGGCTTCACGACCGAAGCGCTGACTGAGTTTTTCAACTACTGGGAGAAGCTGAGGAAGGAAGGCGCGGCTTCGACTCCGGAGCAGACCGCTTCTTACTTCGGAGCGCCGCTGGAGAAATATCCGATCGTAACGGGCAAAACGCCGTTCGCCCTGCTCTCTTCGAACCAGATCGGCTCCATCTCGACGCTGGCCAACCGTCCGCTTGAAATGACGTTCATTCCTAAGGCAAGCGGAGGCATGGATGCGGACTTTGTCTCGCCTTCCATGTACTGGTCGATTTATGCCAAAACCAAATATCCGAAGGAAGCTGCGCTGCTGATGGATTTCATGCTGAACGATCCGGAAGCGGGCAAAATTCTCGGTGCCAACCGCGGTGTCCCGGTATCCGGCAAAATCCGCGAGGCTTTGAAGCCGCAGTTGAACGATCTCGATAAGAAGCAGTTCGACTTCGTAGACAAGGTTACCAAGGTAGCGAAGCCGATTAACGTCATTGATCCGAAAGGCGCAGGCGAGGTCAGGCAACTGCTCGGTACGACTTCTCAAGAGATCCAGTTCGGCAAAAAAACGCCGGAGCAGGGCGCCAAAGAGTTTATGGACAAAGCGAACGCCATCCTGGACAAAATGAAATAATGCATTCCCCGGGAGGTACCGCGATAGCGATTCGCGGTACCTTTCATCACCAAGATCAAGGAGGCTCGTACCATGCAAGGTAAACTGCTCCGACAAAACACGACCGCTTATCTGTTCATGCTGCCATGGCTGGTGGGTCTGCTCCTGTTCACGTTATGGCCCATGATTAGTTCCCTGTACTTATCTTTCACGCGTTTTGAATTGCTGCAGCCGTCCGAATGGATCGGCCTGCAAAATTTCAAAGAGATTTTTACGGCCGACGAGCGGTTCTGGCAATCGTTGAAGGTCACGTTTCATTTCGTTGTCCTCTCCGTCCCGCTCAAGCTGTTGGCCGCCCTGCTTGTAGCGATGATGCTGAACCGTAATATTCGCGGCATCGGCCTGTACCGCAGTCTCTATTATTTGCCTTCGCTGATCGGCGGCAGCGTGGCCGTATCGATCATGTGGCGTCAAATTTTCGGAGAGACGGGAGTCGTCAATGTCCTGCTCAGCATGTTCGGCCTGCAGGGGCCGATCTGGATCAGCAACCCGGATTACGCGATCTATACGTTAATCGCACTGGCCACCTGGCAGTTCGGCTCCTCCATGGTAATTTTCCTGGCGGGCTTGAAGCAAATCCCGGAACATCTATACGAAGCTTCGGCCATCGACGGAGCAGGGAAGGTGCAGCAATTTTTCCGTATTACGTTGCCCATGCTGTCGCCGGTGATGTTCTTTAATCTCGTTATGCAGGTAATCGGCGGATTTATGGTGTTCACCCAAGGGTTTATCGTTACGAAGGGCGGTCCGATGGACGCTACGCTGTTTTATGCAATCTATTTGTACGAGAAAGGATTCAAATATTTTCAGATGGGCTACGCGTCCGCGCTTGCCTGGATTTTACTTGTCATTATCGGCATTTTCACCGCTATTTTGTTCAAAACCTCAAAAAAATGGGTTCACTACGAATCGGGGGGAGATAAATAATGAGACAAGCCGCTGTATTTCCGGCCAGTCGAATCTTATTGCATGTCCTGCTCGCGGTGGGGAGCCTCTTGATGCTGTACCCTGTCTTCTGGATGGTATTCGGTTCGGTTAAGCCGACAGCCGAAATATTCTCCTCGGTGTCCCTATTGCCGAAAACGTGGTTCTGGGACAACTACAAGCTCGGATGGAACGCTATACCACGGCTGGATTTTGGGATCTTCCTGCGCAACTCGTTTACGATCTCGTTTCTGGTCGTCGTCGGCAATATCGTGTCCGCTTCCTTGGTTGCCTTTGCCTTCGCGCGTCTTAACTTTACTTTGAAATCGTTATGGTTTGCGCTTATGCTAATGACGATGATGCTGCCGAGTCAAGTAACGCTCATCCCGCAGTATGTGCTGTTTCACAAGCTGGAGTGGGTGAATACGTACCTGCCGTTAACCGTGCCGCATTTCCTCGGAGCGGCTCCGTTCTTCGTGTTTCTGATGGTGCAGTTCATCCGGGGGATTCCGAAGGAGCTGGACGAGGCCGCGATCGTCGACGGGTGCAATACGTTCCAGATCTACTGGCGTATCGTAATGCCGCTGTGCGTGCCTGCCATCATTACGACGGCGATCTTCAGCTTTATTTGGACCTGGGATGATTTCTTCAGTCAATTGATCTATATTAATACAGTCAGCAAGTACACAGTGCCGCTTGGACTCCGGCTCTTTCTCGACGGCAGCGGCAAGAGCGAGTGGGGTCCCATGCTGGCCATGTCGGTTTTGTCTCTGGTACCAAGCTTCGTTTTCTTCCTGACGTGTCAGAAGTATTTGGTTCAAGGAATCGCGACTACCGGACTGAAAGGCTAATTCGGGAGCTCCGTAAAGGTGGGGGACAAGGATGGGTTCATGGATGAAAGATTGGCGGCTGCGCCCACTGCTCTTGCTCGTCTTCCTGGCGTTTACCGGTATTCTGCTGCTGCTAACGCTGGCTATCGCCTATTACGGGGTGTCCAAGATCATTACCGAGCACACAAGCCAAGTTCGGCTGGAACTATTGAATGAAGCTCAGAAGCAGCTCACGGCCCAGTTTCGGGAAATCGAAGAAACCGGATTGGCGATCTCCACCCACCCGGAATTACTCCAACTGTTATCGGGCAAATCCGCCGGTGTATTCGAAGCGATTCGCGGCCGGCAAAACGTGAATACGACCATCAACAGCTTCCTGTACTCCAAAGCGTTCATCAGCAGCATTGTGGTGTACAGCAGCATGTACAACGATATTCCATACAGTGAGAAAGACCGGGTTCTGCCGCTGGACCGCATGCCGGTATACCCGGACATGATCCGCTTGGAGGCGGCGGACTCGATCTGGATCGGTTCGCACCCGGATACGACCGCTCTATACAACCAGCAGCCGGTCATTACGTTTTTGTCCAAAGTATACTCGTACAATGGAGCTGTGGCCGGTTATCTGGAAGTGAATGTGATTGAGAAAGCACTGGCGAAAATATTCCAGACGGATGACATGAATCAAGAGAGCATCCGTTTCATTCTGGATAGCGGAGGACGACTCATCTCGGTCCGTACGGGAACGAACACCGCTCCTGCTTTATTGGAGCATGAGGCTGCCAAGCAGGCTTGGTACACCAACCTGCAGACGGATCAGAATCAGGGCTACCGCAAAGTAAATCAGAACGGCAAAGCGTATCTGATGATGTATTCCCGGCCGAATCATGCACAGTGGAGAGTCGTGGAGATGATCCCGACCACCGTGCTGTACCGGCCGGTGTATACGATCCGCAACATGGTGCTGCTCGTAGGACTTTTCGGGATGCTGCTGTCCGTTCCCGTCGCTTTCTATTTATCGCGCCGGATCATTCGTCCTCTCCCGGAGCTGTTAAGCGGCTTTAAGCAGATGGAGACAGGGAATTTCAACGTGCGTATGGGAGAGAACAACCACATTTTGGAGTTCAAGCTGCTCTCGGTGGCGTTTAACCGGACGAACGTTCAGCTCCATGACCTGCTCGAGCAATTGAAGGAAGAACATCGGGCCAAGCGGGAAGCCGAATTCGCCGCGCTGCAGTCGCAGATTAATCCGCATTTTCTGTACAATACGCTCGATATGATCAACTGGATGGCCGCAACCCGGGGCGTAAGCGAAATCAGCGTCCTGTCGACCAAGCTGGCCAAGTTGTTCCGGATTAGCCTCAGCAAAGGGAGAACCTTCATTCCGCTGCGCGAAGAGCTGGAGCATTGCATTTTGTATATGGATCTGCAGCAAGCCCGGTTTAAAGATAAATTCGCTTATCGGATCGATGTGCCGCCGGATCTGCAGCGTTATCTCGTTCCGAAACTGATTTTGCAGCCTTTTATTGAAAACTCGATCATTCACGGGTTTGGCGGCCATGATACCGTACATCCGACCATCACGATTCAAGCTTGGGAGGTAAAGGGTTCCAGGCGCAGCAGTCTCCGTATTCGTATTGAAGACAATGGCAAAGGCATGCAGCACGAGGCGTCCCTGGCTCCGCAAGCGACTGGAGGCAAGCCGGATGCGGACGGGAACAGCGGTTACGGCATCGGCAACGTCATGCAGCGCATCCAGCTGTATTTCGGCCGCGAATATGGCGTGAAGGTCGAGAGCCGTGACTCCGGGGGTTATGGGCAAGAGGAACCGGGAGCGCACGACGAGAGGTGCCAAGAGAAGCGGACGGATTCGCAGATAGGGGTTCGCGCCGAGCTGACGCTTCCTGTCCTGACCTCGCAAGAGGATGTCGCACCGTATGTGAAGACCGGAGGGACGAGGCCTGATGCGTAAAATACTGATTGTGGACGATGAGTTTCATGTCACGGAAGGGTTAAAGGCGATGATCCAGTGGGAGCGGCTGAGCGTCGGTAAAGTATTTACCGCTTCGGACGGATGGGAAGCCTGGGAGCTATACCAGAAGGAACGGCCGGATCTCGTGCTGACCGACGTGTACATGCCCAGGATGAACGGGCTTCAGCTCGCTTCGAAAATACGGGAAATCGACACCGATGTGCCAATTCTCATCCTGAGCGGGTTCGATGAATTCGAATATGCGCGAGGCGCCTTGCATCTGCAAGTGGCGAAATATATGCTCAAGCCGGCTGTATTCACCGAGATTCAAGAGGCGCTGGAGGAAACGGTAGCCGAGCTTGACGCCGCCTCGGAACGAAGCGCCTATATGGACCAATTTGTCGAGCAGATGAAGAGGAATGTGCCGATTCTTCGCGAACAATTCCTGTTCGACCTGGTGACGAGAGGGCGAAGCGGAACGGAGCCCGATGCCGGCGTTCTCGCCTTTTATGAACTGGACCGGGCGGTCTTGACCGGCGCTATCGCCTTAAGCATCGCGCTGTACAGGCCGATTCACGGGCGTGCCGCCACAGAGAAGGATTGGCAGCTGTTCAAGTACTCCACCGTTAATATCATGGAGGAACTAAGCGGGCAATTGAATATACGTGCCTATACGCTTCGTTATGTGGAGGACCGGTTAATCCTGCTGCTGCCCAATGCGGATAGCTCACAAGCGCTCTCGGATGCCCGACGGCTGGGGGAGGAGCTGATCCGGCAAGTGACATCCAAGCTTGCCATCGACCTGAACGTGGGGATCGGCCGCTGGATCGGCCATGCATCGGACTACCCGTTGTCGTATGAAGATTCGCTGGAAAGTCTGAAATGGATCGAATACGAAGGCTCCAACAAAATCGGGACGGCGGAGCAGTTCAAGCGTGTGCAAAATTACGTGCCGGACTACTCGCTGGAAAGAGTGAAACTGCTCGTCGATTATATCCGGAACCACGAATCGCAGGAAGCGATGCAGATGTGGTCTCTGATCGAGGCGGATGTGCTGCAATCGGAGCCGCCCCTGTTTTATGTGCAAAATCTGTGCGTGTCGCTGATCAGCCGGATGATGCTGGAGCTGCTGCCAGAGGAGCACCCGCTGCCCGCCAATCTGCATGTAACCGTACAAGACATTTACCACACCCGTGCCGTCGAAACGATTTTATCGGCAGTCCGGGAATTGCTTCGTGAGCTGCTGCTTGCGATGCAGCACCAATACAACGCGTATCGGCAGGACGGGTACATTCATAAAATTAGCGAGTATGTAGAAAAGCATTATCAGGAGAACATCTCTTTCGCCGATCTCGCCAAGCAGCTTCATGTCACCCGGAACTATCTCAGCTTTCTGTTCAAGAAGGAGAAGGGCGTCAGCTTCATGACGTATTTAACGGCTTACCGCATCCAAAAGGCCAAAGAGCTGCTTCGCACCCGCCAGCATCTCGTCTATGAAGTGGCGGAGAAGGTAGGATATTCGGACCCTGCTTACTTCAGCCGGGTATTCAAGTCTGCTACCGGCACGACGCCTGCAGAATATGCGATGGGGCTCGGAACCGTTTGAATAGAAGACCTCCAGACTCACCGTCATGGTGCAGGTTGGAGGTCTTATTACAATGACGGGGGTTACGGATTTCGGATCAATGCGGCTATAGCTTGCTGGATGTCAGTCTCGATCCCAGGGTCGAACGGCCCCGGCAGATTGAAATAACGGAATGAAGTAGCCCCTTCGTAGCCGCCTTCGTGAACCTGCCGCGCCGTAGGGACGTAACCGATCATCCCGTTGCTGTAAGCGACGGGAAGCACTTGCCCGGCGGTATGGGCCTTGACAAACAAGCCGTACTCCATGACGACTTCCCCGTTCATCGCCAGGAAACTCAGCCCTTCGGCCAGCTGGACGTACGTCAGCTCCAGCAGCACGGGACTGCGAAACCGGTCCGGGTTATGAAGCATAGTTCCGCTCCATTCTCCCATAATATCTTCGTGGTGCAGCCAGCCGCGCAGCATGTCCTCGGAGGGCAAGGGCTGCAGCTTCAACGGAACTGAAGCTTGTCGTGTACAGACAAGGGAAAGGGGCAAACGGCGCATGGCCCCTTTAAGTACGGCCTGGATCGTGTCGAACAACTGATCACCCATCCGTCTGACTTCCGGCGCGCCGCCGTAAACGAACTTGCCGTCCTGAACCAGATGGGGGCGCACGTCTCCCGTGCAGCCTTGCAAGTACCCGCAAATCACGTCCCCGCCAAGCTCGGCTTCCAACCGGTCCATCGCCGCTCCGCAAAACTCCGAGGATACTTCGTTGCGGTTGCTGATTGTTGGATGGCAGGTATAGTGGGTCAGCACCCCTTTGAGGGAGCCATCCTCTCTTGCGAATGCAAATACGGTCACGTCCCGGTCTACGGGACCGAGCTCGTTCGGCTCTCCTCGCACGAGTCCTTCCACCAGCTTGCGCCGATTCACGTTAATCCCGCACGTTCCCGCGCCGCGGCGAACCTGGACGGTCTCCGCATCCGCCGCCGCCCGGGCGGCGCCTTCCAGTACTTGCTCCTCCAGCCAATCCAAGTATTCGGGCGAAGGCGTGCCGATCACCTTGGACAGCTGCGCCGAAGTTTGGGGACCGGAATGAGTATGCGTAGCATGCATAATAATCGAGCGCTCCTCCAAGCCGAAGCGCTCCTTCAGCTTGCGTCTAAGTCCCGGCATCCGGTCCGTGCCCCAGCAGATCAAGTCTGCGGTTACGAGGAGCACCGGCCGGGAAGAGGCGGGACCGGCCGCGTTACTATCGTAAGAAAGGAGCCGCGCTTGCTCGAACCAGTAAAACCGGGCGAACAGAGGCTGAGCCACATGCTCGAACGATCCCGAGCGGGAGGAGAATCCCGCGAGCGTCATAGGCTGCCGGGGTGTAATATCGAGCTTGGCCGTCCCCAGCCTCAGAGCAAAGCCGTCTGCCCCTTTAAGCATAGGAGTCTGCCACCTTCGCTATGGCCCGGGCGATATCGTCTACATCCGCTTCCGTTCCGAGCAGCAAGTTCTGATGCAGCCAGATGACCTCGCGCGTGCACATCCGTTCTGTTACCGGACAACTGTACGTCTGGCGTGTTCCGGATCGTTTGGCCGAATCGTTGAGGATCGCTTCGTTCAGGTGCAGCGGGATGTAGCCCGGATTCGCATGAACGCCCTCGGCCGTCAGTTTCTCCATAAAATCGGACTTCTCGATCCGGGCAGCTAATGCCGGGTCCAGCTTGAACATATATAAGTGATACGCATGAGTCGTTATTCTTGGATCGCGCTTCACCGTGACGATTCCCGGGATAACGGACAGCAGCTCGGAGAGGCGGGCAGCATTACGTTCCCGCGTCTCGTTTTGCTGCCCAAGTCGGGACAGCTGGCCGAGGCCGATCGCCGCTTGGAACTCCGTCATCCGGAAGTTCCAGCCGACATGCTCATGCTGGTACCAGGCTCCGTTCTTGATGCGTCCGCAGTTGCTCAGCGACCAGGCCATATCGGCGATGCGGTCGCTGTTGGTCAAAATGACGCCGCCTTCTCCGGCGTTGATGTTCTTGCTGGACTGCAGGCTGAAGGTCGCGACGTCGCCAAGCGTGCCGACGCCCCGGCCTTCCCAGCTGGCTCCGACCGCCTGTGCCGCGTCTTCCATCAGAACGAGGCCATGCTTGTCCGCGATCTCCCGCAGCCGGGTCATGTTCGCAGGCGCCCCGGCGATATGCACCGCCACGATCCCCTTGGTTTTAGGGGTGATAGCCTCCTCGACCAGCTCCGGATTCAACAGCAGCGTCTCTTCCTCCACATCTACGAATACCGGGATCGCCCCCAGGAGCAGCGTAGCCGTGGCTGTTGCAATGAACGTATAGGAGGGCATAATCACTTCATCGCCCGGCTGAATGCCTGCTGCCTGCAACGCAAGCGTAATCGCGACGGTTCCGTTTGCGACGGAAACGGCATGTTTCGCGCCATGCAGGTTGGCGAATTGCTGCTCGAAGGCCGGCAGCTTGATCCGCCCGGTGCCGCCCCATTTGCCGGAGCGGAACACCTCCAGCAGCAGTTTTTCTTCCGTCTCATCAAAAATCGGCCATTCCGGGAAAGGTTTCGTCCGTACGGGCTGGCCTCCGTGAATGGCTAATGATCCTGATTTCATCATGGTTGTATTCCCCCTTCCAAGTCTGTTTCTAGCATACATGCAGCGGTTTGGCGCTGTGAATGCAGAAAGGTATGGTCGGGTTGGAAAAAGGTACGATCCGGCGGAATATAAGGACCGTCGGCTATCTGATTCGGGGTGTTTGACGGTCGCTTTCCTTGGCCTGCGTCTGCGGGATTTCTTTGTATGGGTCAATCCATAGGAATATAAAGGAAAATAAGGAAAGATGTCGAATAAGAACAGTTACTGTCTGTTTTTAACGTTGGATGTCGTGCTGCCTTAGTAATAGAAATAATGGCGGGAGAAAAGAGGAACCTATGGGTGTGAAAACCAATCAGTACCATTTGGAGAGGAAGAGGATGGAGCAGCAGGGCCAGCATTCCGTCCTGTACTGGATCGTGATCGGCTTCGTGCTCATGTTTTTGTTTATCGCACCCTATCAGACCGGGCTTTTTTACGGTCCAACCGTCCAATACGAGGGGCCGATTTATTCGTCGATGCTTTGGACTGCGATGGTGTCGCTTCCGATTGTTTTGTATTTGTTTACCCGCTGGAAGCTGGATGAAGTTCGGGACTGGTATGCCGTGGCGATCTGGTGCGTCCCGCTTAGTTTTGTACTGCCGTTACTCTCCGCTGCAACCCGGCATCACGCCGAGAACTATATTTTGCTGCACATCATGTATGCTTTCTTTTTCCTGATCGGTCTCTTCTTCGCCCGTGAACGGTCCGGCAATTCGGTGATTCAATATGGAATCGTAGTGTCCGCTTATGCCGTAGTCGGATTTTGTGTGCTGAACATGTTCGGCAATGTGTATTCCCAGGATGCAGTAATGTTGACCGGAGAGGGGCTGCGTCTTACAGCGGTGTTCCAGTACGCGAACGCGTATGCCGGATTTCTGATCATTCCTCTTTTATGCGGCTTGTACCTGATCGTGGTGTCGCGCCGGTGGTATGTGACGGCCGTTCACGCCTTTATGCTGGTTCCGGTGCTGCTGTCTTTCTTTTTGACTTTATCGCGCGGCGGCTTGGTCATGCTCCCGTTTATTATGCTGGCGTTCCTGCCGTTCCTGTCGTTTGCGAAGCAAGTTCGATTTTTCGCCTATTTGCTGATCGGGAGCGCGGCTTCCTTCCTGATTACCGACAAGCTCAAGGCGGTCGCTATGGAAGTGACTAACCTGATGCTGGAGCGGCGGGGTCCTGATTTTAAGGTGAAGGAGACGTTGTCGGTCTTCGACCCTCTGTCCTTCAGCGGATGGAGCTTGCTGCTGATCGCGTCGATAGCCGCCAGTGCGGTGATCGTGCTTGTACATAAGTTTGTCATGCCTTATCTGGACCGGGGATTGAGCCGGGTATCCGCCGCCAAATGGTCGAACTTGTACGTTCCCGGCCTAATTATAGTCGGAATCGTTCTTGGTGTCGTGCTGTTAGCCGGCGGCTCCTCGGTTACGAAGCTGCTTCCCGAAGCTCTGGGCAAACGGGTGGACAGCATTAACCTGCAGCAGCATAGCGTGCTGGAGCGGTTTACGATGTACCGGGACACGTTCAAGTCGCTCGCGGATTACCCCGTATTCGGCGCTGGCGGCAATGCCTGGTCGGTCTTATATCCGCAATATGCGAACAACCCGTACACGATTAATCAGGTTCATAGCTTTGTGCTGCAATATATGGTGGAGACCGGGATATTCGGGCTTTTGCTGCTGCTGCTGTTGATCGGCTCGATTTTTTACCGGTTCGCCAAATCTTATTTTGCCGCGGGTTCGGACGATCGGGAACGAAATTTGTTGTTTTACGCGGTCGTGGTGGCGATTTTATTCCACAGTATGATGGACTTTGAGATGAGTTATGTGTATATATCCGCGCTTGTGTTTCTAAGCCTGGGAGGCATGGCGTCGGGATTCGGACAGCCGGTAACGTGGCGTTGGATGAAACAGGCGGAACGGAAAGGCAGGTTCGTTCCCCCGGCATTTGTCGGTGTGGTGGCGGTTGTGTTCCTGATCTTGTCGGCCGTTCATTGGAAGGCGAACCGGGAATTTTATAAAGCATTGCAGCTGGCCCAGCAGGGCAAGTCGCTTCAAGAGGTGCTCGTGCCGCTCGACAAGGCGCTGGGGCTTCAGCCGGACAATCCTTCCTATGTGCTGGCGAGAACGGACTTTATGGGACAGGTGTACGATCAGTCCGGCAACGAGACGTATTATGAAGACGCCTCCCGCTGGCTGAAGTCGATCAAAGCGACGGAGCCCTACGACCGGGTCGTATTCGAAGCCGAGTACAAGCATTATATGCAGAAAAACCGGCTGGAGGATGCGTTGGAGCTGATCCAGGCAGGATTGCGGGACCACCCCTGGGTCATCGCGATGTATGAAAGGGCGGCTTCCTTGCATATTCAGTTAGGGGATCGAGCCCGTCAAGCCGGGCAACAGGACATCATGAACGGACACTGGTCGGCGGCGCTGGAGCTGCATCAAGACATATTGGCCGGGATGAAAAAGCTGGAGACTTTGCCTGAGGGGCAAAATCCGGGCGATCCGTTTTATGTGACGCCGACGCTCGGGCTCCAATTCGGGCAGCTTCATTTCGTTCGCGGGGAAGTCGAGCAAGCCGTGGCGTTTTTAATGGGGACTACCGACGAGAAGCTTCACGAATCGATCTACCAACCCGGTACGCGCTGGTATTTAGCCGCATTAAAAAAGACGGGGAAGGCCGATCAGGCGCTGTATGACCGGTTCACGGCCCGTTATCCGGAAGAAAAGCAGGAAATTGAGAATTTGGTTGCGACAGTCTGGCAGTAAGCTGAAAGGATGAAAAACGAAACCTCCCAGGCCACGTTTTGTGGAAGGGAGGTTTTGTCTAGGGGAGGGACGGGCTTTACGGGAGTTCCGCCGCAGGCTACCGGTATGCGGTAGCGATCCGTCTACCGGTAGCCTAATCGCTCCAATACGGCACAGGTCCGGTCGACAATATCGTGCAGCTGCTCCTCGCTCGTGCAGTGAGGTAGCCAGTAATAGATCGTATCTCCGAGCGGTCTCAGGATGAGTCCTTCCTTCAGCGCCTCAAGGTAAACATGGTAACCTCTCCGTTCGGAAGAAGGAAACGCCTTACCGGTTTCCGTGTCCTGAACCAGATCAAACGCGGCGATCATGCCGAGCTGGCGGATGTTGCCGAGATGCCGGAATGGCTCGAAGCGGGGCAACTGCCCGCGCAGGGCTTCGGATATGGTTCGGACGTGTTCCAGGACGCGCTCCTCTTCGAACAAGCGGAGGCTTTCCAGCGCAACGGCGCAGGCGAGCGGATTGCCGGTGAAGCTGTGTCCGTGGAAAAATGTTTTCATCGTCTCGTAGTCGTCATAAAACGCCTCATAGATCCGGTCGGTGCACAAAGTGGCGGCAAGCGGCATAATCCCGGCGGTCAGCCCTTTGGACAAGATCAGCAAGTCCGGCGTGATCCCCGCATGCTCGCAGGCGAACATCGTTCCGGTCCGGCCGAAGCCGACCGCGACCTCGTCGGCGATCAAGTGCACCTCGTAGCGGGTGCACAGCTCACGCACTCCTGCTACATAAGCCGCCGGATGGATGAGGATGCCGCCGGCCGCCTGAACCATAGGCTCGATGATGAAGCCGGCAATCTCGTCCGCGGACGATTCGAACAGCCGTTTCACCGCTTCGAGCGCTTCGGCCACGCCATGCTCCGCCGCTTCTGGTGTCGGGCTGCCGTTCTCCCAGCGGCTGATGCGCGGGGCTGTCACTCGGTACGCGTCGAACAACAGCGGCCGGAACGTCGCGTGGTACAAATCGACGCCCCCTACGCTAACCGCGCCAAGCGTGTCGCCGTGGTAGCTGTGCTCGAGAAAGGCGAATTTCGTTTTTCCGGGACGGCCGACGTGCTGCCAATACTGGAACGACATTTTCAAGGCGACCTCGACGGCGGTAGAACCGTTGTCGGAATAAAACACTTTGCCGAGTCCCGGCGGTGCGATCTCGATCAGCTTGTCCGCCAGCTCGATAGCGGGGCGATGGGTGAACCCGCTGAACATGATATGGTCGGTGTCCTCGAGCTGACGGGCGATCGCCTGCTTGATCCGGGGATGCCCGTGTCCGTGGACGTTTACCCACCAGGACGAGACGGTGTCGTAATACCGGTTGCCGTCAGCGTCGTACAAGTAGAGTCCTTCCGCTTTCTCGATCAGCAGATGGTCCCGCTCGGCGTAGTCCTTCATCTGGGTGAACGGATGCCATACCCGTTCCCGGTCTTTATGTAACAGCTCGCGCTTCTCTGCCGGTGTCATGTTGATCCTCCTTGGCTTGCCTGCTGTGGAATGAGGGGCCGGTACAGCCCATTAGCTATCTTCATCATATCCCAAGGCGGGCGGCGGAGTAAATGAAGGCTGGCGCGTGCGCGTAGCAAGTGCGGTGTAACCCCCGGCTCTTCCGACTCGTCAGCCGTTCCGATGACGGATTAGACGCGCTTTCCGGTTTCCCCTATAATAACTTCTATAGCATTCCAAGTTGCGGATACGGCGTGCAGGAAGAAGGGAGTTTGCTCATATGATTGTCGGTGTGGGAATCGATTTGCTGGAGATTGACCGGATTAAAAAGCTACTGGCGCAAACTCACGGGGAGCGCTTCGTGGCCCGGGTGCTGACGCCTGAAGAGCGCGAGCTTGCGGCCGAACGGCGCGGAGCGAGGCTGGCCGAATTCGTTGCCGGGCGGTTCGCCGCGAAGGAAGCCGTCGTCAAGGCGATCGGCTGCGGGCTCGGCCGCGCCGTCGGATTTCAGGATATCCGGATTTTGCCGGACGCGTCCGGCAAGCCGGAATGTTCCTTGACGCCGGAGGCGTGGGGGCGGCTTGGCCGCCGGCAGCCGCTGCAGATCCATCTGAGCATCACCCATTCGTCCACGATGGCAGGCGCCTATGCGGTGGCGGAGTCTGCGACGGAATAAGAGGAAGTTGATCTGCTTCGGTTAGACCATGCTTGCCGATCCGGTAAGGTGCGGGATGGTACACCGGCAACTGCGCAGCACCGGGTGGCAAGACTGCAGGCTTGTCGGTTGGGCGCGGTGCTTTTGCTTAATGGCACGTAGGAATCAAGTAAGAGTGGTTTGCAGCCTTTATTTGGTCCGAAAACCGGCCTGGGCGCGGAATAAGAGCGGTTTGAAGCTGTTAATATCCGCAAAAAAGGCGCAGACCCCTTCAGGTAGTGGAAATAAGGGGTACAAATCGCCTCTATTTGTCTCTTTCCTCCCAAGATGCCGGAAGTAAAAGCTGCCAGAGACTCTTAATATGTTAGGTATCCAGTATCCATGCCGTCGTCTCAGCAACACTCGGCGCGATCGGTACGCATGATTCGCAAGAACCGGTTTACGGGCTTCATTCGAAGTCGAGTTGTTCCCCCGCAACCTCCTTAACGACCGGCTGGAGCGATGGTTCCCTCTCGTTATCTCCTGCGTACCAACGCAAAGGTTTATTTCCACGTCAAGTCAAAGGACCGTCCGGACTTCTCCGGACGGTTATTCCTATTTCTACTAAAAGGAATGCTATACTTATACCTGTGTATGCCACAATCCTGATAGTCAAGTGAGCAGATGGGACGGTAAACGGGCTTTATGAGAAAACAGCTGGCGGTATTATAGGCATGATCAGCGTATTTGCCGTAGTTACGACTATATTCATCTATGAATGGCTGCATCCTACGTTCCAATACCCGGAAGCCCGGGACGGCGTGCTGGATGCGCAGCAATGGGATTTTGAGCAGCAAGGAATCATTCCGCTGCGGGGCGAATGGGAGTTTTACGAGAATGTGCTCTTAACGCCGCAACAATTCCGTCTTGGCGGGACTTCGGTACAAGCGGAGCGCCGAATCATTCAGGTTCCCGGAGGCTGGAAGGACATCGTGGCCACCGGCAACGGATATGGCGCGGGTACGTACCGATTGCAGATCCAGGTGAGCGACCCGGATTATTACAGCCTTCGAGGAAAAAAGATTCGCATGTCGAGCCGCATCTATATGGGGGGAGAGGACCTCGGAGGTACCGGTAATCCGGATCTGCAGAGCGATCGGTTTATTCCGAGCAACCTTCCTTTTATGGGAACGATCCAAGCGGAGACGGATACGATTGAGATTCTTATTCAAGTAGCGAGCTATCGGTACATGGAGGGCGGCTTGGTGCAATCGCCGGAATTCGGTTTAACGGCGGACGTGCTGGCCAGGCGAGATAACGCGCGGATGGCGGATATGATCGTTATTACGACCTTGCTCGTATTCGGGATTTATTTCGCCGGAATGTTCAGGCAGTGGCGCAGGGAACCTTATCTGTTGTTTTTTAGTTTGTTTTGTTTGACGATGGGGGTGTTTTTCAGCATCGACAACGAAATCGTCATGGCGACCATGCTGCCGTCGATCTCGTTCCCGCCGCTGCAGAAGATGCTCTTTATTCTTCCTTATTTCTCAATTTTGTTTTTTGTCCACTATGTGCACTCCTATTTGGACGAACGGGGATCGGGATTTAAGGTGCTATCCCGAGTTTCCTTCGGATACCTTTGTGTATTGGTTGTCATTCCGAACGATTATTTGGTCGATCTGTTGTGGTCGGGGATCGTGCTGCAAATCGTTGCCTTTGCTTTCATTTTTATTTGGATTTTTCGCAACCGGGATCGCGGAGTGCATGTTTATTATATTTTGCTCGGCGTATTCTTTCTGCTTATTAGCTGGGTGTATGCCCAGACGCGTTACCAGCTCGCCTTGGACAACCCGTTTTATATGATCGTAACGCTGTTGCTTCTTGTTTTGTCACAGTCGTTTCTGATGTCCGAACGGTCCCGGGAGGCCTCCCTGCAGAACGAGCGGTTAGCGGAGCAACTGATCGCGTACGATCGTCAAAAAGACGAGTTTTTGGCCAAAACGTCGCACGAGCTTCGCACCCCGCTGCATGGAATCATCAATTTGTCGCAATCGCTGCTGGACAACAAGGAAAGGCCGCTATCCCCGGAACATCGCGAAAATATAAGGCTGCTTCATCTGATCGGGCGAAGGCTGGCCGGATTGGTGCACGATATTCTGGATATGAACCGGATTCGGCACGGTCAGCTCTCCATCCATCCGAAGCCCGTAGACTTGAACATGTCGACTCGTTTCGTTATCGAGACGTTATCGATCGCACCTGTCAATAGCGAAGTCCGGCTGGTCAACGAGCTGCCTGCCGCGCTTCCCTTTGTGCTGGCCGATGAGAATCGTCTGCGGCAAATTTTACATAATTTATTGGAAAACGGGTTGAAATACACCGATCGCGGTCAGGTGTCCATTTCGGCGGAAGTACGGGGAGCGATGCTGGCCGTCTCGATTGCGGATACGGGGAGGGGCATACCCCCGAACGCGTTGGGCAGTTTGTTCCGGCCTTTCTTCTAATACGATGAGGCCTATGCCGATTCTCGCGACGGCATAGGGCTCGGACTCAGCATCTCCAAACAACTGGTCGACTTGCAAGGGGGCCAAATGGAAGTGCAGTCCGAAGCGGGGCGGGGTTCCCGGTTTACGTTCACCTTGCCGATTGCTCCGAACATGGCGGATGAGGCTGCAGCGGCAGCCGATAATCGGGAGGAGCCGTCCGCGCTTTCGCCGTCCGTTATGGCGCAAACCGGTCCGGAGACGGCGTTTCATATTTTGATCGTCGACGACGAGCCTTCCAATCTGAAAGTGGCGATGGATGCCATCGCCTCCATGAAACTTGCCTATACGGCTGTTGGCGGAGGCGAGGAGGCGCTGGCCGCTTTGCGTCGCAAGAAGCCGGACATGGTTCTCCTGGACTTGATGATGCCGGGCGTGTCGGGGCTGGACGTATGCCGGGAAATCCGCATGCTGCACGGGCTCGCCGAGCTTCCGGTGCTGATGCTGACCGCCTCGGGGCAGACGGGGGACATCGTAGCCGCCTTCGCGGCCGGGGCCAACGATATTTTGCAGAAACCGTTCGAACTGGCGGAATTAAAGGCGCGTGTACAGTCGCTGCTTGCGATGAAAAGCTCTTCCGAACGGGCGGTTCGCAGGGAAATGGACTTTCTGCAGGCGCAAATTACTCCGCATTTTCTATATAACAGTCTGAATGCTCTGGTCGGGCTTAGTTATAAGGATGTGAACAAGCTTCGGGAAACAATCCAGCACTTGACCGTCTACCTCCGCGCCAAGTTCACCTTCGTATTCCAAAGCAAGACGGTACCGTTGGAACGGGAACTGGAGCTCGTTCGCGCCTATCTTGCGATCGAACAGCTTCGTTTCGGCCAGCGGCTAAAGGTCAAATACAGTATCGATGAAAAAGCGCAAAGCCTGCTGCCTCCGCTCATCCTGCAGCCCATCGTCGAAAATGCGGTTCGTCACGGAATCGGGCAGAAACCCGAAGGCGGGACCGTACATCTTATCGTTCGACGCAGCGAACAGGGGTTGGAAATTACGGTAGAGGATGACGGCGTCGGCATGGATGAACAAACTTTGGTTATGCTCGAAAATGGGCATGCCGCCGGAATCGGGATCGGCAATGTAAACCGCCGGCTGCAAATGAAGTATGGACGGAAGCTGGACATAAGCAGCCGAGTGGGTGCGGGAACCCAAATTACGATTTATATTACGGAGGATTCTGATGTGGATAGCGATACTGATCGACGATGAAGAAATTGCGTTGGACGTCCTGGACATTCAGCTGATGGAGATTGGCGGCGTCACGGTTGCGGGCAAATTCCAACTCGTGTCCGAAGCGCTGGAACAATGCGCCCGTCTGCTTCCCGATTTGATTTTTTTGGATATCGAGATGCCGGGAATCAGTGGTCTTGAAGCTGCGGAAGCGTTGTTCGCCCGTTGTCCCGACGCTGAAATTATATATGTGACCGCGCACCATCACTATGCGATCGACGCGTTTGAAACGAATGCGATCGGATACCTGCTCAAACCCGTTGCCAAGGAAAAACTGGTCAAAGCGTTGTCCCGATTTGCGGATTTGCATGAAAGAAAAACGAATCCAAGCGGCGTAGTTCCCAAATCCGAGGGGCAAACCGGCGACAGCGGGGAAGCGCCGCTAGCGCTCAAGGTGCTGGGGAGCATGGAGCTGTACTCGGCCGACGGCCGGCTGATGACGTGGCGGACGAAAAAAACGAAAGAGCTTTTCGCTCTCCTCTGGCATCATCAAGGTCAGCCGGTGTACAAATATGTCATTCTGGAGGAGCTCTGGCCGGAGTATCCGGTAGAGCGAAGCCAACGCCTATTCCATACGTCTCTTTATTATTTGCGGAGCATGTTCAAGTCGGAAGGGTATCCGGATATGGTTATGTACGGCGATGAAAGATATTGGATTCATAGCTCGATCATCCAAAGCGATGTCGACCGGCTATCGGACTCTATGCAGGACGGCTTTTCCGAGAAGGAATGGAAAGAAACGCTGCCGCTGTATACCGGGGATTATTTCGAAACCGAGCATTATCAATGGGCCGACGCCCGCAGAATGGAGCTGCGCTTGACATGGATCTCCAGCATGGTCCAGGCTCTGGATCACACTTCGCCCGATGTGCGGTCCATGATTCTCCGCCAACTGATCCGGCTCGAGCCGAACCGGGAAGAGTACTACGACATGCTGATCGACTGCCTGAACGAAGGCGGAGACCAGGCCGGAGCCCGGCAGACGAAAGCGATGAAAGAGCGGATGCTGCTGGATGACGCGTAAAGCTTGGGCGTAGTCGACCGTTTCCTTGTCGAATTAGGGCGATAAAAGTTGAATGTTGTAAAAATGTTGAGTGCCCGTTTGTTACATTGGGGATGAAGTTCTATCATCCACATTGAACAACGAGGTGAATGGAAGCAAAATGATGTACGCAAAATCAAACTCTTTCTGGCGAGTATGGTTCTTCTCATTGCTCGCGATCTTGTTGCTATGGAGCACCATCCAGCCTTCTATCGGGCATGCGGACCCCGCAAGCGGCCCCGGATGGACCTCCGTTGACGGAGGGGGAATCGGGACGAGTCCCGACTTACCGAATAAAAGCGCCGCTCTTCCGCATGCAGTCATGTTCAACAATCAATTGTATACGATTTTTGTGGAATCGGTTCAGGATATGATGATGATGTCCTCCACCAATGCGATTCGAGTCATGAAATCGGAGGACGGGCAGTGGGCGAGCGCCGACGGGGGAACACCCTTGAATGTGAGCCCCGATCCGCTCGAACACGTATCCTCCCCGTTCTTGGCCGTGTACAACAATGAACTCTATGCGATCTGGGAAGAGGGGATCTCGCCAAGGTCGATTTACGTCAAAAAGCTGCAGGGTAATACGTGGGTGCCGGTAACCAGCAACTCTACTCCGCTCAACGGGACCGCAGGCAGCCGGAACGGGTATATGCCTGCCATGATCGCACACAACGGTTTCTTGTACGCAGCGTGGGTCGAGAATGGCAGCATCCAAGTTAAGAAATATAACGGCACGTGGACGAACGAATCCATCATTTCGCTGAAACCGAACAGTACGGTAACGTTCCCGGCTTTTGCCGTTCATAACAATGAGATTTATTTGACTTGGAGCGAGCAGTTAAGCAGCAGCCCTTATTCCTACTATATTCCTGTCATGAAACGAGCGGCAAACGGTATTTGGCACAGCGTATCGGGTGTGGATGGCATCAGTGAGTCGACAGCTCCGGCCGTTTTGCCAAAGATGCAAACCTACAAAGGCCTATTGTATGCGGTGTGGAAAACCGACACGGCCTATAAAATAAAAGCATATAACGAAACGAGCTGGAGTTGGGTAGGGGACGGGACATTCCCGGCACCACCGAATATTACTCCGCAATACATGTTCCTGACCGTCTTTCACGACAAGCTGTTTGCCAACTGGGTGAATCCGGGCTCCGGCTTTATCCCCCTTCTTCTTGCAACGGCCACCTATTATGATGGAGCGAATTGGACACCGGCCAGCAGCGGGTTGGAATCGAGCTATACGGACGGGAGAATGGGCGCGGTGGTCCCCACGGACGACTTGCTCTATATGGTGTGGGCACATTCCGGTAAAATCAGAGTGTCCGCGTATAAGGAAGGACCGCCGGCACCTGTCGGCGTACAGGTGACAAGAAACGGCAGCGATTCAGCAGCGCTTAGCTGGACGGTCGGAACGGGGATCACGGGGTATAAAGTGTACATGGGAACCCAGTCGGGTACGTATGGCTCCGCACCGCTTGCAACCCTCCCCGGCACGCAAGGAAGCTACACGGCCACCGGCCTGGAGGCAGGGAACACGTATTACTTGGCAGTCAAGGCCGTCAATGCCGACGGGGAAAGCTCTTATTCGGCGGAAGTGAGCGTTGCGATCCCTCAGCCGGCGCCGACCCTAAGCGGTTTGGAATGGGGCACCGGCAGCACGCCGGGAACGATTCGCGTCACCGAGCTGCCCGGCATAGGCACGTACAAATACGCAATCGCCGATCCGGATGCACTGTCCCAGCCGATGGTAGGCGATGACGCCGCCGTCGCGTATACCCAAACGCTTCAGAAAAACGTTGATTTTGCCATGCAAAGCGGTAAACGGGTGTTCGTGGTCGAGGTGGACGGCAACAACCGTATTCTCAAGTGGGCCGGCATTCCGATTGCAGACAGCTTGATTGCCGCAGCTGCGCCTCCGATCGTCGGCCTCGTCTGGGCACCGGGCAGCGTGCCGGACACGACGAAGGCCACGCAGTTGCCTGGCACAGGCACTTACAAGTATGCTCTGGGCGCAGCAGGCTCCTTCACGCAGCCGGTCAGCGGTGCCGACGCTGCCCAGCTCGGCTACACGAATTCGCTAGTGACGAACGGCAATATATCCGTAACCAGCGGTCAGCATATTTTCGTCGTTGAGGTCGATACCCATAACAAGATTGTCAAATGGAGCGATGTCCTTGTCACGGAGGAGCAGATCGCGCAGCTGGCTCCTTCGCTGGACGGCTTGACATGGGGCACCGGCAAGTATATCGGCACAACGAGAGCAACGCAGCTGCCGGGCGCCGGCGTATACAAATATGCGATCGGAGAAGCCGGCGTGTATTCCCATCCGCTTACAGGCGCGGATGCCGGAGCGTTGAATTACGCAGCGACGCTCGCATTGAGCAGCAACATCGCCGTTCGCAGCGGCCAGCATCTGTATGTGGTTGAAGTCGACAGCAGCAACGGGATTCTCCAATGGACCCAGATTCCGATCGCGGACGACCAGATTATGGAGGCCGTATCGCCGATCCTGCATACTCCGGTTGCGGGTGCCGGACAAGTCACGCTTTCCTGGAGCTCGGTAAACGGAGCGACGGGGTATGCCCTTTACGCCAGCACGACATCCGGCCAGTACGGAACGGAAATGACGACGGTGGCCAGCTCCGTATACGAGCATGCGGTGACGGGGCTTGTAAACGGAACGACGTATTACTTTGTCGTCAAAGCGAAGTACGATGGAGTGGACGGACCGCCATCGAACGAAAGAAGCGCAACGCCGCAAGTTCCGTTGCCGGGAGTGCCGGTATTAAACGCCCCTGTTGCAGGCAATGGACAAGCTGCTCTTTCCTGGAATCCGGTCGGCGGCGCGATGGGGTATAAAATCTACGTCAGCACGACGTCCGGCCAATATGGATCGGAGATTGCTACGGTAGGCGGCTCGGTTTACGGGCATTCTGTAGTGGATCTTGTAAACGGAACGACGTATTACTTTGTCGTCAAAGCGATGAATGCGGGAGGAGACAGCGCGGCATCGAACGAAGGAAGCACCGTGCCGGGTTCGGTTCCAACCGCTCCGTATCAGGTTTCTGCGACGGCAGGAGACGGGCAGGCAACCGTTACGTTTCAGGCTCCGGCCGATAACGGCGGATTCGCGCTCACCGGTTACGAAGTGACAGCATCGCCCGGCAACATCACGGCAACCGGAACGACGAGCCCGATTACCGTAACAGGTCTGACAAACGGCACGGCTTATACGTTCACGGTTAAAGCGATCAACCGTTTGGGCGGCAGCGCCGCTTCCGAACTGTCCAATGCCGTTACGCCAAGCCTGCCTTCCGGCGACGACAGTGACGGGGATAACTCGCCGCCGACACCTTCAGAGCCATCAGCACCATCCCAGCCATCCACACCGTCCGTTAACCCGGACACAACCGCAATCGTGTACGTAAACGGAAAAGCGGAAAACGCCGGGGTAGTGACGACAACAACGGTGAACGACAGGAAAGTCACCATGGTTGCGCTCGACCCGAAGAAGCTGGACGAGAAGCTTGCGGCCGAAGGCTCGGGTGCGGTCATTACGATTCCGGTTACGGCGAATGCGGATACGATCATCGGCGAGCTGAACGGCCGGATGGTGAAAAACCTGGAGCAAAAACAAGGGGTTGTACGACTCCAAACGCCTTATGGCATCTACATCATTCCGGCATCGCAGATCCGGATCGACGCGGTTTCGGAACAGCTCGGCAAAGCCGAAGCGCTCGAGAACATTGCAATCCGAATCGAAGTAGCCGTCTCGGCTTCCGACACGGTGCGCGTTGTCCAAAATACCGCCGCCGACGATGAACTGACCGTGGTCGTGCCGCCGCACGATTTTACGATAAGAGCAGTTACCGGCGATGATGCCGTCGAGGTGAATCAGTTTGACTCCTACGTGGAACGGATGATTGCGATTCCGGAGGGCGTGGACCCGACTCGGATTACGACGGGCGTCGTTTTGAAGGCGGGCGATACGCTTGCGCATGTGCCGACGAAAGTGACGCAATTTGAAGGAAACTATTATGCGGTAATCAACAGCTTGACCAACAGCAGCTACGCGGTCATCTACAACGTAAAAACCTTTGACGACATTGCCGGCCACTGGGCCAAAGCCAGCATTGACGATATGGCGTCGCGACTGGTCGTCAACGGAACGACTGCCGGGCAGTATAAGCCGGACCACGAGATTACGCGGGCGGAATTCACGGCGATCGTCGTCAGAGCGCTTGGTCTTCGGAAGGCGGATCAAGCTCCGGCGTTCGACGATATGAAATCGTCGGATTGGAGTTACGAGGCCGTTTCCATCGGAGCCTCTTACGGTTTGGTGCAAGGCTACGAGAACGGTACGTTCGGTCCGGATCGGAAGATCACCAGGCAGGAGGCGATGACCATTCTGTCCAAGGCGATGACGCTGATCGGAATGGACCTATCGGTTGCTTCCGGACAACAGGAGAAGTTGTTAGCCGCATTTTCCGATAAGGACTTGTTAAGCGATTGGGCCGCGCTGTCCGCAGTGCTCAATATCCGCTACGGCATCGTAGAGGGAAGCGGCGAGCAGTTAAGACCGCAGGCCAATATTACAAGGGCGGAGACGGCTGCAATCGTGCAGCGGCTGCTGCAAAAAGCCGGGTTGATCTAATCCGCGTGTTCCATGTGAATTTGGCATGAAGCTCGCCCAAAATACACTCGGCCACATTTGAAGTCGTGTTGATACCGCCAAGTCTAGACAAGACAACGCGACTGAGGGCGAGCGGGGAAGCCAGGCCCCCCATTCCCCCGCGCACCTACGTGCGCGTTTGCACGTCAAAAGGACCGTCCGGACGCTTTTACCGGACGGTTTTCTTATTAAAAAAGACAGCCGCGATTGTTACGGACGCCATAAGCCAGAACCCGCTTCAATGCGGCGTACATTACTTTTTCTCGGCAAGCCAGTCCGCAAGCGTACCGATCTCCGTCTCGTTCAGCGAGCCGCTGAAGCCCGGCATGCCCCGGCCGCCTTTGGCGATCTGGCCCGCGATCTGGTCGCGGGTTAGTTTGGCGCCTACTTGGGTCAGGTTGGTAGGAGGGCCGATGCGTCCTTCCAATTTTTCGCCATGACACGACAAGCACTTTTTCTTGTACAACGCTTCCGCTGTGCCCACCGCCTCGGAACCGGAAGCTCCGCATCCGCTCAACATCACGGCGGCGGCGGACAAGACGATCCCCGCTCCCCATAATCTCGCCTTGCTTGGCTGCTTCATCTGCAACCCTCCATGTTCTAATTCCGGTTTCCGGTTATGCCCATCTTAGCATATCCACTCCGGTTATTGGCTATGAACGCGGGATTCCTATGAACGTTCTGCGAATATTGCCTTCCGCCTTCCGGCAAAATGGGCGAAAACTCCCCGATCAAAAGCCCATGCCACCGGGCGTTCGTCTACATATAGTATCTTAAATCCGCATTAGCCCGCACCCAATCCAATTACAGCGGCTTGAACAACGAGGAGGGATTACGAGTGTCGATGCTGAAGGAAGACGCCTACTGCATCTGCAAGCTGTATATGAACCGGCCGGTGCAGTTGCAGACCAGAGATGGCCATACTCATCATGGGACGATCGTGCATGTAGATAGCGAGCATGTGCACCTGCAACTGTCCGGCGACGCGAACGGTCAAGCCAGGAACTTCTATCCGCCGTACGGATCTTACGGATACGGATACGGAGCGCAAAACCAGATCATGACGCTGGCTCTGTTCGATCTGCTGGCGATTACGCTGCTGCTGCTCTGATCGCTGACACGGTGGAGGTTAACAGGCAGGCGTGCAGGCAGTCCCATGAGGGGCTGCCTGCTGCTGTGCGGAACTTGTCTTTCTGGCTGCGGGATTGCCTCTGACGACAAGTGGAGACAAAAAAAGAGACCCGCAAGCAACGGGCCGCGGATCTGAAAGTTATATATATGAAAAAGGGGGTCGATATTTAGTATAGGCGTTTTTCATTAAAGCGAGATGAAAAGGACATTGCAGTTTGGTTACAAGCTGTTTTCATTTTCGGGACAAAAAGTCGGAAAGGTTGGCTGAAACCGTTCTCCCCCTTACTCCGAGCAGCGTCTGCCGTTACAATATACGGGCCGGTACAAAGTCGGATTCATTGAATGTGCGGAGCGGTTAGAGGTTCGACGTTTAACGACGAACATAGGGGAGGCGGTTATCGGGATGAAGGGAAACGGAATTGCGGAGATAAAACGAACCGAAGTGGGGATCGAGGAATGTCTCGCCCGGGCGGGGAAGGTGTTCAAGCGGTTCGATAAGCAGGACTCCGGCTGTATTTCATACGGTCTTGCGGTTGATGATGAGAAATGGTTCGTCAAGCATGCAAGCCGGCCCGATGCGATTCATTGGATGAATAATGCGGTCCGCGTACATACGGATATCCGGCATCGCTGCCTGCCGGCGCTGCGGAACACCTTCGACACCCGGGACGGCTTCGCGCTGGTCTACGATTGGGTCGAGGGGGAAGTGCTGGGAACCCCGGATTACCCGGGCGCCGAGGGGCGGAACCATCCGCAATCGCCGCATTACCGGTTCCGGCAGCTGCCCGCGGAACGGATCGTCGCGATGTTGACCGACTTATATGAGCTGCATGTGGAAGTGGAAGCGAAAGGGTACGTTGCGGTCGATCTGTACGACGGCAGCATCCTGTACGATTTTTACCGTCATACCACGTTTTTTTGCGATTTGGACTGTTACTCCAAGGGAGCGTTCCGGCTCGGGACGGATCGCAACTTCGGGTCCAGCCGGTTTATGGCTCCCGAGGAGTTTGTCAAAGGAAGCCTGATCGATCATCGGACGAACGTATATACGATGGGAGCGGCGGCTTTTGTTTTTCTGGCGGACGGGGTACGGGCACGGGAAGCGTGGAAAGCGCCGGATGAGCTGTTCGAGGTCGCGCTCCGGGCCGTATCGGCCGACCGGGAGAGCCGTCATCCGACGCTGGCGGCCTTTTACCGGGAGTGGCGGCTTGCTCTGCGTCCCCGGTTTTGTTAGGATCGGACTGATCGATCAAGGCCCGGTGGAGGCCGAACAGGCAGGGAGGTTATGTTCCATGAAGTTTTTTATTGTAACCGGCGCTTCTAAAGGACTCGGAGAGGCGCTGCTGCGCCGATTGATGCAGCCCGGCCACACGCTGGTCGGCATGGCCCGCAGCGATGGCGAACCGCTGCGGGCCGAAGCGGAGAGCAAAGGCGCCGTACTGAGATGGATTCGCGGTGACATGAACGATATCTCATCACTTGATACCTTAATGGAGGAAGCGTGCGCCGGAATTGCGGGGGACGGGCTGGAGACCGCCGTGCTGATTAACAATGCAGGGATGGTAGAGCCGATCGCCCCGGCGGACGTCGCTGCCGGCGCCGAACTGGCACGCAATCTGACCGTTAACCTGATCGCTCCGGTCGTGCTCGCCTCGGCCTTTCTGCGCCTGACGGCGGGCTGGGGAGCGGATAAGCGGATATTGAACCTGTCATCCGGCGCCGGTAAGAAGCCGTATGCCGGATGGAGCGCCTATTGCGCGTCCAAGGCGGGGCTCGATATGTTCACCCGCTGCGTCGGCGAGGAGCAGCAAGCCGCCGGCACAGCAGGAGTCCGAATCTTGTCAGTCGCCCCCGGAGTGGTCGATACCGGGATGCAGGAGGAAATCAGGCGGACCGACCCGGCGTTATTCCAACAGCACAGCCGGTTCGTACAGCTGAAGGAAACCGGCGCTCTGGCTTCCCCGGACGAGACGGCGGGCAAGCTGCTTCGGGTGTTGTTCGACGATCGTTATCCCACCGGCAGCCTACTGGATGTACGCGAACTGGGCTAATAATGCGTAGCTTGACGATCACCAACTCGTTTCAAGAGACGGAGTTCGGATAGCTCCGATTCCGAGCTGGAAGAGAGGTGAACTCTGGAATTGACCGAGCGAATCTCCAACCTGTCAGCCGCAGAGCTTTCGATCTGCTTTCATTTATGCGGACGAAGCCCTGCGCAGGCGGAGTTATCCGTGCCCCATCGTCCCTTCATTACTTCTCCGGTTGATTCTTTTACGAATCCATCTCCCATGTAATGAATGCCAAAAAAATATGGATGAATAGTAACTTTTTGCCTGTCCGGTGCGTTATACATAAAGGAGATAATCGGCAAGGAGTTGAAAGCCCATGCAGCTTAACCGCCGCCGTGGGAACGGCCGCAAGGTTAAAGCGGGAGTGGCAGCCCTCGTATGCGCTCTTTTTGTAATCGCTTTCATTGTGGTTCGGCCCGTATCTGAACGGATATCACGGCTGACTGGAGAAACGAGCCGGGACCCGGATGACCGTGTCGATCTGGAGCAGCCTGTCCGTTTGAAGGTTGTATATCCGGATGAACAGATATTTATGGAGAAATACGGAAAGTCTTTCATGCTCCGTTACCCAAACGTATCGTTTGAAGTGCTGACCGCGGTTCCCGGAGACCCCGGCATCCCTCTGGCGGAGTCGGGCTCCATCAAAAAGATGCTGAATCAGCAGCGCCCTGACGTCCTGTTGTTAAACCAGGAATCGCTCGGGTATCTGGCTGCCAAAAATCAGCTGGCGGCGCTGGACAGCTGGATCGTCCGGGACCGGTTCGACCTGCAGGCGTTCGATTCGAAGGTGACGGACCGGCTAAGGCAGCTGGGAGGAGGCCTCTTATACGGTTTGGCCCCGGAGATAGAACGGATGGGGTTATTTTATAACCGCGACCTGTTTCGGTCGGAGGGCTTCGCTTTTCCCGTCAGCCGGATGAGCTGGTATGACGTTCTGCAGACGGCCGCCCGCTTTCAGGCGGAGGGCGGGGATGGAGAGCGGATATTTGGTCTGAGCGTATATCCCCGTTCTACACCCGGCAGCTTGATCAGTCTGGTTGCGGCGACACTCGATTTAAGAATGATCGACCCGGTATCCCGGGGGCTTACGCTGCAGGCTGCGGGCTGGCGGGACGTCTGGACGACAGTGATCGGCGGTTACAAGAACGGGTATCTGGCATGGGAAACGTTGCCGGCCCGCAACCTGTTTCTGGAGGGGAAGGTGGCGATGAGCGTACAACCTTTTACCTTCTTGTCGAAGCTGCGGGAATCGGGCGGAGTGTCTTTTGATTGGGACGTTGTGACCGAGCCGGTCAACCCCGGCAGCCCCGACCAGTCGGCTACTTTTCAAATTCCGATGATTTATGCCGTCTATGCCGGTTCGCCGTCTGCCAAGGTCGCGTGGGAGCTGGTGAAGCATATCAATAGCCCGGAAATCGCCGATCAGCAGATCCGTGACAACCGGGAAGTTCCGCTTCTATCCAGAAAGCAGCAGCTTCTCGAACGTCTGAGGAGCAGCGGCGTGAAAGCCGATATCGATTGTTTCTACGAGCTGAAGCCGGGTGCGAGCGTGTCCGCGCCGAAGGACGGAGTGCCCGCCGCTTTCCGCAGCGTATTCGCCGGGATGATGGACGGAGAGGCGGCCCAGGTGCTGGAAGGCCGCAAAACGGTCGCCGAAGCTTTGCAGGCGATGGAGCGCCAAGGCGGAGAAGCTTTGCTTCACAGCAGGACAGAGGGGCGCTGAGCCCTTCGATGTCGAGCAGGCTTCCTGATCTGCTTCGTGATCAGAAGTGGACTTTTTGAACAACCTCTACAAGTGCGAGTTCAAAAAATCCGGTTTTCAGCACCGAGAAGATGGGATGAAGCAAGGAAATGAGGAGCGGAGCGTAGTGGGACCTACGTGAGCACCGGAAGTTCCGGCTGAATTCCATATTCGATGTCGAGTAAGCTTCCTGATTTGCTTCGTGATCAAAAGTGGTCTTTTTGAACAACCTCTACAAATGGGCGGCATTTCGCCGGCTTACGGCTTTACAGGCCCTGCGCAGGTGTGTTACGCTTGTTAGCAAGAAGAACAATTGAATGGACGGCAATCATCAAACGGGCGGAGACGAGGAGAACCCTTTTGCTGGTAAGCGCTTTGTATTCTTTATAGGGTACGGGCTGCTTCATCATGCGGGAGGGTTTTTTGTCGTTCTCTTTGCCGGAGGCGGCTGAAGCGGAACATTCCGATCCCGTCCTTTGTCGTCATGGGGAGGCAACTTGTATGAGCGCAAAAGCAAGCTTTTCAGCAAGCAATCGGGCCGAACTGCTCCAGCACATGTCGGAGCGGCAACTGGACGTGCTGATTATCGGGGGAGGCATTACCGGAGCCGGCATCGCCTGGGACGCCAGCAAGCGGGGCTTAAGCACGGGTCTGGTCGAAATGCACGATTTCTCGTGGGGTACGAGCAGCCGCTCGACGAAGCTGGTTCACGGCGGGCTGAGATACTTGAAGCAGGGTGAAGTCAAACTGGTCATGGAGGTCGGCCGCGAACGCGCGCTGCTGTACAAAAAAGCTCCGCACATCGTCATTCCCGCGCCGATGATGCTGCCGATCTACAAAGGCGGCACGTACGGGTATTGGATGTCGGCAATCGGCCTGTACGTCTACGACTGGCTGGCGGGGGTCAAGCGCAGCGAACGGCGCATCATGTACGGACGCAGCAAAACGATCGAGATGGAGCCGCTGTTCAAGACGGAAGGATTGAAAGGGTCCGGCTTTTATTACGAATACCGTACCGACGATTCCCGGCTTACCGTCGAGATCGCCAAGACGGCATACCGGCACGGGGCGAAGCTGGTCAACTACGCCAAGGCGGTTGATTTTATATACGAGAACGGCAAAGCGGTAGGGGTTCATGTGGAGGACGTCTTAACCGGGAACGTGTACGCCGTCCGCGCGAAGAAGATCGTGAATGCGGCGGGACCGTGGGTAGACCGTGTACGTTCCAAGGATCAGGAAGTTCAGGGGAAACGGCTGCTGCTGACCAAAGGGGTTCACCTCGTCGTCGATCACGCGAAGCTGCCGGTCCGCCAATCGGCTTACCTGGACGTCCCTGACGGCCGGATGATCTTTGTCATCCCGCGGGAGGGCAAGACGTACATCGGAACGACGGACACGTTCTACGAGGGCAAGATCGAGGAGCCGAGAACGACGCGCAAAGACCGCGATTATTTGATTGATGCCGTTAATAACGCCTTCCCGGGCGTGAAGCTGACTGCCAAGGATATCGAATCGTCCTGGTCGGGACTGCGACCGCTGATCCGCGAGGAAGGCAAGGGACCGTCGGAAATATCCCGCAAGGATGAAATTTTCCGTTCGGAGTCGGGGCTGATTACGATTGCCGGAGGCAAGCTGACCGGCTTCCGCAAAATGGCCGAGAAAGTAGTCGACCTCGTCGAGAAGGAGTTGGCCGAGCAGGAAGGAAGACGCAGCGCCGGCTGCACGACCGATCAGGACTCGATTAGCGGCGGCGACCGGGACGGCTCCGAGCTGTATGAGGAGTACCGTAACAAATGGATCGAGAAAGGGACGAACCTGGGAATCGCAAAACGCGATACCGACTATTTGCTCGCCCGTTACGGGTCCAACATCGCTCCTATATTCGAGGAATATAAAGCCCGCACCGAAGCGGGAGGACGCACGAAGCGCGACGGGAACGGAATCAACCGGGAGCTGCTGGAAGCGGAGCTTCACTATGCGATTACGCATGAGATGACGGTTACCGCATCGGACTTCCTGATCCGCCGCTCCGGTCTCGTCACGTTTGACCGTCCGCGGGCGGAGACGCTGAGCACTCCTGTGGTCGAGACGATGGCCCGGCTGCTCGGCTGGAGCGGGGAGGAAGCCGACCGCCAACTGCGGGAGGTGCTCGATTACATCGCTCAGGTTACGAGCTTCCCGGAAGGGAAAGAGTAGCCGCCCGCCGATGGCGAAGCGGGCGATTCTACAGATAGAGAAGCAGGAACAAGCCAAGGCCGAGCGCCAGCAAGCCGCCGATCCGGCTCATGAGGACGGCGGTTTCGCCGGGTTTGGCCGCTTTGGCGGCTTTGGTCTGCCAGCCGATATTCCAGAACCGGCCGGTTGCCGGGAAGATGATATTGATCAGACCGATTGCGATGAACACATAAGGAATCCATTTGACTACGATCATAGATAAAGGCACCTCGTTTGAATTCGTAAACCGCAGCGAACGATGGGCTGCACTTCGCGTCTAGGGAATGTTTGGTATGAATACGCTTACTCTGTTTACGTAAATGGAGGCGGGAAAGTTTCGCCAAACGGGGGAAATTGCTGGGCGGTATTTCTTTCGGGGGATGAGGATGGTATCGTAGGTAGCATACAGCTTAAGGGGAGGGACCGGACATGACGCAGTATGTAATGGCGCTCGATCAGGGAACGACAAGCTGCCGGGCGATAGTGTTCGACCGGAGCGGGCAGGTCGTGCGGATAGCGCAGAAGGAATTTCGGCAATGGTTTCCGCAAGCGGGCTGGGTGGAGCACGATGCGGCAGAAATATGGAGCGTCCAGCTGCAAGTGATGCGCGAAGCCGCAGACGGCATCGAGCCGTCCGAGATCGCTGCGATCGGCATTACGAATCAGCGGGAGACGACAGTCGTCTGGGACCGGACGACCGGGGAACCGCTGTGCCGGGCGATCGTCTGGCAGTGCCGCCGAACGACGGAGACGTGCGAGGAGCTGAAGCGGGAAGGCTGGGAGGAACGCATTCGCGACAAAACCGGTCTCGTCACGGACCCGTATTTCTCCGGAACGAAGCTCAAATGGATATTGGACCACGTGCCGGGCGTGCGGGCGAAGGCGGAGGCCGGCGAAGCGCTGTTCGGGACGATCGACTCTTGGCTGATCTGGAATTTGACCGGCGGCAAAGCCCATGTGACGGACGTGTCCAATGCGTCGAGGACGATGCTGTTTAACATCCATTCGCTGAAGTGGGATGAGGAGATTATAGAGCGGCTGGGCATACCGGCCGGCATGCTGCCGGAGGTGAAGCCGTCCAGCTTCCTGTACGGGGAGACCGATTTGCTGGGCGGCGCTGCGGCGATCCCGGTGGCGGGCGCGGCCGGAGACCAGCAGGCGGCGTTGTTCGGCCAAGCGTGCCATGAGCCGGGGATGGCGAAAAACACATACGGAACCGGGTGCTTCCTGCTGAAAAATACCGGCGCCAAGCCGATCGCTTCGAAGGAAGGGCTGCTGACGACGATCGCGTGGCAATTGGACGGTCAAGTGAACTATGCGCTGGAAGGAAGCGTGTTTACAGCGGGAGCGGTCATCCAGTGGCTGCGCGACGGCTTGCAGCTGATCGCGCATGCGAACGAGACGGAGCCTCTGGCGGCGTCGGTGGAAGATACGCAAGGCGTGTATGTCGTGCCGGCGTTTACCGGTCTCGGCACCCCCTATTGGAACGCCGAGGCGAGAGGGATGATTACCGGCTTGACGAGAGGCAGCGGCAAAGCGCATCTCGTGCGGGCGGCTCTGGAGTCGATCGCGTACCAGACGATGGACGTGCTGCGGGTGATGGAGCGGGAATCCGGCATTCGGCTGCACGAGCTGCGGGTTGATGGGGGAGCTGCGAAAAACGGCTTCCTGATGCAGTTTCAGGCCGATATGCTCGGCGTCCGCGTGACGCGGCCCAAGGTGCAGGAGACGACGGCGCTGGGCGCCGCCTTTCTGGCCGGGCTGGCGGTCGGGTTCTGGAGCGGCTGCGACGAGCTGAATTCGCTCTGGGAGAAGGACCGGCAGTTCGAGCCGGGGATGGAAGAGGAGCTGCGGAACCGGAAGTATGCGGGATGGCTGCAAGCGGTCGGTTTCCAGTTGTAAAGGGAAGGTAGCAGAGCTGCCGGGTGATTGTCTGCGGACGATGCCGGCGGCTTTTTCTAATTTCAATAAAAACGCTAAAGCCGAACCGAGACACTCCAAACCCACGATAAGCCGCCTCTTACGCTTATGTTTACGTTTACGCTGGGGCGTTCATCGTGGCCGCTTGGCGCGGTGTGCCCGTTAATGGGCGAGAGGGTGAGAGAAAACTGGATAAGAGCGGTTCGTACCCTTTATTTTGTCCGAAACCCGCTTGGCTGGGGAGATAAGAGCGGTTTGGGACTTTTAAAATCGGCCAAAAGGGTGCAGACCCCACCAGCGGGTTGAAATAAGAGGGGCAAACCGCTTCTATTTGTCTGTGTCGTCCCCATATGGCGAAAATAGAGGGTGCCAGAAGCTCTTATTATTTGGCTCTTTCACCGGTAGCTTCGGTTACTCGGGAGCGCGTCTGCGCAAAGAGGGCGATCGGTGGTGCCGAGAACGAGAAGGGTCTCGCCAAAGCGCGGCACCGCTGCACCTCCGGGAAACTTAGCATGCACGCCTCCCGGGTTTCCGAACGCCCCGCAAATGCCGAGTTCGTGTGAACTGCCGAAGTTCGAAAATAGGTCACCTTACCCGTACCGGATTCGTGCGGAAGTTACGTTTCGTACCTATCAGCGGAAGAGTAACTTCCTCTATTCCCGCCAAGTATGTAGATTTTAATCGATAGAGGAAGTATGGTTTCCGTTATTTTGGCTTTATAGGGGGATGTAGGCGGTAATACGGGAAATAGCGGCACAAATGCTTCCGCTAAGCGCTGATTTCCTGCTGCAGCCCCCAGATAACGGAAGTAAAGCTTCCGTAAGAAGCTTCCCGGGTGTAGGGGAAGTCGGCTGATGCGCCATAAGGCCCAATCGGCAATACGACTGCAGGTGAGCGGGATGAAGCAAGGGGGAGCCGTGTGGAGTAACGCGCTTTATGGGCGAATCAGCTGATCGGCCTTGTCATAAAATCGCGCATAGGCCATTTCTGCATTTCCGCGCATTACCTGTGGCTCTGCCTGGCTAATCCGAAGCTTGCTGCCCCTGGCGTGCCTTGCTCCAGAACCGGAAAATGAGCGCACAGGCCAGCAGGCTCGCCCCTGCGGAGAAACCAAGCACGATCGGTACATAACCCAAGTACCACACGCCTAAAACAGCGGTGAGCACAAGCAGCCACACTCCCAAATAGACGAGCTCCCGGCCCAGCGAAGCGCCGATTCCGATATACAGCACTACTAACACGACCGCACGCAGCAGCTCGGCGACGAGCGGGGAGACGAGCTCCAGCCGTATGAACAGCAACGCGGCTGCGAGCAGCACGGCAGCTATCGCAGCGGGTAACAGCCAGCCGATCGCGGAGGCAGGGGCTGAAGCCGGAGCTGTAGTTTCGGCGGAAATTTCGACTGAAGCTTCTGCGGAAACCGCAGGCGAGTCTTTTCCTGCACCCCGCCACAGGAACAACGCACTTAGAACGACTGCCGCTCCCAGCAGCACATTACGGATCGTTCCGTGAGGGTCGAGCGGCCACAAGTATTGCAAAAATGAGCTGCCCATCCACTGGGCGCCCCAAATATACAAATAAGGAGTATACGAATATAGGCCGATCCGGTTAAAAGTAACGGTTGCTTTCACGAATATCACCTCGAATTAACAACGTTAGCTTACTATTTGCAGACGGTGAAGTCAATTTCGGAGGACGGTACGAAGCGCGATCGACTAAAAAGGATATATTCGTGCCGCCGAAACTACTATAATGGAGATATATGGAATGGAGGTCTACCCATGACGTTAAAATTGGAGACCGCGCGATTGGATCTCCGGATGTTCGAATTATCCGATGCGGCGGCGGTTCAACAGCTAGCTGGCAGTCAAGAAGTGGCGCGCACAACGCTTGCAATCCCGCATGCGGCCGCGATGACCAACAACCCGGCCTCCTCCAAAGTGATGGTCAAGATCGGGATGAAACCGGAGGGGGTATACCGGCAGCATGTTTTGAAGTGGGGACACTACGAGGATTTGGCTTTGTACGGCATGGTCCGTTCCGAGTACCTGGAGCGATATAAGCCGTAGCCATCAAGAGAAGCATTCATTTGCAGATGCAGAGAAAGCTTGACGAGAAAGCTCTTTTACCTTGGGACCGAAAGGATAAAGTGCAGGGATGAATCAACTAAAACGGGACAGATGGAACGGCTTGTCCGGAGAAGCGAAGGACGGCATCATGCGGGGGCTGTCCGGTGAACTCGCCCCGGGCTTCGCCTACATAGGCTTGGAAACTTTCGAACGGTATGGGACAAGTGTGGAAACGGGTGTGTTCGAGTACGAGGGACGCCGGTTCGTATTTGTGCCGGGGGATGTCGTGAGGCTGGGATGGAACGGTTGGCAGCAGGGGATGGACGAGGCGACGCGAGAAGACCTGCTGGATGCGTTCGGTGAAAACGGCGTGGAGGATGTAGACGCGTTTCTCCAGGAGCAGATGACGCCGGTACGGGAAGTTGTGATCGGACCTATGCTGGCCGAATGCGAGACACACTCCGCCGGATGGCGCGAAATTTCGGCGGAGGACGTTCCGGCGCTGGACGATTCCGAGATGACGGAACAGATGGAGCGGTTTAAAAAGTCTGACCTTGGCTCGTACGAGGTATATGAGAGTTATCGCTTGAAACGGGTGAACGGGGACATACGGGTCTATCTGTATGAGGAAGATGTCACCTGCGAGCAGTGGAGGGAGGATGCTTTTCGGGGAGGCTTCAGCCTGCCTACGGAGGACGAGTGGGAGTATATGTACGGGGGAGGCTGCCGTACGTTGTTTCCTTGGGGAGACAGTTTCGATTACAGCATGAAGCTGAAGTATTTCGAAGAGCTGAGCGAGCTGGAGGCGGACGAGGCCGAGGCCGACGGGAGCGCGATACGGAGCGGAGACGGGCGTCCCTACGATCTGGGGCTTCCCAATGCGTTCGGGCTGATCTTCGCCGGAGATCCTTATCAGTACGAGCTGACGGAGGGCGGCAGCGGCCTTATGCCGAAAGGCGGAGACGGCGGCAGTATGATCTGCGGGGGAATGGGCCCCGTTGCCGGCTATCTGCCTGCGGCCGCCGTCTATTACCGCGATCCCTACAATACGGAAGCGGAATGGGAGGACTTGAAGGGGCATTCCCGTTACCGGCGGATTGTCCGGTTGTCAGAGCGCTGACAGGGTTGAGTGCAGACCGCAAAATCATAACTGATTATTTAGAAAGACGGGAGAGGAAACGATCCCGTCTTTTTGCTGTTACAACCGATGTCGACATAGGCGGCTGCCCCCGTCCTGCAACGCCAAGCAAAGCTTGCCAGCTCACCGAACCGTATCGACCCGATGCCGCTTGGCGTACTCGCGGGGGGAGAGGCCGACCACTTTTTTGAAGATGCGGCTGAAATAAAATTCGTCTCCGTAGCCTACGCTATGGGCGATCGATTTGAGCCGGTAGTCGGACAAGACGAGCAGCTCCTTGGCGCGGTCCATCCGCAGATGCGTCAGGTAGTCGATCGGGCTGTAGCCGATTACTTTCTTGAACAGGCGCGAGTAGTGGCTGACGCTCAGTCCGGCGAGCTGGGCCAGCGATTCGAGCGTTAGCGGCTCCTGGTAGTGCTGCACCATGTAATCTTGCGTATGCTCGATGGCCGCGGTCGTGTCGCCGGCATTTTTCTGTGCGCGAAAATCTTGCAGCAGCGCCAGCCAAAATTCGTGAAGCAAAATTTTGCGGCGCATCGCCGTTATATGACCCCGCCGCTGCCACAGAACGAACAGCTGCTCCATCAAATAGATGAACTGCGGCGTATTTTGCAGCGAGTACATCCCCTGCAGCGGAAACGGACTTTCCGCAGAGCAGCGGGAAATCCACTGTTCCTTCTCTTCGTACGTTTCCGTATAATGAAAACGTAAAAAGTAATATTCGATCGGCTGTTCGGGATCGGTGCGGCGCTCCACCAGCATGCCGGGCGAGAAAAAGAACAGCTTGCCGGGCTCGGCCGGGTAATGGGTACCGTTGACGGTAAACGTCCCTTTGCCTTTTACGATCAGCCAAAAGGAATGGTGCTTGATCGAGCGCATCGGATGCGCCCAGGTGGGTTCGCATTTTTGATGACCGATCAGCACGATGGAGTAGACAAGCCGGTTCAGCCTGGCGGCTATTTCCCCCGGTGTCAGCATACGAAAACCTACGCTCCTTTCACCCGCAAGCTTCTTGCGGATCAACAACAAGATCAATCATACCAGAAACGGGATACGACAGCGACGAAAGAGGAGATTCGAGTGGATACGACGGAGGCAAAACAATATTTTTCCAAGCATTTACTGGACTGGTACAACGTGCATAAGCGGGATTTGCCCTGGCGGAGAAGCCGCAACCCGTACTATATATGGATATCGGAAGTGATGCTGCAGCAAACCCGGGTGGAGACCGTTATTCCGTACTTCCACCGGTTCGTGGAGAAGTTTCCGTCGGTCGAGGCGCTCGCGGACGCTCCGGAGGAGGAAGTGCTGAAAGCCTGGGAAGGGCTCGGCTACTACTCGCGGGCGCGCAATCTGCAGGCGGCGGTGCGGGAAGTGAAGGAGGTCTACGGCGGGCGCGTGCCGGACACGCAGGAGGAGATCTCCTCCTTAAAGGGCGTCGGGCCTTATACGGCGGGAGCGGTGCTGAGCATCGCCTACAACAAGCCGGAGCCGGCCGTGGACGGCAATGTGATGCGGGTGCTGTCCCGGTACTTCCTGCTTCGCGACGATATTGCCAAGCCTGCGACGCGGATCGGGATGGAGCGGCTCGCCAAGGAACTGATCCCCGAAGGGGAGGCGCGCGATTTCAATCAGGCGTTGATGGAGCTGGGCGCAACGGTGTGTACGCCGAAATCGCCGCATTGCCTGACTTGTCCGGTCATAGAGCATTGCGCGGGGCGGATGGAAGGGGCGGTGGACGCGCTTCCGGTCAAAACGAAAGCGAAGCCGCCCCGTCCGGAGAAGCGCGCCGTCGCGTTTATCGAGGGCGCCGGAGAGAACGCCGGCAAAGTGCTCGCCCGCCAGCGGCCGAAGGAAGGGCTGCTCGCCCGCATGTGGGAGCTGCCGCACGTTCTGCTGCCAGAGACGATCGCGGCGCTCGGCCCGGAATCGGACGAAGCGGCAATGCGTTGTCTAAGTGAAAGCCTGGCGAGCGAGCACGGCCTGGAGGTGGAGCCGCTGGCCCCGATGATGGATGCGGAGCACACGTTCAGCCACATCCACTGGCAGATGCGCGTCTATCGCTGCCGGTTTGCCGGACTGGCCGGCAGGGCGGCGGAGAACGGCTCCGCAGCAGGTGATTCCGACGACGGAAACGTGTTTCTCTGGTTCGGTGAACGCGAGCTGGAGCAGTACGCGCTGCCGAACGTGTTCGTGAAAATATTAAAACAAGCAGGAAGCTACAGAAGCTGAACCGGCGGGACAAGCCAAAGAGGCTGCGTATCGGCGCGAATTCGTCGCGGGATGCGGAGCCTCTTTGCGCTGCTCGCCTCAGGCTGCGATAGCGGCGCTTCTAACCGGTGCAAGTTCAGAGCTGAAGATTGGTTTGAACAAAGGGGAGTTGATGCTCGTGACGCCGGATGAAGCCGTAGGATAAGCTCTGGGATCGCATCAGGCGCTGACGCGGCATCGTTTGCATACTTTGGCTTTGGCGCCGTTCTCCAGCGTTCGGGTATACAGCAGCTTGATGCGGGTGGCCCGGCAGACGGGGCATGTTCCTCGCCCTCTGGAGGGCAGCTTCCAGAGCGCTTTTCCGCGGTTCGATTTGGACATACCGGTTTCGTTCCTCTCTTAGGTTCATCGGGATTCGCTACATTGTATTCGGAGAACCGGCAAAACATGCGAAGCCCGGACTGAAGCAGCGGGAGGAGAAACGAACGTGCGGAGCGGATCGGATCGGCGGCTCTATCGGCAAACGAAAGCTCCCCGCCGGACGTTACGCAGAGTAACGATCCGGGCGGGGAGCCGGAGTCCGCTTAGAGCGAATTATTTTTTGGCGGCGTCGTAACGCTTGCCAACTTCGTCCCAGTTGACTACGTTCCAGAATGCGGCGATGTAGTCAGGGCGTTTGTTTTGATATTTCAGATAGTAAGCATGCTCCCATACGTCCAGGCCGAGGAGAGGCGTTTCGCCTTCCATGATCGGGCTGTCCTGGTTAGGCAGGCTGTACACTTTCAGCTTGCCGTCAGCGCTGAGAGCAAGGAACGCCCAGCCGCTGCCGAAACGGGTAGCGCCGGCTGCTGCAAATGTTTCTTTGAATTTATCGAAGCCGCCCAGCTCGCTCTCGATCGCTGCAGCAAGTGCGCCTGTAGGCTGACCGCCTGCGTTCGGGCCGATCGTCGTCCAGAACAGGGAGTGGTTCGCATGGCCGCCGCCGTTGTTGCGAACAGCTGTGCGGATCGCTTCCGGTACAGCGTTCAGATCCGCGATCAAATCTTCGAGCGATTTGTCGTGCAGTTCCGGATGCTTGTCAAGCGCTGCATTCAGGTTCGTAACGTAGGCATTGTGGTGACGGTCGTGATGGATCTCCATCGTTTGAGCGTCGATATGAGGCTCAAGCGCGTTGTTAGCGTAAGGCAGTGGTGGCAATTGGTGTGCCATTAGTAAGCCCTCCCTAAATATTGGATTTGTACAAAGACTATTATCCCTCATTTTGGATCGTAAATCAACACTAAATATACATGTGAAACACTTATGTTTGAAAAGTTGCTCCGGGGTCCTCTTCCATTATGCCCACAATCGACAAAAAATGAACCGGCGTTATCCGCGATTTGCAGCTGTCCGGTTGAAGAGCCGGGGCCGTACCGGACGGGCCGGAATGAACCGGATTTTTCAGGATGACGGCGGCCGATATTAGATCCGTTTGGATGACTCGTATATTTTCCAAACGGCTTTCATATTTTTAATTATTAGAACTTCCTGCTTAAGAGGGTGCGCCGTAGCCCTTCCGAACCATATCCGGGAGAAAAGAACTAATGCCCGGCAACAAATAGAAGCAGCGGATAGAAGCGGCACGGAGCAGATCGCACAGGAATGCCCATGTTTCATCCGGCGATTGCAAGCAACTCTTTCCTGAGAAGGAAGTGAAATCGCTCTCAGTAAAGCGTTTTCTCACGAAATATCGAAAAAAACGAAACTTTTTAAGGTTTTGTTAAGGTTTAGGAAGGATTTCCTCGATTTTTGTCGTATTTGTTACGTTACAAGAAAAACTTCTGATCGAAGTGAACCATTCTTTATCGTTTACAAAAAACAAAACGGGGAGAGACCAAGATGTTCGTTCGACCTTTCCAATTGTCCGATTATGCGTCGATTACGACTCTATTTAGCGAAGTGTTGTCCGAATCGTGCTGCGAGGAAACGATGGATGCCTTTGCTAAGCAGCTGTCTCTAGATCCGGAGCTGGTTCTCGTCTCTGTAGTGGACGACGAAATCGCCGGGATTATTATCGGTACGATCGATCAACGCAATCAAGGATACTATTACCGAATAGCCGTAGCGAAGGAGCACCAGCGCAGAGGGATCGGCAAGACTTTAATTAACGGCCTGAAGAAAAAGTTCACGCAGCGGAAGGTCAGCAAAATTCTCGTAACGGTGGACGTACACAACGAACCGATTCTCCCTGTTTATGAAGCGGTCGGCTACACCGACCATCATTTTTCCCGTTCTTACCGTCATTTAAGAATCGTCAGCGGCCGGTAACAGTCGTCTGCCTATCGGCGTTTCTAGGGGCATATCTTGAAGCCATTGCATTTGGCGAAGAGATATGCTTTTGTATTACATAACGAGTTTTTTTAAGAACGCACTTCGAGATTTATTAAAAAGACAATAACGGGTGGACGATATATAATAGGAGTAGTTGTCAGAAAGGGCTTACTATGAATCCATATTCCCCATATCAAATTAAAAGCTTCAAGCATGACGGTCATCTTCACCGGATGTGGATGCAGAACTGGCGGGTTCCGGACGCGCTGCTTGCCCCGGAGCATCGGGCCGAATCGATGATTGCGCTGATTAACTCTCAAACGCCGATCCGCGAAAGGGACGGCAAGGAATGGACGAGCAAGATTCCGTCGGTCACTTTTTTTATCCCCGGGGAATGGTACAACGTCGTCTCGCTTCTGGAGGATCAGGGTATCCGCTACTATTGCAACATCGCTTCGCCTCCCTACGTGAATGAAGGCGTCATTACTTACATCGATTATGATCTGGATGTCATCCGCACGCCGAACGGCACGATTCAGATCGTCGATCAGGAAGAATACGAGCTTCATAAGCACAATTACCATTACTCCGATGTCGTGGAGCGCAAGGTGAAGCGGGGGCTCGAATCGCTGCTGGCGCGGCTGAAACGGGAAGGACCGCCATTTTGCAACGATCAGGTGCTTGCCTACTACGAGCTGTGGAGAAACGAAGGGCCGGGGGTGTGACATGGGCACTTTTGAAAGCCAGGACGGACGGGAGACGGCACCAGCGGTAACAGCCGAGGAGCCGAAGGGACAAAGTTTGGCGGCGGAATTGTGGGATTGGACCAAATCGATTGCAGTGGCACTTGTCATTGTCATTTTGCTCAATTTGTACGTGTTCAATTTGTCTACGGTGAAGGGTCATTCGATGGAGCCTACGCTCCGGGAGAAGGAATGGCTGTTCGTCAACAAGTTCGTATACCTGGTAGGGCATCCGAACCGCGGCGACGTCGTTATCTTGAAGGACCCCGATATGCAGTCGGTAGAGAAGCAGTATCTGGTGAAGCGGGTTGTAGCGATTCCCGGCGATCAAGTGGAGATTCGCGGGGGCAAGCTGTACGTGAACGGAGAGACGGTGGCCGAGCCCTATACCGACATCAAGATCGAAGACGGCGATCGCGGACCGGTCGTAGTCGAGGAAGGCCGTTACTTTGTAATGGGGGATAACCGGCACCAGAACGCCAGCAAGGACAGCCGCATATTTGGCACGGTATCGGAGAAGGCGATTCAAGGTCGTGCGGACTTCATCCTCTGGCCGATCGATCAAATGGGAGGTTTGTAAGTGAAGGACGTCATGATCTATACGGACGGGGCATGCTCCGGCAATCCCGGTCCCGGAGGCTGGGGAGCCATTCTGTTTTATGGCCAGCACCGTAAGGAAATGTCCGGCGGCGAGAAGCATACGACGAATAACCGGATGGAGCTGCTGGCCGCCATCGAAGCGATCGGCTCGCTGAAGGAAGCGTGCACCGTAAAGCTCTACAGCGACTCCGCCTATCTGGTCAACTGCTTCAAGCAGGGCTGGTTCCGGGGCTGGCTGAAGAACGGCTGGAAGAACAGCAAAGGGCAGCCGGTGGAAAATCAGGATCTGTGGAAGCAACTGCTTCAATTAATGGAAACGCATAAGGTGGAGTATATTAAAGTTAAAGGACATAGCGACAACGAGTTCAACAATCATTGCGATTTTTTGGCTCGGGAAGCGATCAAGCGCCTGACATGAGGTGAGCGCCATGGATGACGCGGGAAAGGCGCCCGGTACCTGGGAATACTGGGCAAGACTAAAAGAAGATATACGCGAGGCTGCGCCCTCGCTTGGAATCGACAAGATTGGCTTCGCGTCTGCGGAGCCTTTTATAGAGTTGAAGCAAATCCTGCTTCGCCACCGGGAGCTCGGGCGCGAATCCGGCTTCGAGGAGCCGGATCTGGACAAGCGTACCGATCCAGCACTTAGTCTGGAGCAGCCGCAGTCGATCGTGTCGATCGCGATCGCCTATCCGTCCAAGCTGGTGAACCCGCCCAGGTCGGAGCCCGGCGCTTACCGGGGGATCATCTCACGGTCGTCCTGGGGCGAGGATTATCACCGCGTGCTGCGCAAACGGATGGCGGCGCTTGAGGCGTTCATCCGGGAGCGGGTGCCGGACGCCCGTACCGAGAGCATGGTCGATACCGGTGCGCTGGCGGATCGTGCGGTTGCCGAACGGGCGGGGATCGGCTGGAGCGGCAAAAACTGTGCGATCATCACCCCGGAATGGGGATCGTGGGTTTATTTGGGCGAGATGATTACGAATATTCCGTTCCCGCCGGACAAGCCGATTACGGATCAGTGCGGCGACTGTACGATCTGTATCGACGCATGTCCGACCGGGGCGCTGGTAGGTCCGGGGCAGTTGCATTCGAGTCTTTGCGTGTCGTTCGTGACACAGACCAAAGGCTTCGTCTCGGACGAGCTGATGCGGAAGATCGGCAACCGGCTCTACGGCTGCGATACGTGCCAAGTCGTCTGTCCTGTGAACAAAGGGAAGCACTGGGCGCATCAGCCCGAGCTGCAGCCGGACCCGGAGAAGGTGAAGCCGCTCCTGAAGCCGCTGCTGTCGATGACGAACAAGCAATTCCGCGAGCTTTACGGCGATATGTCCGCCTCGTGGCGCGGAAAGAAGCCGATTCAGCGCAACGCGGTTATCGCGCTGGGCAATTTCAAGGACGTGACAGCCGTGCCGCTGCTCGCGGGTCTGCTGCTGGAGGACGAGAGGCCGGAAATTCGCGGGACGGCGGCGTGGGCGCTCGGGCGTATAGGCGGTACGGAAGCGCTTGAGGCGCTTAAGCGCGCTTGGCCGAGGGAGAGCCATCCCGAAGCGGCCGAGCGGATTGGCTCCGCTCTTCAGGAACTGGAGGAGGGGGACGTATAACCGTTTTCGGAAGTGCGCTCATAGACGCCCCGAATGAAGGGGCGGATGAAGTTTTTATGCTGGAAGGGGGCGCATCATGAGATACATTAGCATCGATCAGGTGGAGCCGGGACAATTTCTGGGGAAAACGATCTTCTCCAGCTCCGGAGCAGTGCTGCTGTCCGAGGGTGTGCAATTGACCGTCTACATGATCAATACGTTGAACCGGATCGGGGCAACGATGATTTATATTAAAGATCCCCAGTTCGAAGACGTCGAGATTCCCGATGTGCTGTCGGAGGAGACGAGACGGGGCGTACTGAAAAAAATGACGGAGACGTTCGACTCGATCCGCTCGGGCAAGCAGTTCGATACCCGCGCAGTGAGCATCAGCGTCGATCAGCTGCTGGAAGACGTGATGAGGAACAAAGAGGTGCTGATCCAGCTCTCCGACATTCGCACACAGGATAACGAATCGTACGTGCATGCCTTAAACGTATGTATGATGTCGACGATGATCGGCATCAATATAAGCCTCACCCCGCAGCAGCTCAAGGAACTGGCGATCGGCGCCCTGCTGCACGATATCGGCAAGGTGGAGAAGCTGACGGATGACAGCTCGGCCGATCCGAAGCGTCATCATACGTGGCGGGGCTTCGAGGTGTTGAAGCAGAAGCAGGAGTTCAACCTGTTAATTGCGCACGTGGCTCTGCAGCATCATGAGACACCGGACGGGGAAGGGCTGCCGCGGAAAGTAGCAGCCGACCAGATTCATCTGTACGCCAAAATCGTGGCGGTTGCCAACATGTTCGACAATCTGCAGTTCAAGCAGCCGGCCGGAGGCAAACGAATGCTTCCGCACGAGGCCTGCGAGCATATGATGGCACTGGCGGGTTCGAAGCTCGACCGGGAGGTGCTGATTCATTTTCTGCGCACCGTCTCGATCTATCCGACCGGCTCCTCGGTCCGGCTGTCGACGAGGGAGACCGGCGTCGTCGTCGGACAGCACCGGGGGCTGCCCGGCCGTCCGGTTGTCCGCGTCGTCAGCCAAAACGACGACCATATCGAGGTCAAGGAAGTGGATCTCGCCAAACATACGACCGTGTTCGTAGAAAATGTGCTGCTCTAGCGCCTGACCCGAGCCGGATCTATCTTAAAAGCCGGCTCGACTGCACGAAAAGCGGGGCCGAATCCGGCACATTGTACCGCTTGCTAAGAGCGGCTTATTTCGTTATGATGAAGTGTATTCGGGAGTTTTTACGAACAAATGTTGGGGTGACGCTGGAATGTGGTGGAATTGGGTAATTCCGATCGTAACGTTGATCGTTGGTCTGGTCGGAGGTTTTTTCATCGGTGTTTATTATTTGCGCAAGCAGATGGAAGCGATGCAGTCGAATCCGGAGATGCTGCAGCAGATGGCCAAAAAAATGGGCTACAATTTGAATAAAAAGCAGATGCAGCAAATGCAGCACATGATGAAAAACCAGAAGTGGAAATAATTGCTGCGTCTCCCGCGCAAGCGAGGAGGAGGGGTGCGAATGGCAGGTACCAAGGAATACCAGAACGATAACGTTGGACGGAACCGCGAGCTGATCGAGAATCATGTGAAAGAAATTTTGCGGCTGATCGGGGAAGATGTCGACCGCGAAGGGCTGATCGAGACGCCCGCCCGGGTAACGAGAATGTACGAGGAGATTTTCGCGGGTTATTCCGTAGATCCCCGGGAAGTGCTGGGCGTGACGTTCGACGAGAAGCATGAGGAGCTCGTTATCGTTAAGGATATCGTATATTACAGCCAGTGCGAGCATCATATGGCGCCTTTTTTCGGTAAGATCCATATCGGCTATTTGCCTAGCGGAAAGATCGCCGGACTGAGCAAGTTCGCCCGTCTGGTGGAGGCCGTAACACGGCGGCTGCAAGTGCAGGAGCGGATTACGTCGGAGATCGCCGATATTCTTGTGGAAGTGCTTCACCCGCAAGGCGTCATGGTCATCGTAGAAGGCGAGCATCTGTGCATGTGTTCCAGGGGCGTGAAGAAGCCCGGCAGCAAGACGGTTACATCGGGCGTTCGCGGCCGGTTCGCTACAGACTCGGCGCTGCGCTCGGAGTTTTTGTCGCTTGTGAAGGAATGAGAGGAGCGCGGCTCATTCCCGGGCGTTCGCTTGCGGCGATGGCCGGAACCAAAAGCAATTCCAAAAGCAAAAGCAAAGAGCAAAAGACGCTTTCTACCGTTCACTGGGTAACAGTGAGGTGGGAGCGTCTTTTTGTATGCCCGTTATCGGGTCTTCGTCAGGGCCAGGGATAGCATAATGAACGAAAGGCGGAAGTAGAATATAGATAAATTATTATTGACAATGAAAATCATTATCATTATAATGAGAATCGTTATCAATTGTTTGCTTATATAGTTGCGATTGTTTGGATAGATTGTCGGGTTATCGTTTGGGATTCGACAGTACCGAGCCCATTTGCGTTTAGGATACCGGTTCGGGCCGGCGAAAGGGAGCGAGATAAGGGCCAATGCCGTGTGTGGACCGGCTACTTTCAGCTGCGGGCAGTATGAACTTTCGATTGGGAGGATGAGCATGTGATCGCCGTTGTTCAAAGGATCTGTTTGAAGCACGGGCTGAGCGGACGGATGCTTAGCGGCATCGATAAGTTCAAGTCGAAGGCGGGTTACGGCAAATGGTCGTCGATCGAAGTATTAGCCGCCCGGAGTCCGGAGGAGTATGAGGAATGTATCGTCACCAGCCGGTGGGACCTGACGTCGGAGCAGTTCGATCAGGTATGCAGCGACTGGTACGGAGCGGTGATCTCCGAGCTGCCGCCATCCGGAATCGTCCGCTACGAGTGCTCGTGCTGCGATATATGGATGAAACGCGAGAACGAGCTTTCTTTGCTTGAGATGTACGCATCGGATGGGAACAGGAAGGAGGTACGGCTGTGACGACTACCCGGTTAACGGCATTGATTTTGCTGGCTGTCCGGATTGCTTTGTTGAAGCTGTATATGCGGGCCAGAGCATCCAAGCTGCGCGATTGTACATAAATTTGGCATGGGATATGTAGGATGACTCCGGCAAGGATCATCGGATCAAGGGAGAAGGGTAGGAGCGGACAGGATGAAGGTTATTGTCGTATTTGCGAGCATGTCCGGGAACACGGAAGAAATGGCTGATGCGGTAGCGGAAGGGATTCGCGGGCAAGGGGCCGAGGCGGTATTGAAAGACGTGTTTGATACGAATGCCTCGGAGCTTACGGATTATGACGCGGTATTGCTCGGCGCTTATACATGGGGAGACGGGGATTTGCCGGATGAATATCTCGATTTCTATGACGAGATGGACGACGTCGATTTATCGGGCAAACCGTCGGCGGCGTTCGGCTCGGCCGATTCCTCCTATCCTGAATTCGGCAAAGCGGTAAATCTGCTGGAGGAAAAGCTGCTGAGCTGCGGAGCGGTACTTGCTGCGGAAGGTCTGAAGGTGGAGCTGAATCCGTCCGAGCTGGAGAAGGAGGCGTGCCGCGAGTTGGGAAGACGGGTGGCTGCTGCCGCTGCGGGTGTGTCCGGATGATGATACGCGCGACAGGACTGGAAGCGTATAAAGAGCTCGGTCGAAAGCAGGGCGAGGAGGCGCTGATCGAAGATTACAAGCTGGAAGAGCTGCTGCGCTGCCCGTCCCGTTATCTGAAGCGCAAAGCGGATGAGGAAGCCGGCGCCGCGGCGATGCTGGGTACGGAGGTAAGCTGGCAGCAGCTCGTCCAATATTCGGTCTGTCATTTGGTTAACGATTATTACAGCCTCCCCCCGGAGCACCGGTCGGAGTATTCGATCGAACGGTCGGCGGACCGCCGGTGGACGAACCGGACTTACAAGTTCGATTCCGCCGATCATTACTGGCAGGTGCGGTACCGGGCCGTAAGCGCGTTGAAACAGCTGCTGCACGGCGAGCAGAACGGCGCAATCCGGCCGCTGATCGTATTCGAGTCGTACCGTACGCATATCGAAGCGGTGCAAGCGGAAGTTTCGTTCATCGTGCAGGTGTTGTACCGGGACGACGACCGTCCGGATTTGCCTTATGTGATCCGGAAGTACCTGGTGGATGATGATCCCGATGTGATTGCCGGCTTCCGCCATCTGGCCGTCCTGTTCTGCAGCGAAGCGTTCGAGGAGCTGCCCGGACGTATCGAGGTGTTCGGTGTGCTGAGCGGCAGCAAGTACGTGTTCCGCCCACAGGCGGATGAGGTGGCGAAGGCGGCGGATTATATCCGCCTGCTCCGGGAATATGCCCAGGAAACGGAAACCGCCGCTCAGGAGGAAGAGGAGACGGGGCATATGCACCGGAGACGGAACGTTTGCCGCAAATGCAGGCATAAAGCGGATTACACGCATGCCGGAGGGAGCCAAGCGGCGAAACCGACCAGCCGCTGGCAGCTGAATTAGTGCATCTTGGCTCCTAGGATATATATACAACCGATCCAGCGAAAGTAATATACGGTATAACGGTTTGTGAAATGGACCCCTGCCGGTCAGAGGTTCATCCGTTCCTTTAGTCGCCGACAAGTCTTACTTGCCGCCTGGAGGAAGGAGGGCTCGTAAGCAGGTGCTCCATCCTGTGCTTTACTTCCGGCCATTCCGCCGATACGACGCTGTAATAGACCGAATCGCGAACGTAGCCGTCCGGCAAAATATAATGACAGCGCAGAGCGCCCTCGAAGACGGCGCCGATCCTCTCGATCGCCCGGCGGGAGCGCTCGTTCCGCGAATCCGTCTTGATCTGTACGCGGTTAGCGCCCATCGTCTCGAAGGCATGAGTCAGCAGGAGCAGCTTGCACTCGGTATTAACCCGTGTCCGCCACACGCCTGGGGTCAGCCATGTCCAGCCAAGTTCAAGGGAATGATTTTCATCGGATAAATCGAACAGCCGAGTGCTTCCGAGCACCCGGCTGTCTGCGCTATCCATGATCGTATAGGGCAGCGTGTGACCGCGTTCCGCTTCGGCCATAGCTTCGTCGACAAGCCGCTGCATGTCCTCGGGCGATTCCATGCGTACAGGGATATAGGTCCAGACACCGGGAGCACGGGCGGTTTCGTACAGAGCGCTCGCATGCGCACGCTCCATCGGTACAAGCCGTACGGCTGTTCCGGTTAATGGTTGGTATAGTCTGTTCATTGTATGGCGCCACCTTCCCTAGTCCGGAAAACGTGTCTCTTATGTCCGGGATTTCTATGATCGTACCGGAACGGAAGGCTGAAGAAAAGATCCGATTTCACTCGAAATGACCAGGCCAATCGGGAAAGGGAGCAGACTCTTCGGATCATTCGGACAGAAAAGGCAGACAACGGCGGATGGGTGCCTGAGAGCCTGAGCTGACCTGTATTCACGGCTGCGGCTTAGAAACGGGGCCCGTTCCGGAGCGCCGCTTCCGTCAGTACGGCCGCCATTTCAATTTGGACGCCTGGACGAATCTGTCGTTCACGTACGGCCAATTGACGACGTTCCACCACGCTTCGATATATTTGGGCCGCTCGTTTTGATGTTTCAAATAATAAGCGTGTTCCCAGACATCCAGGGCAAGGAGCGGGATCGCATCCCATTGCGACAAATTCTGATGCTTCTCCGCCTGCAAAATCTCGAGCCTGTGACTGCGTGGGCTCCAGACAAGCACGGCCCATCCGCCCCCCTCGACCTTGTCGGCTGCTGCGGAGAAGTGCTTCCGGAACGATTCGAAGCTGCCGAAGTCGCGGTCGATCTGATTCGCGATCGCCCCTGTGGGCTTGCCGCCCGCTTTTGGAGCCATCACGTACCAGAAGAGGGTATGCAAGTAGTGTCCCGCCCCGTTAAATGCCGCTTCCCGCTCCCAATGCTTGATCAGGTCGAAATCGCCGGTTTTGCGCGCTTGCTCCATCATTTTCTCGGCTTTGTTCAAGCCGTCTACGTAGGTTTGGTGATGCTTGTCGTGATGAATCCGCATCGTTTTCTCGTCAATATGCGGTTCAAGCGCGTTATACGCATAAGGAAGCGGCGGCAGGGTATGACCGCCGATCGGTATGGGTTTTGCGGCAGCCGTGTAATCGGTCCATACGCCTTCCGGCGTAAGCGGCTCCTCCCGGTCTGCTTGCTCCTCGTTGCGGGAAGGTTGAGGCTGAGGCTGAGGGGACGGAACCGGATGGGAAGACGGGGGGAACGCCGGCGCGGTGAGGATCGATTGCAGGATGCCGAGGAAATATTCCGATTCCCGGATAATGTGCTGAATGACCGTGGGCGCGGTTGGTACGCTGCGGACCGCAGCGCTTCTCTCCAGCATGCCGAACAGCTGCTTGATAAATTCCGTCGACTGGGCGGTGGAGCGCTGCAGCAAAGCTTCGACATGCTTCCACAGCTCCGGGCTTATCGTCATATTGGACCGAATGACCGCTTCGATCCATTTGTTCGCGGCGGCCTCGGTTTGTGCAAAGACAAGCTCCCACTGCTCCAGCAACTGCACATACGGCTGCTCCAAATTCGGGATAAGCTCGCGGATGACGACGGTATGCTCCTTCTCCTGCATTTTCCAGAAACGGATTTCCTCCAGAAGTCTGAGCGGCATCAGCGAGCCGTATACGACTAACATGGTCTTCCCTCCCTATAGAGGCTGTATCCTATACAGTGTATTCGGAAGGGAAGTTGGCCTATGCGGGAAATCGGCGATCCTGCAGCGATCTTACAGGCAAAGGAGGTTACGGCTGGCGCGCCGCCGCAGTGTTAAAAAACGCCATCGTCCGCTTAACGTATTCTTTTTTATTCGCTTTGTAAATCAGCTCGTGCCGGCCTTCGGGAAGCAGCCACAGGTCGGTATTCGGAGCGGACTGGTTCTCGTAGATCGATTGCGCGATATCATACGGCGCTTTGGAGTCTTTCATGCCGTGAATGAACAGGATCGGTATCGGGTACTCTTTTTGTTTGACATCCTGATACGGAATCTGGTTCATACTCGTGCCGTTCATAATCGGGAAAAACAGGCGAATCAGCGGCAAGGAAGGAAACCGGGGCAGATCGACCTGATTTTTAATGTTATGGTAAAGCGTGTCGGGCTCGAGCAGAAAGGTGCTGTCGAGAATCATCGCTTCGATGTCTTTGCTGTACAGCGCCGTCTGCAAAGCGGTGCCCGCTCCCATGGAAAAGCCCCATACGTACGTGTGCTTCGTCCCGATTTTCTTCAAAAAGTCGATGGCGCCCTGCAGCTCCAGCGCCTCCCGAACGCCTCCCGTCACGGACATATCCGTACCTACATAAGCGTAGTCGAACAGGAGAACGTTGAAGTTTTGTTTGTTCAGCTCTTTGGCGAGACTGTAGAAGGGGACCCACAGCTCTTCGCGGTTGCCGCCGTAACCGTGGGAGAAGATGACCGACCGGTCGGAGCCGGCCGCCGGAATCAGCCAGCCTTCCAGCGTGCTGCCGCCGTCGCTGCTCGTGAAGACGATGTCGTCATAGGCCAGTCCTGCGGCCTTCATCGGGTTCGAGCTGAGCGGAGCGATCGACGGCCGGCCGAGCATCCAGGCGATATAACCGTGGAAAGCGACGATCGCTCCGGTACACAGAACGATCAGCAAGGCAAGGGGAAGCAGCATAAATAGCTTTTTGTACGATTTGCCAATGTTAGCGTTTTCAAATACAGGTGTGTTGTAAGTTGTGGATGAAACGTGGGTCGTCTCCATGGGGTATCCCTCCTTGATCGATGATGCACTTCGAGTTGCGTAATAAGGGAGGTTCTCTGCTTGGATCGGGATACAATCGTTGCGGTCAGGGACAGGGTGCCGATTGGAAAGGAGACTCGCTCCGGCAAGCGCAGGCCGGCGGTAGGGGCAAGAATCCAATCGTATACACGTAAGTAGTTATCTTAATTCTATAGTATTCGTTTACAGGCCTGTTGGTCAATAGATGCCGGATAGGAAATGTGTAGAAAAAGGCAGTCCGGAGTCTCTTTACGATCCGAAGAAGGATAAGGTATACTTGAATTAAAACTGAGTTTCATATAATGAAACATGTGGAGCGAATCGAAGATGGACGATACGAAGCTGACCGTACGCGCCGTGGAACGGGCGCTCGATATTTTATCCTTGTTCACCGACGAGACCGAGCTGAGCCTCACCGAGATCGCCGCCAAGACCGAGCTTCACAAGAGCACGGTCCACCGGCTGCTCGCGTCTCTGGAAGGGAAAGGTTATCTGGTCCGCAATGCGGAGACGGAAAAGTACCGGATCGGCTTCCGGATCTGGGAGCTTGCCGCCAACATGTCGCAAAGCGACGATCCGGGAGTCCTGCTTCAGCCCGAGATGGAACGGCTGCGAGATTCGCTCGGTGAGACGATCAGTCTGTATGTGCGCGACGGGAATGAGCGGATCCGGATTCAGGCGGTGCAGAGCAATCAGGCGATCCGGCGGGTCGCTCCGATCGGGGCGCGGCTGCCGCTCAGCGTGGGCGCTTCAAGCAAGGTGCTTATCGCTTTCGCCGAACCGGATGAGCAGGCGCAGCTGCTGCAGGAGCTGGAATGGGCTTCGCCCGCAGACCGGGATGCTTTCGTCGGTCAACTGGGGGACATACGCCGGTTGGGTTATGCGACCAGCATCGAGGAGCGTGAACCCGGCGCGGCCGCCGTGTCGGCTCCGATCTACAACCGTGCGCACAAGCTCGTCGCCGCACTTGGCGTATCGGGCCCTTCCAACCGGCTGACGCTGGAGAAGATGAAGGAGCATGCGATGCTGATCATCGAAGGCGCGAACCGGATGGGGAAAATGCTGAAGTGAATTTAGGAGAAGGTTAGTACGCTTCTCGTATCTATGGAACCTGGGCCGTGATCGGTATTGGATGCATGGGGGAAATATGGAAAAAAACCGTCTCTCTTCAGAATGGAGGGACGGTTTTTTGAGTTGGAGCGAAGGTACCGGTTCCCTTCCATGCACCAACGTATGGGTTTGCATGCCAAAGGACCGTCACGACACCCTGTTCCGGACCGTTTTACTTTAGCAACCAAGCATGGCAGTTTCCGGTTTTACGAGAAACAGCCGGATTCGCTTCAAAGCCGAGGTCTCGCTTAGTAGGGTTATTTTTGTACGGGGCGCCGCGGAGTGGCGGTATTGGGCTGGTTCATGCGTGGCATGCCGGGGTAATAAACGGTAGGCGGCCTTCATCAACAAGAAGGAGGAGATCGCATGTGGGGACTCTTGATCAGTATCGTGATGGCCATTTTAATTGGGACGATCGGAGACGCCCTTGTGAAAAACCGGATGCCGGGCGGTATGCTCGGAGCGATGGTTGCCGGATTTGCCGGCGGCTGGCTCGGATCGCTGCTGCTTGGCAGTTGGGGCCCGGTCATTGGCGGTTTTGCAGTCATCCCGGCCATTGTCGGCGCCGCATTGTTCGTATTACTGCTGGGGATGCTGTCCCAAGCGATTCGAAAGTCGGCCTAGCGAATAACCGGATAAATCCTATACGGCAAGCAGAATGAACGATGGGATAACGCGATACAAACCTATTGAGGAGGAATTCGCAATGAGCAAACGCAATCTGCAAGGTTCCTGGAAAGCGGTATGGATCGGAGGAATGGTGGGAGCGACGGCCGCCTTGCTTTTTGCTCCCAAATCAGGCAAAAGGCTTCGCCGTGATCTTGTACGCGGAGCCCAGGATCTTCGCGATACTACGAGCGAATGGGCCAAGGATGCATCCTACAGCACTCAAAAAGCGGTCAAGCAAGTAAGCGGGTACGCGTCCGAATGGTCGGATCTCGCACGGGGTATGGCCCGTTCGGTGCTGCGGGTGCGCAAGGCAAAGCCGCGCAGGGGGTTGCTTTGGCGCTAATCACGGGTGGAAGGAACCGGAGCGGGGCCGGAATCACGATAACAGGAGGCGAGGCAGGATGACGTTAAGCGAATTAAATGTAACGAGGCCGTTGGTGGAATTTTGGAAAACTGCATTTCGGCTAGGGTTTCAGCCTTCCGAGACGGAAGGCCGCAAAGTGATCCAGCTGACGTTTCGTTCTCCTGAGCGTGACGGCGCAATCACGTACCGGATTCCGTTTTTGTCGGACGGCTCCGAGCGGATTACGCTGCTCGTTCAGCAAGCGGAGTTCAGCGGAGACTGGAGCGGCGGCGAGGGTGCCCCCGTAACCGTACGGGATGAAGCGCACCGGAAGCTGTGCGAGCTGATCGGGGAATCGGCGCACCGTGTGCGGGAGCGGGAGACCCCGAGCGCTGGGGCCGGAATCGGTCAGGCGGAGCAAGAGGCGGACCCGGCGCTGCACATGACGTTAAACGGCGTGATGGCGCAGGATGAACAGGATCTGATCCGACTCGGCAAAGAGATGAAAGCGATGAAGACGAATACGGAGCTGGAGCAGGAAGGGATGATTCCCGATCCGATTCAAAATTGACGCCGGAAGGCGTCTTTTTTTGCGGCGTAACGTTAAAAGCGACACTGCAAGGAGTAGTCCCCTAAGCTTCAAAGAGCGATTTTCCGATGTTGAAGGTTTTAGCAGGATGGTGCTGGAACTTATAACAGGGATCGGCTTAACGGAACGGCGTGTCGGGAAAGGGAATTCCCGAAAGCGGCAACGCTTGCATAGGGAGTAAAAGTAACGGGATTCACTGAAGCTGAGTAGCTGCCGCTGTATTTCATAGTGGCCTGAGACAGGCCCGTATGACCGGGCTGATCGAGGAGATGACGTTCCACTCCATGGACCATAGGGTAGCGGAATGGCTGCTGCGGCAGCCGGGCGGGTCAACGGAGATCCCTTTGTACATCACTCATGAATCGCTGGAGTAGGAGGATGAAAAATGTGGGACGTGCGGATCGAATTGTGCGAGTAGCGGCGGGTGCCGGATTATTGTCGATGCTGTTGGTTGTGGAAGGTCCCTGGAAATATGCGGGACTGCTCGGGGTTCCGCTGCTGCTGTCCGGGCTGGCGGGGATTTGCTGGATGTACCGGCTTCTGAAAGTCAACACCTGCCCGGTCAAGCGGCCATGAAGAAAGCGTGCAAGAACGGAAACTTTGGACGGAGCGCAATCGAGGGTGGACCGCAATCAAGAGTGGACGAAGCCGGGATGAACCAGATCCGGGGATGAAGCAAAACCAAGGTTGAACTAAATCGAGATTGAACCGGCACCAAGATTGAACCAAAACAAAGGATAGATCCCATCTTAGGTTGAAAGTTGAGCCGAAGATCAGGGAGCCGACGGGGGATAAGGGGGGGGAACTCTTATTTTTGGATGAACCCCCATTTTCTCGAAAATAAGAGCTTTTTGCAGCGCTTAATCGGAAGAAATATGAGTAACTTCAACCAGAAATGGAAAATAAGAGATACAAACAACCTTTACTTCCCAAAAAAACAAACAAGTTCCCGATTAAGAGCTGCAGATCGCTCTTATAAATACTGCTTTAAAAACCTGCTTAAAAACCTGTTTTAGAATTACTGCTTTAAAAATACAGCCGGCCTGGCCGCCATCAGCGGACCGGAGGCCGGCTCATCTAGTTATGAAACTGTCTCGGCGCGGGACAGCAGGTCCATCCATTCGCGGGAGGTCAGACGCCTCTCCATAATCCACGCTACGGCGATCGGTCTGCGCTCATGCCGGACCAGTTCGTCTTCCTTCAAGTAATAGCCGTGTTCCTTGGCGATCTGATATACCATACAGAAGTGCTCCGCGCTTTCGACGGCTTGCTCCAGCGAATCATAGGCACAAAGCGTACGCCCGAAGCCCAGCGGGTTGGAACGGGTTTGAATATTCACATTGAAGCAGCGATCCGTCTCGAATACCAATATGTCACTGTCAAAACAACGAATCTGATGTTTCACTGTCATGACATTCACCGCCTGTCCTTAGAATAAGGGTTAAGCCTGATCGTACGGTACGATGCTTGCTTGTACTAGGGTATCCCGTACTTCTACTTAACCGGAACGCCGCGATTTGAAACCGGTTACGGAGAAGTTCGTCTACACCTCAATAAATGACCGTCCCTTCTTACGAAATTGGCATGACCTCCAAGGCGGCCGGCAGTATGATAGGATAACCGAGAGGATGGAGAGGGGAATCCGGATGAAACGTCGAAGCACGGTTTATACACTGCACAAAAGGGAAAATGCCCGCCGCAACGCAGAGCGGTTCGAGTGGGCGAAGGCGCTGAGGGACCGCGCGGTGAACGAAGCCGACAGCTATTTGGCGATCGGGCATGAAGCGCTGTGGAATCTCGTGCCGGGGCAGACACTGCCGCGCAGCTACGGGGTGAATCAGCGTCTCGGAAGTCCGGTTACGGGCAAGGAGATCGATAAGTACGGCAATTATCCGTACCAGGCCGACCCGCTGAAAGCGCCCTGGAAAATAACGGACCCGAGCAGCGGACTGTCGTTCCCCACGAACGATTTCGCGGCGTATTATGCCAGCGGCCTCGACGAATCGGGCCTCTTCCGTCCGGAAAGGGCGGACCGCAGCTTGCTCGTCAACACGATGTATCCCGAGAGAGGCCCGGACTGGGGCGTCGACGACGGCTACGGCTGGACGGATGAGAAAGGGAATACGTATACGTTCGTCGCTTATTATGTACACTGGTTTTTGTGGCACCCGGGCACGGGCGTGATCTTAAAGGCGCTTGCCGCGTTGCGCGACGCTTACCTATACACCGGCAGGCCGGAATATGCCGCAGCCGGCATTGTGCTGCTGCATCGAGTGGCCGACGTCTATCCAAGTCTGGACGTAGCCGAGTATGACAAAACGATTTTTTTGAACTCGCACGGAGGGACCGGACTCGGCCAGGCGCTCGGCTCGATTTGGGAGGCTTCGCTGGTCAAGCAACTGCTTTACTGCTACGACGCTTTTTTCCCGGCGATGGGCGAACCGGAGGCGATCCGCTTTCTGAACGGGAAATCGCCGGCCTTGTCCGGGACCGGTCATACGGCGGAAACGCTGTGCAGTCATATCGAGCACGGGATCGTGAGGCAGGTATACCCTGCCGTGAAGGCGGCAAGAAACTACGGGAATACCGGCTTCCACCAAAGCGCGCTGGCGCTGGCGGCCGTCGTACTCGACCAGGAGCCGGAAACCGGGGAATGGATCGCCTTCAACGGCCGTGCGGGGAAAAGACTGAATCAGCCTTGGCAGGTGACGGGCGGCAACATATTGTCGGCGCTCGTCAACGACGTCGACCGCGACGGTCACGGCAACGAAGCTTCGCCCGGCTACAACGCCTTGTGGCTGAATTCGCTGCTCGAGGTGGCGGATATTATGGAAGGCTATTCGGATGATCCGGCGGCGGATTTGTACCGGCATCCCAAATTCCGCAAAATGTTTGATGCCTTTATCCCGTTAATATGCTCCGGGCGGTTCGTGCCGACGATCGGGGATACCGGCAAGACCGGAAATCCCGGTATAGGGTTTAAAGGTTCCGTGTTTGTAAAGGCGTTTGAAGTATACGGAGATCCGGTATTCGCGCAGGCCGCCTACTTGATCAACGGGAACGGAACTGCGGGGATTACCGGAGGGATGTTCTCGGATGATCCGGAGCGGATCGCGCGCGACATCGAGGACGTAATTGCAAACCGCGGCCGGCTGCGTCTGGACAGCGATCAGTTTACCGGGTACGGCTTCTCCGTACTGAGGGACGGCGAGGAGGGCGAAGAAGGCGGAGCGGACGGAAGCGCGGCGGATACAAGGCGGGACGTCTGGATGTATTACGGCCGCAACACGGGGCACGGGCACCGCGACACGCTGAATATCGGGATTCACGCGTTCGGCATCGATCTAACGCCGGATCTGGGCTATCCCGAGTTCGCCGATGCGGTCGATATGCACCGGGCCCAGTGGGTGATCGGAACGACGAGTCACAATACGGTGCTGGTGGACAAGAAAAAGCAGGACCCGCAATGGGTCGGCGAGCCCCGACATTTTGACGACGCCGGCCGCATCAAGCTGATGGACGTCGAAGCTCCGCAGGCGTACCGCCACATCTCGATGTACAAAAGGGTGACGGCGATGGTCCGCGTGGGGCGGGAATCGTTTTACGCCATCGACCTGTTCCGCGTACAGGGCGGCCAGGACCATCATTACAGCTTCCACGGCGCCGAAGGGCCGGTTACGGTCGAGGGACTGAGCCTGGTCCCGCAGAAGGAAGGAACGTATGCGGGGGCGGACAGCTCGTTCGGCGTCCGCCCGGAAGGGGACGATGTACCGGGGGCGGCTTACAACGGAGCTGGCTTCCACTGGCTGAATAACGTCGAGCGGGACCGCAATCCGCAGCGGCAGTTCAGCGTTGATTGGTCTGTCGTCGACACCTGGGGAAGTTTGCCGGAGGGCGAACGGGGAACCGTGCACATCAGGCTGACGATGCTGGGCGAGTTCGACGAGGTTGCCTTGGCGGACGGAGTGCCGCCCCGCAACAAACCCGGCAACCCGCCCTCCCTCCGCTACGTGCTGGCCCGCCGCCAAGGCGGCGATCTGTCCAGTTTTTTCACCTCGGTCCTAGAGCCTTATCAGGGTGAACGTGTTGTACGGGCGATCCGGCTGGCGACTGTGGAGCGGAAGAAGGCCGGTTTGGAAGCTGCAGGAATCGGAGCCGGAGCCGAAGCGGAAGCGAAAGGAGCTGCCGCGGGCGATCTGGCCGCCCGTGCGGTCCGGGTGGAGCTGGCGTGCGGTAGAACCGACTATATCGTCAGTTCGCTTCATCCGGATGAGGAGCTGCTGCTGGACGGCGAGATCGTATTCCGCGGGGCGTTCGGATTGTATTCCGAGCGTGCGGGCAGCCCGGAGTACGCTTATGTCCATGACGGAACGGAGATCGGACGCGCGGATTCCGCGGAACGGCTGGTGCTGGCGGCGGGAAGACGTACCGGCAAAGTAACCGGATTTACAAAGGAGCTCCGCGATCGGAACACGATAACCGTACAGCTCGAAGGAACGGCGGAGGCGGCGGAACTGCAGACGCTCGCGGGTCGGTTCGTATACGTTGCGAATGATGGCGTCCGCAATGCGGTCTACCGGATTCGGAGCGCTTATGCCGGTCTCGGAGGCGGGACGGTGCTGGATATCGGGGATATGACGCTCATACGCTCGTACGCCGATCCGGAGGACTATGCCAAAGGATTTGTTTACGATATCAAGGAGGGTGCGGCGTTGTATATTCCGTTATCCGCCGAAAGGGAGTATCCGCTAGACTGAAGGGATAGGTGGAAGGGGCTGCCCCACGTTTATTGCGATGTTTGCGCCCCGCTGAGCACCGATTTTCCCGGCGCTTGGTGCCCGGTCACACGTCGGCTTACCCGAGAAGAAGGACCTCGTCCTCCACGTTGCAGTGGAAGCCGAGGTCCTTTCGCTTCGGAATCGGGACGCTGCGATGTAGGCGAACTCTACTGGAACAGCTCCTTTAGACGTTGGAGCCGGCTTTTCGCCCCCTCAGCAGATCGCCGGTCCAGCCTTTGCGCCATAACCAGGCGTAGATGACGGCGGTCAGCAGCAGCACGGCCGCGCAGGCGGCTCCAAACCCGGAAGACCAATCCGCAAACGGCAGCAGATCGAAATTCATCCCCCATAGGGCGCCGATGACGGTCGCCGGCGTGAACAGCACGGTGAAGATCGTCAGCGTTTTCATAATTTCGTTGCCGCGCACCGAAGAGACGACCTCCTCCATCTGCAGCAGCGTATCGATATGGTTCTCGTGCTTGCGAAGCAGCCGCTCGATCCGTTCGAGCCTCAGGCTCAACCGGAGGCCTTCCGGCAGCTCGTCCGGCTCGTCCAGAAACGATTCGCGTACGGCGTCCCCGGCTTCACGCAGAGGAGTCAGAGCCAGACCGAATCGAATCAGCTCGTGCCTCCGCTCCAACAGCCGATCCACAATCCGCTTGCGATTGCGTTCCCGCATCGACTGTTCCAATTCCCCGAGCCGGGCCTCGTAGCCGTCCAGCGCCGCATGCAGCGGCTCGACGAGCGAGCACAACAGGACACAAAACGCCTCGTGGGCCGTTCTGCAGCGTTCCAGGCGCTGGGCCCAAGGTGATTCCTCCAAGCGGATGTCCAGCCCGCTGCTTGCCGGAATAACGGTGATCAGCCGCGATTTCATCACATGGAAGTGCAGCGGAGGACATTCCGGGTGAGCAGGCTTCGAACCGAAAACGAACTTGTGCCGCAACGTTCCGTACAGGACGGGCAGCCCGCCCGATGTCGCCGTCACGATCGTCAAATTGTCGTCTTCCTGGCTTAAGCGTTCGATCCAGGCAGCCGTGTCCGCGTCAGTGACGAAGAGATCGTCCTTGTGCGGGGGAAGCTGCCGCCGAACCCACTGCCAATCGGCAAACGAATCCGGGCTTGAGTATTGGCTTGAAGTAGGCTCGCTCATATCCGCTCTCCTCTCGGAATTGCGGTCCCGGCCCTTCCGAAGAGGCACGTCCGTTCTCCGGTCGGCTCCGGGCTGTACGCGCCGTCTTGGTTCTGCTTTGCCTGTCGCAGCGCGCGTAGGGCGAAGCTACGGCTCCGGGTTCTCGTCCTCCAGCAGCGCTTTCAGCTTCTCCGTAGCCCTTTTCAGAATGCGGGATACGCTCATTTGCGAGACGTGAAGCTGTTCGGCTATCGCCCGCTGGGACAGCCCGGCTTCGAAGACGAGGGACAGCACCTTTCGTTCCTCGAGCTTCAGATGAGCCAGCGCCGCTTCCAGATCCATCCGGTTATCCACCGACTCGAAATCGTTAACCGGCGCGCCGATCAGATCGCCCAGCGTAGAGGTGGATTCCTCCTCCGATACGGGGGTGTCGAGGGAAACGTAGTGGTACAGCTCGCGTCCGGCGAACACCTCCATCGTCTCCTCGTACGACAGTCCGAGATGGTCGGCGATTTCCTCGATCTTCGGAGAACGCTCCAGCCGGATCGTCAATTCGTCGACCGCTTGCTGGAGCAGGGCGCCCTTTTCCTTAATGCGGCGCGGCACTTGAATGTACCAGGACGTATCGCGAAGAAAATTTTTCATATGCCCGATGATGCTTTTCATAGCGTAAGGTTCGAACGGGCTGCCCTTTCCGGCGTCGAACTGGTCGAACAAGCGGAGAAGCGACATTTGCCCGACCTGAATTAAATCCTCGTACAGATCGGGACGATTTCGGGACATTTTGCCCGCTGCCATTTTGACCATAGGTTCGTATTGCCGGATGAGCGTTGTAGCCAAATCGTCACTCGGGTTGCGCTGATACTCGACGATCAGTGCAGCAGACGAATTCGGGCAAGGCCATGCCGGGTTAGAGCTCATGCCATCTCCTCACTCCTGCCCAGACGCTTCGTCATGACGACCTCGGTTCCGGCACCGCCGTTTACCTCGACCTCATCCATCAGCGCCTGCATCAAGTATAAACCTAGCCCCCCGGCTTCGATTTCATCGATCGTCTTGCCGTGCAGCGATGGAGACGACTGAGCATCCGCGGCTGTCACGCTAAAGCTTTTTCCTTCATCCTTCACGGTAATGGAGAGAGCATCCCCGTCAATCAGGAAACGGATCTCCATCATGCCCGTTCCTTCGTAAGCATACAATACGGCATTGTTGCAAGCTTCGGAAACCGCCACCTTCATATCCTCAATTTCCTCGTACAAAAATCCCATCTTGGAGGCAATTCCATATAAAGTTAACCGGACCAGGTCGACGTATTCCGCCGTGGCCGGAACGCGAAGCGTGACAGTCGGTTCAACGGATTTCATCTGGATTGTATCGATCCTTTCTTAGTGAGCTTGAGCGGCCGACGACGGGCCGACTTGGGTGAGAAACGGCGTAATGCCGGTCATGTCGAACAGTTTCTTGATATTGGGCGGAATTGCTTCTACCGTGAAAGACCCGTTCCTGGCGTGACGCGCCTTCAGCACCGATATCAGAATGCCGATCCCGGTGCTGTCGATGTAGCGGAGCTCCTTCAGGTTCAGCGTCAGGATCCGGTCACAGAGCTCGACAAGCGGCTCCATGACCGCCCGCATCTGTGAAGCGACTTCAAGATCGAGCTCGCCGCTTATATACACGGTGCACCGACCTTCCTGGGTCTCGGTGCGCAGTTTTAATTTATCAGAGGTATGCTTGTTCAACTCGGTTCATCTCCCTTATCCGAACGTCTATTGTTATTTAACCACAAAAAATCGGGTTGAAACATGCCGGCGGCATCGAAAAGCAAATCGTTTAGGAAAGACTTGGGGCGGGTAACGACAAGTAAGCGTTGCTTCGCTACTATACAAGACGGAAAGGGAGCGATCGTATGGCTATCGAACAAAACCGGAACGTCGAAATCGAGAAAACCAATGTGGAGAAAAAGATGGATTCGAGCCTGGTGGCGTCCACCTTTATCAAATACGCGGCCTATATCGTCATCTTCTTCGGCGCGCTGTATTTCCTCGTCAAATACGTCTTTCCGATGTTCTAATTCTAAGGAATAGAAGGCGAGCGTGGCCGTTCCCGTCTTGCGCGCAGCTTCTCTCGGGTAACCCGTATGGGGGATCGGGAGTGCGGGCCGTAAGCGGGAGCGGCCTTTTTCCGGCGATAGCCGGTAGGATGTTCCGTTTTCTCAATAGATAAAGGAATTGCCGCCCTTGGAATGGAGGATAGAAGGCGTCTGCGGGAATGGGGAGATACCGGGGAAGCGCGGTTAGAAGTTGGGCCGGGTGCCGGGTCCGGATTGCGAGTGATGTCGAGCAGCCTCGTGTGAATGGGCACCGTGCGCCAGGGGTCGCTCGCGGTGTGGGAAAATGGGGCCGTGTGCGCCAAAGTCTGTGCTGGGAGCAGTGTGAATCCCGAAGGAAGGGGGTGTTCGGATCGAGGGTGTCCAAGGTTTCCGAAGGCATTCATAGATGCGCGAATGAAATAGCAGTCTTTTGCACCTCTTATTTTTCAGTTATCTGGCTTTTTTGGGGGAATAGAAGCTATTTGCAGCTTTTATTTTTGGACGTATTTCCCGTTTATCGCTCATCCCTCCCTATTAAGAGTCTCTATCATCTCTTATTCTTTAAAATACTTGAATTTACTCTAAAATAAGATGTGCAACCGACTCTTATTCTGCTGCCCAGTTGCTTAGCTCCTCAACTGCTCAGCTTCATCGATCTTCAGTTGCTCGACCCCTTGCATGCTCAGTTCCTCAACTCCCAACAGCCCAACAGCTCAACGGCTCAACTCTCAACCCCTCAACTCAGCAGGAATTGGTTCTGCTCAATCTATACGGCGGAAAGGGAGGCAGGAGGGGGCCACTCCCGAGCCTCTACCGACCCCCAAGCGCGCCCCGAGGCAGCACAAAGAGCCGCAACCCGGAACGGTAGTCCGGGAGCGGCCCGTGGCCGATCTGACATGCCGGCCGGCTACAGAATCGCCGAAGCTCCACCTTCCCGCAGAGCCGACTCCGCATAAGGCCGGCCGGTCCGGTCCGAGTCGACGACGACCAGCAGTCCGCCTTGCTCAATTCGGTCCAGACAGTAGTCGGTATCCGACTCCTTGAGTCCGAGCGCATCAATCTTATGTCTTGCATTGCTGTCCCCGTCGTAGAGAGCGGCTGCCCCGATTACCGGTCCGACGTATCCGTCTGCAGAACCGGGCGCGGAATAGCCGGAGGGATGGGTGAGATAGGCGGCCGCTCCCAGCATACCGATCGGCCCGAACGGCACCCGATCCTCAAGCGGCTCCGGCCTGCCGCCTGCGTAAGCCTCTTCTCCGCGGAGCCGGTCTACCGGCATATCGGTTTCGGCGATCACCCGCTGCGCGTGATCGCCGTTGCCGGCAATGATCCGGACCGACTCCGAACCGAAGCCTTGCGCTTCCAGGGCTTCGACCGCGCGTACCACACCCGTCTCTTCCTGAAATATACCGATCGTTCTTTCCATCGCAATCTACCTCCCGCCGCTTGGATTGGCCTCTCGGCCCTGTCTATTATTACCCCCGGGCGGGACGGTTGAAACGATAAACGGCACCGCTAACGCAGCAGCGCCTCCTTCCAGCGGGTCAGCGTAAGAGGCTTCGTCAGGGCGACAAGGCCGCCGGCCGCCTCTTCCGCCGGGAGCAGAGCGGCTTCGCCGTCGCGGTTCGCTACGAGGACGACTCGCCGCCCTGCGGCGGCAAGCTCCTTGGCGAGCGGGATCGCGCCGGGCAGCTTCGCTCCGAACACGAGCAGGCTGGCGGGGTCTTGCGCCGAGACGGCTTCGCGCAGCTCTGCGGGATCGGAGGCGTTCAGGATGGTGGAGCCGTACCCGAGCCGGCGAAGCAGACCGGCGTTTAACAGCGCCCGGTAAGGCCGCGTATCGGCGATAACCGCCGTTAAAGGGACTCCGGACGTCCGGGCGGCAAACTCTTCGGCTGCGTTATCGGCGGAGGCAGCCATCTCCCGCAAGGAGAGATCGCCGCCGGCGCTGCCTGCATCGAGCCGCGACGCGCGGATCGTGAATACGAACAGCGCGCCGTCCCGCTCCTCCGTGACCGAGCGGATTTCCCCGCCCATCAGCTGCACGAGCGACTTGCAGATCGCCAGCCCCAGACCGGTTCCGCCGTAACGGCGCGACATCGAGGCGTCGAGCTGGGAGAACGGCTGGAACAGCCTGCTTTCCTTATCCTGCGGGATGCCGATTCCGGTATCCTTGACGGCAAATTCGAGATAAACGGTGTCGGAGGGGGCCGCACCCGCAGCATCCATAGTATCCGAGGCGGGCCCATCCGTAGCGGCGGCCTCCGACACATCCGCCGCTTCGGCCGAATCGGCCTGGTCGGCAGGTTCCTCGGCCAGACGAACGAGCACGTAAATACCGCCAGACTCGGTAAATTTAACCGCATTGCCGATCAGATTCGCCAGCACCTGCCGCAGCCTCGACGGGTCGCCGACAATCCAGCCGGGTACGGCCGGGTCAATATCGGCCAGCAGTTCCAGGTTACGCTTCGCCGCCTCCGCGCGGAACAGATCGGCCGCTTCGGCGATGCACGCATCCAGTTGAAACGGCAGTTCCTCCAGCTCCATCTTCCCGGACTCCATCTTCGTAAAGTCGAGAATATCGTTCATCACCTTAAGCAGCGCATCCATACTTTTGCGGATTATTAGGGCGTATTCCTGCTGCTCCGGCTGCAGATCGGATTCGAGCAGCAGATCGGTCATGCCGGTAACCCCGTTCATCGGAGTGCGGATTTCATGGCTCATGACAGCCAAAAAGTCGCTTTTGGCCCGGGAAGCAAGCTCCGCCGTTTCTTTCGCCTCGATAAGCAGAAGGCTTTGCTTCTGGAGAAGCTCTTCGGAGCGCTCCAGCTGTCTCGTATGCTCCTCGAGCATCTCGTTGGAGCGCATCAGTTCCTTGGACTGGTTTTGCAGTTCCTCGGTGAGCGCCCGGGATTGCCGGAGTAGTTCTTCCACATGCAGCCGGTCGTGAATCGTGTTCAGGATCGTGCCGAGCTTCTCGGCAAGCTGCTTCAATAGCTCGCGGCGGATGAAGGTGAACGGGAGGAGGGAGGCGAGCTCGATCACGCCGATCACGTCGCCGCGGAAGCGGACTGGATAAATAAGCAACTGCGCCGGTACGGTCTCCCCCAGGCCCGACCGGATGCGGACATAATGGTCCGGAATGCCGTCCACCGTCATCGGCTTGCCGTCTTGGGCACATTGGCCGATCAGTCCCTGGCCGGTCCGGAACGATGGATCTACCACCACGTCGCCGCCGCTTGCGGCGTATACGCCATGCAGGGTCAGGCTGTCCGTGCGCCGCAGCTCGTCGTACATGTAGATGGCGCCGTACTGCGCTCCGAGCACGGGCGCGAACTCGGTGATGAACGTTTGCGCCACCTGGCCGATATCAGTGGCGTGCTCCAGCAGCTCCGTAATCCGCGCCATATGCGTATTAACCCAGGCCTGCTCTTCCTTGGCCATGTTGTATTTCGCTTCCAGCTCGTTTTTGGCGTGCAGGTCCATTGCGATCCTTTGAAATACCCGGGCCAGCTGGCCGAGCTCGTCCTTCGATTGCACCTCGATACGCTGCAGCGACCGCAGCCGGTGCTGACCGAATTTTCGGGCCATACCGGTCAGCAGGCTGAGTCCCTTCGTGATGCTCGGAATGACCCAGAGCATAATGCACAGCGCGATCAGGATGCCGGTCACGGTCAGGACGGCTGTCGCGCTGACGGATTGGCGGTAAGTGGCCTGCGAGGCCGCCAGCTCGGCGTCGAGCGCCCGCTGGTGATAGCCGGACAAGCTTTCCAGACTGCCGAGAAATTCCTTCTGCGTGTCGTTGCCCACCGTCCTGCGGTATTCGAGCGCGGCGCTCATCCGGCCTTCCATCAGCATCGAGAGGACGTTGTCCTTGAAGGTCCGGAACCGTTCGGCTTCCCGGACGGCCGTATCGACGAGTTGTTGCTCGGCCGGCTCCTGCACCCGGCTTTGCAGCTCGGCGAGCTGCCGGATGACGTTGTCGACCGACTGATCGATAACGTCGAACCGGCTTCTGGGGCCGTCCGCATCGAGCAGGACGTTGTTGATTTCCCGGGCGGCGGTGTTGACGTCCCCGTGAATGGTGGAGGTCAGCTTTACTTTGGCATAACGCATCGTGTAAAACTTCTCCAGGGCATCGTTCATATTGGCCATCCGTTCGTAGCCGATCGTCGTAATGACGATCAGCAGAGCGACGAGCAGGCCGTAGCCCATGACGAGCTTCGTTTTTATTTTCATCAGGAGCTGTCTCCTTTGCGGACTTCGACGACAACCAGACATCGGTCGTCTTGGCGCGCGTCAGGCTCGGGCTCGAGGAAAAAACGGTTTTCCAGCAAGGCGCAGTCCGCTCCGCTTTCCAGCAAAGCGTCCAGCAGCCGGTCGACGCGCTGTTCCTCGCCGGATTCGATCGATTCCAGCACCCCGTCCGTGTAGAGGAACAAACGGTCGCCTACGTTCAGGTCGAGCACCCGTTTCTCGACTTCGATCTGCTCGAACAGTCCGATTGCGGTACAGCCTCGCTCCAGCCGCTCCGGCGCGGAGCCGTCGCCCCGGGACAGCAGCCCCGGAGGATGGCCGGCGTTGACGTATTCGGCGGTGCCGCGGGCCGTATCTACAACCACATACAGGCAAGTGAAGTAATATTGGATGAGCGGATTCGAAAATTGAAGCTGCATCGTCCTCCGGTTCAACTCGCGAATGACGAACTCCGGATCGACTCGGGTCAGGATCGCATCCCTTAGAGCGGAAGCGACGAACATGCAGACGAGCGACGACGAGATCCCGTGCCCCATCGCATCGATGACGGCGATGCCGTAACGGTCGCGGTCGATCCGATACCAGGCGTACAGATCGCCTGCGAGGTCGTCGGCGGGGCGGTACAGCCCGCGGATCGACAAGCGGGGCTCGTCCACCGGGGAAGGAAGCGCGGCGGCCTGCACCTGGCGGGCCAGCTCCAGCTCCTCGCGGAGCCGCCGGTCCCGCTCCTTGTGCCAGTCCATCTCCGTCTTCAGGCGAAGCGCCGCGCGGATTCGGGCGAGCAGCTCGATCCGGTTGATCGGCTTGGTGACGAAGTCGCTTGCTCCCGCATCCAGCGCCTCCGCCAGCTTGTTCGAATCGCCGACGGCCGTCACCATAATGACCGGGATATCGCGCCATTGCTCGGACTGCTGCACTCTCCGGCACGCCTCGATGCCGTCAATGCCCGGCATCATCATATCCAGCAAGATCAGGTCGATCTTGGGCGGCGGCAGCGGCGCAGGATCGACCAGGCCAAGAAGCTGGAACATTTCTCCGGCGGAAGAAGCGGTCTCGATTTTGGCGTAGCCGGCTTTTTTCAGCATCTCCCTTACGACCATCACGTTCATCGGGTTATCATCTACAATCATAATGCGCATCGTTTGCTGCTCCCTTATCGATGGAATCGTTCGAATATCCGGCGATGTTCTCACGTTAGCTGTACGTTCATACTATCTTATCGGCCAAAAGGCTGTCCACCCGGGCTGAAACGACAAGAAGGAATGAGAGCGGGCTGGCTCTCATTCCTTGCCTGTTCCGGAACTTCCCCGGACGGGGGCCGGCTGGCTCATTGTCGCATCCTACAATATCCTCTGGGTCGCGGACCGGGCTCTCGCCATAATGATCACCTTGCCGCGATCCAGCTCCGCTTCATGCATTTCCGCTTCGCGAGGGGTACAGCCCATCGCCTCCAGCTTGGAGCGCAGCTCGTCTCCCCTGGAGCGGAACATATTGGCGATACTTTTGATAACGCCTTCTTCTTCCAAAGTGATCGTATTGACATCCGCCGCTCCCGCCAAGTACTCGGTGCGATCCTTATCGTGCGCCAGGACGAAAATATCTTCAGGCAAATAGCCTTGACGGTGAAGCGTGTTGATTTCCTCCATCGCCCTAGCCCCGTTATCGACTACTTTCAAGAAAACTTTTTCGTTCATAGTGAACGCCTCCTGTTGGTTGCCCCGGTGGGGCGAATGCCGATCTTGTGCACGAAGCCGGTGTTGGATGCGGGGATAAACATTTCAACATGGGTGAAGCATCGCTTCCGGTCCGGCATCGTACTAGTACTCCGTAACGTTTAGATTACAGGGTATAATCTTTTGAGCTTAACCCGAGCGTCTTGTGTCGTAAATTGCCAATTGACGGTGGAGCGTTCGGCATTCCGATCGGCTTGCCAGGCCGCAACACGTACGATCATTTCTTCTTTTGTAGAGACATAACCGGACAGGGCTTGGCGACTGAGGACGCCAATTTCGATTTCGGCCATATTGAGCCAACTGCCGTGCTTCGGTGTATAATGAATTTCCAATTTATCGGCCAATCGCTTGGCTTCAGCGGGTTCAAATTGTCCATGACGAGAACAATCCGGTCAGCTTCTGGATAATGAACGTCCACCAGTTCCTTGATGCAGGCCGCGAAATCAACCCGCGCTCGCTGATCCGAGACGTGCACGCGACGTTTGGATTCCAGCGGTGCAAACATCATGAACAAATTGACGACGCCATTGCGTTTGTACTCATAGTCGATCCGTTCCGGCTGATTCGGTTTGGCGGCAATGGACGGCCGCGTTTCCAGGGTCAGTTGCCGATTCGTTTCATCCAGACAGATGAGCGGGCGCTTGGGATCATGAGGACGCTGGTAGACATCCAACACGTCTTCCATGCGTGCGACAAACTCGCCGGAAGCTTCCGGAATACACCATTGTTTCTTCAGCCATGGTTTGAGTTTGTTTTTTTCATCACCCGTTGCACGGTCATGTGCGAAACAGCATCGACGATTTCCAGTTCGACCAAGCGATCAGCGAGCAACCGAACCGACCATCTGCCGTAGCCTTCCGGTGGTTGACTGCATGCGATCGCGATCAGTTTCGCTTCGGCTTCGCCATCCAGCTTGGTGCTGTAGTTAGTTCGCTTTTCTCGCTCCAGCGCGGTCTCAAAGCCTTTTTCGACCAAACGTTTTCGCAAATTCCGAACGGTGCTTTCACTGACATTATAAGCTTCTGCAATCCGGGTATCCGGCCACGACGGTCCGTGCTCGCCTTCGTCGGCTTTCAGCAACATGTGCGCATGTTTGATCTTGTAACCGGCCATTTTTCCTTTATTGATCAGTTGTTCTAATTGTTCGCGTTCTTCTTGGCTCAATTCGACTACCCATCTTTTTTCCATTGCCAGTCCCTCATATCCTTTTTATTGGATATATCGGCTGGTTGCATCATTACCATTAATTTCTTTCGTTACGGAGTACTAGGCTTTTATTAACCGGGGGAGGACAGGTTGAAACATAAGGTTTCTAGCAGGAATGACTTATCACTGGGTGAAGCGCGGTCTGATGTGAAGTAACGAAAAAGACGCAATCAACGGCAAGCGACAGCGAATAAAAGGGGAGGTTCGGGCGAGAAAACGCGTCATGTTTCATTCGGAGGGCAGCGGGTAATGAAATGTACCGGCAATACGTCGGACATCCATAATCCCAAAAGGACAGGTGATGCATATGTTAAGCTGGGCCGCTTTATTCCTCGTTATCGCAATTGTAGCCGCCATATTCGGATTCGGCGGCATCGTATCCGCAGCCGCTTCGATCGCGAAGGTGCTGTTCTTCATATTCCTGATCTTGTTCCTGATCTCGCTGTTTACCGGACGCCGAGGTTCGGCATAATTGCACAGCATCGGTACAGACGGCGCCTCCCCTGAAGCGGGAGCGCGGCATCAAGGCCCGCCCGGCGACAGCCGCCTGGCGGGTCTCCTTGGTTGTGCGGACGTAAGGTGCCGGCAGCCCGCAGGACTATGGGAGTGCGGTTTTATCCGACCCGGACGATGGAAATGGGCCGCTGCTCGGCTGCTAAAAGCTTCAATCTCCAGCTGTTCCCGTTGCCCCGCAAAATTTTCGGGCAGATGAATATAAAGGTATAGATAATTACGAAAGTTTTTGCTAATATAACGTTATATCAATTATTTTGTAATCGATTACAAATCGGAAGTCAGCCGACTCCAGCTAAAGGAAAACGGTCCGCTCATGAGCTCCATTAAAGAGGTTGCCAAGCAAGCCCACGTTTCAGTCGCGACGGTATCCAGAGTGCTGAACAACGATCCGGTCGTTAAGCCCGCCACGAAAAATAAAGTGCTGCAGGTTATCAAAGAAATGAACTACAAGCCGAACTTGCTTGCCAAAAATTTGCGAAAGCAGGCCAGCCGCACAGTCGTGATGGTGCTGCCCTCCATGTCCAATCCGTACTTCTCGGAGATCGCCAGGGGAGCGCAGGCCGCCGCCTACGACAAAGGCTACAACATCATTATCGGAACGATCGAATCGAAGCGCTGGATACTGGACACTTACATCAATATGCTCAAGACGAATCTGGCGGAAGGAATCGTCTTCGTTTCGTCCAGCGTGAGCAAGGAACTGCTCGAGACGCTTGTGGATGAATACAGCGTCGTTCTGTGCACCGAATATTATCCGGGAATTAATGCGGCCTGCGTAGCGATCGATAACAAAAAAGCCGGTTATGAGGCAGCGAGGGAGCTGATCCGCCGCGGTCATACCCATATCGCTTATATTGCCGGAAGCAGTGCGTCGAGCTCCGTTGCCGCCCGGATCGAAGGGTACAAGGAGGCGCTGAACGAAGCGGGCATCCCGTTTCGTCCCGAATTAATCGCCGGAGCGAAAAACAAATTCGAACATGTCAAAGAAATCGTAAACGGCATACTCGGCCAAGGAATGCAGATCGACGGCATCCTGACTCATTCGGACCTCCAGGCGTCCTATGTGCTGAAAGGGATTAAGGAAAAGTCGATCGGCTTATCTGACGAGGTTGGCCTAGTCAGCTTCGACGGCACGTTCGTTGCGGAGATTACGAATCCAACCCTTACTTCGATCGTCCAACCCCTGTATGATCTGGGTTACACGTCGGTCTGCAAACTTATCGAGAAGCTGCAGGGCGAATCGGGCGACGAAGAAGAGGGGCTTATCCTGCTGCCGCACCATTTGGAAGTGCGAGAAACATAAGCCTCGCAGAGCCGCAGGCCCGGTCGTTGAAAGCGTTCGGCGAACCGGACGGACGGGCAGGCGGCCAAATCGGGGACGGATGCATTCGGCCGGAGATGTACCCGGCCCCGGACGAGGGCGGCAAAGTGGGACGCTTTTCTTTTAAAGATATGTAATCGATTACAAAAAGACAAACAAGCATGCATGCTTGCATCTATCTGCTGCACGATTCATTTGCAACCGGAAGGGGTTACCCAATGACGATGATTGCCAATCCCAAAGTGAGCGGCTTTGTACCTGTGTGGGCGCCTTTCAAAGGCTTCTCCCTCTTGTTCGACAATCCGGGAGACAATTACTCCAAGGTAAACGGTTATCCGGAACTGGAGAAGATCGACTGCCGCGGCGGCAGTCCCGAGCTTGCTTTTTATCAGACGTTGTGGGACGTGAGCAGAGAAGCGGGCGAGCTCGCCTGCTCTTACTTGTTCTGTGCGCTGCCGCTTCATTCCTATCACGTAACGGTGTGGGACGGCCTGAACGATTTCAATGTCCGCAGGCTGCCCGATCGGGCCCGGTTAGAAGCGGAGCAGTGGCTGAGAAGCTTGCCGGCCTCGTTCGATTCCCGAAATCCGCTTCTTACCGTTCCTGACGGCGAACCGATCGGCATCCGCATCGAACCGATCGAATTCGAATACGACTGCCTGGAGAAATGGAACAACTCCTCCATTGTAGCCAGACTAAAGCCAACGGACAGCCATGCGGAAGTTGTACTTAAGGGCATTGAGAAGGCGAGAGAACGATTGAATGGCGTGTTCGAACAGCGTTTCGGCTTTCCGACAGCGGTGCCGCAGTACCGGCCGCACGTCTCGATCGGATATTTGGCCAATAAACAGTTGGGTGAGAAGGCGGAGGAGGCTGTACAGCGATTACATACACAGCTTGCGCCGGCGATCAGCGGGAGGAGGCTTCGTTTCGCCACCATCGGAATGTACGGGATGAGCGATATGGAGACGTTTTTCAGGCGGGCGTGTTACGAAAAACGGTTGCAAACTTTTGCTTCCCGATCCGGCAGTAATGAATTAAGCTGAGGGGGTGAGGATGGCCGAACGGCGTAGTGCGAAGAGATCGATCGCTATTGCCGAATGGAGGAGCGTACAAACAGGAACGAACGGGTTTGTCTGAAATGTAATCGATTACGGAAATTTCCGATTGGAAGGGAGTCCTCGCAAATGATCCATTCTAGAAAGGTAACGATTCGGATAAGTGCGGCATTGCGCTGCATCGTTCCCGCTGTGGCGTTCGCTGTGCTCGCCGCATGCTCGCAGTCCGCAGAACCGGTACCGGCCGCCAAGCTGGAAGAGAAAGCCCCGGACCCGGTAACGATCAAGATCGGGGTGAAGAAGAGCGGTTATTTGACGGATGAAGAATTTAAACGGTTTTTTGCCGATTCGGTCGGCAAGGCTTACCCGTGGATTACGGTCGAACGGGTCGATTACGACGACAAGCTCATTCCGGAGATGCTGGCATCGAACGGCGTGCCCGATATGATCGTAACGAATAACGTCAACGGAATTCCCGCGATCAGCGAGGCCAAGCTGCTAACTTCGCTTACGGAAGGGCTGAAGAAGCATTCGGTCGATCTGGCCCGGTTCGAGCCGCAGACGCTGGAAGCGATTCAAGCCGCCGCGCAGAGAGACGATCTCGTAGCGATTCCGTATACCAGAAGCTTCAGCGCCTTGTATTACAATAAAGACATTTTCGACAAATTCGCCGTGCCGTATCCAAAAGACGGAATGACGTGGCAGGAAGCGACGGAGCTGGCGAAGCGGCTCACCCGCATGGACGGGACGACCCAATACCGCGGACTCGAGCCTAACGTTCCGGAACGGATGGCGATGCAGCTGTCCTTGCCGTTCGTTGACCCGAAGACGAACCGTGCCGTTATTAATAATGAGCTATGGAAAAAGGTGCTGCTTCAGGCGGCGGAAATCTACTCCATACCCGGAAACGGCAAGCATGCATGGAAAACGGCCGGCATCAACGCCTTCACCAAAGACCGGACGCTCGCCATGCTGGCCGATGTCAACATCATCACGACCGCCCGGCTGGGAGAACTGACCGATCTCAATTGGGATTTTGCAGCCTACCCGGTATTCCCCGAAGCGCCGGGCAAAGGAATGGGAGCGGATCTGCACATTATGGTGCCGACGAGTATAAGCAAATATCCGGACGAGGTGTTCAAAGTGATGACGACCGTCATCTCCGACGAAGTCCAGCTCGATATGGCGAAGCAAGGCAGGAACAGCACCATGAAAGACGAGAAATACAAGACGGCGTTCGGGCAAGATTTGCCGTTCCTGAAAGGCAAAAATATTGCAGCTGTGTTTAAGACGACAACCGCCGCTCCGTATACGCCGTCCCTGCATGACACAAGCTCGATGACGTTGATCCAGGCGGAGCTCCGCAATATGTTCCAGAAGGGCAAGGACGTGAATTCGGCGCTGAGAGATGCGGAAGAGGCGATCAACAACAGCATCAAAGCGAAGGGACAATAAAACACCGGGAGGTGGGCGGGATGTCGAACAATTCATACGACAATCCTTCGTCGGAGGCCAGATTCAACCGGAGAAAGCTGCTGCAGTCGCTCGGCGCAGCCGGCGCCGTTATGGCGGTTGGCTCCGTCGGAGCGGCAATCGCTCACGGCAAGTCTGCCGATTGGGAGCAATCGGGACGCGGGAACCTATCGGTTACGGAAAGCGTCTACCCTGGCCACTCTCATCCAGACCGGCACGGGACGGAGGGCTGGTACGATTTGAAGCGGCTGGGAGCGGTTGGAGACGGAGTGACGGACGATACGGGGGCGTTCGAACAAGCTTTGCTGCATATTAAGATGAGGGGCGGCGGAGTCGTTTACGTGCCTCCCGGACAATATGTCATCACCCGGGTGCTTCGGTTGTACAGCCATACGACGATCAAAATGGAGGATGGGGCCGTACTGAAAAAGCTCGGAAATCCCGACTCCAATCTGAAGCTGTTCGTGAACGGGGATATCGGCGATGCTGAATATGCAAGCGGCTACGGCGGCGATGGCAACATCACGGTCATCGGCGGGACGATCGATCTGTGCGGGCATACGCATCCTCCGACCAACCCGTCACGAAACTTCCAGGCGTTCGGCATCGCCCACGCTGACGGCGTTCATATCGAGAGAGTCCGGTTTATTAATGGCCATAACGGGCATATCATCGAATTCAATTCGAGCCGCAATGTCAAGCTGCTTCACTGTCTGTTCCAGGATCAGGTGGTCGCTTCGACCGGCCAATACGAGATGGTGCAGATCGATTTCGCCTCAGCCGAAGCGTTCCCCACATTCGGCGCGTTCGACGATACGCCTTGCTGCGACGTGCTGATTGAGGGCTGTACGTTCGTGAACGGACATAGAGGCGTCGGTACTCACGGCTCGAAATACGACAGTGCGGGCAAGCAAGTGTTTCACAGCAATATCCGTATCGTGAACAACTGCTTCAACCAGATCGCCGATATTGCGATCAAGCCGGAAAGCTACCGGAACGCCGTGGTTGCGGGCAATACGATCGAGAATACAGGAAGTGCGGGTATTGCGATCTACTCGTGCCGGAATACGATTATTGCCAACAATACCGTAAGCCATGCCGGCTTGCACGGCATTGCGATTTCCCGCAAGACGAGCAGCGTCTTCGACGAGCCTTCCGCCGACATCACGGTATGCGGCAATGTACTGAACAACATCGCGTTTTCGCCTTTTCGAATGATCGGGGGAGCGGGGATTGTGGTGGACGGTAATATCGGGTCGACCTCTAATCGCGAAGGGGCCTATATAACGAATACGGACGATCTTGTGCTGCGTAATAACGTCTTTCGGGGAGTCGGTCAGGCGCAACATGGGCAATATTACGGCATTCGTGCCGACAACTGCTCGAATGTAGAAATAGCCGGCAATTCGCTCAGTAACGCGGGCTATACGAATAATTACAAATACGCGATCTACATCCCCGCCGGCAGTACGGGTGTGAAGATCTCGGCCAATACGGCCGCCCCTGGGGTGTCCGGAACGATTCGCAGCGACTCGGTTGACGCCGTCATCGCTATGGAGAGCGGCGAGCGTATGCTGACCGGGAGTCTGAATGTTTCCAGCGGAACGGTTGTGTTGAATGACGATATAACCAAATACAGAACGCTGATCATCGCGACAGGCTCCGTATCCGGCGGCGGTTTGCGCCACGAAATCGCAAGAGGCTGGTATACGTCCGGCTTCCGGCCCGGGACGGACTTCCTGAATGTCGCCACCTCCGGCGGCAAGCTGGTCGCATCCATTGATACGAATACTCAGCTTACCGTCGTAAGCGCGAGCGATCCATTAAGGTACGTAATCGGTGTTTTGTAACCGGGCAGCCGGTCCAGTATTCCCTCCATGCAGAATCAGGCGTGGAGGGTTTTTCACTTGGATGGACGGCATTCTTCCTACAAGAACGTGCTCGTGCAAAAATATCCGTTGCTTCTTTCATAATCGTATGGTATGATTGCAAAAATTTATCGAGAACAAATAATGGAGGGCAGAGGAAAGTGGCTTATTATTACACAGAACCATCGAGGACGTTTAGCGAATATTTGTTGCTGCCGAACTTGACGACAAAGGACTGTACGCCGGCCAATGTCAGCTTGAAGACGCCGATCGTAAAGTTTAAGAAGGGCGAGAAGCCCGACGTTTCTTTGAACATTCCGTTCTCATCTGCGGTTATGCAGGCGGTATCCGACCATGGTATGGCGGTCGCTTTGGCGCGGTGCGGCGGAATTTCGTTTATTTTCGGTTCTCAATCGGTGCAAGACCAGGCGGAGATGGTTCGTAAGGTAAAAGGCTATAAGGCCGGATTTGTCGTGAGCCGCTCCAATTTAACTCCTGACCATACTTTAAAAGACGTGCTGCAGTTAAAAGAGAAGACCGGGCACTCGACCGTCGCCATTACGGACAACGGTTCGCCGACCGGCAAGCTGCTCGGGATCGTAACGAGCCGGGATTACCGGGTCAGCCGGGATGCGCAGGATAAGCGGGTAGCCGATTTTATGACGCCGTTCTCTTCGCTTATTTATGGAAAGTCCGGGATTACGCTGTCGGAAGCGAACGATCTGATCTGGGAGCATAAGCTGAACTGTCTGCCGATCGTGGACGGCCATCAAAACCTCGAATACCTCGTTTTCCGCAAAGACTACGACGCGCATAAGGAAAATCCGCTGGAGCTGCTCGATTCGAACAAAAGCTACATCGTTGGAGCCGGCATTAATACGAAGGATTACGAGGAAAGAGTCCCTGCTCTGGTGGAAGCTGGAGTCGACGTGCTCGTCATTGACTCGTCGGACGGTTATTCCGAATGGCAGCGCGAGACGATCCAGTACGTGAAAGCGAACTTTAACGCCAAGATCGGAGCGGGTAACGTCGTGGACCGCGAAGGCTTCCTGTATCTGGTCGAAGCGGGAGCGGACTTCGTCAAGGTCGGAATCGGCGGCGGTTCGATCTGCATAACTCGTGAGGCGAAAGGGATCGGCCGCGGCCAGGCATCCGCTCTCATTGAAGTTGCGCAAGCCCGGGACGAATACTACCGGGAAACGGGCATCTATGTTCCGATCTGTTCGGACGGCGGCATTGTGCACGATTATCATATTACACTGGCGCTGGCTATGGGCGCGGATTTCGTTATGATGGGCCGTTACTTTGCCCGCTTCGACGAGAGCCCGACCCGCAAGCTGCGTGTCGGCAATAACTTCGTTAAGGAGTTCTGGGGCGAAGGCTCGAACCGTGCGCGCAACTGGCAGCGGTACGACACGGGCGGCAAGCAGGGCCTGTTGTTCGAGGAGGGTGTCGACTCGTACGTGCCGTACGCGGGCAGTCTGCAGGAAAACCTCGATAAGACGATCGGCAAAATCAAATCGACGATGTGCAACTGCGGTTCACTCTCCATTGAAGAGCTGCAGCAGAAGGCGAGAATTACACTCGTATCCGCAACCAGCATCGTTGAGGGCGGCGCTCATGACGTCATCCTGAAGGAAAGCAGCCTGTCCGAAGAATAAGGAGGCGCTGAGCAGATGTCCGAGCGGAATGCATCGCATTTGAGCAAATACAAGCTGTCTTTAAGCCCGCTGGATATATACAATCACGAGTTCGATAAGCAACTGCGGGGTTATAACGAGGATCAAGTGAACGAATATCTGGATATCATCATCAAAGATTACGAACGCTTTGTGGTGATCCTGAAGGAGCTCGAAGGCAAGATCGAGACTCTGGAGGCCCAGGTTCAGGAGCGGCACGTGGAAAGCCGGATCGAACCGGAGGACCCGCTTAGCCAGATGCAGCGCCGGCTGGGTGATCTGGAGCTTCAGGTGTTCGGGGAAAGACGGGACGGCAAGAAGTGGTGAAGCAGATATAGCGTTATACCGGAAGAGAGTCTGCCTGAGGGCGGCTCTCTTTTTGTGCTGCCTGCACAACTTTCTTACATGACCTATGCACTTGGAGGTAATCCCTGGTAAATTTCCGGTTTAGGCGTAACCCAAAGAAGCACCAAATAATGCTCCGGCCAAAAAA
>NZ_JACXJA010000028.1 GCF_014705615.1 Paenibacillus oceani
GGCTACGCCGCCGGGCTACGCCGCCGGGCTACGCCGCCGGGCTACGCCGCCGGGCTACGCCGCCGGGCTACGCCGCCGGGCTACGCCGCCATATCGCACAGCTGCCGGCCGGGCGCGAACCCGTGCGCCGGATTTCCCCAAAAAAAGACGGGCCGGAACCTTGGTTCCGCCCCTATACGATCAAGGCTGCGCCGTCGATTTCGCCGCTGCGCCTTCCTGGGCCTTCCACTGCTTGCAGGCATTGTACAGGCCCGTATAGTTTTTTTTGACGTACTCCACGACCCGTTCCTGCTTGCTGGACGGTTGGCGCTTGTGCAATTTCAGAGGCTCCATCGTACTCTCCCTCGCAAAATAAAATAAACAACGAAAGCATTTATATGCGGTTCGGCGCGCCAATATGCTTGTCCGTAGTTAAAAACAGGCGTGTGACGGCACAAAAAAGGCTGTCCCACCAGGGGAAATCCCCACTGAGTCAGCCCGCAGCTGCATAAGTTGTACGAATTGTACTCTATGGTTATGGTCCACAATCCGAAGCCAAGTCCAATCCGCGACATTCCAAACCTCGTTATTTCAAAAACAGATCCGCCACTTCCCGCCAATTGTTGACGCGCGGATAGCGGGTTTCTTCGATGTTGTGCGAAGCCGTATACAGAATGCCTTGCCCCCGGAAGCGCTCGAATTGGTAGGCGTGGTCGTCGATCAGATAGTCGGCGTTGATGATGCTTTTGTCGCCGCAGAACACGATGTGGGTGTTCGGGATGAAGTCGAAATGCTCCTTCAGCCATTCGTACTTGGCGGCGAACGAAGCCGGTACCTCCATGGCGGCGGTGGCGATGAAGATTTCGTACCGGGATTGCAGCTCCCGGATCACGTCCTGGCTGTCCGGTATCACTTTCAGATCCCGCAAAAAGGAGGGGTCCTCGAAATATTTCGATACTTCGGAGCCGCACTTGGCGACGTGGCGCAGCTTTTTGCCGCGGAGGTCGTCTACGGTGAGGCAGTCCGCGTAATCCCGGTTGTAGCACTCGAGCATTTTGCCCAGCGTGTCCCCCATAACTTCGTCCATATCAATTGCGATGCGTGGTTTGACGGCGTCCATCCGGCATGCTCCTATCCTGTTGTTGTACCTCTATGCTAGCCGTAAACGAAGGCAAGGTCAATGGATATTGGGTACCGCGCAGGCCCGCATATGCCGGCAGACCTTGGCGCGTGGGAGGACGGACGCATAGTGCTTGGCCGAAAGGCGTGATATAATACCAAAGAATGGGTCGTGATTCAATATAGGGGAAACGGCAAGACAATCGCACAGAAGGATCGGAGCCGTGACATATGAAAGTAATCCTTGTTGATGATGAGCGCTTGGCTCTTGAAGTTATGGGGAGATTGATCGGGGAAATCGATAGCTTCGAGGTCATCGGCAAGTATACGAACCCTCATCAAGCCTTGGAGGCCATCACTCGCGAGGAGCCGGACGTGGCGTTTCTCGATATCGAGATGCCCGAGATTAACGGAATCCAACTGGCGGAGCGAATACGCAGCCGGCTGCCTTCGGTGAAGATCGTGTTCGTGACCGCCTACGACAATTACGCAGTCAAAGCGTTCGAGCTGAGCGCAATCGACTATCTGCTGAAGCCGGTGAAGCGGGAGCGTCTGGCCGAAACGGCCAAGCGGCTCTTCGAGAAAACGGAGAAAGCGGCCGTCCCTGTTCCGGACAGTCAGCTCCTCATCCGGTGTTTCCAATCGCTGCAGATCGAGCTGCCCGCAGGCTCGGCGGAGCAGGCCGCGATTCGCTGGAGAACGTCGAAGGCGCAGGAGCTGTTCGCTTTTCTGGTCCATCAGCGGGGGCAACTGGTCAGGAAAGATACGCTGCTGGATATGTTATGGCCGGAAGCGGATTGGAAGAAAGGGTATACCTTGCTGTACACGGCGGTGTACCAGATTCGTAAAATGCTGGAGAACGCCGGGGTCAACATGCGCATTTTAAGCTATGACGAAGGCTACCAGCTTGAGATGAACCAGGCGAAGCTGGACGTCGCGGACTGGGAGCACGGCCTGCGCGAAGCGCCCCCGATCTCGGCCGCGACGCTGCCGGAGCATCGGAGCTTGCTGGAGCTGTACCGCGGCGATTATATGGCAGACAACGCCTATATCTGGGCGGAAAGCGAGCGCCAGCGGTTGAGGGTGCTTTGGATTCAGCACGCGATGGCGGTAGGGGAATATCTCATCGCCTGCAAAAATTACGCGGAAGCGATTGCGCTCCATCTCCGGGTCCAGTCGCTCTATCCGTACATGGAGCAAACCTACTTCATCCTGATGCAGCTGTACGAAGCCGCAGGGGACCGCGGCTCCGTCGAACAGCAGCATAAACGTCTGGAAGAGATGCTGCGCGGGGAGTACGGTACCCAGCCGCAGGAACCCGTCCGCCTCTGGTACGAGAGCTGGAAAAGCAAGAGCTGAACAGTTGCCTCCGCGCGGCCTACCTCTTGGCGGGCTTGATGAGAACGGTGCCGAGCGCATAACGGCCGTCGGCTCGTTTCCCGTCGCTTGCAAACTCGACCCCGGGTTTCCCGGATTGCGGATCGAGAATGGCGGCGTTTACCGTGTACGTGCCTTCCTGAAGATGATCCGGGATCGGCAGCGCATAGGAGGCTTCGTGCTCGCCGGGAAGCCACTTCCGAATATCGACATCGGTCCGGACGGCGGCCACAATCGCCCCTTGTCCGTCGGCAAGCGACAGCTCGAGCGGCCAATTGTAATAAAACGGCGCCACTCCCCGGTTGTTTACCGTAAGCGAAATAGGCAGACTTTTGCCGGGCGTCGCTTCTTTCTCGTGCGTTTCTTTCGTCAAAACGAAGCGGTAGCCGATCGTTTTCAGAAAACGGTCGATGTTCGGCTGAATCGCTGCATCCTTCTCCCGGTAAGGTGCGCTGGGCCCCATCCAGGTAACATGCGTCAGCCGGGCTTGCCGCAGCGTCTCCTCAATCACGCTGTCCTTAAAATACGAGCCGCTGGAAAACTCGCCGCCGCTCGGCGAAGTCGCCCAGAAATCGGGCATCGCCGGCTCGTCTTCGTCCGTCAGCCAAGATTTATATCCTTCCGTATACCACTTCAGAAAGCCGTCGATCGTCGATTTCGATTTTCCGAAGGCGTCGTTATACAACCCCATCTTATGATCGAGCGCGACCTGATGCGGACGCCTCATAAGCAGATGCTTGTCCGGAAACGCGCGGACGTAATGCTCGGCGTACTGGTCCGAGATGTTCCGTTTCGGAAACGGAATGAAGCCCTGATCGTCGTCCCGCGTATGCCACTCGCCCCAATGGCCGAGGCTGCCGAGCTGGATGAAGGCGATCTGCGGATCTTGGTTATACCGCTCTCCCAGAGCGTTCAGCAGCCGCTCGTGGTTTTGCATCAATGCGGGATGACCGTAATCCGGGCTGAAGCCTTTGCCGTAATCGCTATCGTACCAATCCCCTTTTTGGCCGATTTCTTCATACAGCCAATCCGGTATATCCATATGCGACTGCTCGCGGGGGTAGTCGAGAATAACACGCAAAATGAGATGCACGCCTTTCTGCTTCCAGAGCGCAAAGTTAAACCGTTTCTCAATCCCATCAAACGCGTACTTTCCTTTCTCCGGCTCCAGTTCCCGCCACGAGAGATTGGCATGAGCGAGCCGGAACGGCTGCACGGCATTGTCGTATTTGGCATCGACCGCGAACCCCATATACGGATTGGCAAGCACGAGGTCGGTTTCGGCCGGCATATAACTGACGGCATTGATTTTTGTATCGGCGCGAAGATGATTGGTGATCAGCAGACCGGACAGGCCGGTGGCGGCGATCAGGACGGCAACGAGTACATAACGTCGGGTCAAGTGCAAGGGAAATCCTCCATCCATGAGTGCGTGTAGTTCTACCATTATATATCGACTCGGGAAAATCTGGCTATACAGGAAACTCGTTCAGTTTTTGTTCAGATCGATGTCGTACAATCACATTCATTGTCGAAATATTACGGGCGAAGAAGTGGTGATTAACTTGAGAGTACTGGTAACAGGAGGCTACGGATTCATCGGATCTTTTGTAGCCGAACGGTTTTATAAGGAAGGATATGAAGTCTCGCTTATAGACAGCATGTCCTCGGGGGACAAGAGCAATATTACCTTCAAGCACAAAAGCTATATCGTCTCCATCGAAGACCGCAAATGTGAAGAAATATTCCGGAGCACCAAGTTCGATGTGGTCGTTCATCTGGCCGCGCAAGTAAACGTATCGACCTCGCTTGACAATCCGCGTTTGGATACGAAATCCAACGTTCTCGGGCTCTCCAACATTTTATCTCTGTCGCACAAGTATGGCGTCAAAAAGTTTATTTTCGCCTCCTCGGCCGCCGTATACGGGGAGAACGACCGGCTGCCGCTCGCGGAGTCGGAGGAGTGCGAGCCGATTTCCCCGTACGGATTGAACAAATGGATCGGGGAAACCTACTGCCGGAAATGGCAGGACATCTACGGGCTGGAGACGATTTGCTTCCGATTCTCTAACGTGTACGGCCCCCGCCAAGGAAGCGTCGGCGAAGGGGGAGTCGTGTCGATTTTTACCGAACGGGCGCTCCATGCGAAGGAATTGATCGTATTCGGCGACGGAGGCCAGACGCGCGATTTCATTTACGTGGAGGATATCGCCGATGCCATTTACCGCGCCTCGTATTCGAGTCTCACCGGGGTGTACAACTTATCCACGAACAGTGAGACGAGCGTGAACGAGTTGGTCGACACGCTCCAGTCGCTGCATGGATCGATTCCCGTTACCTATAAGGACGGCCGCTCCGGCGATATTTACCGATCGGTGCTCGACAATTCGCGGATCAAGAAAGATCTGGACTGGGCGCCTAAATATTCGCTGAAGGAAGGGCTGGCCCGGACGTACCGGTGGTTTGCCGATGAGCATAAGCGCTCGGAGGAGCGGCAAGCCGACGTGAAGAGGGACTCCTCCCCGATTTGGACGTCGGTCAAAAAAGTGCTTCCTTATGCGGAGAATGCGCTGGCGTTCGGGGTTACCGCCTGGATCACGCTGTCGCTGCAAAACGGCATGTACGATATTCTCGATTTCCGGCTGATCTACATTATCCTGCTCGGCATTCTCTACGGAAACCGCCAGTCGCTTATAGCCGTCGCACTGTCCGTCGCGCTTTATATCTACCAGCAGTTGGACAACGGGCGCGAATTCGTGTCGCTGCTTCACGATACCGAGTTCTTTTTCCATACCGCCGTTTATTTGTTCATCGGCCTCGTCGTCGGTTACGCCATCGAGCGCAAAAACCTCGCGCTGCGCAATATGAAGCGGCGGACGGAAACGACGGAGGAGAAGTACGCGTTCCTGAACGACATCTACACGGAGACGCGGCTGGTGAAGGACGAGCTCCAACTGCAGGTGATGAACAGCAGCGACAGCTTCGGCAAAATCTACTCCGTTACGAAGGAATTGGAAAGTTTGGAGCCCGAAAGCATCTTTAACTCGACCGTCAGCGTTGTCGAATCGATTATGAGAGTGCAGGTCGTATCGATTTATACGGTCAACAAATACGGGAACTATCTTCGTCTCGTAACCCGCTCGGGCTCGGGCGATTATGAGATCGCCAAATCGATCAAGGTGGAGGACGTCGATTTCGCCAGGCACGTGCTGCACGACAAGAAGCTGTTCGTCAACAAGAAGCTTCAGGCCGACGCTCCGCTGATGGCCGCGCCGGTGTGGAACGGAAGAGAAGTGGTCGCGGTTGTCGCGTTGTACGGGATGAAATTCGACCATTTCACGTTGTACTATCAGAACTTGTTCAAAATTACGGTCGACCTCGTATCCTCCGCTTTGTCCCGAGCGCTCTCCTTCGTGGAGGCAACGGAAAACGTGAGGTACATCGACGGCACGCCCGTTCTGAAGCCCGACGTATTCCATGACATTCTCGTAAGCAAACGGATCGGCAGAGCGAAGCATGGGACCGAATACGTGCTGTTGTCCGCCGGAGAGGGCAATGAGCTGACCATCGACTTGTCCCATCTGATCTCCGGCTCGCTGCGCGAAACGGACTATATCGGGATTGGACCGGGCGGGGAGCTGATGGTGCTGCTCAGCAACTCCAGCTTGGCGGATGCGGCCTTCGTCCTGGAACGGCTGCAGAAGAACGGCATTACCCTAACGGTTGCGGAAGAGGAAGCGGAGTATGTTTGAGATCGCATGGCTCGTCTATATCGTCGTATGCGGCATCGTGTTCGGAATCGTTTACCGGCACGACAGAAGAGAAGGGTGGACCCGCTTTGCGCTGGCCGCCTCGCTGCCCGTCGTCGGCTTCCTGCTGCCTCTATTTCGCTCTCGCCGCAACAGAGCAAATCAAGCGCGTCCGGTCGAATCCGGGATGTTCGATCATTTCAGCATCCGGAACGAGGAGCACTCCAGTCTTTACGACAGTCCGGATACCGTCAAGGAATTGAACGTCGTACCGCTGGAGGAAGCGCTGCTCGTCAACGATTTTTCCACCCGGCGGAGGGTGATGATCGATCTGCTCAAGCAGGATTCCCTCGACTATCTGGAAGTTTTGCGGCTGGCGGTCAGCAATGAAGATACGGAAACCTCCCACTATGCGGTCAGCGCCATTACGGGCATCAAAAGCAAACTGACACTGACGCTTCAGCAATTGTCCGTCCAATACGAGGAGAACAAGGACGATTCATATTTGCTCCGCTCCTATGCGGACGTATTGAAAAACTATATGCGCAGCGGATTTCTCGATGAACGGACAATTTCCAAACACCGGTATACGTACTCGGCTGTGCTGGCCCGCCTGCTCGAGCTGGAGCCGGAGTCGGCCGAGGCGTATGCCGAGAAGATCGAAATGGATCTGGAGCTGGGCGAATACGCTTCGGCCGAAGCGTGCGCGGAAAGCTTTCTGCGGCATTGTCCGCATGATGAGAACGCCTATTTATGCCTGATGAACGTATATTTCACCGTCCAGTCGATCGAGAAGCTGAAGGACACGCTGGACCAACTCAAGCAATCTCCGATTCGTTTGTCGAACGAGGCATTAACAACCGTGAGATTCTGGTCGGAAGGAACATGAGATGGATACGAAAGTGAAATTGAGACGAAACGTGTATATCATTATCGCGGGTGTAGTGCTGCTTGCGCTGGCGATTCAGTTAACAAGCTCGGAGTACGTCCTGCAGTTCAGCAGGAACGAAGCGGTGCAGGCCCAAGCCGGGACATGGAAGCCGGAGTTCGTGGACAAAGCTTCCCTCGCCTCTTCCGGCTCTCCGTATTGCATCGCGTACGAAGGTTCAGAGTCGTACAGCGCCGATATCAAACATCAGGCGGAGCAAACGCTGATATATATGAAGAAGCCGTTCCGGTCTTTTGATCTAAACGGGGGAACGTTCCAGCCCGACTCCTGCGCGGCCGTCATTGTCGCCACGGAACGGCTTGAGCTGCTCGGCGGAGACGGAGCGGCTCTCGCCGGTTATGTGGAGAACGGGGGATATGTGTTTCTGGCGGACAGTCCCGAATTAAACGATACGTTTTACCGTTTATACCGAAAGCTGGGCATCGTCGCCGCCAGGAGCACCGGGCTTTCGAGGGGCATTGTGCTGACCTCGAACGTGTTAATCGGCGAGAAGGGGCTAGTCACTGAAGATCCGATTATTGCTAATACATCCGTAATCGTTGAACTGGACGACAAAAGCCGGTTACTGGCGAAATCGACCGAAGGCATTCCCCTGCTGTGGGATTATTCCTACGGCAAAGGGAAGTTCATGGTATTTAACGGGTCGATGATGAGCGGGAAAGTAAACCGGGGTTTGCTGGCCGGTGCACTCAGTATGCTGGAGCCGGACTTTATCTACCCGATCTTCAATTCCAAGATCTTTTATATCGATGATTTCCCCGCTCCGATACCAAGAGGAATCGACGACGACATCTTTCGTGACTACCGCCGCGACATTCCCGCTTTCTTCAAAGAAATCTGGTGGCCGGATATGCTGAAGGTGGCCAAACGCTACGATGTCAAATATACGGCGGCGCTTATCGAATCGTACAATGACCGGGTAGAGCCGCCCTTTCATGCGCCGATCGACGCGGATTTGAAAGGACTTCTCGGCTACGGCCGCGAAGTGCTCAAAAGCGGAGGAGAGATCGGCCTGCACGGCTACAACCACCAGTCTCTTCAGCGAAATCGTATCGTCGCCGACTGGTACGGCTACAGGAGCTGGAGGAATCCGGAGCATATGGTGGATTCGATCCGGGAAGCAGTCGAATTCGCAAGCAAAGCGTTTCCGGATTACAAGATGATCTCCTACGTACCGCCTTCGAACGTACTCAGCCCGGAAGGGCGGGAGGCATTGAAGAAAGGGTGGCCGGGCATGGCGGTCATTTCGTCCCTGTACGCTATAGATATGGAGAAACGCGAATATGCGCAGGAGTTCGAGGTGGCGCCGGACGGGATCCTGGAGATGCCGCGATTGACTTCGGGTTACTACGAGAAGCCGTTTGACCGCTGGATGATGGCGAACGGAATTACGCTGTTCGGATTTTTCTCCCATTTTATCCATCCCGACGACCTGCTCAGCGACGACCGCAGCAACAATATGTCTTGGGAAGAGCTGTATCGTGAATTCAATTCCATGCTGGAGAGATTGGACCGCGTCTATCCGTGGCTGAGGCACTCGACTTCCTCGGAAGCAGCGGTCGATGTGGAGGAAGTACTGACGAGCAAGGTTGATATCAGACGTCAGGGAGGCAAGATCAGCGGTACAATCGAGCAGCTCCGCACCGAGCAGCACTTCATTCTGAGAACAGAGCGGAGCATTCAAGATGTGTCAGGCTGCAAGGTGAGGAAGATCGACGATTCCGCTTATCTGGTCACGGCGGTTCAGGCCAACTTTGAAATAACATTGGGAGATTGAAAACTATGCGGATATGCATCATTGCAGAGGGTTCTTACCCGTATATAACCGGCGGGGTTTCCAGTTGGATTCACTCTCTGATGACGAGTATGCCGGAACATGAATTTGTCATCTATACGATCGGAGCGCAGGAGAAGCAGCGCGGCCAGTATAAATACAAGCTGCCTCCGAACGTCGTAGAAGTCAAGGAAACGTTTCTGGACGCTGTGCTCGACGAACCCGGGGGCAGCCGGAATGACGTCCGGCTCACCGTGGCGGAGAAGTCGTCGTTTCGTTCGCTGTTGTCCGGCGACGGAGAGGTCGACTGGGAGGGAATATTCACGCTGCTGCGCTCGGATCGGTTCGAGGTTGCCTCTGAATTTTTGATGAGTAAAGACTACTTCGACATTCTGGTCGAACTGTGCAGCGCCAAGTACTCGCAAATCCCGTTTACGGAAATGGTATGGATGGTCCGCTCGATGATGCTGCCGCTATTCCAAGCGGTGCGTCAGGATATCCCCGAGGCGGATCTGTACCACAGCGTCTCGACGGGTTATGCCGGTGTGGTCGGCGCGCTCGCCAAGCATCTGTACGGCAAGCCGTACCTGCTGACGGAGCACGGCATCTACTCCCGGGAGCGGGAAGAGGAGATCATCAAGGCGGACTGGGTCAAAGGGTACTTCAAGGACTTGTGGATCGAATATTTCTACCGGCTGTCCGGCTGCGCCTACGATTATACCGACCGGGTTGTCACTTTGTTCAACCGCAACCGGGAAATCGAGATGGAGCTGGGCTGCGATCCGGATAAGATCGAGATTATTCCGAATGGCGTGAACGATCAGGACTATGCGGATGTCGCACAGATGCCTCCGAAGGAGGAGACGAAAATCCGTATCGGCGCGATCGTCCGCATCGTGCCGATCAAGGATATCAAGACGATGATCCACAGCTTCGCGCTCGTGAAGATGCAGGTGCCGAATGCGGAGCTGTATATCATGGGGCCTGCGGAGGAAAACGACGAGTACTACGAGGAATGCTTGCAGCTCGTGGAATCGCTGCAGGTGGAGGACATTATCTTTACCGGCTCGGTCCGCATCAAGGATTACTTGGGACGGATGGATCTCATGCTGCTGTCGAGCGTAAGCGAAGGGATGCCGCTTGCGGTGATGGAGGCGATGGCGAGCGCAAGGCCGGTCGTGACGACCGACGTCGGCAGCTGCCGCGAGCTGTTGTTCGGGCGGGACGACGGGCTCGGTCCGGCCGGCATCGTCGTGCCGGTCATGCACTACGATCAGATGGCCGGCGCAGTCGTCCGGCTGTGCATGAGCCGCGCCCTGCGCGAGCAGATGGGACGCAACGGGCTGGAGCGCATTCGTCTGCACTACACGCACCGGAAGTTTATCGACAGCTACAAGCGGCTGTATGCATCCTTTGAGGAGGTGAGACCATGGCGGGCATAGGTTTTGAGCTGAGAAAGCTGTTCCGGGACCAGGGACTGCTGAGCAGCATCCGGGCATACGGCTATTCGTCGCTGACGACAGTCGGGCCGATGGTGCTGTGCATCTCGATGATTCTTCTGATGCAGTGGCTGATGACGTGGACCGGAGCCGCCTATTTGGAGCAGGAGCTGTTTCTGGCGACGGTCGTCTACTGTTTCATCTTCTCCGTGCTGATTACGGGAGGGCTGTCGCTCCTGCTCACCCGGTTTATCGCGGATATGATGTTCGAGAAGAAATACGAGCATATGCTCTCTTCGTTTTACGGAGCCGCGGCCGTATGCTTGCCGCTCGGCGCGGTTTGCGCCTGGCTGTTCCTAAGCGGCGTTACGCAGGGATTCGGCTACAAGGCGGCTACTTTCATTTTTTTCTCGGAGTTGATTGTCATCTGGCTTCAGACGGTTCACTTGTCGGCTCTGAAAGATTACAAACGGATTGTTCGCAATTTTTTGTACGGCGTAGCCATTTCGGTTTTGGGCTCGTGGCTTGTTCTTGCCTTTACGCCTTTCAAAAGCGCGACGGCCGTACTTACGATGATGGCCATCGGATTTTTTGTGATCGTTCTGCTCTCGGCTCGTCATTTCGAAGAAATGTTCCCGCCGAAATCGAGTCGTCTCTACTTCAGCTTCCTGAAATATTTCCGGAAGTACCCGGCTTTATTCGGGATCGGCACCTTTTTTTACTCCGGGGTTTACATACACAGCTTCGTTTATTGGTTTGGGCCGCACGGAGTAAGCGTCGCGAATCAGTACGTCATTTCCCCGTTTTACGATTTGCCGGTTTTTTACGCTTACTTAACGATCATTCCTACACTGGTGGCGTTCGTCGTATCGATGGAGACGTCCTTTTATGAAAAATATCGAGAGTATTACGACAAAATTTTGAACGGCGGCACCTATGTTGAAGTGAACCGGGCCAAACAAGCGATGCAGCAAACTTTAATGCAGGAGATCAGTTTTATTATGGAGCTACAATTATTGTTTACGGTAATTTCGATCGCGCTCGGGATTAAGCTTCTGCCGATGATCGGATTCACGATGGTCCAGCTCGATACGTTTATAACGCTTGTGCTGGGTTATTATTTGTTCATCATCGCTTATATTGTCATGTTGCTGATGCTGTATTTCGACGATCGAAAGGGTGCGCTCGCGACAAGTTTTCTGTTCGTCGTGCTGAACGCTGCTCTGACCATCTGGACGATGAATACGGAAAACCACGGATTCGGCATGTTTATCGCTTCGGCTCTGACGCTGGCGGCTGCTCTCGCCCGCTTGTTGACTTACGTCCGGAATATCGATTACTACACGTTCTGCTCACGGCCGCTTGCGCTTACTTCCAGGTTGATGGGACGCGAACGCGGAATGAAACCTCCCTTCTGGGGACAGGGCGGAGGCAAAGCGGCCGCAACTGTCGTTTCGGTTCTTGTATTGTCTGTTGTACTAGCCGCCTGCTCAGAGGAGAGTGGGGAACCGGTCAAGTCGACCACTCCCGCAGCTTCGGTGGTTCCCGCTATGACGTCCGAGCGGTTCATCGATGACAAGCGGCTGTACGAGCGCGATGATGATACTTCGATCATCCCTTTGTATTTGACGATAATGCCCGACAATAAACACGAGAGCGACCCTCTAAACTGGTACCAACTGAACCGGCTCACCAGCAGGATGGAGGAAGGTGAGCTTAAAGTTATCGTCCAGGAAGGAGCTGCCGACGGAAGTGGTCCCTTACAGAACTTGTTTGGATACGGGACAACGGACGCCAACGCAAAAGTAACCATACGTGGCAACTCGACTCGATACGCTTCGCAGCGTTCGTACAAAGTCAGGCTGAACAACCAGGCCGGGCTGTGGCGCGATCAGCGCGTTATCAACCTGGTCAAGCACTATTATGATCCGTCGCGATTGAGGAACAAACTGAGCTTCGACCTTATGGAGACGCTGCCGGACATAGCAAGCCTTCGCACCCAGTTCGTCCGGCTGTATGTGAAGGACTTATCCGAGCCGGGAAAAGCAAGTAAGTCTTTTATCGATTACGGTCTGTACACCCATGTGGAAAATCCGAACGAAATGTTTTTGAAAAACCATTGGCTTGATCCGAATGGGCAGCTTTACAAAGCGTCGATGTTCGAATTTTTCCGCTACCCCGAAGCTTTGAAGTCGCAATCCGATCCGAGCTACAACAAAGAAGCGTTTGAGAAAGTGCTCGAGATTCAGGGCCGGGAAGACCACGACAAGCTGCTCAAGATGCTGGACGATGTAAACGATATGACGATCTCTATTCAAGACGTCATGTCCAAGCATTTTGATCTGGACAATTATTTGACCTGGCTGGCCGTCAACATTCTGATGGACAATATGGACACGAATACTCAGAACTTCCTGTTGTACTCCCCGCTAAATTCGGACAAATGGTACTTCGTCCCGTGGGACTATGACGGCGGATGGGAGCTGGAGCTCGAAAGCAGCAGCTATTCGAACGGGATCAGCAATTACTGGGGAACCGTGCTGCACAACCGTTTTTTCCGCAGCCAGGAAAACGTCAATTTGTTGAAAAACAAAATGGAAGAGCTGTATAAAACGATCAACAACGAGTCTGTAGCGCAAAGGATTGAACGATATCGTCCTGTGGTTGAAACGTTCCTCCGCCGCTCGCCGGATAAAGACTTCTCTCCGATCCGGACAAGCCAGTTGGAAGTCGAATTGAAACGGATCGTGGAAACGCCGAGCCGTTCGATAGCCCGCTTTCAGGAGGATCTGCAGAAACCGAAGCCGATCTTCCTCGGCGACGTGGTCCAGAACGGCCAGCAGCTTAGCTTCACCTGGGACCATTCGTTCGATCTGCAAGGGGACGACTTGTACTACGACTGGTCAGTAGCCAAAGATCCGGCGTTCACCCAGATTGTCGGCCAGCAATCGAACTTGACGACAACGAAGCTGACGATCGACAAGCCGAAGCCGGGAACGTATTATTGGAAAGTGATAGTCCGCGACAAAAACGGCAACAAGCAAGTCGCCTTCGACTCGTATGAGGACGAGAAGGGCGATCCCTACTATGGAATCAGGCAGATAAAGGTGGAGTAGACGTGCAATTTCTCGGACGAAAGCTACGGCATGAGTTGAAGTATTACATTAACCCGCATGAATATGTCGCGCTTCGCCAGCGGATCTCGTCGCTGCTTACGCTGGACAAACACTCCGGAGCGTCCGACGGGTACTGCGTGCGCAGTCTCTACTTCGACGGGCCGCACGACCATGCGCTGTATGACAAAAATAACGGAGTGTTCAGCCGCGAGAAATATCGGATACGCGTCTATAACGGAAGCGACCGGGTCATCAAGCTGGAGCGCAAAAGCAAATACGGGGATTACGTATGCAAAGAGTCGGCGTCCTTAAGCCGCGACGTGTACGACCGTCTGCTCGTAGGGGACGGATCGGTCCTGAGGGATGCGACTGTCCCGCTCCTGAAAGATTTCTACATGGCCGTCGAAATGCGCGGATTCCGCCCGGCGGTCATCGTCGATTATATCCGGGAAGCGTACATCTACGAATATGAGGACGTCCGCATCACCTTCGATAAGAAGCTGTCGGGAGCCGTGAATACGTACGATCTGTTTGATCCGAATCTGGCCCTCGTCGAGGCGCTGGAGACCGGCCGGACGATTATGGAGGTCAAATTCAACGCCTTCTTGCCGGAATCGGTACGGCTGCTCGCGCAGCCTCACGCTCATAACCGGTCCGCGATCTCGAAGTACGTCATCTGCCGTGAGCTGGGGATCAAACATTTCACTCCGTAACGATATGGAGAATCAGGCGAGAGGAAGATTGCAGTGGGGGATTCTACTAATTTTCAGGATTTATTCAAGAAAAGCGTGCTTCATCTGGAGGCGTTCCGGAATGTATCCTACATCGACGTCATCATCGGACTGGCCGTCGCTTTCGGGCTCGGGCTGTTTATTTTCTACATCTACCGGAAAACGTTCCGGGGTGTCGTCTACAGCTACAACTACAACGTCACGTTCGTGCTGATGACGATGCTGACGGCGCTGATTATCATGACGATCAGCACGAATATCGTCTTGTCGCTCGGGATGGTCGGCGCGCTCAGTATCGTCCGGTTTCGGACGGCGGTCAAAGACCCGCTCGATACGATCTACATGTTCTGGGCGGTATCGGCGGGGATCGCCACGGGTGCGAAGCTGTACCCTGTCGCCATTATCGGCTCGGCCGCCGTCGGCCTGGCCATGATCTGGCTATCGAGACGGAAAGTGAGGGAGCAGCCATACCTGCTCATTATCCGCCATTCCGAATCGGCAACCGACAGCGTACGCGAACACATTCGCAAATTAAACTATCATCTGAAGTCGAAAACGGTGCGCAAAGATTTTACCGAGCTGACGCTGGAGCTGAGGCTCCGGGACGACAATACGGCGTTCGTCAGCGAATTGTCCGATGTGGAGGGCGTCGTCGACGTTGCCTTGATCAACTATACGGGCGATTACGCGCAGTAACGTCAAGGGGAAGCGATCTGGATCGTCCGGGTCGCTTCTTCCCATATTACCTTCTCGCCGAGGGCTTCTCCAATGAAGCGCAGCGGGACGAACGTCGTTCCGTCCAGCAGCAGGGGCGGATGGCTAAGCTCTGTCCGCTTGCCGCCGATCGACGCTTCGGCGCTGCCGATCGCGATGCGGACGGTTTTGCCTTTGCGGATCGTCACCTCCGCGGAGTCCGGGTCCCAGCCGATGTCGGCCCCGAGCGATTCCGCTATCGCGCGCAGCGGCACGTACGTCGCGCCGTCGATCACTTCCGGACGCTGGGAAAAGAACTGCTCCTTGCCATCGATATAGAGGCGGGGGGCTTTTGTTTTCTCGCGGATTCCGATCAGGCCGAAGGCCGGCGAAGCGCAGACCGCATCCCCGGAAGGCACGGCGGTACACTGCACTTTGTCGCGAATCCTTTCCCATTCCAGAACGTAGCGCTGCCGCCCCGTTTCGGTAAGCGAATACCAGTTCGAGGCGTCATCTTGAAAGTAGATATGATTCCCCGCATCCGTTTGCAGCGTATCCGGCAGTACTCTTCTGTTGCCGTCCGGCTTATACGTCCACGTGATCTTGCCGTTCTCTTCCTTTACTACTCCGTTTTCCGTTACTTTCAAGCCGGTCGGAGCGTCCGTTTTCGGACTCGGCGACTTGCTCGCCGGGACCTTCTCGCCGGAAGGCAGCACCGCGTTAGTCCTCCCGGCGGCCTGGTAGTAGAACTTGTTGTCGGCGGAGCCGATCAACTGCCCCGGGGCCTGCTCGAGCAGCCTCCAGACTATGTCAAATTGGTCTGCGCCCCAAAGCGTGGCGGCGGACGCCGGTGCCGAGACGGCCGCCGAATGGGGCGAGCGAAATTCGAGTTTGCGGATCGTCTCGGACGTCTCGGGAGCCGCATAGGCCGCAGCCGGTACCAGAAGAACGAGGAGTAGGGAAGGAAGCTTTAACAGTCGGGCCGTTTGCATGGGAATCATCCTTAGTTGGGTAAGTGTACTTGTCTTTCCATCATAATGGATATTGGAGGAAACAACAATCGCCCTCCGGCGGCTGGCTGCTTGCGGCCCGCAGCCGGCGCGGGAGATTGTCATCCTGGAGAATAGGGCCGGATCGTAAGCTGGTGTTTCGTTACATTTTTAATTCGCCGGGAGTCACCCCCCAATACTTGCGAAACACTCGAATGAAATGACTCGTATCTTTATAGCCGAGCTGCAATGCCGCATCCGAGACGCTGCTGCCTGCGATAAGCAGCGATTTGGCACGCTCCATTTTCCGGACCATCACGTAATCGGTGAACGATTGCCCGACGGCTTGCTTGAACATCCGGCTCAAGTGGGAGGAGTTGACGTGCAGCCGATCGGCCATCGTGTAAAGCGTTATGTTGCCGTCGATCTCTTTTTCCACGATATCGGTTATTTGTTTAATCAGAGGGTGGATATCGGACTTTTTGGCGGAACGCCGGTACTCGATAACCTGTTGGACCGCTCGCCGCATGAGGTCATAACCATGTTCTTTCCTGAAAACGGCTTGTATATTTACGAAAGCGTCGTATTCGCCGTCGAGTACGGTCTGTACGTTCCATCCTTGGCGATTGCAGACGCGAACGAACAATCCGCAAATCATAAGCATGTTTACGCGTGCTTCGTCCAGGTTCGGAATACGCTCGATCCGTTCGACCCACCATTCCTCCAGCGCCGCAAACGCTTTGGCACGGTCCCCCGTTTCCAGACCGATTTCCAGTTCCGTCTCCCAATGCGTGTTCGTTCCGGACGAATCGGTTGAATCGTGACGCAAATGCCTCGCCGGGGTCTCCCGGTGAAAAGTAGTGTCGTAGCAGACTTCGATCGTCACGTCCTCCGGTTTATCCGCATGCTCCTGTGCGCCAATCCGGATGATCCGGGACGACCGGTCAAAATACCAGGTGTTGCGCGCCGAACCGGTTTCCGGCGGATGGACCGTTTCCTCGGCTAAGCTTCCGTCTACCGTCACTTGCAGCGGCTTGGCCGGAACATGAATGTACAGATCGTAGCTGCGTCTGCACGGCATTCCCTCGTAATGACCCTTCCGGGTACCGATCCGAACCTTTGTTCGCTTATCCGTCGTCCGGCAGCTTATTTTCGTTTCGGCAACCCGATGCTCCATATACCCGTAAGTTATCCCATCGTCTTCCATGAGAACATATTCGCTTTCGCCGTACGGGTACAGGTGGAGACCGATGGTCTCCGGCTGCTTCGGTCCGATATGGCTCATCTCCGGCCATACGGGGATAATGGCGCCTCCTTTGACGAACAACGGTCCGCCGGCCGGCGGTACCGCCGCATATTCCAACTGTTTCGGACCCGTATGCCGTTCGCCGGTCCAATAGTCGAACCAGACGCCTTCCGGCAAATAAACGGTACGGGTATATGCGGCTACGAGAAGCGAACCCCCGAACATATACTGATGCTGCAGCTCGTCCGCATGCGGATCATCGGGAAAGGCCAATGGCATTGCGCGAAGGATCGGCATACCGGTGCGGGCGGCGTTGTGAGCGGCTGAATAAATATAGGGCAGCAGACTGTAGCGCAATTTGGCATACGTTCGGAACGTTCGCAGCAGTTCGTGTTCCAGCAAGCACGGATGGCGCCAGTAAGCCCAGCTGTTCACCTGCGACCAGGGCTGCAATAAACCGAAGTGGATACCCTCGGGCGTAGAGACGTCCATATCCTCGGTAGTATGGACATGACCGGACATGCCATGATTGAGCATAGAGACGAGAGCCGGTTGCTGATCGGAAGTACCGGCCCATGTGGCGGCGTATCTTTGCATACCCGCGTACCCGTTGGCCATATAGATCATCGATCGCAAACCCGTCTGCTCTTTATACCCCAGATGCAGCTGCTTGGCGAGCAAAATCGGATACAGATTGTGCATCTCATCGTCGCTCATCCCGTTGCCCCACCTTCGTCCGGACGTTTCCAGCCCGAAGGGCGCACCGCTCAGCTTGAATGCGCTCACGCCTTGATCGACGAACTTCCGCAAATGATCGTACCAGGGCGCTTCGTTAAACGCCAGGATTGCGCTCGACGCCGACAACGAACGCTCTTCCTCTATGCTCAAGTCATGCGTGCAGGTAAGCCATAAGCTAAGCTTAAAGCCGAGCTTGTCCAGTGCGCCGATAAACGTATCGGATTTTTTGGAGTAAGGAGGGAGGGCAAATCGTTCCGGATGCCAGTTTTTATGAACGGATTCGCTGGGTGAATCCATCCAGCCCGGTTCGAGCCCGATCGTATCGCAAGGAATACCCGCCCGGCGGAAATTGAGCGCATCGTCCACCATCTCGCGCGCATTGACTTGCTGGTGGCATACGTAAGTCAGGCCATAAGCCCAGACGGGCAGCAGTAACGGCTTTCCGACCACGCCGGTATAGCGGTCCAGCAGCTCGGCATAGGAGTCGCCGACAAACAGGAAGAAGTCCAGCTTCCCGCGGGTCCCCTGGAATGTCAACAGGTCGCGCTGCGCATGGCCGATATCGATCTCGTGACACCAGGTCGTGTTTATGAATAGCCCCCATTTCCGGCTGCTCATTAGAAATGGAACGGGGGCGTAGCGGTGTACATTCTCGATCCGCATCTCGGCGCGATGTCCCCGGTGCTGAATGCGATCTCTCTTCACATCGCCGAGCCCGTATATCCGCTCCCCGTCTGCCAGCGTGAAATGAGCGCCGAATCCTTGGGCGGCATCGGACCAGGGGCGTTCGGCCTGGCACGTCAGCAATTCGCCGCGTTCATTGCACAAAGAAAGACAGCCGTTCCGCGTATCGACCGTAAGCGCCGCTTTGTCCGTTCGGATTGTGAAGCAGGACCGTCGTATTCCAGCACGTAGTCGCACGAACTGCGATGTAAGACGATACCGTAACGTTCGAGGACGGATTCCGGAAAGTCGTTCGTTTCATGAAGGCGAATCCGCAGCGTACCGGGGGACACCGAATCTACGCGCAAATAGCCGCCGCTGGCCATTTCAAATACGATTCCGTTCGATTTTGCGCTCAACTCGCTATGCCTCCTATTCAAACAGTCATCGATATCCTATTGATTGCAATCGATCGTCCTACGAAATGTATGCGGTTCCATATACAATGATTGTAATTCCACGAAAGCAAAGAAAGCAATAAGGAAGGTCATTCATGAAAGGAGGCAACGTCCCATGAAACGAAACATGTCCGAAAAAATGTCCAGAAGAACGATTCTTGCCACTTTGGGAGCGGCCGGCACTGCTGCCGTTAACGGCGCGGCGCGGATTGACGCGGCAGGGACTGTAGTGTAAAGGATTCGGAGATTCCAAATATTTTCGCAAAGGGGATAAGGGAGATGGCTCAAAAAAACGGGAAAGCGAGCGAGGCGGCACTGTTGTCGCTCCTACTGGCAACCGGCATGACGACGGCATGTGGAAGCGGAAAGGAAGGACAGGAAGGAAAAACAAACGAACCTCCGCAAGAGCCGGTAGAGCTGGTCCTGTATTATCCGTTTATTAACGATTGGGACGAAGAAGGATTGAATCAATTGTTGGGGGAGCCGCTCATTTAAGGAGCAGACGGGGCGCAGACCGATGATTTATACGGCAGGCGGATTTGCAGGGATCCAGCAATATGCGGCCACTTGGGCAGGGGACACCGGCGGAGGACCGAAGCCACTCGTATCGCTGCTGAATCTCGGGTTGTCCGGACATGTCAATACAAGCTGCGACATGGAGGTGTTTACTCCGGCCGGTCTCCACTTCGGGTTTTTGCAGCCATGGTCGCAGGTGAACAGCTGGGCCTACTGGCGCCATCCGTGGCTGCTGGATAAGAAGATGCTGGCTATGTTCAAGATGTACGCGAAGCTGCGGTATCGTCTTCTGCCGTACATTTATTCAGCGGCGCATGCTGCCGCTCGTACGGGAATGCCGATTATCCGCGCTATGCCGCTCGCGTATCCGAACGATCCGAAGTCGGACGACCTGCTCGGACAGTATATGTTCGGCGATTCCTTCCTCGTCGCCGCTTTTACGGACGAAGTCTATTTGCCGGAAGGCGAGTGGATCGATTACTGGACGAAGGAGCGGTACACGGGCTCGCAAACTGTCGCCTGCAAGATCCCCGCATACGCGGGAGGAGCATTATTCGTTCGCGCCGGAGCTATCATCCCCGAATGGCCCGAAATGGACTACGTTGGAGAGAAGTCTGTCGAACGTTTAGGGGTGCTGGTTTACCCGCATGACGCCAGCAATTTTACGCTGTATGAGGATGACGGGACGACTTTCCTTTATGAGGAGGGGAACGTTGCCGAGACGCGGATCGAATGCCGGCAGCAACAGGATGCCGTCGTTCTGCGAATAAGTCCGCGAACCGGAATGTATGAGGGAATGTCGGCGAAACGCAGCTACGATATCCTGATCCATTCGGATACGAAGCCCGCCTGCATTGAAATCAATGGGGCGAGGCTGCCGGAACGAGTGGAGAAGAGTAATCGGGACGATGTCTCTTGCGGCGTCGAGGGAGAAGGCTGGGTTTACGATCGAAGCATGCGTACGGTTCGGCTGATTGCCGAGGAAGATGAACGGAAGAAGGACGTTGTAGAAATCGTAGTTGTTTCTTGAAGGAATAAGCAGTGGCAGCAGACCGATGCGGCGATGACCGCATCGGTCTTTGATCGTGCTGGAACAGATAAGGAACTGTAGTGCGTTCAAGCCAGAAACTCGAGTTGACATTCGTATCATAATATGTCATTATGACATTATCAAAACCACAATTTGAAGGAGACGCTCATGCATCCGACCGACGAGATCGAGAACGAATCCAACTATACGCCCGCCAAATACCGGACGCCGGACGGGGCCCCCTCCGATATCGTCATGTTTACGATCACTTCGGAGGACAAGGGGACGGGCAAGAAAGCTTTGCCGGACCGCAAACTGGAGGTGCTGCTCATCCAGCGCAAAAAATGGCCGTTCGAGGGCCAATGGGCGCTGCCCGGCGGGTTTAGCGACGAGAACGAGAGCATGTACGATTGCGCGCGGCGCGAGCTGATGGAGGAGACGAGCGTAGCCGACGTTCATCTCGAGTATTTTAACGTGTACAGCGAACCGAACCGCGACCCGAGGGGCTGGATCATCTCCCACGCCTTCTTCGCACTTGTGCACGAGCGCTACTTGGCTGACCGCAAAGCCCAGGACGACGCGGCGGACGTCCGCCTGTTTCCGGTGGAGGAGGCGCTGGCCATGGAGCTGGCCTTCGACCACGGCCGCATTGTGCGGGACGCGCTGGAGAGAGTCCGGGCCAAGATGCGGACGACGACGATTGCGAAGGAGTTTTTGCCGGACGAATTTACGATCGGGGAATTGTACCAGGTGATCCGCACCGTCGTACCGGATTTTGAGGAACCGAACTTTATCCGCAAAATTACGTCGACCCGGAGCCGGTATGGCTTGCTGGAAGAAGCGAAGGATGAGCAGGGCAAGCCGAAGCAGTCGAACCGCTATTCGCAGCGCGCCGCCCAGTTGTACAGGTTTACCGGTTTTGTGCCGGAGCTGTCGATTTATGGATAAACAGCTGCGCTGCAAAGAGCAGTAGAGCTGCAACAAACACGGAACGATAAAAACGATCTTCCCAACAGGAGGTAATCCTATGAAAGCCTTAATCGTCATCGACTATACCATAGATTTCGTCGTAGGCAAGCTGCCGTGCGGACAGCCGGCGATCGATATCGAAGACCGCATCGCAGAGCTCGCGGAGTCGTTCGCGGCGCAAGGAGACTGGGTCGTTATGGCCGTCGATCTTCATGAGGCGGGAGACACGCTTCACCCGGAGCACAAACTGTTCCCTCCGCACAACATCCGGGGAACGGATGGAAGGAATCTGTACGGCAAGCTGGATGACGTATACCGCCGCAACCGCGATGCCATGTACTGGATGGACAAGACGCGGTACAGCGCGTTCTGCGGCACGGATCTGGAGCTGAAGCTGCGCGAGCAGGGGATTCGGGAGCTGCACCTGGTCGGTGTCTGCACCGACATCTGTGTCCTGCACACGGCGGTGGATGCGTACAACAAAGGGTTCGGCATTGTCGTCCATACGGATGCGGTCGCAACATTTAACCCTCCCGGTCACGACTGGGCGCTCGGCCATTTCCAGGGCTCCCTCGGCGCTACGCTGCTAAGCGGCGGCCAGCCGGTTCCGGATTGATTCCGGGAGCCGACATCAAGAATCCGTCCGGATCGAACTGTCCGGCACTCTACGGGGACCCCCCTGCCGAAAGGATGACAACCGATGAACTACGGGGATTTGACACTGCATACGGATAAATACCAGATCAACATGATCTACGCACATTGGAAGCTGAACCGGCACAACCAGGTACGCGTGTTCGACGCTTATTTCCGCAAAAATCCGTTTAACAACGGGTACGCGGTATTTGCCGGGCTGGAGCGGATCGTTCATTATATCAACGCCCTGCGCTTCGACGAGGACGATATCGCCTACTTGCGCGAACAATCCGAAGGGTACGAGGAAGCGTTTCTCGACGAGCTGAAGCGGTTGAAGTTCACGGGCTCGCTCCATGCGGTGCCCGAAGGGACGGTCGTGTTCCCGAACGAGCCGATCATCCGCGTCGAGGCGCGCATCTTCGAAGCCCAGCTAATTGAGACGGCGCTGCTGAACTTCATGAACTACCAGACGCTGATCGCTACCAAAGCGTCCCGAATCCGCCGGGTCGCTCCCCGAGATATGCTGTTCGAGTTCGGAACGCGCAGAGCGCAGGAAGCGGATGCGGCAATCTGGGGATCGAGAGCAGCTTATATCGCCGGCTTCGACGGCACGAGCAACATGGAGTCGGGCAAGCTGTTCCGCATCCCGACCGTCGGTACGCATGCCCACGCTTGGGTGATGGATTTCGATACCGAGCTGGAAGCGTTCGAAGCGTTCGCGCAAGTTCATCCGGACCATGCGGTGCTGCTCGTCGATACGTACGATACGTTGAAATCGGGCGTCCCCCATGCGATCCGTGTAGGCAAGCAGCTCGAACAGCGCGGGCACAAGCTGAAAGGAATCCGGCTGGACAGCGGGGATCTCGCCTACTTATCCATCCAGGCCCGAAAAATGCTGGACGAAGCCGGTCTCGGCTATGTAACGATTACAGCGAGCAACGATCTGGACGAAAATCTCATCTTCGATCTGAAAGCTCAAGGAGCTCGCATCGATGCATGGGGGGTCGGCACGCAGTTGATTACCGCGGCGGACAATCCGTCGCTCGGAGGCGTATACAAGCTGGTCGCCCGCAAGCAAGGAGACGACTACGTGCCGGTTATTAAAATATCCGGCAATCCGGAGAAAATTACGACGCCGGGGATGAAAACCGTATACCGGATCGTCGGTCAGCACGGCAAAGCCGAGGGCGATTACATTGCGTTCGTGCATGAGCGGGTGAAGGAAGCGAAGAAGCTGAAGCTGTTTGATCCGGTACATACGTATTTGCAGAAGGATGTAACCGATTTTGAGGCTGTCGAGCTGCTCCAGCCCGTCTTCGAGGGCGGCAAGCAGGTAGGCCGTCTGCCGGGATTGGATGAGATCCGCGCTTATCACAACAACCAGCTTGACTTGTTCTGGGACCCTTATTTGCGCAAAATGAACCCGGAGCCTTATCCGGTCGACATGAGCGAGACCGTATGGAACACCAAGATGGATCTGATCGCGAAGTACAAATAGAGGTTGATCAAAAAGCACGCTTTTGATCACGAAGCAGATCAGGAAGACTGCTCGACATCGAATATGGAATTCAGCCGGAACTTCCGGTGCTCACGTAGTTCCCACTACCTCATTTCCTAGCTTCATCCCATCTTCTCGGTGCTGAAAACCGGACTTTTTGAACACGTACAAATAGGAATACAATCAGGCAGTCCGTTCGTTCGGCTCACCCGTCCCGGGTCAGCCCGACCTGCTGCTCGCTCCAAGCCCATAGCCGTTTCGCCGAGAGGGCATCGCTCGCTTTAGCGGATACAGCCGCGGGCTTTTTCTTGTAAAAATATTGTCCGCTAACCCCCGCGGCCTCGTCGCTCATCGCCAAATACAGCGCGGTCGACGCGCCTTGCGCAGGCGTCTGCATCCAAGGCTTCAGCAGTTTGTATGCGAACTTGCCGAAGCCGGTCTGCCGGTCCACTCCGAGATTGGTTGCTACGGCTCCGGGGTGTACGGCGTTAACGGCGATGTTCGTATCCTTCAACCGTTCGGCCAGCTCCCGCGTAAACAAAATGTTGGCCAGCTTGGATTGGCCGTAGCCGGCTACTACATGAAACCGTTTCGTCAGATGGGGGTCTTCGAACCGGATCGTACCCGCTTTGTGCGCTCCCGACGATACGATGACGATGCGGCCCTGGGGCGAACGGCGAAGGGCGGGGAGCAGCAGGTTCGTCAGCAGAAAGTGACCGAGGTGATTAACGCCCATCATCGCTTCGAAGCCGTCCGAGGTCGTATGCCTCCGGACCGTGACGACTCCCGCGTTGTTGACCAGCACGTCCAGCGTATCGAACCGGGCCAGATAACGGTCTGCGAACTCCCGGATGCTCGCCAGCGACCCGAGGTCGCATGTCATCGTTTCGATCGCCGTCGAGCCGCTCTGCCGTCCGGCCTCCCGTCTGGCGGTCTCCCCGCGTTCCGCGTTCCGACAAGCCATGACGACCCGGTATCCGCTCCGGGCCAGCCCGATAACCGTAGCCAGCCCCATGCCGGAATTGCCTCCGGTGACCAGCGCAATTTTTTGCCTCAATACACATCCCTCCCGTCTACTATACATATTCATCATAAAGTTCCGCTTGCCGGTTGTCTATCGGAGATCCAGCCCGGTGCCGGGCATCTTGGAAAAATGTTGAAGGCCTAAAAAATCGGCCGGACTACACATTTCGACAGTAAATTTCCGTCTAAAAAGTTGGTTCTTGTCGAAAGGGTAATATTTCCATTAAGTATTTTTTAAGGGAAAGATAGGGGGCGAAGGACTTGAGCGGATGCGGCGAATTAGGTGAAAATACCTTGTTTATCCCGGTGCGCTAGTCGTGCGGGAGTCGGAGCCGAGTAGGACGGGGGTTAGCATCGGCTGTAAAAGCCGAAGCTTTCGTTCTAGTTATTTATGCAATCTTAGTCTAAATTTAAATGAAAATTTATGTGAATACCCGACACACTTTGACAGTATTTACACCGCCATCGTGCGATAACTATTACTAGGGATTAATTTCCAATCATCGGGGGGAGTTAGATGAATACTGCCGGAGTGAAGATCAGCTTGGACATCCGGGTGATCATGAGACAGATGGGCGTTACGGGATACGTCGAGAAGGAACAGCCGAAACAGCCGAAACCGCCGAAACCGCCGCTCGCGGTGCAGACGGATTGTACGACGTATACAGTGGACGGACTGCCGGCCGTTCTCTAGTTGGATTTTGCAGGATTGAAGTGCAGGGAGCGCGTTGCCGCTCCTGAACAGGCTTCGGAAAGAAAACCTCGGTTAACCTTTTACTACCCGCATTTACATCCGCTGAAACACAGTCGTTCTCCCTCAGGACGATTGTCGTTTTTATATAGAAAGCAGCATCCACGGGCAACTCGCTACATCGGGTACATCGTCAGGATTAGGATCTAGCAGTTCGAGGCGGATAAATTCGGCAAAAGAGTGCGGCCCCCACCAACAGGTTGAAATAAGGGGGGCTTTTCCAAACGAAAGGACTTCAACCTCCATGGTAATGTGGAGATTGAGGTCCTTTTTCTCAAGGTCATCCGGTTCAAAGTTTGGCTCGAAAAATCGCAAAACAACGTTGGAGACAGACAGCCCGTTTAAATTATTCGTTTTCTGTTTTTTCATTGACAGTCAGTATTTTGTCATGTAAATTATGCATGTAAATAATAATTCCCAGAAGGAGGGAGGCTTCGCCCGAAGCATGGGCCGGACGGATAACGCGCAGCAAGAACCGCAGAACGGCTTCACGTACCGGACAACATGTAACCGCTTGCAAATGCTGTAAACGAACTGCCATTTTGTAAGAGGAGTTGTTCTCAAATATGGGATCTCGCCTTCATTTCAAAGCTATAAGTATGTTGCTGGTTTGCGCACTCCTGCTTTCTTTGTTCGCTTTACCGATTCCAACTTTATCCGCGGAGGCAACTGCCGTGAATGCTGAACAATCTTTGCAGCCGAAAAACCAGGACTTCGAAAGTCAAACGAACGGGAAGCCGTCCGACTGGACGATTTACGACAACAACCAGCTGTATCAGACGTCGACCGAGCAAGTGTATGCCGGCACCTACAGTGCCAAAATCACGAACCTTACCCTGTCGGCGGGGCTGCGCAGCTCCAAAATTCCGGTAACGCCCGGGCAGAACTACGAAGCCTCGGTCATGTCCTACAACGTGGATACGAACTCTTATCTGTATTTGGAGTTTTGGGACGCGGCTGGCAAACGTCTGACTCCGGTCAGCACCAAAGTGAACGATACCCGGGGGCAGTGGGCCAGGACAGAGATCCGGGCCGCCGCGCCGGCCGGGGCTGTTGCCGCCACATTGCTGCTTTATTTGTCCAGCGCCAATAAAGGAACGACTTATTATGACGAAGCCGCATTTCGGGAAGTTACGTCAACCCCTTCGTCGCTGTTCGACCATCTGGTGCCCGCCACCTCCAAGACGCTGTATCAGCTCGGGGATAGCGGCACGGTAGAATGGTACGGCACCCGAACGGACGGATCGCTGCTGGAAGCGGCGGACATCTCGCAAGTGACGTATGCCAGCTCCAATCCCGGCGTATTCGCCGTACATCCGTCAACGGGCGTCTTCCAGGCGCTGTCGGCAGGAAGCAGCGAGATCAAGATCAAAGTGACTGCCGAAGGAACGACGAAGACGACGATCCTGACACTGAGAGCGGACGATTTCAGCGGGAATGTCACGGGCAGCAAAACGAAGAGTACTTACTACACCGACGCCAAACGGGCGAACGCCCAAGCCAATATTGCAGCCTACGACTGGGCGCGGGCCCAGAGAGACTCGGCGGTGACCAGCGCGGCGCCTTATGCGGCGGTTGGCGACGATCAGCTGTGGAGTATCGTGACGCCGCAAAGCGTCTCCCGCAGTCTCGGGATCGCCACGCGGTACAAATTAAGGCAGAAGGGCAGTCCCGATCCGGACGATTCCACGATTAGCAGCTACGGCAATTACCCTTGGAAAATCGATCCGATCCAGTACCCCTGGAAGCTGCAAAGTCCGGTAACCGGACGATTTTTCCCGACCAACGACTTCGCCTCCTTCTACCAGAGCGGGATAAACGAATACGGTGTGTTCGACTACCGGCAGGCCCTGAGCAACGGAGCCCCCTATTTGACGAATACCGGCGACCCGCAATCGGACTGGGGAGTCGACGACGGCTGGGGCTGGACGGAAGCGAATGGCGACATCTGGACCTTTATCGCCTACTACAACCATTGGGGCATTTGGTATAACGGTTTTATTATGAAAGCTCTGAACAGCTTGCGGGATGCTTATCTGTACACGGGCGATGCGGAATATGCCTATAAAGGTCTTATTCTGCTCGACCGGGTGGCCGATCTGTATCCGGACCTCGACGTGACCGCTTATCCGTGGGCCAAAGGATTCGATAACGGCGATCCTTCCGTCCATTCCGCGCAAGGGAAAGCGGTGAACGACATCTGGGAGACCGGACTCGTCAAAAGCCTTCTGTTCGCCTACGACGCCTTTTTCCCGGAGATCGAGGTTCTGGAGGATCGGCTGACCGCCTTTTTGTCGGCCAAGGCGCAGACGTACCAGATGGCGAATCCGAAACATTCCGCGGCGGCGATCCAGAAAAACATCGAAGACCATATCGTGCGCATCGTCTATCCGGGCATGCAGAAGTCGCAGATCCGCGGCAACAACGGGATGCACCAAAGCGCTCTAGCACTGGCAGCGGTCGTGCTCGACGAAGAGGTCGCCTCCAAGATGTGGCTCGATTATGTATTCCAGTCGGGCGGGCTCGTCGTGGTCCAGGACCCGGACCGGCCATACGGCAGACAATATCAGGTGACCGGCGGGGACCTGAACCGGCTGCTGGCGGACGAAGTCGACCGGGACGGGATGGGCAACGAAGCGGCGCCCGGCTACAACGGCTTGTGGCTGAACACGTTTCTGGAAGCGGCTGAGGTTCTGGACGGATACGAGCGTTATCCGGAATTCGATCTGTACCGCAACGTCAAATTTCAGAAAATGTTTTCCGCTTTTTACCGTCTGACGATGCTGGGCAAATATACGCCGTCGATCGGGGATTCCGGCTTTCTAGGCTCGCCTTCTCTGGTTGGAGACAAGAGCCACGATATATTGGCTTTCGAACGGTGGGGCAATCCGCTTCACGCCCAACTGATTTACTTGAAAAACGGCGGCTCGGCAAGCGGTATTCATGGAAGCATCTTCTCCCCGAATCCGGAGCAGGTCGCTGTCGATATCGCGAATGTGATCGCGACGGAAGGCCCGATGCAGCTGGACAGCTCGCTGATGAGCGGCTACGGACTTGCGGCGCTCCGTGACGGAAGCCCTCCTTTTTATGCGAACGGGACTATCTATGAATTTAACGATCTGGAGATCGTCTCCGCGAACCGGGGAACGAAATATTTGCCGAATTACAACGCGCTGCTGTTCCAGAATACGGACGGCGCGGGAGCGGCGATCACGTTCCGGTTTTCCGTACCGGCTGCGGGCGAATACGATATCGACATGCTGCCGAACAAAGCGCCCAGCTACGGCAAATACAAGGTCGACATAGACGGGGTGGACGCAGGCTCGTATGACTTTTACGGCGCTTCGGCTCCGGACAGCTTCTCCACGCTGGCGACCCGGTGGCTGGAGGCGGGCCCGCATACGATCTCGTTCGTCTATGAAGGACAATCGCCGGGAGCGACAGGGTATTATGCGGCGTTCAAGAAGCTGGCTCTGGTCCGTCCGGAAGACAGGGAACGGGAGCAGCAAGCGCAGAAGGATACGCAGAGGGACGTATGGCTTTACTTCGGACGGAACGGCGGGCACGGGCATAAGGATACGCTGAATCTCGGCATTCACGCGTACGGGATGGATCTGGCCCCGGATCTCGGTTATCCGGACGTCACCGGCAGCGATCCGAAACGAATGGAATGGACGGAGAATACGATCTCCCATAATACGGTCGTAGTCGATAAGTCCAAACAGAGCGGCTCGATCGTTGGCATTCCGCATCATTTCGACGGAGACGGGAATGTGCAGCTGGTCGACGTGGAAGCCCCGCGGGTGTATCCGAGTACGGAGACGTACCGCCGGACGACCTCGATGATTCGGGTGGATGAGGAGAACTCGTATGCGGTCGACTTCTTCCGTGTAGAGGGCGGGAGCAGCCATACGTTCAGCTTCCACAGTGCGGATGCGTCGGCGGTAACGGCGGAAGGGCTGACACTCGTCCCGCAGCAGGACGGCAGCGGCCGGTATACAGGCACGTATGCGGGTATCGACGTTCCGTACGGGCGGAAGGAGCCGGGCAGCGGTTCGGGAAGCGGGTACAAGGGCAGTGGGTTCCATTACTTGTTCGATGTGGACCGGGCGGCAAATCCGCAGGCGCCGTTCAGCGTCGACTGGAAAGTGAAGGATACTTGGGGCATTCATCCGGAAGATCCGAACGTTCATCTTCGTCTGACGATGCTTAGCGACGTCGATCAGGTCGCGCTCGCGAGCGGGCAGCCCCCGCAGAATAACGCCAAGAGCCCGCCTTCGGTCCGCTACATGGTGGCCGAGAGACAGGGAGTGGACTTGAAATCGACGTTCACGTCCGTGATCGAGCCGTACCGGAACAGCCGGACGATCGCAGCGGCAGAGCGGCTCAGCGTGTATAAGGACGGGGCGATCGTAACCGATGACGCCGTTCAGGCAGTAAAGGTGCAGCTCGCGAACGGAAGAGTAGATTATATCTTTTATTCGCTGGACCCCAGCGCCGTGTATACGGTGGAGAACCGGCTTCGGTTCCAAGGCTTTTTCGGGGTATATTCGGAACGGGACGGGGCGTACGAGTCGGCTTATTTACATGACGGCACGCTGATCGGACCGATCGGCGGACCGGCTATCCAGAAGCCGTTCGGCAGCTTGAACGGGACAGTCGCCGATTTTACGAAAGACATGTCGCTGAGCAATGAGATCGTCGTGAATCTGGATCTGCGCGGGCTCTCGCCGGAGACGCTGGTCGGCCGGATGATCCATGTCGACAACGACCGGGTGCGCAACGGCACCTACGAGATTGTAGGCGTCTCGCAGGCGCCGGGAGATCAACGGTATCGCCTCGATCTCGGCGACACGACGCCGATCCGCTCTTACCGGGACGCGAACGATTTCAGCAAAGGGTACGTGTACGACATCGCGCAGGGAGCGTCGTTCCGCATCCCGCTGTCTTACCGGGATTCGTACTCGGCGCCGGGCCTTGTCTCGATCCGCCTGGAAGGCGTCACTTCGCCCGCACCGGCGGGCACGGTGCGGCAGACAGTGGTGACGGCCGTGTACGGCAGCGGCGCAGTTGCGGATGCCACCGGCTGGGCGCACTATGAGAGCTCGGACAGCAGTGTGGCCGAATTCGTGAATACGGGACTGCTGCTGCTTAAAAAAGCCGGTACGACCGTGCTGAAGGCGACCTACGGGGAGCTGACGTCGGAGCCGGTCACCTTGCTCGTGACGGGTACGACGAACAGTACGGCCAAGCCGGGCATACCGGTGCTATCGGATAATAACGGTCACGACTACGGCATACTGGACGGCACCTACGACATGACGATGAACTTGTGGTACGGGGAGAACGGCTGGCTCTACAGGCTGTATGAAAACGGCATACTGATCGATACGCAGCCGTTATCCGACCGGACGCCTGCGGCGCAATCCGCGGTTACTCCGATTAGCGGCAAGAACAACGGCACATACCGGTACCATGCCGAGCTTACGAACGCGTACGGCACTACGGTGAGCGCCGAACACATCGTAACCGTGACGGGAGCGACGCCGGGCAAGCCGGTCATCACCCATAACAATTGGGACGGAGACGGCAGCTACCAGGTGAGTATGAATTTATGGTGGGGCACGAATGGAACGGAGTACCGGCTGTACGAGAACGGCGTATTGATCGATACCCGGACTTTGACGGACCGGACGCCTGCGGCGCAGTCGGCCGTTACGAACATCGCGGACCGGGGGCCGGGCACGTATGAATACCGCGCCGAGCTGACCAACGAAGCAGGCGCCGCATCGAGCGACATCCTCATCGTGACCGTCGGCGGGTAAGCGGACGGGATCGGGAAGAGCCGGCCAATCGAGCCGGCTTTTGCCGTCTGTCCGGGTGTGATATGATAAGGCCATATAGACAGGACGGGACACCGCCCCGGGAGCGGGGCCAATCTATGGGGAGGACCGGATGTGAGAGCAGGCTCCAAGAAATACGCGAAATTGCTGCATGATCTGAAGCTGGGGATTATGAGCGGAGAGATGAAGGAGGGCGAATACATCCCTTCCGAGAATACGATCGCCGAGCAATACGGGCTCAGCCGTCCGACCGTCCGCAAGGCGGTTGCGGAACTTGCCGGGGAGGGGCTGATCCGGACGATCGCGGGCAAAGGCAGCGTCGTTCTCGCGCTCGGGGACAGCCCGGGGAACCGGAAGGTGACGCTGCTGAATCTGTACTGGATGCTACCCTCCTACGAGTACCCGATGATCGAGGAAATCGTCGGACGCTTCAACCGGGAGCACGCTCATATTCAAGTCCGGCTCGTGCCGTTCTCCAGCGAGATCACGCCGCTTGTGTACGCGGGATACAAACAGCAGGATATGCAGGAGCTGAAGCCCGATCTGATCAGCATCTCCAACCGGTTTCTGTTCGAGCTTGAAGCGGAGAAGATCGAAGCGGTGCTGCAGCCGCTAACGGATCTTCATCTGGAGACGGGGAACGACATTTACGATTTTTTGTGGAAGCCGGCCAGGCGCGGCGGGCAACTGTTTGCGGTACCGGTTTCCTTCTCCCCGGTTATGCTCGTCTACAACCGGTCGATGTTCGAGGAGGGCGGACTGGACGTTCCGGACGGCGGCTGGACGTGGGACGATTTCGTACAGGCCGCGGTGCGGCTGAGCCGGCAGATCGACGACTCGACCGTTCAGTACGGATTCGCGCTGTCGCCTTCCTTTTACCGGTGGCCGCTGTTTTTTATGCAGGAGGGAGGGCAATTCGCCCGCAGCGGGCAGGCGTTTCCGCCGCTGAACGGAGCCGGGGAGGCCGGCATTCAATTCATCCTCGATTTGATCTACAAGCACCGGGCGGCGCCGCTGCTCCATACGGCTTCGGACCTGAGCGAGCAGATTTTCCAGCAGGGCAAGGTCGGCATGATCTTGTCCACGTATTACCTGTGCACGCTGTACGAGGAGAGCCGGTTCGACTGGGGCGTCTGCAAATTCCCGGCCGGCCGGCACGACCGCTCCCTGGCAATCTCTACGAATATCGGGATCGGCAAAGGGTGCGAGAACGTGCACGAGGCTCGTTATTTCATCCAATACTTGCTGTCGACGCCGATTCAGGCGCTCGTGAAAGAGAGGAGCACGACGCTCCCTGCGGTCCGAACCGTCGCGGAATCCGCCGAGTATCCGCACTCCGCCTTTGCAGGCTCCGGGTATGAGTCGTTCAGGGAGACGCTCGGCGATATCCAATTGGTCAACGATCTGGGCTTGACCTGCGAGCAAGTGACGAAGCTGTCCCGGGCGATGGAGATGGTCTGGTTCCGGACGGAAACGTTCGAGCAGGTCTGGAGGTCATTGGCCCGGGAGTATGGCTAAGCCGGATTTGCTGTCGTTGGGCGCCACCTAACGGCCGATAGATTCGTAGTGTACAAGTACGGCCCTCTTGTTTGTGAAGAGGGCTTTTTTGCAATTCGCCGCGTGCGAAGGAGCATTTCGCCACTTTTCATAAAAATAAACAAGATGTTTGCCGATAATACATGAAGTGGCGGAAATAGACACCTTTCGAAAACTTACAAGCGCGAGGTAATGGACGCGTTCCTCGGGCAGGAAATCGCGGAGGCGGTGATCAGCGTTCCCGCCTACTTCAACGACACGCAGCGCAAGGCGACCAAACGCGCGGCGGAAATTGCCGGCCTGAAGGTGGAGCGGCTGATCAGTGAGCCGACGGCGGCCGCGATTGCGCACGGGCTCCATCAGGAGGAATCGGATACGAAGTTCCTCGTCTTCGACCTGGGAGGAGGTACGTTTGACGTGTCGATCCTGGAGTTTTTCGAAGGCGTGATGGAAGTGAAGTCGATCGCGGGCGACAACTACCTGGGCGGGGAAGATTTCACCAATTTTCGGCATCGAGCCGACCCGCGATGTCACGCACATTAAGCGGCTTACGCCCGAAGGCTGAAAATTCACCATCCCGAGGAGGACGGCGACTACGAGGAAGATGACCGGGAGGACGACTATAAACTTCCAAGGTTCACCCTGCTCGACACGCACGACGAATTCCGGCAGAGTAACACGCCGATCGGGGAGTTTATGGAAGAGGCCGAATCGTTGTACGACGACTTCGCCGCCCGGATTCAGGTGGAACGATGGCAGGAGCTGCTGAGCGCGGACGTCGTCTGGAATGTGGAGCTGAAGCGGACGCTGAGCGATCGGATGGCGGATTTTCTGGAGGAGCGCGATCAGCTTCCGCGCAGCATCTGGCAGTTGCTGGAGGACAATTTCGGATGGCGGAACCAGGCGCAGGAGGAAGCGTATTTCGGCGACCGCTACTCGGATTTCGTCGAGTATTTGACCGGACAGCTCGAAGGGCCCGAGCTGCGCTTTACATTTCTATGCGGCGGGGGAGGACGGGACACCGATACGTTTTTGCGTCTGCGTTACGACGCTTTCCAGTCGCTGCAGGTAACGGGCCAAGTGCTGGATATGCCGCCCCGGCAGCTCCCAGGGCTTGTGCAAGAGATGCTGAAGCTGCCGGGCTTGTCCCTGTATCAAGACGCGGCTACGGTGACGGATCGTCTGATCGACACCCGGATCATTCCGGAGGAGCAGGACCCGAAGCGGACCAAGCTGCCGTTCCGGCTTACTCTGTACGTGATCGTATTGCTGCTGCTGTATGCGTCACTGATTCGCGTGCTTGCGGTAGGTTATAGAGCGGCCTTATATGGAGCAAGACGATTACTGGACCTATCTGCTGCAGATCACGCGTGCCGCACAGCGGTCGTATTCGGGCTGGAGCGAGTACGTGAACGGCTTCGCGGCGGGCGTGCAATATGTGGATGCTGATCTGACCTTCGACTACGTCAGCCGTAACCGGCCCGTTCTGACGAAGCTGCTCGCTTCCCCGCATAGTCCGTATCGGCAAGTCGATTGGAATATGGTGCTGGAGAAGCCTTCCTGAAAAGGCCTGCGCGAATCGCCCGCCGGATTCCGATACAAAGACGCTTCCCTCCCGATGATTCATCAGGATGGGAAGCGTCTTTGCGTTGGTACGGAAAGCGATAAGTTCTGTGTAAGGAGGGGGAAGGCCACAGGCCAGCCGGTCAGAACATGCTCCAATCGTACCGCTCGGAGAGCAGTCGGAGCAGGTGGACGCCTGCCGTGCTGTTGCCCTTGTCGTTAAGCGCCGGTCCGATGATGCCGATGCCGAGCTCGCCCGGGACGAGCGCCAGAATGCCGCCGGCTACGCCGCTTTTGGCGGGGATGCCGACCTGGATGGCGAATTCGCCGGAAGCGTTGTACATGCCGCACGTCACCATGAACGACTTGGCGATTCGAACGTACCGTTTCGGGATCAGCTCGCGGCCGGTGAACGGGTCGGCGCCGTCATTTGCCAGAACGAGCCCCATGCGGGCGACCTGGGCGCATGTAACCTCGATGGCGCATTGACGGAAGTAAACGTCCAGTGTCGGTTCGACTTCCTCGTCAAGCACTTTGTTATCTTTCAGAAAATAAGCGAGCGACCGGTTGCGGTTCGCCGTCTCCGCTTCGGAGCGGTAGACGTGTTCGTTAATCGAAGGTCCTTCGTCTCCCGCCAGCTCGCGGATGAACCGGACGATGCGCTCCGCTTTGTGTTCCGGGCTGTCTCCCCGGATGAGCGAGGAGATGACGATCGCTCCCGCGTTGATCAGCGGATTGAACGGCTTGCCGGGCTGGACGAGCTCCAGCTTCAGCATCGAGTTGAAGACGTCGCCGGTCGGCTCCATGCCTACTTTCTCGAATACGGCTTTTTCGCCGCGGTCCATGAGGGCCAGCAGCAGCGTGAATACTTTGGAGATGCTTTGCAGAGTAAAAGGCATACCGGCGTCACCCGCAGAGATAACGGCTCCGGACTTATGGTGCAGCGTGATGCCGAGCGCTTGCTGCGGTGCATGAGCGAGCTCCGGAATATAAGTGGCGACCCGGCCCTCTGCGGCATAAGCGCGGTACGCTTCGACCCAGTCGGGCAAATTGTCGGTCAAATCTTGGAATGCGGCTACGGAACTCATTGCGGATTCTCCTTCGGCTGGTGCTGTCTTGCTTTCATTATACATGGCCCGGCGGAGTCTCCGGAACAACTTTTTGGGTGTTCCAAATCGCTCTAGCGGATGGAGTTACTTGGCGTCTTCGTTCAGCGAGTCGACGAGCCGATCGACTTCCGGAGAAACGCTGCTTTTTTTCGTCAACCAGCCGATTCCGATAAACAGCACGGCGGAGACGACGACCGGAGAGGCGACCAGCACGGCGGTGGAGGCGTTCTCCATGATATATTTCACGTACCCGAACGTCAGCAGGCCGCCGGCCCAGGATAGGATCGCCGCCGCCGAGCCGCTTCGCTTGAAGGCCGGCAGCAGGCCGAGCAGCATCGGGATCGAGATGGGGCCGACGAGGGCGCCGAACCAGGTGATCAGCAGGCTGAGGATGCCGCCGAAGTTTTGCTGGTTGATGGCGACGATCAGCGTCAGCGTCGTGAAGACGACCAGCGTTACGCGTGCGGCGAGCAGCGACGCTTTGCCGCTCATCGTACGGAGCCTGCCGAACAGTTTCGGCAAAATGTCGCGGGTGACGACGGCCGTAATCGCGTTCGCATCCGATGTGGTCATCGCCATCGTATGGGCGAACATCGAGGCGAGCACAAGCCCGATCAACCCGGGTGGCAGCAGGTCCATCGCCATAATCGAGTACGACTGGTTCGGATCGGCCAGAGACGGATAAAACACCGGAGCGGCCCACATCGGAAAAAACAGAATGAGCGGCCAGATCAAATATAGCGCGGAGGACAAATAAGCGGCTTTGCGCGCTTCTCTGCCATTCGGAGCCGCTATGAACCGCTGGGCCAAATTCCACGTGCCGCCGTTGTAGCTGAGGAAATTGATCAGCAGGTAGGCGAGCACGAAGCCGAGCGTATACGGTCCGGCGAACGCATCGTTATGGGTCGGCGGCAGACGGTCCCACAGGTCGACGATCGAGCCGAGACCGCCGAGCTTGATCAGCACGATGACGAACATCGCGAGTCCCGCAACGAGCTGGACGATGAACTGGGCAAAGTCGGTCAGCGCGTCCGCCCACAATCCGCCGATCGTGATGTAAAACAGCGAGAGCACGCCGGAGACGATAATGCCGGTCGTCAGCGGCACCCCGGCGAACACATTTAAAATAACGGCGATGGCGGCCCACTTGGCGCCTACGTCGAACAGCTTCAGCAACACGCCGCTCCATGCCATAATTTGCTGAGTCGGCACGTTATACCTTGCCGCCAAATATTCCGTAGGCGACTCGATCTGAAGCTGCTGCCGCAGCCGGGACCAGCGCGGGGCGATCCAGCGCGCGCCGAAGAAGACCGCCACCGCGACCGGTACGGCCCACCAGATATAAAGCGTAAAGCCGTACTTGTAGGCGACGCCCGCGTAAGCGACGAACACGGCGGCGCTGTAGCCGGACATATGGTGGGAAATGCCCGCTAACCACCACGGCATCCGGCCGCCTGCAGTGAAGAAATCCCGGGTTCCCTTCACCTGGCGGTACGACCATAATCCGATCCCGACCATGAGCAGGAAATAGAGCCCCATGACAACCCAATCCAGCGTGTGCATGCGATCCTCTCCTTTTAAGATAGGAATAGCGCTTATCCGAAAGCGCATTACTAGAGCATATCGGATTTTCGTCCTTTCATGACAGCTTATTCGGTTTGGGCCGGAGGGCGGGAGGGGAGTATGCATACGAAGGGCGCCGCCGTTGTGCACGCCGCCAAACGATGGTACAGTACTAACAGCAGGATCAAAATCCATACTATAGCGAGGATTGCAGCTGTGAGAACCGGTAGAATCAAACGTATGTTGGCTTTTAGCTTGCTTCTGAGTCTTAGCCTGCCTGTGCAGGCCGTATTGGCGTCTGCGGCGGGTGCCGCCGCCTCCGGCGCTCCCGTGATATGCATCGATCCGGGACATCAGTTGCGAGGCAATAATCAATTGGAATCGGTCGGACCCGGCTCTTCCGAGAAGAAGCCGAAAGTATCGTCCGGTACGCGCGGCGTCGCGACCGGCAAGCCGGAATACGTGCTGACGCTGGAAGTGTCGAAGCGGATCCGAGACAAGCTGGAGGCGCTAGGATACCAAGTGGTGATGACGCGAGATACGCATGAGGTCGACATCAGCAACAAGGAGAGAGCGGAGCTGGCTAATGGAGCGGGAGCGGATCTGTTTTTGCGCATTCATGCGGACGGCTCCACCTCGCCCAAAGCGAAGGGAGCCTCGGTCTTGTATCCGGCGTTATCGGTGGCCGTATCGAATGAGCAATATTCGCTCAGCAAGACGGCGGCGGAGATCGTGCTGACGGATCTGGTGGCTGCGACGCAGGCGAATTCGCGGGGGACGGTAGCGCGCGACGATTTGTCCGGCTTCAATTGGTCTGAAGTGCCGAACATCCTGATCGAGATGGGCTTCATGAGTAATGCCGAAGAGGACCGGCTGCTTGCGACGGAGGCGTATCAGGAGAAGATGGCGGAAGGGATTGCGGCGGGCGTGCACCGGTATATGACGGACGCAGCGGGCAAATCTCCCTGGGATCCGCAGCCGTTCGAGCAGCCGTTGACGCTGCTGGGCGATACGGATCTGTATGACCGGGTTAGCGGCAGGTTAACGCCCGTAGGCGCCTACCTCGGTCCGCAAACCGTATCGGCCCGGGAGCGAGCGGGCGACTGGTACCGGATCGACACATGGCTCGGCAGCAACTGGGTCCGCGTGCCGAAGGCGGTAACCGGACAGATCGGGAGCGAGACGCAGTTGGTCGAGTTCACGTCGGTCACGTCCTTCCGCCGATTGCCTTTTGCGGACGAGCCTGCTATGGGCGAGCTGTCTCCGCAGACGGTGCAAGCTTTCGAGAGCTGGAACGGCTGGCTCCATATCCGGACGTGGCTCGGCGACGCCTGGGTGCAGGCGCCATGACCGGCGCGCTGTTATAGCAAGAGTAGCGGTTAGGCCATACAACCCAAAACCCCCGAACGCCGTGTGTTACGGCAGATCGGGGGTTTTGGTCATTTCGGCTCTTGTCCGGTGCCAATGCGACGACTCGTACTCTTTCTGGAACGTCCAGTATTGGATGATTGCAAAGGCGGAGAACATAAGTAGTACGATGATGATGGTATAGTCGCTCAAATAATACAAAAAATTAAAGCTGGAGAGTGCTCCGTACCCTGCAAATGTTAGCAGCAGCAGTTTCAGGTTGGTTCCCCTCAGCCGTACCCTCGTAATTTCGTTCGGGGTCACAAAGGAAAACCCGAGACGATATTTCAAGGCAAACCCGATGACGATAAATGCGACTGCAGCCGTTACGGCTTGCGCCAAGTAAGCGAGAGCCGTTCCAGGATTGATCATAATGCCGAGAAGCTCGTACACATAAAAGACGATCGATTGTATTGCGGCATAACCTAAATACCCATTCACTACGCATAAGCCGGCATAATAGACAGGCACTTTGAAGAAGAGCCAAAAAAAGAGAAAAACGAATAAGGGCTGAATAAGCGTGGCCAGTATATCGATGTCCAGATACTCAAACAAAACTAAGGAAATAATCGACAACAATAAGGCGGTAATTCCGACCTGAGCCGCATAGTCCCGCATGGGGAATCGATAAATCGAAAACGTAAGCAGAATCAATGCGATCCATTCGAGCATGGAAAAGAACAGGAATATCAAAGCGCTCATTATGTTTCTCCGTATCGGTTAAGGTTATCGAAAAGGCCGCTGCATGAAGTGAAAAAACCGACATCAGGAATGTCGGTCCAATGCAGCAATCGTGCTCATGTTGTGAAAATCCGGTATTGAGTCGTCATTCTTATATGTGAAAGCCGTACGGATAGGAGCGGCTTAATCTGCGTGAAGGAGATTCTACATATTGAAGCCGTCATCCGTCAGCTTTTTGGGCTTCTGGATGATTTCGATAATATCTTTTTTCACTTTATTTTTTTCTCTGTTCGAGATTGTAGCAAATTTGCTTTTATTTGTAAGTTCGGCATCAAAAAAAACGAGCGCGCGCTCTTCATCAAAGTGAGTTATTTTGTTCATATTCACCAAGTTGTTGCGGTCCAGCCTTTGAAAACCGTGTTCCAGTACATGCGGCTCTAGTGTAGAAATGTTCCAGGCCAAAGGGTAGTAAACCTCTTCGGTTGTATGAAAGGTTACGCTGCGGTTATGTACTTCTATTTTAACAATGTCTTCTATATCAAGCATGATGACTCGACCATTGTTATCCGGATCGTGAGTAACGGGATACTTCATTATAGTGTCAACTCCAGCAAAAAGGGTAGGCTGTCAGAAGGCTCTGACAGCCTTAATCAAAGATTACTTCTTCAATTCCTCCGGTATTTCTGGACGATGAGTCGAAGGAGAGGCAGTCTGCACGAAGCAACGAGCTACAAGATCAAGGACATGGGCGACTACGTTTGCTGCTTTTTGTACCATCGGTTTACACCTCCTTCCATCGAAACAATAGAATGCCTTGGATTAGAAACACGGATGCGATCACAGAGGAGTGGAAGAAAAAATTGCTGCATATGAGTAAGACGGAAGCAGCCTTCATTAAAGGATAGTATTTTTCCGGCATCGTGTGGTATCCGCGCAAGTTGGAAGGAGCCAGAAGAGCTGCCAGGATGAGAGCGGCGATCGTAAAGGCTGTACTCCACATATCAGGCAAGCTGACATGTGGAGGAACGGCGGTTATAACGACCATCGTGATCATACATGGGATCGGGGACTGGAAGTGGAAGCCGCCCGACAAGAGCCGCAGAACTACGAAAAAGGTTATGGCCGTTAAGGTTTCCAGAAACTTGCCCGTCAACAGACCGATCAATAAGGAGACGACCACCGGTATCGTAAAGTTGATGATGATAATCAGGGCAAATTTCATCACCGGGATACTTACCGTTATGTTTTCATTGGTGTTTTTAATGGATCGGGCGATTTTCTCGGACCAGGCTTCAATGATCATCGGAAAACTCCTTTTTCAGTACCCAATATTGTAAGAGGACTAGAGATACTGTAATCGGAATAATAATAAACTGGGTGTAGTTGCCCAAAAAGTATAAGAAATTAAAGCTGGTTAAAGCCAGATAACCCATAATCGTAAACAGCAAAAGTCTGGTATTGATTTTGGTGAACTTAATATTCGAGTTCGGGTAATACGGAACAAAGGTGTACCCGATCCGGTATTTATAAATAGCGTACGCAACCAATAAAGCTACAAGGGCCGTGACCGATTGATTGGCAAAGCTGATCGTCGTATCCGGAACGACGAGGATCGAACCCAACTGTTGCAAGACGATATACGATATCGATGTAAGGAAAATATAAGCCAAATAGCCGTTGGTCATAATCAGTCCGGCATAAAAGGCGGGGATACGGAACATTTGCCAATAAAAAATAAACACGATCGGAGGCTGCAGGAAGGTCGCATATCCTACCAGATCTAAGGCGACTATTAGTATATAAGAAAGTAGAGACAGCAAAAACGATGTGAAAACGATTTGTCCACGGAATCCCCTGATCTCGATCTTGAACATCGTGAAGGACAGGATAATCAGCGAAAACCATTCCAGCATCGAAAAAGCCATGAACGATAAAGCTTCCATAATGACTCCCCAATCTGCATCTGTGAGATCGTTTCCAGTCCAGTATACTATAAGCCGATAGAACTATAAAGCAAAATAATGGGAACCTGATAGATTTTGTAAATTCATGAGTAATCATTATAATTTTGGTCGAATATTGGGGTCGAACTATGACAACTACTCTGATTTATAACGATTACTAGCACGCTTCTGAGATAAATCAACCCGGCTGAACGGGTGTCTGCCCAAGGGTTTGCGAGCAGAAAATCAAGCTGGAAAAATAATCGTAGCCAGAAAGTTCATCTTTTGATCATATACTTCATGTTCAAAAAAATAGCTTTATGATTACATAGAACTGAACTTGCTAACGTATATAAAAGAAGTAGCGGAAGCGAATAGTAGGAGGGTGTAAATTTCATGGCAAACGGAAAATTGAGAATCGGCATTATCGGTACAGGCGGAATCGCCAACGGCAAACATATGCCGGGACTGGCTAAAGTTAAAAATGCGGAAATGGTAGCATTTTGCGACATCGTGGAGGAGCGCGCTCAGGAAGCGGCTAAGAAATACGGCGCGGAAGGTGCGAAAGTATATACGGATTACCGTCAACTGCTTGAGGACAAAACGATCGACGTCGTTCACGTCTGTACGCCTAACGATTCTCACGCGGAGATTTCCATCGCTGCTATGGAAGCAGACAAGCACGTTATGTGCGAAAAGCCGATGGCCAAAACGGCCGAAGGCGCCCGCCGTATGGTGGAGACCGCAAAAAGAACGGGCAAAAAGCTCACGATCGGATATAACAACCGGTACCGTCCGGACAGCCTCCATATGAAGCAAGTGGCTGAAAGCGGCCAGCTCGGCGAGATCTACTACGCCAAAGCTCTGGCAATCCGCCGGCGCGCGGTTCCGACCTGGGGCGTATTCCTGGACGAAGAGAAACAAGGCGGCGGTCCGCTTATCGATATCGGCACGCACGCTCTCGACCTGACGCTCTGGATGATGGACAACTACAAGCCGGTCAGCGTGACGGGCTCGGTATTCCACAAGCTCGGCAGCCGGGAAAATGCGGCTAACGCATGGGGCCCGTGGGACCCGAAGAAATTTACGGTAGAGGATTCCGCATTCGGCTTCATCAAGATGGAGAACGGCGCTACGATCGTACTCGAATCGAGCTGGGCGCTCAACACGCTGCAAGTCGGCGAAGCCAAATCCGTACTGTGCGGAACCGAGGGCGGAGCCGATATGGAAGACGGGCTGCGCATCAATGGCGAGCAATTCAGCCGTCTGTTCGACACGAAAGTGAAAACGGACGCCGGCGGCGTAGCGTTCTACGACGGCAAGAAGGAAGGCAGCGGCGATATGGAAGCGCGCTTGTGGGTTGAAGCGCTGTTGGAAGGCAAAGAGCCGCTCGTTAAGCCGGAGCAAGCGCTTGTCGTAACAGAAATTCTTGAAGCGCTGTATGAATCCGGCCGTACCGGCAAAACCGTTTATTTGAACCAATAATCGGCGCAAGCTGCTGTTATCACGTACATGCTACTTTCAGCGAAAGGCTTCGCCCCGAAGCCTTTCGTATAACCGGGAAGGAGGATATCCGCTATGAAACTTGGCGTATTTACCGTATTGTTCTCCGGCCGTCCGTTCGAGGAGGCGCTGGATTATATCGCCTCCAAAGGACTGGAAGCGGTCGAGATCGGCACGGGCGCATATCCGGGCAACGCTCACTGCGATCCGGATACGCTGCTCGCCGACGCGTCCAAGCTCAAGGCGTTCAAGCAGGCGGTCGAATCCCGCGGGCTCACGATCAGCGCTCTTAGCTGCCACGGCAATCCGCTCCATCCGCAGAGGCATATCGCGAAGGAGTTCCACGATACGTTCGTGAAGACGGTCGATCTGGCGCAGCGCCTGGAAGTTCCGGTGGTCAACACGTTCTCCGGCTGTCCGGGGGATTCCGACGATGCGAAATACCCGAACTGGCCGGTAGCTCCATGGCCGAACGATTACCAAGAGCTGCTGACGTGGCAGTGGGAGACCAAAGTCATCCCTTACTGGACGGAGTGGGGACGTTACGCCTCGGAGCGTAATGTCAAAATCGGCCTCGAGCTTCACGGGGGTTTCTCCGTGCACAGCCCGGGAACGCTGCTCCGCCTGCGCGAAGCGGCCGGCGAAGTGATCGGCGCGAACCTCGATCCGAGCCATATGTGGTGGCAGGGCATCGATCCGGTCCAGGCGGTTCATATTTTGGGCCGCGCCGGAGCGATTCACCATTTCCACGCCAAAGACACGACGATCGATCCGATCAACGTGAACACACACGGCATTACCGATATGCAGTCGTACTCGCTGATGCTCGACCGGGCTTGGCAGTTCCGTACGGTCGGCTTCGGTCACGATCTGAAAACCTGGGCGGACATTCTGAGCGCCCTTCGTCTGGTCGGCTACGACTATGTCGTCAGCATCGAACACGAAGACGGCCTGATGTCGGTCGACGAAGGCTTCACCAAAGCGGTGACGAACTTGCAGCAAGTATTGCTGCGCGAGCCGCTCGGACAAATGTGGTGGGTATAATCATCGAAGGCGCTTCTCCGATTGGGTTCGGGGGAGCGCTTTTTTTTGTCGTGTACCGTCAGTCGATCCAGTTCATGTCGCCGGCCCGGTATTCCTTCGGGCTCATGCCGTAACGGGCCCGGAACACGCGATAGAAATACGTGTAGCTGTTAAAGCCGGACGTCTCGGCGATTTGCTCCAGCGACATTTTGCTGAATAAGATTCGCTCGCGCGCCACCGACAGACGAATCTGCTGGACGTATTGCATAATCGTCTGATCGAACACCGATTTGAACAAATGGACGGCCCGGGATACGCTTAAATCCACATGTTGCGCGACGTCTTCGATTTTGAGCGGGGAGAGGGCGTTCTCTTCGATGTACCGCTTCATCTCGTAGGCGAGAAACGACCGGCCCTTTTCCTCGGGGGACCGTTGTTCCCGGCTGGCCCGCTCGATTGTCAGGCAGAGCAGACGCATATAGTATTCGGTCATTTCCTTGGCCGGATCTTTGCTGCGCCGATGCTCCAGTATCGTTTGCCGGCACAGATGGAGCACTTCCTTGCTCAGCGGCAGCTTCATATGTCTGGATTTGACCGTGCGGCCCCACCATTCCTCGAGCCACGACCCGCGGCAGAAAAAGTAGTAGTCCCCGCTCGATACTTCATGCTCCCCGCTTGGCTGAAGCTCGGCTTCGATTCTCAGGTCGTAGGCGTCCGTCGGCTTGTACAGCAGCAGATCACCCGGGACGATCAGGCGAACTTCGCCGTCTACGAGGATGCGGCAGCTGCCTTCGACCTGGAATCGGATCAAATAGTTGCGCAGTCCCCGTGTCGTCGCAATATGAAATGGCTTCGTATGATACGAATACCCCGCAGCCAACACTTCGCATTCCGTCACGATTGTTGCCTCCCCTGCTTTTACGCAGCATGTCCGGTTTTTTATCCTGATTGTACCATAGGTGCGGCCGTGTAGAACATGCGGCTGATACTTCGCCCGGTTTGTCCATTAGGTGACGCATGAGTTCGTTATAGAAGTTTTTGCCGGATGAGGAAGGAGGAGTTTCGCGAAGGCGTCTGGAAAGTAGTACATGGGAACAATCGGCGAAAGGGTGAGCGCGCATTGAACATCCGTCCAATCGACAAGGAACACGATAAAAAGCTGCTGCTGGCGCTTCACTGCGAAGTGAACTACGCCTGTGACACGTCGTGGGCGAGGGAACTGCCGTATGAGGAGTACAAGGCGAAATGGATGTCCACGTCGCAGCCGGAGCAGTTTTATTCCGCTATGCTGGAAACGCTGGACGATCCCCGGACGATCGCGGAGTTGGCGGAGGACGACGACGGGCGGCTGATCGGATACGTCTGGTCGACGTTCGCCGATGTGCCGGACTATGCGCTGACGATCGCCGAGATTCGCGATTTCTATATCGCCCCGGATTATCGGAGAGAGGGGTACGGCATGCGGCTGCTGGCCTATGTGGAGGACAGCGTCAGACGAAACGGAGCGAATCTGCTTCGCTCGGAGACGGGGGCGGAGAACGCGGCTTCCCGCTCGCTGCACCGGAAGTACGGCTTCGAGGAGTACCGGACTTGCCTGGAGAAGAGGTTGTAGGTCCGGAGGAACGATAACATCCCATTGCCTGGGAAGGAGAGGAACCGGCTGTGACGGTAAAAGCGGTTTTCCTTGATTTGTATGCATTGGCCCGGACCGGGCGGAGCAGCCGGCGAAAATCATCAGGTGTGAAACGGAGGAGTATGATTGTATAAAGCGGTCATTTTTGATCTGGACAATACGTTGCTGAATTACGACCTGTGCGAATCGGATTCGATGCGCCTGACCGGCCGGAAGCATGGGCTGGAGCGGTGGGAGCGGTTTACTTGGGAGCTGTTCTGGGAAGCTTTCGCCCCGATCAATTGGGTGTACTGGAGCGAGAGGATCGAACGTAAGCTGACGATCCATCAAGTGCTCGAATATTCGTTCCGCGATACGCTGCAGCGGCTGGAGTGGGACGCGGTTCACTCGGTTCCGCTCGCACGCACCTATTGGGAGCACTTCTGCGAGTTATGCCATTTCGAGGACGGGGCCCAGGAGCTGTTGACGGAGCTGCACGGCAGCCGGAAGCTGGCCGTCATCTCCAACGGCATAGGCGAAGCCCAGCGCAAACGGACGGCGAGCGGGAACATCGCCCATCTGTTTGACGCCTTTATCATCTCCGACGAGGTGGGTTTTCTGAAGCCGGACCGGAGTATATTCGAGATTGCGCTTGGGGAGCTCGGGCTGGACCGGACAGAAGTGCTGTACATCGGGGATTCGCTGGAGATCGACGGGGTGGGGGCGGGCAATGCCGGGATCGACTTCTGCTTCTACAACCGTGGCCGGCTGCCGGTTCAGGGCCCGTTCGCGCCTCAGTATGCGATCGAGCGGCTGAGCGAGCTTCCGGCCGTGATCGCCTCCAGAGGCTGAAGCCGTGGCGGCACAGTCCGGAGCGGACTGCGGCAATCGCTAAAAAAAGCAACAATCAAAGCTCTTCGTGCAGGTAAAACGGCACAAGAGCTTTTTCCATTCCGTTAACGATGACGGCGAGGCGGTGTTCGCCCGGGTAATGCTTGCGTGTCGTCAATTGGGCGAAGCTGTGGGTAAAGGTAACGGCGCACGCTCCGGGAGCGTACGTTTTCTCCGGCAGCCTGAACAGCTTGCGAGAGCTGCGGCCGTTGGCCTTGACGAAATCGATGCCGTATTCGATGCGAAGCCGCGCCGGCTCTGCTCCGTGATTCACGAGTGTAAAGCCCATCGACGCGGAGCCCCCGATGTGGATAGGTCCCGGAGTGACCGCCAAGCCGTGAACCTCGATCGCCTCCGCCGGAACGAATCCGAAGAAGCGAAGCGCCTCCGGGTCGCACCGCTTGAGCAGCCCTCTGCAGCCGTGCCGGACGATCCAGTCGGTGTGGGGATGCCGGCCGTACCAGCGGCGGGCGGTCTCCAATACGAGCTCAGGGTGATCCTTGGCAATATCGTTCAAGTTATTGGCTACGCTTCTCCGCACGTACTCCGACTCGTCTTCCTTCAGCAGTTCCAGCAGCTCCAGTACGGGACCGGGGTCCCGCTTGAACTCGTTCAGCGCCATCGCCCACGGCAGGCGCGGCCGGCTTCCTTCACTCGCCAGCCGGCGTATGTGCTCGTCCGGGTCTTCGGTCCACCGCTTCAACCGCTCCAGCATAAGGGCGGGATAGCGGACGATAAACGGCCGGACGGCGAATTCCGAGCTGGAATACCGGGTGAACCAGGCGAGCGTTTCGATCGAGGCTTCGGGGTCTTCCAATCCGTACACTTCCACGAAGTCCGGATACAGCATGTACGGGAGTCCGCGGCTGTCGACGGCGGCGCGTTTCAAAATAACCAGCGTTTCCCGATAATTAGACGGAAGCGTCCCGCGCAGCGATTCGGAGATGCGCCTCATCCGCTGTTTGAGCGCAAGCGACTCCCAGTCACCCGCGTATACGAGCTCCAGAAACGTCCGTTCCGGAAAGGACGGATACTCCGCACGCAGCCTCCCCGTCAACTGCTTGAAAAACGCCTCGTTGTAAATCTCTTTCAACAGCTCGGCCATGTCACGACACGATCCTTTCTCGTTTTATATGAAATGGGAATGCATGTTCTTATTTCTTGCAGTATACCACAGAATGATTACTAAGAGGAGTCCAAGTCGACTTAGCAATCCAGAAGAAACCTTTACACTCATCCCATGTTATCATAAGCACCAGACATAAACTTTTAAGAGTAAAAACCAATACGAGCAGTCGTATTCAGGTGCCGAAAGGAGCAATGTATGGCGAATATCGAGCATTTACAAACCGTGAATGTTCCGGCAGCGAAGGTATATGAAACCTTAACCACCGCTGAGGGATTGTCGGAAGTTTGGACGAATGAACTCATTGTCCGTAATCAGGTTGGCTCCATGAATGAATTTCGATTCGGCGGCCATGACGCGGACAAGATGAGGATCGAGGAACTGATCCCGAATAATCGAATCGTTTGGCGGTGTATGGATTCGGACCCGGAATGGATCGATACGGTTATCTCTTTTGACATCGAAGAGAAGAACGGGAAGTCCTTTGTGACTCTGCGTCATATGAACTGGAAAGAAGTGACGCCCTTTTATCGATCTTGCAATTACAACTGGGCCATATTCCTTTATAGTCTCAAATCCTATTGTGAACAGGGTGAGGGACTTCCTTATCAAAAACGCAAGTTTTAATCGTGCGAACTCACACTGAACGGACAACCAACCGTACAGACCGATTCGTCCTTTATCGCAAGATTATATAGTTAAAACCGCAACGGCCGCCCAAGACTCGAGTTTCAAGTCTCAAACGGCCGTTTTTTCTTTATTTTATCGTTGCGGACTACTCCCGAAATACCCGCAAGAAAGCAGGGGGCACCTTGCTTTCGAAGCGCATCGTTTGGCCGGTGGCGGGGTGCCGGAAGGTGAGGACGTGGGCATGAAGGCCGAGTCGTCCGATCGAGCCGGAGGAAGCGCCGTATTTTTTGTCCCCGACTACGGGATGGCCGATGTCCTGCATATGGACGCGGATCTGGTTTTTCCGTCCGGTCTCCAGCTCTACCTCCAGCAGCGAGAAAAGTTTGCTCGACTTCATCAGCTTATAGCGGGTCACCGCGAGCTGACCGTCGTCCGGCTTCTGGCTGGAATACACGCGCATCGCTTTGTTTTCCTTCAGCCACGACCGGATCGTGCCTTGCTCTTCCCGCACTTCGCCCTCCACCAAAGCTACGTACGTACGCTCCAGAACGGATTCCTGCCACGTGTTCTGCAGCTGCTGCTGGATTTGTTCGCTCTTGGCGAACATCATCACGCCGGATGTGTCGCGGTCCAGACGGTGCACGATGAAGATCCGGCTGCGCGGATCGGCGCGGCGCACGTGATCGGACAGCTGGCGGTAGGCCGTCATCTCTTTTTCCTGCTCGGAGGCGATGGAGAGAAGCCCGGCATCCTTATGCACGACGATCACATCGTCGTCCTCATGGAGGATGGACAAGCCGACCATCTTGTCCGCCTTGACGATCTTCGACCAACTGACGGTTACCTGGTGACCGGGAAGCAGGGGCTGATCGTGCCGGGTTACGGTTCTTCCGTTCACCGACACTTGCCCGCGCGCGAGAATCGACTTGACGGCGTTGCGCCCGTGGCTGCTTAACGATTGAATCAGAAAGGCCAGCAGCTCGTCCGGCTGCTGCACCGTAAGCTCGGTAGCGGGCGGGTGTTTGCTCCAAGGCGCCTTGGCTGGCGTTGCGTTCTTGTGCGGCTTGGCGCCCGCGGCCGTGTCGCCAGCAGGAGGATGCTTGCTCCAGACCGATTGGGCGGCTGCCCGCTTCTGGGGCTTTCCGTCCGGTCTGCTGGTGGAGGGCTGTTTGTCCCAGGTTGCTTTGGCATCCGTACGCTTGCGTTGCTTCTCGTTGGATTGTGCAGCCGGGGCCGGTTTGCCCCATGCGCTTTTGGGCTGTTTGCCAGACGTCCCTGCAGCGGCGGTTGGCTTCCCGAATGCCGGTTTGGCGGCTGTGCGCCTTGCTTGGTCTTTGCCCGGTTTTGAAGCGGGAGCTTGCTTACTCTCTGTAAATTTGGCGGGTGTGCGTTTCTTCTTGTCCATTCCGTTCTCCTTTGGCTGTGCAGTTCCTGTTGCTACTATATCGCATCCGGCGCAAAAAAGCATCCGCCCTCCCGTTCCCCGGCGGTTTGCATGCGGCCGCTTCGGAACAATGGTATAATAGTGCCATTCGCTGGAGGAGGGTGTGTATGAGCGATTCGGTCAACGCGGCGGCCGCCTTCGGTGGCGGCAAGAAACCGGTCATTCGGGCCGAGGGGCTCGTGAAGCGGTACGGTTCGTTTATCGCCGTGGACAATGTAAGCTTCGAGGTGCACAGAGGCGAAATATTCGGCTTGCTCGGACCGAACGGCGCAGGCAAAACGACGACGATGGAAATGATGGAAGGCTTGCGCCGACCGGATGAGGGAACGGCCATCGTAGCCGGCTTCGATACGCAAAAGGAGCTGAAGAAGGTCAGGCAGGCGATCGGGGTTCAACTGCAATCGACCTCGCTGTTTGACTTATTGAAAGTAAAAGAAATCGTACGCATGTATGCGAGCTTTTATCCGAGCTCGGTTCCGATACAACCGCTTCTTCAGGATATGATTCTGGAGGAGAAGAAAAACGACCGGGTGAAGCATCTGTCCGGCGGCCAGCGGCAGCGGCTTGCGATTGCTCTGGCGCTCGTCAACGATCCGGAAGTGATCTTTCTCGACGAACCGACTACCGGACTCGATCCGCAGGCGCGGCGCATGTTATGGGACATCATCCTGAAACTGAAAAACCGCGGCAAAACAATCGTGCTGTCCACCCACTACATGGATGAAGCGCATATTTTGTGCGACCGCATCTGTCTGATGGACAAAGGGAAGGTGATCGCTCTCGATACGCCGGAGCGGCTTGTACGCAGCCTGCATTCCGAGAGCGCCGTCGAATTCCGGCTGCCCCAGCTGGAGAGAACGGACTTGCCGGACGAGGAACGCCGTGCCGTCCTGGCGGTGCTGGAGAGCGTGCAAGGGGTTACCGGGGTGGATATGAAAAAAGAAGTTTATGTGCTGTACACGGATCGGCTGCAGTCGACCTTGACCGATTGGATCGCGGTTGCGGGAGCAAGAGGACTGGAATTCGCCGACCTGCGCACTCGTACAGCCACGCTGGAAGACGTGTTCATCCATATGACGGGAAGGAGCCTGAGAGAGGAATGAAGGCTTACTTGCAGTTGACGCTCGCTCAGCTCCGGTTGTTTATTCGGAACCGTCAGGTGCTGTTCTGGTCGCTGTTATTCCCGGTTTTTTTTATGGGTATGCTGGGAGCTTTTCTCGGCAACGGCAGCGGCATATCGCTGAACGGAGCGATCATCGATGAGGATCACAGCAGCGCTTCGCGTACGCTGGTCGGTTCGCTCCGCCAATTAAGCCATGTGATCGAACTGAAAGAGGAATACAACAAGGAACAAGCGATGGAAGAGCTGAAGCGGGGCGATCTGCATATTATCGTAGTTATCCCGGACGTTTACGAGGAACAGCTCGGAAAGCATTCCACCAATGCGTATCTCGATCCGCTGTTCGAACCGATGCCCGAAGTGGCCAAGGTCAAGGCGTATTACGACGAGACCAATATGACGACGTCCCAGTTGGCGCTGGCGGTTTTGTCGCAGGTGGTGGACGGCCTGAGCAAGCAGCTTGCCAACTATTCGCCGGTCGTAACGGTGGAATCGGTCGCGGTTCAGTCGCTGAATTTGAAATATATCGATTTTCTCGTCCCTGGCATTCTAGCAATGATGATTATGTCTACCAACCTGAATGGAGTAGCCGGTCAAATCGCTTCGTGGCGCGAGCGCGGCATTCTGCGGAGAATGCAGAGCACGACGCTTAAAGCGTCGACGTTCATCGCCGCGCAGATAACGGCAAGGCTCGTGATGAACGGGATGCAGGCGTTTATCGTCGTGTTCGTCGGCTCGACGTTTTTCGGCACGCAGGTGAACGGGGCGTGGTGGCTGCTGTTTCTGTTCGTCGTGCTCGGGACGCTCACCTTCATGTCGCTCGGCTTCATTATCGCCTCTCTGGCCAAGACGCCGGAAAGCGCCGGGCCGATCGCCGGCTTCGTCTCGTTTCCGATGCTGTTTCTCGGCGGAGTATTTTTTCCGATTAAAGAGATGCCTGTGCTGCTGCAATATGTGGTGAAGCTGCTGCCGATCTCGCATCTGACGACGGCGATGCGCCAGGTGATGAACGTCGGGGCGGATTTTGCGGCGTTGTGGCCGGAGGCGGCGCTGCTCGGCGGCTGGATTGTGGTGGCGTTTACGATCTCGAGTTTTACGTTTAAGTGGGAGTAAGGCGTGACTGGAAGTCCGGAGCCTCGTACTTATAGTCATATTAGAAGAGGATAAGCGATAGTAACGGTTCTCACGGATCGCACAAGGCCGGGCGGATTGGCCGGTCAAGCGATTCGGAGAGCCGTTTTTTGAGGTTCGGACGAAAACGCATACATAAAAAAACCGCAACGTGGCACACTGGTAATGCCGGCATGAAACGTAACGTTATGTAAAGCTGACGCACCTTGTTACACGATTGACACATAAAGTTAATGCTGCGCTAATGATCCGCTAATGCTCCCTTAATGTTTCCGCCTTACAATAAGTTCAGAGGGGAAAGGAGTGTTCGACTGATGATTTTGTATCGTTTGGCGAAATGGATGGAGGAACGTAAACGGTTAAAGCGGCTGATCGCCGAAACCGACGGGGATTCCGCCGTTTACATCAAACAAAAAGCGGATGTCGAGCGTCTCATGATCCGGGAAGCGCACAGATGGCTGGAGCCGGGAAAAGCGGCCGGCGGCCCTGTGTTAACCGTCCGAGAGCAGGAAGAAAGCTATACGCTGGTGCTGACGCAAATGCCTGTGCAGGAACGGATCGCTCCGCTTCCGGAGGTGCTGGCCGAAGTGCGCAGAAGCTCGCTCGAGACGGCAGCCCGTCCCGGCCGGGGCAACACGGGACCGGTACGCGCCGAAGAGCTCGTACCCGAAGAACTGCTGCATATGCCGCTCGTCGGGGAAGATACGATGCAGCCGCAGCTTTGAAACGTTGTGGCATGATAATAACGACAAGTCGATTATCTATAATGAAGGATAAGGGAGCCCGGGCGAATGTCCGGGCTTTTGAATGATTTCGGAGGGGGGCGCTAAGGCGACAAAATGAAAAATAAAACGACCCGGGAGGCCTTCTGCCCTGCTTATAGCTGGGAAGGAAGCGGTTAAGAGCGGTTTGCAGTCTTTATTTTGTCCGAAACCCGCTTGGAGGGGGAAATTAGAGCGGTTTGAGCCTCTTAAAATGGGGAAAAGGGTGCGAACCCGACCAGTCGATGGAAATAAGGGGTGCAAATCGCCTTTATTCCCTTCATTTTCACGATTCTATCGAAAATAAAGGGTGCCAAAGACTCTTATGGGGGACGCCCGCTCAACGAGCGCTCACCGCCCGCCAGTAGCCTCACCTCCCGCCTATCCAATGCCTGCTCACCACGCCCACCCAACGCTCGCTCACCACCCCACCCCCTGTCATACGCAACCGTTTCTCGCAACATTGTACTTTTTTTCACAAATTCGAAACGGAATCGGCCCGATCGTGTGATAAATGTCACGCCGGAAGCGGCCGGTTATCGCCTATACTCAAGGTAGATAGAGAAATGGAGGGATCTGGCATGATCGGCACAAAACCGGCACAAACACACAACGTTGAAGCATGGCGGGAATTCCGGCCGGGGAACTGGCAGACGCGGATTGACGTGAAAAACTTTATCGATACGAACCTGACTCCCTATCTCGGAGACGAATCGTTCCTCGCCGGTCCGACCGGACATACGACGGAGCTGTGGGCGCAAATTATGGAGCTGACCCGCGCGGAGCGGGCCAAGGGCGGAGTGCTTGATGTAGACGTCGATACCGTATCGACGATCGTCTCGCACGGCCCGGGCTACCTGGACAAGGAGAAAGAGAAAATCGTCGGCGTGCAAACGGACGAGCCGTTCAAACGTTCCGTCCAGCCGTTCGGCGGCATCCGTATGGTGGCCGATGCTTGCGAAGCTTACGGGTTCAAGCTGCCGGAAGAGATGATCCGGCTGTTTACCGATATCCGCAAAACGCATAACCAAGGCGTGTTCGACGCTTACACGTCCGAGATGAAGACGGCGCGCAAAGCCGGGATCATCACCGGTCTGCCCGATGCTTATGGCCGCGGCCGGATTATCGGCGACTACCGCCGGGTTGCGCTATACGGCGTGGATCGTCTGATCGCGGGCAAGAAGGAAGAACTGGCCGGACTCGAAGTGGATCAGATGTCCGAAGACGTTATCCGCTTGAGAGAAGAACTGTCGGAGCAAATCCGCAGTCTGGACGAGCTGAAACGGATGGCCGCCGCCTACGGTTACGACATCTCCCTGCCTGCGCAGTCGGCGCGCGAAGCCGTACAATGGCTGTATTTCGCCTACCTCGGGGCGATCAAAGAGCAGAACGGCGCCGCGATGAGCCTTGGGCGCGTGTCGAGCTTCCTGGACATCTACTTCGAGCGCGATTTGAAGGAAGGCGTGCTGACCGAGCAGGAAGCCCAGGAGATCGTCGACCATTTCGTCATGAAGCTGCGTATCGTCAAATTTTTGCGTACGCCCGACTATAACGAGCTGTTCAGCGGAGACCCGACCTGGGTGACCGAATCGATCGGCGGCATGTCGCTGGGTGGCGAGCCGCGGGTTACGAAAAACTCGTTCCGCTTCCTGCACACGCTCTACAATCTGGGCCCGTCGCCGGAGCCGAACTTGACGGTGCTCTGGTCGCCGCACCTGCCGTATAAGTTCAAGGCATACTGCGCCAAAGTATCGATCGAGACGAGTTCGATCCAGTACGAAAACGACGAGCTGATGCGCCCGTACTACGGGGACGATTACGGCATTGCCTGCTGCGTCTCGGCGATGCGCATCGGCAAGCAAATGCAGTTTTTCGGCGCAAGGGCGAACTTGGCCAAAGCGCTGCTGTACGCCATCAACGGAGGCCTCGACGAAGTGCTCGGCATCCAGGTCGGTCCTGCGATGAAACCGATCGACTCGGATGTGCTCGACTACGATGAGGTGGCGAAGGCTTACGACTCTGTCCTGGAGTGGCTGGCGAAGCTGTACATGAACACGCTCAACGTCATTCATTACATGCACGACAAATACTGCTACGAGCGGCTCGAGATGGCGCTGCACGACCGCGACATCGTCCGTACGATGGCTTGCGGCATCGCCGGCTTGTCGGTTGTGGCCGATTCGCTCAGCGCGATCCGTTACGCCAAAGTGAAACCGGTCCGCAACGCGAAAGGGATCGCCGTCGATTTCGAGATTGAGGGCGAATATCCGCAATACGGCAATAATGACGAACGGGTGGACAGAATCGCCGTGGAACTGGTCGAATCGTTCATGAGCAAGCTGAACAAGCATAAGCCGTACCGCAATGCGGTGCCGACGATGTCGGTCCTGACGATCACCTCGAACGTCGTTTACGGCAAGAAAACAGGGACGACACCGGACGGCCGTCAAGCCGGCCAGCCGTTTGCGCCGGGCGCGAACCCGATGCACGGCCGGGACCGCAAGGGCGCTCTGGCCTCGCTGGCTTCGGTGGCGAAGCTGCCGTACGCCTGCAGCCTGGACGGCATCTCGAACACGTTCTCGATCGTTCCGAAGGCGCTAGGCCGGGAAGAAGGGCCTCGTGTGCAAAACCTCGTGTCGATGCTGGACGGGTACGCGACGCTCGGCGGCCACCATCTGAACGTGAACGTCTTCAACCGGGAGCAGCTGCTTGACGCGATGGAGCACCCGGAGAACTATCCGCAGCTGACGATTCGCGTATCCGGCTACGCGGTCAACTTCATCAAGCTGACCCGCGAGCAGCAGCTCGACGTCATCAGCCGCACGTTCCACGGTGAGGTATGACGGGCCGCATCCATTCGCTGGAGACGTTCGGCACCGTGGACGGGCCGGGAATCCGCTTCGTCTTGTTCATGCAGGGCTGTGCGCTGCGCTGCCGGTACTGCCATAATCCGGACTCGTGGGATACCGAAGCGGGCCGCCGCGTGGAGGTCGAGGACATCCTCGCCGAGATCGAGCCGTATGTGGAGTTTTACCGTCTCTCCGGCGGCGGCATTACCGTATCGGGCGGCGAGCCTTCGCTGCAGGCGCCTTTTGTCGCGAAGCTGTTCGCCGCCGTCAAGGAACGGTGGGGGCTGCACACCGCTCTCGACAGCTCGGGCTTCTGCGAGCCGGCGCATGCGGAGGAGCTGCTGCGGCACACCGATCTCGTCCTGCTCGATCTGAAGATGATGAACCGGGAAGCTCATCAGGAGCTGACGACCCAGCCGAACGACAAAATTCTGCGCTTCGCCGAGCATTTGTCCGCCATAGGCAAGGCGATGTGGGTCCGCCGCGTGCTCGTCCCCGGCTGGACGGACTCAATGGAAGAGCTTCGCGGGCTGGGACGGTTTATCGGGAAGCTGCGCGGGGTGGAGAAGGTGGAGGTGCTGCCGTACCACCGGATGGGCGTATACAAATGGCAGGAGCTAGGCCGGGAATATGTATTGGAAGGATGCCCGGAGCCGACAGACAAAGAAGTGGAGCGGGCAATCCATTTAATTGAGGAAGGGCGGAGAAGCATGACGGAACCGCCTCTGCATGCCCAATAGAAAGAAATCGAAAAAAACCTCCGAATCCTTGATCTCTCAAGGCTTTCGGAGGTTTTTCCATCGATCGCGGAACCGCAGCCGATCAATCGAGCTCGATCGCCCAATTGCCGTCGCGGAAAATCGGTTCCGCCCGGCCGTCTGCGGTAATGCCGTCGATATTCATGCTGGACGAGCCCATCATGAAGTCGACATGAATGAGACTGTCATTGGCGCCGCGTTCGGACAACTGCTCCTTGCTCATCTCCGAACCGCCTTCGATCGTGATCGGATAAGCGCGGCCGAGAGCGAAATGGCATGAAGCATTTTCGTCGAACAGCGTATTGTAGAAAATCAGGTTCGTATCGGAAATCGGCGAACGATGCGGCACAAGCGCCAGTTCTCCCAGCATGCGCGCCCCTTCGTCGGTGTCGAGCAGCAGCTTCAGCGTCTCGTAACCTTGCTCGGCGGTAAAGTCGACAACCTTGCCGTTCTCGAACCGGAGCGTGAAATTGTCGATCAGATTGCCTCCGTAATTCAGCGGCTTCGTGCTGCGTACGGTTCCGTTCGCCCCGTCCTTGTGCGGCATCGTAAATACTTCTTCCGTCGGCATATTCGGGTTAAATGTGACGCCCTTCTCGTTGTCGGTCGAGCCGCCGTGCCAGACGTGGTTGTCCGGCATATTCACAGTGAGATCGGTGCCTTCTCCCTTATAGACGAGCTGGCGGTACTGCTTTTTGTTCAAATAGTCCACCGTTTTGGAGAGGCGCGCGTTGTGCTCCTTCCATTCCTGCACCGGATCGTCCAGATCGACGCGGGTCGCTTTCAGGATCAGCTCCCACAGCTTGGCGACCGCTTCGTCCACAGGCAGATCGGGGAACATTTTGGCGGCCCACTCGGGCGTCGGAGTCGAGATCAGCGACCAGGCGACCTTGTGCGCCATCGTATAGTGGCGCCAGCCTTGAAGCGCCGTTCCGGCCGCTTTCGTAGCCGCCGCCACCCGTTTCGGATCGATGTCCTTCAGCAGGTCCGGATTGGTGGAATAAATGCTCAGGAAGCCGGCCCCGTTCGCCGCGAACTCCTCCCAGCCTTTCGCCCGGAACATCGGGTATTCGCTGAGCGCTTCGTCCGGCGCGAGCTCGTACTTGATTTTGGTAATCTCCTCGTCGTTCCATTCCACGTGCACGTTTTTGGCGCCCGCCTCGTACGCTTTGCGGGTAATTTTGCGAACCAGCTCCACCGCAGTCAGCGGCGCGGATACGACCAGTGTCTGTCCCTGCTGCACGTTAATGCCTACGCGTACCGCCAGTTCCGCATATTTCTCCAGATCCAAATCCGTTGGCATCGCAATCGCTCCTTCCAATTCGAACCGTTATGTAGAAATGTTGAAACGCCGGTGAATGAATTCCGCTGCAAGCCCGGATGATGCCTGCGATTGCCGTTGTTCCCTGATTTTTTTAACTATCATTTCAATGTGGAAATCTGGGAACCAAATGCAAACGCTGACGCTTCTACGGCACCCATCCAAGCCCTCCGCTATCATTCACCGGGCTTTTGAGTGTACCCGGTGTACTTGCACTATATCATGCTCGTCTCGGATTTTCAAAATCCGTCCCCAACAAGTTTTCACAAAAAAGCGATTTTGTGTTCATCCGGTTTTGATGTAGAATTGAGTGTGATCCTACTATTAGAAGACTGAAAGGTTTGAAGCCAATGAACGTGGTCGTCTCCAGTCTGAACGCCAAATACATTCATACCTGCCTTGCCCTGCGATATTTGAAGGCGTTTTGCCGGGACGAATTCGATATCGAGATGGCTGAATATACGATTAAAGATCCGGCGATGAATATCGTATCGGATCTGTTCCGGCGGGACCCGGACGTGCTGGGCTTCTCCTGTTATATCTGGAATATCGAAGAAACGATCCGGGTCGTGCGGATGATGAAGAAAATCAAGCCGGAGCTGAAAATCGTGCTGGGTGGCCCGGAAGTGTCCTACGATACGGGCTATTGGATGAACGAGCTTCCCGAGGTCGATTTCATCGTTATGGGCGAAGGGGAGGAGACGTTTCTCCACCTGCTGCGCGAGATTTCGGGCGACCGCAAGTACCACTTCGTATTCGGCGTCGCTTACCGGAACGCGGACGGCGAGGTATGCGTCAATCCGGGACGCCCGAAGCTGAAGCTGGACGATATTCCTTCCCCGCACCGCTTCGAGGAGGACGAGGCGGCGCTGCCTAACCGCGTCGTTTATTTCGAGACGAGCCGCGGCTGTCCGTTCAGCTGCCAGTTCTGCTTGTCGAGCATCGAGGTCGGAGTCCGGTACTTCGATATGGAGCGGACGAAGGCCGACCTGCTGCATCTGATCGATTCCGGGGCGAAGCTGATCAAGTTCGTCGACCGCACCTTTAATATTAAACGCGACTATGCGATGGAGATTTTCCAGTTTCTGATCGACAACCACCGCGGCTGCGTGTTCCAGTTCGAGATTACTGCCGACATCATGCGTCCGGAAGTGCTCGACTTTTTGGCCGAGCATGCGCCTCCGGGCATTTTCCGGTTCGAGATCGGGGTCCAGTCGACCAACGATTTGACGAACGAGCTGGTGAAGCGCCGGCAAAATTTCTCCAAGCTGACCCGGACGGTTATGAAGGTGAAGGAAAGCGGCAAGATCGACCAGCATCTCGATCTGATCGCCGGGCTGCCGGAGGAAGATTACGACTCGTTCCGCCAAACGTTTAACGACGTATTTGCCCTTGGGCCGGAGGAGCTGCAGCTCGGATTTCTGAAAATGCTGCGGGGAACCGGTCTGCGTCATGACGCCGACAAGTACGGCTACGTGTATATGGATCAGGCGCCTTATGAGATACTCGGCAACAGTATCCTGCCGTTCTCCGACTTGATGCGCATCAAGCGGGTAGAGGACGTCCTGGAGAAATATTGGAATTCGCACCGGCTCGACCGCACGGTCCGGTATTTGATCGACCGGCAGTTCGATTCGGCGTTCGACTTTTTCCAACTGTTCGGCGACTACTGGGAAGAGCGCGGCTGGCAGAAGATCGGTCATCAGCTTGAAGATTTGTTCGAGCGGCTGCAATCGTTTCTGGAGCGGCGGGGGACGCCGGACCGGGACGTTGTGCTCGGTCTGATGAAGCTCGATTATTTCATGAACCACAGATACAAGCCGCGCAAAATATGGTGGGACTTCGCTCACGACAAAAATGCGCAGTCGTCGTATTTCCGCATAATGGCGGAACGTCCGGAGCAGGCTTCGTCCGGATTCGCCGCTCTGGGGATGAGCGAGAAAGATCTGTACAAGCACGCCGTGCTGGAGACGATTCCGTTCGATCTGCCCCGTTACGAGGCGGAAGGAACGATCGACCGCAGCCGGAGTACGCTGCTTGTTGTCGTATACGCGGCGGACGGATCGGGGCCTCAGTATTTTACGATGCCGATGCCGTCGCGTGAAGCGGAGTCCGTTGTCCGGAACTAACGCCGATGAGCGGATCGGGGGACGGCTGCAGCCCAGCCTGGAGACGTCGGAGACGGCGTATTTCGGCGAAGACGAGCTGCCTGAGCTGTCGCTCGACCGGAATACGGAATCGCAGATCCGATCGATGTTCGAATATATGCGGAACCCCGGTAAAGAGATCGTTCTCGATTGAGGCGGCTGGGGCATAGGTGGGGATGACCGGGTGCAGACCCTGAAACGGATTTTGAGGATATCTACGTTAAAAGGGCGTCTTCGGTTGTGGGTGGGCCTGCTGATCGCCGCGATGTGTTTGCTGATCGTGCTGTTCATGTCCCTCCCCGTCAAAGTCATCAAGGAACGGGAGATCCATGCCGCGCTGAAGGAAGCGATCGAGGTGCAGCGGCATTTCATCGATAACTGGAAAGCGGAGCGTGCCGCGGATGTCGACTATTTGGCTTCCTTGCCGGGGAGTCGGTCGCTGCAGCTCGATGAGATGAGCAGGCAGATCGAATTGTTCCGGCAGTCGCATGCCGAGTTCGACTCGATCAACTTTGTCAACGCTGCAGGGAAGATGTACTCGGCGAACGGAGGAGGGTTCGAGCTCGACGTATCCGACCGGAATTACTTTACGGCTGCGCGCAGCGAGAACCGGTACGTAACCGAAGTGATGACCGGCCGGGTGAAGGGACAATCGATCATTGCGTTCTCCTCCCCGGTCCGCAGCTACAGCGATGAGTTCGCGGGAGCGATCGTCGCCACGGTCAAGCTGACGACACTGGAAGGCATCGTCAACAGCTTTCAGTTCGGCGAAAGCGGCGAAACGTTTCTGCTCGACCATCACGGGTATCGGATTACGAACTCGCCTGGCGGATCGGAAGTTACGGAGAAGGGCAGACGGTACGATACGGAGATTTACAAGCGGGCGATCGCCGGCGAGCTGACGAGCAAGGCGTACAACAATGTAAACGGCGAGCCTGTATTCGGCGCCTATGCCTGGTCCTTGGACGGAAGGTGGCTGATCGTCGGCGAGACCCGGACGGTCGATATTTATATGCCTTACTGGAAGCTGCTCGTCGTGATGGGCCTTATCTCCGGCTTGGTTCTGCTGGCCAGTTATGCCGCCGCTCTGCTGATCACCCAGCCGGTCGTCGATCTGCTCAGCGCCTTGCTTCAAGGCACGAACCGGATTCGGGAAGGGAAGTACGGCTACCGGATCGATCCGGCTACGTTCCGCACCGCCCCGATCGAGCTGAAGGAGCTGTCGGCGAATTTCAATATGATGTCAGACAAGCTCCAGTCGACGGTCCAACTGCTCAAGGAATCGGCGGTCGTCGATCATCTGACAGAAGTGTACAACCGGCGGTTTCTGATGAACGAAGGGGCGAAGATCGAGGAAGCGTCGGCCAGGGCCGGCAAGCCCTCGTGCATTTTGATCGTCGATGTCGATTACTTCAAGCAGATCAACGACAAATACGGTCATCTGAGGGGAGACCGGGTGCTGAAGCACGCCGCGTCGCTGCTGGTCGCTTGCGTCCGCAAATCCGATGTGGTCGCCCGCTACGGCGGGGAGGAGTTTATCGTGCTGGCTACCAATTGCGATATGAGCCACGGCCGGGAGTTGGGGGAGCGCATCCGGAAATGGTTTCTGAGGAGCCCTTACCGCGAAGAAAACCTGGAGATCGGCGTTACGGTCAGCATCGGCGTATCGCAGACGCGTCCGCACCGCACGTACGGAACGAATACGCTTGAGGATATGATCGAGCGGGCGGACAAGGCGCTGTACCGGGCGAAAAACCAAGGGCGCAACCGGGTGGAGTGCGACGATGCAAGCTGCGAGCCCGAGCCGTAAGAGAGGCTGTAATGGAAAAGGCCGCTTGGAATCGGAGCGATTATCGGAAATAGAAGACCGCGTCTGGAACGGATCGGCCGTTCGGAGGACGCGGTCTTTTTTATTCTGGGCTCGTTCCTCGTTTCTCGTTCACCGTCATCGTCCCGGAATCCAAGCGTTGGCCAATCGTCCGATTCCATCCTCGATCTGTGATTCGCCGAGCCCTCCGAAGCCGAGCAGCACGGTGCAGGACGGTATCTCCGGATCGTCTCCGATCCGATACACAGAGGTCGGATAGACGCGAACTCCGGCTTCGCCGGCGAGCCGGATGAGCTGTTCCTCGTCCGGACCGTCTGCCGCTTCGAGCAGCACGTGCAGTCCGGCGCTTCCGCCGATGAGGCGGAAATGCGGCTCCAGCCGATGCTTGACCGCCGAGGTAAGAGCGGCGAGCTTGCGCTGATAGACGCTGCGCATTTTGCGGATATGCCGCTGCATGTAGCCTTGCGTCATGAACAGCTCCAACGTTTTCTGGTGCAGCGGGGACGCCAGACGGTCGAACGGATGAAGCGCGGCTCGCGCGAATTCGGCGAGCGCTGGCGGCAGCGCCGTGTAGCTGAGCCGGAACGCGGGCGCCAGCGCGCGGGAGAAGGTGCCCATGTAGATGACCGAGCTCGCCGTATCCAGTCCTTGAAGGGACGGGATCGGCAGACCCGCATAGCGGAATTCGCCGTCATAGTCGTCCTCGACAATCAGGCCGCCCGTCTCCGCCGCCCAGTTCAGCAGTCTCCGCCGCTTGCCGACCGACATGACCATGCCGTGCGGAAACTGGTGCGACGGCGTCGTGTAGACGAGCCGGGCGCCGGAGTCGTACAAGTCCTCGATCCGGATGCCGTCCGGTTCGAGCGCAAGCGGCACGAGCCGGTAGCCGTGCAAGCGAACAATCGAGGCGATGCCGTTGCTGATCGCGCCTTCTACGGCGAATGGCGTAGCTTCCGGCGAATAGGGCGTATTTTGCAGCAAACGGCATATTTGCTCGACCGAATGGTGTGTGCCTGCGCCTACGACGATGCGTTCCGGCGGACAGACGACGGCGCGCGCCCGGTAGGCGTAGTCGGCTACCGCTTCGCGGAAGCCGGGCTCGCCGAGCGGATCGCCGTAGCGGAACAAGTCCCGGTGCTCGGGCAGAAAACAGCTGCCGAGCAGTCTTTTCCACAAGGAAAACGGGAAGTGGTTCAAGTCCACGTCTCCATAGGTGAAATCGATCGCGATATCCGGTTGCTTGAGCGGGGCGGACGGGAAGCTGCCGGTCCCGGAGAGGGAACGGGCGGAAACGCCGTCGTTACCGGTGCTGAGGAGGAGGGGCGCCGGACTTCGGCGTTCGAGGTCGGGCTCGGACGGCCGGATCGTTATGCCGCTGCGGGGACGGCTCTCGGCATAACCTTCGGCGAGCAGCTGCTGGTACGCAGCTTCCACCGGCGTGCGGCTTATGCCGAGATGGGAGGCGAGCTTGCGGACGGAAGGCAGCTTCGAGCCGGCGGCCAGCCGACCGGCTTCGATTTCGCGGCGGATATGGCGGTACAACTGGCTGTATAGAGATTCGGAAGACGTATGGTCTAATAAAGGGAGAAGCTCCATCAGATGCGCCCCGCTCCTTTCTTTCCTTGAAGGAATCGTTCAACTGTCATCTTGAATATTGATAATCTGGATATTTTCGAAATGTCAGAATTGCCATATCGTAATAGTATCACGAACGATTCCGTTAACGAAAGGAGCAAACCAAGCCATGATCCCGATTCATCCCCGTATCGAAAAACTGCAGCCTTATGTGGCGGGAAGCCGCCCGGAGGAAGGCGTCCGCGCGCTCAAGCTGAACCAGAACGAGAACCGTCACCCGCTCTCGCCCAAAGTGGAGGCGGCGATCCGGACGCTTAGCCCGGAGATGCTGCAGGAATACCCGGATGCCCGCTGCGACCGGCTCCGGGAAGCTTTATCCTCCGTGCACGGCGTTCCAGTATCGTCCATTCTGTGCGGCAACGGGTCGAGCGAGCTGATTACGCTGCTGTTCCGCACCTTTCTCCGTGAAGGCGATACGGTGGCCGTACCGGACCCGACCTTCGCCCTGTACGCCAATGTGGCGGATATTGCAGGCGTCCATGTACGCGCCGTGCCGACGGACGCGAACTTCCATATGGAGCCGCTCGCGCTGGCGGCCGCCGCTCCGCAGGCTGTCATTTTGGCCAATCCTAACGCTCCTACCGGGGTATGTGTCACGGCGGATCGCATCGAGAAGCTGCTGCAAACGTATAACGGGCTTGTCGTGATCGACGAGGCGTACATCGATTTCGCTCCGGACGGCACTTCGGTGCTCGGTCTGACCGAACGGTACGACCACCTGCTCGTGCTGCGGACGTTCTCCAAGGCGTATTCGCTCAGCGGAGCGAGAGTCGGCTTTGCGGCCGGCAACAAGCGTCTGATCGACGCGATGCTGAAGGGCCGGGAGACGTTCAGTGTCAATGGGTTCGCCCAGCTCGTAGCCGAAGCGGCAGTCACCGATCAGGCTCACAAGAACGAGATGGTGGGCCGTATCCTGAGCACCCGTGAACGGTTCGCCGCATCCCTGCAGGCGGCCGGCTGGACCGTATGGCCGAGCACGACCAATTTTATGCTCGTCTCTCCCCCTCCCGGAAGCCTGGTGGCTCAAAAGGTGTACGAAGGGCTGCTCGCCCGGCATATTTATGTGCGGTATTTCGCCGCTCCCCGCCTGGATGACAAGCTGCGTATCAGTGTCGGAACGGACGAAGATATGGATCTTTTGCTGGATGCGCTGCTTCGGATCGAACGGGGCGGAGACGCGGCGATGAATCGGTAAGACGAGTTTGCGAAAGGCTGGCCGGTTGATGGCCGGCCTTTTTACTTCCATTTATAATCCGGCATACCCATGTGCTGGAGCCTCACAAACCGCCTTTATTCACTTCGGTCTTTGGAATTGGCTGCAAATAAGGGGTGCCAGAGACTCTGATTTTGTTATAAAGTCGGCGATTATTCATTTATTGGCAAACGCTCTTACGGGCAATCCGCCTGATCGAACGGTATAATGAAACTATCGATTGTTTGCGCAAGCGTCGGAAGGGGAGAAACAGAAATGAGAGAGTCGTCAGCGTACGGAGGCGGAAGAACGGCTGTGGTAGCCGGTGCGACCGGACTGGTCGGGAGAGAGCTGGTACGGCAGTTGCTGGAGGAGAGCGCCTATTCGAAAGTGATCGCGCTGGTCCGCCGAACAACGGGGATGGAGCATCCGTATCTGGAGGAGCGGCTGACGGACTTCGACCGGCTCGAAGCGGCGGGCGGCGATTTCTCCGGAGCGGATCTGTTCTGCGCGCTCGGGACGACGATCAAGAAGGCGGGATCGCAGGAGTTATTCCGCAAGGTCGATTTCGATTATCCGCTGCGGTTGGCAGAGCTCGGCAAGCAGGAAGGGATTCGCTCGTATTCGCTGGTGTCGGCGATGGGAGCGAATGCCCGGTCCGGTATTTTCTACAACCGGGTAAAAGGGGAGGCGGAGGCGCGCATCGCGGCGCTTGGACTTCGTGCGGTGTTTCTGTTCCGGCCTTCTCTGCTGCTTGGCGAGCGTGACGAATTCCGCAGAGCGGAGCGGTTCGCTTCGGCTGTCTCCAAACCTTTGTCCTGGATATTCGCCGGTCCGCTGCGCAAATACAAGCCTGTGGAAGGGGCTGCGGTGGCGGCGGCGATGATTGCTTCCGCGCTGCCCGGAAATGCCGGAGTCCATATTCTCGAATCCGATGAGATCGCCCGCGTCGCCCGGCTGTACAACGCCCGCCATTCCCGGTAACGGGGATAGGAAGTTGATCGGATCGCCCTATGGCGAACGCTCGTCCGTGCCGCCTATAATGGGATGACAGCACGATTAGACGGGAAGGGGAGTACACCAATGAACCAGAAAGCAAGTTCCGGCTATCAGCGGGCTCCTGCCACCACAGTATTGCTGTGGCTTTGGAGCCGATTGCATAAATTCGCCGCGCCCCTGGTCGCCCTGCTGGCCTCGGCCTCGATCTTAACCGTACAGGTGGGGTTGGCGGGAAAGCCTGCTCCTCAGCACGGCAGCACGAAAGCGACTTGGCTGTGGGAGGCGGAAAGGCTGGCGGACGCGCGCTCGCGAACGGAGATCGTGCAATTCGCGAAAAGTGAACAGGTTGGACGGATATTTGTACAGATCGATACGGATGCGGAGGTTAGCCATTATCGGCAATTTATCCGTACGGCGGCGGAGGCAGGCATCCGGGTTCATGCGCTGGCCGGCGCGCCGGATTGGGTGCTGCCGCAGCGGCGGCACGTCATGGCGGAGACGGTCGAATGGGTCCGCGCCTACAACCGTTCAGCCGAAGGAGTGGAGCGGTTCGACGGCATTCAGATCGATGTGGAGCCGTATCTGCTGGACGAATGGAAGCAGGAGCAGACCCGGATTGCGGCGGATTGGGTCGAAACGGTGAAACAATTTCGTCAACTGGTCGATAACGCCGGAGGACTGCTGGCCGGCGCCGCGCTTCCGTTCTGGCTGGACGAGCTCCGCTCGCCGGGCCGTTCTGTTACGATGGCCGAGACGATCATGTCGGAGCTGGACGAGGTCGCGCTCATGACGTACCGCAATCGTGCGGATGCGGTAATCGGTTTGGCGGACAAGGAGCTCGGAATCGGCAACCGGATCGGAACCAAGGTATTCGTGGGCGTGGAGACCAATCGGACGGACGAAGGGGAGCATGTGTCGTTTTACGGAGCCGATTCGAGCGAGTTGAATCGCCAAATGGCGGAGATCGAGGAGAAGCTGAGAAACCATCGGTCTTATGCGGGGATTGCGGTTCATGATTATACGGGCTGGAGCAAGATGAAGCCTTAACTGGGTTGCAGGCCGGGGAACGGAGTGGAGAGAAGAGGCCGTTTGGCCCGGAGGAGCCTGATTAGGGCTCCTCCCGGACAACCGTGCTGCTTAAGCAGACGGTCGTTCCCGATTTGATCAGCGTCAGGGGATTGTCGCAGCGCAGCGGAGTTTCTTCCCGGAACGGGATTCCATAATTCTCGAAGCGGACCCGGTTCGACCAGCTGAAGGAGAAATCCGTTCGCAGCGGCTTGTCCATCGCAGCCAGCTCCGCGTACTGGGAGCGGAGCTTTTCGCTCCAATTCCACTGCTTGGTCGTATACGAGTAGGCAACCAGGGTAGCGTTAACCGCAAGCAGCCCTGCAAGAGCCCAGCCGCAAACCCGTGTCAGCTGCTCTCGTTTGGACAGCGGGTTTATTTGCGTTTGTCCGCGAATCGGGCGGAGCTGCAAGGTGCCCGGGTTCGGACGGGCCCGGACTACGAAGGCGAGCCAGGCGCATGCGATCGGGATGACCCAGACTTGCGGAACGTACCGGGCCCACCAGGCGGCCGGGTTGATGAAGGCCGAAGCGAGCAAAACGGCGATCACGCCGGAGACGGCGATTGTAGCGCCGGCGCTTAGGCCATATGCGAGCATGAGCGCAACCGCGGCGATCAGCAGAATGCCGCCGAACAAAGGGCCGAAGCCGCCTACCGCCACGTCCGGCTCGCTAAAGACGGCTAGTTCTTTGGGCGAGACCGTAAACGGCACCTTGGTCGAGGTCGGCATTTTGTCGGTGCCGTTCTCGCGGGATACGGCAAAATACGACACGGCGGCCTGCTCGAACCGGTTCAGCCTCTCCAGATTGCGCGGCGTGAAGTTTTCCATAATATCGACGGAATCCTTGCCTGCCAGCGGGTAGAACGGATGCCCTTTGCTCAACGTGTTCGTGACGTAAGGATTGTAGCCGACAGCAAGGACGGCGATCAATCCGGCGGCGGCCATCGTGACGAACATCCGTTTCATTGTCGTGAATCTTTCGGTCATGTACAGCGCGATCAGCAGTCCGATGCATAGGACGCCTGCATAACCGAGCGCGGTAAACTTTAAATTGACAGCAAACAGCAGAGACGCGGCGAATACCGTTGGAACGATCCATCCCGGACGTTCCTTTGTTATATCGCTGACTCCCTCTTCGCCGCTGTCCCGATTGCCGCGGGTTTTGCCGCTGAATAGCAGCGCGCCCAAGGCAAGCATAATCATCAGTGAAGACGACAGCATACCGTCCACGTAATAGCTGAACGCCTGAGTGACGCTGATCGGATTAAACGCCACCACGGCTGCGAGTACGACCGCTGCCGCAGGGCGGAGGCGGCCGGCGCCGAGGGTGAGCAGGGCAGGGGCCGCCAGCAGGAACGATGCGAAGATCAGCAGCAGGTTAATCAGCTTGCCGTGTTCGATGAGTCCGGTCGCTTTATAAAAAGCGGCGGCGGCGATCTCGGCAGCCTTGGCGTAGTGATTGATCCATTTCTCGTGCGCCGTAGGCAGATCCAGCGGAGCGTCGTAGACCGGATTCCAGCCGTTGGCCAGATGGATGATCGCTTCCTGGTGGTAGGCTTGTCCATCGTAAGACAGATCGAAAAATGCACCCGCCACCGCAAAAGACACGGCGAACGGAATGACAGCCGCCGCAAGGGAAGACAGAAACAGCGGGATCGGGCGATCGGGATCGTAGTGTCTGGCGGCGAACCACCCGAAGGCGATCGTTCCTGCCGCACTGATCCACAATAGAAGCGGCGATACGGGCAGCTTCACGAGAAAGCCAGCCGCCGGCAGTACGAACAAGAGGGAAGTGAACAACACAAGCATCATTCCGGAAATTAAGCTAAGGGTCAAGAGTCGGGTCTTCATCGTCATCTCCTTCTCCGCATGTTGTTAATTTGCAGTTTCGGTCTCACGGTCTCTCCGCTGCAGGCGGGAGGCGGCAAGAGCAAAAAGCCTTTGCTGTTGCCGTAGGTGTAGGCGGACAGCTCTACATCCATAGCGATATGCACCAGGCTACCAGCGTACCTACCGCCAAGCCGCCCAGTACTTCGGTTCGCGTATGGCCCTGTTTCTCCCGGAGCGGCCGGTTGGGCCGCTCGCCTCCAAGGCTATGGCCCAGGCCGTTGCCGGTTTCATCTGCGGCAACGGAGTGCGGCCGGTGCCGGCCCGCCGCGGATAATGCGTTGATCCGGACGGCGGCTTCTCCGACGGCGCGCCGGACTCCGGTAGCGTCGATGACGACGATCATCGTCACGGCTACCGCAAGCCCGAACATTGGCGAGCCGAACCCCGCTTCGAAGCCGGCGAGTACAGCCGCCGAGGAGATCACCGCCGTATGCGTGCTTGGAAAGCCGCCGTTGCCGATATGGCTCCGGGCTTCGGCTCCGTATCGGAGCCGGTTGACCGCGTATTTGATGCAGCCGGATGCCACCCAGGCGGCGACCGGCGTTATAGCGAATAACCATTCGTTGCCGTAAGCGTTCAGGGGCAACGCCTCCTTTTTTCCGTGATGTCTGTCTGGAGTGGACTTGTCCCGTTACGAACGGGCGATAAACAGGACGCCGCACGAGATGAGCCCGACGCCGACCCATTTTTGGACCGATACCGTCTCCTGAAAAAATATCGCTCCCGCCGCCATGACGACGATATAGCCGAGGCTGACCATCGGGTAAGCGGTGCTGAGCGGAAACTTTCTCAAAGCGAAGAGCCACAGCAGCATACTGAAGCCGTAAGCGGCAAGCCCGGCCCACAGCGGCCATGACGACAAAGCCCGCAGCAGTCCCGGCACAGCCCCGGTCCCGCCTGCAGGATCGCCCGCCGGGGAGACGCCCCATTTCAGAAACACCTGCCCGAGCGCACCCAGCAGAACGGACGTGATCAGTACGGCTACGTTCATCTTTCTCCCCCCTTTTAGCGAGCCAATTGGTTTATTCCATATACACCAGGATAAACGCGACCGAGAACGCGTACAGCAAGACGGTCAGCAGAATCGGCTTGTCCTCGAGCAGCACCTTCTCCGGACGTCCCCCTTTGCCTTCCATATGGATTAAGTACAAATAACGGAATATGCCGTACAGGACGAATACGATCGTCCACATCAGATGGATCGTGTGCCCGGATGTAAACGTAAATAAGGCATAGCTGATCAAAGTGGCCGTCGTAACGATGCCGACGAGCTGGTTAAGCAAATCTTGAGAGTAATAAGCGAGCACTTTGCGATGGGCGGCTCCGTTCGTCTTCAATAGGTTGAGCTCGTGCTTCCGTTTGCCGATCGCCAAAAATAAAGCGAGCAGCAGCGTGCAGACGAGAAACCACGGGGTAAGCGGCACGCCGATCGCCAGGCCGCCGCCGATCGCACGCAGCACGAAGCCGGAAGCGATGAGCAGCAGGTCGAAGATGACGACGTGTTTCAGCTTAACCGAGTACAGCACATTGACCGCAAAGTATACAATAACCGTAAAGCCGAAGCTGACTCCCAAAGCGAAAGCCGTCCCGATGCAGGCAATGAGCAGTACGCAGCCGAAAAACAATGCGGCATGTGGGTTGATCGCCCCGGAAGCCATCGGGCGGTGACGTTTCTCCGGATGCAGCCGGTCGGACTCGCGGTCGGTGTAATCGTTCATGATGTAGACGCAGCTCGAGACGAGACAGAAGAGGACGAACGCAACGACGGCTTGTCCGAGCATGGCGACGGAGGCGCTTTTCACGGAAAAGATGAGCGCCGCGAAGACGAGCAGATTTTTCGTCCACTGGCGCGGACGCAGCTGGCGGATATAAGCGACAGCCGGGTTGAAGGCCGGTGTCGGCTTTTCTTCCTCCCATTTGGCGTTAGCGTTGAAAGGGGCCATGTTTTTTTCGTTCTCCTTTGCTGGTGATGACGTATCGTGCAGGTTCTCCGGCGCTGCCGGGCGCGGCGCGGTACGGTGCGGCCAAAGCACGACAAGGCACGGCAAGGCGCAAGCTCCCGGGATGTAAGCGGCCGTGCAGCTTAGATAGCGGTGAAGCGTCGCGCCTGACGCTGGTTAGCCGTATGGCCCGGAGCCTAGGGAGCGCCTGGCGATCAACTGGCACGGGAACCGGGCAGAAGGAGCGGGAGACGCGCCGCCGGCCGGCAGCTCGGCAGCTTGCTGCGCTGCATGCAGAGCACAGGTACGGGTAGGGACGGCTGTGGAACGCCCACTGAGCGATACAAGCGAGCAGCAAAGTTCAAAGTAACCTGTGCCTCAGCTTGACCCGCCCAACGCGCACACTCCGCACGACGATAGGAGATGAGAGCAGCTCTTATTTAGCTGAAAAGCATCGATTTTGTCGAAATAAGAGTTGCTGGCAGCTCTTATCTCAGCATGAAATGCCCAACTTGCGCTCCCCCGGCAACAATAAGACGTCCAAACCGCTCTTATTTAGTTGAAAAGCGTCGATTTCGCGGAAATAAGAGTTGCCAGCAGCTCTTATCTGGCTCGGGAACGTCGAAGTTACTCGGAAACGCCGAATGTTCCTAAGTACCCTCGAGTTGTTCGCGAACGCGAGGAACATCGAAGCCACTCAGGAACGTCGATTGTGTTCCGGAACACCTAGCCGATCTGGAACGTCGTAGCCGGCGGCACGAGCAATTCCCACTCATCCGCCTCCCCGGCCCGATCCCCCAATGCCCAGCAACTCCCCAACAATGAAATAGAGAGTCGGATCGCGCTGCCTTACCGGGGCTCCCTTTCTTTCGTCATTCATTATAACGAACATACATTTCATTATAAAGAACGAAAAACGTTAGAATAACGAAGGAAACGATGAGATACTAGCGAAAATGTTCACTATATGAAACAAAAACGCGATTTTCGAATTTTTTATCGAGCGATAATTTAGGTATACTAGTATCGTCGTTCTTAATAAAGAACGAATAACCCTACAAACAAATAAACCTTAAGCCGACGGAAGGTGATGGAGAAGGAGTGTTGCTGGGATGCCACTGAATGCTGTATCAGCAGTTTTACCGTTCGTGTACGCACTGTGCGGACTGACCGCAGTCGGATTCGCCGCCCTTTACGGATTACGGTTGCGAAACCGGCGGCGCGGGAAGTTAAGCACCGCTTATAGGGAGAAACACCGCGATTACTTCAATTATGTAGGCGCAAATCTTGAAGGCGAGGAGGCGCTCCGCCCTCCCGCCGGTTCGCTCGAACCGCTCGAGCTTCGGGTGATCGGGCGAAAGCTGGAGGAATGGATGGAAGGGATCGAGGGGAGACATCGCGACCGGCTCGCCGAGCTGTGCCTCACGCTCGGCTTGGTCGGCCTCGAGCGCGGCCGGCTCCGCAGCCGGCTGCCATGGGTGCGGATCGACGCCGCCCACCGGCTCGGCGCCATGCGGGCCCGCGAAGCGGCGCCGGAGATGCTGACGCTGCTCGCGCTGGAGCCGCCCGGCCCCGCCGGCTTCGTCATCGCCCGCGCCGCCGCCAAATGCACGCGCTCTGCCGATGACTTGCGGCAGCTCGCGGAGCTGCTGGCGGCGCGGGCTCCCGGCTCCCGCGAGCTCGCCGCAGACATTCTCGCCTCGTCGCCGCTTGATCCGCAGCCGCTGTACGCGGAGCTGCTGGAGTCGGAAGACGAGCCGCTCATCCTGCTGGCGCTCGCCGGTCTCGCCGGCGGCGGCCGGCTCGCCGCTCCCACGGCGCTGGCGCGGCTCGCGGATGACGCGCGCAAGGAAGTGCGCGTCAAAGCGGCCAAGCTGCTGCTCGCGTATCCCCATCTGCTGCCGAACGGGAGGCTTGACGCCTTCCTGCGGCACGACGATTGGGAGATTCGCGCGGCCGCGGCCAAGGCGGCCGGTGAGCTCGGCAACCCGGCGAACGCCGTAAGGCTCCGCCGTTCGCTGCGCGACGGGCAATGGTGGGTGCGCCACCATGGAGCGGTGGCGTTGACGCAGCTCGGGGACACGGGTTTCCGGGTGCTGTGCGAGACGGCCGGCGCCCCCGACGAAAGCCCCGAGACACGCAAGGCGGCGTATGACGCGATCCATGAAGCGCTGAACCGGGCCTCGTCCCCCTGGACGGACAGCGAGTCGCTGCAGCTGGCGGTCCGGTGGAAGCAGATGGCCGCTGCGATGACCGCCGGAGGGTACCCTTCCGGAGCGCAGCAGCCGGCATTCGCCGCAGGCGCGCCCGTCTCGCTAGCCGCCGCTTCTTCCGGCGGACCGGCTCCCGTGCCGGCAGAAAGGAGAATTCGATGAGATCGCTTTTGCTCGGATACGGATTATTCGCTTCCGCTCTGATTATAGGCTCATGCCTGCTTTACTTCATAATCATGCTGCTTTCCCGGAGGACCGTGCTCGCTACGATCCAGAGCGCGGCGTACTCCCGTTTCCGGGAGCTGGGACATTCGGCTTACACGCCGCCCGTGTCCGTGCTCGTTCCCGCTTATAATGAAGAATTAACCGTACTGGAGAGCGTCAGATCGCTGTTGTCGCTCGATTACCCCGGCTATGAGGTCATCGTCGTCAACGACGGCTCGAAGGACGGGACGCTCCAGGTGCTGATCGAAGCGTTCGGCTTGCAGCCCAGCTCGGTGAGCGGCTACCGGCGTACGCTGCGCTCCCGGACGATCCGGCAGGCGTATCGCAGCCCGCTGCATCCGCGGCTCGTCGTCATCGACAAAGACAACGGGGGCAAGGCGGACGCGCTGAATGCGGGAATTAACGTATCCCGCTATCCGCTCATTGCGACCGTAGATGCGGATTCGATGCTGGAGAAAGATGCGCTGCTTCGGCTCGTCCGCACCTATATGGAAAATCCCGAGGAGCATATCGCGGTCGGCGGCAACGTACGAATCGCCAACGGCAGCACGATCGAGCACGGGATGGTCCGCAAGTCGAGAATGCCGAGACGATGGCTGCCGGCGATCCAGTCGGTCGAATACGCGAGATCGTTTTTGGGAGGCCGGATCGGCTGGAGCGCGCTGAACGGGCTGACGATCATTTCCGGGGCGTTCGGCCTGTTCCGCAAAGACCGGCTGATCGAGGTCGGCGGCTACGAGCCGGGATGCCCCGGCGAGGATATGAACGTCGTGCTCAAGCTTCACAAACGGATGCTCGATTTGGGATTGCCTTATTCGATCGTTTTTTGCCCCGACGCGGTATGCTGGACGCAAGCTCCCGATACGCTCGAGGTGCTGGCCAGCCAGCGGAGGCGGTGGATGCGCGGAAGCTTGTGGAATTTGGCCGCGTTCCGTTCCATGCTGTTTATTCCGAAATACAAAACGATCGGTTTCTTGTCGCTGCCCTACACGATCATCTATGAAACGCTCGGCCCTTACTTGCGGCTGACCGGTTTCCTGGCCTTGGTCGGCTACTGCTTGTTCGATATGACGAACTGGCCGATACTGGCTATGTTTATTGCGGTAAACGCGCTGGTCGGTCTCGTCTTTACATGCGGCGCCCTGCTGATCGACGAGATGGCGTTCCGGCGTTCGCCGGCCGGCAAAGATTTGGCCAAAACGATCGTGTGCTCGCTGCTGATGGCAGTCGGCTACGATCAGTTGCAGGCGCTCTGGAAACTCGCTGGACAATGGGAGTACGTGCGCAAATCCGATGCATGGGGCAATATGGTGCGGACAAGCTGGCAGGAGGGAGCGGACAGCTCGGCCGCCTCTCCGGCGGCGACGGCATCCGCGAAGTCGGGCAAGCAATCGCAGGCAGCGAAAGCGCCTGCCGTATAACGAACGATACGAAAAATAAGGAGGACATATACAATGAATACACCACCTTCGGCATTGCGAACATGGACGGAGAAAGGGCAGGGGCTGCCGGCCCCCGCCGGGCAAATTGCAGGACTGGCTTTTCCCGGCCAATGGCTGGAGAGGCTGCACGAGCTGCAAAGATCCGAAAGCGAAGCCTGCGGGCTGATCGCGGCGAGAATCGGCCGGCTCTCCGGCGAGAGAGCGGAGGCGCTGGCGGCATCGATGGACCCTCTGACCGAAGGGGCGGAGCCGATCGTCGACTACTCTGCGGCTGACGGCTTGCTTGCAGTCTGGCTGCCCGGGGCGCTGCTGGCTTCCGCTCATTATTCGGCGATGGCGATCAAGCCGGTACTGGAGCAGTTGTCGCCGGAAGTCGCCGCGCTTGTCGTCACCAGCTTTCCGGAAAGCGCCGATCCGGCGGCCGAAGCGTTGTCGGAGATTGCAGCCATGCTGGACATCCGGCCGGCCCGGACGAAGGGCGAGGAGGCCGACATCGAGCTGTATGTCAAACCGTCCGAACCGGATGCGGACAGCTCGATCGTCGTAGTCGATCATAACGAAGAACTGGCCGATCTGGTCCGGCTGCGCCTCGAGCTGCAAGGATACGACGTTCATGTCGCTGCCGACGGTGTGAACGGGCTCCGGCTCGTCGAGGACAAGCAGCCGGATCTGGTGCTCACCGAGCTTTCCTTGCCCGGCATGGACGGTTATGAGCTGATCCGGCGCATCCGGCGGACGGGAGACGGAACCCGCCGGTCGAAAGTGATGGTGCTGACAGGCAAAGGGTTCGATATGGACGTTCAAGCCTGCTTCGACATGGGAGTAGCCGATTACGTGCGCAAGCCGTTCTCGCCGATCGAGCTGGAGGCGCGAATCCGGCGGCTGCTCGGGTAAAACGGTCAGGAAATCAGGAAGGGGGGCTTTCCGTCGATGAATGCGAATAAGGGCTGGCTGTACCGGCTGCCCAAATGGATACTGCCGATTGTCGTGGCGCTCGCCGTCTGGCATTACTGGCCGGTCAAGCAGGTCGAGAGCGTAGAGCATGCCGACGGCTCGCGAATGAAGTTCCGGACGAACGGCGATTCGCTGGAGCAGTATATGGACGGCCAGTGGTCGCCCTTTTTCGTTAAAGGGGTGAACGTAGGCGCCGCCATGCCCGGGCACGATCCGGGCGACTTGCCGATCTCCAAGGAGACGTACCGGAAATGGTTCGCGCAGATCGCCGATCTCGGCTCGAACGTGATCCGCGTATATACGATCCTGAGGCCGGAATTTTATGAGGCGCTGGTCGAATACAACGAAGAACATCGCGATCATCCGCTTTATTTCATCCAAGGGGTATGGGCGCCCGAGGAAGATTTGGCCGAGAAACGGGACGCGTTCAATCCGGACATTTACGATCAGTTTGAGAGCGAGGTCGCCGATGCGGTTAATGTCGTGTACGGCAATGCCGACATTCCCGAGAAGTTCGGCAAAGCGAGCGGCGCGTACCGCGTCAATGCGGGCCCTTACTTAATGGCTTGGCATATCGGTACCGAATGGGACCCGATCGCGGTCCGGGATACGAACGACAAACATGCGGAGAAATGGACGGAGCCGTTTGTCGGGGACCGCGTGTCGGCCAAGCCGGGAGCGAGTCCGTTTGAGAACTGGCTGGCCGTCATGCTGGACGGCTTGGCCGTACGGGAGGCGCAATACGGTTGGCAGCATCCGCTGACGTTCACCAACTGGGTGACGACCGATCCGCTTACCCATCCCGGGGAAGTGCTGATCGAAGAAGATTTGGTCGGGATCGACGCGAACCATGTGGGACCTGTCGACTGGGCGGCCGGCTACTTCGCTTCGTTTCACGCGTATCCGTATTATCCGGACTTTTTCCGGTTCGATGAAACGCTCCGGGACATTCCTGACGAGTCCGGCAATCCGAATACGTACCGTTCGTACCTTCGTCAGTTGAAAGCCCACTTTCCGGACATGCCGGTGATGATTACCGAATTCGGAGTGCCTTCATCGCTGGGCATCGCCCATGTCGGCACGCTCGGACGCGACCAGGGCGGGCATAACGAAACGGAGCAGGGCCGGATCAACGCTTCGCTGATGAAAGATATTTTCGATGAAGGGATGGCCGGAGCGATCGTGTTCAGCTGGCAGGACGAATGGTTCAAGCGGACGTGGAACACGATGGATTACGAGCTGCCGGCAAGCCGCCGCAAGCTGTGGACGAACGTGCTGACGAACGAGCAAAAGTTCGGGCTGCTCGGCATGTTCTCCAGCAAGGACGGCCCGCTTATCATTGACGGAGACGACAAAGATTGGGAGAAGCTGAAGAGCGGCGACAAGCAGAAGCTGAATGCAGGAGCGCCTGGCTACAAGGAGCTGTGGATGACCCACGACGAAGCTTACGTGTACCTGCTCGCCAAGCTCGACCAGCCGTTCGACCCGAAGCAGCGGAAGCTGTATATGGGAGTCGATACGATAGCAGGGGGCAATAAGCACGGCAAGGAGCTGGCCGGGCGCCAGCTCGACGAAGGGCTCGAAGCGCTTATCTCCCTGGGCGCGGCGGAGGAGAGCGAAGTGAGGCTGGCCGCCAACTACGATTTCCACACCCGTCTGTACGGGAAAAAGTACGGCATGTTCGAGGTCGGGCCGGAAGCTTTGCAGGACGATTCGGGCGTGTTTGCCCCGTGGAAGCTTTCCGTCAGCCTGGAGCTGATCCCGCCGGATACGCGCAAGTACCATCCGTTCGAAGAAGTCCCGGTAGGGCAGCTGAAGCGCGGCACGAACAACCCGGATCTGCCTTCGGCCGACTCGCTGGTCATGTGGGAAGCCAAAGGCAATACGGTGGAGCTGCGCATTCCGTGGATGCTGCTCGGCTTCACCGATCCGAGCTCGCTGCAGGTGATGAGTTATGCCGACAAGGACGGCAAATTCGCTTCGACCGATACGAAAGGCATCCGGCTTGTGCCCTGGATTGCGGATATGGCGACAGGAGAAGCTGTCGGACTGGAGGATACTTCTTCGGGCGGAATGTTCCCCGTATCGCGCCTGCCGGTCTACAGCTGGAACCCTTGGGAAGAGGTCGGCTACGTCGAAAGGCTCAAAGCGAGCTACGGCATGATGAAGCAGGCGTTCGGGGAAATGGGCGGGAACGTCCCGGCCCAAGACGGTCGCTAGCCCAAGGCCGGGACAAAGCGCCATGATCCTAATAAGTGCGGTTCATTGCCGGGACTCCTTACTAACAAACGGTAGGAGGGCAGTCGTTGTATCGCAAATCAGGTTCGCTTCGTGGAGCGGCAGTTTCTTTCGTCTGGACAAGGCGGAGAGCTGCTGCTTCTTTTTTTGCTGCATCGGCTTAGTCGTGGACGGGGAGCAGGGACAAACAAAAAAGCGGCTGCCTGTACCGGCGCCGCCTCATCCCGCTCATGCGGAGGACTTGCATGACCTGCTCTGGAGGAATATCCTTATCCTTATCCGACTTTACGAGAGCGCTAAAGCAAAATGACACTTTGCGTGATGAGCAGCCGCTGACCCGCGGGCGCCCTCACCCGGACATGTTCGAATAGAGCGGCTTTCTTTGTGTGTGCAGCCGTACGGTTCGTTCAGCCGTTCACAAACTCTGCTTTTTGTTGCGCCACTTGTTGTACTCGAGGAATTCCAGAAACTGTTCCTTGCTGATGCCCGATGCCATCGCTTCGCGGACGAGCTCCATCCATTCGGGGTCCAATCCGTCCGCCGGACTCTGCTTGTCGTGCAAAAACGTTTCAACCGGCACGTTCAAAACGGCGCATATTTTCTCGAGAAATTGAATGGAGGGATTGGACTGAATGTCCCGCTCGATCGAGCTCAGATACGATTTCGCCACGCCTGCTTTCTCGGCCAGTTCGCTGATCGTGAGCCCTTTCTCCAGACGAAGTTCTTTCACGCGTTTGCCTATCATGCGACTATCCCCTTTTTTCGCGTGCCAATCGCCGCTGTTGTCAAGTACCATCATACCAAAAACCGCGCCTGGATGCATGTGCAAAACGGACGAGATCGGTTGGAAAAGAACATTTGCAGACCGCTTGTAAGCGTTGCCACAAATAAACCCGGAAAAGCCGGCCTTAATCAGGCTCGTCTCCTCCGGGCGTACACTCTTGAAGAAATTGACGTACTTCTTCTATGGATATGCCGATTTCTTTTGCCGCGATCATTAAATGAATCCAGTTCGGGTCCAGCCTGGTGTCGTGCTCGTGTTGCTCTAGTTGGCGAAAGCCTTGCATGCCGCACTCCCTCCTGTATCCTATGGATTGGTCGGTTGTCGCTTGTATGCAAGTGACGTCGTTTCATAACAGTTCGCGAACGTTCGCCGTTTTACGGGGGGTGGCGCCATGAATCGACATAAATTGGTATAGAAGCACCGGGTAAACGGGAGGTTAGACGGACCGGAAATCCGGGAGCCGGACGAGACCGGGACCGCCATGCCCAAAAAACCTCCAATCCCGCTCAGGGTGCGGGGTTGGAGGTTCAGGCGGGGGACATGGTTTCCCATGGGCCGGACTCAGAAATGCTGCATGCCGCCGTTCGTCTGCCGTCCGCATGGTGTGCAGCTCCCGGCGCGGCGCTTCCGCTGCAAGACGCGGACCGGCGGACGGTCGATCGGACATATTGCGGCAGTCTGCGCGGCCGGGAAGCCGTCTCAGCCGCCGAACGCATCCCGGAAGGCGCGGGCAAGTTCCGCTGGCTCGACGTCCCAAAGCTTGGCGATGTCCGGGCACACATTTTCGTCCCACCAGTCGGACAGCAATTTGCGGTTGCTGCCATTTTCCGCTATGAAGGACAGGTTCAGCACCACTTTTTTTAAATAAAGCTCTTCCGCTTCAGCGAGCTTGGCCGGGGGAACCCATATTTTCAGCCGTTTGATGGTACGGTATAACTCTTTGTTGCAGGCCCGGCGTATTTTACGCAAGTTCGGCAAATTTTGGTCATGTTTTTCATTTTTTTGGTTCATCATGCCGATCCATCCGCTCCTCTCTGCTACTAACCTATGCAGGGAAGGGCGAATGGGCTACTGCCGCGGCAGCGTCCGGATGAACCCGCTCAATCGACGATAATGTAACCGATCATCGGCCCGTTATGCGCGATATCGGGATGGGTGAGGCAGATGATCCGGTAAGTGCCTTCTTTGTCGGCTTTGAATGTGACGACGGTTTCCTCGCCTTTTTTCACTTCGCCTTTAATGCCGAGTCCTTCGATGATAAAAGGGTGGCTGGCTCCGTTCACTCCGTAAATGCTCAGCTTGACTTTATCGCCCTTGTGCACGACCACGGTGCCCGGGTCCCAGCGGTACGCTTCGATTTCTTTGCCGTCGGGAGTCGTCGATTTAAATTCCCCGGTTACCAGATGAATCGTACGCTCCACCGCTGCCGCGCCTGCTACGGGCGCGCTTTCCCTCTGGCTCGCGTACAGGATGAAGGCCGACAACAACACAAGCGCGCCGACGGCCAGCAGCAGATGTTTCCGTTTAAGCACATACAGATTGGCGGAAGCCCGGCGGCGTTTCGGCTGGCCCGGCACGGTGAAACTGACCGGTTGTACCGGTTTACGGCGACGATTCGAATCGCTATTCAACTGCATTCCCTCCTCATGGTTCCCGCATGCTTGTTTATCTCCACTACTAACATATGTGGGAGCTTGTATCGGCATGACTTGGGAAGCCGAATGCGGCCTGAAGGAGGTCCGTCCCCGCCATTACTTCGGGTAGGTCACTCTCGACAGCCGGTGGACGGCCCAGGCGAGCATGTGGCTCCGAACGGAGCTGTAACCAATGGAAGGCCGGTAACGTCTCCAAAGGAGATGACGAGCCAGATGGCCAGAAATCCGCCCAATCCGGGGACGGTTACAGACAGCAGCTGCCGGGTACGATGCATAAGCGGTTCCTCCTGACTAAGGTGCAGCAATCGCGGTTGCAGATCGGTAATGCCGATGATACCATAGGATTATCGATTTGAGTTTCGAATGATTGTGATGCGACCGATTCGGTTTTCGAATGGGTAGTACCTGGGGGGAAGGGAGGACTTGGATGATCGAGATGCTCGAAGGACGTTTTTTCAAAACGTTCGTGACGGTCGTGCAGGAACGCAGCTTCAGTCGGGCTGCGGAGAAGCTCGGCTATGTGCAGTCGACGGTTACGGCGCATATTCGGCAGCTCGAGCAGGCATGCGGCAAGAAGCTGTTCAACCGGCTGGCGCGCGGGGTCGAGCCGACCGAAGCGGGGGAGGAGATGGCCAAGTTCGCGAGCCAGTTCGTGCAGCTCGGCGCTTCGCTGGCGGAAGCGATGAACCGGCTGGAGGAACCCCGGGGCACCGTCTGTCTGTGCGCGCTGGAATCGTTTTGCGTTACGCGGCTTCCGCTTTTTTTCGGCAGCTTCTTCGCAACGTATCCGAACATCCGGCTCCAGCTGGAGACCGGCTTTTTCCACGACGTCGTCGACAGCGTGGCGCATCACCGCGCCGACCTGGGCATCGTCTCGCAGCATCCGGGGCGCGCCGATCTCGTCTTTTACCCGCTGCAGGAGGAACGTCTGGTCGTGGTCGCTTCGCCGGAGCTCGGCGATCTGTACGATGCGGCCGGATGGGAAGGGCTGAGCGGTGCGAGAGTCGTCGGCTTCGGCAGCCGGTGCGTCTATCAGACGGCTGCGGGCGAGCTGTTCTCCGCCAAAGGACTGATGGCCAAAGATGCGCTCGAGTTCGCCAGCCTCGAGATGATCAAGCAGACGGTGAGCTGCGGGCTTGGCGTCGCCCTGCTTCCCGAGATCGGCGTGCTGGAGGAGGTCCGGACGGGTGTGCTTCGCGTGCTGCCGGCCGAACCGGTCGTTCTGACCCACGGGCTGATCGAGCGTAGCGGACGGGAGCCGAATGCGGCGGCCAGGCGGCTGCGGCAGTCTTTGCTGGAGTTTTTCGGGAAAGTGTAGGCGGGCGGCCCCTGTTATCCGGCAGGCGAGCCTCAATCTCTTATTCACGTCCGTCCCTATGCGGGAATGATCGCCGCGGCGACCGAATAAGATAGACAAGACCCCTTTGGCTTGTACGGACAATGGAATGGCGGATTGGATGAAAACGATGGAAGCGGGAAGCGTATCCCGCACATTTTTGGGGAAAGTAGGGTAAGTATGAGCGCGTGGATTCATGGAGTGATCGATTCGGTTATGGCTTGGCTGACCGACTTGGGCTATTGGGGCATCATGTTCGGACTGATGATCGAAATTATACCGAGCGAGATCGTCCTCGCCTTCGGCGGATATCTCGTATCGGCGGGGCAAATCAATTATTGGCTGGCGGTGCTGTTCGGCACGGTAGGAGGCGTTCTGGCGCAAATCTTCGTCTATTGGATCGGCTTGTACGGCGGCCGGCCGGTGCTGGAGCGGTTCGGTAAATATATTTTTATCAACAAGCACCATATCGAGGTTTCGGAGAATTGGTTTAATAAATACGGCTCCGGCGTTATTTTCACCGCCCGGTTTATCCCCGTGGTGCGCCACGCGATATCGGTACCGGCAGGCATGGCGCGTATGCCGTTGTCCCGGTTTACGCTGCTGACGACGCTGGCCGTCATCCCCTGGTCGATGCTGTTCGTTTATTTGGGCATGACGCTGGGAGAGAACTGGAGCCATATCGACGAAACCGCCGCCGCTTATACGGGCGAGCTGATGTGGGGCGCGCTCGGCTTGACGGCGCTGTATGCGGTCTATGTCATCGTGAAACGCAGGAGACGGAAGGCGAAGGAGAGCAGCGGGGCTGACGTTTCGGGCAAGCTTGCCGGGATCGGCCGATCCGGCGAAGACAGATCCGCCCCTGCCAGTGCTCCCGCTAGTAGGGCACATCCTCGCGCCGACGCTGAAGCGAATGGCGTGCTGGCGGGACTTCCGGACGAATACCGGACGCTCGGTGCGCGGATCGTCCGTTCCGGCGATTCGTCCCAGACGGTCGATCAGATCGTTATCGGGCCGAACGGCATTTTCCATGTGGAATTCAATGACAGGAGCGGCGAATTCCGGTTTCGGGCGCCGGGGTACGAAGCGGCCGATGCAGCTGCGGCGGCTGGCGATTTGACCGCGAACGCTTACCGGAGCGAATACGTCCTGAAAGATTTGCTGCGGCGGCGCGGGCTGACGGCCGACGTTGTGGGGATTTTATGCTTTACCGATCCGGAAGCGGCGTTGTCCGGGACATGTGCGGCATTCGAGGCGCTGAAGCCGGAGCGGCTCGTCCCGTTTATCGTTTCCTATCGGGCGAAGCACCCGCTTGACGAGGAACGGGTCCGCACTGCGGCCGCCTGGATCGAAGACAATAGCGGCCGCGCGGGCCGGGAGAAGTAAGCTTAAGGCAAGGCGGGCGGTTCACGGTGCCGGCCGGCTGCGGCCGCTGATCCGGGCGGCTGATCGGGTGCATGGTACAACGAATCGTTTTTTGTTAAGATAAGGATGGTACCCTATTGAAGGAGGAAAAGGCGATGAGCAAACATGTAGCCGACAAGCTGGGCAAAGGACTGGCCCCGCAGTCGTTTATCGATGGCATGACGAAAAATCAGGATAAGTTTCTGGATTGGTATAACCGCTTCGAATGGAGCTCGGACGACGACCGCGACTTTTTCGAATCGTTATCGAACCGCGACGATTTGCGCTGCCTGATTTTGGCGGCCGACTGGTGCGGCGACGTGATCCGCAACGTGCCGGTTGTGTTCCGTGCGCTCGAGAACTCGGGCATTCCGGTGGAAGTGCTCATTATGGAAGAGCATCCGGAAACGATGGACCAGTATTTGACGATGGGCGGACGTGCGATTCCGATCGTTATTTTCGCCGATACGGGCGGCTTCGTGCTGGGACAGTGGGGGCCGCGTCCGCAGCATGTGCAGGCGGTCATGACGAAATTCAAGCAGGAGAACCCGGACCGCAATGCGCCGGACTATGAAGACAAGATCAAGGTGGCCCGCACCGAGATGATGGCGCAGTACGGCGAAGGCGCCGGCTACCAGCAGACGATCGTGCGCGAGTTGCGGGATTTGCTGTCTACTTTTTAATTCCGGAGGAACTGGACATTCATGCTACATATAGAAGCATTCCAACTCGGTCCCGTACAGACGAACGCTTACCTGGTGTCGAACGCCGAGCGGACGAAAGGATTCGTCATCGATCCCGGCATGAATCCGAAACCGCTGCTGAAGCGCATCGAGCCTATGGAGATCGAAGCGATCGTGTTGACGCATGCGCATTTTGACCATATCGGCGGCGTCGACGAGCTGCGCAAGTTGAAAAACTGCCCGGTCTACCTGCACGATGCGGAAGCCGACTGGCTGACCGATCCGAAAAAAAACGGCTCGGCGCGATGGCCGGAGCTCGGCGTGCACATCCAGACTGAACCGGCGGAATATGCGCTGGATAAAGGGCAGACGCTGACGCTACTCGGGGAGAAGTTTCGAGTGTTCCACACGCCCGGTCATTCGCCGGGGAGCATCAGCTTGCTGTATGGGGATAAGCTGTTCTGCGGCGACGTCTTGTTCCGGCTGTCGGTCGGGCGTACCGACTTACCCGGAGGCAGCCAGCGGGAGCTGCTGGAGTCGATCCACGGTACGCTGTTCGACCTGCCTGATGAGGTCAAGGTGTACCCGGGCCATGGCCCGACGACGACGATCGGGTACGAGAAGCAGAACAACCCGTATGTTTGATCGAACCATGTGCTGCTTAGTTTAGCTTAGCTAGTCCCATCGATAAGTGGGGAAAAGAAGGGCGGTCCCTAACGTGCTCGCATGACCGGGAACGACCCCTTTTCCAAACGAAAAGACCTCAGATTCCACTGTGAAGTGGAGGCCGAGGTCTTTTTTTCTCGAGCAAAATCGGTTTGAAGTGGGCTTCAAAACAATCGCAAAATGACTTGGAACGATATAACGGAAGTTGGGTTTCCTTTATGGCTTCTCTTCTGACCTCCCCGCAACAACCCGCTCTCACTCTATAGCGAACCGTACCGGACTCAGAACGCGGAACCGTCTCTTTCGACCATCAGTTCGGCAGGGGTCCGGCCGGTTTGCCTTTTGAACACCCGATAAAAGTACGAAGCGTCCGAGTAGCCGACATATGCCGCAATTTCCCCTGCCGTAAGCAGCGAGTGCCGGAGCATGTATTGCGCCGTCTTGATCCGCGCGGCGTGTACGGATTCGCCAATCGTCTGGCCAGTGACGGACTTGTACAGAGTCGCAGCGTAGTTCGGGCTTTTGCCGATCGCTTGTCCGAGATGCTCCTTGGTTACCTGCCTGCGATGATGAAGCTGGATATAGCTTCGCATCGTTTCGGCGAGACGCAACTTGTCGTCCGGCAGCCTGTGCCGGTCCAACTCCCGGTTGGCATGGACGAGCGCCTCAAGCAGAAGCGCCTGTCCCATCAGATTCCCGTACGGCAGCGACTCGGCCGTTTGCTCGAAGACGGCCTTGAACCGGTCGATCATCAGATCGTACAGGCCGGTTCTCCATTTGACATAAGGGTAACCGTTCAGGATCGGCAATTGACTGACCGACGAACCGGTCGCGGCTTCGGACAGACGGAAGGCGATCACGTATTTCTCATGAGCAAGCGTTGGGATACTTTTGCCGTAAAAGGAAGCCCGGTCCGAAATCAGCAGCATGTCGCTTTTATCCAGCACGACCTTCTGCCCTTCGATCCAGTATACACACGAGCCGTAACTGACGAGGACGAGCGATAACGCCGGCGATGAGCTGTCCTGTTCCGCAAACCAGCGGGTTCCTTTATCTTGGCGGACGGATACGATCGGAAGCATGATGTCTCTCCTGATAGTTAATATAAGACTATTTTACATTCACCGTACTATAATTCATAGCATCGATTCGAAAGATTGGCTTACAATGAGACACAAAGCTAATTAATTCAGGGGAAGACAGAAGGAGAACCGAACCGATGCGCAAAACGAAAATTGTATGTACGATGGGACCATCCTGCGATTCAGTCGAAATATTGAAGCAAATGATCCATGCCGGCATGAACGTCGCCCGGTTGAATATGGCTCACGGCAGTTTGGAAGATCACGCGGCACGTATCGCGCGGGTGCGCCAGGCGGCGGAAGAGACGGGCACGTATGTGGCGATTCTGATGGATATTAAAGGACCGGAGGTCCGGATCGGCATGCTCGCCGAGCCCTACTACGACCTTAGCGAGAACGGACGACTCGTCTTGACAACCGAGCCGGTAACCGGCGACGCTTTGCGGATTCCGGTATCGTATCGCGAGCTGCCGCAGGACGTGGCGCCTGGGGCGAAAATCTTGATCGACGACGGTCTGATCGAGCTGGAAGTCGAGCGGATCGAGGGCACGGAGGTCGTCTGCCGGGTCGTGAACGGGGGACGTCTGAAGCCGCGCAAAGGAGTCAATTTGCCGGGCATCCGCACTTCGCTTCCGGGCGTCACCGAGCGGGACGTGCTGCACATCGCCTTTGGCGTGGAGCAGGGCGTAGATATTATTGCCGCCTCGTTCGTCCGCAGGGGTGCGGATATCGTGCAGATCCGCGAGATTCTCGAGGGACACGGAGCCGGGCATATCCGGATCATCTCGAAGATCGAGAACGAGGAAGGCGTAGACAATCTGGACGAAATTTTGGCTGCCTCCGACGGGATCATGGTTGCGCGGGGCGATCTGGGCGTCGAAATCCCGGTTGAGAACGTGCCGCTCGTCCAGAAAAAGATGATTCGGGCGTGCAACGCAGCCGGCAAGCCGGTTATTACGGCGACGCATATGCTCGAGTCGATGCAGACGAATCCCCGTCCTACGCGCGCCGAAGCGAGCGACGTCTCCAATGCGGTGCTGGACGGAACCGACGCCGTCATGCTGTCCGGGGAGAGCGCGGCCGGCAAATATCCGGTCGAATCGGTCGCTACGATGGCGGCGATCGTGGAGAAGACGGAGACGATTTTGCCGTACCGGGAATCGTTCGAGCATAAAATTACGCTGCATCCGACGAACGTAACGGAAGTGATCAGCCAGTCGGTTGTCGGCGCTTCGCTCGACCTGGAGCCGAAGGCGATTGTGACGCCGACGGAAACCGGATTTACGGCGCGTATGGTATCCAAGTACCGGCCGAAGGTGCCGATCGTTGCCGTGACGACGAATGCAAGCGTGCTGGGCGGGCTTTGCCTCGTCTGGGGAGTCGTTCCCGTTCAGGGCAAGCCTGCGCTTACGACGGACGAGATGGTCGATTCGGCGCTGCGTTGCGGCGTTACGGCGGGCGTGCTGTCGTCCGGCGATACGGTGATCGTGTCCGCGGGCGTTCCCGTCGGACGGAGCGGTGCGACGAATCTGATGAAGATCGTCGAAGTTCCGCAGGAAGCTTGACCGGTCGGGGAACATTTACGATTTTTTAAAAGGTGTTTGGACCGCGGACGTAGAATATTTAATGTCGAAGAACGAAGAAGCTATTGATCTATCGGCAAACGGAGGTTCGCTTTCATGTCTTCGGTCCGCGTACAAGTGTCGTGCATCGCAGTCCGCGATGGCAAAATCGCAATGATTCGCAAGCTGAATCCGGCGTATAAGACTTATCAGATGTTTATCCCGCCCGGAGGCCATGTGGAGCTGACGGAGACGATCGAGCAGGCGTGCGCCCGCGAAGTGCTAGAGGAGACGGGTCTGGAAGTATCCGGACTGGAACCGGCGGGTGTCGTTACGTTTATCCATTATGGCAGCTCGTATCATTCGGTGTGCTTCCTGCTTACCGCGCGCGAGGTGAAGGGAACGCTCTCGACGAACGAGCCGGACAAGCAGACGTCGCACTGGATTGAGCTGGAAGGCATTGGGGACAATGAGGACGTGCCCGGCTACCACCGGGACTTCTTGAAGCATATACGGGGCCAACGCGGATTTATGAACGCCAGAGTCGAGTGGCTGCCTGACCGGGAGAAGGCGGTATGGACGATCGTAACCGGTCCGGATACGCCCGCGGCGGTTTCCTGCCCGTGACGAGGATGCTGGCGGCGGCTACCTCATGCCGGTGGAACTCTACAGGACAGGAGCGGGAGCCAAGTGAAAGAAAGACTCGGATATAAACTGAGCTTTACCGCGAGGGTATACGCCCGCAGGCTGAACGAAATGTTTACTGCCACCGGTATGTACAGCTCCCAGTGGCCGGTCGTGCTGCTGCTGTCGGAGCGCGGCCCGTGCACGCAGGTCGAGCTGACCGAGCAGCTTGCGGTGGAGCCGCCGACGATGACGCGGACGCTGTCGCGTATGGAGAAGGCGGGATGGATTCGCCGCGTTCCTGGTCGCGACCGCCGCGAGCGCCGGGTGGAGCTGACGGAGCAGTCCGTCCGGATGGTCGACGAGTGGAAAAGTCAGTCCCGGCAGCTGGAGCAGCAGGCGCTTCAAGATGTGAGCGCCGAAGACTACGCGGCGTTCGACCGGGTGATGAAGCGGATTCGGAGCAACTTGCGGGTGGAGGATTAATAGCTGCCCGGTCCGGGATCGGGAGTATGCAGGGGCAAGAACGGGAGAACGCCTGACGGCTGCGGCTGCGTCGGCGTTTTTTTGTTGCCGCTTCAGAGACAGGCTCCATGACCGGATCGCTGAGAGAGAGGAGGCGGGGGTATCATCGTGCTCATGCATCGTGCTCGTGTGGAAAGCGTGCATCGCGGAAAAGCTCCGATTAGATTAGACGTTTCATAACGTGCGAACGAGTGCTGCAGGCCGTTTTTCGTGCTGTCCCGGCTCTGTGTCCTGCGTATAGCGAGGAAGGAACCGGATAAGAGCGGTTTGCAGCCGTTATTTGGTCCGAAACCCGCTTGGATGGGGAGATAGGAGCGGTTTGGGGCTCTAAAAATTGGCGAATAGGGTGCAAACCACCAGTCTGCTGAAATAAGGGGTGCAAACCGCCTCTAATTGCCGGGGTATCTCAAAAGGGCCCAAAGTAAAGGGTGCCAGAGACTCTTATGTGATAGAAGCTGTATGCGTTACATATCCAGTGCATCTCGCATCTGAACACGCCCAACCAACTCGCAAGACAGCTGCTACGGACCGATTGAAGTTGTTTTGTGACTTTAACCTAACATCATCCGAACGAGACCTGCTCACAAGAAACTGTTTACGATCGCATCTGATGTTGTATAAGCTCCTATAAGTCATCTGCAAGTCTAATCCAACCATTACGATTGAAGGCAAGCCGCCGGAGCGAAGCTCCCCTCTCCCTTCCATGCGCGTACGTACGGGTAAGCACGTCGCAGGACTCATTCGGACGCTCCTCCCGGACAGTATTCCATAAAGAAAACAACATTTGTTATTGATAATGAAAATTATTATCATTTATTATAAATGCGCATAACCTGAAGGGATGGAAGGGAAGGGACCGGCCCGATGAATTGGAACGACCACGACAAGCTATGGAATCATGTCTTCATAAAAGTGATGGATGTGCGCCGCATGCTGATGGAGCAGGGAGAGACGCTTCGTTCGTATAATCTGCCTGCGAGCGCCTTCTTTTATACCGTGAGGGGCAGCGCGCGGATCTGGCTGGACGGCAGCGCCGGCAGCATCAAGCGGTTCCATGTCCTGCACGGCGGCAAAGGAGCGTGTCTCGATATCGAGGCGGACGAGCTGCTCGAATATTACATGATTTTGTACAAGGCGACACTTCCTCCGCCGTCGCGGCAGGAGCTTCAAGCCTTGATGGAACGATGCAACCCGTTTCAGATGCAGTATGAGCTCGATCCGCATTATCCGCTGCCTCTGTTCGATAAGGTGACCGCGATGAGCCGGGAATGGCTCCGCCCGGGCGCGTCGGACGCGCTCTACGTAAAAACTTTATTTTATCAATTTCTATACGAGCTTCAGAGTCAGCTTCGCGAGCAGGGCATTCAGGCGGTGAAGCCGGACCCGGTCGCGCAGGCGATCCGTTACATGCAGCACAATTACCGGAAGCCGATTACACTCGAAACGCTCGCCGGGCTGCTCGATCTCAATACGAGGCAGTTTCTGCGAATGTTCAAAAGCCGCCTGAATACGAGCCCGATCGATTATCTGATCCAGATTCGAATGAATAAAGCCAAGGAGCTTCTGCTCCACTCCGAGTTTACCTTGAAACATATCGCGGAATGGGTAGGATACTCGGACAGCTATTATTTCAGCCGGATATTCAAAAAAGTCGAAGGAGTGTCTCCCAGCGGGTACAAGGAACATGCCCGCAGATCAGACAATCGTCGTAATAATCCATCCCGGTTGTCCGGATATCCCATTGCTGCCAGAAGGCTGCGACGTTATAGTAATAATGGTGTTGAGAATCATTATCAATATAACGAAAAGGGAGACTTCCAGATGTACAGAAAGTCCAGAGCCTCGATGGCCGTCACTTTGTTATTTTGCTTCAGCTTGCTGTTGAGCGCCTGCTCGACCGGTTCCGGAACGGCGAACAATTCCGGCGGTACCGCGGCTCCGGGCGGCAGCCAAAACGCGACATCTTCCGTACCGGCCGCCGGCCAGATGCCGGACAAGGACGCCCCCCGGTTAATCAAGCACGCAATGGGCGAAACGACGCTCCAGGGAACTCCGCAGCGGGTTGTCATTTTGACCAACGAAGGAACGGAGGCGCTTCTCGCGGTCGGAATTAAGCCGGTCGGTGCCGTTCAGTCCTGGATCGGCGATCCGTGGTACGATCATATTAAGGACGATATGAAAAACGTGTCGGCGGTAGGCGACGAGCTTCAGCCGAACATCGAGATGATCGCGAGCCTGAAGCCGGATCTGATTATCGGGAACAAAGTCAGGCAGGAGAAAATTTACGAGCAATTGAAAAAAATCGCCCCGACCGTTTATTCGGAAGACTTGGGCGGAGATTGGAAAATCAACTTCAAATTGTACGCGGAGGCCGTCAACAAAAAAGAAGAAGGCGACAAGGCCATGGCGGCATTCGACAAACGTGTCGCGGATGTCAAGGCGAAGTTGGGCAGCAAGGCGGCCACGAAAGTTTCCGTCGCCCGGTTCTCCGCTTCCCAGGTGCGCATTTACCAGAAGCAAACGTTCTCGGGCGTTCTGCTCAGCCAGCTCGGCTTTGCCCGTCCGGCATCGCAGGACAAAGACTCCTTCATCGAAGTGATGACGAAGGAAAAGATTCCGAGCATGGACGGCGACGTGTTGTTTTACTTCGTCACGGAAGCGGCCGGCAAGACGGATGCGGCGAAAGTCGTGCAGGAATGGAAAAACGATCCGCTGTTTCAAAACCTGAACGTGTCCAAAACCGGCAACATCGTTCAAGTAGACGAAGCGATCTGGAATTCGGCAGGCGGATACGAGGCGGCTAATTTGCTTCTGGACGAGCTTGTCAAATATTTCGATATCAAATGATAACATGCACGTATCCGGGCAAGCCGGCGGCTGAAAGGCGCGCCGGCTTCCCAGTTTCCAAAGGCGGCAGGTGAACGAAATTGGCGGTATGGATGCGTAGCCGCAGGAGTAAGGTGACCGGGCTTGGAATCGGGTTGATCGGGCTCGCCGCGGTCATGGTTTGCAGCGTATTATTTGGTCTTCAACAATTCGGTTTGCACGATATATGGATGGCTTACCGTCACTTCGACGGCTCCAACGAGCATCTGATTCTTACGACAACGCGGGTGCCCCGGACATTGACGGCCGCTGCCGTAGGGGCCAGCCTTGCCGTTGCCGGCGCCGTGATGCAGGTGATGACGAGAAACCCGATCGCTTCTCCGTCCGTTTTCGGAATTAATTCGGGAGCGGCTTTATTCATTGTTATCGCAATCGTTGCATTCGGATCGTCCTTGACGATGGGTTCGATGATTTGGATCGCCTTCGCCGGGGCGATTGTTGCATCGGTTTGCGTGTATGCGCTCGGCGCCGGAGGCGGTTACGATCCGATCCGCCTGACGCTGGCCGGGGCGGCCATTGCGGCTTTCTCGTCTTCGGTCACGTCCGGACTGATGCTCGTTCACAAGCAATCGCTGGAGTCGGCTTTGTTCTGGATGATCGGCTCCGTATCGGGGAGGCGGCTCGATCATCTGCTGATCGTATTGCCTTATCTTGCGGCCGGCCTCCTTATTGCGTTTCTGCTATCGAATGCGCTGAACATTATGGCGCTGGGCGACGACAATGCCAAAGGGCTCGGGCAGCGGTTGATGAGGGTCCGCCTCTTATGCACCTTGTCGGTCATTCTGCTGGCCGGCGGATCGGTTTCGGTCGCCGGTCCGATTGCGTTCGTCGGGCTGGTCGTTCCTCACCTGTGCCGTTACCTTACGGGCAACGATCATCGCTGGCTGCTTCCGTATTGCGCGCTAACGGGAGCCGCGCTGCTCGTCGCGGCGGATCTCGCTTCGCGGTTCGTCCTGATGCCCAAGGAAGTGCCGGTCGGAGTCGCCACGGCGCTTATCGGCGTTCCGTTTCTGATCCGTGTGTCGAGGAGGAAGCGTCATGCGGAATAGACGATTCGGTAAACCGGCCTTCCTGCTGCCTGTTCTGTTAATTGTGGTGGTGCTGCTCAGCCTTATTTGCACGGCGGTCGGCGGCGTCCGTATTCCGATCCGGGAAGTGCTCCTTTCCTTGATCGGCCAAAATGGCGAAGGCAGCGATCTGATCGTGATGCAGTTCCGCCTGCCCCGTATCGTCGCCGCGCTGCTGGTAGGGGCCGCGCTGGCCGTCTCCGGCACGCTGCTCCAGGGAGTCGTCCGCAATCCGCTAGCGTCCCCCGATCTCGTCGGCGTATCGGGAGGGGCTTCCGTCGCGGTCGTCGCCTTCATGACCCTGTTCAAAGGCTACAGCGTGCACTGGATTCCGGTTATAGCGGTGGCCGGGGCGTTTATCGCCGCAGGGCTGAACTACGTGCTCGCCTGGAGCCGAGGCGTCTCCCCGATGCGGCTGATCCTGATCGGGATAGGCATCTCGACCGCGATGGGCGCGCTGACGACGTTTTTGCTTATTAGCGGGCCCGCTTATTTGGCCGCACAGGTGCTGAACTGGATGACGGGAAGCATTTACGGAACGAACTGGACGTATGTGGAAGCTTTATGGCCGTGGGTCGCCGTATTCATCCCCTTGTCCTGGCTGTATGCCAAGGAGCTGGACGTGCAGTCGCTCGGGGACGCGGCCGCCGTCGGATTGGGGAGCCGCCTGCAGGCGAGCCGTCTGATGCTTTTGTTCTACAGCGTGGCATTAGCGGGGGCGGCGGTAGGGGTGGCGGGCACGATCTCGTTCATCGGTTTGCTGGCTCCGCATATGGCCAGGAAATTGGCCGGGCGTTCCTACCGGGTGGTTATTCCCGTTTCCGCGCTGCTCGGGGCGATTCTTTTGCTGCTTGCCGATTTGGCCGGCCGTACGCTCTTTCAGCCTCTCGACATTCCCGCCGGTGTCTTTACGGCCGGTATCGGCGCTCCGTTTTTCCTGTTTTTGCTGTTTCGGCGGAAATAGAAGCGGCGATGTGATGTTCAGACAGCGCACGTTATAGCATTTAGGATGCGAAGACGTCCTTTGTTGCTAAGCGCGAGCGAAGGCACACTTTAGCTGTGTTTGTTGATATTCTCGACCTATGTGATTAGCAATAATGTGACCTTGAGGGTGGCAATCCTCAAGGTCTTTATGTTACACCCATCCGGGTGACGAATGAATCAATTTTCGTGTCGTTTAACGTCAGTTCCTAAGAGACTTCCACGCGTTTTTCCCGCATGGCGACAACGGCGGCCGCACACATTCCGACAACCGCAACAAAAGCGCAAGCGAGGATTTCGGGCGCGTCCCATCGGCCGCGGAAGATCGCGCTGAAAACGACGTTATTATACGATAAGGCCATATTTACTGAAAGCCCGGCTATTCCGGCAACCGCAATACCGACCGGGACCGTTTTAATCAGCATCGTCACCATGTTCGTGCTGAATCGAGCAAGGATAAACGCGAAACATCCCGCGCCGATACTGAGTGCCAGTGTCATTCCAGCGAGTATGGACGCGTACTGCCCGAACGTTATGTTGTAAAGCAGCATATCGAAACCCGTGAACGATAGGATCGGTACGTTCCAGTAATCTCCTGCGCCCGACAGAAGGAAAGGCGCATATGCCGCGACAATCAAAAGAAAGGATAGCACGAACGCGCTTACGGCAGTTGCGGCCAATTGAATCCCCAAAATCCTGCGGCCGGTCGCTGACGAATACTGGATCAGGTTTATTTTCTGCATACGGTCGGTTGTCAGTAGAGGAGCAACGAAAAGGATGACCGCAACCGCGCTAAACACAACCACAACAGCAGCATAAAGCGAAAACGTTCTGCACAGGTCATAACTAATCAGATTGGCGTTACGCATATGCAGTATTTGTTCTGCGGCGCGGACGACCACCGGACGGGAATCACGGTCGATATAGCTGCGAAGAGAGGGTTCATAACCGACATAGGTACGTTCGAGCGCTGTGAGCGTTTGCAGCCTTATCAGCGGAGAGTCGTACCATTCATCCAGGGTTTGCGAATCGCTGCTACGAGAGAGCTTGTTCCGCATTTGAGAAACCGTTTCCGAGAAGCTTTTCCTTTCCGTCTCGTTCATGTTGCCGTAATCGGGATTGGAAAACACTTGAAATTCCGAGTAATTGCGGATCTTGTATTCGGCAAAAATCGCTTCATTGGCGATGATGGCATCCATTTCAGAAAAAATTGCTGTCTTTTTGCCGGGGATATCGTAGTCGGCCAGTTCTTCCGGCTCCAGCGTGCCGCCGTAACGTTCAAACATCTCTTTCTGGTAGGAACCGAAAATGCCATGCGTGGTCAGACTGTCGTAGGAACGAAGCGCTTCGCTTAAAAATGCGAACCACACCAGTACAGCGAGCGCGGCGATCAGCGTGAGGATGCGCCAATTCCATAGCTTTTTGAGCTCATAAGCGAATATTCTCAGTGTAGTTCACTCCTTTTGAACCATTTGGATGCCATGAATGCGGCGACGGAAAGCACAGCAAGGGAAGCGAAAAGCCCCGCGATCTCAAAGTTCGCCCATACAATATCTGCTCCGCCGTCGGTGAACCACATGCCGCTATTTTTCCATAACCATACGGGAGTAAGGTTCCAGATGCCCCTGAAAACCGAGCCGATGGGAAGAAGCGGCTTGGCAAGAAACATGACGCCGACCGCCGACACGGCGGCGATAAAGGCTCCGTATCCGCTGCGGCCCCATACACCGACCGCATACCCCAACAGGCAAAAGCAAACCGCAAGACCCAAACTTATGCCGATCGTCGCCCACAGATACCCCGCAACCGTGAAGCTTCGCCAGGTGATGAAAGGCTTGCCGTACTCATTCACAGCGGAGTTAAACATGCTGGACACGTTGTCCTTCCACACGCCGGAAAAGTCAAATCTGAGAAAAAACACAAGCAAACTCACGCCGATGATTACGACGGTCAAAGCTGCTGCCGCCGTCAGCGAGGCGCACAGCTTGGCCATAAGTATCCGCCGTCCGACTGTTGAGGAGCAGATGATCGGTTCGGTGCCTCGCATCTGTTCATAGGTGACCGATAGAAGCGCAGCGAACAAAGCAAGCAGACAGCTTTCCGCGATGATCGCCATAAAGAGGGTCTCGAACAGGAAGTTGTGGCGGTAATGGGTTTGCTTAGCGAAATAAGTGGACAGGGCATCGCCATTTGCGGATTTCTCGTCTACCACAGGTTGCAGTTTGTCATATTTGCTGCGGATGTTCTCGGCGTATGCGTCTGTGATGCCGTACTTGCGAATATAGGCCTCGGCGATTTCGCTGGTATGAAAATTTTCGAAGATATCGACAGCTTCCGTCTCGTCATCCGAGTCCACAGGGTTGTAACTGGCTATTGCAATCAAAGTGTTAAAGACAATACACAGGGCAACGAAGCCAACGATTACAGGGGATAGCGCCAGTTTTTTTAGCTCGTATCCGAATAGAGATCTCCCGCCCCACATCTTAAGTCTCATACCGCGTCATCTCTGTAAATATATAGAAATACGTCTTCCAGATTGGGGCTGACGCTTCGGGCGATATCTCCGCAATCGTGTTCGCTCGCAAAACGTATCACGGTTTTGCCGTTTTCCTGATGTTCGGTGAGTGGCAGATAAGGCGGCTTTATACGGGTGATGTCGTCCGTTTCATAGATTTTGCCCTTCAGCGTCCCGCAGATCGATGCCGGCGAGTCGTTGGCAAACAACCTGCGATTTTTGAACATGACTACCCTGCTCGCGATGGTTTCAATGTCCGATACGATATGCGTTGAGAGGAGGACAATCCGGTCTTTGGACAGCGACGAGATCAGATTGCGAAAACGGACGCGCTCTTTCGGGTCGAGTCCCGCCGTAGGCTCGTCGAGAATCAGGATCTTCGGGTCGTTCAGCATGGCTTGCGCAATGCCGACGCGCTGAATCATGCCGCCTGAAAACTTGCGCATTTTCTTGTCCCGCACCTCCGACAAGCCGACAAGCTCAATCAGTTCATCGGTTTTGCGCTTTGCCCGTTCGCGGTCCATGCATTTGACAGCTGACATATACATCAAAAACTCTCGCGGCGAGTGGTTTTTGTAATAGCCGAAGTCCTGCGGCAAATAGCCGATGATGTCGCGGTACGAAGCGTCGAGCGCAACGATTTCATCGCCGTTCCACAGAATTTCTCCTTCCGTAGGGAAGATGAGCGTAGCGAGCATTTTGATCAGCGTAGTCTTGCCTGCGCCGTTGGGGGCAAGCAGGGCGTACACGCCGCCTGAAAATTCGAGGCTGATATCCTCCAAAGCGGTGAAGTTGCCGTATTTCTTGGTTACATGATTAAGCGACAGCACGTTTTTTAACCTCCCGCAGCATTTTTGAGATTTGGCAAGCAAGCGCAACCGCGCCGAATACGGCGAGCACAGTCGAAAAGGCAATCGGCATTTCGCGCAGTATGGCTTCCCACTTTTCGCCGAGAGAAAAGGGGAGCGCGATGTTTACGAATAACCAAGCGGCCGAGAACGCCGCATGTACCCATTTGCCGCGCACAATGTGCATAACAGACAGAGCCAAGACAGCGCAAACGAACAATGCGGACAGGCAAAGCGGGAACAGCGAGAGGAACTCATATCCGTTGTCCGCGCTGACGGCTGCGACAACTGCTGTGAAGGCTGAGCCGAGGACAGAATAGCAAGTTACCCGCAGAGCGGTGATCTGCCGGATAGTGTAACAGCAGGTCTGCTTGAGTTCGTACAATCCGCTGATCCGCTCCGACGTCTCGGCAAACAGAATTGCAAAAAGGAAAAGCAGCGGGGCGATCGCGACGGCGGCGGAACTGCGGTAAGCGTCAGGCGCAAGACTGAACAGTACAAGAACGCCTGCGAGGGATAAGGCGGCAAAAAAAAGGCTGTACCCCGTATCCCAAAAGATGAAACGCAAACCGATCGAGCGCACCATTTCCCCCATTCGTTCCCTTGCCGTCTGCGGCTTGACCAGGCCTTGCGAAAGGATAGTTTCGATGCTTGCGTTTTTAACCATTTCATTCATAATCCGCAAACTCCTTTCCAAGCAGATGAATAAGACGGTAGTACCTGGATTTGACGCTTCCCTCTGCCAGTCCTACGATCCCTGCAATTTCCGGGAACGTGTACCCGCCGAAGAGGTGAAGCCGGAAAATCTTCTGCGTGTCCGGCGGCAAGCCTCCCACGAATGCACATACCAGTTCGGTGAAATCACTGTCCTCCAATAGCTGTGTAAAGTCTGTTTCATCTATGGGTTCCACCTCGTCAATCGGCATCGTTTGGGCCATTGTGCGGTAGGTGCGCGAGCGGAACCAATCCACAAGCTTATTGGCGGCAATCCGGTACAGCCATGTCCGGAAGCTTGCGCCTCTCCTTGGATCGTAATGTCCGATTGTCCTGAGCATGGAGATAAAGATCTCCTGTGTCAGGTCCAGGGCGACGTCCGCGTTCGAGATTTGTTTCCTCACAAAGCCGTGAATCTCGTCATAGTAATGCCGCACCAGTTCATCGGCGGCGGTGCGGTCGCCGCTTCGCCGGATTTTCTTGATGAGGCGCAGTTCGTCCAACCGCACGACCTCCTTTGTACCAGTTCTCTATTTGTATATTCGTTTTGGTCAAGAAAATAGTTTCAACAGGCGCTTAACTTTATTTTTTGAAGATGGCCTCTACTCTATTTTCGGATAACTGACTAACTGCGGTGAAGAGGGCGTGTAAAAAAGTGCAACCCGTTATGTTGACCCCGACTGCGGCCCGGCAGGAACCGGATGCCGCTTTCTCGAATATAGTTCGAACGTATATCTCCTTTTGGAAAATGGTTCTTTATAGGAGAACGGAAAAGAAGCAACAACCAACAACTTATCGCGATCAGGAGGACGCTTACCGTGGACAAGCCATCCGTTATGCGGTCGAAATGGTTTTACCGCTATTTGTTGTCCTATATCGCTGTGCTGGCCGTGCCGCTGCTGGTGATCGGGCTTCTGGTGTATAACGATTTCATGCGAACGCTGCGCGAGGAAGTGACCGCCAGCAATTGGAGCCTGCTCAGCCAGGTCAAGGAAGTGATCGATGTCCGCATGGGCGAATTGGATAAGATCGCGTACCAGATCTCAAGCAATCCCCAGTTGACCCCGTATGCGGCGACCAAGGACGTGTACCAGGGGATGAAGGTGATCCGCGAATTGAAAAACTATGCCGCGGGGAACAGCTTTATTGCCGAACTGGTCTTGCATATGCGAGGTTTTCCGATGCTGTATTCTTCGTTCAGCTCCTATCCGCTGGATTCGTTTGCAGGGGAGAGTTACAAGTTCGGAGAATGGAGCCAGGAGCAGTTCGAACGCGATCTCGACGGCGCCGACGTTAGGCTTCGTCCGGCCGAAACGGCGGGGATTCGCCAGGGCGACCGGATCATTCCGTATGTGGTGCCGATTCCGTATAAGGATGAAGCACCGTACGGCAACGTGCTGTTTATGCTGTCGGAGCAGTCGATCAAGGCGGTCATTCGCCACGTGCTGGCCGATTACGGCGGCAATACGTTTATTGTTGATCCCGCCGGGCGGATCGTGACATCGCTTGCAGCGGAATCGCGGTTCGATCTTGCGGACCTGCTGTCCCGCATCGGAGCGGAAGGGAACGGCTCCATCGAAGCGGAGCTGGACGGCGAGACTTATTATGCCACCTATATCCGCTCGGCGCACCCGATGGCCTGGACCTACGTAACGCTGGTGGAGAAAAGCCGGGTACTGGCTCCGGTCGTGCGCGTCCGGAAGCTGGCGCTGGCCGGTCTGGGGGTGACCCTGCTTTTCGGAGCGGCCGTCATTTGGATGCTGATGCGGCTGAATTATAATCCGCTGCGCAGCTTGAAGCAATTTGCCGAGTCGCTCTCCGGACGCCGGGCGGCGGGAGGGGCGGCGGTCCATGACGAGCTGGAAGCGATTCGCCGCGCCGTAAGCGGCATATCGGAAGACAGCAGCGTACTGAGGGAACAGCTGCATCGCAGCAAGCCGGCGATGCGCGCCTTTTTGATAAGTCAACTGATCAAGGGCCATGTCAGGGACATCGGCGATTTCAACAAAGCCGGGAAAAACTGCGGACTTGATTTCCAGGGCGGCTATTTCCGGATCGCCGTCTTCCTGTTCCGCGATTCCCTCGGCGGCGAAGAGGCCGCGCTGTCCAGAGAACAGCTTCTTCCCTTTATAGAGCGGCAACTGGCCAGCGAGACGGAGTGCGGGGCGCTGGACGCGGTAGAGCCGGACAGGGCGCTGCTGCTGCTCGCCGCTTCTTCACCGGAAGAGACGGACGTACGGGCAGCGCTGGAGCGGTGCCGTCAGGCGATCTTCGAGAGGTGGGGCGTGCAGGCAACCATCGGTCTCGGCCGGGCGGTGCGCGAGACGAGAGAGATCGGACAATCCTATATTGAGGCGACGACGGCGCTGGAGTACCGGCTCGTACAAGGCCGGAACCGGCTTATCTCGTTCGCCGACGTCGGGGAAGCGGCGGCAGGCGGTTATTCCAAAAGCGAATTGGCCGCGCTGGAAGTGGCGCTCAAGCAAGGGAACGCCGACAAAATTCGAGAGAGCGTGGACGAGGTGATGGCGCTTGTGCACCGCAGCGGCCCTTCGCTGTTTATGGCCCGATCGATATGTTACGAATTGATTCATACGGTATTGCGCCCGCTCGATGAGCTGAATGTGGGTGACGAACCGCTGCCGCTGCCCGATGCGCTGTCGCTGTTCGCGTTCGAAACGGTGGAGGAATTGGCGGAGCTCGTGCACGAGGTGAGCCAGAGCATCGGCAAGCGGATCAAGATGAGTAAGGAAAGCGGCAATTACGCGCTCAAGGAAGAACTGCTTGCGTATATCGACCGGCATTATGCGGACTACCATTTTTCCTTGCAGACGATGGCGGAAGCGCTGGGCATGTCGTCCTCTTATTTGAGCCGTTATTTCAAAGATCAGACGGGTTATACGGTGTCGCAGGTTTTGAACCAGGTGCGGATGAATCAGGCCAAGGCGTTGCTGCGGGCGGAAGACATCAGCATTGCGGAGCTGGTTTCGCGGATCGGATACGCCAGCACGTCCAGCTTCATCCGCAAGTTTCGCGAATGCGAAGGCTTGACGCCGGGCGAGTACCGGAAGCTTGTTGTAAAGGATGGAATATCCGAATCCTGACGGACTGTGCCCGCCCGGGCGCGAATGTAACGGCTCGCATATGCGGATGCGAACGGACGCTTTACAAGATGCCCCCTCCCGGCGGTATAGTGAGGTTGCTTCACAACACGCAACGCTCCGGGGGAGGCTGGCGACAGAAGGAAACAGGGGGGCGTGGAAGCTGACGATGCGGTCTTGGTTTCGGGGAAAGGAAGTCGATCCACAACGACATTTAGGGGCAGGCTCCGGCAAGGCACAGGTGAGAGACGGAGCAGAAGAGGGACAGCGTCGACGCCGCATCGGTTTATGGATCGGCGGTTGTGTGCTGGCCGCGGCGTTCGGCGTCGCCGTCTGGATGACGGCTCCGGCAGGCGGACGCGCCACGGACGACGGGACGGCGGCGAACGAAGGGGAGCCAGGAGCAGCCGGTAGCGGATACGGGTTTCAGGAGAACGGGCTGCCGATCGTCTCCCGGCCGGTGACGCTGCGGGCTGTCGTAAGGAAAACGGTTACCCACGGCGATTTTGCCGAGATGCAGACGCTGCGGGAGCTGGAGCGAACGACCGGTGTCCGTTTACAGTGGGAAGCGATTGCGGCGGATCAGTACAACGAGCGGAAAAAGTGGATGTTTCTGAACGGCGAGCTGCCGGATGTGTTTTTCTCCGGGCTTACTTCCAGCGATGTGGTGCGGTATGGAAGCCAAGGGACACTCATTCCGCTGGAAGGACTGATCGACCGCTACGCGCCGAACATCAAGCGGGTATTCGACCTGTACCCGGAAGCCCGGAAGGCGGCGACGACGCCGGACGGCCATATTTACGCGCTGGGCTTCATGGAGGCCAACGATTATATGACCTACCGGAACCAACTGGCGATCAACCGGAAATGGCTCGACAAGCTCGGGCTCGAACTGCCGCAGACGACCGACGAGCTGCTGCATGTGCTGAGGGCGTTTAAGGATGGCGATCCGAACGGCAACGGGCTGGCGGACGAGATTCCGCTTGCGTCGCTGTACAGCGGTATCAACCAGAACTTTCATGCGCTGTTCAATGCGTTCGGGGTGCTTAATCCGGACGGCAGCAAGCTGACGGTGAAGAACGGCCAGGTTCATTACGAGCCGATCCAGCCGGCCTACAAGGAAGCGATTCGGTATATGCGTCAATTGTACGAGGAACAATTGCTCGACCCGGAGACGTTTACCCAGGACGGCCGCCGCTTTATGGCCAAGGGCAGCGGGCCCGAGATTGTGTACGGCGCTTTTACCGCGTTTCTGGGCAATGTGGAGCTGGGCTCGCTGGAGCGGCTGAAGCGTTACGCCTTCGTGCCGCCGCTGGCCGGGCCGAACGGCGACCGCACCTGGCGGCGTCAGGACAACCGGATCACACCGAATACGTTTTCGATCACATCGGCCAACCGTTACCCGGAGGCGACGATGCGGCTGATCGACGCGATGAACGAGGAGGACACAGCCTTTCAACTGTGGCGGGGTCCGTTCGATAGCCATATTCGTCGTACCGAGGACGGCAAGATCGCGCAAAATCCGCTGCCTGCCGGAGAGCAGGTGCTGGAGGCGTGGATCGGCAAAGCCGCGCCGTACAATTCGTTGCCCCTGTACTTTACGAAAACGATGATCGGGCGGTATGTGCCGGACGAGACGAGCAGCCTGCGTCAGGCGGCGTATCAGATGTACAAGCCGTTTATCGTCAGCGAGGAAGAAACGTTTCCCCAGTATGTGTATTACACCGTCGACCAGCTGCTCCAGCTGAGCAAGCTGGATGCGGATATTCAGTCGTACCAGAGCGAGATGGAAGCCAAATGGATCATAGTCGGCGGCATAAACGAGGAATGGGAAGCGTACATGGAGGAATTGCGCCGGATGGGACTAGCGCGCAAGCTGCGTATCCATCAGGAGGCCTATGACGCTTACATGTCGCTGTAACTGTAACAGCTGGGCGGCCGAGGCCGCCGGCTGCAACCGGCTGGCGGCTGTGAACGGTCCACGATTGCGGAGCAATAACTCCGGCCGCAAGTTGTAAGTTGCAAGTATCCACTCAAACTTAGGGGGATAAACGATGGCAATCTCGACAAAAATGAAAACGTTTACAATTGGTTTGTGCACCGCTGCTTTGCTTGCCGGATGCAGCGCAGGGCAAAGCGAAAGCGCGAAGCCGCAGGAGCCGGCCGTCTCGGCAGCGCCGGAACCGGTTACGCTGTCGGTTCTTCTGCGCTGCTACAAAGTATCCCCGGAGGAATTCGAGCGCAATTTTGCCGCGCCGGTCAAGAAAAAATATCCGCATATTACGCTCGTCAACCTGGAGTGCCGGGACAGCAAGCATCTGGATGAGCTGATTGTCTCGAAGGAATTGCCGGATATTATCGACGACGGGCTGCTTGGTTTGCATGATATGCTCTCCAGGGACATTCCCGCCGATTTGCAGCCGCTCGTTCGTTCCGAACAATTTGATCTGAACCGGATCGATCCGAAGGCGATCGAGTTTGTCCGCAGCATCGGGCAAAACGGCGAGCTGTACAGCATGCCCCGGGTGCGAAGCGCCTCGGCCGTTTATTACAACCGCGATCTGTTCGACAAATTCGGTGCGCCTTATCCGAAGGACGGCATGACTTGGGACGACTATATCGCGCTGTCCCGTAAACTGAGCGTGCAGGATAGCAATATCCAGTACCAGGGACTGCTGATCGGGGCGCCTCGGCCGATGCAGACCCAATTGTCACTCTCCTACGTGGATCGGGCGACGGACAAGGCCGCGATTCAGAGCGACGGCTGGAAGAAGATGTTCGAGACGTGGAAGGCGATCTACGATATTCCCGGCAATCGCGCCGCGGAGTCCAAAAACTTGTTCAACACCCGTGACCGGTTCATCAAGGACAAAACGGCGGCGATGTACGCGGACATCAACATTCTGGAAGTGCTGTTGACGGAGCTGGAGAACAGCGGCACTAAATGGGATGTCGCGTCCTACCCCGTATTTGCCGGACAGGGTCGCGGAGTGATGGGCGCCTACGGCAACGGTCTGATCATCACGAAGACGAGCAAGCACAAGGAAGAGGCGTTCCGCGTCATCGCCCATCTGCTGTCCGACGAAGTGCAGCTCGAAAACCACAAAAACGGACAAATGACCGTGCTCGTCAACCCGGAAATCCAGAAGCGGCTGTGGGAAAATTCCTCCATCTTCAAGGGGAAAAACATCGCTGCCTTTTACCATAACGACGGCGCCGATCCTTATGTGGCTTCCCGTTACGACCAGATCGCGTATTCGCAATATTCGACAGCATTGCGCAACTACGTGTACGGCGTCAAGGACATCAACACAGTGCTGAGGGAAGCCGAGGAGGCAACCAATAAGGCGATCGAAGCAGAGAAGAGAAAGTAACCTAATTCCCGGCAAGCCGGTGCGGGAATCCGCAACCGCTGCGGATCGATTCCCAAAAACGGCGGCGCGTCCCGATTTTCGTCGGGGCGCGCCGCACAAGGAGGAATAACGGATGACAGAAAGCGCGAAGATGACCAGACGCGGGCTGCTGGCCGGAATGGGAGCAGCCGCTACGGTACTGGCGGCAGGCGTGTTATGGAAAGGCGAGATGCCGGGAGCGAGGGCGGATGGGCGTTCCACCGTCTCCATGCACACTTATGGAGGGGAGGCGGGCGAAGCTTGTGCGGCCGGGTGCGGCTCGGACGGTTATGTCAACGTTATGGATTTTATTCCCACAGCCGAACGGGCGGGAATTGCCGCCGGCACGTCGGCTTATGATTGCACCTCAGCGATCAATGCCGCATTGGCGCTAGGCTGCCCGGTTCTGCTGCCGTGCGGCGTATTCGAAATATCCGCGCCGCTTGTGCTGGGAACGGGCAACTACGTGCGGGGCTCCGGTAAGGGCGTAACCGTGATCCGGCTGAAGGCCGGGTCCGACTGCAATGTGTTTGAAACCCGGGACTTCGCCGTTCTGAGGGGCAATACGAACGGAGCCGCGCTTGCGCCGAGATATTTCGGCGTCGAGCAGTTGACGATCGACGGCAATTATTTGGCCAAGAGCTGGCGCGAGGAAGGCAACAGCGTCAACAATGCCAGCGGCTCCGCGCTGGCACTGTACGGATGGGCCTACCGGATTAATGCCGAGGTGTACAATATTGCCGAGCATGCCCTGTACAGCGAGTGCATGGGCGATCCCGGGCAGGAGTACGAGCGGTATTCGACGGTCGAACTGCACGGCAGAGCTTCGGGAGAGGAAGCGGTCGTCTTTCGCGGTCCCGGGGACATTTTGCTCGATAAAATCGTATTCGGCGTCGTCGGCGTGAAGCCCCGCCCCGACTATTACGCCATCGCCAACCGCAGCTCCTCGCTGTTCCAGGGCGATACGCTGGACGGGATCGTGCTGGATGAGACCAGCCCGTACGACGGCCATTGCGAGCTTGGGTTTGTGCATATTTATGGCGTGTACTACGGATACGGACTGCGGACGCGCGGGGTATGCCGGATCAAGGCCGAGCACATTGTCAGCGAAAATAACCGGGGCGGCGCGCGCTTTCAGGACGGCGCCTGGGGCGTCGTTTCGATATTGGAAGTACACGCCAATGGCCGTCGTCCGCCGGAGTACAACGCGACCTTGGCCGGAGGAGCGGCGCAGCCTCCGCTGGAGGGCTGTCTTTGCGAGTCGACATGGGGCCTGCAAATTTCCGGACTGCATGTGCAGCGCAATGCGCCCAGTCAGGACGGCTGGCCGTCGCTTCATGTCAAAGGCGCCTACAATACGATCCGGCTCACCAGCAAAGGATACGCCAACACGTCCACCGGCAGCTACTACGCCGGCAGCGCAGCCATAATTGAAGGAGTCAGCCAGTCGATTGGGGTCAATGCCCACCGGGTACACGGAGATGCGGTCGTCGTTCGTGCCGTCACATCCTCGGTTGAACTGAGCGTGCGGGATGTGACGGGCGGCTCTGGACTGCTGCGGGATGCCGGTGCGGGCAATGTGAACCGGGGCAACTATGTCACCGGTACGATCAATGAAGCCGCGACGGCGTTCAGCTCTGCCGGCACGCCGACATGCGAGCAGATACGCCTCGTCATCAACAACAGCTCGACCCGGCCGCTATTCGCCGGCAGCCGCCCGGACCTGAACAACCGCGCGCAGCTGTGGGACATTAGCGCCGCTTGGAGCAATGTCCCCTACAGTACGCGGGCGCGGGTATCGTTCGGGTTCGACATGTCCGATCCGGCGGAGCAGACAATTACGGTGCCGCATCGAATGGTGTACCAGCCCGACTTTCGGGAAGTGAACTGGAGCGTCGAAGATCGGGGTGATACGTGGGACGGAGAGCTTGAATACATCCGGCTGCATGCGGCTGACGCAACCAACCTCATCTTCAAGCTGAAGCTGGCCCGCACCGGCAGCTTCGGCGCCGATGTGAGGATCGGCGTCCAGGTCGGGTAGCCGGGGAGGATGAGACAAAACGGAATAGATCAGAACAGGCTGCGTTTCGTTGCAGGCACTGGCGATCTGCTCCAGCCTTTGTTGCTGTCCTAAGCATGGTGAGCGTACACCGGACGTGCGGGTGCCGAACAGACGGTGCTGTTAGGTGGTTATATACAACGGTTCCGTTATTCGTATCTCCATAAATCACTTAGTATGATATCGGAGAAGTCCTTCACGTTGCCGAAGGGCTTCTTTTGCGTTTCGGAGTGTCTTATGCTCATCATGGAGTGGATGATGAACCGGCAAAATCTCCCCCGTTGACATCCTCCATTTCTGCTGATATTGTATTAAACAAACGTTTAATTAAAACATGTGTTTAAATTAAAACTTTAACATTCCGGAAGGAGAATACAAGGATGGGAAACGCCTTAAAAGCTTTTCTGCAAAAAACGCCGACCAAGATTGGCATCGCCACTGCAATTATGTTTCAGCTTATTTTTAGCATCGCATGGATGACGGGATATGACGGCGTAACGGACAATACGGCCAACTTGACGATCGCCGTAGTGAACGAGGACGCCGGGGTCGGCCGGCAGCTGGCGGAGCAGCTCGGGAAGCAGCTTCCCTTTCAGATCGTGACGGAGAGCGGCCTCGATGCGGCCAAACAGAAGCTGGAGGAGCGGAACGTTCAGATGGTGCTGCATCTGCCCTCTACTTTATCCGCCCAGCTGCAAACGCCGGGTCAGAAGACCGAACTGCAATATTGGATCAATGAATCGAATCCCGCGCTGATCAAAAGCATGATGTCCAGCGTCGCCGCCGGCGTAACGGCAACCCTCAACAAGCAGGCGATCGCGGCCGGAGCGCAGGCCGTGCTGGCGCAGATGAACGTTCCGGCGGCTCAGGCGCAGAGCACGGCACAAGCTTTGTCGGAGCGTGTGACCTCCAGTATTCAATATACCAATCCGGTGTCCGGCATGAGCAATCAGATGGTGCCGATGATGCTCGTGCTTGCGTCGTATGTAGGCTCGATGATTATGGGAATGAACCTGCAGCAGTCTTCGAACCTGATCGGAGCGCAGTCTGGCAAGTGGAGCAAATTTGCCGCCAGGGCGGTACTGAACAGCATCGCAGCGGTCGTCACCGCGCTTGTAGGCACCTCGTTGGTCCTGCTGCTCGGCGGTCAGTCCGTTCAAGGGTTTATGACGTTATGGGGATTTTTGACGCTGTGTCTGCTCGCGTTTTTATTTTTCTCCCAGCTGTTTCTGCTGCTGCTCGGCAATGCGGGCATGCTGCTGAATATTATCGCGCTGTCCGCTCAGCTCGTCTCCTCGGGGGCGATGGTGCCGCGCGAGCTGCTGAACGGATTTTACCGCGGATTGGGCGATTATTTACCGGCCACCTATGCCGTCGAAGGCAATATGAACCTGCTGTTTGGCGGTCCCGGCGCGGCGGGAGCGTCCTGGAGCCTGCTGCTGATTGTGCTGGTCACTGCGATGCTCGGGCTGCTGGTTACGGCATTGCGCAAAGAGACGGCTCCGGCTCATGGCACGGTTGCCGCGCCGAAGCTTGCACATTCGGAGTAGTTTCGCCATAATGATTGCAAACGGTATCGGATAGGAGAATCGAATGACTACCTCGGAACTCGATATCAAGATGAAAATATTGCTGGCAGCCAAAACCCTGTTCGCGAGGCAAGGCTTCGACGGCACGTCGGTCAGGCAAATATGCGAGGAGGCGGGGGCCAATGTGGCGCTCGTCTCTTATCATTTCGGCGGGAAGGATAACGTGTTCGGCGCTCTGTTCACCCAGTTTTTCCCCGGCAACCGGCTGGAAGCGTACGAACCGTTCTTCCATGACCCCATCGTCGGTCTCAAAAAGCTGGTGGAGGAAGTGACGCGGTTCCGGTTAAGCGATCCCGAGCTCGTCATCATTATCCAGCAGGAAATTTTCAAACAGTCTCCGCGAGTGGCGATTATTCAGCAGAACATTTTTCCCGTATGGAAAAAAGTCAGAGAGCTTCTGGAAAAAGGACGGCAATCCGGCGTGTTTCAGTTCCGCTCGCTCGACAATACGATGTTTTTTATTATGGGTACGCTGCTGTTTCACAAAAATACGGATTATTTTCTGCCGCTGTTAAGCGACGGCGTGCCGACATTCGACAATATGTACCGCGACGCCGCCGTGTTTGTCCTCAGAGGGCTCGGCGTTCCGGGAAAGGCGGAGGATTATTTATGAACAAGGTCATCGAACTGCTGCAGTCTCATCGTTCCGTACGTAAATACAAACCCGACAAGGTGGCCGACGAGCTCGTCGAATCGATCGTCCGCTCCGCCCAGATGGCGTCCACTTCCAGCAACGTTCAGGCGTACAGCGTGATCGCCGTTACCAATCCGGAGACGAAACGGGCGATATCGGCCATAGCCGGCAATCAGCAGCATGTCGAGTCGTGCCCGGTGCTGCTCATATGGTGTGCGGATTTGCGGAGAAGCCGGCTTGCGTGCGAGCAACATAACGTACAGATGGTATCCGGTACGATGGAGAACTTCGTCGTCGCGGCCGTCGATGTCGCGCTCGCCGCCCAAAACGCCGCCATTGCCGCGGAATCGCTCGGACTCGGCATCGTGTATATCGGCGGAATCCGGAATGATCTGCGGGCGATCACCCCGCTGCTTCATATTCCCGAGCTCGTCTTCCCGGTGTTCGGCATGTGTCTCGGCTATCCGGATCAGGAGCCGTCCTTGCGGCCGCGGCTTCCGTTGCGCGCCGTGCTTCACCGCGAGACGTACGAGGACGACGAGAAGAAGTCGGAATCAGTTGAGGAGTACGACCGCACGACGCGGGAATATTACATCGAACGGACGAACGGCAAGCACGATACGACCTGGTCGCGCGAGATGGCGGACAAGTTCAAGCGGCCGGTCCGGGCGTATTTGCGGGACTATTTGGAGGAGCAGGGGTTCCGGTTCGATACGTAAGCGGTGGGAACGATGCCGGCGCCCTCAGTTCCGGCCTGTCCGGCCAACAGAAACAAAAGTGCTTGACTGCCGCCTCCTGTTTATGGTAATTATTAGGGAGAGCAAGATGAAGTCATGATGCGGAAGCACCGCCATTAGACTGCGTTGGATAATAACGCGGATAATGGCTATTTTTATGCAAATAAAAGTTTACAAAAAAGAACATTAATGCTATTATATGTTCATATTAATGAAACGTTTGCGAAGGACGCAGACGATCGGGAAACCGGCCGTCTTGCGTCCTTTTGTACGTTGCGGAGGTGAAACGTTGGTAAATAAAAGACGCAACCTGCTGGTCAGCTTATCAGCCGCCCTGATGGCGTCGCTGCTCGTCTACGGCGTATACAAGCTGCAGCTTAGACAGGTGGAACTGCAGCAGACGGTGAATGTGGTCGTTCCGAAAGATTTTATACCCGCCGGTACGATGATCGATGCTTCGCTGCTCGCTTACAGGCCGGTCTTGGCCGGCTCGCTGATGGAAGGGATGTTCACCGATATTTCGCTTGTCGCAGGACAAGAGGCGGTCGTCCCGCTGGGTACGGATGAGCCCGTATTGGCCTGGAAAGTGGACAAGTTCCATCTGCTGCCTTCGCGCGGCCAGTCGACGTTCCAGATTCCGAAGGAGTACATCTTGTCGCTGTCCAACGGGATTCGAGCCGGAGACCGGGTCAAGCTGTATTTGTCCGGCAGCGAGGGAGAGTCAACGAGGCTGTTCGCCCAGGATATTACGGTCGCATCGGTCAAATCCTCGTCCAACGTCGAGGTGGACAATCCGAAGTCGTCCAACCTCATGTCCCGGGTGAACGGAGACGCTGAGAAAATGTATGCTTCCCGGAGAGAAGCGAACGGTTCGATCGACCAAATCAATCTGAATTTGACCGAGGAAGAATGGCTCGCGATCGACCGGGCTTGCAAGACGAAGAAGACGAAGCTTGTCATTGCTTTGTCCGCTTCATCGCTTACGGAGAATTCGATCGACACTACAGGCAGGAGGTGACGGAGGGTGCATATTGCCTTTCTTACGCGGGACGAAGCGCTTTGCGAGGTTTGGCTGAGTTGGGAGGCGCCGGACGGCGACCGTGTCGTCTTGTTCCGCCAACCGGAATCTTTCATGGAATCGGCCAATCTGTCCGATTTCGGACATATCGTAATTTCGGATCGTTTTTTCGATTATGCGGCTTTTTGCGAATACGTCGAACAGGTGAAGGAAGCGGCGCCCGGCGCTGAGCTGACCGTTATGTTGTCGGACCGGCACGATACCGCAGAGAACGGGAGATGGATCAAATATTGCCTGATGGGAGGTATTCCCTACATCCCTCCGCATCGTACGATCGAGACGATAACCGGTCTGCTGATGCAGCGGATATACGGGGAGTCGGGAACGGCTGCCGCCGGAGGGAGCCCATGCATCACGTTCGTCGGCTCGACTCCGAATATCGGGACGACGTTCGTGTCGTTCGGCACAGCCGTACGTTTGTCCGCGAGTACCCGGCGTTCGGTCGGATATTTGTGCCTGAATTTAAAAAGCTCGAAGCTTCACCGCTACTTGGGTTTGGAGAAACCGGAAGCGAGCCTGGACCATCTGCGCGCAGAGATCCGGTCGCAGAGCCTGCGGCCCGACAGGCTTCATTTATATTGCGAGCCGGTAAAAGGACGACCGAATTTACGCATCCTGTTCGGCAATCAGCTTCGCGAACAGGCGGAATTTTTTACGGCGGAGGATATCGAGCATCTGCTCCGGACGGCTAGACGGACGTTCGACGTCTGCATCGTCGAAGTGAATGCGTACTGGGACAACGCGGCTACGATATGCGCCTTGCTGCAGGCCGACACGAGGATTTTGGTGACGACTCCGGAGCTGGCGCATTTTCAGGAGGATACGGACCGGTGGCTGCGCGGACTATGCCCGGTCATCGGGTTAGCGGCCGAATCGTTCGATCTTATATTGACCCAGGCAGAGGGTAGCGGAAGCTCGGGAGGCATCCGGCACCAGGACGTGCGCAAGGAAACCGGGCTCTCGCTAATCGGCAAAGTCGGCAAATATTCCGACTTGTCGGAGACGGTTAATCAGGGGAAACTGCTGGAGTTGCTGACCGGCAAGCATCCGCTTAACCGCGATCTGGACGACATCGTCCGTCTGCTGACGGCCGTATGCGGCATCGAACCGGCTGCGCCGGATAAAGAGCCGGCCGTTAAACGGATATTCGGCCGGTTAACCGGGGCGCTCGGGATACCGGCGGCCAAACCCCGGAAGGCGAGGGGGAGCGGGTGAAAGAGATGGCGGAGCGCAAATTTTCCGTGCTGGCGTATTCGATGCGCCGGGGAGAAGCGGACGGCGGGAATGCGGCGGAGGACGGAACCGGGATGGCCGTCGAACGGCTGCCGCAAGAAAGCGAAAGTCCCGATTTTCAACGCTGCGTAGACGAGATCCGTTCGTATCTTGTCGCGTCCAGAGGGCGGACGGACGAGGAACGGCAGCAGTACAGCGAATCGTTGAACCGGGCCGTACTCGGCTTCGAGGAGGAACGAATCCGGTTCGTCGCGATCATTAACGACCAGCTATCCAAGCGGAGGATGAACCACATTGTGCCGCCGAATCGCCGGTATACGACATTGGCCGAAGCGGTATTTGCCGAGATCATCGGCATGAACGTGCTTGAACTGCTGCTCAAAAATCGCGAAGGACTTGAAGAAATCCAGGTCGTAGGGAGGGACATTTACGAAGTAAGGGCAGGCAAGGCGACCCCTTCTCCGCATAAGTTTCAGCATTTGAAAGATGTGGAGCGGATACAGCAAAATCTGGTGTTGTTTAACAATGAAGTGATCAATCCCCGGAAGCGCTGGGCGGAAGTGGCGCTGAAGGACGGTTCGCGCGTCACGCTGACCGGCTTCGGCTTTACGGCGGAGCCTACGATGACGATCCGGTTTTATACGATGCGGTATTTCAATCTGCATACGCTGTGCCATCCCGACTACGAGACGTTGAACGAATCGATCCAATCGATCTTGCTATGCGTGCTCCGCTGCTGCTTCAACCTGGTCGTCATCGGGCCTACCAATTCCGGCAAGACGAATCTGATCAAGGCATTGATCGCCGAGATGCCGGATCACGAGCGGATCGTAACGATCGAGACACGGTTTGAGCTGATGCTGAAGCGAGATTTTCCAAACAAAAACGTCATCGAATATGAGGTAAGCGAGCACGATGCGCTGCATTCCGGCAACCAGGCGTTTAAGCTGGCTTTGCGCCAGTCTCCGAAACGGATCTGTCATGCCGAGATTCGCGACGACGATGCGAACATTTACGTCCGCGCCTGTACGAGAGGCCATGAAGGAAGCCTGACCTCGGTACACGTCAACGAGCTGGAGGATGCGCCCGATGCGATAGCCGATATGTGCATGCTTGACGGGAGAGGGATGAACCCGACCCGGCTGACCAAAAGAATTACGGAATACGTGACGCAGATCGGACTCGAGATGGGCATCGTCGACGGCAAGCGAAAGCTGCTTCGAATCGGGGAATATGTATACAACTCCAGCCGTGACAGTGTGACGGTGAGGGACATCGTGCGTTATGACTACGGGAGGGGCTCGTGGCGGTATCCGGAAGGCTTCTCGCCGCGTGCGGCCGAGCGGATTCGGAAATATGACCCGGATGGATACGGTCTTCTGGAACGGATGGGATGTATCCCCCGATGCTGAATGTCGTCAAAGCCGCGTTTTTGCTCCTGTTGTTTTTGCTCGCTTATTTGTTTTTGTACAGGTTGCTCCAGACGTTTACCCGCCAGGCGGTTGCACGTTACCGATTGAATCATGTGCGTCAGGCCGCGTTTTCCAACCGGGTGGAGCTGTTTATGTCCCGGTATGCCAAGCTATACCGCCATATCGCCGATCTTCTGGAGTCGGTCCAATCGCGGATGCCGATAGGGACGTTTCTGTTCGTCTCGTTACTGCTCGTCTTGACGGGGATTGTCGCCGGATTCGTCTGTTTCCGCAATGTGAAAGGGATTGCAGCGATGGGAGCGATGCTCGGCCTGCTCCCGTACGTGGTCCTCCGCATGCGGCTGTTGAATTTGCAGATGAAAGCGCGGATCGATTTTTTACCGGCAGTGGAGCTGTTTTACCAGTACTACATCGTCTCGGGGCAAAGCAATATCCGGACTGCATTAAAAGTTACGCTCGAGGAAAACCGGATGCAGTCATCCATGAAGCCGGTCTTCGAACAGCTGTACCGCAACTTGGCGGCGAGCCGCGACGCGGAAGACAGCATGCGCCTGTTCTCGCTAAGTCTCGGCCATACATGGGCGGAGTATTTTGCCAACATTTTGCGCGTAGGGCTACTGGAAGGCAGCGACTTGTGCGACAGCATGAAGGATCTGATCACGGATATGCGGCGTGCGCAACGGGCGGATCAGGCGGAGCGCAACCGGCTCCTTGAAATTCGGCTCGCCAACTTCTCATCGATTCTGTTTTTGATCTTATTTTTGTTTATCAATTTTAAGATGAATGCGGATAACGCCTACTTGTATTACATCCTGGACCCGGCCGGACGCAACATGCTGCTTGATGGTCTGCTGCTCATTTTCGCTTCTTTTTTGATGGGGATTTATTTATCGATTCGGAGAATGTGAGGGAAGTCAGATGGTGATACAATCCGACCAATTGTTCTGGATCCAGGCGGTTGCTTACGCGCTATTGCTGGCTGCCGGTTACGTGTCTTTCGTTTATTTGCTGCTTGCTATACCCCGCAGGCGCAGGCGATGGCCCGCGCTCGTTATGCAGCGATGGGCTCGCGGTTACGAAGTTCCGCCGCGGATCTTAAAGCTGTTCGGCATTGCTGCAGGTTCCCGGCCGGTAGAGGAGAAGGGCAGGCTGCTCGCCGAAGGCGGTATCCGGATCGATCCGCTGCGATACGAGCTTCTTCGCAGGTTCCTCCTGCTTGCCGGGGGCGGAAGCCTCGCTGTCGGTTATGCTGCCGCTGCGAAGTCATGGACACTGCCGGGGATCGAACCCGTGCATGTGATGGCCGCAGGGGCCGTCATCGGCGTGTTCGCCGGATTTGACCGTACGCTGCTGGTCTCGCTTGGCAAGTACCGGTCCAACAAGATCATGAGAGAGATTTATGTGCTGAGCAACCAGTTGCTTTATTACACCGGCTCCAAAATGAGTCTCCACGCGAAGCTGAACCGATGCCTGCCGTTTTGCCGGGCGATCCGGTCGGACTTGCAGCTTCTGCTCAACGAATGGTATGAGGACGCCGATCAGGCGATCAAGCGTTTCAAGAAACGTCTCGGCACGGAGGAAGCTCACAGCTTCGCCGAAACGATTAACTCGCTCCGGCTGAACGAACACGGCAGCTACTACTCGTTGCTGCACGAACGCATTCAGGATTATAAGGAGAAGCTGGAGCTGGCCAAAGAAAGCCGGAAAGAAACGACATCCTATTTGCTGTTCGTGCTGGCCGGCATTCCGATCCTGAATACGTTTCGGATTTTCGTATATCCGTGGGTACAGGAAGGGCAGAAGCTGTTCGATGCCTTGAACTGAGCCAGGGGAGCGGGGGCACCGATTTACGATAAATGTAATTTGAATTGAGATTGTACTTGAGACGATAAGGGGAAATGAGCCAATGAGAAACATACTGATGACGGTTATGATGCTGATTGTAGTTGCCTTGCTGTTCACTTCGATTATCAATAACGGGGACACGGGAATGCGCAACAACATCAAGGTGAAGGGGGACACGGCCAATACGAATATCAACGCCTTGAATGCAGGCTCGTAAGCGGCCGGCGGAGAAGGGATGAGGCATATACTTGTTACCGTCATGCTGATTATCGTCGTGATCGCTATCTACAGCACTACGATCGGGGGCAATGACGGGATGCAGCAGAACGTGAAGACGACCGGCGACAGGTTAAACGGAACGATCCAGTCGATTAATCCATAAACGTTTACGGAGTGCCTTTCAAATATGAAGCAAATTCTAGTGTTTATCTTATTTGCGGCGGTATTGTGCTGGGCGATGTTCGCTCCTGTGTACAAGCATGTGCTGATCGTGCGTCAGGCTATGCTGCAGAAGGAAGTGGATTATTTGCTGGAAGTCGGGGCCAATGCGTCCCACGGTTACGTCGATGCTTCGGCGGTAGAAGCATCCCGGGCGCGGCTGGCCGCACACGGCTTCAAGACGAACCTGCTCGAGTACGGCGTATCGTCGACTAGCGGGGCGGCCGCTACGAATCCGATGTCGCCGGTAATGCGGGGAACGGGCATCGAGCTGATCATCACATACCCGTATGACGGAATGTTCGCGATCGACCGGCTGATCGGCATCACGCCGCCGTCCGACAGCTCCCGCCTGTCGGCATCGGGACTGAAGATGAGCGAATATGTGCCCTGACCCGATATTAGGAGGACGTATGGATGTACAAGCTCATTGCCTTCCTGCTGCTGATCGGATTCGTTATGCTGCTTCACGCGTTGCAGGCCGATGAGGAGATCGCGTTGCAGGCTTTGTTTCAAGGTAAACGTTCGGTCAATCGGGCTGCACACGCCGCGGCGCAGCAGATCGATATACAGAAGCTGAAGGAGGGGATCGTCTCTATCGATCCTGCAGAGGCGGAACAGCTCGCGTACGATTATTTGCAAAGCAACCTGCGGCTCGACGCGGCGAACGAGCCTCTGCCCGGCACGTTTTGGCGCAGCCGGGCGGAGGTGCTCGTCTTCGAGGTGATCAACGAAGATCGGACGTTTCCTTATATGTACGCCAATTCCGCTTACGATTACTCGGTGACTTTGCAGAAACCCGGGGTCGTGATGATCGTGCGGCTCGAATATCCACGCACCTATACGGTGCTTGGGCCGATTACGTGGGAGATCAAAGGAGCGGCGGAGCTCATCTATTAAACTGTTGTGATACGCGTGAAGTATCGCATCACGTTCCGCGCTGCAGCATCGTCCATTCCCGTCCCGGAATGTCCACCCGGAACGATTCTACGCTTCCTGTGTCGGCTAACGTCACGTAGCACGTACAACCGTCGGGACCGCCGAACGTCAGATTCGTACAGTTGGTTCCGTTCAGCTTCACTTCCGCCAGCAGTTCCCCGGCCGGAGACAGTTTGGCTACGGTGCCTTTGCCGTACCGCGTAATGTACAGGTTGCCCTCCGAATCGCAGCGCATGCCGTCCATGCCAAAGTCGGGAAATTCGATCAGCAGCCGTTTGCCGGAAACTTGCTTATCCGCAGAGAGGTCGTAGGCCCACACCCGGCGCTGTACCGATTCGTTGACGTACAAGGTACGGTTGTCCGGACTGACTTCAATCCCGTTCGTCGTTCCCATTCCGCTATCCAGCAGCGTAACGGTTCCAAGCGGGTCGATCCGCCAGAGATTGCCGGTCGATTCGTTCCAATTCGGATCGCTGGCAAATAACGTGTCGTCGTCGGCGATCGCGATGTCGTTCGGCTGATTCATCTCCGGCTCGTGGGCGAACACGGTCAACTCCTTGGTCTGCATATGCACCTTCAAAATGTTATGGTTCGGGTAATCGGCGATGAACATGTCTCCCGCGCGGCTGAAGCGGATTCCGTTCCCGACGCTTCCGTTCGGCAGTTCGAGAAAAACGCAACATTCGCCGTCCGGTGTCACTCGGCCGATCGTATGCTGGCGCTCATAGTTGACGGCGTACAGGTTGCCGGCGCGATCGCAAGCCGGCCCTTCGATGCCTGGCGTAAACCCTCCGGGCTTGGTGAACGTCCGGCTTCCGTACAGCGGATTTTTCATGGTATCGATTCCTCCTCCACGTAAATAGGCACCGGTAAGAACGCGAATGACGGTTTCCTTTCCTACACGCGTTCGTAACTGTGTCTGACCCTACTTATTTCGGTTGAGCGGCGGCTGTTCCTCTTTTCCCTCCAAAACATTGTATAATGAAGGAATGCGAAAGGAAGAAGAGGAGTGGAAGTATGAACGAATGTTCGTCCCGCCGTCAAAGGCTCCAGCACAAAATGAAACAATCGGGTATCGACGGCTGTATCGTGACTCAGAATGTCGATTTGTACTATTTGTTAGGCTCTATGCAGACCGGGTATTTTTTCCTGCCGACTGAGGGAGAAGGGATCTTTTTCGTCCGCCGCAGCTTCGTCCGGGCCGGGGAGGAAGCCGACGTTACGGTTCAGGAGCTCGGCTCGATGCGCAATCTCGGCTCCCGGCTTGCCGAGAGCTACCTCCAGCTGTTCCGTAAACCGGACGGCCAGCCGCCGATACTTGCGGCCGAATACGACGTGCTGCCCGTTCAGCAGTTTCAGCGGCTGGAGGGGGCGTTCCCCGGGGCGCGCTGGGTCGACGGCTCGATGCTGATCCGGGAAACCCGGATGATCAAGTCGGCAGCGGAAGTCGCTCTTATTCGCGAGTCGGCTAGAGTGATCGATATGGCCTATGAAGCGGCGATAGCGGCTTTGAAGCCGGGCATGCGCGAGTTCGAGCTGATGGCGGTCGTAGAGTCCGTGATCCGCAACAACGGTCATATGGGACTGATGCGGGTCAGAGGCTACAATCAGGAGATTATTACAGGCATGATCGGAGCGGGCGACGCAGCGGCGATGCCGAGCTATTTCGACGGCCCGGCGGGCGGGCAAGGGCTCGGACCGGCCAGTCCGCAAAGTGCGGGACGAAGACCGATCGGAACGGACGAGCCGGTTCTTATCGATATCGGCTGCTGTATCGACGGGTACGTCATCGATCAGACGCGGACGGCGGTTATCGGACGTTTGCCGGACGATTTGATGGACGCCTACGAGCTGTCCGAGGCGGTCCTGAGAAGAACGGAAGCGATGCTGAAGCCCGGGACCGTGTGCGAGGAGCTGTATACGTCGGCGCTGGAGCAAGTCCGCGAAGCCGGCCTGAGCGAACATTTCATGGGCTTTGGGTCGGATCAGGTGAAGTTCCTGGGACACGGGATCGGATTGGAGATCGACGAGCTGCCGGTGCTGGCCCGAGGATTCCGTTACGAGCTGGAGCCGGGCATGGTTATCGCGATCGAGCCCAAGTTCACGTTTCCGGGCAGAGGGGTTGTCGGTATCGAGAATTCGTACGTAATTACAGAGAACGGGTTTGAGACATTAACGGTATCGCGAGAAGGAGTAGCGAGCGTTTATACGGCCAAAGAATGAGAAAGCCCTGTGTTCCCCGTTAGCGGTGGAACCGGGGCTTTTTTTGAGATCGTTTACGTTCCCCATAGCAAAACACCGCACACCTGCAGCTGCATGCGGTGCGCCAGTCACCGGCCATCCATCGTGTAGCGGAAGAATGACTTCCTCTATTCCCGCAAAGTACGTAACTTTCAGGCTATAGCGGAAGTTTGGTTTCCTTTATATTGAATCTTAGAAGGGAATAGAGGCGATTCTACTTGAATAACGGAACAAAAAGTTCCGCTAAACGTCGATTTCCTACTGTGAATAACAGATAACGGAAGTCAAACTGCCGGAAGCGAAATTTGCAGGCTCGGTTGGAGGCGGTTATTTCCACAAGGGCACAAAAAAAATTTAGATCGGAATGAACTTTTCATGAATCCCGGGCGTACTATTACCGAACAATGAGAAGAGAGGCACACCACGGCTCCCAAGGAGAAGAACCGATGGATGAAAGAGAATGGATCGAGCGCGCTCAGCGGGGGGATTCGGCCGCGCTGGCCGGGCTGCTGAAGGGAAACTACGGATTTCTTCTGAACTATATGACGAAGATTACGTTCCAACCGGCTCTGGCGGAAGACTTAACCCAGGAAACGATGATGCGCTGCATCGAGAAGATCCGGCTGTACAATTTTACTTCGAAGTTTTCGTCGTGGCTGATTACGATCGGCACCAACTTGTATATGGATCATTTGAGAAGGAAAAAGCGGGAACGCGACTGGCACGATCAGGAACAGGCGCTCCGGCAAATCAAGTGGCATGCGCAGCAATCCGGCGAAGAATGGTCGGAGCTGCTTGATCTGCTTGGGCGAATGCCCGACGATGTCCGGATTCCGATCATTTTGAAGCATTACTACGGCTACGCCTACGAGGAGATCGCCGGCATGATGAATGTGGCGACCGGCACGGTCAAGTCCCGCATTCACAACGGCATTAAGAGCTTGCGAAAGGAGCTGGGGCCTCATGAATGAACGCGACCACGACAAACTAAAGGGTAACCAACATGTCACCGGCGATTCGGGGCCGGAATTGAAACAGGCGCTTGATCAGACGGACGAGTCGGTGGGCCGGGCGGACGGCCGAAAAGCCACAAACGCCGAACGGGCGGATACGCTGCCGGGCGAAGACGAAGAGTCGTTTGAACTTTCGTCGATGATCAAGCAAGAGCTCGATAAAATGGAACGATGGACGGACCCGAACACGCCGAATACGATCTGGTTTGAGCGGCTTGTCGTTGCCGGGAAACGCGAAGCGCGGCGCAAGCTGATCCGCGATCTGATTCTGTTCTGGTTAGCCGGATTAGGCGTGCTCGCCGTATACGGAGCGATTTCGTTCGGGAGGCCCGCCGTATTTATCGCGATCCAGCTGCTGGCTATAGCAGCCGTTCCGTTCGTCGTTGCCGTCATGAGACGAAAAGCGGGTGACCGGACATGACCGAAGCGACCGAACAGCTTCCTCCGTGGGCGCTCGTCCTCCTTACGCTCGTCTTGTTAGGCCAGAGCACGTTTATCTTTCTGGACGCCCGCAAGCACGCCAAATATCCGTGGCTGTGGGGGATGTGGGGGCTTATTCAGGCGCCGATGCCGCTGATCGTATATTGGATCGTGTACCGTACGAAATGGTTTCGCAGCAATAAAAAGCAGGGAGGAACATGAAATGGATTCCGTGTTGTCTAGCGTAAACTGGTTGCTGGTGATGCCGATTATCGTCATCCAGCTTATCTTGATGGCGGTCGCCTTGATCGATTGCATTCGCGCCGAACGTACGCGCGGACCGAAAGGACTGTGGATTCCCGTCATCGTCCTGATTCAGGTCATTGGGCCGATCGTTTATTTTGTTGTCGGAAAGGAGAAAGCATCATGAACTTGCTTGAGGTGCAAGGACTCGTTAAAAAGTTTGGCTCCGCAATAGCTGTGAACGAGATCAGCTTCACTATAAAGGAAGGACACTGCGTCGCCTTGCTCGGACCGAACGGAGCCGGGAAGACGACGGCGTTAAAGATGATGGCAGGCCTGCTCCAGCCGAGTTCGGGTACGATCCGTTTCGGCGCGGGCCCGGCTGCGTCCGACACACCGGCAAACGAAACGCCGGCCACGCTGCGGCCCGTGTCCGGCAGCACGTCGGACATCCGCAGCATCATCGGGTTCCTTCCGCAATATCCGTCGTTTTACAACTGGATGAGCGGCCGGGAATATTTGATTTTCTCCGGCAGATTGGCCCGGATGAGCAAGCAGGAGGCAGCCGGCCGGGCGGATCGGATGTTGGAGACGGTCGGTCTGAAGGACGCCGCGAAGAAACGGATCGGCGGATACTCCGGCGGCATGAAGCAGCGTCTGGGCATCGCGCAGGCGCTTATCCACCGGCCCAGGCTGCTGCTGCTGGACGAGCCTGTATCGGCGCTCGATCCGATCGGAAGAAGGGAAGTGCTCGATATGATCCGGTCGATACAGAAAGAGACGACCGTTTTGTTTTCCACCCACGTGCTGCACGATGCGGAGGAAGTGTGCAGCGATATTATGATTATGAACAAAGGGCGGATCGTCGTATCCGGCACCTTGGACGAGGTGCGGCGCGAATACAGCGATCCGGTCATCCGGGTGCAGTCCGAACTTCCGGTAGATGACCATGTGGAACGGTGGAGCCGGCTGGAATGCGTGCGGGACGTCGAAGCCGGCCGTTATGAAGCGAAGATTACGGTTTCCGGGCTCCCGGAAGCGAGGGCTGTGCTGTGGGAAGACCTGCTGGTGAGCCAAGTGCCGGTCACCCGGTTCGAAGCGGGCAGAACGACGCTGGAGGAGCTGTTTATGAAGGCGGTGAGAGAATGAATCAGTGGCTCGTATTGTTTAACAAAGAAATGACCGAGATGTGGCGCAGCCGCAAATGGATCTGGGTGCCGCTCGTCTTCGTGCTGCTCGGCATCTCCCAGCCGGTGACAACGTATTACTTGCCCGACCTGCTGCAGGCTGCAGGCAGTCTGCCGGAGGGGGCGGTTATCGAGATTCCGATGCCGACCGGGGCGGAGGTGCTGGCCCAGACGTTGTCGCAGTTCGGGATGATCGGCGTGCTTGTCCTGGTCTTATCCATAATGGGCATCGTTTCTAGCGAAAGACAGAGCGGCGCGGCCGGACTCGTCCTCGTTAAGCCGGTTTCGTTCGTTTCCTACATCACCGCGAAATGGGCGGGTGCCGTTACGTTGACGGCAGTTTCGTTTTTAGCCGGATTTGCGGCAAGCTGGTATTACACGCGCATTTTGATCGGCTCTGTAGCGCCCTCCCTTTTTGCGGGCAGCTTGCTGCTGTTCGGTTTGTGGCTCGTGTTCGTCGTAACCGTGGCGGTCATGCTGAGCGCTTGGATGAACGGAAACAGCGGCGTCGCTTTCCTGACAATCGGCTCGGTTTTACTGCTCTCCGTCCTTACGGGTCTGTTTAACCGCGCGATGAATTGGAGTCCCGGCTCGCTGTCCGGACGGGCAACCCTTGTTTTGGCGGACGGCGGTCCAGGCACGCAGCTTCCGCTTGCACTCGCCGTTACCCTTGCAGCTATAGCGGCTTTGCTATTTGCCGCAGTCCGGCTGTTCCGCCGCAAGGAGCTGCTTCCGTAGGTTCCGACGATTGTGGTCTAGGCGATTGAACGGCGGATTATAATAGAGCTAAGAAGCGTTCACGCAGCGGCCTTGATCTCGCCATCAGCCATCATCCGACGAAGAGCCGGAACTGTTCGTCTCCCAAATCTATGAATATGTGCAAGCCCTTGACCTGAATCAGGAACCTTCCGGTCAAACGTGACTTCCCTTTACGGTTCGAATTTGATACCATATATAACACATACGAAACTTTGAAAAGTCGAGGGGCTGCGAACGTTTTCGTAGAATAGTTTTGCCTGGTCGGGCAAAGCGCGGGGGAGGAATCGACCATCATGCTGCGTTTAGGACAAAAAGTATGTATCGTAGCCGATAGTTTTGAGCAAAATCTTTCAATCGGAGATTACGGATATATAATCGCATACGATCGGAATGCGGATAACGCGTTCGATTATGTCGTGCGGATCCCTAAGATGAACAAGCACGTGTTCGTGCCTGCCGCGGATATCGAGCTGGAGGAGACGCTGCTGCAGCAGGAGGCGGACCGGATCGAACGGGAGGCGCTGATCGATTATGCGCTAGCCACGAAGAACGAGTTGCTGTTCCGTCGGATCATGAACGGAGACGCCGCCGAAGACACGGCTGCCGACAATAAAGAGGTTCAGTCCCAGCAGGACTTTATCCGTCAAATTAATTTGAAGGCATGGATCTAGTCTTTGCCGCCTATCCGATTGTTATGAATGTCAGGACGCCTTAGTTCGATCTAAAGGCGTCTTTTCTGCATGTTCCGGGAGATAACGCATGTTTCCGCAAATATTGACACGTTCTTTGCCGATAAGCTATGATAAGCATTAAACGGTTTTCGGGAGGAACAGGACAAGATGAACGACAATCATGCCAAAATACTGGACTGCACGATCCGCGACGGCGGACTCGTTAATAATTGGGACTTCAGCGTCGAATTCGTTCGCGACCTGTATTATTCGTTGAACGCGGCCGGCGTCGAATATATGGAAATCGGCTATAAAAACTCCGCCAAGCTGCTGAAAGGGGCCGATTCCGGTCCATGGCGATTTTTGGACGAAGCGTTTTTGCGCGAAGTCATTCCTCAAAAGGGCGATACGAAACTTTCCGCGCTCGTCGATATCGGCCGCGTGGACGAGAACGACATTTTGCCGCGCAACGAAAGCCTGCTCGACATGATCCGCGTAGCGTGCTACATCAAGGACGTGGACAAAGCGTTGGATCTCGTAAACAAGTTCCATTCCTACGGCTACGAGACGTCGATTAATATTATGGCGCTGTCTCACGTTATGGAGCACGACCTGATCGAGGCGTTCCATGCGATCGCCAAAAGCCCGGTTGACGTCGTCTATATCGTCGATTCTTACGGCAGCCTGAACCATCGGGATATCGAATATCTGGTTACCAAATTCCAGCGCCATCTGCCGGATAAGCAGCTTGGCATTCATGCGCACAACAATATGCAGCTCGCGTTCTCGAATACGATCATGGCAGCCGAGCGCGGCTTGCAATTTTTGGACGCTTCCGTATTCGGCATGGGCCGCGCGGCAGGCAACTGCAACACCGAGCTGCTGGTCAGCTACCTGAAAAATCCGAAGTACGAGCTGCGTCCGGTTCTCGAAGTGATTGAACGCCGGATGATTCCGCTTCGCGAAAAGGTCGAGTGGGGCTACATTGTCCCTTACATGATGACCGGAATATTAAACGAGCATCCGCGGATCGCTATGGCGCTGCGGGCGAGCGAGGACAAGGACAAGTACGCCGAGTTCTACGACAAGCTCACTTCTCCGGAAATTTCCATGGCATCCAAAGGCGAGTAATCGCTCCTTCGGATGCCGAGAGGCTTAAACGTATACTCCTGCGGGGATTTCAATCCCGCGGGAGTTTTTTGCGTTAGCTCAGGGCGCGCCTTCCGTCTTTTACGGATTGCCGGGAGCCGGAACGATCTGCCCGAACCTGCCCGGCACCTTGTTGCAGCGGCCTTTTTATTGAGTTCCAATACCCGGTAAGCTATAATAGGAAGAATGAATGCAGGTTCATATACACAGCAATTCGGGAGGTGCAAGCGATGAGCATCACGGCCAAAAATGTCGACCATGTCGCGAAGCTGGCCAGGCTTCAACTAAGCGAAGCCGACACGGAGCGGTTTACGGACCAGTTGAACGCGATCTTGAAATACGCCGAGAAGCTGAACGAGCTGGACACGGACCATGTGGAGCCGACGAGTCATCCCATGCCGCTTGTGAACGTTATGCGGGAAGATAACGTGCGTCCGTCCTGGCCGATCGAGAGCGTCCTGAAGAACGCTCCGGACGAAGAAGACGGTCAGTTCAAAGTGCCGGCCGTTCTGGAATAAGGATTCGCCATCAGGCGTTACAGTGCGATCGAGGGAGGTTTTATTTTGTCTTTGTTTGACCTGAAGCTGCAGGAAATAAATAGCCGGCTAGCCGGCAAGGAGCTGTCCGTGACCGATCTGGTCGATCAGTCGCTTGCCAAGATCGGCGATGTCGATTCCAAGGTGCGGGCTTTTCTTCGTGTGGATGAGGAGGGAGCACGCCGTACCGCGAGAGAGCTTGACGATCAGCTCGCTTTTGGCGGCGATCGCGGTTTGTTGTTCGGCCTGCCTGCGGGCATTAAGGACAACATCGTTACCGAAGGAATTACGACAACGTGCGCCAGCCGGTTTCTCGAAAATTACGATCCGATCTACGACGCTACCGTCATCAAGAAGCTGAAACAGGCGCAATCCGTGACGATCGGCAAGCTGAACATGGACGAATTCGCCATGGGCGGTTCCAACGAAAATTCGGCGTACCACGTGACGACGAATCCATGGAACCCCGAATACGTTCCGGGAGGGTCCAGCGGCGGTTCGGCCGCATCGGTGGCCGCCGGGGAAGTATATTTCTCGCTTGGCTCCGATACGGGAGGCTCGATCCGCCAGCCTGCGTCGTACTGCGGCGTTGTCGGATTGAAGCCGACCTACGGGCTTGTATCGCGGTTCGGGCTCGTTGCTTTCGCGTCTTCGCTCGACCAGATCGGACCGCTCACCAAAAACGTCGAAGATGCGGCTTACGTGCTCCAGGCGATTGCCGGACACGATCCGCAGGACTCCACTTCCGCGAATGTCAGCATACCCGACTATATCGGGGCGCTTAGCGGCGACGTGAAGGGGCTGCGCATCGCGGTTCCCAAAGAATATATGGGACAAGGCGTCGACCCGGCCGTGAAAGATTCGGTGCTGTCCGCGCTTAAAGTGCTGGAAGGGCTCGGAGCGGTGTGGGAAGAAGTGTCCATGCCTCATACCGAATATGCGGTAGCGACCTACTACCTGATCGCTTCCTCGGAGGCTTCCTCCAATCTGGCCCGTTTCGACGGCGTCCGTTACGGCGTCCGCGCCTCCGATCCGGACAACCTGCTTGACCTGTACGTCAAATCGCGCAGTCAAGGGTTCGGCCCGGAAGTGAAGCGGCGCATTATGCTCGGAACGTATGCGCTCAGCTCGGGTTATTACGACGCTTATTATTTGAAAGCCCAGAAGGTCCGCACCTTGATCAAGCAGGACTTCGACAACGTCTTCCAGAACTACGACGTGATCATCGGACCAACGGCGCCTACGACGGCGTTCAAAATCGGCGAGCAGGTCGGCGATCCGCTGACGATGTATTTGAACGATATTTTGACCATACCGGTCAACCTTGCGGGAGTCCCGGCGATCAGCGTACCGTGCGGGCTTGCGGAAGGAATGCCGGTCGGTCTGCAAATTATCGGCAAAGCGCTGGACGAAGCGACGGTGCTAAGGGTTGCCCACGCCTTCGAACAGCATACCGAACACCATAAGCAGCGCCCGGCGCTATAGAGAAGGAGGAGCGAACATCCCGTGACGGACAAACCATTCGAAACCGTAGTCGGCCTCGAGGTTCACGTCGAGCTGCACACGAACACGAAAATCTTTTGCGGCTGCTCCACCGAATTCGGAGCGCCGCCGAATACCCATACGTGCCCGGTATGCCTGGGCCATCCGGGAGTGCTGCCGGTTGTGAACCGGCAGGCGATTGAATATGCGATGAAAGCCGCGATGGCGATTAATTGCGAAGTAGCCACACACAGCAAGTTCGACCGGAAAAACTACTTTTATCCCGATTCGCCAAAAGCATACCAGATCTCTCAATACGACCAGCCGATCGGTCAGAACGGCTGGATCGACATCGAAGTGAATGGCGTGACCAAGCGGATCGGCATTACGCGTCTTCACCTGGAAGAGGATGCCGGCAAGCTGACCCACGTCGACGGCGGCTACGCGTCGCTCGTTGACTTCAACCGCGTCGGTACTCCGCTGCTCGAGATCGTATCCGAGCCGGATATCCGCTCTCCCGAAGAAGCCCGGGCTTATTTGGAGAAGCTGAAGGCGATCATCCAGTACTGCGACGTATCCGACGTCAAGATGGAAGAGGGCTCGCTGCGCTGCGATGCGAACATCAGTCTCCGTCCGTTTGGACAGGAGAAATTCGGCACGCGGGCGGAGCTCAAAAACATGAACTCGTTCCGGGGCGTTCAGCGCGGTCTGGAATACGAGGAGATTCGTCAGGCCGAGATTTTGTCCTCCGGAGGCGAAGTCGTTCAGGAAACCCGCCGCTGGGACGAAGCCCAAGGCAAGACACTGACGATGCGCGGCAAGGAAGAAGCCCACGATTACCGCTACTTCCCCGACCCCGATCTCGTGAGGCTGTATATCGACGACGAATGGAAGGGCCGCGTGCGTGCGACGATTCCCGAGCTTCCGGACGCCCGCAAGGCGAGGTATACGGAGCAGCTTGGTCTACCTGCCTACGACGCGGAAGTCATTACGTCCTCGAAGAAGCTGGCTGATCTGTTTGAGGAAAGCCTCAGCCATACGTCCGACTCGAAGGCGGTCTCGAACTGGATCATGGGCGATTTGCTCGGTTATTTGAATACGAACAATCTCGAGATCGATGCGGTTCCAATAACCGGGCAAGGGCTCGGCGAAATGATCGGTCTGATCGAGAAAGGGACGATCAGCGGCAAAATCGCCAAAACCGTCTTTAAGGAAATGCTCGTATCCGGTAAAAATCCGGGCCAGATCGTCGAAGAGCAAGGGCTCGTCCAGATCAGCGACGAAGGCGCGATCCAGGCGATCGTCGACAAGGTCGTAGAAGCGAACCCGCAGTCGGTTGCCGATTACAAGGCCGGCAAAGAAAAGGCCGTCGGTTTCCTGGTCGGACAAGTGATGAAGGAGTCCAAGGGCAAAGCGAACCCCGGCCTCGTCAATCAGTTGATCGTGGAACGGCTGAAACGGGAATAGTAGCGGATCTAATAAGCTGCGAGAGGAGCGGAGGAGATTGATTTCTTCCGCTTTTTCCCTTGCTTCCGGAAAAATATATTTTTGCAATGAACTTTTTTGCTAGTTATCCGTATTAGTAAAAGAAAACCAAGGAGGAATCGACTATGAAAAAACCTTTAAATACGATTCGCCGCGTAGCTGCAGCTTCATTGGCGCTCGCTCTCGCGATTCCGGCGGCGGTTGCCGGCGCATCGGAGCCGCTGCCGTCACCGGCTGCGGGGCAGCCGGCCTCCCAAATTCAGCCGGCCAAACCTGCAGCTTCCGTGGAAGCGGACAAGCTGGTTCCTCTCCGTGACTATAGCGAATCGGCAGGCGCAGCCGTACTGTGGCACGACGAAGATCGTTCCGTTACCGTCAAGCGCGGGCAGACCGAGATCAAGGTGAAGATCGGGGAAGCTGCGATTACCGTGAACGGGAAGGCGGTTACGCTGGACAAACCTGTAGAGATCGTAAACGAGAAAACCGTCTTGCCGCTCGGCGTTCTCGCCGATGCGCTGGGGGTTCGCGCAGGATGGAATGAGGAAACCCATACAATCGTAATCGCCCAAGACGATTATGCGCTGCTCGCTAGCGCGTTTATGTCCGCGTTACAGGCGGGCGAGCTCCAGAAGGCTCGGAGCTTCTTTACCGACAAGCTGCCCCCGCAAGCACTGGAGCTGATGCTCCCGCAAATGAAAGGAAGCATAGCAAACACGTATGGCCCTCTCGGAGTGCTGCTTGCCGTGGAAGAAAGTTCGAATGCCGTCCATCACAACGCGACAATCGCTTATGCGACCCAAGCAATTCCTTTTGAGATTACAATACGGTTCGATCAAACCGGAAAAATTGACGATTTCTTCGTTCCTTATTATTCTATCGAGGGGAGTTATGTGGAGCCTTCGTACGACGATCCTTCCAAGTATGTTGAAAAAGAAGTGGTGGTCGGTGAAGGTACGTTTGCTTTGCCGGGGACCTTAACGATGCCGGTCGGCAAGGGCCCGTTCCCCGCCGTCGTTCTCGTGCACGGTTCCGGGCCGAACGATCGGGACGAAACGGCCGGATCGGTGAAGACGTTCCGGGATATGGCCGTAGGACTGGCCGCCCAAGGGGTTGCCGTTCTTCGGTACGAGAAGATTACCCGCGAACATGTGATGAAGATGCAGTTGGGACAACTGGGCCAAGCCTATACCGTTAACGAAGAAACGGTCAAAGATGCCGTCAGCGCCGTCGAGCTTTTGAAGCAGACGGAAGGCATAAACCCGTCGCAAATCTATGTAGCCGGCCATAGCCAGGGAGGCATGGTTATGCCGCGCATTATTGACGCGGCCAAAGATACGGGTCTAGCCGGGACGATCTTGCTCGCCGCACCGACGGAGCCGCTGGAAACCCTGCTGGTGAAGCAAACCAAGTATCAGTTGGACCTGCTCAAAAAGGCGGGACAGCCGACCGAAACGGCCGAGCAGCAGCTTATATTCCTCGAACAGCAAGTAAACCTGCTGCAGGACCCGCAATATTCTGTCTCCAATATCCCGCAAGCGTTCGCCATGGGCAGCCCGGTATGGTGGTTCGATATCCGCAACACGTATGCCGCCGAGCAGGCCAAAAATCAAACCGGCCGTATGCTCGTGCTGCAGGGAGGCAACGACATCCAGGTGTTCCCGGACAGTCTGGATACGTGGAAAAAGACGCTTTCCGCCCGCACCGATGTGGAATACAAGCTGTATCCGAAGGTCAACCATACGATGGTCGAATTTGAAGGCCAGTCGACAGGCGCCGAGTATGCCATTCCGGCGAACGTGCCCGACTACATCATTACCGATATCGCCAAATGGATTTTGCGCTAATCGTTCTTATCCGAGGCACCCGACACAGGGTGCCTCTATTCCTATTTCCGCCCTACGTACCGCCCTGCAGCTTCTCCTCGGCATGATCCCCTTTACGCATTCATGTTTTCTATCATTCCGTGTTACAATAGAACTTGCCAGCGTTTACTAATCGATATGAAATAAGAAACCGGAGGGGCCGCTTGGAAAATCCGTGGATACTTGAACCTCTGTATATAACAGTAAGGCTAGTGCTTGCTCTGGTGCTCGGCGGATTAATCGGTCTGGAGCGGGAGCAAAGCAATCACCCGGCCGGATTTCGCACACACATTCTCGTCTGCCTGGGCTCTGCGCTTATTATGCTGCTGTCCTTGTATGGCTTCGGACAGTTTGCCGATGAGCCGAACGTGCGGGTCGACCCAGCGCGGCTGGCCGCTCAGGTTATAACCGGCATCGGTTTTTTGGGAGCGGGCACTATTATTTTTAACGGCAGCTCGATATCCGGGCTTACGACAGCCGCTTCCCTCTGGGTGGTGGCTGCGATCGGACTGGCGACGGGAGCCGGGTATTATTATGCCGCCGTCGTAACTACGGTGTTCGTCCTGATCAGCCTGTGGATTCTCAATAAGGTTGAGAAAAAGTGGATGGGCGGCAAGCAGACAAAAGCGGTTCAAATCGAGCTGCTCGACCGGCCTGGCAGCCTGGCTGTCATCTCTGCGGTGCTAAAGGAAAAGGGGATCGAAATCCGCAAGCTGACTATCCATCACATGCCCCCTTCCGATACCGGGGAGGAACGGATTCAAATCCGGATGTTTCTGCGTCTGTCCAAGCCGGAGCAGATGGTGCTGGCTGCGGACGAGCTGCAGAAAGTCGCAGGCGTTATGAACGTTTCGATGGAATAAGAAATGACCGGTACCTGCGTTCATACATATCCTTGTATACACGATTAATTCATTTGATTAGATGCCCACCTGAAGGAGGATTCACAACTACGATGAACGATCCGCACAAAGACAACGGCGATTCGTCCGCGGAAGGCGGGCTGTCCCATACCGGGCGCGGTCCGGGCTATCCGGAAAGCGGGTCCGGAGATCATCCGTCGTGGCAGCCGGTTGATCCTTACATGCTGGCGCCCGCGAAACGGAAATGGATCGCCGGCCTGCTCTCGTGCTGCATTCCCGGCACCGGCCACTTTTATCTCGGTCTTATGCAAAAAGGGCTGCTGATTATGCTGCTCATCATTATGGATATTTTCGCGATCGTCCATTTTTCGCTTAATATGTCGAGCATCCCGCTCATTACGCTGCTGGCGCTTTTTTTGCCGATTATTTATTTCTACAGTTTATTCGATGCGCTTCAGTCTACGGACAGATTGAACGCTTACCGGTTTACCGCCGCCGCTAAGCCGGGGGAGCCTGCAGTTTTAGACGGACAACCGCAGCCTCCAGGCTCGCGCCCCTATATCGGCTGGCTCTTGGTGGGGGCGGGTGCGCTGTTCTTCGTAGTCAGCGCCAAGCCGGCCTGGATGAACGCGGTCATGGACAAGATGGGTACGCTGATCGGAGGACTCGTTTTGATCGGCATCGGCATCGTCCTGTTTTTGCGTAATGCGAGATCGAAATAGCCAAGCCGGCGTATACATAAAGAAGGGGGACGATCTATGATCCGGGTGGGAAAGGTAACCGCAGGGCTCATATTGCTCGCTGCCGGCGGGGGACTGCTAGCCGACCGTGTGTGGGATACGAATTATTTGGGCTATGCGTTCGATGCCTGGCCGCTTGTATTCATCCTGCTGGGGCTTGAATACTTATGGGTCAACTTCCGACATCGCCGGGCCGAACGGGGTCCCCGCCTCGATGTCGGCGGCGTGCTGTTTTCCGTGATCATTGCGGCTGCTATCGCTTTATATTCCCAGCACGGCTGGCCGCCAAGCCAATGGTTTCAAGGATTTTCTTGGAAATTCGGGTCGGTGATGTCAGGGGAGTTCGGGCACAAGTTCGAGAAAGAGCTGGTTCAGGTGCCTGTAGGCGAACGGACGGAGAAGATTATCATTGAAAATCCGAACGGCAGCGTCATCCTGAAATCGGCGGATACGGATGCGATCCGGATCGATACGACGATATGGGTTGACAAGCTGAACGAAGAAGAGGCTCGCCTCATCGCGGCTGGCTCCAAGCTGGTCGTTAGCGACGGTCCAAGCGTTCGCATCGTGGCGGAAGGCGAGTCGTATTCGGGCTACCGGAAGCCCCGGATGAATCTGGTCGTAACCGTTCCGGCAGACAGGCAAGTCGATATGGAGCTTCAACTGCGCAACGGGAAAGTGCAAGCGGAGAAGCTGCCGATCCGAAGTGAGCTTGTCATCCGCACGACGAACGGTTCGATTCAAGTGGCGGACATCGGGGGGAAACTAATCGCCGATACGACGAACGGCTCGATCCATGTAAGCGGAATCCTGGGGATGGCGGACTTGGGCACGACGAACGGGGCGGTGACCGCTTTGGATATTTCGGAGGCTGCTATAGTGCGAACGTCCAATTCCGCCGTGACCCTGGAGCGCATTCGGGGAAAAGCCGAGGTTACGACAACAAACGGTGCGGTCACGGTTGCCGAGCCGGAGCGGGATGTGCGCATCAAGACGACGAACGGCGCTATATCGGTTACCGGCCATACGCTGGGCGGAGATTGGGATTTGAATACGACGAACGGCCGAATCGAGCTGCTTGTCCCGGAGCAGGGGAATTTCGAGGTGGACGGCCGAGGCGGCAAAGCGTCGTCGAATTTGCCGCTAACGATTTCCGACAAAACCGTTCGCGGCCAAGTAGGGTCCGGACAGCATAAAATCCGGCTCGATACGAGCAACGGTACGATCGTTGTGAATCGCGTCGATTGACAAAACAGCTTGTACGAACGTACAATAAGTAGAAAGTCGCACATTTCTATAAATTTTAGAAAAGTCAATGACTTTGTATACATCTGCAATTCCATTTCAACTTCCATGGTGGTGAGGAACATGACGTCCCGATTCGAGCAAGCACTGGACAAATTAAAGACAACCGGAGTTCGGATGACGCCTCAACGTCATGCGATTTTGGCTTACTTGCTGGATACGATGGAGCATCCGACTGCCGACGACATCTACCGTTCGCTGGAAGACCGTTTTCCGAGCATGAGCGTTGCGACCGTATACAATAACCTAAAAGTGTTTATCGAGGCTGGCCTCGTACGCGAGCTTACGTATGGCGACGATTCGAGCCGTTTCGACTCCGATATGTCCGACCATTATCACGCGATCTGCGAAGACTGCGGTAAAATCGTCGATTTTGAATATCCGCCGCTGCACGAAGTGGAGTGGAATGCCGCGAAGCAGACGGGTTTTCAAGTAAAAGGGCACCGGATGGAAGTGCACGGCATATGTCCGGAGTGCGCGCTCTCTGTCAAACATTAATGAACCCGGAAGCGGTTCGATTCGTCGGTATTTGTAGTATAATGGACGTGTCTGTCGGACACGTCTTTTTTGTTGCAGAGAAACTCGCTCAGCACCATACACATCTCGGGAATTAAAGGAGTGGAACTATGGAATCGTTGACCCCGCCGCCCGCAAAGCGGAAACGTTCGAAACGATGGGGGCGGCTGATTGGGTTTATCGTTATGGCTGGTATTGCCGGGTTAGCAGGCTATTATTGGTTTCAGACTTATTACCCAAGCAGCGAGCATGTACAGCCAGATTACGGCGGATTGCAGAAGCCGGTGTTTTACCGGGGAGAGATGCTGGAGCAGGAGGCGCTTGGCGAGCAGGACGGGCTGAAGCTGCCGTTGTCGTTTATTAAAGATAAAGCTGACCCTTCGATCTTGTACGAAGCCGCCAGCGAGTCGGTCATCATTACGACTAAGGACAAAGTCGTCCGGCTGAAAACGAATGCGTTAACCGCTACGGTGAACGATAAACCCCAGACGCTGAAGTTTCCGATCGTCAAAAAAGGGGAGGATGTGTACCTGCCGATCGACCCGGTTAAACAATATTACGGGCTGGACATCCGGGAATCGGCGGATACGGGGATCGTTTTGGTGCATCTTCAGGGAGACAACGTACAGTGGGGCAAGGCGGAGAGCGCTTCGTCCGGCAAAAGTGTTGAGATGCGCAGGGAACCGAACGTCAAATCGCCGATCGTGGCCGAGGTGCAGCAGGGTGAAGAGGTGATGATCTGGTACGAGAAGGACCAGTGGTATTATGTGCAGCGCAAGGACGGAACGGTAGGACATGCCCGCAAAAAAGAGATCTCGCTCGATCGGGTGGAGACGATACCCGCACAGCCGGCTGCTCAAGCGTATATCCCTTGGAAGCCGACGGGGGGCAAAGTGAATATGACCTGGGAACAGGTCGTTACGAAAAATCCCGATACGTCAAAAATCGGACCGATGCCCGGTCTCAACGTAGTCAGCCCCACCTGGTTTCACCTCACGGACGGGGAAGGCAATCTGAAAAACTTGGCGGATGCGTCCTATGTCACTTGGGCGCGGTCGAATAACTATCAGGTTTGGGCGCTGTTCAGCAACGGCTTTGATCCGAAAATTACGACACAAGCGCTGTCCACCTACGACAAGCGGATGAAAATGATCAAGCAGCTGCTGGCGTTCGCTCAGATGTATAAGATCCAAGGGATTAACATCGACTTTGAGGACGTGTATTTAAAAGACAAGGCCAACCTGACCCAATTCGTCCGGGAAATGACGCCGCTGATGCACGAGCAGGGACTGGTCGTCTCGATCGACGTAACGGCGAAATCGACAAGCGAGAACTGGTCGATGTTCCTGGACCGGGCCGCCTTGGGCGAGACTGTCGACTATATGATGCTGATGGCGTACGACGAGCATTGGGCTTCGAGTCCGGTAGCAGGCTCCGTCGCTTCGCTTCCGTGGGTGGAGAGGTCGCTTGTCCAAATTATGAAGGAGGACAAGGTTCCGGCGTCCAAGATGGTGCTGGGCGTCCCATATTATACCCGGATCTGGACAGAGCAGACGAAAAACGGCAAAAAGGAAGTTTCGTCCCGCGCCGTATTTATGGATACCGTCAACAAGATCATGCAGGAAAAAGGGCTCAAGCCTACCTTCTCCGCGGAAACCGGACAAAACTATGTGGAGTATACGGAAGATGGCAAGCTGAACCGGATCTGGATCGAAGACGAAATTTCCATGAAGGCGCGCATAGAGCTTGTTAAGAAATACGACCTGGGCGGCGTAGGTTCTTGGCGGAGAGGGTATGAATCGCCAGGCATCTGGAATGTCATTAAAGATACGCTGGAGAAGCGTCCATAGCCTGCAATTGCACTTATTATATGGATAAAGCAAGATTAAAAGGGGCGGCTTTCCAAGCCATTATCGATGGGGGGCAGCCTGGCTTAGAACGGTATACCCGAGAAAAAGGACCTCAGTCTCCACGTTATCGTGGAAGCTGAGGTCCTTTGGTTTTGAAAATGAGGGCGCTCCATGTCAGGTGAGCGCTTTTGTGACAACCCCTTTTACCTTTGGTGCGATTATTTACCGGCCGGCTCGCTGGCTGCTTCCGAAGGCGGAGCATACTTGGGGTCGAACGTTAAAACGGTTTTGCAGAACATGCAGCGATCCGTTTTGCCTAACATTTTCGTCGCTTTGCCGCATTCGGGACACTCCAGGGATACGGCGCTCGTAGACAGCATACCCGCCCAGAAGTAAACGCCCACGCTGCCCAGCATACCGAGCATGCCTATGACCATGAAAATTCCCGCTATTACTTTGCCGACTTGTCCCCAATTGAAAACAACTCCCGCCAATCCGACGATCATAAGCCCCATGCCGCCCATCGTAAGCAGGAGACCCCACAAACGAAACTCGTTTATTTTGCTTGATCTGAAACGCATCGCCGTTCCTCTTCTCTTATTTTGATAATTGGTGCGCTTAAAATATGTTCTCCGATCCACCCGCCTCAGGCAGGAAACTGGACAATCGTGTAGAACTATTGGTTTAGAGCCAATTCACTTGCATTGCGAGCCGGAGGGACAAATGGAAACGATCCGGAATTATGTACAAGACCGTTTTGGAACCAATCCTGACACGATAAGCGTTTCTGTTGTTTCGGACTCCCCGCCGTTACATGCGGCAGGCGAACATCCGGAAGTCCTTCTGCTAGTCATTACTGAATCCGAACAGACAGGCATCACTACTCATTATATAAAAGACGGTATCCGTATACAAGAACGTTGTCACAATCCCGGAATGTTGGAACGGCTGATTTGGCACGGCGGAAACTACAATATGATCCATTGGATTTTGCAAGGAGAGATTGTCATGGACCGTAATATGTACTTGGAAGGGATGCGCAGCAGATTGTCGGAGTATCCGGAGGAGCTGCGCCGCAAGGAGCTGATCGTCGAGTTCGACAGGTTTTTGAAAAGCTTCGTGCAAAGCAAGCAATATTTGCAGGACGGCCATATGCTCGACGCTTACAGCAATATTCTGGACGCACTCCGCCACTGGGCGCGTATTGCCATTATCGAGGAAGGGTATCATCCGGAAGTTCTCGTATGGGCGCAAGTACGGAAGATTAATCCAGGCGTGTATAAGCTGTATGAGGAATTGACCTGCAATCACGAATCACTGCAAAAGCGTATCCAACTGGTCGTTCTTGCCTGCGATTTCTCGGTCATGTCCAAGATGGAGCTTTGTTGTTCGGTGTTGCTCGACGTGCTTCGCAGCCGTGAAGAAGCCTGGAGTCTGCAAGAGCTTATGCAAATTCAGGAGCTTACAGATTTGGAGCTGGATCTTTCTTTGCTGCTCAACAAACTGGTGAGAAAGTCGCTGATTAAAGAAGTAGTTGAAACGGAGGATGGCCGGCAATCGCTGCTTCTCCGATTAAAGTACACGGTATAACACATCGATGCAACGTTGCGATACCCGGTTCAAATCGGCCTTCTACGGCCGGTTTGAACCGGGTTTTGTTTTGTCTGCGGGCCTGCGGCGTTCGCGGCCGTATCGCCATACAAGTCCCGATTTGCGTAAAATGCGACTGCTTGCTCCCCGCCCGGCGTCGTGTGAATCGCCGCTACGAAATGACGCCCGCCAAGCTCGCCGGGGCCGCGACCTGCCAATCTATATGGCGCAGCAAGTTGGTGTTATCGCGTTTCCGTGAAACGTCGCATACATCAATAATCAAACTATTGTCGGTTCGTCCCCATTACTTCTTGTTATTGTTATATTACCCTCTCTATGGACTAAACCTTCCGGCGAACGAGCTGCGGTATTCCTTCGGGCTGATGCCGTATTTTTTGCGGAACGAACGATGAAAGTAAGAATAGCTGCCGAAACCGGAAATTTCCGCGATATGATCCAATGAGGAATCCATGTAATGAATGCGATCGCGGGCGATGCGCAGACGGGTTTCTAAAAAATATGACATAATCCCAAAACCAAACGCTTCCTTGAACAAATGAGAGGCCCGTGATTCGCTCAAGCCGACATGCCGGGCGACATCTTTTACTTTGAAGTCGGGAGCCGACAAACGCTCCTCGTCCTCGATGAATTGCTTCATTCGCTGAACGACATATGACCGGCTTTGCGGCTCGCTCCAGATCGTCTGCAACGAACGGTCGATATGTATGCACAGCGTGCGCAGAAGGAGGTCCGAAGCCGCTTTCCAGTTGTCCCTTATGGTACGGCGCTCCAGCACGAGCTCCTTGAATATCGCCAGCATGCTGTCGCTTGGAAGGATACTCGTCTTGTAAGGGCGGTTGCTGGCGTTCCACCAGGACTCCAGCCACGCTCCCCGGCAAAGAATCGTGTAGCTGCCGCTGCATACTTTCCCTGTATCCGGATCAGGCTCGAACGAAAATTCCGAACTTTGTCCGGGCCGCAACAACAGCAGGTCGCCCGGGCGGAACGATAGCGGCTCTCCTCCGATCAACGCGTGGCACTGCCCTTCCGCCTGCAGACGAATCATGTAATTATGATGAAAAAATGTGCTTCCATTATACGGCTTCAAATATTTCGGATAATGTGCGTATATGACCTGTGTCGGCAGTGGATCGGACATGCTCGCATCAATCCCCTTTCCGGGACAACTGGAAATTTCGGCTGAAATCGCCGGATTTGCGTACCACTAGGATACAGCCGGCTTGGCGAGTTGTCCATAGACAAACGAACTTAGCAGAATCGGTCATCTTTCGGGTGATTCCTTCATGTTCGAACCTGCAGATGGCCTCTACAATTAAGCATAAGGGGTCTTCGTCAGGCTCCAAAGGTACAAATATTAAAAAAGGAGGGGTGCGCCATGTTGATCAAGACATTAAAAGTCGCCGGCGCCGCTGTTTTGACAGGTGCATTACTGGCGGGATGTACAGGCAGAACAAGCGACAACGGCGGTAATAACGGTAACAGTAATGCGGGTACCGATGCGAACAAGCCGCCGGAGCCCGTAGAACTGGTTGTGTATTATTACGGTGGAAGCTACGGCGAAGAAAGATTCATGCAGTCGTATGGCAACGACATCGTGAAGAAGTATCCGCATATGGAATTGAAATTTATGCAAGGCAGTACCGGAGGCGGAACGGAAGGGCTGCCGCTGGCGGATGCGATCGCAACGAAGATGCCGATCGACGTCATGTACGGTAGTGTGGAACAGATTCCCGAATCTTTGATTCGCTACGATCTCGCTTATGACCATGGAGAACTGATCAAAAAAAATCGGTACGATTTGAGTCATCTTAACGCCAACGTAGTCGCTGCCCACAAAAGCATAACTGGCGGTCCCATCTACGGGCTGCCAGTAGGCGCCGATGTTTTGAAATTTTTGTATAACCGCGATTTGTTCGACAAGTTCGGCGTGCCTTACCCGAAAGACGGCATGACCTGGGACGAAGTATACGAGTTGGCCAAGCGGTTGTCTCGCACCGACAACGGCATCCGGTACCGCGGGGCGGCGATCAGCTTCGAATACGTGTCCCGGCTCAACCAATTCGGCGTGGGCTTCGTCGATCCGCAAACCTCGAAGCCGTTGTTTACGACAGACGACCGCTGGAAGCGGCTTGCGGAGCTGTTTTCCCGATTTTATCAAATTCCCGGCAACGAGGTCGACAGCAAAACGGTCAGCTTCGGCAGCCAGCATACGGCGTTCACGACCGGCGGTACGGTTGCTATGGACTTCACGCTCAACGTGTTGAATGATTTATGGACGGTCAACTGGGATTTGGCGAAATTCCCGGTATTCCCCGGTAATCCTGCAGGAAGCGGAAGATCCGGCGGCAATTTTTTTGCCGTAACGAGCATCAGCAAAAATAAGGACGAAGCGTTCAAGTTGACCTCCTATTTGACTTCCAGGGAATATCAATTGAAGCATTCGGCGCTCGGCACGATGGGCGTATTAAACGATCCTGAGATGAAAACCATTTACGGCCGGGATGTCCCGTGGATGCAGGAAAGGAAGATCAACCTGGAAGCGTTGTTCCCCGAAGCGTATGCAGAACAGTATCCGATTACGACTTACGATAAAATAGCCCGAGACGAATTTGTGAAACAAATGAACGGGCTTGTCACGGGGGCGGTGACCGACGTCAACACGGCGCTCCGCGATGCCGCCGAATCGGCAGCGAAGCTGATCGAAACAGCCAAAACCCAGACAAAATAAAGGTACCTTGGGAGGAGCCTTACTGTGAAGCACTATACACTTATTTCCACCTATCCGGAAAATCGCGCCTCCGCGAATGTGGGCGACTTGCTCATCCGAGAGTCGGAGAAAGCGCTTATTGAGCGCGAGAGGGGGGGCGTGGCTTTCACCACTTATTTCCGTGAAGATTCGCTGGACGATTATTTGGATGAGATTAACCGCACCGACGGCATATTGATGACGTTTCCGATCCGGGATACGCCGATGTATCCCGGCACGTTCCGGCTTGTGAACAACTTGGCCGATATCCGCGTCCCGATTATTCCGATGCCCGCAAACTGGAACGTTTATCCAGGCGATGCGATGAGCCGAGAGCATGTCTCGTATTCGTCCGCCACGAGGGAGTTTCTTCATGCCATCGCGAGCAACGTCTCTGTTTTGCCGTGTCGCGAATACCATACGATGCGGGTGCTGGCCAGGCACGGCATCCATAATACGGTCATGACCGGCGATCCGTCTTGGTACGACCCCGCGTATTTCGGGAAGCCGATGCATCGTCCTGGCAAGATCGAACGGCTCGTCTTTTCGCCGCCGCTCAGCCCGTTTTATGTCACGCAGGCAAAAAGCGTCATGGCGATGCTGGCCGAGCTTTATCCGCAGGCGGAACGTGTCTGCTCGATGCATTTGGCCGATTCGCGGATCAATTTGTTTGCAAATAAACGGCCCAGCAACGATGCCTCCATGACGGAAGCGGTTGCGGAGAAAAACACACGCATCCGCCGATATGCTAGTGAATACGGCTTTGAGGTGCGCGAGGTGGCCGGTGATGTACGGAAGATCGAATTTTACAAGGCGTGTGATCTGCACGTCGGTTACGAATGCCATGCCCATGTCAGCTTTTTGCGTTGGAGACGGCCTTCGGTGCTTATCGCGGAGGATGCGCGCGGCGTCGGCTTCAACTACACGTTCGGGGTCGGCGGCTTCGACGGCTTCCGCCGCTGTCAGAACGATTCGCCTATTCGAAGCTTGGAAGGCGGGACTTCGGGTTATTGCGTAACAGTTGACGAATACTCCATCGCCCCGTGCGACCATTCCGTTGTCATGCAGATGAGGCAGTATTTGGCCGAGGAAGCATCCAGCCGATTTCGCAGATACCAAGGCGTGGCCGAGTTTATCGACGAAACGTATGAACAGGCGATGGCGCCGTTTCTGCGTTCGTTGCCGTAATGAAGCGGGGTTCGCCAATCCCGCTACAGATTGCGGGAGAATCAGTACAACAATCGGAAAGGAGCGAGACCGAATGGGATCACTGATTAAAATCGAAGATGTCGTGCTTTACAAAGACGGGCATTACAACACGTTTCCGAGTATGATCAAAACGAATCACGGCGAACTGTTAATCGCCTTCCGCCAAGCGCCGGACAGGCTGGAGCGGTTTCCTAACGGCCAGCACGTTGATCCGGCCGCGAAGGCGGTTTTAATCCGTTCTCGCGATAATGGCCGGACGTGGGACAACAAGGCGACGGTCATATACGACGATTACAGCCTGGGTATCTCGGACCCTTGCTTGACGCAATTGCGGGATGGCACGATATTCGCGACGTTCTTTACCCATCAGGTGCTGTTGAAGTCGGATGTGCCCGTGCTACAGCCGCACACGATGGATTGTCTACTAGCTGACAAATGGGTGATTCGGGCCGCCCCCGGATTTACACTGCGATCCGCAGACGGAGGCAGGCGCTGGGATGAGCCGATTCCGGTGCCGGCTTCCCGCGATTCATTGTACGGAGGAGGTCTCGTCGACAAAGTGATGCGAGGCCATGTCGTGGAGATGGAAGACGGTTCGCTGCTATCGTTGATGTGCACGCGTCCGCGAACGCCGGGGCGGGTGCAACTGAATGTCACGACCGATCGGGGGCGGACATGGGAGATGGTTTCTCGCTTGCCCGATGCGGAGGATACAATATTCTACGAGCCGAACCTGTACCGTACCGCCTCTGGGAAGCTGGTCGCCTTTCTGCGGTCGGTCAAGAAGAATGTGCCCAATGAAAGGGCGAACCCTTTATTCACTTGCGAGTCGATCGATAACGGACGCACCTGGGCGAACCTGCGGGAGCATCCGATTTATACTCCGAACCCGTTTGATGTCATTGCTTTGCAAAGCGGCCGTGTGCTGCTTTCCTACGGATACCGTCATCCTCCGTACGGCATTCGGGCGCGCTTGTTGGACGCGGAATGCGAGAATATTGGAGAGGTGGAGGAAGTGATGCTGCGGGAGGACGGCTGCGGCTTCGATATCGGCTACACAGGAGCGGCGCAATTGGATAACGGCGATATTTTGATCGTTTACTACTATTTCGACCGGTACAAGGGTGAGCGATACATCGCCGGTACGCATTGCAGGGAAGGTTAAACGACCGAACTGATTTCGAGAAGTCGAGGCTGGCTGTCGACTAGACGAAGATCTCGTATCTACGAATGGTGTTTAGAGCAATAATTATGAGGTTCATTAAGGCTGGTATACTTTTTAAGCCATTAAAAAAGCTTCGATTCGGAGCTTTCTTTTTTTGTATAAGAAAACCCTCGGTTCGACTGGGGGTTCAGAAAAACGTATAGCTATGATTAGTTCATCTTTCGAACGTCATAATAACATAAATGCCGGTCTGCCAACCGAACAAATCAGTATTTGCGCCGAAGTACCGAAGACAAGTGGTTTATGAAAAAATGAAGTGTGAAATCGGAAAAATCAATCACCCGCTAACTGTGTGCACGAAAAGGAGTAGAGATGAGATTCTGGAAGCGGAGGCGTGCTCCGATTACATTCACATGCTGGTATCCCGCCGAATCGTGAAAGTCCTGCGGTTGGCAGACGTTCAATGCGTCTTTGAAGCACGTGCTTGTACCATGTCCTTATAGGGCGCCGGCAGTTATGACTTGGAATGACTTGGAGAGATTGTGTGAGATACAAGGGGGATAGCTGGTCGTTTCAAAGAAAATAAAAATAGGTGTTGACTTAAGGGGACGAGCATGATAATCTATTCCTTGTCGCCAAAAACGACAGCAAGCATTCAAAAAAAAGATTCAAAAAAAAGCTTGCAAAGATATAGGCGACTGTGATATATTAAAGAGGTCGCCGCAAAACGGACGACAACGAAACAAAAGAACATTTTGTTCCTTGAAAACTGAACAACGAGCGTGCAAGTGACGATCTCGCAAGAGATCAAAACAAGTCGAGCAATCGACACAAGTCAGTACGTTTGAGCAATCAGCTCTAAAATAAAGAGATGCTTCTCGGAGTGAAATCGGAGAAGCGACTCGACCTTATTG
>NZ_JACXJA010000029.1 GCF_014705615.1 Paenibacillus oceani
ATTGGTTTTCCCTCCGAAATGGTCTGTTTGAACATAGTATGTCCCATTTTGATTCATTTCAAAGGTTCCACCTTTCATTTTACAGACCCGTGCTCAACTCCGCTGTCTTTGGTAAATTGTTGATTCTTTCCTTGTTGACTAGTCGTTACCACCACCAGAAACCGCAAGATCCTTCGCCCGTTCAGCTCTTCCGCTGTATCGATTTCATCAGCTCGTCTTCGACGTGGTTCAGATGGCGGCGCATCTCGGCCTGCGCCCGCTCGACCTCGCGCGCCGCTACTGCATCGAATATCGCCTTATGCTCGTGCCACAGCTGGCTTGCGATCGCTTTGTTCGCGTACAGCCTGACGCGCCGGGTCTCCCGGATCGTCAGCTCCACCTGTGCAGAGATCGTCTCCAGCAACTTAACCATGACGGAATTATGCGTCGCTTTCGCCAGCGTCAGGTGAAACCGCATGTCCTGCTTTTCCCCGACCGCTTCCGTTCCGAGCTCGCTGTCCATGTCGGACAAGACGTTCTGCAAGGCGGCCAGATCCTCGTCCGTCCGCTTCGCAGCGGCCAGGCCCGCGTTGGCGACCTCCAGGGAGATGCGCGCCTCGAGCAGCTCGGCGACCGCTTCCAGGCTCGTGAACAAAAACTCGAACCGGGGGACCTCCATCTCGATGTCCTCGATGCTGCGAACGTAGCAGCCTTCGCCTTGGCGAATCTCGATCAGTCCCATCGCCTTCAGCATGCTTAGCGCTTCGCGCATCGTCGAACGGCCGACCTGGTACCGTTCCGTCAGCTCCCGGGTGGAAGGCAGCTTATGGCCGGGCGGCAGTTTCCCGCCGACGATCTGCTGCTTAATCTGCTCGGCGATTTGTTCGTATATTTTATTTGCGGCAATACGCGTCACTTCCATCCCTGAGCCTCCATCGGAAAAATATTATTCTATTGTAGCACAGGAGAATACGGTATGGGAAAAGTACGGCCCGGCGTCTTGCTTTCCATTGCTGCACGCTCTGTCTTGGACGACTGGATCTTGCCCATTCAACCGCGCCAAGTATTCATTTCGACCTGACCCGGTTCGTTTATGCGACGACGACCGGGTTAACTCAAGTTAACCGCAGGCACAGGTACGTTCCCGCTCCCCGGTAACATTCCCTTATAACCAACTTTCCACTTGAAAATGTATCGTACAAAGTTATATTTGTATAGTATAGTACACAAAAAGGAGGGATGCTCTCCGATGGACTCCATTCACGTCCGGATCGGCCATAACTTGCAGCGCATCCGCAAGATGAGGGGATTAAGCCTGGACAAGATGGCGAACCTGACGAACGTAAGCAAGGGGACGCTGCACCAGATCGAGCGGGGAGAGCTGCAGCCCACCGTGACGACCGTATGGAAAATTGCGACAGGACTGAACGTCTCGTTCTCCGCTTTGCTTAAGGAGGAGGAGGCAGCCGTAACGATCGCGACGAGGAAGGAAGTTCCGGATGTCACGGAGGATGACGGACGATGCCGTGTGTATATGCTGTTTCCGTTCGACCCGCAAACCCGGATCGAAACGTTCACGATTACGATAAGTCCAGGCGGACGTTACACGTCGCCTCCTCATAACGACGGCGTTCAGGAGTATATTACGATTGTCTCGGGCGTGTTCCGGATGGAAGTCCAGGAGGAACCGTATACGCTGCGGGAAGGACAGGCGATCCGTTTTGCAGGGAATGTGCGGCACAGCTACATCAACGATTCCGAGGCGGACGTCGTGCTGCATGTGGTTATGCATTATTCCGATTTATAGAAACAGATTAACGGAGAAGAGAGTGGAGGGACTGGCTATGACCATTTTGCTGAAAGAGAGCGCGCAACGGGTGCAGAACCTGTTAACGGAGATGGGGTATGCCCGCCAGGTCGTGGAGCTGCCGGACAGCGCGCGTACCGCCCAGGAAGCGGCGGATGCGATCGGCTGCGGCGTGGCGCAAATCGCCAAATCGATTATTTTCCGGCTACGGAACTCGGACAAGCCCTTGCTGGTCGTCGCAAGCGGAGTGAACCGGGTGAATGAGAAACTTCTATCCGGATTGCTGAACGACAAGCTGCTGAAGGCGGATGCGGACTATGTGCGTGAACGTACAGGATTTGTAATCGGCGGGGTTGCCCCGATCGGCCATCTTCAAGAAATCGTGACGTTGATCGATGAAGATTTATTCCGGTTCGACACGGTCTGGGCGGCGGCGGGACATCCGAAAGCGGTGTTCGAGCTGAAGCCGGATGAACTGGCCGCGATGACCGGCGGTCAAGTGACCCGGATCTGTTAAGACGGGCTGTCTGCCCATCGGATAAGAAAAGCTTCTATACGAAGCATTTCCAAGGGGGAATGACCCTTGTCTACCTAAGAGGCAGCTTATCCGGGTTCAGAATGTCCCGGCTCGCTTTAAGGCCGAAAATCCATAACAAACGCCCGATCATGGCCGTAAAGCCAAACCGGGCGTTCGTCATATCGCTAGTATTCGAATCCTATAAGTCCGTTACAGTACGCGGCGAGCGCTTATGTAATGATTGGCCCAATACCCCGATTCCAGCGAAGAGATTCCGACGCCGTTAAAGGAAGGGCTGTTGTGGATGAACTGTCCGTTACCCATATAGATGCCGACGTGGTTGATCGTTCCGGCCTTGCTTGTCCAGAAAAAGACCAGATCGCCCTTCTGCAGATTGCTCTTGGATACGGCGGCACCGTCATCTTTCTGGAATCGCGTTCCCCATTTCATCGATACGCCTTCCAGACCGAACACGTATTTCGTGAAAGACGAGCAGTCCAGCACCGATGGAGCCCGGTTAGCGCCGAACTCATACCGCACTTTGCCGATCAGCGATTTGGCATGGGCGATAATCCGGTCGGCTTTGGCCGATGAAGGTACGGTAGGCGGCTGGGTGGTCGGCGGCTTTGTCGATCCGCCGTTGTATGAAACGTAGTCTGTCGATATGTATCCTTGTTGTCCGCCTACGGAAATATGTAACCAGTAATTATTGACTTTGCTTAGCACCTGAAAGGTCGTTCCGGTTTTCAGCAGCCTGTACACGGAGCTGTCTGTGGACGGCGCCGACCGGAAATTGGCCGATTTGGTAACAGTGCCGCTGCCGGTGGATGGTGCTGTAGAACCGCTTATGTAATCGGTCGATACGTATCCGACTTTTCCGTTATAGGAAACTTTCAGCCAGTACGAGTTTACCTTTTCCAAAATATCGACGGTAGAGCCTTTGCTAATCAATTGATAGACACTGCTGCCGGTGGATGGTGCCGATCGGAAGTTTACCGAACGTTCTACCGTGCCGGATGAGGCGAAGGCGCTTGTGGAAATCGTAAGGGACAGTGCTGCGATAGAAACCATACTGATAATCTTCTTTTTCATGTCATCTCCTCCTGAAGCAATTGTAGCCTTGATAGGAATACTTTTCATTGTTGAAAATATAGCATGTAAGTAAATCTGTCCCATTCTTTCATCCGATCGGCGGTTAAGCGTCCCCCAGAAACCGGGATAATGCCGGGTCAATCCGGCCTCCGGTTAAAGCGATGATTTGATCGGCATACCGCAGCGCATACGGCTTCGCGCTCACCACGAGGCAGGTGATTCCGCGTGCTTGCCGGATCGCGTCGATCCGCTCCCACAGCAAGTTCTCCGTCTCCGCATCCAGCGCGCTGGAACTATCGTCGAGCACCCACAGCTCCGCTTGGCGGTAAGCCATCCGGGCGATCGCGACACGCTGCCGCTGGCCACCCGACAACGTCAAGCCGGACGCGCCGAGCAGCGTATCCACCCCGCGCGGACAACGAGCCAAGTCGTCCTCCAGTACAGCCGTTCTTACCGCGTCGTCCAACCGCATATCCGAATCGGGATAGCCGAGCCGGATATTGTCCCTCACCGAACCACTGAACAGCGCGGGCATCTGGGGCACGTAAGCGGCTGCCGACGGAACCATAAAGCTTGCCGGATCAGCGATCCGTTCCCCGTTCCAGCTCAGCTCTCCCGCCGTTTTCGGGAGAAGTCCGAGCATCGTCCGCAGCAGTGTTGTTTTGCCCGAACCCACCGGTCCCGTCACGACCGTAAACGATCCGCGGGGCAGACGGAACGTTATATCCCGGATTCCTTGATCCGTGCCGGGATAGCTGTAGCCGATCCGGCGCACTTCAACCAGATCAAGTCGGCGGGGCGGCAGCGTCTGAAGCTGGAAAACCGGAGGTTCCCGGTCCAAATAAAGCGTGTCGTACCGCGTTAACGTCTGTACGCTGCCGTCTCCGAGCAGGCGGCCGATCCGTCCGAGCGAAACTTCCGTTGTGCGCAGTCCGGACGTAACCGTCCCGTACAGCCGGATCATCTGGGCGACATAACCCAGAAAGTAAACATACAGCGTAAATCCGCCGACCGTGAAGCCCGCTTGTTCCATCGTATACCCGATCAGCAGAAGGAATAGGGCCATGCCTACGTTCACGATGTTATCCAGCACCGATTCCATCACAACCGTAAATACCGCGTTCCGCTTGCCTGCCGCCGCGCGCTCTTTTCCCAGCTTGCCGAGTCTGTCCAATAAAGCGCCGTCGGCGTTGTTGATGCGGATCGCCTGATGGTGGCGGAAAATGTCCGTCAACTGTCCGAGATACAGGTCCGTAGCGCTCTGCTGCCGTTCGAAATAAACAGCAATGCGCGGCTTCAGCAGCCGGACCGCAAGCAGGGCGAGCAGAAGGGGAGCGAACAAGGCAAGCGTCGCCGTCCAGTCGATCAGGCTCAAGGTGACGAAACCGATCAGAGCGAAGAGCGAATAACCGAGCAGATACGGAAATTGCCACATCAGCGATTCGGGCATCGCCACGTCGGTCCGCAGCATATTCATCAAGGTTCCGTGGCTAACGGGCAACGCCGCCGCGCCCGGCTGCTCCAGCACGTGCCGGTACATGTTTCGCCGGAAGACGGCGCGTATAATTTCCGTCCAGCCGTAGCTCAGCGCCAGATCGACCGAATAGGCGAATGCCTGAACGAGCGGGACGACAATCAGCAGCGCCACGATTCCGTACAATTGCGCCTCCGTTAGACCCGAAGCGCTTGCCGCCTGATCGAAAAAACGTTTGATCAACATCCCGGACAGCACCCCCAGTCCGGCGAAGCCGACTATGCGGAGAACGGTAACTGCGGAATAATGAAACGGATAGTACCAAAAAATGTTTTTCAAAACCGTCCATACGTTACGCATCGCCGGCACCTGCTTCCCTTCGCCATTTGGCATACTCCGAAGACGGATAACGTGCGAGCAACGCGGTTTCCCCGAATTCGACCGCTTGGCCGTCCCGCAGCAGCAGCACATAGTCCGTGTTCTCGACGGCTTGCACCCGGTGGGCGATAATAATGGATGTGCGTGACCGGGTCAGCGCGTTAATCGCGTTCCCGATTGTCCGCTCTGTGGCGGAATCTAGGAGGGACGTCGCTTCGTCGAGAATAACGAGCCCCGGGCTTCTCAGAAACGCTCTGGCCATAGCAAGGAGCTGCGCTTCGCCTGCGGAAAGATTGCTTCCGTCCCGTTCGATCAGCCGATCGAGACCGCCGGGAACCGCCTTCAGCCAATCGTCCAGCCGCAGCAGCGCGATCGCCTCCATAACCCGCTGATCGGATACGCCGGAATCAAACAGGGTGATATTGTCACGCAGCGTTCCTTCGAACAGCTCGACGTGTTGGGGAACGTAGGCGATCGCCGCTCGCAAGCTGTCCTTGTCCAGCGTCCGTACATCCGTCCCGCCGAGCGCGACCGATCCGTGCTGCGCATCACACATCCGGAATAAAAGTCTCGCGACCGTCGTTTTGCCGCTTCCGCTTTTCCCGACGACCCCGAGCGACCGCCCTGCGGGAATATGGAAGCTGACTCCCCGCAAAACCGGATCGGTCCCGTCGTATCCGAACGAGACGTTATCGAAGCTCACCGGGATGCCGTCATCGCCGTTCCAACGGAAAGAACGGCCGCTCTGCTTCGAATCAGCGTTGTCCGCATCAGCCAAAAGCTCCCTGACGCGATCTGCCGAAGCGCCGGCCTGCTGCAAGTCCGACATTTCCCCGACGATATTGCGCAGAGGGACGAGCAGCAGCGTCATGTAGTAATACACTTGAAACATCGTACCCAGACTCAGTCCGCTGCCGTGAACCGAGAGCAGCCCCATCGCCAGGAGCATGGCGGCCATGACGGAAGCCAGCGTAATGTCGCCGGTATTAAGAACGACGGCCAACGTTTTTCCCGTTTGTTTGCGTACCGGATACAGCCGTCTTAAGCCCCGGTAGTAGACGGAGAAGGCGTAGGAGGAGCCGTTCAGCGCGCGGATGTCTTCCCGCCCCGAGAGAGTTTCGTCCAGGAGCCCGAGCAGGCTGGCGGATTGGGCCATATAGCTTTTTACAGTGGCGGTTCCGTAACTTCCCATCCGGTGCAAGATGAGCAGCGCTGCCGTAGAGCAGAGTAAACCAACCCAGCCGAGAAGCGGATGGAGGAAAAAAATCGCGGCGACAATGCCGGCGATCAGGAGATGATTGCCGATCACCTTCAAGAGAAAGGCGGACAAAAAGTTGCCGAGTCTGCCGACATCACCATCGATCCGTTCGACCAGCTCGCCCGGTGTGTGTGCATGGTAAAAGGCCAGCTCGCGTCTCAAGCATGCCCGGGTCAGATCAAGCCGCAGCCGGTTCGTCACTTTCCAGTGGAGATCGGAGGTGAGCGACTGAACGACAATTACAAGCAGCTGTCGACTCATCGTCAGCGTCAGGAACAGCAAGGCGGTGACGAATAGCAAGGACGATTCGGCGCCCGCAGCAGCGCGGTCGATAAAAAGTCCGATGTACCGGGGGCTGTACATGTGGATCACGATGCCTGTGCAGATTAAGGCGAAAAGTAGAAAAATACGCGTTCGGTGAGGGGACAACCGTTCCAGCAAAAACCGGACACGGCTTCGGTATGGCGGTGCCGTCATGGGGACCTCCTTGGGCGGATAAACTGTCACACCCAAAAAAGTAAAGGAAAAATAGGGAAAAGTATAGACTTATAAATATCTTTTCGTTATACTATTATTATGGATGTCGAGGACACCCTGCTTGTGTTAAGATATGTCTAAAATGCGACAACCCACAATGAATGTGGGTTTTTTCTATGTTTGCGAGCGGATCGGGCCGGTCGGTGGTCAGCCGGTCTCGACGGCTGCGAAGATTCAGTCTCATACCGATCACGGAAAGAGGACCGCCGCCATGCTTTCGTTTCTGCTTACCGTCAAAAGACTTCTGAGCGGAGTGATCCGCGCATTTAAACAGGACAATTTCCGGGTTATTTTTGTACTGATCCTGCTCATGCTGCTGTCCGGGACGATCTTTTATACCGCCGAAGAAAACCTATCCGTTTTGGACGCTTTATTTTTTTGCGTAGCGACGCTAAGTACGGTCGGCCATCCCACCTTCGTACCCCAGTCGGATTTAGGTAAAATCTTTACGATGGTGTATATCGTCGTAGGGACCGGACTGTTTCTGGCGCTCATCGCCCATCTCGCTTACGCGATCATGTTCCAGAATGAAGAGAAGAGGGACGCAACCAAGGTGTTCCTCCATAAAGCCAGACGAAAACGGTCTAACTCGGACGAATGAGCTGCCGACCTCCGCTGGAATGACTGATTGAAGAAGCGCGAACGGCAGCGAACCGAACCGTATCGTATTGATGCATATACGAAACTCAAAGAACCGCCCGGATTCACATTGTCCGGACGGTTTTTCTTAAAGAGATCGAGCCGCAGCAGTAGGCTCCGATTCCATCGCTTACTAGGCAGCAATTCCGAAGTGGGCGGAGAACAAAGAGAACGTTCATGCTCTTCCCCGTAAAGCGGGTAAAAGGCCCCCTTACTTGTCGAGTCAGCTAGTGCCGCAAGTTGATTATCGCGGCCGTTCGGCTTTCTGTCCTGCTACTAGTGGTGGGAACCAAATTACACTACAAATTATACTCCACCCTGCAACGTTACAGCCGCAGACTGACCACGAGAACCACGGACAAGATCGCCAGCATCAATACGGTAAATACCGTTACCGCCGGCAAAGCTGCGCCTGCACGCGGTGCGGCTGCCGCACTGCTCTCCGGCACGGTCAGCCGTTTGACCGCCTTGCGGCCGAACAGGGCGGTTAGCACGATTGCCGCCAGAATGATTGTCCCTCCCCCGCGTTCCATATAGGTGAGCCACAAAGGTTTTGCCGTATCGCCAAAGTCCATCTCGATAATCATCAAAATGCCGCTGACCAGCACCACGATGGAGCTTGGATGAGCCAGCCAGCCGAACAGCCGCACCGCTTTGCCAACAAGCGCCCTGGCTTCATGGGCTACGTCGCGCCTCCGTGCCATTGCGAGCAGGACGACGATGGCGAATAACGCGCCGAACCAGAGGATCAAACCTGTCAAATGTAAAAACAACATTGTTCCGAACATACGGATCATTCCTCACCTTCATTTTTTATAAATACAGATTGATTGCTAACGCGATTAAATTTCAAAACGTTGCTTCGACAAAGCTTCGATAAGCAAACGGAGAGGCTCTGCTCGCAAGAAAAGATACGCTTATGCAGAGCCGCTCATCATAGGAAATGTTCGTTTAGTCGTTTAGAAGCTTTTCTTTTAACCGGCAGGCGTTCTCGAATCGCCGATCGCGGACGACGGTCCGGTCTTCCGGCTGCCGCTCTTGCCTCCGACGAGCGTCAGGATGGAAGGCAGCAAGACGCCGCGCACGAGAAACGTATCGAGCAAGATCCCGATCGCCATCGTGAATCCGAACAAAAACAGTTCTTGCATCGGCTGCGTCGTCAGCACGGCGAACGTAGCGGCCAGGATGATGCCGGCCGACGAGATGACGCTTCCCGTAAGCGATACGCCTCTTTGTACCGCAACGTTCCACGGATGTTTGGTCGCTTCTTCGCGAATCCGGGAAATGAGCATAATGTTGTAATCGACGCCCAATGCCACCAGGAAAACGAACGTATACACCGGAATCCGGTAACTGATCGCTTCGTAGCCGAGCAGCGTATGGAAGACGAACCAGCCGAGTCCCAGCGTCGCGAGATACGAGATCAGAATCGTAGCCATCATGATAACCGGGGCCAGCAGTGAGCGGGTCTGGAACATCAGCATCATCGTGATCAGCACGGCGATCAGCGCAAATGTAACGACAGTGTCCCGCCGGTTTATGATACTCACATCCAATTGCTCTGCGGTCTGGCCGGCAAAGTGCAGCTCGTGGCTGGAATCATCCAACCCGCTGCTGCGCAGCAGGTCGGCCGACGATTGCCGCAAAGCCGATACCGTGTCCAACGCCGCAGGATCGTAAGGATTATCCGCAAGTGTCATTTGCAGCTTGATCGCGTGGCGATCATCTGCAACAAAGTTTCGTGGCAGCGGGGCATCCCGTGTTCCCATTCCGGGAACAATAGCCGGAGTAACCGAGTCGATGTGCCCGACGTTTTGAATCGCGGCTCCGAGCTTTTGGATATGTTGAAGGAACGGCTCATCAACCGCCATCTCCTTCTCCGATGTGAGCAGTACGGTTACGGGAGCGAGCTTGCCTTTCGGGAAGTTTTGCTCCAGCAGCTCGAAGCCTTGGCGGGAAGACAGCTCCTCCGGGAACGACTTCAATAAATTAAACGAATACTTTACAGTTGTGACATTTAAGGAGAACACCGTAAGCACGATCAGCAGCGCCGATGCGATAAGCGCCGGACGTTTGACGACCAGCGAACCGGTTTTGGCCCACAATCCGTCCTTGTGCTTAACGGGCCGCTCCGGCTCGAGCACCGGCACGAACGGCCAAAACGCTTTGCGGCCGACCAAGGCGAATACGGCAGGAATCAGCGTCAAGCCTGCCAACAGGATAACGACCATGGCGATCGAGAACACCGGGGCGAAGTTGTGATACGGCTTAAAGACTGCGGCAAACAACGTTAACATCGCGATCAATACGGTGCCGCCGCTGAACAAGATCGGTTCGCCCACCTGCGACATCGTCACCCTCATCGCGTCGTACTGACTGCCGAGCTTGCGCAGTTCTTCGCGATATCGCGAGAAGACGAACAGGCAGTAGTCGGTCAAGACGGCGAACAACAGAATCAGCATGATCGAGAGCGCCTGGCTGTCGACGACGAACCAGTCCATCTTGCCGGCGAAACCGATCGTCCGGTCTACTACCTGATAGACGAGACCTGCAATAACGAGCGGAATTAGAGCGAGCAGCGGCGAACGGTAAATGACGATCAGCAGAACGAGAATCAGCCCGATCGTCGCGAACAGCAGCACGAAATCCGCATTTTTGAACAGGGCGAGCGTATCGGAAGCGATGCCGGCCGGACCGGTAATTTCCGCTTGCAGCCCGGGGGAGCCGTTCGTATCCAGCCATTCCCGGATTTGCACAATCGTCTCGTACGTCCCGGCGGAATCGAGTCCTTTTCGCAGACTGAGGTGATAGAGCAGCGTCGTCCCATTGTCGGACATCAGACTGTCCTGCACCGGCCGGGGGAGTTCGTGGAACGGCAGGGCCCCTCCCGCATGCTCCGGCTTTTGCGGCGAGGAGAGCCACTGGCTCATGGCGGAGATGACCGCCCGTTCCGCTTCGCCGATGCCTGCAGGGCGATGGAACACGATAAGCGCCGGCAAGCCGTCGTCGGACGGGAAATGCTTGTCCAGCAATTGGGAGGCGATGGCCGACGGCGTATCGCCGCGTATGCTTCCTTCGCCTGCGCTCACGGCTTCTTTTTTGGCGGCGGGCGCGATTCCGCTTAACAGCACGATGACGATCAGCCAGATGGCCAGGACGATTTTGGCGCCTTTGCGGCTGCCGGCCCAGCTAGTCAGAGATTGGAGTGCATGCAGCATCGTGAAGAATCCACCTCCTGGTCGTATTTGTTCTCACAACCGAAATTGTAAAGACCGAATATGAACAGGAGATGAATGGAGCATTACAAATGGGGAAATGGTAGAAGATTATAGATGAGGCAGCCGGACGACGAAGGTGGCGCCTTCGCCCGGCCGGCTACGCGCTTCGATCGCGCCGCCGTGAAGCTGCACGATTTTCAAGGCTATGGACAACCCGAGCCCGCTGCCGGAGCGGGTCCGGTTCCGCGCTTTGTCGGCTTTGTAGAACCGTTCGAAGATGTGACCCAGCTCCGCTGCCGGGATGCCGATGCCCTGGTCGCTGACCGTAACGGCAATCTCCGTGCCCACGGTTACCTTGATCCGGATCGTCTGGCCGGGATCGGAAAATTTGATGCCGTTCGTAAGCAGATTAAGCCAAACCTGATTGAGCAGCTGCCGGTCAGCCGTAATCATCATTTCGGGAGCGTCCAGCTCGACGAGTACTTCTTTCTCGTGACGCTGCCATTCCGTCTGCAGGACGACTTGCCGGAGCTGCTCGTCGAGCCGGTAGGCCGATTTTTTGATGATATCCGCTTCCTTGTCGAGCGAAGCGAGCGTGAGCAGCTGTTTGCCAAGCGATGACAGCCGCCTGCTTTCCTCCTCGATAATTTCCAGGTAACGGTCGCGCTCCTCGGAGGTGAGAGGTTCGGTGCGCACCGCTTGAGCGAAACCTTGAATCGAGGTGAGCGGCGACTGGATCTCGTGCGAGACGCTGGATACGAACTCCTGCCGCATGTCGTCCAGCTTTTGCAACGTTTTGGCCATGCTGGAGAAGTGGCGGGCGAGATTGCCGATCTCGTCCCGTCTCAACACGTCGAGCTCCATATCGTACTGGCCTTGTACAATAGCGGTCGTAGCTTCGGTCAGTTTCTCGACCGGTTTGACGATATACCGGGTAAAGACGAAGATGAATAGCAGGCTCAGCAGAAAAGTGCCGGCCAGCAACAGCCCGGCGAGCGTCCGGACCTCTCCGAATTGCAGCTCCATATTGGGGCGCACGAATAAAGCATACGTTCGACCATACGCCTGAAACGGGATTCCTACGCTGTGCCGGATCGTATTCTCGAACAAACCTGTTACGAACTTGCTCGTCGGGATATACGTTTCCCCGGACTGAACGCGGCGGACGACGGAAGGATCGATATCGCTGTGCTTGAAGGGAGCGCCGTAAAACGTCCCCTTCATCCCCTCGTCTACGGCGTACAGCTGGAACCCCATGCTGGCGATCCCGGAGAAATAAGCGTGCAGGTCGATCGGGCCGAACTGGCCGTACAGCGAACGGATCTCTTTGGCGATGTTGGCGATTTTTTGCTCGTTATACGCCTTCAAGCTTTGTTGATAATACAGATTGACGCCGAACAACGCCACGACACCGCTGAACAGAGCGATCAGGACGAAGGTGACTACAATTCGCGAGTATAACGATTTCATTCGTCCTGTACCTCGAGTTTATAACCGAGCCCGCGCACCGTCGTAATCGTAAAATCGTCCGTCCGGCCGTGAAACCGCTCCCTCAGCCGCTTGATATGAACGTCGATCGTCCGGCTGTCCCCGTCGAAATCCGCCCCCCAGATCGCATCCAGCAGTTGCTCGCGGGTGAAGGTCATATTCGGAAAGGCGGCGAGCTGGGCGAGCAGTTCGAACTCCTTGAGAGGCAAAGCGACGGCTTCCCCTCCGACACGCACCTCGTAGCTGGTCCGGTCGATCACCGTATCGCGCATGCGAATCCGCTTCGAAGATACGGTCTGGTAACGCCTCAGCAGCGCTTTTATGCGAAACAACAGCTCTTTCGGCTCGAAAGGTTTGACGAGATAGTCGTCGGTTCCGGCCCGAAAAGCAATTTCCTTGTCGTTAATTTCCCCTTTGGCCGTCAGCATGATGATCGGAATGTTGGCGTATTCGCGGATATGGCGGCACAGCTCCCAGCCGTCCATCACCGGCATCATCACGTCGACGACAGCCAGCTGAACGTGCTCGGATTCCAGAATGCGAAGCGCTTCGGCGCCGTCCGCCGCCTCCAATACCGCATAAAGCTCCTTGCGTAAATAAAAACGCAGCAGCTCGCGAATGTGCGGATCGTCGTCCGCGATTAAGATCGTCGTCTTCACTAGAAGTCCATTCCTTCCGGTTATTTTACGCTACCCCCATTATAACCCCAACCCGGAAGCTGCCGCAAAAATCGCGGGCTCCCAAGTCCTTACATTCAGTAGTAGGGACATGCTGTGTTATAATGTAACCGCAATCATTCACAAGGGGGGCTTCCGGTGAAACGGTCCGTCTACATTCGTTTACTGCTGCACTTAACGGTTGCGGTCGTTCTGATCACCTGTCTGATCGGGGCGCTCGTCTACCGGTATACGACGGCCATGCTGAAGGAGGAAATTATCGGAGCCAACGGCGAACTGCTGCTGCAAACGAGTAAAATCGTCGACCAGTCGCTTAGCGAGGTACAGCAGATCGCCACATCGCTGGCGCTTAATCCGGACGTCGTGAAATCGGTCTGGCTGCCGTGGAACCTGGAGGAAGAGTACCGGTTTCTGAAAAGCGCCAGCGACTTGTTTGCAACCCGGATCAACTCATCCAACTATATGCATTCGATTTATTTATACAGCTCGGTTAACGGGAAGCTGATCTCCAGCTCGGGGATTACCGACAGGGTCGATTTCTCCTACCGACCGGTTCTGGAAAGGTTTATCGACCGGCCGGGCACTTGGGCGTGGGAAGCGGCCAGCGTAACCGGAGCTTCGGGAGAGCACGAGAACGTGATCAGCTTCCTGCTCAGCGTGCCGCTGAATCAATCGGAGAAAAAAGGCGTGCTGCTCATCAACCTGAAGGAGGATGTGCTGTACAACGCGGTCGTGAATACGAATAACCGCAAGCTCGGCAACGTGGCGATTCTGAATGAGGAAGGAAAGGTGCTGTCGTACAAAGACAAAAGCATGATTCTCGAGCCGTTCGGCCAGGCGGACCTCGATCAGATCCGTGATGCGAAAGAAGGATATTTCATCGAACAGATCGGCGGGGAGAAGATGTTCGTCTCGTTTATGCGAAATCCTTCGAACGGCTGGATCTATATCACGCTTAACCCGTACGGCGAGTTGTTCAAGCGCTCCCACGAAGTCATTCGCATCGCGCTGCTGATCAGTCTGATCGGACTGGCCGCCGGCGTTTTGCTGATGGTGTACGTGTCGAGACGCCATTACAAACCGGTGCGCAACATGGTGCAGTCGCTGCTTGCTTATATGGAGAAGCCGCTTCCGAAAGCGAAATACGGCGACGAATTCGGATTTATCCGCGACTCGATCAACCGGCTGCAGCACGAGAACGATGAATTTAAGACGAAATTTCGCGGACAGGAGCTTGTGGTGCGCGATCATCTGCTGCTTAATCTGCTGTCGGGCAACGTAACGGACAGCGACGGGATGAACGGGCAGATGGATTATTACCGTCTCGATCTGGAGCCTAACGGATTTATTGTGATGGTGATGCGGGTTCATATGCCCGATCCGATATTGACCGCTTCCGACGAGCAGGTGCGCAACATGATCCATTTCCATATCCGCGCCGTATGCGAGGAAGCGCTCGGCCATTACGGCAAAGGCGCTTATGTCAGCCGGTTTCACAAACGCGACGTGTTGATTCTGAACACGTCCGGCACGGATTCGCAGGAGACGGCGATCGAGAACGTGAAAGAGCTCGCGCTCCGGATCAAAAACGAAGTCGCGGAACAGCTCGAAGGCATATCCGTTACGTTCGGGATCGGAGGCCGGTACGAGCAACTCTCGGAAATCGCTCTCTCTTATAACGAGGCGAACGAAGCGCTCCTGCAGGAGAGAATCGCGGGGATCGGGAGCATCTTGTCGATTCACGATATGCAGGTGAACCGGGCGAGCCGGAACCGGTTTATCGCCTACCGGCAGACGGTGGACAAGCTGATCGGCGATCTCAAGTCTGGCCGGACCGATCAGGCGGCCGAAGCGAAGGACGAGATGATCCGCCAGTTGGAGCAGGACGGCCAGTCCGGCTTCTCCTCCAAAAGCATGATCCTGTCCTATCTCGTCAACGCTCTGGTCGCCGTCCGCATAGAGCTGGCGGGAAGCGAGGAGCCGTTCGAGCAGGAGGACCGGTGGCACCGGGAATTCGCCAAGCTGCAGACGCTGGAGCAGATCCGGCTCTGGCTCGACGGCGTCCTGGATGCGATCGACGGCGAGCTGGAGCATAAGCGCGGCAACAAAAACGCGGAAGTGATCAACAAGCTGGCCGCTTATATCCAGGAGCATTACCGGGAGCCGCTGGGACTGCAGATGCTGGCCGATATGGTGTATATGAACAGCCAATATTTATCGAAGCTGTTCAAGGAAGTGACCGGCTCGACGTTTATCGATTATTTGGCGGAGATCCGCTACCGCGAAGCTTGCCGCATGCTCAAGGAATCGAACCGGAACATTATCGAGATCGCCGAAGCGACCGGTTTCGGGCAAAAGCAAAATCTCATCCGCGCGTTTAAGAAGTGGAGCGGCTTAACCCCTACGGAATACCGGAATCGCGAGGTTTTAGGCCGTTTGGACAGCCCCGGACACACCGATTGATACCAATCCGAAAAAAAGATACCTGCCCCAAAAAGCCGGATTCCGACCGGATGTAACCGTTCACAACAATTGAATCTTGAGCGCGTTTCCCCCGCTCCCTTATGCTGAAAGTGCTTACACGAACTACACCAACCAAGCAAAAGGAAAGGGGGATTTTTGTTTATGGCGTATGTTCCGGCAACTACAAACGGGACGAAGCGACAGATCGGAAGCCGGGCGCTGTGGAAGCGAATCGTATCCAACCGTTATATGTACCTGATGCTTTTGCCCGCGGTTGTGTATTACGGAATCTTTCATTATTACCCGATGTACGGAGCGCTGATAGCGTTTAAGCAATTCAGCATTACGAAAGGAATACTCGGAAGCCCTTGGGTAGGCTTTCAGCATTTCGAGGCGTTGTTCGCGCTGGACAAGTTTTGGCAGGTATTTTGGAATACGATCGTTATCAGCTTGTACCGGCTTACGTTTGGATTCCCGCTGCCGCTGTTCGTTGCCGTCTTGATGAATGAAGTGAGAAAAATAGCGTTCAAGCGGACGGTACAGACGGTTATTTATTTGCCTCACTTCATTTCGTGGGTCATTCTCGGCGGACTGATGATTAATCTGCTGTCCGTTGACTCGGGCGTCGTTAACAATGCGATCCGCTCGTTCGGGGGAGAACCGGTCGGGTTTCTGACCGACGATACCTACTTCCGGAGCACGCTCGTCTGGTCGATGATCTGGAAAGAATTCGGATGGAACACGATCATTTATATGGCAGCGCTTGCAGGAGTCAATCCGCAACTGTACGAAGCCGCTCTGATGGACGGAGCGAACCGGTGGCAGCGCATCTGGCACATTACCTTGCCTTGCATCCGCAGCACGATCGTCATCCTGCTTATTTTGCGGATCGGACATTTAATGGAAGCCGGCTTCGAGCAGATTTTCGTCCTGTATCACCCCGGGGTATATCAATCTTCGGATATTATCGACACGTACGTATACCGGATTGGTTTAACGGAAGGACGATTCAGTCTGGCGGCCGCAGTCGGCCTATTCAAGTCGGCGATCAACTTTGTATTGCTAGTGGTAGCGAACCGGCTGGCCCGGATGATGGGCGAACAGGGGATATACTAACGGAGGGAGGAGGAATGGAACATGGTTCGCGGCAATTTGGGCAGCAAACTATTCGATGCGGCCAACACGATCTTTTTGACTCTGTTAGCGCTGATCACGTTATACCCGTTCTGGGATTCGTTGATCGTCTCGATTACGCCGATTCAGGAAAGCTTGTCGTCCAGCCTGCATTTGTACCCGAAATCCGTTACGTTCGAGTCGTATACGTATTTGCTCGGGCTGAAGCAGCTGTGGCTGTCTTATCGGGTAAGCATCATCATCACGGTAGCCGGAACGGCGATCAGCATGGCGGCTACCACGCTCGCGGCTTATGCGCTTTCGAAGAAGTCGCTGCCGGGGGGCAGGTACATTATGTTCGCCATCGTTTTTACGATGATGTTCAGCGGCGGAATTATCCCGACCTATCTGGCGGTGAAGCAGGTAGGCATGCTGAATTCGATGTGGGCGATGATGATTCCGGTCGCCATCCAGACTTATAATCTCATTATTATGCGCAGTTTCTTCGCATCCGTTCCGGAAAGCCTGGAGGAGTCCGCGAGAATCGACGGCTGCAGCGACTTCGGGATTTTGCTGCGAATCGTTATCCCGCTGTCGATGCCGGCCATCGCGACGGTGTCGCTATTTTACGCCGTATCGAAATGGAACGAGTTTTTTACGGCGATTATGTACGTCACGGACAAAGATATTTGGCCCTTGCAGCTGTTCCTGCGGTCGATGCTGATCGACAACGAAGCGTCCTTCCAGTCCGGAGGGGACAGCCCGTTTCTGCTCGGCCCGTCGATCAAGATGGCGACCATCATGATCTCGGCCATTCCGGTCATGCTGATTTATCCATTTTTCCAGCGTTATTTCGTGCAGGGCGTTACGTTAGGTGCAGTCAAGGAATAAATGGACAATTCAAACAAGGGGGATTATTCTATGGGTAACAAGAAAAGATGGCTTGCATTGCCGCTTAGCGCGGCGCTGGCGGTTACGGCTGCCGGCTGCGGCAGCGCTGACAAAGAATCGGCGTCCGGGACGGACAACGGGTCGGCACCGGTCAAGATCGTATTCCTGACGCCCGGCGATACGGCCGCCAAAGCGATTCAGCCCGGCGACCGCATTATCGCGGAGATCAACAAGCGGCTCGGCATCGATCTAGAAGTGAAGGTCGTTCCGGAAAGCGGCTTTGAGAAAATTAATGTCGCGATGGCTACAGGAGACTTGCCCGATATCGTCACGATTAATTATCCGTCGGCGTCGCTGAGCCAGTGGATTGCCGAAGGGATGCTCGTTCCTTTGAACCCTTATCTGCCGCAGTTGCCGACGATTAAGGCCAAGCTGGAGAAAGATCTGGCCTGGACCGCCGTAAACGGCATCTACTACGGATATCCGTTTATCGAGACCGAACGGACGAATACGACGCTGACATACCGGGCCGACTGGCTGGAGACGCTGGGGCTGAAGCCGCCGCAAACGCTCGATGAGCTATACCAGACTTTGAAAGCGGTCACGTTTAACGATCCGGACAAAAACGGCAAAGCCGACACGTACGGGCTAACGGCGACCAAAAGCACCGGGTTTAACACCTCTTTTAATTTTATCTTGTATGCGCACGGGCTTCCGCACGGCGACTGGGTGACGGACAGTTCAGGCAAGGTTGTGCCGATCTTCGAGCATCCGGCGTTTAAGCAAGGCGTGGAGTATATCCGGAAATTATGGAATGAAAAGCTGATCGATCCCGAGTTTTTGCTCAACGACAACCAGCAACGGGAACAAAAGTTTTACCAGGGCAAGGTCGGATTTATGCCGGCGCCGCTGTTCCGCCACGTGAACCGGCTGGAGTCGAGCCTGCAAAAGGTCAATCCGCAGGGCAAGCTGGGCTACATGCCGGCGCCGGCCGGTCCGGACGGCAAGCGGGGCATGATCAGCACTCCGAAAAACGGATTGTTTACGGCCGTTACGAAGCAGGCGAAAAATCCGGAAAAAGCGGCGAAATTTATCGAGTTTATGCTGTCCAAGGAAGGGCGCGACCTGCTGCAGCTTGGCCTCGAGGGCGTGCATTATACGAAGCAGGGAGATACCATCACTTACAACGAGGAAGAACGGGCGAAGGACGGATTTTCTTCGAGCGGCTGGTCTCATCCGCTGGCATGGGGCAGCGTCGTATGGCCGCTGACGGTCAACTATTTGCCGCAGACCGAGCCGCAGGCCGATCGTGCCAAGCAGTCGGTGGAAGTTGCCTCCAAGGGAATCGTTCCGAACCTCGTCAACGTTACGACGCCGGAGGAAGTCGAGATGGGCGGCGTGCTGGGCGAGCTGTTCAACCAGTATTATCTGGAGATGATTACAGGCAAGCGGGAAGTCGACGCGGGGATCGCCGAATTGTCCAAAAAGTGGCGAGACCAGGGCGGAGCCAAAGTGCTGGAAGCGGTCAATAAAGCGTATCAGGTGCAAAAAAAATGATTGCAGTTCGAGAGGAGCGTCGGCACGATGGGTTCCAATCCGCAACAACGACCCAACATCGTATTTATTTTGAGCGACGATCAGGGCCCTTGGGCTCTCGGATGCGCGGGTAACGGCGAGATCCGCACGCCCCATCTGGATCGTCTGGCCGCGGAAGGAACCCGGTTCTCGAGTTTCTTCTGCACCTCGCCGGTCTGTTCCCCGGCCCGGGCCTCCCTGCTGACGGGGCGCATCCCTTCGCAGCACGGCGTGCACGACTGGATACGAGGCGGCAATGTGGGGGAGCGGCCGATCGAATACTTGGCGGGACAGACCGCCTATACGGAATTGTTGGCCGCTGACGGATATACGTGCGGCTTAAGCGGGAAATGGCATCTTGGCGACAGCCGCACGCCGCAAAAAGGGTTTACGCACTGGTACGTGCATCAGACTGGTGGCAGCGCTTATTACAACGCTCCGATGATCCGCGACGGCGAGCTGATCCGGGAGCCGGGCTATTTAACCGATGTCATTACCGACGACGCGCTGACCTTTTTGGACGCGCAGCGGGACGGCGGACCGTTTTACTTAAGCGTGCATTATACGGCCCCGCACAGCCCGTGGATCGACAATCATCCCCGGGAATATGTGGAGATGTACGACGATTGCGCGTTCGACAGCTGCCCGCAGGAGCCCAAGCATCCGTGGTCGATCCGGACGGCTCCGTGGTCGGACAACCAGCGGGAAAATCTGAAAGGGTATTTCGCCGCCGTGACGGCCATGGACGCGAATATCGGCCGGATTCTCGACAAGCTGGAGGAGATGGGCGTTCGCGGCGATACGCTCGTCTGCTTTATGAGCGACAACGGCTTTAATTGCGGGCATCATGGCATATGGGGCAAAGGAAACGGCACGTTCCCGTTTAACATGTTCGACAATTCGGTCAAGGTACCCGCCATCTTCAGCCAGCCGGGACGCATCCCGCAAGGCCGCGTCTGCGACGAGCTGGTCAGCGGCTACGACTTTATGCCGACATTGCTCGAATATGTAGGCGGGTTCACGCATCCGGAAGCGGAGAAGCTGCCGGGCCGCAGCTTCTTGCCGGAGCTGCTGGGCGAGGAGAGCGGCGGCGGCCGGGACGACATCGTCATCTACGACGAGTACGGTCCGGTCCGGATGGTGCGCACGCGCGAATGGAAGTACGTTCACCGTTATCCGTACGGTCCGCATGAGCTGTATCATATTGCGGCCGACCCGGAGGAGCGTACCAATTTGATTGACGTGCCGGAAGCAGAGGAACATCGCAGGGCGATGCTGGATCGTCTTAACCGCTGGTTCGTCACCTATGCGGACCCGCGCCGCGACGGCTCGCGCGAGGCGGTTACCGGCTTCGGGCAGCTGGAACTGGCCGGACCGGACGGACAAGGCAGGAAGACTTATCAGGAGGAAGGCTGAGCGGTTCGCTTACCGGAATCGGAATCATTCATCCAGAGCTGTTCCGGCAGATCGTATGGATCTGCGGACAGCTCTTTTTGCGTTTGCAGGATAATTCTTTTTCGACAATTTCTGCGATTGCTTTAGTCCGAATAGAAGGAAGGCAGGCTCTTCCCAAGTAGGAGAACAGGGAGTATAGTGGGGGCAGAGGAGGCGTTGTTGATGCTCAAACGAAAAATGGGCCGGATCGGCTTCGACAGCTCGGTGTTGCTGTTCGGCGGCGCGAAGCTGGGTCAGGTTACCCAACTGGAGGCGGATCGCTCTATCGCTTATGCACTCGAACACGGCGTTAATCATATCGATACGGCGGCCAGCTACGGCGATTCCGAGCTTCGGCTCGGACCTTGGATGGCGCAAATCCGCGACCGTATCTTTTTGGCAACGAAAACGACGCAGCGCAGCAAAAAGGAAGCGAGAGAAGAGATTCATCAATCGCTCGAACGTCTGCGGACGGATCGGCTCGATCTGCTGCAGCTGCATGCGGTTGGCACGCCGGACGAGCTGGAGCTGTGCCTGCGCGAGGGCGGCGCGCTGGAAGCCGCGCTGGAGGCCAAAGCGGACGGGCTGGTGCGCCATATCGGAATTACGGGCCACGGGCACCAGGCGCCGGCCGTCCATCTCGAGGCGCTGCGCCGGTATCCGTTTGAAACCGTGCTTACTCCGTTTAATTATTATTTGTACTCGTTACCGAAGTACCGGGAGTCGTTCGACGCTCTGGCCGCTGAAACGGCAAAGCAGGACGCCTCGCTGCGCGTCATCAAGGCGGTCGCCAAAGGGCCTTGGGCACACGGGCAGGAGCGCAGCTTCGCAACGTGGTACGAGCCGTTCGCGAGCCGGGATACGATCGATGCTTGCGTTCATTACGTGCTGGCGCAGCCTGGAATCGGCGGTTTTGCCAGCGCGGGCGATATCGAGCTGTTTCCTCTAATCGTAGACGCGGTCGAAAGGTACGGAACGCTCAGCGATGCGGAAGTCATGGAAAGGCTCGGGGCGGTTGCCGGCTACAGCAGCCCGTTTGGTGACGCAGACTCCGGAGTATAGAGGGAAATTGGCTGTTGAACCCGGGATTGTTCACAGGATCATGTAACGGAATGCCAGTTTATTACGTCAATGATACGATAGACGACGACAACAACGATGCGACAAAGGAGAGAAGCGGATTGAAAAAAACGAAACTGTTTGTGCTGGCTGTTTGTACGATGATCGTACTGGGCGGCTGCGGAAGCAAGCCCCAGGAGACGTCGGGTAATGCGGCGGTGCAGGAGCAGAAGCCGAATACGAATACGAACCAAACGCCGGAGCCGCCGAAGCCGGACGCGTCGAAGCCTGATGCCGCCAAGCCGGAAACGTCCGAGCCCAAGACCCCGGCTGTCGACCTGGAGCTTGTGAAGACGAAGCTGAAAGATCCGATGACTAAGGAGCAGGTGACGAAGCTGCTAGGCGATCGATACACGAAAGTTACGAGCGCCTTGGACGATGCCGAGGTATGGAGATACGATATCGAGCCGAAGACGGGATACAAGTTCGATGCCAAGGAAGATATGCCGGATCTCGCCGGGATCAAAAACAAAAACGTAAAGGCCCAGCTGTTCGTGTCCTGGGACCCGGGGACGAAAAAGACGGCGTATTCCGCCTATGTGTACTACGACGAGCAAAAGAAAAAGATTTTAAGCTACTACGCCGGAGGCGAGTTGAACGGCAAAGTGGATGAAATCCAGTGAGTGCGGGCTGGTGGAGGTTCGGCCTTCATTCCCGCAGGCGAGCTGATTCTATAGGACAGGAACATGTACCCGCAGCCGTTTGGCTGCGGGTTTCCGCATGCCCGCAGCTTCGCCGCGCTTCTCCGGTCGACAACGATCCTGCCTCCGCTTCATGACGCGATCCTGTTATCATTCATCTATCAGTAGGTGAATTGCCGGGAGGGTTGCTACAATGGGGAGGAAACGGGGATCTTTCGAACTTGGGAGGAGAGTATAACCATGCTGCCATCAACTGTCGAACTTACGATAAACAAACTGACCCGCGCACTTCAGCTCCGTGTGCCGGGATTGGTTCAATCGGTTTATTTATACGGCTCTGTTGCGCTGGACGCTTATGTGGAGGGAACGAGCGACATCGATTTCGTCGCCATTGTTACGAAGCCGCTGACGGCCGAATTGCAGCAGGGCATCGCAGACGCCCACCGGGACGTGGAAGCCGAGCTTCCGAAAACCGATCTCATGGGAGCGTACCTGCAGCAGGAACAGCTGGGACTTCCGGCATCGGTCATCCGTCCGCTTACCGTGTATTACGAGAAGGCGCTGCATACGGACGGACACGGGGCCGATCTGAATCCGGTCACCTGGTACACGCTGAAGCATTACGGTCTCTGCGTATACGGTCCTGCCGCCGCCTTGGAATACGACGCTTCGATCGGGCCGTTACTCCACTATGCCATCCGGAATATGAACGGTTACTGGCTGGGGTGGATACGCCGGCTGGAGGAGCGCCTCGGCGACCCGAACTTGTCGTGCTGCGACAGTCTCGTCCAGGACATGATGGACGAGGCGGTCGAGTGGTGCGTGCTCGGCATGCTGCGCCAGTTGTACACGATCCGGGAGCATGGCATTACGAGCAAGCTGGGGGCGGGCGAATACGGTCTGCGAATCGTTCCGGCTCAGTGGCGAGGGCTGATCATCGAGGCTCTGGCGATCAAGCGCCGCGAGCCTCTGCGCTTGTATGAATCTCAGCAGCAAAGGCTTCGCGAGCTGGTGGAGCTGCTCCGGTACGTACATGCCGAGAGCAACCGCCTGTACGAGGAGCTCCCTGCGGAATAGGCCGGAAGCTAATCTCGTCTTATCAGTAGAGGGTGTGATTCCGGCAATTCGCCGACAAAATAAACGCCTGCTGCTTCATAAAAATCTCCCGCTTGTGCCGTATAATGATCGAACACTTGCGGATACAGCTTCTGGATCTGCTCGTTCCGGTGCTCCAGCCAGACAACCGGATTGTTTCTCCGACGTCCTTCCTGGCCGTAACGCAGCGTGGAGCTGATATCGTGAATCGTCATCGCCGCGACCGTATTCGATCTGCCGTCTTCGGCGCCCGGCCGGTGGAGGAATGCGTAGCTGACCGCCTGGTCGTCGTCCAGCAGATTCGTGCGGCTGCGGTCCGTCGCGGTGGCGTCATAGACGCGGCCGAGGCTGGTCACGAGCTTATAAGCAAACGAGCCTTCGATCGGAACCATCATGCCGTACCCGGACCCGATCGATACCGGATACAGCCAGATGATCTTAGAACGTACGGTCACGCCGCGGCGGTCGACCGTATGCGAACAATCGATCTCCGCAATCGGGCGGGAACGATCGTCTGGGTGAATGCCGATCATGCGCTGGACGAGACGTACCGATTGTACGGGGCGAAAGCCAGTCTGCCCGCTCCAATCCGTCACTTCCTCGTCGTCGATAAACAAGTGCTGGGATACGGCGAATACGGTTCCCGTCCGGTTATGCTCGGGCAGCCATTGGTGTGGATGTCCGGAGCCGGCCGGCGAGACGCTAAGGGCATACTCCTTGTTGCTCCACGGCTTCAGCACGTCATAACGTTTGCCAGCATCGATATGCGGCGCTCCGTCAGGCTGGCCGGAAGGCTTGACTACGAGCTCGGAGACGGCTCCGCCGCGAAACAGCATAAAGTCGTCGTGAAGATTTTTGCCGAAGTCGTAGTGGGCGCATCTTGTTCCCTTGTACGGAACAAGCACCTCCAGCCGGCGATTTCCGGTTATTTTGGCGTACAACGTTTCAGGGCTGTCGCTGTTGTCCCGGAGCAGCTGGACGAAATCCGTCTGCCGGCCGGATTCCGGCGATGCCTCGCTTGGCCCGGTCAAGGGCCCGCTCGATTCGTTCACGATATCGATCCATCCTTTCTGTAAGCGCACCTTTAACTATTCATCAAGTCCATCATATATGCGTCCGCCCGTTATTTCTACTAAAAATTAGGCGGCAGCCAGGAAAATACGTTCTTTTTCAATTTTCAGTTTTTTCATGGTATACTCGGAACATATATTCGACCTATTCGACGAAAGGCGAGTGCCGGTATGGGAGACAAGCAAGAGTGGGACGGTGTGCCCGGGCGGGATTGTCATCCTGTGCTTGCGGAATGGTTCCGGGATAAGTTCGGTCAGGCCACCGATATTCAGCGGAGCGTATGGGACCCGATCACGTCGGGCCGGCACGTTCTGCTGGCTGCGCCAACCGGCTCGGGCAAAACGCTGGCAGGTCTGCTTCCATGCCTGAACCGGATCGTCCGAAGGCGGAATGAACCGGAACAACGGGAAGGCGGCGTCCGGCTGCTGTATGTAACCCCGCTGAAGGCGCTGAATAACGATATCTACGATCATCTGCTCGGCTTTATCCGCGAGCTGGAGCTGTACGGCAGACGGCATGAAGAGAAGACGGGAGAGCCTTGGACTCCGATCCGGACCGGCGTCCGGACCGGAGATACGACCCAGAGCACAAGGGCGTCGATGCTCCGCAACCCGCCCGATGTACTGGTCACCACGCCGGAGTCGCTGTATATTCTGCTTGCCTCGGAACGGGCCAGACAAACGCTGAGAACGGTCGAGCAGATCATCGTCGACGAAATTCACGATCTGGCCGAAGACAAGCGCGGGATGCATCTGTCCGTTACGCTGGAGAGGCTGGAGCATTTGTGCGGCCGGCCGGTTCAGCGGATCGGGGTATCGGCTACGCTTAACCCGATGGAGCGGGTAGCTCAGTACTTGGGCGGATGGAGCGGGAACGGTCCGGACCTTACCCCGGCTGGAGCATCACCCGGGAATCGCCCGGTGACGATCGTCCAGAGCGCGATGGCCAAGACGTTCGACGTTTCGGTGACGATGACCGAAGTCCAGTCGATGCCGGGCCGCCGGTCGGACATTTGGACCGTGATCGCCGGCCGGCTGCTGGAGCTGATGGAAGACAGCCGGTCTGTGCTGATTTTCGTGAACAACCGCAGGCTGTGCGAGAGGGTGACGCTTCATCTGAACGATATGGTCGGCCTGGAGATGGCCAGATCCCATCACGGCAGCGTATCGCGGGAGAAGCGGCTGGAGACGGAGCGGGCGCTCAAGTCGGGCGAGCTGCGCTGCCTGGTCGCGACCTCCTCGCTGGAGCTGGGCATCGATGTCGGGCATGTCGATCTGGTCATTCAGATCGACTCGCCGCTGTCGGCCGCTTCCGGCATTCAGCGGATCGGCCGCGCGGGCCATTCCGTAGGCGACGTCAGCCGGGGCGTTATCCTCGCCCGCCATCGCGGCCAGCTAGCAGAATGCGCCGTGCTGGCGAGAGAAATTACGGCCAGGCGGATCGAGGCGATTCGTATCCCCGAAGGGACGATCGACGTGTTCTGCCAGCAGGCTGCGGCGATGGTCGCCGTCCAGGAGTGGCAGCTCGATGAGCTGCTGGCCGTTGTGGCCCGGAGCGACAGCTTCCGGAACGTCTCCCGCGAGCGGATGACGGAGGCGCTGCGGATGCTGGCCGGCTATTACCCGCACTGCCGGCCGTTAATCGAATGGGACCGGGAGAGCGGAACGCTTCGTCCGCTGCGGCAGACGAGCTCGGCGGTGCTGACCGGTGCGGGGACGATCCCGCAAAGCTCGGCTTATCCGGTGTATCATGCCGATTCGCGCGTCCATATCGGCGAGCTGGACGAGGAATACATACACGAGAGCCGGGTCGGAGACGTATTTCAGCTCGGGACGGCTTCGTACCGGATCGCTTCGATCAAGGGAGACCGGATCTATGCGTCGGAAGTGACGGGCAATGCGTTCAGCGAGATTCCGTTTTGGCGGGGAGACGGGCTGGGCCGCTCCTACGAGCTGTCCCGCAAGGTCGGCGCGCTGCTCGGCGAGCTGGACGAGCGGGCGGGCAGGGAAGCGGGCTCCGCGACGGCTTCATGGCTGACGGCGGAATACCGGCTGGACCTGCATGCCGCGGAAGCGCTTGTCCACTATGTGGACGCACAGCGGTCGGCCTGCGCGGTACCGAGCCACCGGAAGATCGTCGTGGAGCATTACGAGGACGAACTGAAGCGGCATCATCTGGTCATCCACACCGTATTCGGCCGTCAGACGAACCGCACCTGGATGCTGGCGCTCCAAAGATGGATGGAAACCCGCGTTACGACGAAAATCAGCTCGACCGTGCGGGATAACGGCATTGAGTTTATGTTCCAGGATTGGGACCCCGCTTTCGAGAGAGTATGGATGAGCGTAGGTGAGGATAATCTGGAGGAACTGCTCGGCGAATCGATTCCCTCTTCGCCGCTATTCGGCGTCACGTTCCGGCATATGGCGCAGACGTCGCTGTTGCTCGCCCGCGGCTTTAGCCGGATTCCGCTCTGGCAGCAGCGGTTGCGCAGCGAGCGGCTGCTGGAGGAGTCGCTGCCGTATGCGGCGCGGTTCCCGCTCGTACAGGAGACGATGCGCGTCTGCCTGCAAGAAACGCTGGAGCCGGAGAGAGTGAGGGAACTGTTCCGCGGCATCCGCGACGGCGCGCTGGAGGTGGAAGTGAAGCGGTCCGGCTACCCGTCGCCGTTTGCGGCCCAGTTTACGTGGGATTTCGTGAATGTGCTGATGTACGAATCCGATGCGGTCTCCAAAGATATCCAATACCGGCTGCTGTCGGTGAGCAAGGAGCTGGCCGGTCAATTTTTCGAGCCGTCCGCGTTCCAGTCGCTGATGGATGCGGAGGAGGCCCAAGCGTGGATCGACGACGGCGGTTACGGAAACATCCCTTCGGCAGACCGGCTGCAGCGTCTGCTGAAAAGGCAGGGGGATTTGTCGCAAAGCGAGATTCGCAGCAGACTGGGCGACGACAATCCCGCCGAGGAGGCGCTGGCCGAGCTGAAGCGCCGGGGAGCGATCCGCGATGTGAAGATCGGCGGAGAGCGGCGGTGGATTAGCTCAGACGAAGCGGATACGTACCGGTCGTTTCCGGAAGATCCCGAGTCGGCGTCCTTCGTGCTCCGCCGTTATGCGGAGCGGCAGATCGCCTTTACGGCGGAGCAGCTTCGGGACCGGTACGCGATCGGGCTTGCGGAAGCCGCAAGCTGGATCGGCCGCTGGGAAGAGGACGGCACGATCGAACGGTCGCCCTTTGCCGGCTCCGAGGACGAGAAGCTGTATACGAGCCGCAGCGCCGCGTCCCGGCTGCTGCGGTTTACGATCGGGCAGATGCGGCAAAGGACCGAGCCGGTCGGGCAGGACCGCTATTGCCGGCTGCTGCTCGACTTGCAGTTCGTCACGCCGGGCAGCCGGCAATCCGGAGGCGCGGGACTTCGCGAAGTGATCGGCAAGCTGCAGGGTGTGTTTTTGCCGGTGTCCCACTGGGAGTCATTCGTCTTCCCTTCGCGCGTGCCCGACTACAAAAAAGAGATACTTGATTTGTTGTGTGCTTCCGGGGAAGCCGTCTGGTTCGGCCGGAAAGAGGAAGGGGACAAGGAAGGGAAGGTGGCTTTTTTCCTGACCGAGTCCAAGGAGCTGTATGCGGCTCTGGCCAGCCGCCCGGAACCGTCCGCCGAACCGGAGCTGCTGGAGCTGCTCCGCGGCAAGGGGGCGAGCTTCCTCACCGCACTGAGCCGGGATACGGGTCTTGCCCCCTCCCAGCTAATGGAGAAGCTGCTGAGCCTCGTCTGGGAAGGCCGCATCTCGAACGACCAGTTCGCTCCGATCCGGATGCACGGATCTAGCTCGGGTTCACGCGCTTCGGCCCGCAAAGGATTCCAGTCCGGACTGGGGCGCTGGTATGCGATCGCGGAGGAGGAGCGGGTCCCGGAGGCGGGGGAGGCGGAGAAAACGGTCGTCGCCTGGATTCATCATCTGCTGCAAAGCTACGGAGTAATCACGCGCGACATCCTGGCCAGGCATCTGCCGGGAGAGACCGACCGTTTGCAGGATACGATCCGCAAGCTGGAAGACTGGGGGATGCTGGCCAAAGGGTTTTGGATCGAAGGGATTCCGTATATGCAAGTGTCGACCACGGATACGATCGACCGGTTAAGGCAAGCCTCCGGCAGCCGTGCCGGGGAGACGCTCGTCCTGTCGTCTGTCGATCCGGCGAACCCGTACGGGGCGCTGCTCAAGTGGCCGGAGGAACCGGCCGCCGGCTATGCGCGCAAACCCGGCAATTATTTGGTGTTTCAGGGCGGCAGATGGGTGCTGTGGATCGAGAATAACGGGAAACGGTTCATAACCATGGTTCGGGGAGAAACGGGCGAAGCGGGCGGAGTCGACAGCGGACTTCTGCTGGAGACGGTGCGGGTGATGCTGAAACAATCGGGTCTACGGAAAATCGTCGTGGACAGCTGGGACGGAACGGCCGCCCCGCAAGCGGAGGCGGCCGAAACGTTCAGGAAGATCGGGGCGGAGACGGACCGTAGCGCCTTCGTCCTCTGGCCGAGCAGCCTTAGAAACGGTTAGGCACTTCCGCGGATCAAAAGCGGGCTCATTATGTGGCCGGCACCATGCCGGACGCCAATATGTAGCTGAATACGGCGATCCCGGTGACTCCCAGTACGAAAAATACGATTCCCGAACGTTTCCTCAGTTGGAACATGCGGAGTATGCCTAGCGAGAGCATGGATAGGATAAACATCAGAAAGACGGCAACCGTGATAAAAAAGGCCGGCGACAAGCCGGAAATGTTGACAACGCTCATGAAGAAACATCCTTTCAGGGTTAAGTGCGAAAATGGGGTCAAGAGGACGGCTGACGCGGCTTGCCGGTCGACTTGCGGACGATCATCTCCGAAGGGAACCGGACGACCTGCCGCTCCTCACCGTCTTTACGGTTAATCCGGTCCACGAGCAGTTGAATGCCGCGGTAACCGAACTCGTAGGCAGGCTGAACCGCAACGGTAAGAAACGGGTCGAGTCTGGAGGCGAGTCCGACGTCTTCGAAGCAGGCGACGGACATCTGTTCCGGAACGCCGATTCCTTTGTCCCGCAGACAGGCGATGACGCTGACCGCCAGCACGTTGTTGGCGGCGAATATGGCGGTTGGCGGCTCGGACAGCGCCAGGATACGGTCCAGGAGGTCGGAATCGTCAAAATGGTTGAACCTGCATTCCATCACCAGTTCCGGATCGTAGCGGATGCCATGCTTCAGCAGCGCTTCCCGGTAGCCGGAGCTGCGTTCCCGGGCCGTAGACACCGTAGAACTGCCGTTGACGAATGCGATCCGCTTGTGGCCGAGCGAGATCAGATGCTCGGTCAGCCGGAGCGCTCCGTCACGGTTGTCGCCCAGCACCATATCGGCTTCCACGCCGGGCACTTCGCGGTCGATCAGCACGAAAGGGATCTGGTGCAGCCTCAGCATCGCGAGATGTTCCGCTGACGCATCCGACGACGGAGCGAACAGCAGCCCGTCCACCCGCGTAGAGAGCACCATGTCCACATACTCTCTTTCCTTGGACAGGTTTTCGTCGCTGTTGCCGAACAAGAGCTTGTACCCGAGCTTCAGAGCGGCGTCCTCCGCGCCGCGCGCAAGCGTCGTGAAGAACGGGTTCGTGATATCGGTAATCAGGAGCGACAGCATCTTCGTCTCCTGCTTCACCAGACTGCGCGCCGTCGAATTCGGGACGTAGTTCATCTCCTGCATGATTCGTTTGACCTTTTCCCGTGTATTGGCGCTGATTCTTCCGGAGTTGTTGATCACCCGGGACACCGTCATTGCGGAAACGTTCGCTTGCTTGGCGATATCGTAAATCGTTACCATACGACCGTCCTTCGATTTATAGTCTCTATTATTGTAGTGAATTATTGAAGCTGCGGCAAGGCTTCAATCATCTCTTGAAAGGAAGAAGCGCGATGGAAATCACCATAGAGGAGCTTGTCAGCCGCCAGAAGTCGTATTATGACAGCGGTATTACGAAAGATATCCGTTTCCGTCTCGATATGCTGCAGAAGCTGAGAGAGGCGATTCGAGGGGCCGAAGACCGCATATTCGAAGCGCTCAAACACGATTTGAACAAACCGAAGGCGGAGGCGTACGGTTCGGAAATCGGCTTCCTGCTTGCGGAGATCACGTTCGTAATGAAGCGTGCGGCGGCCTGGGCCAAGCCGAAGAAAGCCAAGACGCCCTGGTTGCTGCTCGGCAGCAAAAGCAGCATCGTCCCGGAGCCTTACGGAACGGCGCTTATCATATCGCCGTGGAACTACCCGGTTCAACTGACGTTCGCCCCGCTGATCGCGGCGATAGCCGCAGGCAATACGGCGGTGCTGAAGCCGTCGGAGCTTACGCCCGTGGTATCGTCGCTGATCGCCGATATCGTGCGGAATACGTTCGATCCGAGGTATGTCGCGGTCGTTGAAGGGGACGCCGAGGTTACCGGCCGGCTGCTCCGGCAGCCGTTCGACTGTATGTTTTTTACCGGCAGCACGCGCGTCGGGTCGATCGTCGCCCAGGAGGCGGCCAAAAGGCTGATCCCCGTAACGCTGGAGCTTGGCGGCAAAAGCCCCTGTATCGTGCATCGCGATGCCGATCTGTTGCTGGCTGCCCGCCGGATCGCATTCGGCAAATTTACGAATGCCGGCCAGACGTGCGTCGCTCCCGATTATGTATGGGTCCACCGGGAGGTGAAGGCGGAGCTGATTGACCGGCTGCGCCAGACGGTCGAGCAGTTTTACGGGAAAGATCCGGTCCGGAACGTCAACTATCCGAAAATTGTAAACGAGCGGCATTTCCAGCGCTTAAGCCGTTATTTGCAGCAAGGAACCGTCGCCTTCGGCGGGGAAACCGATACGCTGCTGTATAAGATTGCGCCGACCGTGATGGAAGACGTTCCCCTGGATGCGGAGTCGATGCAGGATGAAATATTCGGCCCGATTCTTCCGGTCTTCGAATACGGGGAGCTGGATGAGGCGATCCGTTTCGTTCTCGGCAAGCCGAAGCCGCTTGCGCTTTATTTGTTTACCGGGGAAGAAGCGGTCCAGAACAACGTTCTCTCGCGAATCTCGTTCGGCGGCGGCTGCATCAACGATACGCTGATGCATTTGTCCAGCCCGTATTTGCCGTTCGGCGGCGTTGGGGAGAGCGGGACGGGGAGCTACCACGGGGAATACGGCTTCCGCGCCTTCTCGCATTATAAGAGCGTGCTGAAGCAGACGACCGCGTTCGATCTGCCGTTCCGTTATCCGTCATCGAAGACCGGCTACCGGATGATGCGCAAATGGATGAAATAATTTAAAATCAGTCTGGAAATGAGAACATTTGTACGCTATAATGGGATATATTGGTTGACGACCCGTTATGGAGGCGGATACATATTGGATACGAAACGACTTGAGCGTTCCGGCTTCGGACCGTCTGCTCCGATGGAGCGGTTCGATCAGCTTAGGCCGGAACTGATGAGGTATTGTCTGAAAATAACGCGCTGCCGCTGGGACGCCGAAGATTTGCTGCAGGAAGCGACGATCCGGGTGATCCGTTCGCTTGAGGCGAATCCGGGCCGTGCGCTGTCCAAATCGTTTCTGTACCGGATCGCCGCGAATATGTGGATCGATCAGCTGCGGAAAAAGCGGCTTGTTTCTGAGCCGCTGGACGAGGAGCACGACCGTCTCGCCGTCCCGGAGACCGAGTTCGATACCCGGGAGCTTCTGGAGGTGCTGGCCGATCGGCTGTCGCCCAAATATTTGGTCATTTTGCTGCTGATGGACGTATTTGATTTTACCGCCAAAGAGACGGCATACCTCCTGACCGCAACGGAAGGCTCGGTCCAGATTACGATCAGCCGCGCCCGCTCCAAGCTGAAATCGCTTTCTTGCGACCGCTGCGGGGAGCGGGGACACGTCGCGAAGAGACGCTGCGGAGAAGTTCCGATTGCGGGAGGGCGCGGCTTCGAATCGCTTGTCGAGGCGTTCCGCAACCGGGACCCGCTGGCGATTTATTCGGCATACGTCGAGCTGTCGGGCAAGGGGAACCGCGTACCCCACGTCAAGACGACGGCAGGGAAGCTGTTTTTGACGTTCGGCCCCTCTGACGGCAGTAGGCGGATTGTAAGTTCCTGATGGAAGCACGGGGGAGAGGAGGAGTCATATGGCGGAAGTGAAGCTGTACGAGGCGGATTCGCCGGTTATCGGAACAAAGTGCGACTATGTCGTCATAATCCCCAGGCACAACGGCAAGTGGCTGTTGTCGCGCCACGCCCGGCGGGATACGTGGGAGTTCGCCGGAGGCCGGATCGAACCGGGAGAGACGCCGGAACAAGCGGCCCGCAGGGAATTGTACGAAGAGACGGGCGTTGTGAGCTGCCGGCTGTTTACGATAGCCGCGTATTCCGTTACGTTCTCGGGCAAGCCGGAGAGCTTCGGGATGCTCTACTACGCGGAAGCTTCGGCGCCGGGACCGCTGCCACCCTACGAGATGGCGGAAGTTGCGCTGCTGGAGCGAATTCCCGAGCGGCTCACATATCCGGCTATCTATCCCGTCCTTCTTCGCAAAGTGCGGGAAATGCTGGAGAGCGCCGGACCCCCCGAGCTTGGCGGCACCGTTTATTAGAGACTATTTATGGACTTGTCCCTTGTTCCCGTTTGGTTGTTAGAATGTCCGTTTTGTAATAGACTAAGAAGTAGGAGCTGCGGGATTGCAGCGATTATGGCCGTTTTACGGGAGGATCGTCATGAACGCCCATCTGTTGCATTTTAAAGATCAATTGACGGACGATTTCCAATTCAAGTTTATCAGACACAAAGGACTCAAATTCCAGCAGTCGCTTCATATGCACGATTACATTCAGATTGCGTACGTCGTCAGAGGCGTGGGCAACCATCACTTTCTCGATAAAACGCTTACCGTCGGAAAAGGCGATCTGTTTATTATTCCGCCTTTGAAAGCGCATAGCATTAATACGATAGACGGTAAAGAATTGGAATTTGTCCTGCTGGACTTTATGCCGGCGTTTCTCGGTGACCATCTGAGACCGTTTTCACGTTCCGTTTTCCATCATGTCACCCAGTTCGAGAAGTCGGGAACTTCTTCGGAATGGCTGCAGCCGTGGCTGCACATCTCCCAGGACAAGCAACTGCTGGTCGAACAGCTGCTTCAGGATATTCAGGAGGAGATTGAGGAGCGGGAGGAAGGCTATGAGTTTTCCGTTCAGATCAACGTAGTCAAGCTGCTGATCCTGATCGACCGCGAATTCCGCAAAACCGAGCGCCAGCGTCATCAAGCCGCCTGCCAGAAGCCGCAATATCAGCAGTTCCAGGATGTGGTCCGTCATATTCATGAAAATTACGGACAGGATATTCCGCTCGAACAGGGCGCTTATATTGCCAATATGACGCCGGCCTACTTCAGCCATCTGTTTAAGAAGGCGACCGGGCAGACATTCGTCGAATATCTTCACGAGGTACGGATCGAGCGGGCCAAGGAGCTAATCCGGCTTGGTGTGCATACGATGACGCAGATCTGCTTCCAAGTCGGCTTCCGGCATCTGAGCCATTTCATCCGTACGTTCAAGAAACGGACCGGCCTCACTCCGACCGAATACAAAAAATCGGTGATGAATAACTAAAAAATGCGAGTTTAAAAAGTCCGGTTTTCAGCACCCAGAAGATGGGATGAAGCTAGGAGATGAGGAGCGGAGCGCAGATGGAAGCTTTTGTGAGCACCGGAAGTTCCGGCTGAATTTCATATTTGATGTCGAGTAGGCTTCGTGATCAAAAGCGGATTTTTTGAATATCCTCTAAAAATAAATCAATCGTAATAATAAAATAGTGCAAGAGATGCCAGCCGTTACGCGTTATAGTACGTGTAGCGGTGTTGTTTTTCGATAAGGAATTGTGCTTTGCCGGTTTGAAGGGGCGAATGAGCTTTCCTTACCAATTTTGTCAACTTAAAAGGAGTCGAACTCAAGCCATGAGTATTTTAAAGGTGGGTATTATCGGACAAGGTCGTAGCGGTCGCAACATTCACGGCAACCAGCTGATCCGGATGTCTGACAAGTTTAAGATTACTGCAGTAGCTGACGGAATGGAAGACCGCCGCATCCGCGCGGAGAAGGAATATGGCTGCAAAGCGTATGCTAGCTATGAGGAAATGGTTGCGAACGAAGACTTAGATCTCGTCGTAAACGCTTCCCCAAGCGATTTGCACTATCCGATCTCGCTCGACCTGCTCCAAAAAGGATTCAACGTGCTTTGCGAGAAGCCGCTTGCCAAAACGCCTGAAGAAGTGGACAACCTGATTGCCGCTTCGAAAGCATCCGGCAAAGTATTGGCTGTATTTCAGCAGTCCCGCTACATGCCGGCATTTTTGAAAATGCGCGAAATTATCGATTCCGGCGTGCTCGGCCGCATTGTACAAGTTGACTTTACGAATAACGGATTTGCCCGCCGCTGGGACTGGCAGACGCTGCAAGAAAATAACGGCGGAAACCTGCTCAACACGGGCCCACATCCGGTAGACCAGGCGCTGCAACTGTTCGGAACGGACATCATGCCTCAGATTACTTGCATCATGGACCGGGCGAACACGTTCGGCGACGCCGAAGATTATGTGAAAATCATTATGCGCGGACAGGGACGTCCGACGATCGATCTGGAGATCTCGTCCTGCTCGACATATCCGAGACCGCAATTTACGATCCAAGGAACGAACGGCGGCTTGACGGGCAATACCCAGAAGCTGCAATGGAAATATTTCAAGTCGGAAGAAGCGCCTCATCAAGAACTGACCCGCGGTCCGCTGTTTAATGCCAATGGCGATCCTGCTTATTGCAGCGAGACGCTGACTTGGTACGAGGATTCGTGGCAGTATGCGGCGGTTGAAGGTCTGTCGATGTTCGACAACAACACGGCGTCGCTGTATTCGATGCTTCACAATTCGCTGACGACTGGTGCAGAGCTCGAAATTACGCCGGAGCAAGTTCGCCAGCAGATGGCTGTTATGGCAGAATGCCGCCGTCAAAATCCGCATGTTTATGCGAACGGCTAAATCGAGATAGAAGGGCCCCAGACCGCTTGATGAAGCGGATCTGGGGCTTTTTGAAATCTGCAGAAAGTTTAAGTTCTTTATCGTGTTAAAGGGAAGGGTTGTCTTACTTGGCGTTAGTGAACGTATATTCAGGTTCGACGACTAACGACTAACGACTAACGAATCGTATCGCGCTTATGGCTGGAAAACGGCGTTATTCCGGGCTTAACGAATCTGGGGATCGTTATCGAACCCGAAAGCGGAAAATAACGATCCGAATTGAGGGAATAACAATTCAAGAGTTCGTTACAAATTCAAACGTTCGCATCCGGCTCTGATAACGAATGCTGGGTTCGTTAGCCATACAATCGCATGCGAAGGTACCGATCCCTTCCAACCTGCAAACGTAAGGGGTTGCACGTCAAAGAGGGGCTGTTCGAAAGTGTTTATAATCAGGGGGAAGGTCCCCCTTTTCTTCCGAAGTGGACTTGGAGCCGACGGGAACGGTTCGAGCCGCCAATGAGTTCAAGCGGGTTTCAAGCGAGACAACCAGTGAAAGGTGAGCAAGCAGCCTTTTGATCGTGCGGGACCTGTATCCTGACTAAAAGATGCCAAGAAGCAGGTTGTTGGCGCCACGGAAGAGCTATGGCCGATTAGGCTGAGGAATAGCGGCTTCCGCGTTGGAATTTGATTCCGCCGATATTACGAAACAAAGCCTGCAGTTTCGCAGGCTTTGGTGTTTCGTGCACAGCACAACCGGCGCAGGATGGTTTATCGCACGCCGGTTGCCTGTTACCCTTTGAGGCTGCTTGCTTCTGGCCTTGCCGCCGCTCCGTTCAGCCGCCGCCTGTCCGTCTCTTCAAAGTACTCGTCTTCTTATGTGTTTGACTTTTCATATGCGGCTGCTGGCCAGCATTAGGTTTATGCGAATTGTTGGCATTTGCTGACGCCGCTTTTTTCTCCGCCAGCTTTTGTTTGACTGCATCGGCGAGCGACACTTTTTTGGTCATAGTCCACATCTCCTTTATTAGTAGATATTCCTATTGTATAACGAAATCGTCCGTTTAGCAGAATCGGATGTCCAGATACGGCAAATCATACTCCAGATTGCGGCAAGTAAACGCGATCATCTCCTTGGACCACGGGTGCAAATGGTCCAGATCCAGGCTTCGGAAAGCGCCCGAGAGCACAAGCAGCTCCCGCAACCGGAGAAAATGCGGCAGACGCTGCAGCCATTGCGGGGACAACGTATGCTCCGTGCAATAACCTTCCATGAATGCGTCATAGAACCGTTGAGCGACAAAGTGACGGCGATCGGTCCCGTCGCTAGGAAGCGGCGTCGCATAAAATAGCGGATTCGCAATGTCGCACGCAAACCAGCTGTACTCGCATTCGTCGAAATCAAATAATGTCAGCATGCCGCCATCCACATGAAAATTGTTCATATGAATATCGCCGTGAATGAGGCCATAACTATCGGGACATCGCGGCAGTCCGCTCAGCAAGGACACAAACCGTTCCACCGGCGGCAAAATAGACGCATAGGATTCCGGCACATATTCGTGCAGCTGGGTTACATACTGGTTGTTCTGCCAAGAGCCGCGTACCGGAGCAGATTTCGGAACCGTATAGGATCGGGACAAGGCATGGATTTTGCCGGTCAGCCGGCCCAGTTCCCGAATCAGCTCGCCGTCTTCCGTATACGAACGGTGATCCGGCTTGCTGCCCGGCGCACGAGCAAACGCCGACGCGATGAAGCAGCAATCTCCCGAGCCGATGGTGACGATTAGCTCGCCGTCCGGAGTACGGACCGGTACAGCCGCATTAACGCCGTGTTCGGTTAAATAGCGAAGCCAGTCCAGCTCGGCCTGAACTTGTCCGGCGCTCCGGTGGGAGCTGTGTATGACTCGCAGGATATAAGGCTTGCCGCCGCGGCTGGAGGCGTACACAAAGTTTTGGAACCCGTGCAGGTTGGTCAAGTCGTTCGGATCAAATCCGAACCGGACGGCACACTGATGGAGCAAGGTATCGTTAAATAACATGCGAATTTGTTGATGCAAGCGAACGTTTCCTCCTTCTATTCGGATTACGAACAGATCGGGGAACCGCTTGTCTCTTCCGGCATCAGCAGCAAAAGCAAGCAACGCTTGAATCGTTGCACGGCAGCACCTCCTTTACATGATTTGAAGCTGTATAAATGGAGACGAGGGGAGTCGGGCCCCTGTCCGAGATATCGCGCGGGTACAGGGACATGGTGGCTGTCACCCTACAGTCAGTCGCCCCGTCACCGTCTGCTCTTCCGACCAGCCGGCCTTGTCATCGCCCGGACTCCCGTAACGCCGCCAAATACTTGCGAACTTCTTTGGGGGTTCTGAAGATAACCACCTGGTGGCTGGCGCGAACTTCGTCCAGCTTGGCAAGCAGCTTCGGTCTGTTCCGCTTGCGGAAATTCCAGACCCAGCGCAGGAAAGCGAAGTCGAGTTTCTCTTCGCATCCTGCTCCCATATCGGCACGGGATCGCCCGTGGTACTGTACCCTTCGCTTGATGACGCGGTACAAGCACAAATAACGGGGGAAGTCGAACAGGAAAACCGTATCCGCCCGGTCTAGCCGCGTATCCAGTGTCCGTGAGTAGTTGCCGTCCATGATCCAGCTGTCCGTCTGCATCACTCGCTCCAGTTCCCGGTCAAACGATTCCGCTTCAGTGGCGACCCAGCCGGGCTTCCAGTAATACGCATCCAGATGAACGACCGGCAAGCCTGTACGTTCACCGACCTGCCTGGAGAAGGTAGACTTGCCCGACCCGGCGCATCCGATTACGAGGACTCGTTTCAATGTCCGGCTCCTTTCCTGGTCTGCCTGCGTGAAAAGTGTTCGTTGTGCGTCAGTTGGTATCTCCCAAGTAACATGGACCATTCTTCCCGGCTTGCAGCAGCTTCGATATCGTATCCGGATACAGCCTGATTTCATCCAGCTTTGCAATCTCGACCCATTCGGCGCCCACCTGAGCGGAATCCGGGCTGGAACCGGAGAAGTGGCCAGTTTCTTCGCCAATCAGCTCGCAGCTGAAGTAAAACTCCACCTGATGCACATCGGCGTCCCATTCGGCGAACTGATGGTTTTGTCCGATATATTCCCTCACATGAAGCAGCTCGCCTACTTGCACCCGCCGGCCGATCTCCTCCAGACATTCGCGGACGACGGCGTCTTTCAGCTCCTCCTTCGGCTCCTGACCGCCGCCCGGAAACAAATAAAAATAGCCTTCGTCGTCTTTGTTTTTGGTCAGCAAAAGATGTCCGTCACGGATCAGGACTGCCTTTGCGGAATTGCGAATCGGTTTCATCGGTGATCCTCCGTTTTCTGGTTCGTTGGCTGAAATGAGAAGACGAATCGGCCCGGCCTATTCGCTCCGGGTGCCGTATAAGTCCAGCATTAATGGGACGGCTCGCCATTACGGTCGATTGACTTGAATGGTTCTGCGGCCTCCCGGCTGAGCAGATCGGAATAGCTGCTGCCCCGGTGTTTTAGATGCTGGTCCAGAAAGGAGCCGGCGAGCCGGTTGATCGTAACGTGGGAATAGGTGGATACATCGTCCGATGATCATGTTGCCTCCTCCGATGCCTGTACTAATGTTATGATCAAGAATAGCATACATAAGACAAAGGGGAAACGGAAAAGTCGGCTATAGCCGGACTATCGGATCATGGTACAATGGCCGGGAACGCGCAGGAGCCAGATCGTCGCCGCCTCGCGGCAGGGGGACGAACAATGGTATAATGTTGTTAGAATATGCACACAACCCATCACACGGCGGGAATCGTCGTTTGTACAAAGGAGTGATCAGCAATGAGCGCCGATGTAAACTCTTATCAGCTGGCAACTTTCGCCGGAGGCTGTTTCTGGTGTATGGTGAAGCCGTTCGACAAACAGCCGGGCATCATCCAGGTCGTATCCGGTTATACGGGCGGCCATGTAGAGAATCCGACCTATGAGCAAGTATGCTCGGACCGAACCGGCCATGTCGAAGCGGTGCAGATCACGTTTGATCCCGAAGTGTTTTCGTATGAGCAACTGCTTGACCTGTTCTGGCGGCAAATCGATCCGACGGACGACGGCGGGCAGTTTGCCGACCGCGGCCATTCGTATACGACGGCCATTTTCGTCCATAACGACGAGCAGAGGAGGTTGGCCGAGCAGTCGAAGCGCAGTCTGGAAGAGAGCGGACGGTTCGACAAACCGATCGTTACCCCGATTTTGCCGGCCGCGCCTTTTTACTCGGCTGAAGATTACCATCAGGGCTACTACAAGACGAATCCGCTCCGCTATCAGGCTTATTATACCGGTTCGGGCCGCGCGAAGTTTCTGAAGGAGCGCTGGAAGGATGGCAATCGCGACAGCGAGCTGCAGACCCGTCTGACCCCGATGCAATACGAAGTTACCCAAAACAGCGGAACCGAGCCGCCGTTTCGCAACGAATTTTGGGATCACAAGGATGAAGGCATCTATGTCGACATCGTATCGGGAGAACCGCTATTCAGCTCGCTCGACAAGTTCGATTCGGGCTGCGGCTGGCCATCGTTCACGAAGCCGATGCTCGATGAGCAAGTGACCGACCATGTCGATGTCAGCCATAATATGATCCGGACCGAGGTCCGCAGCAAAGAGGCCGATTCGCATCTCGGCCATGTGTTCCATGACGGACCGAAGCCGACCGGTCTGCGGTACTGTATCAACTCCGCAGCGCTGCGCTTCATTCCGAAGCACAAAATGGAGGAAGAAGGCTACGGCCGGTTTCTTTCCTTGTTCGGACAGGCGTAAAACTCACTGATACAGATATGGATGAAGTCGGGCTTTTAGGGTCCGGCTTTTTTTCTTTCGATTGGAGCGATAAGAGCGATTTGCACTCCTTATTTGTTCTAAAACGAGGCTTGTTGCGAAAATAAGAGCGGTTAGCAGCTGCTAAATCGCCCATATCAGAGGATTTCCCCCGAATCTGCAGAAATAAGAGTCGCAAACCGCTCTTATCCTTGGACTGTAGAAGGCAAAGCGCAGAATAAGAGTTGCAAACCGCTCTTGTCCTTGGACTGTAGAAGGCGAAGCGCAGAATAAGAGCCGCGAACCGCTCTTATCGCACGACAGCACGTACAAACCGCCGAATCAGAGACGCTGGCCCCAGCGTCTTCACACCATCAAGAAGCAAGATTAGCCTCGCTCACAAATCAGGAATTTGCCAATCGATCTCGTCCATCCCGCGTTCGCGCAAAAACTGGTTTGCTTTCGAAAACGGCTTGCTGCCGAAAAAGCCACGGTAGGCCGACAACGGACTCGGATGCGGAGAACGGATAATAAAATGGCGCGACGTATCGATATGCTGCATTTTCTGCTGGGCGGGACTGCCCCACAAGATGAAGACGACAGGCTTCTCGCGTTCATTAAGCAAGGCGATGATCCGGTCGGTAAAAGCTTCCCAGCCTTTGCCCCGGTGCGAATTCGCGTTGTGGGCCCGGACGGTGAGCACCGTGTTGAGCAGCAGCACCCCTTGCTCCGCCCATTTGACCAGATGGCCGTTGTTCGGAATCGTACAGCCGAGATCGTCCTGCAATTCCTTATAAATGTTTTGAAGCGACGGCGGGGCGGGTACGCCGGGTTTGACCGAAAAGCTCAAGCCGTGGGCTTGTCCGGGACCGTGATACGGGTCCTGACCGAGGATGACGACCTTCGTATCCTCATAACCGGTCAGATGCAGCGCAGAGAAAATATCGTACATATCCGGGTAAACGGTGCCGCTGCGGTACTCCTCGGCGAGAAAGTACCGAAGCTCGGAATAATAGGGCCGGGCGAATTCCGCTTCGAGCAGCGGAGCCCAGTCGTTCTGTAGTTGAACAGCCATAATCTCTCTCCTGATCGTAGGTTGGTTTCTATTAGTTTATCATAGATTGGCCGCCAGTTTCATGCTATATAAGTAGAACTATCCGTCTTTCAGGTTGCAAATTCAAAGCGCATACGCCGCGAAAACGGCCCGAACGAGCCAGCATGAAACGCGGACCGGATCATATATATGGGATGTAACGCTTGTCAAGATCGGAGTGGATACGATGAGCCTCAACAGTCCGTATGTGGAGCGGTCCACGTTCCGGGTGACCGGGATGACCTGTGCCGCCTGTGCCGCGCGGATCGAGAAAGCTTTGGGCAGGATGGAAGGCGTCGACGGGGTGACCGTCAATCTGGCGATGGAACGGATGGCCGTGGCGTTCGACAAGGAAAAGATCGGCGTTCCGCAAATCGGGGAGAAGGTGCGGCAGCTCGGGTACGGGATGCAGGAGCTGGCGCGCGAAGGAAGCGAGGGAGGGGAACTGAGCGGGGACGAGGAACGGAGGCGGCTGCGCAACCGGTTTTTGTGGTCGGCGCTGCTCACGCTGCCGCTGTTGTGGACGATGTTTACGCATTGGTCGTTCACTTCTTCCGTTTGGGTGCCGGAGCTTTTTATGGACCCGTGGTTCCAGTTTGCGATGGCGGCCCCGGTGCAGTTCTGGTTCGGCAGACAGTTTTATTTCGGCGCATACCGCGCGCTTCGCGGACGGTCGGCGAACATGGACGTGCTGGTCGTGCTCGGCACTTCCGCCGCTTTTTTCTACAGCCATTATTTGACGACGACGGGAGCCGCCGCTCACGGGCATCATGACGGACATACGATGCTGTATTACGAAACGAGCGCCATGATCATTACGATCGTTCATCTCGGCAAATGGCTGGAGGCGCTGGCCAAGAAACGGACGTTATCGGCGATCCGCAGGCTGCACGAGCTGCAGGCGAAAACCGTCACGCTGTGGGCCGGGGGTTCGACCCGCGAGGTGCCGCTGGAGCAGGTGAGCGCGGGTGATATCGTTCTGATCCGTCCCGGGGAGCGGGTGCCGGTGGACGGGAGAGTCGTCGCAGGGAGCTCGGCCGTGGACGAATCTACGGTGACGGGGGAAACCGACCCGGCCGACAAGCGCGAAGGCGACCGCGTGCTGGCGGGTTCGATCAACAAGACGGGGGCGCTGCGGGTCCATACGAAGGCGGCCGGAAGCCAATCGACCGTAGCCAGAATGATCAAGCTGCTCGAAGAAGCGCAAAGCTCCAAGCCGTCGATTCAGCGGGTGGCGGACCGGATTGCCTCGGTTTTCGTGCCGGTTATTGTCGGGCTGGCCGCGGTCACCTTTGCCTACTGGTATTTCGCCGCCCCCGGAGACCCCGCCGCTCCGCTTATTCGCGCCATCTCTGTGCTGGTCATCGCTTGCCCGTGCGCCATCGGTCTGGCGACGCCGACATCGATTCTGGTCGGTACGGGTAGGGCGGCAGCCCGCGGCGTCTGGTTTAAGGAAGGCCGGCATCTGGAACAGATGCACTTGATCGATACGGTCGTGCTCGACAAAACCGGCACGATTACCGAAGGTAAGCCGAAGCTGATGGAGACGGCGGCAGCCCCCGGGATTCGTCCGGAGGAGCTGCTGCGTATAACGGCGGCGGCCGAATGGAATTCTGAGCACCCGCTCGCGCAAGCGATCGTCTCCGAGGCCGTCCGGCAAGGTATAACGGTGCCTCAGCCATCCCGGTTCGAGGCGATTCCCGGCTACGGCATACTTGCGCTAGTAGGCGACAGCGAAGTCGTCGTCGGAACCCGGCAGCTTTTGCAGCAGCACGGGGTACCTATGCAGGAAGACCCGAAGCGGATCGGCAAGCTGGAAGCGAAACGAATGACCGTGCTGTTCGTCGCCGTAGCGGGCCGCTACATCGGCTTTCTCGCCCTGCAGGACGCGATTCCGGTTTCGTCGAAGGAAGCGGTGAAGCGTCTTGGCCGGCTCGGCCTGGACGTGATGATGATGACGGGAGACAACGAGCGGACGGCGAAAGCGATAGCGGGGGAGATCGGTATACGCGAAGTGTATGCGAATGTGCTGCCCGAAGAGAAGGTGGCGATCGTGCGCAGACTGCAGCAGAAAGGGCGCCGGGTGGCGATGGTCGGAGACGGGATGAACGATGCCGCCGCGCTTGCCGCCGCCGACATCGGTATCGCCGTCGGTTCGGGCACCGACATCGCGATCGAAGCGGCGGACGTGACACTGCTGCGTCGCGATCTGACAGGGGTTGCGACGGCGGTCCGGATCGGAAGCAAAACGATCGCCAACATCCGCCAAAATCTGCTGTTCGCGCTCGTCTATAACATGCTCTCGATTCCATTTGCGGCGGCGGGCATCCTCGAGCCTTGGATGGCGGGAACGGCGATGACGCTCAGTTCGATATCCGTCGTATGCAACTCGCTCCGGCTTCACCGGGCGTCGGTGTAACGATTTGGCTGTCATACAGGGTAAGGAGGTCCCGGATTACCGCAATCGGGGCTCCTTACTTGTATTTCGGCATAGATGAAGGATTCTCTCGTAAAAAACAGTTGTATAACGAAATCGCGTATGATATGATTTGATTGAAATTTACACGAGTAAATTTATGGCGAAGATGTTGATCTTACCTAATTTTCAGGCTCTCTTCCCCCTCAAGAAACAACGCCCGAGTCTGAAAGTCGGAAATTTCCGTTGATGGAAGCGCAGAAATGGAAACGCTGTCATTATTACAAAGGAGGTATATGTCATGTCAACCAACGGGCAACAGGACTCCACTCCAACATCCGCTGCAAAGATGAGCAGAAGAAAACTGATCGCTTCAATTGGCCTTACCGGAATGGCCCTTGCCACAGGAGGGAACGTCACACAAGCTCTGGGCGATCCGCCGCAAGGATCGCCCGGCGGCACGAATAACGGCGTTTCCGGCAAAGGGGGAACGATGCGCAAACGAAACGGGAATCGCTTCTTGACTGCCACAGTAACGGCAGATACTATCGATGACTTGCGTGATTTAGCGGGCGTTAGCGACGGTGATACGGTAATGATCACGTCGGGCGGACGCGCCGGATTGTTCCGCTGGGATTCGGGCGATCGGTCGGCTGATTGCGCGAACGACCCGCTGATGGGAATGTATGTGCCGCTGAATGGGAACAACGGGAGCGGCGGCGCATTTATCCGCATACTCGACTCGGAAATAACGCCGCAAATGTTCGGGGCGAGCGGAGACGGTACCGGCGACGATTCTGGAGCCATCAACGCTTTTTTTGCCGCGATCAACACCTTCGGCCTGCGAAGCGGCAAATGCGTCGGACATTTTAGAGTCGGTGCGCCGCTTGTCGCACAGCTCGGGGCTTACAAAGGACTTACGATGGACGCAACGTTCACGTCTTCCTTCGCGGATGAAGGCTATATGCTGAGCATCACAAACAGTTATCGTCTAAATATTGTCGGCAAGCTGGCGCTCATCGGAAACGGTTCAACAATCGCTACAAGGACCAACGGAAAGGGGCTGCTGCTTGACGGCGTATTTCAAGGTTCGATTACGAAGATCGATGTCCGCCAATTTCAGCATAACGGTATCGAGATCCGAAACAATACCGGATTTTCGTCCTTTCTGAGAATCGGTGAGGTGCTGACGTATTTATGCGGCTCGGCAAAAGTGACCGGATCGAACGGGATTTCCGCAAACTGGAGCAACCGGATAGACGCTGGAGGGTCCAGTTTGCCGAATCAGCGGTCCACGATAACCGTCGATACACTCCCTCCTATACTGGATATCACCGATTATGTCTCTATCAACGGTAACCCCTATGCGGTAACGAATGTGGACCGTTCGGCGATGACGTTATCCGTTTATCCGTGGATCGATATCGGACTGAACGCGGGAACGCTAGATTACTTCGTCGGATCGGGAATATTTATCAGGGGCGGGGACAGTTCGGGCGTAAGCTTCGGTACTTTGAATACATCGGCTTGCGGAATTGGCGCGAACATATGGGCCTTGTATCCCGGCGAGGTCCAGTATTTCTCCAACGAGAGCTGTGGAATCGGCTATATCCTTGGACGAGCACCAGATTTTGCAACGGTGGGGGGAGGAATAGGCACCCATTACTGCGAAAACTGTGCGGTGAATTTCCTGAAGGCGTCTGTTTACGGACAAGGGTCGTTCCGTATTGATTCGACGGTGGATCAAGCGCAAGGCTCGAAGCATCGTGCCTTGTCCCCGCGGGACACCATGGGCGCTTTCAGTGAGCGATACCTGCTGATGAGCGGGCTTCGGATGGGGGCGGCCTACGGCTATGAGACCGAGGCGATGCAAAGCGCCAGCGCTCCGGCCGGATTTTCCACCCTCCTCTTGCGGCTTGGCGGTGGCGGTTATCCGGTCCACTCGATCCGGAAAGATTCCGCCACGATCCGCCTGCAGGATGTGTCAGGTTTGCGCACCGGGTTTGGTCATAACCAGATGTTCCTTTATGCGAGCGGGACGTCCGCGACCGGAGCGCCTGCCGGTACACTCACTTTCCAGCCGCAGGACAGCGGGTACACGGTGAACGGAAGCGGCGCCGCGGCGTTTTCCAATCTGGCGGGACCGACGATGTTCCATTGTTACTTGTCCGGAACGGCCTGGGTCGTCCAGCAGGCGGGAGGGCCCGTATTCAAGGCTGTCCAAGCCGTAACGAGCGTCAGCGTCGCCGCAGGGGATTCGCATACGGTCGATGTGTCCGTATCCGGCGCGGCTATGGGTGATTTTACGCAGAGCTCCTATTCGGTCCATATCGAAAAACTGCTTATGTCGTCGGCGGTCTCGGCACCGGGAACAGTCAGATTGAGCTTTTACAATCCGTCCTCGTCCGCGGTCACCCTTCCCGCGGGTACAGCTCATATCCGAATATCCCGTTAAGCGGCGTTTTGCTTAGTCTTCTAACTTATCCGGGAGCTTGTCCGGTCGAGGATCGTTCGTATATTTCGTGCTTCAAGGTGCGGCTCGACAACGGAGCGCCCGTATTCAGATGGTTCATCACTTCCTCGATCGTCGCAACGCCGATCTCCGGGCGGGGATAATGAACCGTGGTAAGCGGCGGCGATGTATGGCTGGACATGAGAATGTTCTCGCTGGATGCGATGGACAGCTGTCCGGGCACGGACACTCCGTTATCGCGGCAGGCGGACAGGACGCCGATAGCCATCAGATCGTTGGCGCAAACGATGGCGGTAAACGGCAAGTCCGTCCCGCCGGACAGACGTTCGGACATTTGTTTGTAAGCCATCTCAAGCGATCCGAAGGAGCCGTGCACCAGCCACTCGTCGCGGAATTCGAGCCCTTGCGCCAGCAAAGCCCGGCGAAAATGCCGGAAACGGACGTTCAGGTACGATTCTCTGTTCAATGCTCCCATAAATCCGATACGGGTATGGCCGAACCGAATCAGGTGCTCGATCATCGCCCGATAGGCTTCATACCAGTTGATGTCCGCACATGGAACGATATCGTTCGGCTGATCGGGTGTCATGACCGAGAAGAGGGGGACGCCGATTTTGGCGAAATGGTCAACCGTATCCGTTTTTAATGATTGTCCAAGCAATATAATGGCATCGACGCGTCCCGAGAAGAGCGTTTTCAGGTGGTCTTCCTCGAGCGGATCGTACGTTTGGAAGATTAAAGACTGGCCGTCTTTCCTGGCCCGATGCTCCAGTCCAAGCGCAATTCCCGTCTCAAACGGATTACCAATATGATTAAATAGCACGCCAATCTGGTTCGTTCTTCTTGTCTTTAAACTGCGCGCCGTCAAATTCGGACTGTATCCGAGCTCGCGGATCGCCTGAAGCACCTTTTGGCGGGTTGCTTCTTTCACGACCGGTTTATTGTTGATGACATAGGACACGACGGCGACGGATACGCCTGCGTGTTTGGCCACTTCGTCTCTCGTAACCATGCGTTATTCTCCTTGTAGAGCCGTCTGTTGCACTCGTTTTCAAGTTAACGATATAGAGGCCGGCGGGTAAAGTCAAGCTTTACGCAATTGCGCACAGGTTCGGAAAGAAAGAGTCACGGGTAGTTTCTTAATGTCTATTGACACAAAGACGTGGGCAATCGTAGAATAAGTTTAACTAAAATTTACACGAGTAAATTAAATCTCTTGTACAATAAAACGGAGGGGTGCCTATGGGATTGAAAATAACTCGATGCGAATAAAGAAACGATCGGGAAAGCAGTGAATCGAGGATGAAGGAGGAACAGGGGGCATGAACAAACGTTCTTGCATCATACCGGCACTTACCGTGCTTGCGATAGTGAGCGGCGGCTGCAGCCAGGCTACCACAAATGATATGCCCAAACAGGAGCCGGTCCGGAACGATCCGGTCACGTTGAAGCTGTTTAATCAAGGAGCCTACTTATTTCCGGAGCTTCAGCAGAAAGTCGAGCAAGTTATAAAAGCCAAGTATCCTCACATTACGCTCCAATACATAACCGGGGCAAAGCTCGAGGAGACGGTGGCAAGCGGGGAAGTGCCGGACCTGTTTTTTACGTTTTGGACACAAATCCCGAGGTTAGCTAAAGATTTTGACATTGTGGAAGATATGACCCCTCTCATCCAGAAGCATCAGATCGACTTGAACCGGTTTAGTCCGAACTTTATGGAAGATGTCAAGAAAGCGTCCGGCAAAGGGGAACTATTGGCGCTTCCGTACTATGCGAACTTTTTTGCGATTTATTACAACAAAGATCTATTCGATCGTTTTGCCGTTCCTTATCCGACCGACGGCATGACGTGGGACTCGATGATCGACTTGGCGAAACGGATGAGCCGCATCGAGGGCAACACCGCTTATCCGGGACTGGATCCGTCCAGTTTGTTATGGGTATCGCTGCAGTTCGGAGCTTTCCATATCGATCCCGCCACCAACAAGGCTTCCATTCACACGGAAGTTTGGAAAAAACCGTTTGAGCTTATGAAAACGATCTTGACGCTCCCCGGCAACGAAATCAACACAGCCAGCCATTTCATCAAAAATCAGAACGTGGCGATGCTGCTCAATCCGAATATTCTGGATCAGATGGTGAAGGTGAATTTCAACTGGGATCTGGTGCAATATCCGATATTGAAGGAAAATCCGAACAAATACCCGGCGATATCCGTTCACAGCTTGTTCGTCTCCAAAACGAGCAAGCACAAAGACCAGGCAATGCAGGTGATCGATGTGTTTACGTCCGAGGAAGTACAAATGTGGCTGTCGAGGCAGGGCAAAGGCTCGACACTGAAGTCCGAGGCGATCAAAGCCGCTTTTGGAGCAGACGTGCCGCTGCTGAAAAATAAAAACATCGCAGGCGCATTAAAAAGCCAGCCGCTCGCCATGCCGGCCGTCCATCAATTGGAAACGAGCGCGTCAACGGTTACGAACAAATATTTCGGTTCCTATTTGTCAGGGGAAATGGATTTGAACAGCGCGCTGCGTCTGGCGGATGAGGAAGTCAACAAGCTGATAGAAGCCGAAATGCAAAAAAAATAACAAAACAGGTGATTGTGTGATGTCAAGCATTCAATCTTATAGCGGCATTTACCCGCATCTCGCCGTAACGAACGGGGATACGGAAATGGAGTGCGGAATCGGAGCTGTTGCCGCCTGGGCGGGCAAGCTGTGGTATTTGACTTATCCTCCTTCATCACCGAATGGAAGCTCCGGCGACCGATTATACGCGTTAAATGAAGACATGTCCGTCGAGGCATATCCCTACAGCGTGGGAGGCACTCATGCGAACCGGATGATCCATACCGAATCGAAGCAGCTTATTATCGGCCCGTACTTTATCGATGAGAAAGGCGGAGTCCGAGTGATTCCGCCCGACAAGATGAAGGGAAGGCTGACCGGCGTCGCGCGCCATCTGACAGACCCGGCGAATAAAGTGTACTTTTTCGCAATGGAATCCGGCTTTTACGAGGTAGATGTTCACTCGCTGGAAGTGTCGGTATTTTTCCTCGATCCGAGTCCGGTGCTGTCGAGCCGGCCGTATCCGTACCTGCTGCCCGGAGAGCATGCCAAAGGCGCCTATACGGGTCAAGGGCGATTTGTCATTACCAACAACGGCGACGGCGGCGCTTTGGCGGAGTGGAACGGCAAGGGGGATCCCGGCAAGACAGAGAGCTGGACGATCGTCGACCGCAACAAATATACCGACGTTACCGGTCCCGGCGGAATCTGTGGAGCAAGCGACGAGTCGTCGCCGATATGGTCGGTCGGCTGGGATCACAAATCCGTCCTGCTGTCCTTGTGCGAGGGCGGAGTCTGGTCCCGATACCGGCTCCCCAAAGGAAGTTATACGCACGAAGCGGACAACGGCTGGTATACGGAATGGCCGCGTATCCGCGAAGTTGGCAAAGGCAAATGTCTGATGGGAATGTTCGGCATGCTTTACGAATTTCCGTCCCATTTTCGCAAGCGGTGCGCAGGGGGATTACGTCCTCTGGCCGTTCACCATAAAATGATCGTCGATTACGCCGAATGGAACGGCCGGATCGTGATGGCTTGCAACGACGCATCCCGATTCGACAATCCGATACTGGGACGCTCGCAATCCAATCTATGGTTTACCTCCCAGGACGAACTCCGTCATCTAGGCAAGCCCCTTGGCTGGGGAGGCGTATGGGTTAAAGAACACGTAGAGGCGAATGAGCCTTCAGAGCCGTTCCTGCTTGCCGGTTTCGAGAAACAGGTCCTGCATGTGTCCCATAACGAAAAGTACGACGTGACGTTCCAACTGGAAGTGGACCGGAACGGCAGCGGAACATGGGAGCTGCTCGATGTCGTACAAGTATCGGGTCAAGGGTACGCCTATTATATCGTCCCTGATCACGTGCAGGGCGAGTGGATCCGGCTCCGCTCCAATTCCGCGCTCCGGGAAGCGACCGCCTATTTCCACTACATGCCGTCCGAGGGAAAGGAGCAGGATGCGTCGCTGGTAAGGGGCATTACCGGCATCGGGGAACGCGGTCCGATCTCAGCCGGCATAATCCGGCCCGGGTCGGGAAGCGATTTGAAGCTTCAAATGGCCGCTGCGGTGATCGAAGACGGAAGGGTAAGCGGGACAGGTTATTACGAGATGGGCCCGGACATGATGCTGGTGAAGTGCGACCGTCCCGGCGATGAAGAACGGCTGCGCAACGATTATGCGCCAAGCCTTGATTTTGAAATCGATGAAGCATCGGTCGTATGCACCGACAAGCAAGGCAACCGTTACCGGCTTCCGAAAGGCGACGAACTCTACGGCCAGCCTACTGCGTGCGGTTGGACACGCGGCGTACGAGAAGTCGTAACCGAGCGAAGTCTGATGAATATTCACGGAACGTTTTACGAGCTGCCGCGAGATTTGTCCCGAGGGTTCCTTACCATTCAACCGATATGTTCGCATGAGCGTCTGATCTTCGATTATGCTTCGTGGAGAGGGATGCTTGTCATTTCCGGCTGCAAGCTGGACTCGGAGGAAGGGGGGCACTGCGTCAAGTCGGCAGACGGGCAGGCGGCATTATGGCTGGGCAATGTTGACGACTTGCGGAGATTCGGCGCTCCGCGCGGAGTCGGCGGACCGCTCAGAAACACGCCGGTTCAGCCGGGTATCGCTTCGGACCCGTATTTGATGGCTGGTTACGTTCACAAAACGCTTAAGCTGCGTCACGACTGCAGCCGTGCTGTACAATTTTCGATCGAGGTCGATGTGCTCGCGGACGGCAGCTGGCTCGGTTACGATCAGATCGAGGTGCCTGCAGGCACCGAAATCGTTCACCAGTTTCCTGACGGGTACAGCGCTCATTGGATTCGCGTCAAGGCGGACTCGGCTTGCCGGGCGGATGCGGTATTTATTTATGAATAAATAAGGGCGAAACCTGCGAACGAGAGGAGCTTAGGTCCATATGAACAAAGTCAGAGTTGGATTTATCGGTGTCGGAGGGATGGCGGAGGGGCATATCCAAACGCTGCAAAGCATCGAGCAGGCGGAGCTGACGTGCGTATACGACGTCAATGCGGAACGGGCCAATCAGGTGGGAGCCCGGTATGGGGCGAAAGTATACGACAGTGCGGATGCTCTACTGGATTCGGGTCTTTTGGATGCGCTGTTCCTCTGTACCCCACCGTTCGCGCGCGGGGATCTCGAGGAAAGGGCTGCTGCAAGAGGCATTCATCTGTTCGCGGAAAAACCGGTCGATCTGTCCGTAGAGGCGGCGAGGCGGAAAAGCAAGGCCATCCGCGAATCGGGCATCATTCATTCGAGCGGATACTGTCTGCGCTATATGGACACAGTGCAAAAAGCGAAATCCTACTTGGCGGGCAAACCCGTTCATATGGTGATGGCGTACCGGATCGGTAGTCTCCCGGCCGCAACCTGGTGGCATCGGATAGACAAGCCCGGTGGTCAGTTGGTGGAGCAGGGCACCCATCAGGTCGATCTGATCCGCTACATCGTTGGAGAGTTCCGGGAAATGAACGCCATGGGCACACAGCGGCTCATCCGGACAATCCGGCCGGACGCGACGATTCCGGATGTGGGCGTCGTCTCATTCGATATGGAATCGGGCGCGATCGGATCGATCGCAACATCGTGCATTTCCAATCGGATGGGCCGGGGTGACGTAGAAGTATTCGGAACTGATTTTTATTTATCGATCAACGGATATTCGTTAAAGATCGTTGATGAAAACGGGGCGGTCGAAGAGAAATCGCAAATGAACGTCGTTCTGGAGCAGGACCGGGCCTTTGTCGAAGCGATTCGGACGGGGCGGCAAAGTCTCGTGCTGTGCGGCTACGACGACGCGATCGAGACACTGCGGGTAACCGTCGCCGCGAACGAATCGATGGAGTCGGGCCGGACGGTTGTTGTGTAGGGCCGGCACCAGCTATAAATGGAAGGAATGAAGCCTCCGTCACCGCAGCTTATAAAGCCGGCGGTGATCGGAGGCTGTGTTGTAAACTTAAGGTGTTATAGTCGGTGGGGTCAAGACAGACGCTCGAATAGGTTCGTTCAACATGCGAACGCTTCTATTTACTTGCCGCGGTTCCGTTTGAACACCTCGATCTGTTTGTTCGCCAGCTCCTCGGCTTCGCGGAACGCCGTGTTCATATCCTTCACTCCGGTCGCGATCGGCAAGGCGGTCCCGGCGTACACATTGTTGACGGAGAACGTATAGTCAGCCGAAGGCGGAATCGGCGCGTTTTTGTATCGGAACAGAGCGGCGTAGTTTTTATCGGGAAATACGGTTTCCTTCCCGTACTCTTTTTTCGTTTCGTCCGTCATCAGAGTCGGGATGAAGCCGCGCCGGGATACCCAGCTCTGGTATTCATCCGAAATCATAAACTTCAGTACTTCCATCGCCGCGTCTTTTTCTTTGGCCATGTTCGTCAGTCCGAAGTAGAAGGGGGTCGTTTGTGAGCCGACGCCCGGGGCTTCAGCGAAAATGGGCATCGTCACCATGTCCCAATTGAACTTCTGCATGGCCGGGATCAGGCTCGGGCTGATATAAATCGCAATATTGTAGGCGTACATCGCCAAATCCTGCTTATTGACGAACGCGTCGTTATTCGGGATCGACTTCGTCGATTCAAGCTTGCTGCGGACGCCGGCATCCTGCATTGGCTGCACGAACAAGGCGTCGAACAGCTTGCGCCAGCCGGCGTTCGAATAAATCGTCGGCTGGTCCGTCTGATGGTTGACTAGCGGAATCGACAGCTGGTTTTGGGAGATGAATTGGCTCGGAGACGTACTGAGACCGACATATTGGACGCCGTCTTCCGTTCTCGACAGCTTTTTGCCGAGCGCGATCGCCTCATCCCAGGTCATCCCGTCCTTCGGGTAGGCGACCCCGAACTTATCGAAAATATCTTTATTGTAAAAGAGGACGAATTTCATATCGGTTACAGGAACGCCGTACGTTTTGCCCGCAGAGAACTGCTTCATCGCTTGAATCGATTCCTGCTCCAGACGGCTCAGATCGACGTTGTGTTTTTTCATCAGCTCGGTCATGTCGTATTGAAGCCCTGCCCAGAACAAGGTGTTTTCGAAAATGCCGATGTTGTTGTAGAAAATGTCGAACCGCTGGCCTTCGGTAAGCAGCTTGGTCGTGGCCTCCTGAATGGTCCCGGCCGGCATCTGAATATATTTGATCGTATGCTGCGGAAATTTTTTGTACAGCAGCTCTCCGTACTGTCTGTCGAAGAAATCTTGAGGCTGGGTGGAGCCGCCGTAAAAGATGATTTCCGCAGGCGCGGTTTGTGTTTCTGTCGGCTGCTGGACGGCATCGCCTCCGCCGGATTTGCCGCAAGCGGTCAGCAGCAATACGAACGCTAACGGCACCACTGTTATTTTTCGGGATGTCATGGACATGCTTGTTCTCCCCCTTGAGATAGAATCGGTGTACTCAATCCAATAAAGGAAGCGTTTACAAAACATCCCCCTCCAATCCGCCGCTTGCAAGCCCGCCCCGTTCCGGAGCGGTATACCGATTGTTGCATCTTGACTGCATCATAACTATATCTTGACGACGATCATGCCGCCCTCAATGACAACCTCGTAACATTGCAGCTTTTTCTTGATCGGGGCGAGCGCTTTTCCGGTTTTGATATCGAACTCCCAGCCGTGCCATGGGCAGCGGACGATTTCGCCCTTTCTGCCGAAATTGTACTCGTACACTTCGGAGGGGATATTCGTTCCGCACACCGGCCCTTTGCACATCTGCGCTCCTTGATGAGGGCAGTAGTTCAGGAGAGCGTAAAACTCGTTCCCGATATGGTAAACCACGACGGACCGGCCGGCGATCTCATACACTTGATGCTGATCTTCGGAAATCGAGTCGGCTCTTCCTACCACATGTAAGGTCATCGCTGTTGTTCCTTTCTACAGCTTATACAACTGCTTGGCGTTTTCGTAAAAGATGCGTCTGCGATGCTCCGGCGTCAGCCACTTCAGGATATGATCCGGGGAATCGAAATCCCAGTGCGGATAATCGCTGGAGTAAAGCAGAATATGCTCGGCGTCGATCATCTCGAATATTTGCTTCAAATGGGCGATATTGTTCGGTTCCTCGATCGGCTGCGTCGTAAAGTAGCAATGGTCGCGGATGTATGCGCTCGGCATTTTTTTCAGCCACGGGACTTGAGAACGCAGCGCCGTGAAATTTTTGTCGAGCCTCCACATCAGATGCGGCAGCCAGGAGACTCCACCCTCGATGAACACGAATTTCAGACGCGGGTATTTCTCGAATACGCCTTCGCAAATCAGGCTGGTGAGCTGGGCCATAAACGTGGTCGACAGGCACGTATGCCACTCGATGTACCATGTCGGATATCCGGCGGCCGTCGGCGGATTCGCCTGGCCTGCGCCTTCGGCTCCGGGATGGATCGCGACCGGCAGTCCGTTCCGCTCCGCCGCCTCGTAGATCGGGTGGAAAAACCGCTGTCCAAGCGGCATCCGCGAGGCGCTGCTGGTTATGACCTGGACGAAGCCCGGATGAGAGCCGAGACGGTCGATTTCCTTCGCAGCCAGCTGGGGGTCCTGCAAAGCTACGAAGATGGAGCCTTTGAACCTGGGATCTTTGTTCAGCCAATGATCGAGCTGGTAGTCGTTGTAAGCGCTGGCCGTAGCGGCGGCAAAATCGGGATCGTGGCCGACGGACACGCTGAACAGGTTGCCGGTCAAGACCGCAGCTTCCATATGGTACGGGTCCACCAGCTGTTCGATCAGAAAATCCGGGTCCGATCCGACGGCGCCGCCCCCGGGAGGAGTGGCGTCCTTTCTGCCGACCCCGACAGGGGAGTAGTATCCGGAGTACATGAGGCCGAGTCCCCCGCGTTTGACCCGGTCCTTCCAAGTATCCGTCAAGTAGGGCAGCAGGTCCCGGTCGCTTCGTAAGGAATTGTGGACGTCACAGTCGATAATTTTCAACGTTTCATTCAAAATGGGTGTCTCTCCCTTGCTGGAAGATGGGGCTGAATTAGCGTTGCTTTTCCGGAAAGGTCGCTCCGCGCGTACATTCAATTTATCATGATTGCGTTTTCATATCCATGAACGATAGCGATTCTTTTTGAACGATTCAACCATTTCCGCGCGCGGTCTGCCCGGCGGTAAGTCGGAAAAGCGTTAGCGGTCCGTTCCGCAGTCTTCGAAAAGGACATCGGCGCCGGACGTAGAATGGAATAAGCACGATCCAAGGGGATGGACAGACCCGCTGTGAATCGAAGGAGGAAGAAAACCGTGTACACGCTGAAGTCGGTTTTGTACGACGATCGCATCGAGAAGTGGCAAATCCGGGAGGAGAGGGTGCATCATCATATCCTGATCTTCATCACAGGCGGTCAAGCGATCTATCATTCGGCCGGAGAAGTGTTCGAGCTTCATCAGGGGGACGTGCTGTTTATTCCGGCCGGTACGATCCGCTCGTGTCATAACGACGCCAAGGGACCTCATCAGAAATATTCCGCGCACTTTACGACGGCCGGGGAAGCGGACAAGACGGTTGAGGCGCTGCGCCAGCGCGGCATGTTCAAATGGAACATCCATAACGCCGACTATTTCCGGCAGCGGTTCTCAATGCTGCTGCTCCAATGGTTCGATCAGACGCCGGGCGGGCTGCTCATCTGCCAAGGGATTTTGCTGGAGCTAATCGGGAGACTGATCCATGATACGCAGCAGCAGATCCGCTCCGCCGTCAAGAAGGATCTGATTCACAAGTTGCAAGCTTATATCGTCCACAACAAGTCCAAGCCGATCCAGCTGTCCGATCTCGCGCGCCATATCGACCGCTCCCCGAATCATGTCACAAGAATTTTCAAGGAAGTGCTCGGGCAAACCCCGATCGACTACATTCACCAGGTCAAAGTATCGGTAGCTTGCGAAATGCTGAAGAGCAGCGGCATGACGATCGCGGAAATCTCCGATTATCTCGGCTATTGCGAACAATCTTACTTTCACCGCATCTTCAAAAAGTTTACCGGTGTCGCTCCCACGGCCGTGCAGAAAGGGCATCCGATCGCTTTCGTCCCGCTTCCGGGAGTGAGCGGTGCGGCTCGCAGATGAAAACTCTTTACAGAACTAGCAAATGGTTAACGTTTTTTCGGATTTAACCGAGCCGGCAGGCAGGAAAATGTTGTCTTTCAGAGAATGAAAGAAGGGAGAACATCAATACATAGAAGTCGGGAGATGAGGAACATCCGGAAATTTCGTGTTGGGGGCTGGGCCAAATGGCTCATTCTTGCTCTGCTGGTCGTAGTAGTAGGTTGTCAATCGTTGGGCGGGTTGGATCTGAACCGCGCACTGATCACCGGGATGGATACGGAGTCCATGCAGCAAAGCGTTACCGTGTCGCTGCATATGAAGACGGACCCGTCCAAGCTATCGGAAGAAACAAAAGCTATGGTCGACTTGTGGAACGACGTCAAGCTCGAAATTCGCAATATGAAGATGGAGAACTGGGACCGGATGTCGCTGCAAGGCCAGCTGACGTTGGCCAAAGGCGCGATTCCGTTCCAGGCGTTTATGAACAGCGAGCATCTCGTGCTGAAAGTGGACGGACTCTCCAAAGCGATCGTCATTCCGCTTACGGAGACGGACGGTTTGACAGCCGCATTTGCGGCGGTGACCGAGAAGCTGCAGAAGGAGTACCAGGCCAAAGGAATCGACAAATCGATGGCTTCGCTGATCGTCTCGAACTTGCCGAATCCGAAATCGATCCAGGTGACGTCCGGGACGGAGAAGATTCATAACGAAAACGTCAACGTGTACAAGGTGGAGACGAGCCTTGACGGAACCGAGCTGGTGCCGCTCACCAAAACGTTTATCCGCAACTTGACGAAGGACGACGCCAACTTCAAAAAGTTTATCGGCGAAATGTACGATGTGCTGTGGCCGGTGCTGAAGCCGTATCTGGAGAAGGAAGACGAGGCTTCGCCCTTGCTCCCGGGTTCGCCATTCGGATCGCCATTCGGCAGTTCGATGGACGGCTTGAAGGAAAGCTTGATGGAAGCGGCGTCCGACAAGGAGCTCGCGGTTGATATGATCCATACGACGGCCAAGCAGCTGCTGTATATCGCGCTGATCGGCATCGATAGCGCCAGCAGGTCGGATGAGCCCGGGATTCAAGCGATGCTCAGCAAGCAGACTCAGGTGAAGGCGCGGCTCGCGTTCGATCAAAGCTTCAACCTTCGCAAATCGGAGCTTGATCTCGCATTTCCTGCGCCGGACGGCGGGGATCAGGGAATTACCGCTCTGCAGTTCAACATTCAATCGGAAACGTGGGATATTAACAAACCGGTGAAGGCGGACGTTCTGGATGCCGGCAAGACGCCGTTCGTCATGGGAACAAGCCGCTCTCCGGCAGAATTGATGGAAGAGGTCGATCCGGAATCGCTGCTCGGCGAGCTGATCGCTCTCGAGATGAACAAGTATGAGCCGGCCACGGTATATATTCCATTGCAAATATCGGATGAATTCGGCCCATACGAGGCTTATTTGCACGAAGGCATCTCCTATATCGATTTGGAACTGCTGGCTGCCTACATGGGAGCGGACGTTTCCTATGAGGACGAAGCGATTACAGTGACCGGTATGTGGTTTACGACGATCGAGCTTGCCGCCGGCAGCTCGGAAGCGGTCGTGGATGACGAAGCGTACGAGATGGACGGTCCTGTCATCAAGCAAGGCGAGTCGTATTACGTTCCGCTTCGATTCATAGCCGAGCATCTGTACGGCGAGGTCGATTACGACGCTGAAAGCGGACTGATCGAGCTGGTGCTTCCGGAATAATTACACGTTAACAATAGGATAACGCACAAACAGACCGTCAGGGCATCGATTCCCGACGGTCTGTTTTGTTTTCAGCGGTACATTCGGAAACGCACAAGCCGCTTACTTCGCTGAACTCAGCCGGAGCGCCGCATGATGGGTCGGGCCGATGCCTTTGCCGATCTCCAGACCGGAGGCGATGGCGGCCGTGATGAACCGTTTGGCTTCGGAGACGGCGTCGGTTACCGCCAGCCCCTTGGCCAGTCCGGCCGCTATCGCCGAAGCGGTCGTGCAGCCGGTGCCGTGCGTATGCTTCGTGCGAATACGCGGCGAGCGGTACAGGATCGCCTCCGAGCCGTCGTACAACACGTCGACGGCTTCTTCTCCGTCAAGATGGCCGCCCTTCAGAAACACGTAACGCGGGCCCAGCTCATGAAGCCGCTTGGCCGCCTCGATCATCTGCTCGACGCTGCCGATCTCCTGCGAACCGAGGATCGCGCACGCTTCCGGCACGTTCGGCGTAAGAACCGTCGCGATCGGCAGAAGCTCGCGCCGCAGCGCTTCCACGGCTTCCTGCTGCAGCAGGGCCGCGCCGCCTTTGGCGATCATCACCGGGTCCAGGACGAGCGGATACGGCCCGTACCGGTTCAGCTTGTCCGCCACGAGCGAGATAATATTGGCCGAGAACAGCATCCCCGTCTTGACCGCATCCGTCCCGATATCGGAAAGGACCGAGTCGATCTGCTGGCCGATCGCTTCCAGCGGCAGCGGGTATACGCCTTGGACGCCGAGCGTATTTTGGGCGGTGATCGCGGTGATGGCGCTTGTTCCGAACACGCCAAGCTCCTGGAACGTCTTCAGATCGGCCTGGATGCCTGCGCCGCCTCCGGAGTCGGAGCCCGCGATCGTCATCGCCTTAGGGATAGTCATTCGGTTGCCTCCTCTAACGGACAAAGTTGGGGTCTAGCTTAAAAACGTTCGGGTGCGAATGCACCTAGCGGCAGACCGGTCGTCTCACGGCCTTCCATCAGGTCGGCGATCACATGAGCGGTAACCGGGCTGAGCAGGATGCCGTTGCGGTAATGGCCGGCGGCGAACAGTAGCGAATCGGAGCGGCTCGACGCTCCGAGCAGCGGAAAGCCGTCGTGGGTGGCGGGGCGAAGGCCGGCCCACTCATGGAAGGGCCGCATGCCGCCAAGAAACGGGAACAGCTTTCCGTTCCAGCTTTTCAGCCGGTCGATCCCCTTGCTCGTGACCGACGTCTCGAAGCCGGCTATATCTTCCGAAGCTCCGCAGACGAGCGAGCCGTTCCGTTTGCCGACCACATACCCTTGACTGCAAAAGACCATGTGCCGGACCGGCATATCCGGCGTCTCGTAAGCGCATATTTGCCCGCGGATCGGGTACACCGGGATGCGCATGTCAAGCGCCGCTTCCATCAGTCCCGCCCATGCGCCGCTGGCCACGACCAGCTTGTCGCTGCGGAACGTGCCGCCGGACAACGGGCAGCACACCTCGGCGCCGCCGCTCCAGCGCGTGACCTGGACTTCGCCGAGTCCGTCCCGGATCTCGACGCCGAGCTTCCGGCAAGCTTCTTCCAGCGCTTTCACGTACCCTGGAGCGTATACGTGCGATTCTCCGGGGTAATACAAGGCGCCCGCCGCCTCCGGGGCGATATGCGGCTCCAGCTCCCGCAGCCGCCGTCCGTCCAGCAGCTCGCTTGCCGCGCCGTAATCGTCCTGCCAGCTTTGGCGGGACCGCATGGCGAGTACGTCGGCTTCGTGGTAATGCACGTATAAGCTGCCGGTAGCGGAATATTCGAAGTCGAGGCCGGACACGTCCTTGACGGCCTGCTGCCAGTTCGGGTACAGGTTCAGGCTTTGCAGGCAAAGCTGGAAGAAAGGGTCCGGCTGCTCCGTATTTTCAGAGTAAGGGGCGAGCATCCCGGCTGCCGCTCCCGACGCTTGGCCGCCGCAGCGTCCCTGCTCCAGCACGGTGACGGGGAAGCCCCGGCGGCGCAATTCGAAGGCGCATGACAGACCGATCACGCCGCCGCCCAGCACCATTACATGTTGTGTCATTGCAAGACCAGCTTTCCGATATAGGGTTGTTAGTTAGGGGTAGAGATAAACTGCTCCAAGCCGCTGCTTGCCGAAGCGTAACGTTTCTTCGGAATCCGTCCGGCCAAGTACGAGAGGCGTCCGGCCTCGATCGCCAGCTTCATCGCCAGCGCCATCCGGACCGGGTCTTTCGCCTTGGCGACCGGCGTATTCATTAAGATTCCGTCCACGCCGAGCTCCATCGCCTGCACGACGTCCTGGGCCGAGCCGAGTCCGGCGTCCACGATGACCGGGACGCCGGACTCCTCGACGATCAGACCGATATTATACGGGTTCAGGATGCCGAGTCCGGTGCCGATCGGCGCTCCGCCGGGCATGACGGCTGCTGCGCCAGCCTCTTCGAGATGTTTGCACAGGATCGGGTCGTCCGATGTATAAGGAAGCACGACGAAACCTTCCGCGGCCAGGATCTCGGTTGCTTTTAACGTTTCGATCGGGTCGGGGAGCAGCGTTTTTTCGTTGGCGCTGATCTCGACCTTGATCCAGTTGCCGATGCCGGAAGCCCGGGCGAGCCTGGCGATCCGTACGGCTTCGTCAGCCGTGCGGGCTCCGGACGTATTCGGCAAATACGTGAACGATTTGCCTTCGAAATGTTGAAGGATCGCGTCATCGCCCGGCGCGTCCAGGTTGATGCGGCGGATGGCGAAGGTGAGTACCTGAGCTCCCGACTTTTCAATTGCGGCATTTTGCACGAACGGATTCGGATAACGGCCGGTGCCGAGAAAAAAACGCGAAGCCAGCTCCGTTCCGCCGATGAGAAGTGGATCTTGATGCATACCGGGTTCAGCCTCCTCCGACAAAATGTACGAGTTCGATTTTCATGCCCGGAGCCAGCCCGGCGGCGGTCCAGGTTTCCTTCGGTACGATCGCGCCGTCGATTTCGACGACGACCATCTTATGCTCCAGCCCGTAAGCACGCAGCAGGCCGATCACCGTTTCCCCGGCTTCTACTGTACGGGTTTGTCCGTTTACGATAACGTCCATAGTCTCCTCCGCTGACCGTCACTGCGGCGATGCCGCAGCTGAATTGATTTTATCCAGGAACGACCGGCAAGTGCCCTGAATGTCCGGGCTTCCTACGATCTCGCTGATCGCGCATATGCGGCGGGCTCCCGCCCCCAGCACCTGATCGACGTTGTGCAGCTTGATGCCCCCGATCGCCACGAACGGGATGGCGATTTCCGCTGCAACCTGCCGGACGTAAGAGGTAGTGACCGGAGCGACAACATCTTCCTTGCTCTTGGTCGGGAATATCGGTCCGACACCGATGTAATCCGCGCCGTCGCGCTCGGCCTGCCTCGCTTCCTCGATGGCGTGAGTGGATATGCCGATGATTTTGCCGCCGACGATCTTGCGGGCGTCCGCCAGCGGCAAATCGTCCTGCCCGAGATGAATGCCGTCGGCATCTACCGCGAGCGCGATATCGATATAATCGTTGACGATGAAGGTCACGCCGTAACGAAGCGTCAGCTCACGCAGCGCTTTGGCTTTCGCCAGCACCTCGCGGCGGGGGCTCTTTTTGTCCCGCAGCTGGATGATGTCGCATCCGCCCTTGATCGCTTCCTCCATCACTTCGATCATCGGCTTGCCCGGGTGGAATTCCTCTCCGGTGATGGCGTACAGCTTGAATGGTTTCATATCGCCTGCCTCCTTCTATAATCGATCAGAGCCCGATATAGCGGGCGTATAACGTTTTGGCTCGTACGGGGTCCTCGGTGCCTTGCACGAGCACGCGCCCGTCGGGAAACAGGACGAGGCGTTCGCCTTCCGGCAGCTCGGCCTTCAGCAGGAACGGGTTGGACTGGATTCGCGCGACGCGTTCCAGTTTTTCTTTCCAATAATCGAGATCGAAGCCGCTGCGGGCCCGGATCTGGATCGTCTCGCGGCCGCACAGCGAAGTCGCGTCATCGAGCCCAATCTCGTCAAGAGCAGGGTAGCGATGACCGCAACATACCGGGCAGTCCGACTTCGAAGAAGGGAGCTTCATCTCGTACGACTGATTGTGCCACGCGTCAAATGTGATCAGCGTGTTCCGGCGGGCAGCGGTATCGCCGACGAGATGCTTCAGCGCTTCGGTTGCCTGATACGAAGCGACGATATCGACGACGGGAGAGATGACCCCGATCATGTCGCATGTCTCCCCGGAGCTGTCTCCGGGCTCGATCAGGCACCGCAGGCAGCCGGTCTGTCCGGGGACGAAGATCGCGCTCATCCCCCGGGAGGCGACCGCGCCGCCGTATACGAACGGAATTTGGTTCTTGAAGCAGGCATCGTTTAATAAGTATCGGGTATGAAAGTTATCCGTCCCGTCCAGCACAAGGTCCATGCCTTCGATCAACTGATCGATATTGGCCGCGGTCGTATCGGCGACGATGGCTTCCAGCTTGACGCCGGAGTTGATCTTGGACAGTCTTTGCTTGGCCGCTATGGCTTTGGGAATGGAAGCCGCTGCATCTTCTTCGTCGTACAGCATTTGCCGCTGCAAATTACTCGCTTCGACGTAATCCCGGTCGACGAACCGGACGGTTCCGAGCCCCGAGCGGACCATATGGTTAGCCAGCACTGTACCGAGAGCGCCCATGCCTACGATCAGTACGGCACATTCGGAGAGTCGGCGTTGTCCGCCGGGGCCGATCGGTTTGAATAACATTTGCCGCGAATATCGGCTGGACGAATCGTTAGTGGTCATGATGGCGGGTGCGCCTCCTTGGAAATACATAAAAACGGATCTACCTCGGAAAGAACGCAGCTGAGCCTATTCCTGCCGCTCGCGGAGGCCGCGTCGGCCGCGGAAAAACGGGTCGCTAAGCCTTCCGCAACAGTAAAAAGGCCGCCTGCCAGGGCGGCCGCATATCGACGCTCGATTTGTTGAAAGAGTCAAGAATCGGTTGCGCCACTTCCCTACGCTGGTCTCGCTCCAGTTCAGGTTCAAAGGGTCCGAAGGTCGTATCTTCATCTCAGCCCAAGACTGGGCACCCCTAGTGATCTTGAAATATGAGGTTCATCTTTCACCTTACAACGATCGTGCCGGTTTGTCAACGGCGGCGGCATGCCGCGTTAGGGCACGTCCCGGCCGGTGCTTCCCGACTTGACTGCGCAACGGGGGGAGGCTACCATACGGATAAGGAGGTCGAATCCAGTGAAGGACGAATCGACATTGCAAGCCGAAGGCTCTGCATGCTGCAATACCGGCGGCGAGGAGGAACGCAAGAGCCACCATTCCGACAAATTAAAAAGCAATCTGATTACCCGGCTGAACCGGATCGAGGGACAAATCCGCGGTGTGAAGGGACTCATCGAGAAAGATACGTATTGCGACGACATCCTCAATCAGATCGCGGCGATTCAGGCAGCTCTGAACGGCGTCGGCAAACAGCTGCTGGAAGGTCATCTGAAGTCGTGTGTCGTGGAGCGAATCCGCGAGGGCGATCAGGATATCATTAACGAGCTGCTCGTCACGGTCAACAAGTTAATGAAATAACACAGCGGGACCGAATCCGGAAGCGGAAAGAACCAGGGTATGCGAACTGCCTGCTTTCCGCTTGCGGATTAATTTCATTTTATTAACAAAATTCTCATTGACTGCCCTACTACCCGAGCTATACTTTTATACAAGTCTTATACTTGTGGATAAGAGGAGTGATGGCGATGAGCCGGGAACAAGATCAGTTCGAATTAATCGGACGTCCTTGCCGCAATTTCAACATTCTTGCAACCGCAGTAATGACAGACCCGCTCGACGGACGGGAGAAGCTGGTGCTGTCCAACTTCGCGGCCGGACAGACCGGCAATCTGATCCTGATCGATACGCGCTCGATGGAAGCCGAGTCGATCGAACTTCCGGGGGATGAAGGAGCCTGGGGACTTGTTAACTGGCGCAATGAAAAGCTCGTGGTCGGGACGTGTCCGAACTATGCGTATATGCATGCCCTGGACTTGAAGACCCGGACTTGGGCGGAGCCGCTGCAGGCGGCAGACGAGAAATATTTCTGGGATATGGCGATCGGCTCCGACGGCAACGTATACGCGGGAACTTGGCCCGGCTGCTCCTTATACCGCTACGATCCGGCTCTGCATACGCTCGAGAAGCTCGGCAGGGCGTCGGACAACGGTAAAAATTTATACAGCCGCTACATTAACGGCAGCGCGCCCGGTTATATTTTGTTTACCGGAGGTTACGACGAGCCGTTTTTGAAAGCGTTTCATTTGGAGAGCGGGACGTTTCGCGATTTCGGAACGCCGGGATTTACCGTGCGCGAAGTAACCGACGAGTACATATGCACCGTACAAGGAGACCGCTTCGAATTTTATCATCCGCAAACGCTGGAGCCGCTCCCGGATACCGCAGGCTGGAAGGAAAAGCTGACTGTATTGGAAGCGGCGCTGCCGAACGGCAAAAGCTGCAGGGCGATCCCGCTGGCGGACGGGCGGTATGCGGGGGTGCGCGGTCAAGATCTGTTTATCGCGGACAGCCTGGACGAGGTGCCGGAACTGGTCCGCATTCCGACGGAGGCGCCGGCCACGCGCATCCATACGCTCGTATCGGACGAGGCGGGCGGGATATGGGGAGCGTGCGGCTTCGGCCAGACGATCTTCCATTACGATCCGTTGACCGGCTCCGCCTGGAACTCGTCCTCGGTATGTGATTCCGGCGGAGAAGTGTACGGGATGGTGTTTGTGGACGGTAAATTGTATTTGACGGCTTACGTCGGCGGAGATCACATCGTGTACGACCCGGCGAAGCCGTGGGATCAGCTGAACAACCGGAATCCGCAATCGCTTCGGGCGCTGAGACCGGATTATATCCGTCCGGAAGGACGAAGCGTGATCGGGCCGGACGGCGGGATCTGGACCGGGTGGTCGGCCAAATACGGCACGTATGCAGGGGCGCTGTCCAGAATCGACCCGGTTACGCTGGAGGTGGATTCCTGGAGCCATCCGATCGCAAACGATCAACAGGTGGCCGGAGTAGCCGCAGACGACCGGTATGTTTATTTTACGACGAACGGCGGTGCCAGCGGACTGCCCTATCGCGATGTGATCTGCCATTTCGGCGTATGGGAGCCTGGCAAAGGACTCGTGCACGAGACCCGGTTCGCCGCAGGCGAACGTCCCGGCTCCGCGATTGCGGCTATGTGCGCCAAAGTATTTGTCAAAGCGGGCAGCGCGATTCTCGTATTCGATCGGGCCCGGTTCCGATTCGAGCAATCGATCCCCGTCGAGGGGGGATGCAGCTGGATGACGGCCGCCGGTCCGGATTTGCTGGCCGCGTTTTGCGGCAGCAGGCTGCTCTTCATCGACCCGCACAGCGCTGTCGTTATCCGGACCGTCGAGCTGCCCGGCTCCGTCAGGGCGGCAACGTATACAGCGACATGCGATCTGGCGTTCGCCGTAGAAGAGGCTCTCTATCGCGTGCCGTCCGGATTTTTGCAGTCGGTTCGTTCTTGAGTGGAGCGACGATGGCTGGCCATGATTTGTTTACATTTCTGTATAGCGGTGCCCAATCTACCCCGTTTCCTTGGAGACGGGGTATTTGCCGTTTAGGGAGGTAAGTAAGATCAGATAGAACCGTGGTCATCATCGATCCACCAAGCACCGGGAGCAGCAGCGTGGTGTGCGCCGGAATCAATGCTCACCGATTATGTAGCGGAAGCGCGGTTTCCGTTATTCCCGTAACAGGCCTAATTGTTGGGCTATAACGGAAGTTTGGTTTCCGCTATTTCGGCTTATTAAGGTGAAATGGCCGGTTGCACTGGAAATAACGGAACAAATTGTTCCGCTAAACATCGATTTTCTGCTTCGCACAATAAATAACGGAAGTAAAACTTCCGATAAGAGGCGTCACAGACACCGTCTGGAGCCGTTTTTGCAGAGATATGCCTCAAATCGGCTGCACGACTGCGGATGCGAATGCGGATGGGGCGGCGGCTGGAGCAAAACAGCCGTATTCTTCGATGCATTCACCGGAATGTCGGCATACCCAATCATCGTCGGATGTTCTCTCCGGCTGCACGTTATAAGCGTTGTTCATCAGAAAGAGAGGGTTCAATATGCAATATTCTCAATAATTAGTATGTACTAATTAATAAATTACCTATTTAAAACGATATACTTTATGGTATAGTACGTATTATATAAATAACATTAGTAGGGGAGGAATCGGTATGACAGTGGGGATCGGAATTAACGGAATGGGAAGAATCGGGCGCCTGCTCGTCCGGCGGGCTTTTACGGAAGGGGAATTGAATATCCGGGCCATCAATGTGCTGCATCCGGCCGACTCGGTTGCGCATTTGCTCAAGTATGATTCCGTTCACGGCCGCTGGGATGCGGACATTCGTACGGAAGACGGCAATCTGGTGATCAATGGCCATACGGTGCGTCTTTTATCCGAGCGCGATCCGCAGCTTATTTCTTGGAACGACTGCGGGGTCGATCTGGTGCTGGATGCCACCGGCAAATTTAACGATGTCGCGGGGGCTGCGAAACATCTGGCGGGTGGGGCGCAAAACGTAATTGTTACCGCACCGGGTTCGGGACTCGATCTGACTGTCGTCATGGGAGTAAACGACCGCAGCTATGACCCGGACCGGCATAAGCTGATATCCGCCGCCTCCTGCACGACAAATTGCGTGGCGCCCGTGCTCCGGATCGTTGACGAATTGTTCGGCGTTAAACGTGCCTGGGTGACGACTGTTCATGCGTATACGAACGACCAGAATCATCTGGACAATCCGCACAAAGATTTGCGGCGCGCCCGTTCCTGTACGCAGTCGATCGTTCCGACGACGACGGGCATCGGCAAAGCGCTGGCCGGCGTATTGCCGCATCTGGCGCCGGTCGTTGAGGGCGTGTCGCTGCGCGTCCCGGTGCCGAACGTATCGTTGTGCGATATAACGCTGGATCTGGGAGAAGAGATAAGCACGGAGTACGCAACCGCCAGATTGCGTTCCGCTTGCATGAGTCCGCAATATTCCCGGTATGTAGGGTGGAGCGAGGAACCGCTGGTTTCCACCGATTACGTAGGGTGCGACAAATCGGCTACCATCGACGGATTATCGTTGTCTGCGGCCGGAAGGCAGCTCAAGCTGCTCGCCTGGTACGATAACGAATGGGGGTATGCATGCCGTGTAATCGACACAGCCAAGATGGTGGCGGATGCCGGGCTCAAACGGTTGAAGGAGAGGGAAGCTGCGGTTTTGGAAAATGTGTAGGTTAGCGCGTGCTCGTCCGTTCATTGGGCATGCGGTTATGGAGCCGCGGCCGATCCGTTGGTTGAATGAATTTATCATGTAACTGCATTACGTTACGTAGGTTATCCGCAGAGCGCCGGTTTCATACGATAAATAACGATTTACTGTCTGTCTACGGACGGAAGAAGATATTCCCTTATCCGCGCGATGAAGTTAGGATCGATCGATAACGGGTTGTTGCTTCTTCCGTCTTTTTTCGATAACAGAAATTTGTCCGCCGCTGCTCCGCTAGAGGTAGGAGATGTTAAGCTTTTTCCCATTAAAATGCGGATTTGGATGATGCGAAAGCTGACAACAACCTGACACGAGGCTGGGTGGAGGCACGGTATTGCATGTCGTTGGCGAAAAATCCAAACGGAAGTTGAAGCATATTTTTTTAGGCCCCCCTCTTCACAAACCGGTATTTTAGTTGTATTATGTACATGTATTATACAGATTCCAATGATGACGAAAGTACGAGTTGAAAGTCTGGGCCATTATTTTTTAAGCGGCTTGGAAGCGATTGCAGAAAGGGGTTTCACATTCGGCTTTACAAAGCATTGCACATTCACACTCGACATTACGGGAGGTCAACAGACATTGAAAAAACAACTTAGACAACTAGCGGCAATATCGATCGCGTCCGCACTTGTGCTGAGCGCTTGCGGCAAAACGGACAACAAACCGGCAGCCGATCCGGGTGCGACACCGGGGGGCGAGCAGAAGAAAGAAAAGCTTTCCTTGTACTGGATGACGGCGGCGCTGACAAACAACTCCAACTTGCCGTCCGGGGACAAAGACTTTATCAAGAAAACGATCGAAGAGAAGTTTAACGTTGAGCTGAAGCTTGATTATATGGCCATGGGCGAAGAATTCTCCAACAAGCTGAACCTGCTCCTGGCTGGCGGCAATGCTCCCGATATGTTCCATGCGGACGGCGCCAAATCGAACGGTTACATTATCGACGGTGCGGTTGCTGATTTGACCAAATATGTGACGCCGGAGAAGATGCCGAACTATTTTAAATGGATAACTCCGGAAGAATTAAAGCGCTATCAGGTTCAAAACGTATTTAAACGCGCTCCGGTTCCGTTCCCTAAAGATTATTACGGCGTCTACTATGTACGTAAAGACTGGATCGATGCGCTCAACAAAAAAGATCCGAACCTGAAGCTGAAAGTTCCGACCAACTACGACGAGATGATCGCCGTTATGAAGGCGTTCACATTCAACGATCCGGACGGTAACGGTAAAAACGATACGTACGGCTTCTCGACGGCGGGCAGCGGAACGACGATTCCGAACGACCTTCCGGAATGGTTCAAAAATGGCATGACCCCGGGTTTTTTTATCGACAAGGATAATAATTTCATCGATAGCGGAACGAACCTGAGAACAGCAAAAGTATTGGACGACATCCGCAAAACGCTTGATTTGAAAGTTATCGATCCGGACTGGTTCCTGAATAAGGGCGGCGATGTGACGAACAAAGTTCAGCAGGGCAAGGTCGGTATTTTCTTTAGCGGCGTCCGCGATATTGCATTCGACAACTCGAACAACAGCGTGCAGAAGAAAACCCAAGAGATTACGGGCAACAAAGACGCGAAGTTCGAAGCGTTCCATATCGCCGGCGACGTTCCGGTCTCGTATTCGCCGCTGCCGGGCGTTCCGTTCATGTTCAACGTAAAAACATCGGAAGCGAAAATTCAGCGTTCGATCGAGATTCTCGACTGGCTTGCGAGCCCGGAAGGGTGGCTGCTCGCTAACGTCGGTAAAGAAAATGTCCACTACAAAAAGAACGGCGGCAAAATCGAGCTGATTCCGGATGCGATCCAAAAAGACATTATCGCCAACGGTAACTTCACGGAAATTTGGGGCGGGGTATTCTCTTATAACGTGAAAAACCCGGCCGCAATCGGCCTTGAGATCATCGATCCGCGTGAAACGGATCATGACCGGGCGATTCTGGAAGTGTTCAAGAAACTCAAATTCTACACGCTCGGAACGAACGTCGCTCCTCCGACAGGTCTCGATATCGGCGCGTACCGCAAAGAAATGCGCGCACTGCAAGTGAAGCTGCTGTTCGAAGAGAAAGATTCGTCCAACTGGCCGAAATATCTCGACGAACTGTTGAACAAATATAAAGCGAAGGCGATCTTCGATTCATATGCCGAGCAAATAACGGCGGCACTCGGCAAAAAGGTTACGTTTAAATCCGACTGATAGGATTCGATTGGCAAGCGAACGGCTGCGGGACGAGGCAAGTGTCCCCGGCCGTTTTTTGCCGTTTCCGGGCGTGACGTACAAAGCAAAAGCTCCGCTAAAAGCGGAGCCTTGAATGATCCAGGATCAACTGATTTTTCAGACGGGTCAGGGCACTTCTTCGATCGAAACGTCGTCCAGCCAGGCGGGACCGTCGGTTTGCTGGTCCGACTTGAAATAGATCGACACGTAACGCGCCGTCGGAGCGGCCGTAAACGTTACTGTGTACGGCGTCCAGTCGGAAGACGGCAACGCGCCGGGGTGCCACGAATAACTGATGCTGCCGTTCGAAGCGTTGATCTGCCTGACACCGAGCGATACGTTGCCATTCGTCGAGTTGTTTTTGATCCAGCCTTTTACCTGATACTTCTGGCCCGGTACGACCGGAATCCATTTAGTAGCTCCGGTATAGATGACATGAAAGGCGTTTGCCGGTTCCGGGTTCAGCCGAATCGACCGGCTGCCGCCGTGCGCCGTGCCGGAGTCCCATACGCCTCCCGCCGTCTGCCAGCCGTCGGGGTACGGTCCGCCCGGGGCTATCGTCTCAAAGCCGGGATTGTACGCCGCAGGCGGCTTCTCCCGGACAGCGACGATACGGTCGACGTACAGGTTGTGAATGGCGCCGGAAGCGGCAGGCTGGAACCATAAATAGTGAACGGACAATTCGGGATTGAACTTATACACCCATGGCATCTCGATCGCGTGGTATTCACCGTCCGATACTTCGCCGAACGTTACGCCGACAGGCGCGGGCTGCGACGGATATAGGCCGAACCGGAAAGCTCCGGCTCCGGACGAGCCGCTGCCGGGGTCCACTCTCACATAGGCGTACAGCTTCCATCTGCCCTCGCGCGGGAGATTCGTGTGGTTCATCTGGATGCCCCAAGCCGTCGAGCTGCCGCTCAGACGGGCGGCAGCCTGATCGGACGCTTTCACATCCTGCACTACGGCCGCACCGGCATGCAGCCGGAAATCGTAATCTTGCAGCTCGATCCAATCCTCATCCGGCAAATTTTGCACGATATCCGGGATGGGGGACGAAGAACGCTCCACCTCCAACAGCTGATACAGCTGCGCAAGTTCGCCGTTTTCAATCCGAAAGCTCTGCATGTTTTGCGTGAGGCTTTTGAACCTTTGCAGTCTATTCGTGGTGTCGAGATTCCAGACGATATTGCGCTCGCCCGCTACTTGGGCAAATTCGGCGCGTCTGTGCAGGATGATCAGATCGACGCCGATTCGCATTCTCCGCACCCGATCCAGAAGGGCCGGATCTCCGGCAGCGGCGGCTTCCGCTTGCTCGAACAGTCCGTCCGCCTGGTGCATCGTATCGAAGGATAGATAGGGCGAAGAGATCGGTGTAGAGGTCGTCAGCGATGCGCCGCTATCCTCCAGCGACTGATGTATCGCCTCGATGTATTCACTGACAGACGAAGAAGCGGCGCCGTAGTAACCGTTTATAAATTCTTCGATTAATGCATTCACGTCCTCATCCGGGTTCCACAGCAATCTCGCTCCGACCCACGTGCGCAGCTCGTCGAACCCGACGCCGACCGGTCCGCGGGCGCCGCCGGTCTGTTGACCGAAATACCCTTTAACGGCAGGGGATAACGCGAGAAATTGGATCGTATCCGCCATGGCGTACAGATTCGGATAAGGCTGCAGGTAGCCGCCTCCGCTGAAGTTGGTCAAATAATCCCAAAAGACAAGTTGATCCGAAAGGGCAGCCCATTTTGCGATTTGTTGTCCGTCCCGTTCATTCCCGGCACCATCCAGCGATTTCCCGTGATCTTTGTCTATGGGGGCAAGCGTCACTACTACATTGTCCGGAAGTGTCAAGCCTGTCGGCGCGGGATAACTGAACTGATAAGCCAGCGTGCCGATGCGGGCATCGGGTATTTGCGTCTGGACCCGGCTCGCCACATCGCCCACCATATCCAGGATAGGAGCGGCCAGCGTGCCGCCGTGCGCGTCCGCAAACGATCGGCTCGCCGGATCGGGGACCCACGCCGCATCCTGCTGGCTGAAGCCGTAGGACGGGTCGAGTCCGTTCGCTTGCCGCTGTCCGATTCTCGATACTAAAGTTTGGGCGGCGATACGGCGCACCTCCTCGTCCATAGCCAGCAACTGTCCTCCAGAATGATAGACCGAATCCGTGACAAGCGCATGAAAATTATGAACCCCGGTCGGCACGTAATCGGACCAGCTGTTGAGACCGGCGGCGGATGGAGTCTGCGTGCGGTAATGCGACTTCCCGTTCAACAGATTGTGCGCCCGGAACTGCTCGTTATTGCCGTCGTTTACAAACATTTCACGGTATTGGAAACGTGGAATCTGCACGTCATAACCAACGGATACTTTCAATTTGGGCTTATCGGGAATGAACGTGTATGTCGGGGAAAACCACTTCACGCCGACATAGCGATCCAGAAAGTAATTGACACCGTTCATCGTCCCGCGCGAGCTGCTTCCGATAATTTGAATATAAGGTCCGGCTGATTGAATGATAAATCCGTCTTCTCCGAGCGGCTCGGCATGATTCCCCTGCAGCGCAAAGCTGTCCGCCGCGGGGTGTTGTCCCACGAGAAAGGCGGGGCCGATTGGGGTCCCGTCGCTGATCGTAAGATCGAACGGCGCTCCGGATACCTGTGTCAAATAATCCGCGAGCTCTTGCGCCGCATGCTTCACGATGGCGTCCGCCGACTCACTGACGTACACGCTGTACATCACATTGCCGTTATGGGCCAGCACCTTTTTTCCGTTGCCGTTCGTTTTGTTCAGCCAAGCGTTTCCTTCCGCCAATGCCAGGCTGTAAAAAAGGAACGACGCCGCAACTAGCATCAGTATACCTGCCGCAATCTTTCTCCTTGTCACCATGGTCACTCCCGTTCGAGACGAAATGATGGCCTTGCGACTTTCGGACTCCGCTCCAATCAACTTTCGTTTCACCTGATCGAAGAAAGCGAAGTTTCTTCAGTAGGGCTGCTCGGTCTTTGCTTTTGCTTCTGTTTTTGTTTAGCGCCTCCTTTCTTACTCCCGTAGATAGTAAAACAAGCCGTATATCGATCGTGCATCATCTACTATATAGAATCGAATGTAGGTGTGCCATTGCCGCGATGGACTTCCCCTTTGCCGATTCGGTCATGTCAGCAAAAAATGTCCAGCCGGTCTCCTCTGTTGGCATGCAGCAATACACCCGGCCTTATATTATAGAAATCGGGATTTAGGGAGCAGTTATTCAGAAAGGATGATCGGGATGATCGTAGAAGTCGGATGCGCCAAAGTGGATATTACGCCGGAGATGCCGGTGCCCCTCGCCGGTTTTGCCGTCAGAGGCAATGCGCCGTATGAAGGGATTCGAAGCCGGATTTATTTAAGAGCGGTTTATATGCGCCAGCCCGGGGAAGGCGGAGCTGTCCGCACGGCGCTTCTCGTATCGGCGGATTTGCTGTGGTGGGGCTCGGACCGGGTTCCCGGCTTGTTAGCAAAGCTTAAGGAAAGATGGGGACTCGAGAAGGAAACGGTCGTGCTGCACGGCACGCACAGCCATTCCGGCCCTCAGACCGGCTTCGGATTTCACCGTCTGCTCGGTGCGGCGGACGCCGGATATGTCGGGTATTTGGAGGATAAGCTGATGGAGGCGGTCGAAGCGGCTGCGGCGAACGTTGAACCGGTTACGATCGAGCGCGGAGCGGGCGAGTGCCGGATCGGCGTACAGCGGCGCCGTTATGCGGACGGCCAGGCGTTCGGCGGGGAATACCCGGACGGGCTGATGGACCCGGAGCTTTCCGTTATCCGTTTCCGGACACGGGCTGGCACGGATAAAGCCATAATCGTTCATTACGCCTGCCATCCGGTCACGGCGCATCAGAACTACGTATCTTCCGAGTTCACAGGGACAGCGGCGGAGGAGATGGAGAGACGTCTCGGGGACGGAGCGTTATGTCTCTACCTGCAGGGAGCTTGCGGGGATATCAATATATTCAAGTCAAGCGCTCCGGCGGCAATGACGGACGACTACGACCAGATCCGGTATTTCGGGATGAAGTTTGCGGACGCTGCAAGCGCGGTTCTGAACAGCCGGATGAGCGGGGTGAAGCCGGTTCTCCTGCAGGGATGTTCCTACAGCGTACCCTTACCGCTGAAGCCGCTCGAGTCCAAGGAGGAGCTGGAGGCGATTGCCGGGAAGCGACAGCAGCCATACGACGAATGGGCGGTTGAGATGCTGAGCCGGGGGGATACTAGGGCGACAGAACTCGTATTGGAAATGAACCGGCTCGACATTGCGGACGGATTCGCCATCCTCACGATGAATGCGGAAGTGGTCGTCGAGTACGGGTTGTATATTAAGGAAATATCGTCCGGCAGCGTATGGCCTGTCCCTTATTCGAACGGCATGATCGGGTATGTGCCGACGAGGGAACAGATCCGTTGCGGCGGATACGAGCCGTTGCAGTCGACTTATTATTTTTATATGCCCGGAAGGTTTGAGGAAAGCATTGAGGACACGCTGCGCGGCAAGCTTGACGAGATAGTCGGAGACTGAAACGCATCGGCGTATTTTATTGGTAATCGATTCGGTCCGGTTCGGTTCGGGAGCTTATCTTTCGAATGTTTTGCTTGACAGGTTCACAACCGGATGGTACGTTCTATAACATAGTAAACATATAGGAATTAAGAGAATTATACAAATATACAATAAAGCGGTAGACGAAGCGCAGTAGGGAACACCGCCAGAAGGAGACGATTTGCGATGGAACGGGCGATTACGATTCAATACGGTTCGATTGAGCTGAGGGCGACTTTGCACTACCCGGCTGCGGCCGGCGAGTCCAAGTGCTGCGAGGGCGGACAACGTCCGCTCATCGTCATCTGCCACGGCTTTATCGGCAGCAGAATCGGAGTCGACCGCCTGTTCGTGGGCGCTTCGCGCAAGTTCGCGGAGGCCGGCTATATGGTGCTCCGGTTCGATTATGCGGGATGCGGCGAAAGCACCGGCGAATACGGGGAGAACGGACTCGATTCGATGATCGATCAAACCCGCGTCGTCCTCGATTATGCGCTGGGCATCGATTATGTCGACGCGAACCGGGTCATTCTGCTCGGCCACAGTCTGGGAGGAGCGGCCGCCTTGCTTACGGCCGCTCTGGACCGGCGCGTCAAGACGCTGGTGATGTGGTCGGCAGTCGCTCATCCTTTCAACGATATATTGCGGATCGTCGGGCAGCAGTCGTATGACGACGCGGTCCGGTACGGATCGTCCGATCATATGGGCTACACGCTTCGTCCCGCCTTTTTCGAATCGTTGTCCGCCCAGCAGCCGTTCGCCCAAATCCGCAAATTTACCGGAGACGTCTTCCTGGCCCACGGTACATCCGACCAGACCATTCCGGCCGACTATTGCTCGTTATACCAGAAGCTGTTCTGGATGCGTTCGTACGGGCAATGCGATATGGAGCTGATCTTTCAGGCCGATCACACGTATTCGACCGGGGAAAGCAAGCGGGAGCTGTACGACAAGACGCTGCACTGGCTCACGTATAACGAAAAGCGGAAGCGGGAATGGCATAACTGGGAAATATGACGTACGGATACGGGTAATAAGCGTTCGTCCACTCGGTTAGCGGCGCTGGCGGTTCCGGCTTAGGGGTATTGAATGTACATTTCCCGGTAGGACGGAGTCAACCGTTTGCGCAGCCGGATCTGCACGATGCCGTTGTCGTAGGAAGCCTGCCCGGATTTTAACCCTACCATCGCAGGCAGTCGTATGATCTGTTTGTTGCCCATCGGGCCTTCGATTTTTAAATATTGTCCGTTCACGAACAATTGCAGCTTGCGGGCATCTACGTATTCCGGTATCCGAATCCGGACTTTTACGTATTTCCCCGTTTCGGTTATTTCGGTCCTCAGCAGGCCGGAGGATTGGGTTCGCGCCTCGGGCGGAACGGCCGCCTCCGGTTTTTTCGGATCGGGAACCGCCAGATCCACAACCCCCCGCACGAACCGTCCGATCCGGGAAGCCGTTTCCGTACCCATTCCCGGTATCGCGTTCGGGAACAAATCGTCGAACAGCCTCTCGAACTTTCTCCAGTCAAAGTCTTGGTCCCCGCTGCGGGACGGTCCTCGCCATTCTTTTTCTTTGTTCAAGCGTCCTCGCTCCCTTCTGATCTACACCCTTATATGTATAAATATGTGCGTTCGCCCTTAGAAGTTCTTCGCTCCTTGCCGTGAAAACGTCATCAAATATAATGTGACGTCATATATATTAGAGTCATTCGGAATGTGCAGATTCCGGACTGCCAGTTCCGGCTTCCTGTTCGACAAAATTAGGCGAATGCGTCTTGTTTCCTAGGTTTTTCGCCGATTTTTCGACCCGATGCCAAAGAAAGCCGGCGAAACATTTTTGGATTTTGCGCAAATATATATTGTGTCATAAATAATTTTATGGTATGTATTATATAAGGAATTCGCAAGTGGCATTTTAATAATGACGAATTATTCGAATATGGAGGCGATCCGGCATGAAACCGATCGGTCAAAGCGTTAAGTTAGGTCTTATCGTATGTCAGCATTGCGGCCGTTGGATTGACGAAGTGGAAACCGAAAAGGTGACGGTGCTGTACGGCTGCTGCCGCGAGGATTCTTGCCGGAACGGAAAGCGACAGGGGGATATCGAACATGATTAACGGAAACGGACTGGTACAATCGTTTGAGCAAGGACATGCGGGAATGAAGATGGAGCTGGGCGGCAAAGGAGCGAACTTGGCCGAGATGACCCGGGCCGGGCTTCCGGTGCCTCCCGGATTTACGATAACGACTCAAGCTTGCCGCGACTATTATGCTTCCGGCGAACAGCTGCCGGCCGGGCTGATGGACGAAGTGAACGTTGCCCTGCGCGAGCTGGAGAAGAAGCAGAATAAACAGTTCGGCGACGCTGCATGTCCGCTGCTCGTCTCGGTTCGATCCGGTTCCGTGTCGTCCATGCCCGGCATGATGGATACGATCCTTAATGTCGGTCTAAACGATGTTACGGTGCACGGAGTGGCGGAAGCGACACAAAATCCGCGCTTCGCGTACGATTGCTACCGCAGGCTAATCCAGATGTTCGGCAACGTGGTATTCGGCATCGAGCCGATCCGTTTCGAGAAGCTGCTGCATGAGATGAAAACGAGCTGCGGCGTGGAGCATGACCGGGACGTCAGCGCCGAAGGCTGGAAACAGCTGGTGGACCGCTACAAGGAGCTGATCGCTTCCAAAAGCGGCAAGCCGTTCCCGCAATCGGCCGACGAGCAGCTGCAGCTGGCTGTGGAAGCGGTATTCCGCTCGTGGAACAACTCCCGCGCACGCGTCTACCGCAAAGTGAACCGGATTCCCGACGAGCAGGGGACGGCGGTTAACATTCAGGCGATGGTATTCGGCAACAAAGGGGACGATTGCGGAACCGGCGTCGTTTTTACCCGCGATCCTTCTACGGGAGAGAAGCAGTTGTACGGCGAATACTTGACGAACGCGCAGGGCGAAGACGTCGTCGCGGGCGTCCGTACGCCGCTGCCGATCGCCGAATTGGAGCGGGATATGCCGGATGTATTCGCCAGTCTGAAGCATACTGCGGAGCGGCTGGAGCGGCATTACCGCGATATGCAGGACATCGAGTTTACGGTTGAGCACGGCACGTTGTACCTGCTGCAGACGCGCACGGGCAAACGTTCCGCGCAGGCGGCGATGAAGATCGGCGTCGATCTGGTCGATGAGGGGATCTTGACCAAGGAAGAAGCGATAGCCCGGATCGAGATCGGACATCTCGACCAGCTGCTTCATCCGGCAATACCGGCCGATGCCGTGCTCGACGTATTGGCTGTAGGGCTTCCAGCTTCGCCGGGAGCGGCGACGGGGGAAGCGGTATTCGATGCGGATACGGCGGAGGAGAAAGCCAAGGCCGGCCGCCGGGTTATTCTGATCCGGTCGGAGACGACCCCGGAAGATATTCACGGGGTGCTGGCAGCCGAAGGGGTACTTACGAGCCGCGGCGGGATGACGAGTCATGCCGCCGTTGTCGCCCGCGGTATGGGCAAGCCTTGCGTATGCGGTTGCGAGGAAGTCCGAATCGACGCGGATACGCGCGAGCTTCGCGCAGGAGAGACGATTATTCGCGAAGGCGATTCGATATCGATCGACGGCTCTACGGGACGCGTGATCCGCGGCGAGGTGCCGCTGCGGGCGGGAGAGATGTCGGCGGAGCTGTCCCGTCTGCTCGAATGGGCGGACGGCATCCGGACGCTTCGCGTCGCGGCGAATGCGGACAATCCTGCCGATGCGGCGAAAGCCCGCGAATTCGGTGCGGAAGGGATCGGCCTGTGCCGAACCGAGCATATGTTCCTGGCGCCGGAGCGGCTGCCGGCTGTCCGCGAGATGATTCTTGCGGAGACGAAGGAGGAGCGGGAAGCGGCGCTTGTGAAGCTGCTGCCGATGCAGCAGGAAGACTTCGAGGGGATGTTCCGCGTGATGGACGGCTTGCCGGTTACGATCCGGCTGCTCGATCCGCCGCTGCACGAGTTTCTGCCGAACGCTGATGAGCTTCGGGCGCGTGCCGCGGAACTGGCGGCCGACATCCGCAGCGGCGGCGATTCGTCCGGAGAGCTGCGCAGCCAGGCGGCGGAGCTGGAGACGATGCTCCGCAAGGTGAGGTCGCTGCACGAGGCGAACCCGATGCTCGGTCAGCGCGGCTGCCGGCTTGGCGTCTTGTTCCCGGAAATTTACGATATGCAGACGGAAGCGGTGTTCCGCGCCGCTGCGGTATGTATCCGGGAAGGCGTGCACGTATGGCCCGAAGTGATGGTTCCGCTTGTCGGCCATGTGAACGAGCTCCGGTTTTTGCGGGGGCGTATCGAACATACGGCGGAAAACGTACTGGGCGAGCTGTTAAGCCGCTGCCCGTACAAGGTAGGCACGATGATCGAAGTGCCCCGGGCCGCTCTGACCGCCGCGCAAATCGCCGAGTGTGCCGATTTCTTCTCGTTCGGAACGAACGATTTGACGCAGATGACTTACGGCTGCAGCCGGGACGACGCTGAAGGCAAGTTTTTGACCCACTACGTCGATCATAAGCTGCTCCCGGCCAACCCGTTCCAGACGCTCGACCGCGACGGCGTCGGCCAGTTGATCGAATGGGCGCTGGAACAAGGTAAAGCGGTACGCGGCGATTTGAAGACAGGAGTATGCGGAGAACATGGCGGCGATCCGGAGTCGATCTTTTTCTGCCATCAGGCGGGGCTCGATTATGTGAGCTGTTCGCCTTACCGGATTCCGCTCGCCCGCATCGCCGCCGCTCAGGCGCGGCTTGCTCTAGGGCCGGTGGAGCGACAGCCGGCGGCCGCGCGCGTAGCGGTTGCGGCGGGCAGATAAGAACGGAATGCTCGCCTTGATACGGGGGAGCTGCAAAAAGTTGCCGCACGACAGTGGCATTTGTCCCGATTCCAAGCTAACATAAGAGATAGGGATTTCGGATGAGCCGAAAGCTTGCGCTTTCGGCTTTCCGTTCGAAGGAGGGCTGTTATGCAATTATCTCAGCGCCAGATGGAGATTGTCCGGCTCGTGCGCCAGCACGCGCCGATTACCGGCGAGCAGATCGCCGAGATGCTCAAGCTGAGCCGGCCGACGATCCGTTCCGACCTGGCCCTTCTCGTCATGCTCGGGACGCTGGACGCGAAGCCGAAGGTCGGCTATTTCCCGGGACAAGCGTCCTCCCGCGAAGCGAGCGGAACGCCGGACGCCGCGGAGCTGAAAGTGAAGGACGTGCAGTCGCTGCCGGTCATCATCCGCGAATCAGCAACCGTGAACGATGCGGTCGTGACGTTATTTATGGAGAACGTGGGCTCTCTGATCGTCGCCGACGAATCGAGCGCGCTGCTCGGGGTAATCTCCAGAAAAGATTTGCTCAAAGTGACGCTTGGCAATCCGGGTGCTTCCACGATGCCGGTCAGTCTCGTGATGACGCGGCATCCGAACGTCGTGACCGCCTCTCCCGAGGAGACGGTCATCGAAGCCGGGCGTAAAATGATCGATCATCAGGTGGACAGCCTGCCTGTCGTCGTCCGCCATCCGGACGATGCCGGCAAATGGGAAGTAATCGGCCGCATCACGAAGACGACGATGACCAAGCTGCTGATCGGCTGGACCGGTACGGTGGAAACGTAACAGATAGGAGGAGCAGAGATGACCGGAGAACGCCAACAGGTCATATACATTTGCTCGGATGCGGTTGGTGAGACGGCGGAAGCGGTAGTGAGAGCGACGATTCGCCAGTTTGACGCGCACCAGGTAAAGATCAAGCGGGTAGGGCATATCCGCAACGAAGACGAGATTCGTCTTGTGATGGAGGAGGCGGCGGGCAGCGGCGGTTTCGTCGCCTTCACGCTCGTCCAGCCGGAGCTGCGCGAGATGATGAAGGAAGAATCGATCCGGCTCGGTGTGCGGGCCGTCGATATTATGGGACCGATGATGCAGGCGTTTATCGATACGTTCAACGATTCGCCGAAGCGGAAGCCGGGTCTGCTGCATGAGATGGACGACGCTTATTTCCGCCGGGTCGAAGCGATCGAGTTTGCCGTGAAGTGCGACGACGGCCGGGATTCGAACATGCTGCTGCAGGCGAATATCGTGCTGATCGGGGTGTCCAGAACGTCCAAGACGCCGCTCAGTATCTTTTTGGCTCATAAAGGCTATAAGGTGGGCAATTTCCCGCTCGTGCCGGAAGTGAAGCCGCCTCAGCAGCTGTTGCAGCTGCCCGGCAACCGGGTGGTCGGACTCACGATGGACGCCGAGCAGCTGCTCAAGATCCGCACCGAGCGGCTGCGCGCCGTCGGACTTCCGTACGGAGCCAAATACGCAACGCTGCAGCGCATATCGGAAGAACTCGAATACGCTCACGATATTATGAAACGGATCGGCTGCCCGATCATCGACGTCACGGATAAGGCGATCGAAGAGACGGCCGGAGTTATACTCGGTTACTTGTAATAACGGCGAAAATAAAGGTTGTCTATCCCGCCCCTCTCCTTTATCCTAGAAAAGGGTAAAAGTGCGAGTTCAAAAAGTCCGGTTTTCAGCACCGAGAAGATGGGATGAAGCAAGGAAATGAGTAGCGGAGCTAGCGAAAGCTACGCGAGCACCGGAAGTTCCGGCTGAGTTCCATATTCGATGTCGAGTACGCTTCCAGATCGGCTTCGTGATCAAAATCGGACTTTTTGAACAACCTCTAAAAGACAATCGGATAAAGCGAGGGATTTTTCGAGATGAGCAAGCTGAAAGTGGGCGTTATCGGCGCCGGATCGATCTCCGAACTGCATATGGGTTCTTACAAAAACAACCCGGACGTCGTGATGCACGCCGTATGTGATCTGAATGAGCAGCGGGCAAGAGCGTTGGCTGACAAATACGGGTTCGCCCGGGTCTACACGAATATTGCGGAGATGATGGCCGACACCGAGCTGGAAGCGGTCAGCATCTGTACCTGGAACAATACGCATGCCGATTTGGCCGTTGCGGCGCTGAATGCAGGCAAGCATGTGCTGGTGGAGAAACCGCTCAGCACGACGGTGGAGGAGGCTTTGCGCGTCCAGGAGGCGGTACGCCGTACGGGCAAGCAGGTTCAGGTCGGCTATGTCCGCCGCCATGGGGCCAATACGCAAATGCTGAAGCAGTTTATCGACAACGGCGACTTCGGCGAGATTTATTATGCGAAGGCGTCGTGCATCCGCCGTCTCGGCAATCCGGGCGGCTGGTTCGCGGACAAGTCCCGCTCCGGCGGCGGTCCGCTGATTGATCTCGGCGTGCATATGATCGACCTGTGCTGGTACTTGATGGGCCGTCCGAAAGTGAAGTCGGTCAGCGGCAATACGTACTACAAGCTCGGCAACCGCGCCAACGTCCAAAATTTGAATTTCTACAAGGCGGCCGATTACGATGCCAGCAAAAATACGGTCGAGGATATGGCGAACGCGATCGTACGGTTTGAGAACGGCGCTTCGCTGATGGTTGACGTCAGCTTCTCGCTGCACGCGAAGGAAAACGAAGTGTCGGTTCGTCTGTTCGGCGAGAAAGGCGGAGCCGAAATCGAGCCGGAGATCACGATCGTAACCGAGAAATACGATACGATCCTGAATGTGACCCCTCAAGTCAACTCGCTCAAGCTGAACGTAACCGAAGCGTTCCAAAATCAAATCAATCATTTCGTCTCTTGCTGCCTGAACGGCACGACGCCGGACAGCTCCGTCGACGATGGGGTCGAGATGATGAAAATTTTGTGCGGGATTTACGAATCCGCGGAGCAGGGCAAAGAGATTTATTTCTGATCTTGCGGCTCTGTGTCCGCGAATGGCTTCATTATGGAAGAATGAATGTGAGAAACGCCCCGATCTTTTTGTGAGATGGGGGCGTTTTTGCGTATTGGTTTATGAGGAAAAGCGATTTTGAGCTTTGAAAAGTACAGCGATGGCAGTCGCCAGAGGCTGGCAAAAGAGGCTCGGGTTCGTAAACCAGGACCAATTGCCGTACTGCCCATGAGCTTCGCGGGTCCGTCTGGCTTCAAGCGGTAGCGTGAGTCTTCTTGCGTTTTCCGATATCGCGTCCCCGGCCGAGCGGGATGCACATCGGCGTCCCGAACTCCGGGTCGGGCACGATCCGGCATTCCATCTCGAACACGTGGCGGATCAACTGTTCGTCGACGATCTCCTCCGGCTTGCCGCAGGCGTATACGGTCTTGTCTTTTACAGCCACGATATGATGCGCATAACGGCAGGCAAGATTAATATCGTGAAGCACCATGACGATCGTCCGGTTCTCCAGCTCGTTCAGCTCGAACAGCAGGTCGAGCACTTCAATCTGGTGGGTCAAATCGAGATACGTCGTCGGTTCGTCCAGCAGGATCGTCCTTGTCCCTTGGGCGAGCGTCATCGCGATCCACGCCCGCTGCCGCTGACCGCCTGACAGTGAATCCACCGCTCTTTCCGCCAGTTCCTCCGTACCTGTCGCCTTAAGCGCGCGCTTCACCATCCGCTCGTCTTCCTCGGACCATGTCTTCAGCCACGACTGATACGGATAGCGCCCTTGCTTCACGAGCTGGAGTACGGTCAACCCTTCCGGCGCCGAAGGTCCCTGCGGCAGTATCGACAGCTGCCGGGCCACTTCCTTGGTCGACATCGACGAGATATTCGCGCCGTCCAGCAGGACAGCTCCGGAATCCGGCTTTAAGAGCCGGGCCATCGAACGGAGCAGGGTCGATTTGCCAGAGCCGTTACCGCCGATGAGGACCGTAATTTGTCCTTTCGGAATCGTCAGGTCGAGATTTTCGATAATCGGCTGCTCGCCGTACGAGAGCGTTAACCGGTTCGTTTCGAGAGCTTTCATCGTATATCCTCCCGTTTGGTTGAGTAAGCAAGCTTAGTAACGGTTGCGAAATTCCCGCTTGGTGAATAGCTTGTCAGAGCCGGCAAGCATACGCTGCCAAATAGCAGGTACATGATTTCGCAGCCGTTTTTATGCGTTGCGGTTTTTGTACAACAGGTATAAGAAAAACGGCGCTCCGATCAAGGAGGTGAAGATGCCGACAGGCAAATCGAGCGGCGCAAATGCGGTTCGGCCGATCAGATCGGCGGCGGTCACGATGATCCCTCCGATCAAAGCGGACGCCGGCAGCAGTCCTCCGAACGAAGGGCCGACGAGCTTGCGCGCGATATGCGGCGCCAGCAGGGCGACGAAACCGATCGCTCCGCCGACGGCAACGGCCGCTCCGGCCGTTCCTACGCACAGGGCGAGCAGGAGCAGACGATCGCGTCCGACCCGACTGCCGACGCCGGAAGCCGTATCATCCCCAAGCTGCATCACATTCAGCGTTCGTCCCATCGCAAAGGCGAGCGGCAATAATACTGCGGACCAGATTAGCAGCGTCCAGACGTTGCCCCAGCCGGAGCCGTATACGGTACCGGTCAGCCAGGTGAGCGCTTTGCTCGACGAGTAAAACGGGCTTTTGACGATTAGCAGCGTCGTTAACGCCTTCATGCTTGCTTCGATCCCGATGCCTACCAGAACGAGCCGCATGGCGGATACGCCTTTTTTCCAGGCGAGGATATAAATGATCACAGTTGCCGCTACAGCCCCGAGCATAGCGGTGAAAGGCAAGTACACGATGCTGGCCGCTGGCAGTAGCGTAATGAACAGCACGGCCGCTGCCGACGCTCCGCCGGTAATGCCCATAATATCGGGGGACGCGAGCGGATTGCGGATCATTCCTTGCAGGATGGCTCCGGCTGCGGCAAGCAGCATGCCTACGAGCAGGGCGGTTAATATTCTTGGAAGCCGAAATTCGAGGACGACGGTCGCTTCCGCTTCATCGCCCATTCCGAGAAAAATTTGTACGACCGACCACGGGTTTATTTTAAGCGAGCCGATCGCCGAGCTGACAATAACGACGGCGAAGGCCAGCACAAGCAGAACAGTCGTAACGAGCAAAGCTCTCTTATCCAGCAGCCCCGAAGCGCGGAGCTTTTTGCTGCGAAATGTGACGTATTTGCTCATCGCTTCGACCACCCCTTACGCGCCGCATAGACGAAAAACGGCGTTCCGACCAGAGCGGTCATGACACCGATCGGCATCTCGCCCGGCATGGCGATGAACCGTCCGGCGATATCGGCCGCGATCAGCAGAATCGCTCCGACAAAGGCGGAATAAGGAATGATCCAGCGAATATCGTTTCCTATTAAGGTCCGGCAAATATGAGGAGTCACGAGCCCGATGAAGGCGATCGGACCGGCTACGGCGACCGAGGCGGCGCACAAGGTCATAATGATCAGGCCGGCAGCGGCTTTCACAAGCAGCGTACGCTGTCCGAGCCCTTTGGCGACGTCGTCGCCGAGCAGCAGCGTATGCACGGGACCGGATACGATAATTGCACCGATCCAGGCGGCGGCCATAAAAGGCAGCACGTCCAGCAGCAGCTCCAGCTTGCGGCCTTGAACGGACCCGGCGAGCCAGAACAGAACTTCTTCCATATTGCGTTTATCGATCAGGAGCAGCGCATGGATCATCGACGAAGCAAGTGCGGTGACGGCGGCCCCGGCCAGCGTAACCTTAAGCGGGGACAAACCGTCCTTGCCCGCCGAGCCGAGGACGTATACGACGATTCCGCTTGCGACCGATCCGAGGAAAGCGATCCAGGTGTAGTCGCTTAACGAGCTGACGGAGAAAAAGGTAACGCCGCATACGATCGCCAGCCCCGCTCCCGAGTTGATGCCCATCAGGCCCAGGTCGGCCAGCGGATTTTTCGTCAGCGCCTGCAGCAGCGCCCCGGCTATCCCGAGACTCGCTCCTACGGCAGCGGCGATAAGCGCGCGCGGGACGCGATGCTCCTTGATGACGATATGTTCGTTGGAGCCATTAAAATGAAAGTAAGCGTCGACAGCCGTCCGCCAGTTTGTGCTGATTACTCCGTATACGATGCTTGCGTACACTGCTAGAGCAAGCAAGACAAGAGCAACCGCAATCCCGAACAGCTTGCCGATAACGCTTCTGATTAGCGATGACATAGATGGCCTCTTTCTAGTAGGAAAAACCGCATAAAGTCTACATCGTTCAGTGTAGGGGATACCGGGTGTTCTGTCAATGAATTTGATATTCATTCTCACCGGTTAGGGCAACTAAATTTCTCTGATATCCGATAAAAAGGAAACATTTTTAGTTGACAAGCCAAGGGTCGGAGTGTATTATAAATTTTTGTTAATGATAATCATTATCACTATAGGGTCGGTATTGTACATATCGATATATGTGGAGGGAAAAAGGTATGGTTCATCATAAAAAACGGCTCGGCAGCCTCGTACTGACAGCTGTCATCGGCGCCGCTGTCGCACTCGCAGGTTGTTCGGATAAAAAAGCGCCGGACCTGGCGGGAACCGGCTCAGCACCAAGCGGAGGAGCAGCATTGGCCGGTTATACGGTCAAGCACGCGATGGGAGAAACTCCGATTCCGGATACGCCGAAAAAAGTCGTCATCTTGACCAACGAAGGTACGGAAGCTTTGCTGGCGCTTGGCGTCAAACCTGTCGGAGCGGTGAAATCGTGGGTTGGCGAACCCTGGTACGATCATATCAAATCCGAGATGGAGGGCGTCAAAAACGTCGGCACCGAAAGCCAGCCGAACATTGAGGAGATCGCCGCTTTGAAGCCGGATCTGATCATCGGCAACAAAATGCGGATCGAGAAAATATATGACCAGCTGAGCAAAATCGCTCCTACCGTTTATTCCACCGATCTGCGAGGCAGCTGGAAAAATAACTTCATGTTGTACGCCGAGGCGGTGAACAAAAAAGCCGAAGGCGAAAAAGTGATCGCCGACTTCGACAAGCGCGTCGAGGATCTGAAGAAAAAAGCGGGAGACAAGCTGAAGCAGCAAGTGTCGCTCGTCCGCTTCATGCCGGCGACCGCCCGCATCTATTACAATGATACGTTTGCCGGCATCATCTTCAAGCAGATCGGCATTGCCCGTCCGGAGAAGCAAAATAAAGAAACGTTTGCGGACGATGTTACAAAAGAACGCATTCCGGACATGGAAGGCGACGTGCTGTTCTACTTCACTTATGAGACGGGAGACGGCAAAGCTTCCAAAATGGAAGAAGAATGGATCAAAGACCCGCTCTGGAACAACTTAAATGTCGTCAAAAACAAAAAGGCTTTTAAGGTGAGCGATACGATCTGGAATACGGCCGGTGGCGTCAAGGCGGCCAACCTGCTGCTTGACGACTTGTACAAATTTTACGAAGTGCAAAAATAAGGCTGGAAACGAAGGGCGGTTCCCGGTACGAATCCGGGTTGACCGTCCTTTGCCGTTTCGTTGACCGCCATCTTCGTTGACCGCCATCCGTTTTTCGGGCATTATTAGGTTACGAAGCAAGACCGGAGAGGAGACGGGGACATTGAGCGCGGATCAGAACCAACATCGGACGGAGAGCAGACGGCGTCTCGTGATGCGCAAATCGCTCCAGCTGCCGATCCGGTTTTACCGGAGATGGATATCGCCGCTGAAGCCTCCGACGTGCCGGTTTTACCCGTCCTGCTCCGCCTACGCGCTGGAAGCGATTGAGGTGCACGGACCGGCCAAAGGCAGCTGGCTGGCAGTCAAACGCATTTGCAAATGCCATCCGTTTCATCCCGGAGGAGTGGATCATGTGCCTCCGCGGGCGGACAGTGGAATAAAACGTTCCTGAAATGTCAGGGGCGCCAAGAAGGAGTCGGCCATCTTGCCGCTCCTTTTTTTGTTAGATCGGCGGAATGTTTAAGTTTTTCGCCGTACCAAAGGGAGCAAGGGGCAGCCCCCCTTGTCGAGTCGGCATATTCAGAAATTGCCGCAGGTGCCGCATGTTGGAAGTGTTGGAAGTGCTGGAAGTGCTGGAAGTGCCGGAAGTGCTGGAAGTGCTGCAAGTGCTGCAAGTGCTGCAAGTGCTGCAAGTGCTGCAAGTGCTGGAAGTGCCAGAAGTGCTGCAAGTGCTGGAAATACTCATTGTGGGTGGCCGCTCGACCAGTTGCCCTGATTTTAGCTGGGGGAACCGAGTAAGAGTGGTTTGTACCTCTTATTTTGCCCGAAAACCTGCTTGGAGTCGAAATAAGAGCGGTTTGGAGCTACTAAAATCCGAGAAAAGGGTGCTGAGCCCATTCGTTGGTTGAAATAAGAGGTACAAACCGCCTCTATTCGTCGCGGTCATCCGAATATGCCGAAAATAGAGGTTTCCAGAGACTCTTATTGGAGTTATGAAGAGTACTACTTTTGCGATTTTGGCCAAAACCCGCAAACCTGCAAACCTGCAAACCTGCAAGCTCGTAAGCCCGTAAGCCCGTAAGCCCGTAAGCCCAAAAGCCCAAAAGCCCAAAAGCCCGAGGGCCCGCAAGCCCGAAGCGCCTGAAACAAGCGGCAGATACGGTTTTACATTTGGGCGGATTTGGAATTTCGGGATAAAGAACAAAAACACCGTTCTAAAAAACAAAGAAATGGAAAACGGGGCTTGTTATAATGGCTGTAATACCGCGTTATTCGATCATTCGTATAAGGGAGGATTGGAACATGACGGATAATGGGAACGGAAACCAAAACCAAAACCAAAACCAAAACCAAAACCAAAACCAAAACCAAAACCAAAACCAAAACCAAAACCAAAACCAAAACCAAAACCAGGTACACGCCGACGAAAGTGTAGGGAACAAACTGGCGAAGTCGAAGGCGAAGGCGGAGACCGAAACCAAACCCGGTTGGAGCCGCAGAAGGCTGCTCGCCTCGATCGGGGCGGCGGGTGCAACTTTCGCTGCGGCGGGACTGCTTGGAAGGAGCGGTGTCGCATACGGCAATAGCCCCAGCGTAACCGATAGCGTATACGAAATTAGCGGCAGGCGGCGTGTACCCGACTTGTTGAGCATGAATCTCCTAGTTGCCGTCACGATAGCCGAGTTAAGAGTGATGAGCTCCCCCGAACCGGACGTTGTGTATTACGTGAGCGATTCCGGGAAAGAGGGACACTTTCATTACGACCCCGCGGATTCCGCAACCCCGGACAATACGGGAACCGTGATCGTCACCTCTAGCGGGGCAAGGTTGAAACGAATCCTGGAAGCAGGGACGGTGAATGTCGCCTGGTTCGGTGCCGCAGGGGACGGGATTACAGACGATGCGCCGGCGATTCAGGCCGCCCTCGATGCGATCCCGCCGGGAGGAGGCACGCTGCTGCTTCCTACAACCGGGTCGTTTTACGCGCTCGCAAGCCAAGGGCTGACGATCGAAAACCGGAATCATCTGGCCCTCTGCTCATCCGGAGCAACCCTAAAATTCAAGGACGGCACACCCGACATCAAAAACAGGGATATGAAGCAAAGCAACATTTTATTAAAAAATTGCCGCCATATTCGCTTGGAAGGGCTCATCTTGCACGGCAATGTATCCGGGAGGGTGGCCAATTCGGGATCGGAAAGCTTCCATTCCTGCTTAAGCATCATCAAGTGCGAAGATGTCCGAATCAGCCACTGCACCTTTACGGAGGGGATGACTGACGGGATCTACATCGGCGGTATTTATACCGGACCGGCTTCGACCGGCACCGCTGCCGTCAGCAAACACATCTCCATCGATTTCTGCATCGTCAGCCTGTGCCGGAGAAACAACATCTCGATTGTGGCGGCGGACGGCGTAACGGTGTCGAACTGCCTGATCAGCGAAGCCGGCAAAATTCAAGGAACCGCTCCCAGAGCGGGCATCGACGTGGAGCCGAATAAAGGATGGTACGGGACCAGCAAAAACATCGTGCTGCAAAATAATACGGTGGAATACAGCGAAGGCACCTACGGCGTAACCGTCGGAGGGAGCGGCAACGAAAACGTGGTGATCGACGGCAACCGGATTACAGGCAACAAAACGGGATTAAATTTCAACAACAATGCCGATGCTCCAGACAATCGAAATGTGCAGGTCATCAACAATACGGTTACCCGGAATATGACGGGAATGCGGATGGTGAGCAAAAACGTGGATACGATCTGCGGCAACCTGTTTGCAGATAATGAAAGCGTCGGTCTGGTCTTGTTCCATAAAACCGACGGGCTAAAAATCATCTCGAACAAATTTACCCGCAACGCCAGCTACGGAATTAGCGGAGGGTATCCTTCCGCCAACACCGAAAACAATGTGATTTCCGTTTTCATTTCCGAAAACGAGTTCCAGGACAATACGTCCGAGGCGACAGCATCGTCCGGCGGCGCATCGGTCAGGCTTTATATGCGCGATGCATCTTCCAAAGTAATCTTCAATAACAACGCTCAATTTAATTCCGAGGATGCCCTGTACAAAATGAAAGGGGTCTGGGTCGACCAGGATTGCATCGCCCGGGCGAACGGCAATACGGCCTGGAACTTGTACGATAATAATAAACCGCACGAACGCTTTGCCGGCGCTGGCAACTATTCCGCGGATGCCGCCGTGCCGGAATTATAGGTAATCGATTACTACTCATTATCACAGTTTAAAATGAAACGTCTGAAAAGCAATATCAAAAAGGGGAGCTGAATTTTAAACATGAGAAAAAAATGGATAGCGTCAACCGCCGCGCTTATACTGCTGTCGGCCTGCTCGGGCCCTAATGAGAGCGCTGTCAACGATCCGGACGCCCGGCCTGCAGCCGAGCCGCCCAAGCCGGTAACGCTAAACGTGTTCACCGACGCTTCGGCGGCCATCGATATCGAACAGGAGCTGGTGCAGAAAAAATTTCCTCATATTACGCTTAATGTGATCAAAAACGGCAAGGACACGCGGATCGAAAACGTTGTCGGAAGCGGGCAGCGTCTCGATCTGATCAACCACAGCATGGGCTCGATCTGGAAGCTGCTCGATCTTCAGCTGCTGTCCGACTTGACCCCATATATCGAGAAGTCCAAATTTGATCTGGGCCGGTACGTCCCCGGTGTCGTCGAATCGATGAGAAGCTATTCGACCAAAGGGGAGCTGATCGCGCTTCCTTACGAGCTGAACAGCAGCGTGCTGTTTTACAACAAATCGATATTCAACAAATTCGGCGTTCCGTATCCGAAAGACGGCATAACGTGGGACGAAGTGTACGATCTGGCCAAAAGGCTGACGAAACAGGACGGCGGGGTACAGTATAAAGGTTTTCAGTTCCAGCATCAGAACCTGACTTGGAAAAATCAGCTCGGCCTTCCGGTCGTTGATGCGGCGACGAACAAGGCGCTCGTCAACACCGACGGGTGGAAACGTTTTTTGGAGACGATGGGCCGGTTTTATATGATCCCCGGCAACGAATATACGGACTCGGACACCAACAATTTTTTAGTTAAACAAGTATTGGCGATGCGGGTAGGTCCGAACATTTTGTCCTCGATACCGGAAGCCGTTAAGACAGGACTGGACTGGGATGTCGCGGCGGTACCGTTGTTCGCGGGGAATACGAGCGGCGGTTCGCAGCTGATCGCGCCGTTTTATTCCATCCCGGTCGGCGGCGCGAACAGAGAAACGGCGTTTCAGGTGATGGAGTTTCTGCTGTCGCCTGAGGTGCAGCTCCTGAAATCCAGAAGCGGCAAAATGCCGATCGTCAACGATCCGGCCGCCATAGAGGCGTTCGCTGCGGACATCGACGGAATTCAAGGGAAAAACATGGGGGCGTTTTTCAAGGAAACGATCGGCAAGCCGATTAAAGCGACGAGGTTCGACGCGATCGCCAAGGACGAGATTTGGGGCAAAGCGCTAAAAGCTTATTATGAGCAAAGCAAAGACCTGAATACGGTGCTTCGCGAAGCGGAGGAAGCGGTTAACAAAAAAATTGCGGAGCAGCTGCAAATGTAAGCCGGTCTCCCTATGATCCGCAAACGGGGCGTGAAGAAACGAGTGTTCGGAGTGCGGAGTAAAACGAGCAAACGGATGTCAACTAAAGGTTGGGGGATCGCGCTTGCGGTTTTTCTGGCTGCAACGGCGGGAGTGGGTTGGATGGTAACCGAGTTTTTGTCTGGAAAGGACAGCGATCTGTATTATTTGGTGAAGGAAGGGCAGGCCCAGGCAGTCGTCGTTCGGCCCGTCGACGGTTATGGGCAGGAGGCGCTCAAGGAATTTCAATCCGCTGTGCTTCGGGCGACAGGGATATCCTTGCCGATTGTCGGCGAGGAGGAGCTCCGGAATGTGCCCGAAGAGGTTGTACGCGTACAGATCGGTCCCGGGCCGCTACCAGATAATACCGGCAAGGAAGCGGAGATAACGGATCAGGAGACGTATCGGGTCATGGCGGAAGGGAATCGCCTATTGTTTACGGGCGGTTCCAACCATGCGATTTTGTGGGCGGTCGTTTATTACCTCGACCGGTACATGGGCGTCCGTTGGCTGTGGCCGGGCGAAACGGGCACGTATGTGCCCCGCGCAGCCACCATTGCACTCCCGGAGCTCGATATAACGGCTCGACCGAGTCTGGAAATGCGCGAGCTGCGCGTCCGGAAGTCAGCCCCCGCGGAAGGCCGGCTTTGGCTTCGCATTCACGGGATGGGGAGCCGGACGACGTACAAGTTCGGCCATTCGTTTACGAAATGGTGGGACAAATACGGGAAGACGCATCCCGACTATTTCGCCGTTCCACCCGAAGGGCAGCAGCAGGTCCGGCCGGACCGGATCAAGCTCGATATTTCCAACGAAGCGGTCGACGAAGCGATTATCCGGGAATGGATCGAAGCCGGCAAGCCCTCCAACTGGAATGTAGGGCCGAACGACGGAAGCGGCTTCTGTGTCAGCGAAGGCTGTCTGGCTATGGACGAACCGGCCGGTCAGCTGATCATGTCCATATGGAGAGCGGAAGGCAAACTGACGGCGCGTTACGTCAAGTTTTGGAACCGGCTGCTTCATAAAATGCGGGAGATTCGTCCCGACGTCACGTTGTCGACTTACGCGTACAGCTCCTACAAAGAGCCCCCTCCACCCGGCATCGCGCTTCGTTCTGACCCGGGAAGTGGTGAGGCTCGGCTATGAGAAAAGCAGGCCGCCAGGTACGACGAAGGAAGCGTATATCCGTCTGCATGAACAGCTGGATGCGTTCCGGAAAGAGCTGTCCGCCCGTCATGTCATCTGGATCGGCACTTTAAACGAGATGGAGGAACTGCGAGGGATTCCGACCCATGAAGGCCGCACGACCGGCTGGGAAGCGGGCGGGGTGAAGGGACTGGGCGGCAAAGCGATGGACGAACAAGTGCTTGGTATGTAACGCACACACTCTGAATGCTAGTCGGCTCCAGATAAAAAAAGAGATTGCAAGCCGGGTTGCCCGGATGCAGTCTCTTTATTGTTGCGCCAGGCAACATATGCAGCTTTTTCCCGGTCGATAACATTGCCTGTCGTCACTTACGGAGCATGGGACGCTAAGCTTTCAACGGCTTTACCGTATCTCCTTCGAAAAACGTCCCCTGCAGCATGATGTGTTCATACGGCAAATTCGGATTGGCCAAACGCCACAGCATTCGTTCCGCTCCGCGTACACCGGTTTCCCGGATGGCCAGAGAGGGCCGCGAAAGCTGGGGCAAAAATTCGTCGCGCTCGTGCTGCAAGCTGATCAGGGAGTAATCTTCAGGAATCCGTTTGCCGAGCGTGCTGCACGCATGGTAAATCCAGGCGAGGTTGTTATGTACCCCGTTCAGGATCGCTGTGGCGCGAAGCGAGACCAGACTGTCCTGCACGCTGGCGATCCAAGCCTCTTTTTCGGAGATAGCCTTGGTAATATGAAGTTCCGGATTCGCGTCCAGTCCCGCCTCCCGCATCGAGTCCACGAAAGACTGCCAACGCAGCCGGAACCCCCGTTGATTGTGGATATTGCCTATATACAAAATGCTGCGGTGCCCGTTCGCGATCAGATGACGCACCGATAGGCGGACGGCGGTGCCGACATCCCAGATGACGCTGTCCACTTCGGCCGCAGGCGGCGGGAAGTTAAACAGAATGCGTGGAAGGGGCAGCTTCAGGAGCAGCTCCTCCTTGATCGGATCGGTCATCGGAGGAATGAAGATGCCGTCGGAGTACATCAAGCTGTTCTGGTCCGCCCAGCTGTCGAACGATTCACCCTTGTCGAAGGAGGAGGGGATCATCAACATGTCGATCGTGTGGCCGTATTCGGCCAGCTTGTCCTGCAGCCCTTCCAGCAAAATTTGATTCAAACGCGAATAAACCGAGTTTCCCGTAAACATCAGCTTGAATCGGCGCTTGCGGTTCGGAAACAGCGGGATATGCTCGACGGCGAGACTGTGCTCCTGGTCTTTCGTCCGGTACCCGAGCCTTCTTGCGGCCGACAGCACTTCGTGGCGGGTTTCCTCGGACATGCCCGGCATTCCCCGCAGCGCCCTGGACACCGTATGGATGGACAGGCCGAGCTCCGAGGCGAGGGTTTGCAGCGTCACACTTTTTCTTCTGGGCATTGGCGCCTCCGGTAATTAAGGTGAAAGTTACAATTATCTTATTTTAGCTGAAACAAAAATGCAACTAAATTTAAATTTAAAGTGGAAGTATAATGGAGTTGGTTGGAGCTGAAAGTTCACATCCAAATAAAGGAGATACGCATTTATGACCAAGTTTCATACCATAAGCTATTACAAACCGGCAGCGGTATCCGGCAATCCGCAAAACGTCCGGGCGGACGTATGCATCTACGGAGCGTCTTCCGCCGGAGTGGCGGCGGCGGTTCAAGCGTCCCGCATGGGCCTGAAGGCCGTTATCGTAGAATTCGGCTCGCACATCGGCGGCTTGACGACCGGCGGATTGGGAGCTACGGATATCGGCAACAAAGCGGCGATCGGCGGCATTTCACGCGAATTTTACCGGGCAGTAGGCGATTATTACGGGTCCGACGAAAACGGCGGCACCCACTGGCTGTTCGAACCGGGCTTAGCGTCCCGCATCTATAAGGAGTGGCTGGAAAACGCGCAAATCGACGTTTATACCGAGCGGCATCTGCAGCGTGTCGAGAAAACCGGCGGGCGTATCACCCGGATCGTGATGGAGAATGGCGATACGTTCGAGGCCGGGATGTTCATCGACGCTACCTACGAAGGCGATCTGATGGCGATGGCGGGCGTATCGTATCATGTCGGCAGGGAGTCGAACTCCGTCTACAAGGAGACGCTGAACGGAATTCATTTCGGCCATCCGAACCATAACTTCAAAACCTGGGTCGATCCGTATGTCGTGCCGGGCAAACCGGACAGCGGACTGCTGAACGGAGTAACCGACGCCGCCCCTGGGGCACAGGGCCAAGGCGACAGTTCCGTTCAGGCGTACAATTTCAGAATATGCCTGACGGACGATCCGGCGAGCCGGCTGCCGTTCCCTAAGCCGCCGGCTTATAATCCGGACGACTACACACTGCTGGCGCGGTACATCGAGTCCGGGATCTGGGATGCGCTGAAGCTGCACAAACGGATGAGTCCGACCCGCAAAACCGATTTGAACAATTTCGGCGCCGTTTCCACCGATTTCATCGGCCGCAACTATGAATGGCCGGACGGCGATTACGCGACCCGGGAGCGGCTGTTCCAGGAGCATTACAACTATAATTTGGGATTGCTTTACTTTTTGTGCAACGACGAGAGGGTGCCGCTTTCCGTCCGTCAGGAAGCGGGGACGTGGGGGCTTCCGGCCGACGAATACGTCCATACCGGACACTGGACTCCGCAGCTGTATATACGGGAAGCCCGGCGGATGGTAGCGGGCGTTGTCATGACGGAGAAACATTGCCGCGGTTATGAGGTTGTCCCGGACTCCGTCGGACTTGCCGCTTATACGATGGATTCCCATAATTGCCGCCGGCTGGTCATAGAAGGGCGATGCATCAACGAAGGCAATGTGGAAACCGCCCTGTCGACGCCGTATCCGATCTCTTACCGGTCTATCGTACCTTTGGGTGAACAATGCACCAATCTGCTCGTGCCGGTCTGTTTGTCCTCCTCGCATATTGCGTTCGGGTCGATCCGGATGGAACCGGTGTTTATGATTTTGGGACAGTCCGCCGCTACGGCCGCCGCCTTGGCGCTCGAAGCGCAGTGTGCGGTACAGGATGTCGATTACGGGAAGCTGAGCAGCCGACTGCAGCAGGACGGACAAATTTTAAGCTGGACTTGACACCGGAACCGTGCCGACGGTTGAAAACCGAAGAGAGGAGAAAGCGAATGGAATCGTCGATGATGAGGGTGGACCGTCTTATTGAAATTGGTACCATTGTTGCCTTCCATTACCGGGAGCTTCCGAAGCAGTTTTCGTGCAAGCGGCAGACATACCCGTATTGGGAGATGGTGTATGTCGACAAGGGCGAGTATGCGGCCGTTTCGGATCGGGGTACGGTGCGGCTTACGCAGGGGGACCTTTTCTTTTATCCTCCAGGCGAACGGCAAGAAGGGACGGCGAACGTGCAAACCCCGCCCAATTTGTTAATCGTCGGCTTTGATTGTGTTTCGGATGCGATGTGCGATTTGCAGCAGGGACCGTTTCGTCTCGGAGACTCCGAACGGCGATTGCTTACCGATATCGTTCGGGAAGGCGCTTTCTCCCTCGATCCGGTCGTACCGTTTCGGCGGGAGGAGCGGGCCGCCCGGAGCAGCATCTCGTCGATCGGACGGGAGCAGGTCGTCAAAAATCAGCTGGAGATTTTGTGCATTCAGCTGCTGCGCCAAACAACGTCGCTGAAAGAAGGCGGCAAGCTTTCATCTTTGCAGAAGGAGCATCAGGAAACCGGCATCGCTCAAAACATTATCGATTTTATTGAGCGATCGGACATATCCGAGCTTTGTCTGGACCGGATCTGCCGCAAGTTTGCGCTAAGCCGGACCCATCTGGGCGACATATTCAAACGTTCGACCGGCTGCAGCGTCATGGAGTACGTCCGCAAACTGAAAATCGCCAAGGCGAAAGCGCTTATTCGTGAAGAAGCGTACAATTATACGGAAATCGCCGAGCTGCTTGGCTACGGCAGCATCCATTACTTTTCGAAGGATTTCAAAAAATGGACCGGAACGGCGCCGTCGGAATACGCCAAATCGGTAAAAGCGCGTATTTGAGACCGCGTTCGTACAGCCGGATGCCGCAAACTTGACACGAGGGACGCCGTTTTCGTATGATGGGGGTAACTTGATCGACTTCCATTGAACGGATGAGTACGAAGTGACGTCTATCGCAGAGAGCCGGGACAGGTGGGAGCCGGCATAGACAGCTTCCGAACATGGTCCTGGAGGAATCGCAGTCGAGCCGGACGTACGCTCTGCCGGTAAGATTGAGACGCATGCCAGCGTTACGGGCAAGGTCCGGAAGAGGACCTGACTTAAGCCCCGCGTAAGAAGGCCAGCGGGGGAATTTGGGTGGTACCGCGTGAGCATCGGCTCTCGTCCCATGTGGACGGGAGTCTTTTTGTTGTAAATCCATAATTCCACGGAGGATGTTAACCCATGAGCGACAGCAGAAAAACGTATTATTTAACGACGCCGATTTATTACCCGAGCGACAAGCTGCATATCGGACACGCCTATACGACGGTGGCCGGGGACGCGATGGCCCGCTACAAAAGGTTGCGGGGCTACGATGTGGTGTACTTGACAGGAACGGACGAGCACGGGCAAAAGATCGAACGCAAAGCCGAGGAGAAAGGGGTGTCCCCGCTAACGTTCGTCGACGGGATCGTCACGGGCATCAAGGCGCTGTGGAACAAGCTGGACATCTCCTACGACGATTTCATCCGCACGACGGAGGACCGCCATAAGACGGTCGTCCAGAAGATTTTCCAGCAGCTGCTCGAACAGGGGGACATTTACCTCGGCGAATACGAAGGCTGGTATTGTACGCCGTGCGAGTCTTACGTGCTGGAGCGCCAGCTGGTCGACGGCAACTGCCCGGACTGCGGACGCCCGGTCGAGAAGGTGAAGGAGCAAAACTACTTCTTGCGGTTAAGCAAATACGCGGACCGGCTCCTGGCCTATTATGAGGAGCATCCGGAATTTATCCAGCCGGAGACGCGCCGCAACGAAATGGTCAATTTCGTGAAGATGGGGCTTGAAGATTTGGCCGTCTCGCGGAATACGTTCAAGTGGGGCATTCAAGTTCCGGGCACGCCGGAGCATGTCATCTACGTATGGATCGATGCGCTTTCCAACTATATTACCGCTCTTGGCTACAAATCGGATAACGGGAAATTCGAACGTTTCTGGCCGGCCGACGTGCATCTCGTAGGCAAAGATATCGTCCGTTTCCATACGATTTATTGGCCGATTATGCTGATGGCGCTTGATCTGCCGCTTCCGAAGCAAGTGTTTGCTCACGGCTGGTTTTTGACGAAAGAAGGCAAGATGTCCAAATCCAAAGGGAATGTCATCGATCCGGTCGTACTGATCGAGCGATACGGCCTCGATTCGCTGCGTTACTTCCTGCTTCGCGACGTGCCGTTCGGCCAGGACGGCGTATTCACTCCGGAAGGCTTTGTAGAACGGATCAATTTCGATCTCGCGAACGATCTTGGCAATCTGCTGAACCGTACGGTCGTGATGATCGATAAATACTTCGATGGAGAGATTCAGCCGCTGCTTGCGGATGCGACCGAGTTCGACGCGTCCCTGCAGGAGACAGTACGCCAGTCGGTGACGAAGACCGAGGAAGCGATGGAGAAGCTGGAGTTCTCGATCGCGCTCACGGCGATTTGGCAGCTGATCGGACGCACGAACAAATATATCGACGAGACGCAGCCGTGGGCGCTGGTCAAGGATGAAGCGGCCCGGCCGAAGCTGGGCTCGGTGCTGTACCATCTGGCGGAATCGCTGCGGATCGTCTCGGTGCTGCTGCAGCCGTTCATGACCCGCACTCCGCTCAAAATATGGGAGCAGCTCGGCATTGCCGGTGACGGCCAGTTGACCGGGTGGGACAGCGTCCATACGTTCGGGCTGCTGCCTGCCGGCACGAAGGTGAATAAAGGCGATACGTTGTTCCCGAGACTGGAAGTCGCACCGGAAATCGCTTATTTGATCGAATCGATGGGCGGAACGGTTCCGACCGCGGACGAGGCAAAAGCCGGTTCCGCCGAGAGCGTGAAGTCGAAGCCGGAAACCGCGGCAGCTCCAACGTCAGCGCCTGCGGCGTCCGAAGCGGAAGAGATCGGCATCGACGACTTCCTTAAAGTGGAGCTGCGCGTAGCGCAAGTGCTCAGCGCTGAGCCGGTCAAGGGCGCCGACAAGCTGCTCAAGCTGCAGCTGGACCTCGGCTACGAGAAACGCCAGGTCGTATCAGGGATTGCCAAACATTACACGCCCGACGCCCTGATCGGACGTAAGGTCATCGTCGTAGCGAACCTGAAGCCGGTTAAGCTGCGGGGCGAGCTGTCCCAAGGGATGATCCTCGCCGCCTCCGAAGGCGACAAGCTGACACTTGCCACCGTAGCGGAAGATATTCCGGTCGGAGCTTTGGTGAAATAACACGATACGATGGAAAGCGAACGCCTCCGCGCCCTTTGACAAGGGAACGGAGGCGTTTTGTATGGATACGAAGCACAAGCGATGCTTAATCGGTAAAATTACGGTTGACACAGTCCGGGTCGGGAGCCTATAATCCTATTTGTAAATAGAAACATTTACGATTTACACCCAATCCATTTTTCCTGCAAGCGGAAGGAGCATGTACCCGAATGAAAGTCCCTAAACGTATCCTCACAGCTCTAATAAGTATGCTTATTGTGGCAGCCGTCATGACAGGCTGCGGCACATCGAATGTAACTTTATCCGCGGATAAAGTCAATGTAATGACAACTTTTTATACGCTGTATGATTTTGCCGGCCGGATCGGCGGCGATAAGGTGAACGTGATTAACCTCGTGCCGGCTGGGGTCGAACCTCACGACTGGTCGCCGAAGAGCCGCGATTTGAACCATATGAGCAAGTCGCAGCTGTTTATTTATAACGGCGCCGGTTTTGAAGGCTGGGTCGGCGATTTTCTCGGCAGTCTGAAGAAAGATTCCGGCCTGACCGTCATCGAGGCGAGCAAAGGAATCGAGCTGCTGCACGCCGGGCATGAAGACGATCATGGTCTCGATGAAGGCAAGTCGAACGAAAAGGACGATCACGGTCATGAACACGATTCGGACGTCGATCCTCACGTATGGGTCAGCCCGAAGTCGGCGCTGAAGATGGCCGAGAACATTAAGGACGGCATCGTGCAGGCCGATCCGGCCAACAAAGCTTATTACGAATCCAACTACGAGACGCTGAAAAAGCAATTGACCGAGCTGGACGACAAGTTCTCCCGCACGCTCTCCAAGACGGCGAAAAAGGAAATTGTCGTCTCTCACCAGGCTTTCGGGTATTTGGCCCGCGATTACGGGCTGACGCTGAAGCCGATCATGGGGCTATCGCCCGGCGCGGAGCCTACGGCGCAAGATTTGAAGGAAATTAACAAGTTCGTCCGGGATCATCAGGTGAAGTACATTTTCTTCGAGGAGCTCGTATCCGATAAGATGGCGAAGACGCTGGCCAAGGACGCGGGAATCGAGACGCTGGTGCTGAATCCGCTGGAGGGGCTTACCCATGAGCAGGTTAACGCCGGTGAACATTATGTGTCGGTGATGGAGAACAATTTGCAAAATTTATTGAAAGCATTACAATGAGAGTAAACGGCCAGTTCGCGAATGGGGAGCCATGCATGCAGCAATCGACCCGACCGGCGGGAGAGCGTTGTCACCTGCCGGTCGTTTCTATGGAGAACGTCTCGTTCCAATACGAGCAGCGCAATGTAATCGAAGAGCTGAATTTTCAAATTTTGCAGCGCGATTTCGTCGGCCTCATCGGCTCGAACGGAGCCGGCAAAACGACGCTGCTGCGGATGATCGTCGGGCTGCTGAAGCCGGACCGGGGCGAGGTGCGCCTGTTCGGAACGCCGCTCGGGCAATTCCACGACTGGGAGCGGATCGGCTATGTGCCGCAGAAAAATGCGTTTAATCCGCTGTTCCCCGCTACCGTCAGAGAGGTCGTGCTGTCCGGGTTGTACGGCCGCAAGAAGCTGTTCAAGCGGATGAACCGCGACGACTACAAGAAGTGCGAAGACGCGATGCATGCGCTGCGCATCGAAGAGCTGGCCGACCGCCGAATCGGGCGTCTGTCCGGCGGGCAGCAGCAGCGGGTATTTCTGGCCCGGGCGCTCGTGAACAATCCGGAGCTGCTCATTCTGGACGAACCGACGGTGGGCATCGATTCGGAGTCGCAGGAAAATTTTTTTCATATGATCCGGCATATGCACCAGCGGCATAACATCACCTTTTTGATGGTATCTCACGATATCGAGATGATGCACGCTTACCTTGGGTATGAGCCGGCCCATACGAGCGGAAAGATCAAGTTTTTCGTCAAGCACACGCATGAGCTGGATAATTGTGCGGAAACGAATCTGGCCCACAGTCTCCGCGGCATTCGGCTGGCGGAAGAGTCGCTCGAAGCCGTGAATAGAGGAGAGTAACGCGTGGATATTTTTGCCGAATACTTTTTTCAACGGGCTTTGATCGGAGGCGTTCTGATCGGGCTGATGGCGCCTCTGCTCGGCGTTTTTCTCGTTCTAAGACGTCTGTCGATGATCGGGGATACGCTGGCTCACGTCTCGATCGCCGGGGTGGCGCTCGGGTTTCTGCTCGGGATATACCCGCTTGCCGTCGGACTCGTTTTTTCGATTCTTGCTTCTTTCGCCATCGAACGGCTGCGCAGAGCGTACAAGACGTATGCGGAGCTGTCCATCGCGATCATCATGTCGGGCGGGGTAGCGCTCGCGACTTTTCTGTTTACATTGGGCAAAGGCTTTAATATGGACGTAACGAGCTATTTGTTCGGAAGCATCTATACGCTCAGTTGGACCGATCTGTGGCTCGTGTTTGGCGTTACGCTTGTCGTGCTTGTCATGCTGTTCGTGTTCTTCAAAGAAATGTTTCTGATCATGTTCGATGAGGATGCGGCGGCCGTAAGCGGAATCCCGCTTCGTTTCCTGAACCTGCTGACCACGGTGCTGACGGCGCTCGTCATCGGAGTCGCGATCAAAATCGTCGGGGCGCTGCTCGTATCGGCTCTGCTGACGGTGCCGGTCGCTTGCAGCCTGGCCGTAGCCAAAAGTTTTCGTCATTCGGTCTGGATCGGCGTGCTTTATTCCGAAGTGGCGGTCGTAGGCGGCCTCGTCGCAGCGGGAGTATGGAACTGGGCGCCGGGAGCGACGGTTGTTCTTATGCTGATCACGCTGCTGATCGTCACCCTGCTTGCTCGGGGGCGCAGAGCGAGCGTATAGTTTTGCCCCGGAAAGGAAGGTATCGCTTTGGATCAAGTGAATATTTGGATCGCGCTGTTCGCCGGTTTTGCCTCTTTTATTTCTCCGTGCTGCTTGCCCTTGTACCCTTCTTACTTGTCCTACATAACCGGTATTTCAGTGCAGCGACTGAAGGAGGAACGGACGAAAAAAGAAATCCGGCTTGCCACAACGATGCATACGCTGTTTTTCATTCTCGGGTTTTCGATTATTTTTTATTCGCTCGGCTTTGGCGTTGGTATGGTGGCCGATTGGTTTAACGAATACCGCAACCTGATCCGCCAATTGTCCGCCATCTTAATTTTTGTGATGGGACTGTTTTTGATCGGCGTGTTCCAGCCGCAATGGCTGATGCGCGAGCGGAAGCTGCAGATCAATTCGAAGCCGGCCGGTTATTTGGGCTCGGTCGTGGTCGGGATGGGCTTCGCGGCCGGATGGTCGCCTTGCGTCGGACCGATTCTGTCTTCGATTTTGCTGCTGGCCGCAACGGAGCCGGGCACCTGGTTCCAACTGACGACCGCTTATTCGGTCGGTTTCGCCGTTCCGTTTTTCATCCTCGCTTTCTTTATCGGCTCGACCAAGTGGATTGTCCGTTATTCCGGCATTCTGATGAAAGTGGGCGGCGGGCTGATGATTGTGATGGCGCTGCTGCTGTACTTCGACAAGATGATTCTGATTACGATCTGGCTGCAGGAGCGTACGCCCAGTTGGCTGATCTTCTAAATCCGGCGGCTGCCGGACGACCCTAAAAAACCTCCATTGCCGCTAACGGTAATGGAGGTTTCGTATGTTTGGAGCCGATTGTACGATTCGTTTATTCCACCCGCTTCGGCCGATTAGCCAGAACAAACCGGTAGAACAGCCATAATGCCAAGGCCGCCAAAGGAATAATAATCAGCAGCTTCACGCCGTAAGCGTAAATCATCGAGCCGACGAACTGCGCCTGATCCCCGACAAACCCTCCGAGTGCAAAAAAAGCGAGCGTCCATACAAAGCCGATCGAGTAGGAGATGAGACTGTAACGCCAGAACGGCATCTTGTTCATTCCGACCAGGTAAGGGACGACATGCCTGACGACCGGAAAAAAATAGCTGATCACCAGCGACATGCTGCCGTATTTGTTAATCAGCCTCTCGGAGACACCTATATAATAACCCATATTTTTTTTGCGACGCAGCTTGCTTAACGCGGGAGTTCCCACATATCGCCCGATCACGTATCCGAGCGACAGGCCCGAGATCACGCCCAGATAGGTCAGGATAAAGGCGGGGACCGTCTGGAGAATGCCGCTGGCTGCGACGGCCCCACCGGTCATGACGATCACCTCGTCCGGAATCGGCATGCCGACGATCCCGAGCCAGAGGGCAAAGAATAAAGCGGCATAGCCGAAATGCTCGATCATGCCCATCAACGATTCGTAGTTCATCCCGCTCCGCCTTCCCCTTTACGGCATACATAGACGAATGCCGGCGGAATATTCAACGGTACGAAATCGATCCGTTCGATCACAAAGTGGCTCTCCAGCAATTTTTTCATTTGCAGCGAATATTGGAAGGCGATGAACAATCCGCCCGGCTTCAGCGTCTCGTAAGCCTGGTCAATAATCTCGTTCCTTAGCGACTGCGGAAAGTTGGCGAACGGGAGTCCGCTCAGAATGTAATCGAACTTCCGGCCGTCGCGGACCGCGTCTATCATATTCCGGGCTTCGGCGTAGTACGAAGCTTGCGCTTCGTATTTGAGCTGCAGCGATTCCCGGAGAGAATCGTCCTTTTCGAACAGGAACAGCTCGGAACTTTCGGGCATTGTTTTAAGAATATATTTTGTAATTGCCCCGGTCCCCGCACCCAGCTCGGCAATTTTCAAAGCCGGGCCGCCGGGTTTGGGGGGGAACATTTTTCGGGCGAGAAAAGAGGAGCTGGGAGCGATGCTGCCCACTTGCTGCGGAAATCGGATGAATTTGTTTATAAATACGAAGTGCTCGGCAATTGCTGAAAATAGTTTCATTTTCTCCACCCAAACGATTTATTTGAACTTACTCCGAGGACGCACCGAACGCTTTCCCCGGATTGCGGCTGCGGCTTCTGGCCCATGCCGGTACGAGGCCGATTACGAAATAAGTGATTTCGGCTACGGCAATTCCGCCTGCTATATCGAGCAGCACGTGCTGTTTGACGAATACGGTGGATAAGATGATCGACCAGGCCAACAGATGGATCGCCCATCGGAGTCCGGCGTGCGGGAACGCTTGCTTGGACGACTTGATCATGAGATACGTAGTCAGCACATGAATGCTCGGGAAGCAGTTGTAAGGCGCGTCGTTATGGTAGACGAACTGGACGAGACTGTACAGGAAGCCTTCCCCGAGCTGCGGCCGCGTAATGCCCGACTGATAAAAATAAAAGAAAATATAGCTGATAACCAGACCGAGACATAGTGCGAACAAAGTACGGTAGTACGTAGCCCGGTTGCGATAAAACAACGTTACCAGACATGCGGCGATAAAAGGATACCAGATCAGGTAGGGGATGACAAATACGGGCAGAAAGGGCAGTATCTCATCAACCCGGGTCGACAAATCGTAGGTTCTCATCCCGGGACGATTCAAAATCCCGTAAAAAATATTCAAAATCGGTATTGCCAGCATCCATAGCAATGGATAATATTGCCGCAGCTTGCCTTGGCTCATGTCAGTATATAACCCCTTTCATCCGGGTACGTCGTATGCCAAAGCGCGAATCCGATTGCCGAGTTTCCGGCTTGGCCGATCGTAGGTAATATTAGTATTATATTCATGTTGAAGCTGGGCGCACCCTCCCAAAAGTGGCGATGTTCTGATCATAACAGAAAAGTCAAAAGATCAAAGTATCTAAATTCTAAAGTTTTTCTGAAGTTGCATCAATATTTTTTTTACAATTGACGTTATTTTGTATGTAAGGGCTTTACATAACCTTCACACTTGCTGTACACGAAGGACTGCTGAACGCAATCTGCATCGCAATTAAGCCCATAGGCATAGGTAACGACGATCGTCTGGAAGTCCGGAAGTCGAAGTTCAGAAGTCGAAGTCCGGAATTGAATCTCGGAAACTGAAATCCAGAAAATTGAATACCAGAAATTGAGTTCTATACAGCCCATTTGATGGCGCATTGCGGCTGTTGGCTCGCAAAAAAGGAGTATCGCACCGAGTCCCGAAGATTAGGTTACCCAACCCGGAAACGAGAACGGAGTACTCCTATGTGACATATTCGACAAGAGGAGCTGTTTTCCTTCGAGCCCATTACCTTAATTTGGCGGCGGGGATACTTAGGGGTTATCTTCTTGTCGTTAGAGCAAATGTCTCGAGTCGCCATCCTCGTGGGTGGCCGTTTGGACCCTCTGCCCTGCTTCAAGGGGTGAAGCACCGCACCCAATACGAAGGATTACGAGCGGTTTGTACCCTTTATTTCCCCAAAAATCCGCTTGGAGGGTGAAATAGAAGCGGTTTGAGACTGCAAAAATCCGCGAAAAGGGAGCATCCCCCACCAGTGGGTTGAAATAAGGGGTACGTACAGATTGCACGCAAAAGGACCGTCCAGACCATCACTGGACGGTTTCCTTAATAATGTCCCACCACACCTCCTAAGTAAAATATTCGATCGTGGCCGTCGGAAACCGGAGGAAGATCTGTTCAGTAATAAACTCCCGGAGCGCGTTCGCCTGCTCGTCGGGGTATACGTATTTCCCTTGACCCCAGCGCCCCCACTTGTATTTGCGCTTCGCTTCATCCATCTCCAGCTTCGTTTTCGGATACCGCTGCCCGATTACGGTTTTGGCCGTCTTCGTAAACCGGTGCTGGATCAGCTCGAACGTAAGATCCACAGCGGCTTCCGCCTGCACCGTCTCACCCAGCTTGCGCAACAATTCGGCGTAGCCGTCCTCCCATCCGTCGTGCCAGATGATCGGAGCGATAATAAAGCCGAGCGGGTAGCCCGCCCTGGCAACCTTGCCGGCCGCTTCGATTCGTTCCGCAAACGTGGAGGTCGCCGGTTCGAAATTACGTATGACGTAATCGGCGTTCACACTGAACCGGAAGCGGGTATGGCCGTTATGCTCCGCATCAAGCAGCGAATCGACGTGATGGAATTTGGTGACGAATCGAAGCCGTCCGAGCGGTTGTCTGCCCATAAATTCGATGACTTCCTTCAGGGAGCCGGTAATCGGCTCGAGCCCAACCGGATCGGATGTACATGCCGCTTCGAAACGGGTAATGTCGGGAGCTCTCTCGGCGATATAACCGGCGGCCGCCTCCAGGATATCGTCCATATTGACATAAACGCGAATGTACGGCTTGGCGCCAAGCGTCGTCTGCAAGTAACAATAATGGCAGTGGCCCATGCAGCCGGTTGCGATCGGAAGCGCGTATTCGGCGGATGGCTTCGAAGTATCGAACTTCAGCGTCTTGCGCACTCCGACGACAAGGGTTCGCTTGGCGATTTTGTACTTCTCCAGCTCGCTCTCTCCGGGAAACCCGGTTATCCGGTTATGCGAGCTCGTCATCCGGATCGGAAGCTGCTGCGATTCGGCCCATTCCATCAGACGCCGGCCTTTCGGATATTCCAGTGCATCGGGTTCGAAATAGACCAGCTCCGGAACGAATTGCAGCGTATTTTTTCCTTTAGTTTGGCGTTCCAGCATCGTTGTCGCCACCTGTACATCGGCTCCTTTCCGTTCAGCATTCCCCTGAGATAGGTTTCCCGGATCGGGATGGTTTCAGCTTCTTTTGGAACCGACAGTTTTTGCCGTGCCTTCGAGGCAAACTTGCTTTGTGTCCGTGAACGGTGTATCATTAGTTAGGTTTGGGAATACGAGAGCAGGGAGGGGTCTTATGGCGGCGACACCAAGCATGGAGGACTATCTGGAGAAAATTTACAAGCTGATCGACGAGAAAGGCTATGCCAGAGTGTCCGATATCGCCGAAGGGCTAGAAGTGCATCCCTCGTCCGTGACGAAAATGATTCAGAAGCTGGACAAGGACAATTATTTGATCTATGAGCGTTACCGCGGTCTCGTTTTGACCTCCAAAGGCAAAAAGATGGGGAAACGGCTTGTTGAACGGCACCACCTGCTGGAGAGCTTTTTGAAGCTGATCGGCGTGCAGGAAGAAAACATTTATAAGGATGTCGAAGGAATCGAGCACCATTTGAGTTGGGATTCGATTACGTGCATCGAAGTGCTGGTCCAATTTTTCGAGCGGCACCCGGAGCGCGTTACGGAATTAATGAACATCCGCGGCGAATTGGAATCGTAATGATCGATTGACCATAATAGACGCTTCGTAAGCCTTGCCGGAGGCTTGCGGGGCGTTTTCGCTATTTTCAGGCTGCTTCCCGGCATGCATACGTACAAACTACTGTCGCATACGTATTAACGGATACCGATATGAGATCGATTTCGGTCTATCGCCCGTAGTAGCGATAACGCGTGTCACTAACGCGCGGGAAGGTGTGACGGCAGCATGAAAGTGAACGGGGTATTTGAAGGAGGAGGCGTCAAAGCGATTGCGCTGGTAGGGGCGATCAAAGCCGCGGAGGAGCAAAATGTCCGGTTTCATCAAGTGGCTGGCACCTCCTCGGGAGCGATCGTAGCTTCGTTGCTGGCAGCGGGGTATACGGCGGACGAGTTGAAGAAAATGATGCTGGAGACACCCTTTACCGACTTCCTGGTCAAATCGTGGCTTCATCAAATCCGTCTGGTCGGCCCCGCCATTCGTCTGTTCGTTAAAAAAGGGCTGTATTCCGGTCAAAAGCTGGAGCAATGGGTGTCGCAAAAGCTTGCCGCGAAAGGTATCAAAACGTTCGCGGACCTGCCGCGCGACAAGCTGAGAATTATCGCTTCCGATATATCAAGGGGCAGACTGCTCGTGCTGCCGCATGATATCCGGCAATACGGAATCGAGCCCGACCGGCTTCCGGTCTCCTACGCGATTCGGATGAGCACGAGCATCCCGTATTTTTTCGATCCGGTCGTCATTCGCAAGTCGGCGAAAGTGCGTCCCAAAGGCGAGATGTTTTCCGATCAATTCATTTATATTGTCGACGGCGGGCTGCTCAGCAATTTTCCGCTCTGGATCTACGACCAGCAAAACAGTAAAATTCCGGAAAACGAGCAAATTCCGACGGTGGGCTTCCATCTCGTCGGCCGGCAGGCGAACACGGCGCGTTCCATCCTAGGGCCGCTGTCGATGTTTCAGGCATTGTTCGCCACCATGATGGAAGCGCACGACGAGCGGTACATCGAGGAATGGAACCGGTTCAGGACGATCAAAATCCCGACGCTGGGCGTGCGGGTAACGGACTTTGATATTACACCGGACAAAAGCATGGAATTGTATTATTCCGGCTATAGCGCCGCAAGCCAATATTTTAAGAAATGGTCGCATGAGCATTATGTCACTTGTTTCAATCAATTCATTCGCGACCGGACCGACAACGGACTGCTCGCTTAAGCCGAAAATGCAGCCATAACGGGATGCGCCTGCAAGCGGAAAACGTGCCAAAAAGCCCCCGCCTAGTCGGCAAGGGCTTTTTTTGGCAGTTGTACCCTTAATGGTACGTATGCGGCTTGTCGGTATCGTCGTCGTCCCGCTTATTGCCTTGAATGACGCGGAACGGGACATGCTTCTTTTTGGTTTTCGGTTTCGAGCGGGAAGAGGAGGGCGGCGCAGGTTTCCGGGATTGTGATTTTCTCCAGCGGGCCGGCGGAAATTTATAGAGAAGAAATACGCCTCCGAAGATGATTGCCGCCACCACCAAATTAAACGGATTGTCCTTTAACGAATAGATGATGCCGACGGCCATCAACACGATCAGGACGATGAAGAGCGGGTCCATGCGCCTTTTCAAGGAAACTCCCCCTTTTCGGATAATGCTGTCCTTATACCGCTTTGCCGGAATCGCGTCCCACGTTAGTCAGCAAAGCCTGATCCAGTTCCAGCATGCGGTTGAACGAAGCGATCGATACTTCGACCTGCGAATCGTCGGGTTCCTTGGTTGTCAGCTTCTGAAGCCACAACCCCGGATATCCGAGCACGCGAAGCACCGGTATATCCCGCATCGAATTCGTAATGCGAAGCACTTCATAGGACAGCCCGATGACGAGCGGCAGCAGAGCGATCCGCAGCCATAACCTTTCCCATAAGCTATCGTATTCGAAAAACGAATAAACGATCACACCGACAATAACGGTAAATACGATAAAGCTGCTGCCGCACCGGTAATGAAGCGTGTTGAACTTCTGTACGTTGGCTACAGTCAATTCCTTGCCGGCTTCGTAAGCGCTAATTACTTTATGTTCGGCGCCGTGATACTGGAACAACCGTTTGATGAGCGGGGTAAGCGAAATGAAATAAATGTAGCCGATCAGCAGCATAATTTTGATGACGCCTTCCAGCAAGTTGTGCAAAATCTGGTTTTCGAACAAGTTCTGAAACAATAGCTGCTCGATAAAGGCCGGCACCAGCGTAAAGACGAATTTGCCGAATAAGAACGAAATTACACCAACGACTGCTACTCCGAGGATCAGCGTAAGATTGCCCATTCCGCCGGACTTCTTTTCTTCCGTCGCTTCTTCCCCTGTCTCATCCTCCGCGTATTTCTCGGCCGAGAAGTTCAAATGCTGCGCCCCTTTGGCGCTGGATTCGATAATACCGACGATGCCGCGCAGCAGCGGGATTTTTTTGAGTTTGTTGACCCATGCGACTTCTTGACGGGGCACCTCATAAAAATCGATTTGTTTGTCTTTTCTCCGGACGGCCGTAACGTTAACCGTTTTGCCGGCGAACATGACGCCTTCCATAACCGCTTGGCCGCCGTAGATAGCTCTCTGATTTTGTGACAATGAAGCCGCCCTCCTTTTCGGGAATACCTGATCGGTCATAGGATCGCCAAATCTGCCGTTCGATTGAACAGGAACAGCAGACCGGCCGATTGTTCCCTGTGCGTTTGTTGTGAATCCTTTCTCTACATTGTAACGAATTCCGGCGTCGAACGCCACCCGATTACTTTGCTTTCTCCTGTGCATAATAAGGAGAGATTGCCGGAAAGGAACGGGATGACATGTCGCATCGTCCGCAAATTGAGGAACAGACGAATGTATGGTCGTTCGCTCTGCAGATCGGCTTCTTCGCCGGACTGATCTGGGGCGGAGTTAAAGCTGTCGAATATTATTTCAAATTTACGAAAATACCTCCCTGGTTTTTGGCCAAGCCGTTTTTTGCAGCTTCCTTTATGAATACACCGGCGGGTTTCTGGATGGGGTGGCTGACGTTTATCGTCTTCTCCTTGCTGGCCTCGCTGCTCTATGCCGCGCTGCTGCGCAAAGTCAGAGGGCCGTGGGCGGGGATCGGATACGGGGCGGCATGGTGGGCGCTTCTCTACTTGCTGGTCGGACCTTCTACGGGGATGATGAGATGGATATACCGGTACGACTGGAATACGATCTTGACGGAAATTAGCCTGTGGCTGGTATGGGGGCTGTTCATCGGGTTTTCGATCGCCTTCGAATTTACGGACGAGAGGGAGAGAGAGCCGACGCTGCCGGGCAAATCAAGCGGCTGACAGGCGAATCGCGGCCAAAAAAAGGTTCTCAAAGCGGGGAAACTTATGGTAAAATGGCTTCGGTTCGATTCTTCCGATCGGGTGGTGAATAGCTTGTACAACATATTGGTTCTGCACGGCCCGAACTTGAATATGCTGGGCATACGCGAGCCGGGCGTATACGGGACGTCGACGCTGGCCTCGATCGAGGAGAGATTATCCAATCTGGCGCAGGCGCTCGGCATCCGGCTCGAATTCCTTCAGTCCAACCATGAAGGGGTGCTGATTGACCGGATTCACGAGGCGTTCGGGACGAAGGACGGCATATTGATGAATCCGGGTGCCTTTACCCACTACAGCTATGCGCTGCGCGACGCCATTTCTTCCGTTCAGCTGCCGGTTGTGGAAGTTCATTTATCGAATATTCATAAACGGGAGACGTTTCGTCATACGTCGGTGATCGCGCCCGTCGCGGTCGGCCAGATCGCCGGATTCGGCGCACAGAGCTATGAGCTTGGGCTGCTGGCGCTTCATCGTTTTCTTGAGGAAAGGGGCGAATCTTGATGGATCGTCTGGCCCGTCTGCGAGCGTTGATGCAGGAGCGCAGGCTGGAAGCGCTGTTCGTGACCGGATCGCATAACCGTCACTATTTATCGGGATTTACCGGATCTTCCGGCTATTTGCTTATTACGGCCGACAAAGCCTACTTACTTACCGATTTCCGCTATATGACGCAGGCAGCCGATCAGGCCAAAGGGTTTGAGATCGTAGAGCATGCGCCGAAGGTCGGAGAGACAGTCCGTCAGTTGCTCGATAGTCTGCGCATTCAGGAGGTCGGGTTCGAGCAGCAGCATGTGACCTACGCTTCCTATACCGTGTATGCGGCGGATCTCGGACCGATCAAGCTGGTGCCCGCCGAGCCGCTCGTCGAACTTCTGCGGATGGTGAAGGATCAGTCGGAGCTTGCGGTGATGCAGGAAGCTGCCGAACTCGCGGACAAGACGTTCGAGCACGTTCTGACGACCTTGAAGCCGGGCATTACGGAAAACGACGTTGCGCTGACGATCGAATTTTATATGCGCCAGCACGGCGCGGCATCCGTTTCGTTCGAGACGATCGTCGCTTCGGGCGAACGCTCCGCCCTGCCTCACGGCAAAGCAAGCGGCCGGGTTCTACGCTCCGGCGAGTTCGTGAAGATGGACTTCGGCGCTTATTATAAAGGGTACTGCTCCGATATTACCCGCACCGTAATGCTGGGCAAACCGACCGAGAAGCACCGGGAGCTGTACGATATCGTGCTGGAAGCCCAGATGCATACGCTGGAGCACATCCGTCCCGGGATGACCGGAAAAGCGGCGGACGCGCTGGCACGCGACGTCATCCGCAAGTGCGGGTACGGCGACCATTTCGGGCACGGCACCGGGCATGGCCTAGGGATGGAAGTTCACGAAGCGCCCCGACTGTCCATGCTGAGCGATACCGTACTGAAACCGGGAATGACCGTCACCGTCGAGCCTGGTATCTACTTGCCCGGATTCGGCGGAGTACGCATCGAGGACGACGTTGTCGTCACCGACAGCGGGGTCCGCAGATTGACACAGTCGACAAAAGACTTTATTATCATCGATTAGTGAACCTTTTTTTGCAGATGGACACGCAGAAGACACGACTATCCACATTTTAGGAGGAACCGATTTTGATTTCTGTTAACGATTTCCGCACTGGCTTGACGATCGAAGTAGACGGCGACATTTTTACCGTACTTGATTTCCAGCACGTTAAACCGGGTAAAGGCGCAGCCTTCGTTCGCTCGAAGCTAAAAAACTTGCGCAACGGCAACACGGTGGAGCGGACGTTCCGCGCCGGCGAAGACGTAGGCCGCGCGCACGTCGAAAACCGTGCGATGCAATATTTGTATGCGAGCGGTCAAGAACATACGTTCATGGATAACGAAACCTACGACCAGATTACGCTTCCTGCTTCGCAGCTCGAATGGGAGCTGAACTTCCTCAAGGAAAATATGACGATCAGCATCGTCAGCTACCACGGCGAGATTCTCGGCATTAACCTGCCGAACAGCGTCGAGCTGAAGGTGGTGGAGTCGGAGCCTGGAATCAAAGGCAATACCGCTCAAGGCGCCACCAAAAATGCGAAGATGGAAACCGGCCTGAACGTTCAAGTACCGCTGTTCATCAACGAAGGCGACGTTCTTCTGATCGGCACGGGCGACGGCAAATACATTTCCCGTGCTTAGCAGCATACTCTCAACGTGTCCCAAAGCAGCATCCTGTCACGAATTATCGTGGGGATGCTTTTTTGGTTTGGAGAGCAATAGAAAAAGAGGGGCTTGATGGCCCCTCCGGAATAAGTTCAATATCAGGAATTAAAAAATGCGCCGTGCAAAGCGACAATCGCCTTGTTCATATCGCTGTTCTGAATGCCGAACATAATGCTGCTTTCGGATGCGCCCTGGTTGATCATCTCCAGGTTTACCCGGGCGTCGGCCAGTGCTCCGGTAGCGCGCTTGGCCACGCCGATCTGCTTGCTCATCCCGTCGCCGACGATCATAATCAGCGCAATCCCGCGCTGGACGATCAGCTTGTCCGGCTGCAGCTCCGCACGAATTCTCTGCAGCACTTGCTGTTCGACTTCGCTCGTAAACGTAGATTCCTTAATAATGACCGAGATGTGATCGATGCCCGACGGCGTATGCTCGTAGGACAGGTCGGCATCCTCGATAATTTGTAGCAGGCGCCGGCCGAATCCTTTCTCGCGGTTCATCAAATATTTGCTTAAGAAGATGGAGCAGAAGTCCGACGATCCGGCTACGCCGACAACCGGCAGCTCGTGATTGTGACGCTCCAGCGAAATAAGCGTGCCGCGCGACTCGGGGTTGTTCGTGTTCCGGATATGAACCGGAATTTTCGCGTTGAAGGCCGGCTGCAGCGCCTCGTCGTGAAGGACCGAGAACCCGGCGTAGGACAACTCCCGCATCTCCGCATACGTCATCTCGTGGATGGCCGCCGGATTGTCCACGATCCGCGGGTCTGCGGCAAAAACGTTGTCGACGTCGGTGAAGTTCTCATAAACGTCCGCCTGAACAGCCGCTGCGAGAATCGCACCCGTAATGTCCGAGCCTCCGCGTGGGAAGGCGACGAGGTTGCCGTTTTTGGCGTATCCGTAAAAGCCGGGGAAAATGATGCGGTGCGCGTTGTCCCGCAGCGAACGAAGCAGCTCGTACGATTCCGGCAGCACTTGAGCGTTCCCCGGCTCGTCGCTGAGTACAAGACCGGCTTCCTTCGGATCTACATATATAAAATCATGCCCCTCCTTGTGCAGGAAAGCGGCAAGCAATCTGGCACTGAATTCTTCACCCAATGCTTTGATCGAATCGGTATAGCGCGCACGATGGCTGCGGTCGCCTTCACCTCTGGACTTCAGCAGCCCGGCGATCTGCTCGAACTCTTCCCGGGGCAGCTCCAATCCTTCGATAATGCCGGCGAACCGGTCGAGAATCGTCTGCGCTACCTGTTCCACTCCCGTACCGTTCAGCTTGGCTTCGGCATAGGCGATCAGCAAATCGGTCACCTTCGTGTCCGGTTTATCTCTCTTTCCGGGTGCGGATACTACTACAATTTTTCTGTCAGCGTCGGCCAGCGCAATAGCGGCCACTTTGCGGAACTGATCGGCGGAAGCAAGCGATGTGCCGCCGAACTTGCACACTTTTAAAGCCATGACGTCTCCTCCTATACGGACTCTTCTGATACACTACCACAAAGAGTGCAGTGGATTCAACGGCAATTCACGCCGGTTTACTGAATTTTTCCGAACAGAAAGCTGGCAATTTTAAGCAGCAAAGCGGTAATTCCTGCGGCCATCAGGGGTCCGACCGGTATCCCTCTCATAAAGATGATCCCGAAGATCGAACCGATGACAAGCCCGACGATCAACTGCGGGTCCACCTTAAGCAGATCGAGTCCTTTGCCGTTCATATAAGTGGCTATGGCGCCGCCGAGCAGGGCGATTACACCCGGCCAGGACGTGAAGACGGCCGTAATGTCCTTGGTCGAGATCCGCTCGCTGGCAAACGGCACCAGCACCCCCATGGTCAAAAACAAGAGGCCCAATTCCAGGCCTCTTCGTTCGATAGACGGCAGAAAACGTTCCAGGTGAATCAGCTTCACGATAAGCAGGATGCAGGCAGCGGTCGTAATGATCGGCGAACGGCCGATCATCCCTACGATAATTAACAGCAATAGCAGCAGTTCGCCGTTCATAGAATGGCCCCTTGTCCTTCTGGATTCTCGTACTAGTGTATGAGAGGAAGGGGGGATTAGAACACAATCATTCTTTGATCCTGGAATACGGGGACCAGATCGAACCGGTTCATTTGGGCGCAATACAGCACATCGTCCTTTTGCGCGAGCTTGATCAGCTTTTTGCCGCTGGCGCAGGCAAGCAGAATCTGCTCGATCTGCCCGCTTGCCGATTCGAAAGCCAGCTTCATCGCCAGGCCCAGATCGTTCATCCCGGTGCGCTCGCCGAGCCGCTCCAGATGATGAAGGAGCAGGCCGGCGCACAAGCCGTCCTCCAGACAGAAGTCGTCCTGCGTTCCGGCGCAAAGAATCGCGATATCGCGGTTTAGAGCGAATGCGGTTTTGGCGCAGGCTTCGGCGTTCAGCATACTTCCCGCCAGCACCCGGCTTGCTTTCTGCGATTTCTGGATCGCCCTGGTGCCGTTCGTCGTCGTCAGGATGACGCGCCTCCCCGAACATTCGGAGCCCGTATATTCAAATGGAGAATTGCCGTAATCGAAGCCTGCGATTTTTTTGCAGTACCGTTCGCCGCCGAGCAGATCGCCAGGCTCCTGCAGCTGCTTCGCCTGATGGACCGTCTCGACGGGAACGACGGCGGAACAGCCATGGGCCAGCGCGGTTACGATCGTGCTGGTTGCCCGCAGCACGTCGACGACGATAACCGTCTTATGAATGAAGTCATCCGAACGGGCTTCGTTCACACTCGCGATGACGTCCACAAACATGTTCGATCCCTCGCTTCTTCCATTAATCTTATCTTTCCGGCTGTGGATGCAGAAACGTATCGGAACGCAGCCCTCTGCGCAGCGATTCCAGCGAATAGACGTCCTGCGGCGCGATATTGCCGAGATTGACCGAGCATCCCGCGATTTTCAGCAGGTGAATCTGCTGCTGCTTCTGCGGAGCTTCCCATAAAATCCGTCCGGGGTCCGGCAACTGCCCCAGGATGCTTCGCAATTCCTCGTCCCGGCACTCTCCGTCCGCGTCGAAGATGCCGACCCCCTCGCCGGATTCCCTTGCTTCAATCGTAACGAGCTCCGCTCCGTGCTGAAGGTCGAGCAGAACCGTTTCCAGCAACTGTTCGGTGTTAATGACGGAGCCCCACAGCTTTTTTCCGTACTCCGTATATACAGTAAGCCCCGCCTCGCGGGCGCGCCGAATGAGAGAGTTGCGGACCGAACGATCCATCTCGATGGTGCCGTCGGACACTTCCACGGCGGTAAAGCCGAGGCGGCCGATCGTATCGAAAAAGTCGGTTAATGTATGTTGGGCGACGGCTACTTCGAGGAACGTGCCTCCGGGCATCGTGGCAACCTGATATTCCCGGGCGAGCTCGATTTTCCGCTTCAACAGGCCGACCGGATATAGAGGCGTCGTGCCGAACCCGATTTTCAGCAGGTCGATGTAAGACGCTGACGTTTCGAGCAAATCTTCGAAAGCATGGAGGCCGAGACCTTTGTCGATGACCATCGTTATGCCGCAAGACCGCGGCTTGAACGTTCGACATCCGGTCGGGTCCCGCAATTGCGGATGCCACTCCAGCTGTGAAGTTACGTCCATAAAACAAGTCTCCTCGCTGTAAAGGATTGGTTAATTGTCTGCAAGCAATATATGCAGCCGCCCGGAGCGTGGTGCCCGGTATGCCTAAACTGGGACGCGCCTGCATAGGATGGGGAGAGGGGCGTCTCGGACGAGTTGGCACAGCACAATCGGAGTGCGGCGGAAATGAACGGCATCCGCATTGGAGCTTCCGCGGGGCGTACGGCATCGCCAAGGAAGGAGGGAGAAGGATGATCAATAAAATCGTCATGAGTATGGCTGGTCTAAGGCTGTTTTCCGGCAGTCTGGAAATAGTGGCCGCGCTGATCATGCTCCGGCTTAACCAGGTGGACAAGGCGCTGCTGGTCAATTCGGGGCTGGCGATCGTCGGACCGCTGACTCTTCTAGCGACCACCACGATCGGATTGGTAGGATTGGCCGATAAACTGTCGTTTACGAAGATGCTGTGGGTTGGCGTCGGCGTTACTTTCATTTTCATAGGCATTTTAAAAAAATAGGGAATAAACGCCTTGTCCGGGCATATAGATGAGAGTAAACGACTGGACAACCCGGGGAGGAACCGCGATGCAACCGATTCTACTGTTTTTGCCGGCAACGATCCGCAAAATGATAGAGAAGCTGCCTGCGATAATGCGAGACAACCTCGAGGAGATCCGAATCCGCGAAGCAAGGCCGCTGGAGCTCGTCGTGGACGGCGAATCCCGGTTCGTGGCGCCGGACGGAAGCTGGGCTGACGGGCCGGAGCAAAGCTATAAGCCTACGAAAGAAGACGGGCTAAAGCTGCTCGATCTGCTGACCAATCATTCGCTGTATACGTTCGAAGAAGAGCTGCGGCGGGGATATATCACGATAGCGGGAGGGCATCGGGTCGGCCTGGCCGGAAAGACGGTGCTCGAACGCGGCGAGGTCAAACATATCCGCGATGTGGGAAGCTTCAACATCCGGATAGCCAAGGCGATCCCCGGCATAGCCCGCACCCTGCTGTCCGCGATCTGGGACGATTCGGCGCGCACCGTGCACCAGACGCTCATCATCTCCCCTCCGCGCCAAGGCAAGACGACGCTGATCCGGGATTTGGCGAGAATGGTTAGCAGCGGCGAAGGCTTCGGTGCCCCCCGCCCGCAGGCAGGACTTCGGGTAGGCATTGTCGACGAGCGTTCGGAGATTGCGGCCTGCGTCAAAGGGGTGCCGGCTTTCGACGTCGGTCCGCGTACGGACGTGCTGGATGGATGTCCGAAAGCGGAAGGCATGATGATGATGATCCGGTCGATGTCGCCCGAGGTGCTGATCGTCGATGAGATTGGACGTTCCGAAGATGCGGCGGCTCTGCAGGAAGCGCTGCATGCCGGGGTGCGGGTCATCGCCACGGCGCACGGACGCCATGCCGCAGATGTCCGCGACCGGCCGGTCATGAAGCGGATGCTGGAGGACCGGATGTTCACGCGTCTGGTCGAGCTGTCGAGGTGCCGCCGTACGGGAGCGAGGTTCACCGTCTGGGACGCCGCCGGCCGCAAGTTGGCCGAGCTGTCCGCCGGCCGCGCGGAAGCCGCCGGAGGCAGGCCATGCTGAAGCTGCTGGGCGCGGTGCTGATTTTGGCGGCGGCTACGCTGTACGGCTTCGCCAAAGCTTCGGTGTACGCGCGCCGACCGCGGCAGATCCGTCAGCTGATCCACGCGCTGCAGCGGCTTGAGACGGAGATGACGTACGGCTTCACGCCGCTGCCGGAGGCGCTGCTGCGAATCGCCGACCAGCTCGAGCCGCAGATTGCCGCCCTGTTCCGGTCGGCTGCCGAGCCGCTCTCGACCCATTCCGGAATAACTGCCGGAGAAAGCTTCCGCGATGCGCTGAACACCTGCTGGAAGCAAACGGCCCTGTCATCGAATGAACGGGAAATCTTGAGCCAGATGAGCTATACACTTGGCATCAGCGACCGCAGCGATCAGGCGAAACATTTGCGGCTGGCCGTAACCCTGCTGCAGGCCGAAGAGCAGAACGCCTGGGACGAACAGCGGCGCTACGAGAAGATGTGGAAAAGCCTCGGAGTGCTGGCCGGAGCATTTGTCGTCATTTTGATGTACTAGAAGGGGTGCCGCAAATGAACGTGGATGTAAATGCGATCTTCCAAATCGCCGGCATCGGCATCATCATCGCGATGATCCATACCGTCCTGAAACAGATGGGCAAGGAAGATATGGCGCATTGGGTAACGGTTATCGGCTTCGTCGTCGTCCTGTTCATGGTGGTGAGCCTGCTGGACGATTTGTTCAAGGAAATCAAAACGATCTTTTTGTTCCAGTAGGTGGTCCTGTGGAGATTATCCAAATTGTCGGACTCGGGTTTATCGTAGCGATACTCACGCTTGTCCTGAAGGAACAAAAGCCGTTGTTCGCCTTTTTGCTGGCCGCGATTACGGGAATCTACATTTTCCTGTTTCTGCTCGGCAAGATCTCGTCAGTCATCCGGGTGCTGGAGGATTTGGCGGCGCAAACGAACATCAACATCATGTTTCTGAAAACGATTCTGAAAATTATCGGCATCGCGTATATCGCCGAATTCGGCGCTCAAATCGTGCGGGATTCCGGGCTCGAGTCGGTCGCCTCCAAAATCGAGCTTGCGGGCAAGGTGCTCATTATGGTGATGGCGATCCCGATCATCAGCGTCATCATCGAAACGGTGGTCAAATTGCTGCCCGCCTGACCGGAAGCGAATTGCCCGACGGGGGAGGAAGCCATTGATCAAGCTAAGCGTTTACCGGACGGCCGCCGTCTTGCTCCTGGTCTGGATGATGTTCGCAGGAGAGAGCGCCCATGCATCCACCCCGGCCGAGACGATTGTGAAGGAACAGGCGGAACGTCTGCCGACGGATAAGGTGGAGAGCTACTGGAACCGGCTGATCAGCGAGTATGGCGGCTATTTTCCGGACAACCGGGCCCCGAGCTTTATGGAGCTGCTGACGGGCGATGATGAGAAGTTCAGTCTGAAGGCGATCTTCGCCGCCATCGGAAAGTACATGCTTCACGAAGTGCTGGTTAACGGCAAGCTGCTCGCCTCGATCGTCATCCTGACCGTATTCAGCATGATTCTGGAGTCACTGCAGAGCGCATTCGAGAAAAACAACGTCAGCAAGGTCGCTTACGCGATCTCTTACATGGTTCTGCTCCTGATCGCGATCAATAGCTTCAGCGTGGCGATCCAGTATGCGAAGTCGGCGATTACGAGCATGATTCAGTTCATGATAGCAGTAATCCCGCTCATGCTTACGCTGCTCGGTTCGATGGGCAACGTAGCATCGGTGACGGTGCTTCATCCGATTATCGTTTTTATGATTCACGCGGTCGGCACACTCATCTATACGATTGTGTTTCCGCTCATGTTTTTCTCCGCCGTGCTGCACATTGTCAGCTCGATCAGCGACAAATACAAGGTAACCCAGCTTGCCAATCTGCTTCGCAACATCAGCGTTGCCGCGCTCGGTATTACAGTTACCGTATTTCTGGGCGTCATCTCCGTCAAGGGAGGAACCGGCGCTATAACGGACGGCGTCACGATCCGGACGGCCAAATACATAACCGGCAACTTCGTTCCGGTCGTCGGCCGGTTGTTCACGGACGCTTCGGACACCGTGATCGGCGCCTCGCTGCTCGTGAAAAACGCAGTCGGTCTCGCGGGTGTTATCATCATCGTGTTTCTGTGCGCATTCCCGGCGATCAAGATTATGGCGCTCGCCCTGATCTACAACGTATCGGCGGCGGTCATGCAGCCGCTCGGCTCGAATCCGATCATCAGCTGCCTGCAGACGATCGGCAAAAGCCTGATCTACGTATTCGCGGCGCTCGCCGCAGTCGGACTGATGTTTTTCCTGGCGATCACGATCATTATTACGGCAGGCAACGTATCCGTGATGATGAGATAACGTCCGCATCAAAGCGATTCAGGAGGGTATGGCGCCATGATAGCCTGGCTGCACGGCTGGTTGAAAGAGATCATTCTAATCGTTCTGCTCGCCGCATTTGTCGACCTGCTGCTGCCGAACAACGCTTTTCAGCGGTATGTGAAAACCGTGCTTGGCCTGTTCATCCTCTTGACGCTGCTGTCTCCGCTGCTGGCCTTGTTCCAGGAAAACTGGGATTCGCAAAAGCTGCTCGCTTCCATCGAGCAGATCGGAACGGAGAAAACCGGAGCCGGCACGTTCGATACGATGAAATCGCTGCAGGCGATTATGGACGACGCGGAGCGCTGGCGTCAGGACGACCGGGCGGAGGCGCAGCGGCTGATGGAGAGGCAACTGGCCGCCGAGCTTCAGCAAAGCGTGGCCCTTCCGGCGCAGGTGGCGGTCAAGCAGGTGCAGCTTCAGATGAATTACGACAATAACGGAACGCCGAGCATCAAACATATGCAGGTGGTCCTTGATCTTATAGATGAAGTTCCGGCTGCGGGAAATCCGCCGGGCGAAACTGGAGACCGCAAGCCGATCGGCGCCGTCCGGCCCGTTTATATCGAAGTTCAAATCGGCAAGACGGAGCCGAAACGGACGGACGCCGGGCTGACCCCGGAGCAGTTGAGCGCGAAGAAAATCATCTATGAGCAGTTGAACAGGCAATGGCGATTGAACCGGGATGAAGTGACGCTGCTGTTCGAGACGGAACTTGGGGAAGAGAGGTGAGCTCATGGCCAAATGGCTGCAATGGCTGGAAAACCGGGTCGGCGGGGGTCCGGGAGGACCGAAGCGGATTCATACGTTCCGGTGGCTTTTACTGCTCGGTCTGCTGGGCTTCGCCCTGATGATCCTGAGCTCGTTTCTGAACATCAAGCCGCTCGGACAACCGAAGGAACAGGGAGGAATCCCGGCCGATCCGGAAACCCGCCAGACATTTATCGGGAAGGAAGCGAACGACAAAGCCGGTTTTCGGGACTACGAAGAATCTTATCAAGCCGCAATCCGGGACGTTTTGCAAAAAGTGGTGGGCGTCGGTGAAGTGGAGGTGCTCGTCACGATCGAATCGACCGAGGAGACCATGGTTCATTCCAATACGAAGGAAACGCAGCAAATTACGAACGAAAAAGACGTGAACGGATCGACCCGTCACATAACCGAAATAACACGAAGCGGAGAAGTCGTCTTATACGAAGCATCCGGCAGCGAGACTCCGATCGTGATTAAAAAAATAAAGCCGCGTATAAGGGGGGTCGTCGTCGTTGCCAAGGGCGCTGAAAATTTGACGATTAAACAAATGATCGCAGAAGCGGTCGGCCGGGGGCTGGACGTACCCGCGCACCGAATCTCCGTCCTGCCCCGCAAGCAGTAAGAGGGTTGCCGGCAGGCAAACATCCATTTTCGATCGATCGATAAGGAGGAAACGAAACGATGAATACGAAAAGACAAACGGTATGGCTCGTCTCGATGCTCAGCTTGATGGTGGTATTGTCCGCTTATTACCTGTTCACCGAAGATGTGAATGAGCTGGATCTGACGGCCCAGCAGGCGGCAGGCAGCGAAATTAAAGTGGACGCGGTCACGACGGGCACGGCTCCAAAGACGGACACCGTAGATGGCAAGGCGGCAGCCGACAAAGCAGCTGCGGATCAAGCAAATGCTTCCGCAACCCCTCCTGCCGACAAAGCGACAACCGCTCCGGTAGCGGCCGGCGCCAAGAAAACGGATGAAGAAGTGATCAAGCAAGTGTCGACGGTCACGACTTCGGGCAACGATTATTTCGCGGGTCTTCATATGAAACGTACGGAGGAGTTCTCCAAGCAGATGGAAAAGTGGCTGACGATTCAAACCGACTCGAAGAAAACGAACGACGAAGTGACGCTGGCGATGAATGAAATTCAAAAGCTTCAGGATATTGACGAGAAAGTGACGAGCATTGAGGACTACCTCGCGAAAGACTTCAAAAATGCGATCGTTCTCCAAGAAAGCGGCAAATGGAAGGTCGTCGTGCAAACGGCTAAGCTGGAGAAAAGCCAAGGTGTGAGCATCGTCGATTACGTAATGAACGAACTGGACGTCACTCCGGACAAAGTAACGATTCAATATGTGCAGTAACGGGACCTTCTGCCGGAAATGTCCGGCGGAGCGTGGACGTGAAGAGCGGCTGCCGGGTGAACCCCGGGGCCGCTTTTCCTGTCCGCAGGCAGCGGAAAAGGAGCTCCCGCGATAAACTTGTTTATGTGCGAATGACGGTTGTGATATAATACTAACGTTGCTCGTCCAAGCAAGCGCTTCACAACCGTTGAAGGAGTGGAAACGATGTTTAAATTAAGCGAAATCAAAGAGTTGATCAAGCTGGTTGACTCGACTACCGTGCAGGAGCTGGAAATCGAAAACGAAGGCTCGCGCCTTTTAATCCGTAAACCGAATAAAACCGAATCCGTCGTAGTTGCGCATCCTGCCCCGCCTACATATAATCCTTATGTCCAGCAGATCGCCCCTCCGGCAGTCGTTCCCGCCGCGCCGGGCGCTGCGGCAGCAGAGCCGGAACAGCCGAAGGCCGAGCCGGAAGCCAACTTGCACAAGATTACGTCTCCGATGGTCGGGACGTTCTACAGCGCATCCTCGCCGGGGGCCGCTCCGTATGTCAATATCGGCGACAGGGTTAACGAGAAGACGACGGTTTGCATTTTGGAAGCGATGAAGCTGATGAATCCGATCGAAGCCGAAGTGAAAGGCGAGATCGTCGAGATTCTCGTGGAGAACGGTCAGCTGGTCGAATACGGACAAACCTTGTTCCTCGTTAAACCGGAATAACGAGCCGATTTCATAGCATGGATGAAATGGACTCGAATTGGAGGAAAATGCCGACATGAAGTTTCATAAAGTATTGGTGGCCAACCGCGGCGAGATCGCGGTACGTATTATCCGCGCCTGCCGGGAGCTGGGCATCTATACGGTGGCCGTCTATTCGGAGGCGGACCGGGACTCGCTTCACGTCCGGCTCGCCGACGAAGCCTACTGCATAGGGCCTACCCTGTCAAAGGACAGCTACTTGAATTTCACCAACCTGATGAGTGTGGCGACGTTGACCGAATCGGACGCCATCCATCCGGGTTACGGATTTTTGGCGGAGAATGCCGACTTCGCCGAGCTGTGCGAGCAGTGCAACATTACGTTTATCGGCCCGTCTCCGCTCGCCATCAGCAAGATGGGCGACAAGGCGGTCGCGAAGCAAACGATGAAGGATGCAAACGTGCCGGTTATCCCCGGTTCGGACGGCCTGATCGAAGATCTCGGGGAAGCGGTACGGATCGCCCGGGAGATCGGCTATCCGGTTATTATCAAAGCGACGGCCGGCGGCGGCGGCAAAGGAATCCGCATCGCCGACGACGAAGAAATGCTCATCCAGCAAATTACGACCGCCCAGCAGGAAGCCCAGAAAGCTTTCGGCAACTCGGGCGTATACCTCGAAAAATATTTGACGGGCATGAAGCACGTCGAAATTCAAATATTGGCCGACAAACACGGCAACGCCGTCCATCTGGGCGAGCGCGATTGTTCGGTACAACGGCGCAGGCAGAAGCTGGTGGAAGAAGCCCCTTGTCCGGTGCTCACGCCGGAAGTTCGGGAAGCGATGGGCCAGGCTGCGGTCCGGGCCGCGCTCGCGGTTAACTATTCGGGCGCCGGGACGCTGGAGTTTCTGCTTGGTCCGGACGGACAATTTTATTTCATGGAAATGAATACGCGGATTCAGGTCGAGCATCCGGTAACCGAGATGATTACGAATATCGACATCATCAAGGAAATGATTCAGGTTGCGCAGGGCGATCCGCTGTCGTTTCAGCAGGAAGACGTGCAAATCAACGGCTGGTCGATCGAATGCCGGATTAATGCGGAAGATCCGGAGCGCAATTTTATGCCTTCGCCGGGACAAATTCATTTTTATCTCCCTCCGGGCGGCCCTGGAGTCCGCGTAGACAGCGGAGCGTATCCGGGGTACACGATCTCGCCGCACTACGACTCGATGATCGCCAAGCTGATCGTCTGGGCCCCTACCCGCGACGAAGCGATTGCCCGCATGCGCAGGGCGCTGGGCGAATTCGCCGTAGAAGGCATTCATACGACGATCGGTTTCCACCTCAAGCTGATGGATCACAAAATGTTCCAGGCCGGGACGTTCGACATCAAGTTTCTCGAGGAACATGATGTAAACGATCCGAACTCTTGACGGCTTTGCCGCATCCGTATCGTTTGTCATAAAAATGGCAAAATGGTATAGTAATAGTATAGACAAGTCGTCTGGGAGGTGTTACCCATTAGCACTCTAACTACGGAATTTGAGAAAACGGATATCGGAACGATTCAGATTGCTCCGGAAGTGATCGAAGTGATTGCGGGACTGGCCACTGTGGAAGTTCCCGGCGTTGCCGGTATGAGCGGCGGATTTGCCGGAGGCATCGCTGAACTGCTCGGACGCAAAAATTTATCCAAAGGCGTGAAAGTCGAGGTCGGACAACGCGAGGCGGCGATCGACGTATCGATCGTCATCGAGTTCGGTCATCGTATTCCGGAGGTGGCGGGCGCCATCCAACGGAACGTGAAGCAGACGATCGAATCGATGACCGGTCTGACGGTCGTTGAAGTGAACGTACACATTCACGACGTCCAGTTCAAGCCGGCGGACAAAAACCCGCAAGAAGAGGAAGAAACGACGGCGCACCGCGTTAAGTAACGGGCGTGCCCGTCGACTGGGGAAGAAGGTTGCCGGGAGAAACGAAACGGGCAACCTTCCGAACCTTGCCAATCGCGGAAGGGGACGGACCAGCGTGATCAAAGTAATGGACCGGTTGCTGCTATTCCTGTATACGCTGATTATTGGAATCAGCGTCATCTTTTTTTTGGTCGTTTCGTTCGGCTGGGTGCCGTTCGCCACGTCGGAAAACTTTTTGAACAACCTGTATTATGAAGGGACGGTCGCTTATCCGGCCATCGCGGTCGGGGTATTCCTGCTGCTGGTCACTTTCCGGTTTTTCTACGTATCCGTCCGCCGCGGACGCGGACAAGTTCCTTCGATCGATCAGCGTACCGATTTCGGAGATATCCGCATCTCGCTGGAGACCGTCGAAAATTTATCGTTGAAGTCGGCAGGGCGCGTACGGGGAGTTAAAGATTTGCGGGCCCGGGTATCGGTAACCGACGCGGGGCTGGATGTGGTCATCCGCGCCGTCGTAGACGGGGAGAACTCGATTCCCGATTTGTCGGAGGAGATCCAACGTTCCGTCAAGACGCATGTCGAGGACGTTACCGGCATTCCGGTTGCGAAAGTGTCCGTCTTTATCGCCAATGTCGTGCAGTCCCAGACATTTAAAAGCAGAGTCGAATAGAGGTGGCTGGCGCCATGTGGAACGAGCTGTGGGAACGGCATAAAGGCCGCCTGATCGGCGTCGCCTCGGGATTGTTTTTGGGAATCATCTATTTAATAAGCGGATTTTGGGATATGCTCATTGTCGCTTTTCTCATAGCGGTGTGTACATATGCCGGCAACAGGTACGATGCGGGAAAGCTGAAGCTGAACCCGGAAGAATGGACGGATAGGCTGAGCAGGCTTGCGGATCGTTGGAAATGGTTTCGGTAACGACGGAAGGCGGTTCCCCCTTGGAAACGGCCTTCTTCTGTTTTGTTTGCAGGTATTTGTGGTATATTGAACGCATGGACGTTTGGACATCAGGCAGGAGGATGATTCGCGGGTGAAGCGAAGACTGGCCAGGGAAATCGCAATGCAAAGCTTGTATCAAATCGATATGAACGAGGTGACTCCTCAGGCGGCTATCGAGATAGCGCTGGAGGAGGCGCGGAGCGACAATGAAGCGGAACTAGCAATCGGGGAAGACGTTATTGCAAATACCCCGTATTTGACCGATCTGGTGGAAGGGACTATCCGGCAAAAGCAGCGGATCGACGAGACGCTGGCGGTTTATTTGACCGGCTGGAAAGTGGACCGGCTGTCCAAAGTGGACCGGCAAATACTGCGTCTTGCCGCTTATGAGATGCTGCACGGAAGCGACGCTCCGCCTAAAGTCGTCGTCAACGAGGCGATCGAGCTGGCGAAGCGGTTCGGCTCGGACGAATCCGGCAAGTTCGTCAACGGCGTGCTTGGTAAAATGATCAAGGAGCTTGACGCGATCAAGAGCAACTACGAAGCTACAAGCGGTAACCAGTAAAACGGTCAACCGTAAGGGGAGGACGAATCATGTCGGAGAACGTAATTAACGGTAAACAAATTGTCGCCGATATTCGCGGCAAACTGAAAGAAGAAATCGACTTGCTGGCGGCGGAAGGATTCCGTCCGGGGCTTGCTGTCGTACTTGTAGGGGAAGATCCGGCGTCAGCGGTTTATGTCCGGAACAAAGCAAAGGCGTGCGAGCAGGTAGGAATCTACTCGGAAGTTCATCGGCTGCCGGCGGAAACGTCTCAGGTCGAGCTGCTTGAGCTGGTGGACAAACTGAACCGGGATACCAAGATTCACGGCATTCTCGTACAGCTTCCGCTCCCTAAGCATATATCGGAAGATGCGGTGATCGATGCGATCGCTGTTGAGAAAGACGTGGACGGGTTCCATCCGATCAATGTGGGCAATCTGTCGATCGGCAAGCCGAGTCTGCTTCCATGTACGCCGGCGGGCGTTATAGAGATTATTAAGCGTACCGGTATAACGATATCCGGCAAGCGGGCGGTCGTCATCGGCCGCAGCAATATCGTCGGCAAGCCGGTATCGATGCTGCTGCTGCGCGAGAACGCAACCGTAACGGTATGTCATTCGCGTACCGAGAATATGAAAGAGCTGTGCCGCGAGGCCGACATTCTCGTCGTGGCGATCGGCAAGCCGAAGTTCGTCACGAAGGAGTTCGTCAAGCCGGGCGCGGTCGTTATCGATGTGGGCATCAACCGGCTGGAGGACGGAACGCTGGCGGGTGACGTCGATTTTAACGATGTCGTGGATACGGCGGGACCGATCACTCCAGTGCCGGGCGTAGTAGGTCCGATGACGATCACGATGCTGCTGCACAATACGCTGCAAGCGGCTAAGGCGCTGCGCGCGTAAGCGGCGCGGGTGCGGTGATACCGATGCAAAACCGGGATAAAGTGCTGTCCGTCAAAGATTTGACGCGATATATCAAAATGAAGCTCGAAGGGGACTCCGTGCTCAAGGACGTCTGGGTAAGAGGGGAATTGTCCAACTTCACCCACCATTCGAGCGGACATATGTATTTTACGCTGAAGGATGCGGACAGCCGGATCAAAAGCATTATGTTCGCATCGAACAATCAGCGGCTCGGCTTTATTCCGCGGGACGGCGCGAAAGTAATTGCCCGCGGCAATATTTCCGTGTTCGAGCGGGACGGGCAATACCAGATGTATGTCACGCAAATGCAGCCGGACGGGATCGGCAGTTTGTATCTGGCGTTCGAGCAGCTCAAAAAGAAGCTCGGCGACGAAGGGTTGTTCGCCGCTCCGCGCAAAAGACCGATACCGAAGTTTCCGCGTACGGTTGGCGTTATTACGTCGCCGACGGGAGCGGCGGTACGCGATATTTTGACTACGCTTCAGCGGCGTTATCCGGCGGCGCAAGTATTGCTCTATCCGGTTCTTGTGCAGGGCGCCCAGGCGGCTCCTTCGATCGTTCGCGCGATTGAAGTGATGAACCGGCACGGCGAAGCGGATGTGCTCATCGTCGGACGCGGAGGAGGATCGCTGGAGGAGCTGTGGGCATTTAATGAAGAGATCGTAGCCCGCAGCATACACGCCTCGGCGATTCCGGTCATATCGGCCGTAGGACACGAGACCGATTTTACGATCGCCGACTTTGTGGCCGATCTTCGGGCTGCCACGCCAACGGCGGCGGCCGAGCTGGCGGTTCCGCATATCATGGAGCTGAAGCAGCATATCGCCCATTTGTCGCAGCGGCTGGTGAAAGGAGTATCTTCGCAGTTGTCGGTTAGACGCGAACGGTTACATCGTCTGCAAAAGTCTCCGGCCCTTACCCAACCGCAAAGACAGCTTCAGGAGCCGGCTCAGCGGCTCGACCGGATGAAGGAGCAACTCGTATTCCGGCTGCGGCAGCGTCTGTCTGCGGCGAGGGAGAGCTCGATGCGTCTCGACCGGAAGCTGGCCTCGCACAATCCGAAGCAGCAGCTCGGATATGCCAAGAAACGCGTCGAAGCAACCCGCCATCAGTTGCTTCAATCGATGCAGGCCGTCTTCAAGGAAACGCGTCACCGGTACGTCTCACAGCTTCGCCAATTGGATGCGCTGAGCCCGCTGAAGGTGATGCAGCGCGGTTACAGTCTCGTCTACGACGATCAGGAGAAGCGGATTATCAAATCAGTCAGCCAGATTCAGCCGGGGGATAGGGTGAAGATCCGGTTAACCGATGGCAAGCTGAATTGCCACGTATGGGGAATGGAGGAGAACCTGGATGAGCAGCGTGAAGGATGAACCAGTCAGCTTCGAGCAGGCGATGGACAAGCTGGAGCAGATCGTAGCCAAGCTGGAAAGCGGGGACGTTCCGCTTGAGAAGGCGATTGAGCTTTTTCAGGAAGGCATGTCACTGTCCCACTTGTGCGGACAAAAGCTGGAGCAGGTGGAACGCAAGATCGAAACACTGCTGGAGGATAACGGAACCTTCGTAAAGAAGCCGTTTCAGCCGGTGTCCGATGAAAGGGAGAACTGATTCATGTCTCATCCGTCCATAACGGACTACATCAAAGAACGCGCATCATTAATCGAACGCGAGCTGGCCGCTTACGCACCCGAGGAATGGCACATTCCTGCGGTTCTCAAGGACGCCATGACCTATTCGCTGATGGCAGGCGGCAAGCGGCTCCGGCCGGTAATGGTGCTCGCCGCCGCCGAAGCGTGCGGCGGCTCCGTCGAAGCGGCGCTGCCCGTTGCGGCCGCCGTCGAGATGGTACATACGTACTCGCTCGTCCATGACGATTTGCCCGCGCTGGATAACGACGATTATCGCCGGGGGCGGCTGACGAACCATAAAATGTACGGCGAGGCGATTGCGATCCTCGCCGGAGACGCGCTGCTTACCCATGCTTTTTATTCGGCATCCCGCGCATCCCGGCTGTACGGCGTTCCGGCGGAACGTGTGCTCGACATCATCGAGGAGCTGGCGGTTCTGGCCGGTCCGCGCGGCATGGTCGGAGGACAGGTCGCCGATATGCAGGGAGAACAGGGACTAACCCAGCTTGCGGAGCTGGAATATATTCATCTGCACAAAACGAGCGACTTGATCGTATTCTCGCTCAAAGCGGGCGGCCGGATCGGGGGAGCGACCGAGCGGCAGCTGAGTGCGCTGGAGACGTACGGAAGGAATATCGGTCTGGCTTTCCAGATCCAGGACGATATTCTCGATGTGGTCGGCGACGAGCAGAAGCTCGGCAAGGCGGTTCGTAGCGACGAGAAAATGCAAAAGGTGACGTATCCGTATTTTATCGGACTGGAAGCTTCCCGGCTTAAGGTGACGGAACTGACCGATCTCGGCAAGAAAGCGGTACGGGATGCGGGGTTCCAGGCGCCGGAGCGGCTGCTGGAGCTGGCCGATTTCCTGACGGAGCGGGATCATTAACGAATCGAATGGACGGGTTGTTCCTTGGCTGCCCGTCTTTTTCGCGTTCGCGCAGCGTTATTAGGCAATCATTGAGTGAGATTTCGCGAATATGGTATAATGGTGTCGGATGCAGGCTGTGATTCGTTAAAATACGGGCAATACTACTCCTATACAATGGTTAAGTCGAACGGAAAGCGAGGGCATAACGTGCTCCTTAATCAAATTGACAGCCCGGCCGACCTTAAAAAGCTGAGCATTTTCCAACTGGAGACGCTGGCTGAGGAAATCCGCGGCTTTCTGATCGAAAAGTTATCCAAAACCGGCGGACATCTGGCTCCCAATCTGGGTGTCGTCGAGTTGACGATCGCGCTTCATTATTTGTTCGACAGTCCGAACGATAAATTTATTTTCGATGTCGGCCATCAGTCGTATGTGCACAAAATTTTAACCGGACGCAAAGACCGCTTCGATACGCTGCGCAAGTACAAAGGCTTGTGCGGCTTCGTCAAAATGTCCGAAAGCGAGCACGACGTCTGGGAAGCCGGGCATAGCAGCACGTCGTTGTCCGCCGCGATGGGGATGGCGATCGCCCGCGATCTGAAGGGCGAGCAGAACAAGATTGTCGCCGTAATCGGCGATGGCGCTTTAACCGGCGGTATGGCGCTTGAGGCGATGAACCATATCGGCCACGAACGCAAAAACTTGATGGTCGTCCTGAACGACAATGAGATGTCCATAGCGCCGAATGTCGGTGCGCTGCACAATTACTTAAGCAAGATTCGTACCGACAAGCATTATGCGAAAGCGAAAGAAGAAGTCGAGCATCTGCTCAAAAAAATTCCCGCGATCGGCGGGACGCTTGCGAAGACGGCGGAACGTCTCAAGGACAGCCTGAAATATCTGGTCGTTTCCGGCGTATGGTTCGAGGAGCTGGGCTTCAAATATTTCGGTCCGGTCGACGGGCACAATCTGCCACAGCTGTTCGAGACGTTCAAGCAAGCGGAGAAAGTGAACGGTCCTGTCCTCATCCACGTTATTACCGTAAAAGGGAAAGGTTACTCTCCGGCCGAGGAAGATTCGCATACGTGGCATGGCGGAGGGCCTTACAAAATCGAATCCGGCCAATTTATTAAAGCGGTCGGACCTCCGATGTACACGGAAGTGTTCAGCAATTCCCTGATCGAGCTGGCGGAGCAGGATGAGCGGATCGTTGCGGTTACGCCGGCGATGCCCGGCGGATCGGGACTTCTGAAATTCGCCGAGCTGTATCCGGACCGGATGATCGATGTCGGGATCGCCGAGCAGCATGCCGCTACGTTGTGCGCAGCGCTTGCCCTGGAAGGAATGAAGCCGGTGTATGCCGTCTATTCAACCTTTATGCAGCGGGCGTACGATCAGATCGTTCACGATATTTGCCGGCAGAATACGAACGTTATTTTTGCCATCGACCGGGCAGGGTTTGTCGGCGCTGACGGCGAGACGCATCAGGGTGTGTATGACATTGCCTTTATGCGCAGCATTCCGAATATGGTCATGATGATGCCCAAGGACGAAAACGAGCTGCGGCATATGATGAAGACAGCCGTCGATTACAATGAAGGGCCGATTGCGGTCCGTTACCCGCGGATGAACGGCGTAGGCGTGAAGATGGACGAGGAAGCGAAGCCGATTCCGATCGGATCTTGGGAAACGGTGCGCGACGGCGAAGGTTTCGCTATTTTGGCCGCGGGGCCGCAAATGCTGGAGCTTGCGTTCGGTGCAGCCGAGCTGCTCAAGAGCGAGGGCATCCAGCCGCGGATCGTGAACGCGAGATTTTTGAAGCCGCTTGACGAGCAGATGCTGATGAATCTGTACGAGGACGGCTACAATATACTAACTCTCGAGGAAGGGACCGTGAAGGGCGGCTTCGGCGGCGCGGTTCTGGAGTTTTATGCGGAGCGGGATATTTACGGCGTTCGCGTGAAGCCGGTCGGCATTCCCGACTATTTCGTTGAGCATGGCAGTCCGAAGGAACAGCGTCAGGAAGTCGGGCTGACGCCGGAGAGAGTCGTCACGGAACTGAAAACGATGCTGCCCAGGAAAAGGCAGCGCGCTTAAAGTACGAGTTGAAAAAGTCCGGTTTTCAGCACCGAGAAGATGGGATGAAGTTAGGAAATGAGGAGCGGAGCGTAGTGGAGCTACGTGAGCACCG
>NZ_JACXJA010000003.1 GCF_014705615.1 Paenibacillus oceani
AAAGGGCGTAGATTGGCAATTTACTACTGATGATGCAAGGATCAAATTAAAACGCCTTTACCCACAATTTAAGGATTGATGGGGTACTAGAAGTTTTTTTACAGGTGCCGGTTAAGAAGCCGGCGCCTTTTTTCTATGTGGAGCAAGCGGAGGCTGGGGAGGGCGAGGCAGCTTGCGGCGGGGGGCAGGAGTCACACGATGTGGAGGAGGTAGGAGGGAAAATGAAGGTTACGGGGGACTTGAAATGCGGCAGGAGGAACTAGGGGCGGGCGAGCATTGCACCCGGCGGAGCGCAGGGAGCGGCTGAAGGCAGTTGCAGCCGTGGAGAGTTTGGTGAGTCATATGAGAAATATGAGAAAGCGGATTATGTATTGGCCGGGAAAGAAGAGGTAGGAGGGAGAGGTAACGAGTGAAGGGGCAATAAGGAGTTAGAAGGAGTTATAAGGAGCTAGAAGGAGCTAGAAGGAGATAGAAGGAGATAGAAGGAGCTAGAAGGAGATAGAAGGAGCTAGAAGGAGCTAGAAGGAATGAGGGAGTAAGGAAGGAGTAGTGAAGGAGGAATGAAGGAATGAAGGAATGAAGGAATGAAGGAAGGAGTAAGAAAAGAATTTTCACAAATAAGGAATAAAAGAAAAATTAAGTTAAAAATGGATGGATTAGAAGCTGATGGAGAACAGAGAGGGCCGTATGAGGGGAATCGTCAAGAAGTTTGTGTAGCGCGGTGGGGTTAACTATTGGGACGGTGGATAGTCAATTCGTATGAGGGAAGCATAAGAGTGGTTTGCACCTCTTATTTTTGAGTAAATTGGATTGTTTGGAAGAATAAGAGATGGTAGAAGCTCTTATTTGAGGGGGAAGGGCGAAAATCGGGTAGTAGAGTCGAAAATAAGAGCTACAAAAAACTTCTATTTTTAAAAAAATCCGGATAATTGGAAAATAAGGGGTGTAAAAGACTGCTATTTCATTCATTCGCCTCTTGTGCCCCCTTGGGATAGATGAGGAACCCCCGGAACCCCTAAAGTCTGGCAAGCCGGCACCTTCACTGACGTAGGTTACCTTGCTCGTACCTGCATCCGGCTAAGCCTCGAATCGAACGCTGCCTCAGCCGCTGGACCCGGCATGGCGAAGCCGCCGCAACAAGGCCTCGAGTCGTACCCTGTCTCGGCCCCTGGCTCCAGCATGGCGAAGCCGCCGCAAACTTGGCCTCGCAGCGCCCCCGGCCTTAGTCTCTACCCCCAGCTTGACGCCCTCGTCACAAATTTAGCCCCACGGTGAACTCCTCCAGATCTTGCCTCCAGTAGTTAGACGACCTGGGCCTCCAGCTTGGCCTCACGGCGAGTCCGCCCCGATCCTTGATCCAGGTTTTGGGGCGAGTTCGCGGCCTGTTTCGAAGTTGATCTATCGATAAGCCATAGAAGGCGTTACCTGCATCATTTTCCGGTATTGGTCGGGCGTCATCCCGACCTGTTTTTTGAAGACGCGGCTAAAGTGGGAAAGGTGTTTAAAGCCGACTTTGTAGCACACGTCGGTGACGGTATTGCCGTCGCTGTGGAAAAATAAGATTTTAGCCTGATTGACCCGACGCGTGTAAATATAATCGAACACCGTCATGCCCGTCACCTCGCGGAACAGCTTCATCAAATGAAAGCGGTTTAGATGGAGATCGGCGGCCATCTTGTCGAGCTCGATATCTTCCGCATAACCTTCCTCGATATAAGCGATCATCCGCTGCACATGCCGCTCCCGGTCCGTGACGTTGGCGCGGGCAAACTCCATATCGACCTGACATTTCTCATAAATCAGCATCAGCAGATCGAAAAAAGCGCTGAGCAGTCTGTTCCGGTTAATGACGTCGTTTTTGTAATACACGTTGTTGATACGCTCCAAAATGCTTTCGAATTCCGTTTTGGATTCCGCATCGAGCCGGATATGATGGTTGCCGAGCAGCTCGAACGGCCGGAGCGGTCCGCAAGCAAGCAGGCTGGGGCCGAACAGTTGAACCAGATGCGGATTAAATGAAAACATCGTGCGCACATATTCCGCAGAAGGGTGTACTTTCGGACAATGGCGGGTCATGCCGTTCATAATAATCAGATCGCCGGATTCCAAAGGAATAATCCGGTCGCCGATCATATAATCGCACCGACCGCTATGGAAATAGTAGATCTCGTACTGGGAATGAGAGTGAAAAGAAGTAGTGACGGGGAAATAACTCCATTTGTAATAATATTCGGTGAACATCCGGATAGGATTAGACTTTGGTTTCATTCCGATGACATCCTCCTTTATCCCGCGCACAGCTATCATGTATCTGTATTATACCACAGCCGTCTTAGGCGAAAAGCAGGAGGATTAAGCCCGGAACCCCCGCCCGCCTATTGCTTGATTACCGCCAGCACCAGCCACCGTCCGCCATTGCTAAATCAGTGACTGCCCCAGCCACTCACCTGTCTACGACTGACCACCAAATGCCGCCCAGCCACCGTTCGCCCATTACTGGATCAGTGACTGCTCCCCAGTCGCCACCAGCCTGTTTGCTGGATCAGTGACTGCCCCTAGTCGTCCGCCCGCGCTGCCATTGCTGCCCCCCAGCCGCTTATCGTCCCATCTCCCGATATCGCCCCGCCCCCGTCTAACCGCACTGACCGACTACCAGTCCATATCAAGCCGATGACGGGGTTTCCTCAAAAAACCACTGACAGTTAAATGAACCGCCAGCCTTCCCATTCGTGTCTAAAGCCATTAGCCGGAGTGCTGTGCTATATTTCTAATATGAAATCGCTTGCAGATCAAATTTCAAACAGATAACGATAAGGGGTGTCCATCATGAGTAAAAAAATGGTAAACGGTGTAATCGCAGCAGCGCTTGTATCCACAATGCTGGCCGCATGCGGAGGGAAAGGCCAAGCCGGTGTGCAGGGCGAAGACGTTCAGCAGCCGCCGAAGAAGGAAGAACCGATCGAGCTTGTCTTCTATGACGGCGGCGGCGACTGGCCGGCGGAAAGGTTCGAGAGAGAAATCGCGGGTCCGGTCAAACAAAAGTTCCCGCATATTACGCCGAAATTCGTACCGATGACGAACGGGAAAAAAGTGCAGGAGATGATTACGGCCGGCGAGCAGTTGGACCTCATTTTTTCGTCGACGGGACTCGTATACAACAATTTGCTTCAGCATGAGCTTCAAACCGATATTACACCGCTCATCGAGAAATACAAGTTCGACTTGAACAAGCTCGAACCGGCGGTCGTCGACCAGATGAAACTGCTGGGCGGTGGAGGCATGTATGGGCTGCCGGTATTCATGTCGCCTGCGACGGTGTATTACAATAAGGACATCTTCGACAAGTTCGGCGTTCCGTATCCGAAGGATGGGAATACGTGGGACGATCTGTACGATCTGGCGAAACGGCTGACGCGGGAAGACGGAGGCGTCACGTATCGCGGGCTGTTCGTATCCGCCCAGCATTTCATGAGGCTGAATCCGTATTCGCTCAAAACGTTCGACCCGGCCACTCAGAAGGCGTCCTATTCCGAAGAAAAGTGGAAAAAGCTGTTCGACAATTTGACCCGTTTCTATACGCTTCCGGGTTATAACATGAACGGCAACCTGACGTATGTAACCAATCAGCGCAATACGTTCGTCAAAGACCGGACGGTCGCGATGTGGATTCCGGTCAGCACGCTGCACACGGCCCAAGAGCTGGAAGGCATGAATTGGGATCTGGCGACGTTCCCGGCGATGGCCGATCAGCCCGGCGTAGGGCCGCAGCCGTACCCGAACGCGTTCTGGCTGACGAATACGAGCAAGCATAAGGATCAGGCGTTCCAGGTGATGGCTTATCTGGCTTCGGAAGAGTTTCAATTGCCCGGCGTGAAGCGGGGAGAGTTCATATCCGCGCTGAAGAGCGAGGAGTTGAGAAAAGCGTTCGGTCAAGACGCGGCGATGTATAAAGGGAAAAACAGCAAAGCGATCGTACCGGCCAAGTTCGCTCCGGCGGCGCCGATCGGGAAATTCAACAGCGTCGCGGAAGGCAACCTGCTTACAGGTTTCAACAACGTAATCCTCGGCAAAAAGGACGTCAATACCGCGCTGCGGGAAGCGGAGGAAGCGACGAACAAAAAGATTCAGGAAGAGCTGAAAAAATAGAGCTGGCCTGCATTGCCAGCACGGATGAACTTTGATATGATGAGGGCAACTGAACAGTCCGCACGCGACTGGCGAATCAAGTGGGGCACCACTGGGGAGCGTGCGGAAGGGACAACTGCCGCTCGCCTGGGTAAAGTGTCCGGAGTACCGCATATAGCGGCTGCTTCGGATGCTTTTTTTGTTGTACGCCATTGCAGATATCGGGGATTCGTTAAAGGTTCCGCGATAACCGGGAGGGATACGTATGGGAGTATGGTTAAAGGCGAAGGAAACAGCCGAGCAAGTCCGTGCGGAAGTAGCGGCAGAAGCGGCGCGGCAGCGTGCAAACGGAACGATACCGAAGATAGCGGCGCTTGTAGTTGGCAGCGATCCGGCGTCCGTTTATTATGCGGAGACGAAACGTAAAGTCGCAGCGAAGCTCGGAATCGAGTTCGAGCTGATGAAACAGCCGGGAGATGTTACGCAAGATCAGCTGATCCGAATCGTATCGGAATGGAGCAGGGATGCAGCCGTACACGGAATTATGCTGGAGCTGCCGCTGCCCGCTCACATCTCGACTTCTGCGGTAGCGGCGGCGATCGATCCGCTCAAAGACGTCGACGGGGTCACACCGGCCAACCGGCTTGCCGTCATGACCGGCGAGTCCGGATTAGTTCCAGCTACTCCGCAGTCGTGCATCCGGCTGCTGAAGGCATACGGCTATACGCTGGAAGGAAAAAATGTAACGCTGGTCGGACGCGGTCAAACGGTCGGTTTGCCGCTGTTCCATATGCTGCAGCGGGAGCAGGCGACCGTCACCGTATGTCATTCGCGAACTCCCGATTTGACGTTTCATCTGAAACATGCGGATATTGTCGTAGCCGCTGTCGGGAAACCGGGAGTTATTACCTGGGAAATGATCCTACCCGGGACGATCGTCATAGATGCGGGCATCCATGAGCTGCCGGATGGAAGGATCACCGGCGATGTCGATCCGCGTGCGATCGAGGTTGCAGAAGCGATGTCTCCGGTCCCCGGGGGCGTAGGCACTTTAACGACGGCGCTGCTGTTCGAAAATGCGATGCGGGCGATTCGGCTGCAGCAGCAGGCTGGAAGGGAGGCTGCACGATGATGGAGCAGCAAAACGCGATGTTCGACCGGACGATCCGATCTTTTGTTCAAGAAGCGGGAGCAGCCGTTCCGACGCCGGGCGGAGGCAGCGTCTCGGCGCTCGTCGGAGCGCTCGGGGCCGCGATGGTGTCGATGGCGGCCAATTTTACCCAAGGCGCGAAATTCGCCGGAGCGGAAGCGGCGATGAAAGAAGCGGTCGGCCGGCTGCAGGACTGGACCCGGGATTGCGAAGATTTGCTGGAGGCGGACGTCGCTTCTTTTGAGCGGTATATGTCGGCTCTGAAGCTGCCGAAGTCGACGGACGAGGAGAAGCAGGTGCGCGCGCAAGCGATCCAGGATGCGGCCGGACAGGCGATCGAAGTGCCGCTCGCGCTTATCCGCGTATGCCGGGACGCCCTTGAGCAAACGGTGCGTATCGCGGAGTCCGCCAATCCGAACGTCATCTCCGATCTCGGGATCGGCGCGATTTTGTTCGAGTCGGCGGCTCAGTCTGCCTATTTGACCGTAGAAATCAATCTGGCCTCGCTGAAAGACGAGGAAGCGAAGCAGCGGTACGACGAACGGGCGGCTGCGCTGCTCGGGGAGACGGCAAGGCTGAAGGAGCAAGCGGTAACCGCCGTACGCGGGATCATCTGGAGAGGAAGCAGGTAAAGATGCCGAAACTGAACATAGCCGTATTCGCCTCGCACGGAGGCTCGAACGCCCAGGCGATTATCGACGCTGCCGCCGCAGGGAGATTGGATGCAGCCGTTAAAGCGGTGATCAGCAACAATTCACAGTCGGGGGTGCTGGAGCGGGCAAAGCAGGCGGGAATCCCCGGCTTCCATCTCAGCTCGAAAGCTTATCCGGAGCCGAAAGCGCTGGACCGGGCGATTCTGGATACGTTGATCGCGCAGGACGTAAATCTGATCGCTCTGGCCGGGTATATGAAAAAGCTCGGTCCGCAAACGCTGGCCGCCTACGCCGGACGTATCGTGAACATTCACCCGTCGCTTCTGCCGAAGTTCGGCGGACACGGGATGTACGGCCATCGCGTGCACGAGGCGGTGCTCGCTGCAGGCGAGACCGAGACGGGGGTAACGATGCATCTGGTCGACGGCGAGTACGACGAGGGACCGGTACTTGCGCAAAGCGTCGTACCCGTCGAGCCGGGCGATTCGGTCGAGACGCTGGCCGCGCGCGTGCTGCACAGGGAGCATTCGTTTTACGTCGAGACGCTCGGACGGATTGCGGCCGGTGAGATCGTGCTGCCGCCGCTGAACGGTTGAGGCTGTGGAGGAGGAGTATAGACGCGGCTCGATCCGGTAAGAAGCGTTTATGCTAAATACAATATTGACGAAGCCCATTCGTCTGTTTTCCGAATGAGTAGCGCGAAGAACCCGGCGGTGTGTAAACCGGGTTTCTTTTTGTTGTAAACGAAATGTTGCAAAGCTGTTTTCTGTGCGTAACCCGAGGCTTCCTCCAACTGAAATAGGCTGTGGAGTTACAGTAGGGTAATATTTTTGAGTACGTTGCTCCTTAGCCGTCGGTCCACTCTGCTCCACATGTGCTCCGCCCCCTACTTATGCAGAATTCCGTATCCCTTATATTTTCCAATTCATAGCAGGCTGCCGTCAATGGGGCAGATTCAAAATCTAAATATTGTTTACAAATGTCCCAAAAAAATGAATATATCGATACTCCAGACAATGATAAGTTTATATCGAAGACAATATCTTGCGGAAAGGTGGCAGTGCAGCACCATGATCATGGATCCAGCAGCGGAATGGAGACGCAGCAATCCGGACATCGTCGTATACATTCCGGAAAGCGATGATTACACCGGAGGGAACGAGCACTTTCTTGTGTTCGAATCGCCGAAGGGGGAACTGCTCGCTCTTTGGACACAGTGCTCCAAGGAAGGGCACGGTGATAACCATCTCGTGCTTGCCCGAAGCACTGATAACGTACATTGGACGGAGCCCGAGTATATAGTCGGGACAAAAAAGGGGGAGAAGGGGAATCAAGCGAGCTGGGGGTTCCCGGTCGTTTCGAAGCAAGGAAGAATCTATATATTCTATATGAAGGATATCGGGGTATACGATTACGACTCGCAGGCAACTGGGACTATGGGATGTGTATTCTCGGACGATGATGGCAGGACGTGGACAACTGCTAGCGATATTCCGATGAAAAGAAACCGGTTCGATTATCCCGATCCGAACGTGCCTAGAAATTGGATTGTATGGCAGAAGCCGATCCGGGACAGTCTCGGCCGGTGGATCGTGGGATATACGCAGTGGAGCAGTCCGGTGCATCAACAGGAGAAGCCTGCAGACTGGTACGGGTACGATTCACGTTCGATGTTCATGCGATTCGACAACATTGACGAAGGGCCGGAACCGGCGGATATCCGGATCACTTGGCTTCCCGACGATAACGTCGGACTCGAGGTCCCGTACCCGGGGAAGCCGGAAGTATCGGTGGCGCAAGAACCAAGTATCGTACTGCTGCCCGACAATCGGCTATTTTGTGTAATGCGGACGTTTACCGGATTTATCTGGTACTCCTTGTCCGAGAATGACGGAGGCAGTTGGACGAAGCCGGAGGTGTTGAGATATCAGGACAGCGGAGAACCGATCAAGCAGCCGATCGCCTCGTGTCCGATCTATCCGGTCGGAGGCAAAGGGAAATATATGCTCGTCTTTCATAACAACGACGGCCATCTGGGCGAGTTCAAGCCTGAGCATGCGCTGCGTAACCGCAGACCCGCCTATTTGAGCTTCGGCACGTACAAGGAGTCAGCCCGTCAGCCGGTCTGGTTTGACCAGCCCATCCAGTTTCTCGATACGGACGGAGTCACCGTCGGTCCGAAAGGAACGAACGAAATCGCTACGTATCCGAGCTACACGGACTACAAGGGAAAGAAAGTGCTCTGGTACCCGGACCGGAAACATTATCTGCTCGGGAAATATATTGCCGATGAATAACAGCGAACCGTGGAGACAGCGGCTGCAGCTCGGGATCAATCACCATCTTCTGTACCCCGCCTCATTCGAATCGGTGGAAGTGCATAAACAAACGATCGCGTGCGTCCTGAACAAGTCTGAATATGAAGTAATCGACATGTTCGTACCGGAGGACGGGGATACACTCGATTATATCGCAAAGAGGGTACGCGAGAGCGGCAAGGCGGTCGTCTACAATATGCCGCTTATGAACGGAGTGGGATATAACCCGCACAGTCCCGATACTTCAGTCCGCGAGCATACGCTGGACGAGGCCAAATCGCACGTAAGGCGGGCGCGCCGGCTCGGAGCCCGGAAGATCGTAGTGGCGAGCGGTATAGATCCCGGCGTTGGAAAACGGGACGAGCAAAGAGGGTACTTTGTCGAATATTTGACTGCCTTATGCTCGCATGCAGGCCCGGATCTCGATATTCTCATCGAGCCGTTCGACCGTTCAATAGGCAAATGTTTGCTGATCGGACCGAGTGAAGAAGCGGTGGAAATTGTCCGTCGGGTGCACCGGAACGGAACGATCAATCTCGGGCTGCTCGTCGATATGGGACATATCCCGCTTATGGAGGAAACGTTCCGTCACGCCTTACAGACGGCTTCGCCTTACGTGCGGCATATTCATCTGGGCAGCTGTGTCAAACGAATTCCGAACGACCCTCTTTACGGCGATATGCACCCGCCCTGGGGGTATCCCGGAGGGGAGCACGATGTGCCCGAACTGGTTGATTTTCTCCAGGAGCTTGTATTTGCGGGTTATTTGGGCGAAGACAGCCGTCCGACGGTTACGTTCGAGATGCGTCCATATCTGGGATTGACCGAGGAAGAGAGCATGTCCATTTTTTTGGCCAAATTCAGAGAAGCTTGGGGACGTATAAGGCTATAGCAATGGTCAAGGAAGGGGATAAGAAACGTACTTATTAGGGGGAATTATATGAATAAGAAGATGTTGCTCGCCGTTATCCCTTTATTGTTGTCATCGATTGGCTGCAGTAGTGAAGGGGGGAGGAGCGGGGCAGACGGGCAAGTTCAAGGAGACAATCCCGCCGTTCAACAGAAAACAGATGAGCCGATTGAACTTATTTTCCATTCTAATAATAGAGGAACTGTTGAACAGTTTGACAGCAAATACGGGAACGATCTGCGTAAAAAATTTCCCAATTACATCATTAAGTACATCCCTGACGCGAAAGGTACTACGTTTCCCGAACTAATGGCCGTAAAACAGAGGATCGATATAGTGTACAACGTACTCGAATCCGCTTTACAGCCGCTGATCGAATACAACTTGCAGTATGACATGTCGGACTTGGCCAAAAAACACGGGATCAACCTGTCGTCGTTCGAACCATCGGTGATGGACACCATCCGGACAGCCAGCAATGGCAAGCTGTTTATGCTCCCAACGGAAAATCAGGTTCAGGTCTTGTTTTATAACAAAGGAAGCTTTGATAAGTTTGGAGTTCCTTATCCAAAGGATGGAATGACTTGGGATGAGATCAATGAAATAGCCAAGAGATTAACGCGCAAAGAAGGAGGCAAGCAATACCTGGGTTTTGCCGCAGCCTCGCCATCCGTTGCATTTCGAACAAACCAGTTCTCCGAACCCTATCTGGACCCGAAGACGGGGAAGTCTACTTTTGAACGGGAATCATGGAAAAAACAGATTCAAATATTGTTCTTGAATCCTGCCAGTAATCCAGGTTATACCGAACGGGTCAAAGAGCTGAAACGACTTCCGAACCGGTTGGATTTTACGGATACACAGGATCTAGCTATGTATACGTCGCATTATGGACTTCCGCTCGCGGTCCCTAAAGAACTTGAAAAAATAGATTGGGACCTGGTGTCTTTGCCGACGTTTAAGGAATTGCCGGGCGTCGGTTCGCAATCCTTGCCGGTCAGCATTGGCATCACCTCTATGGCCAAAAACAAAGATGAAGCGATGGAGGTTATCAAATACCTCACATCGAAGGAATACCAGCTGGAAATATCTAAAAAGGGCGTCATGTCCTCCCTCAAGGATGAAACCGTCCAAAAAGCGTTCGCACAGGAAAGTGCGTACAAGGGCAAAAACTGGCAAGCCGTCTATTACAATAAAATGGCTCCAATCGCACTCAAATCGCACTATGAGTCGAAGATCGAGAGCTTGTACAGTGAAGCTGTGATGGATATCGTAAATGGAAAGACCGATTTGAACACGGCCTTGCGGGAGGCGGCGGAGAAAGCGGATAAGGCGGTTGCCGAAGAGAAACAAATCAGAGGCAAATAATAAATCTCTTATGGAATGATGAGCGAACAGCACAAACAGATCGTATGACAGACTGGAGACCAAACGATGAGATGGATGGTACGAAGCGACATGGAAGGGCTAACGGGAGTCGTCCGGATGAATCAGGTGGTGCCGGGTGCCTCCGAATACGAATTCGGACGCAACATGCTGACGCATGACTTGAATGCCCTGCTGGAAGGACTGCTGCTAGAGGAAGACGACGAGGTCATCGTGTACGACATTCATTTCTTCGGAACGAACATCGAGCTCGATGGGCTCGATCCGCGAGTGAAGGTCATTTGCGGTAAGCCGAACTATACGCCGCACAACAAAGGCTGGCTGCAGCAGAAGTATGACGGCGTAATCCTGCTAGGGCTTCATGCCAGATCCGGAGTCCCGGATGCCGTTCTGGCGCACAATTATGAGCACGACATTACACGTATGACTCTGAACGGTACGGTTGTCGGCGAGATCGGTCTCGAGGCTGCCGCAGCGGGGGAAGCGGGCGTACCGGTCGTAATGGTGACCGGCGATTCCGAAGGAATAAAGGAAGCGGAAGAGCTGCTACCGGGCGTCCTTACCGTTACCGTCAAGCAATCGACGGGGAGCGAGTCGGCGCTGTGCGACCCGCCCTCCCTTACTTCCGAACGACTTCGGAAAGGTGCGGCAAGCTGCCGGGAGAGGGCAGCGGTGCTTCAACCCTATGTTGTAGACGGCCCCGTGGAGCTTGCCATGAGCTTTCGGCAGGGAGAACTGCTCCACAAGCTGCATTCACGTCTGGGAGACCGTTTTTGTTCCCCGGATACGATGGTACTGCGCGGCAGTTCGGTGCTGGAAGTTTGGGAAACGTATCTCCAAGCGAAAGCGTAACGCGCCGTGGAGATGAGGTCATGTTCGGTTATACTGGCGCCGATACGATGCCGGGGTTTGGTTATGGTTTTTTTTGAACATCGAGATGAAGTAGGAATGACTGTTAAACCCGCTGAGATAAGCAATTTCGGTTATGCTTAGCTTCGTTTCCCGCAGCAGTTTTTTCGCGTGATGGAGCCGCTTGACGGCAATGAATTTCATAATGGTCAAGCCGGTATATTTATGAAACGCCGAACTGAGGTAAGAAGGATTCAAATGAACGAGCTGCCCCAGCTCTTTAAGCGATATGTCGTGATGGAAGTTGGACCCGATATATTGAACGAGGAACGAGATTTCTTCGGGCAAATCGTTATGGGGCTGCAGACGATTCTCCTTATCCTCTTCGTGAAACTGGCGGTACGTCAGCAGCAGAAGCTCCTTGATCAAACAATGAGCAACCGCCTCATAGCCTCTATTTTTGTGGCTCAGCTCTTGGTGGATACTGGAGTAGAGGTTACTGATCCGTCCCTGAAGCTCGGACGGAAACTGAACGCGACAACTGTCTCCAGGCATATCATCCAGCGGGTAAGGCAGCGGCTCGATCCATGAATCTTTGATGAATGTTTCTTTCCACATTAGCACGTTTCTGCAGATCATTGAATCGACGTCGGTTTGCAATACTTTGTGTAACGTGTAGGGGCGTATGATCATGAGCGTCCCCGGCTTGAGCGGAAACACCTGATCGCCGACCAAATAATTTCCGTACCCTGCCTCGATGTAATACATTTCAATTCCGTTATGGCTCTGGATGCCGGGGAAGGGAGCGACCGAATCCAGATGATAATACAGCAGTGCAGGGAAATTATGAAAAAGCTCATCAACTGCGTTGCTTAAATCTTCTGCCGTATCAAATGCAATCTGCATGGCTGTTCCCCCTTAGCTAGTAGGAGCGCTTCCTTGCGGAAGAATGGGCGCATATAATGGTAACCGCTTACAACACAGAAATTATACTATAAGTTTCACAGCAATCCTATGGCGATCAAGACAAATATGTGGAAAACGGAGTTGGGATTCGATGAATAAAAAGAAAATCCAGTTAGCGATTCCTGCGGTCATAGGAACACTATGGCTAAGCGGTTGCGGAGAGTCAGATTCGGTTGTCAAGAGTCGAGAAGATCAGGCCGAGCCGGTTACCCTGAAGTTCTATCAGCATGTTCTGCTGCCTGATGATTATTATAAGAAAGTTTTTGAAGAGCCGATCAAAAAGAAATTCCCGAACGTAACTCTGGAGCTCGTTAAGAAGACTAACCTGAACTGGCGGTACGATTTGGATCCAGATATCCATGAGAAACTGGCGGACGGCTCTTTTCCTGATTTAATCTATACCAGCTCTTGGCATACTCATTTTTTTAAAAACGTAGATGTCCCACTTGATTTGAGAACGTTGGTCAAAGAAAACCGATACAATCTTGATACATTTGTACCCCAGTCGATCGAAGCGATCAAGAAAAACGGGGATAACGGCGAATTGTACGGAATTCCTTTTACAATGAATCATGCGGCACTATTTTACAACAAGGATCTATTCGACAAGTTTGCCGTTGCCTACCCGAGAGACGGGATCACTTGGGATGAGGTCATCGAACTTTCCCGGAAATTGACTCGCAAAGAAGGAGACGTTCAATATTACGGCACCAAATTTTATGGGACTTTGCTTGCGGAGTCGTTTCCATTGCCCTATTTCAATCCATCGACAGGTAAAGCCGATTTCCGAACAGACGGCTGGAAGAAGATGATGCAGTTCGTAAAAACGCTGCATGAGATTCCCGCAACTCGCGACTATAAGGGAATTATTAAGGATAACTTTGCGAAAAACCAGATTTTAGCGATGGCGCCTGAAAATATCGATTTTATTAATGCCCTGGAGGCGCTGAGGAAAGAAGGCGCAGGGTTGAATTGGGATGTCGTATCGTACCCGAATCATCATGAAGTTCCGGGGGTAGCAAGGACGGTTGACGTTCATAATCTGATGATCTCAAAAGCGAGCAAGCATCAGGAGCTGGCATTTCAAATCATTTCTTTTCTGACGAATGAAGAAAACCAGCTGCTGGCAAATCGGAACGGGAGATTGTCCTCGTTAAAAGGAGATATATTCCAGGAAACATTCGGAAGCGAGATCGAAGTTCTGAAAGGGAAAAATATAAAAGGCATATTTAAAAACACACCGGCGCCATTGCCCCCGATCTCCCCGTACAACTACATCGCGACTTCGGAACTTTCAACAGCTTCGAACAAAGTGGCCGGAGGCACGGCGGATATTAACACGGCTTTACGTGAAGCCGAAGAGGCCACAGACAAAAGAATTGAGGCTGCGAAATCCGGGAATAAAACGAATAAAGCCTATTAGGAGGAACAGGTTTATGAAAGAATTGTGGAAACCTCTGTTTGTGATGGGGATAGCGGCGACTATAAGTATTGGATGTGCAAGTGAGAAAAGCGGCATAACGCAAACAATAGAGGAATCTCCCGAACCTGTGACATTAAAGATGTATACGCTTGCTCAATCGTTTTCGGATGAGGACTTCAAACGTCTTGTGCTGGATCCGGTTCAACGGAAATATCCTCATATTCATATTGAGTTGATGGTGGAACCGAACGACTATAGCGGCGCAGGGCTGGAAAAATTTATTATCGCCGGAAACGTTCCTGACCTGATTTATGCAAATACGCAAAACATCGGCGGCTACAGTGGAGACTTGCAAGCGATTATCGACCTTAATGGCCCGATTAAACAATACCAGTATGAACTGGATCGATTGAATTCGGAAGCGATAAACTCGATTAAATCGTACGGGAAAAACGGTGAGTTATTCGGAATTCCTTTTTCAATCAACGGTGCGGGCCTTTATTACAATAAAGATATATTCGATAAATTCGGAGTACCGTATCCAAAAGACGGCTCGACCTGGGATGATATTTTAGAGCTCGGCAAAAGACTGGCGAGGACCGATGGAGAAGTTATATATAAACCTCTGGGTATCGCCGGTTTCACTCACCTTGCAACGTCTCTTTCTTTGCCGTACATCGACACCACAACGGGCAAAGCCTCTTTTGCTACCGAAGGATGGAAACGGGCGGCAGAAGTATTCAAAATGATAAAGGAGCTGCCTCAAAATAAATTTAACGGCAGTCCTGACACTTTTTTTATGGCAAAGCAAGAGCTTGCCATGTACGCCACCTATGATAATGTCATCTTGTTTCTGGAGCAGTTGCAATCAAGCGGAAAAGCATTGAACTTTGATATCGCTTCTTATCCGAACTTTCAGGAAAAGCGGGGGATCGGACTCGGCTTCGATGCTAAAGTGCTGCTTGTTTCATCGAAAACCAAACATGTGAAAGAAGCTCTGCAAGTGATGGCTTCGATGACATCGGACGAAGTTCAAATGATGGTAACCCGAAGCGGCCGAATATCCGCTTTGAAGGATGCTCGGTTTAAAGAGAACTTTGGGAAAGATCTTGTAGCCTTGCAAGGCAAAAACGTGCCCGCCTTATTCAATAACGTGCAGGCGTTCAAACCCCCGGTTACAAAAGAAGTATCCGCGGTCACCAAAATCATCAATGCGGCCGCTAAAGAGATCGAGGATGGAAAAGACATCAACACGGCTCTGAGAGAAGCCGATGAAAAGGCAAATAAAGAACTTCAGGCGCTTCGTAACTAGAAGTAAGGGACACGCGGGACTGCAAGCCCTGCCAAATAATCATAAGAAGGAGTGACGATCGCGATGAAAGATCAAAAAATGAACAGACGCAAGCTGCTTGGTGCGCTGGGGGTGGCAGGCGCATCAGCCATGCTGTATGGAGTGAGCATCGGGAATGCGAACGGAAACGGGAAAGACAATGACAACAACAAGAATCCGAAACTCGTGTCGATTGCGGATGACGTTGTCGATATACGCGATTTTGGAGCAGACCCGGGACTTGCCGACAATCATACCGCAATTACAGCCGCTATCTCCTACGCAACGGGGGGCGCACACAAAAAAAGCGTATATATCCCGTGTGACGGAGTATACACCACTTCCCCCTTAACCTATGTCGACCGGTTGACGCTAATCGGTTCCAACTCGCAGGGGGGATGGGCGCGGACATCCAATTGGAATGTCGGGTCCGTTCTTCGACTGATCGATGGGGCCAACGCGCCATTACTAACGGTGCCGTCGGGAGTTATGCTCTGGGGGTTGTATAATCTAACCCTGGATGCCAATAAGGCAGGTCAGACCTCCTATGCCTCGCATGGCATTGTTACGAAGAGGAATGCCAATCTCCGCAACTTCGGCGGGAACATCCGCGGGGTAAGGGTGGTTGGCCCGAAAGGCTGGGGGGCTGTATTCAACGGGGGCCCGATGAACATCCATGACTGCCTATTTATGTCGGGAGCTTGCTTTGTCGGATGTAATGACATCAAGTTATCCGATGTAGATTTCGACGGCACCGATGGACTGCATTGCTCATTCGCGGTAGTCCGATCGGAATCTATGGAAGCGTGTACCAATATTTTGTGCTGGGGCTGGGGGGAAGCCGATCAGACCAAGCAAGTCCAAGAGGAGAACGGAACTGCACAAACCAACGGGACGATCTCCTTGGCTGAATCCTGGTTGTACGAAGGAGCTCCCGTTTCGATACCCGGCGCGCCGCTCAGCGATCCGCTGCTTTCACCGGAAGCGATCTATTTTGCTCACAAAGTTACAGCAGGGGTTTGGGAAGTGTACACCCACCCAAAAGGAGACGGCAGGGACAGAAAGGTGGAATTTTCTGCTTCTGCGCCGATAGTCCTTAGACACGGAGGAACCGAAGCAGTCGGCATCATTTCCAACACATTCCGAATGGGTCTGTCCAATTCAAGATTCGGTGGAAGCAAAAGACAAGGCCTGGTCTTTGTAAAATCCGACTTTAACACGGTAAGCAACACGCATATGTGGAACAATAATATGCGTCAGGTTGCTGATACTCCGGGTATCGAGTTTATCGACTCTCACTATAATGCAATAACTGGCGGCAGCAACATTTGGGAGAGAAGCAACAAGATTACATCTGCTGTGACGTTTAAGGGGACATCCAGCAATAATAGTCTTGCCGCAGATACGGCGTGTTACAATACGGCCACAGGCACCAAGGTTATCGACCAATCCAATTCCGATTATCCGAACCGGAATCGATTTGATATTCGCGGGGGAGCAGGCGGGCCAGTGAAATATACTTCCGCGAATAAAGACAAGGAACCTGGCATTCAGAGTTGCATACTTCATGTAACGGCTGATACTGTCGTGCCTGCTTCGACAAATATGACATTGCCGATGTCGGCCTTTACTGCAGTTGGCTGCAGCGTGACTGGGGGCAACACGCTTTCATTGCCAGTAACCGCAGGGTCCAAATACCGTATTGAAGTATCGATTTGTACTGCAGCGACTCCTGAGGCCGAGATTTTATACAAAATAATGGGGCTGGCGGCGGCGACTCCCGTTAGTGAGAAAAGGCACTATACCGCATCCAGATCGGCCACGATTTCCTACGAATTTGCAGCAAGCCATTCTACTACGCTCCCTATCCAGTTCGTAGCGTTTAGCACGCAATCGTTTACAGTGGCCAGCCAAGCAAGCTTGACTTCAATCCGTATCATGAAGCTGGCGGACACGGTTAAGTGAGTGACGGGACGATCCAGTATATGGAGGGCTTCTCTCAGGAGTCCTCCTACTGCATTTACAGCATTTTGCACGGGACCTTATACTACCATTAATAACAAATATTATAAAAGTGTCGATTGGGAATAGTATAATGCCACTATGGTCCAGAGTTGTCGGGCGGTGAAAGTTGAGGTGATAGTTTTTGTTTTTTCGGTTAGAGATCCGGCTTATTCGTGCGAGTTCAAAAAGTCCGGCTTTCAGCACCAAGAAGATTGGATGAAGCTGGGAAATGAGGAGCGGAACGTAGTGGAAGCTTACGTGAGCACCGGAATTTCCGGCTGAATTCAATTCGATGTCATTAATCGAAATGAAAATAAATTTAGGAGAGATGACATGCTCCACATTGGTGTGGATCTAGACGGCGTATTAGCAGTTCATGGGGGAGAAGAGAAGTTCTTCGATATCAGAATCGCCCCCCGGGCGGTAGAAGTCATACAAATGTATACCAAGCTAGGCTTGAGGTTCAGCATTATCAGCTCGAGAATAAATTGCAGAGCGGAAACTCATCGGTGGCTGAAAATGAATCACGCGTTCGAGCTGTTTGAGTCGGTATTAGTAGCAGAAGACCATGACGATAGCAAATTGAATGCTGCTCAGCTCTTGCAGATTGATATCATGATCGAAGATACTCCTTACGAAATAGAGAAATTAATAGCTGGGGAATGGGAAATATGGATGCCGGAATTGCCTATAAACCAATCTTACAAACCTGTGTCTCAACAAGTTGTAAAAATAAAAGGAAGAAGGTTAACGCCACAAGGTTGGGTAGCGGACTGGGAAGATATCGAGGCCCGTCTTAAACAAAAACTGAAAGAGACGACTAAATAATTCGCGAAGAGACAAGCGATGGTGAACCAGCTTTAGGAATGGAGGTCCTGTCCGTCCTCATTACGCGGGGCTGATCGGGTAATTCGGTCGGCGCGCTCCTTTGAGTTCAAAACGTTTCCCGCCAATGTGTCATTTGGCGGGTTTTTTTAGCGCGTTGTTCATGACTCTGAACCGGCTGGGGGTTTCCCCCTCTATTTTCTTGAACATTCTGCTGAAATAGAAGGAATCTTTCATACCGACATCCGCTGTGATTTCCTGAATGGTTTTGCTGCTGCTTTGCAGCAGATGCTTCGCTTTCTGAATGCGAAGATGCTGGATATAGGCGCTGATTGTCATACCGGAATATTTGCGGAAAATTTGGCACAAATACTCATACCGGCGATCCAAGGTTTTCTCGATGAAATCCGCGGAGCATTCCATCGTGTAGCTTTCATGCAAACAGTCTATCAAATTTCTGTAAGTTGCATAGGATGCGGGCAGCGAAGAATCTTTTAGCAATCCATTCAGAACATCCTCTGCCATCAGCTCGATTAACTTGCACAAAAACCGCGTTAACCGAAATTTGAAGTACCCTTTCGGGTGAAAAAATTCGTGTACCATTTGCTCGAAAGTTCTTAAGCATTCGTAACGTTGGGCAGGGGCAAACAGACGGGGGATCAGCAATTGTTCGCTCCTTGTATCGTCGGTCGTCCGCAGATGGATGCTGTTTAACTGATTTAATGGAAGCAGCGCACTCGTATGATTCTGTTCTTCAATGAAAGCCGGCGCCGGGTCGATTGTAAATTGAACCCAAAAAAAGCTGCCCCGACCGTCGTTTCTGCGCCAGCCGTGATGCTGCTCCCAAGGAGAAATGAGCAAGCAGTCCCCGGTTTTGAGCGTCAGTTTTTCCTCATTGACCTGCAAATAGACAGGACCGTCGGAAACCATCAATATTTCATAGTGCGGGTTGGAATGTGGGGACATAAAAAAAGATTCGACCGTGAGTGATTGACCCATTTAACCGCAAGATGCGCTCTTTCCGGTATAGAGATATAGATCATCTTTAGCCCCTCTCCGAATGAACGACTATAAATGAAAACACTTACATTAACACTATTATTATAAGCTTCCTCTGCTTTCCAATCAATCTGACCGGCTTATATTAAGGTAGATATATTTAAGCCGCATTGGAAACGATCGAATGGAGGAATGGAACACGATGAAAATCGTCAATGAAGAACAGCTTAACCAGCAGGATACGGAACAGGCTGGATCGGACAGCGGGCTTAGCAGAAGGAAGCTTCTCGCTATGATCGGAGCGGCGGGTGCTGCGGCGGCAGCAGGTCCGCTCCTGAGCGGAACCGTCGGATTTGCGCAAGGAAATGGAGTGACGAACAGCGTTTACGGTCCCCCGCTTGGGCTTGGTCCCGAATGGTGCGTACGAAAGACGACTATCGCCGAGCTGCGTGCGATGACAGCTACCGTCGCAGAAGGTATTTACTATGTGACCGACAGCGGCAAGGGAGGACATTTCCATGCGGATGCTTCCGACACTTCATCGGCGGATAATACAGGAACCATCCTCGTATCCGCTTCCGGGCTCAGATTCAAAAGGATATACAACGGGGCTCTCGACGCGTTATGGTTTGGTGCGAAGGGCGACGGCAGCACGGACGATACGGCCGCGATCCGATTGGCTATTGCCGCTATGCAGAATGGAGATTCGCTCTATTTTCCCGCAGGGGAGTACATCGTCGATTCCGGCTGCTTGTTGTTCAGGGGATTGTCGAACATCACGATCTGCGGGGACGGAGTCAATTCGTGGCTGCATCCTTCCGGGCAGCGGACGCCGACGTCGAAGACATCGTTTCACACTACAATGGCCATCGATCAGTGCGTCAGCTTGACGATCAGGGATCTGCGCATTGAAAGCAAGGGAGAGAACTGGGGAAATACGGATGCGGGCACCGGAGCCGGTTGGGGTGACGGAAGAACGAATTTTGCGATTGAGAAAGGCGGTCATGCGCTGCTTGTTACCCGGTCCGGAAACGTTGTCGTGGAAAATATAGTCGGGCGTCTTTGCGGTTCGGTCGGCGTTTTCTACTTCTCCTCTTGCGACGATGTCGTGGTCCGCGATTGCTTCAGCAACGCCAGCTCCCTCGGTTACGCGATGTACGCCGTGGACAACTGGTGCGCACCGGCGCAGCAGATGAGACGAACCTACAACTTTATCAACTGCAACGGCTGGAACGAACCGGGTTACTCCCCTTATTCGGCTAAGGCCGGAATACTCGTAGAGGGCGATCCGGGAATGATTTTGAACGTCAACGTTCAAGGGGGTATATTCAAAAACTGTACGATCGGCGGCGATTACAAAATACTTGGCTGCGCCGTAGGCGCCGTCTATGCGAATGCGAACGTTAACGGCGTAACGTCCGATTCCTGCCTGATCGGTTATTTGGCCGGAGCGCGCGGCACGAATGCGGAAAATATGATGCATACGGTGACAGGCTGCAGCTTTATGAACAACAGAGTTACCGGCGTTATGCTGGATTTTAAGGCGGGCACCGGAGATAGCCAGCTGTACTTGAAGGATACGGTCATTCGGACGAAGGAGACGTCCCATTGGTCCGGATATAACGATCTGAGGGTCAAATATTCAAGCGGCATCTCCAATCTGTCTTACTTGAAGGGCACGGTTCATCTGTCGAATGTGAGCATGGCGGGCGGAGAATACGGAATGTACATGATGGATTATCTGGATCTGAACAGCCAGTCATCCGAAGTAAGCGGCAGCAAAAGTGCATTAACGGTGTATGGCGGAGGGAATTACGAGCTGTACGGAACGAATGTTTCGTCCGACTTGGAACATGCACTTGTTTTCCGAACTGCGAATATTACCCAAATGGGAACGAGCATGGCAGACCGGGAGCTGCGGATGGCGGCAGCCTACGGCATTCTGAACTGCGGAGTGGATCAAAACCTGTTCTCGATCATCGGAACGGCGGGCCACACCAAGAGTGTCGTCGTTAAAGATAACGTGGTGAAGAACGGATATATCGGCCTTGTCGGAATTTATGCCGATACGAAAACGTTTGACGAAATGCTTAGCTATACGACAGCAATCGTTACAGCGGTCAATTTTGCCGGTACGAATACGTCCGTCCATTTCGCACTTCCGAAAGACAAGCATTACCAATATACGAAAATTATTAACGAGGCAGGGGCTGTCTCTCCGATTCCAGTATCCTACAACGATTTTGGCAGTCGGGGGGTGTATAGAATCATTTTGCAGGGAGATGTAAGGGCATCGTTTCCCGTCGGTGCGGTATGCCGCTTGCTGGCGCTATAACAGTCTATAAATGGCCGGATGTGGGACCAGGAGGCGAAAGCCAGTGGTCCCGCTTCGCCGTTCCCGATAAATTATTGATACGCTTTTCTGTACTCTCGGGGGGATTGACCTATAATTTCCCTGAACACGCGGGAAAAGGTACGAATCGATTCGAAGCCCGTATCGAACGTGATGTCGGTAACCGACTTGTCCGTATTGATCAGCATCATGGCAGCGCTGTTAATGCGCAGCTGGTGTACATATTCGAGGAAGCTTTGCCCCGTATTTTCCCTGAACAACCGGCTAATATACGGTGCGCTTATATGAAAGTGCGCCGCCACCGACTCCAACGTCAATTTGTCCGCATAATGTACATGCACATAGTGAAGAGCAGGCCAGAACGGCTGACTGCTGTCATTCCGATTTGCGGTGCTTGCCGCAGCGTCTTTCGAGTCGATGGCGCGCAGCAGCGTGATCAACGCCTCCGACAACTTGTTGCGGATCATGTTGCTGCGTCCCTGCAAATCGGGATTGATGTATTCCGCCATCAGATTCGCGAATAAGGCTTCGACCCTTCCGGCTGCCTCTTCCGCCTTCGTTTTGTCCGTGATCCGATGCTCGAATCGTTCGGATCGAGACAGAGCGACAACGGATCGATTTCCGCGAATACGATGGACGCTCCGAGACTATACGCCGACAGAGCAGACGCCCAATAAGTGATGCTCGGGCAGATGACTTCGTCGCCGACTCCGATTCCGCAGCCGTAAAAGGCGCCCAGAAGCGAGCTTGTTCCGTTGTTGAACGCAAGCGCGTAGTCCATATTCAGCCATTCGGCGAATTCCTTCTCGAATTTCATGGTGATGTCTATCCCGGACATCGCGCCGTTCCGCAATACCTGCAAAGCGGCCGCTTCGTCCTCATCGGTAATAATAGGCCATTTGAACATGTCCCAGTTCGGGGAATCAATCGCTTTCGTTCCTCCGAGAAGGGCAAGCTTTTCGTATCCGTTCATTTCATTCGCTCCTTATCGTGATGCTTCCTAATTTGTCTTATCCTGCGGAATGCCCGGTCATGGATAAGTAAGTCTCCGCATAACGGCGGCCCAGCTCCCTGGCCGATGCCGAAAGAAAATGCAGTGAATCTCCCGAATGCTCCAGGCCGGCGGAATCGATCCAACCGTATTCATGCGCCGTTTGCCTAGTTTCCTCCACGATGCTTCGGAGTAGAGGCGCGAAGGGAAACGTATCCGGCGACAAAAAATACCCGAGCTTCCCGGCAAGAAACGGCACGCGGGGATGCCCCAATCGTTCGCGCATATCCCGGATCATCGCCTCAAAGCGTTTGCGGTACGGAACGGCATCGTCCGCATCCATCGCGTCGTTCTCGCCCTGATGCCACAAAATCCCTTTCAATTGGCCTGATTGCATCGCAAAGTCCGCCCGTTCCATCGCATGCTCATACAGATCCCCGCCGCGAACCCAGTGTTCGATCTTCGTCCCGCCCACGGCGCAAGGGATGAGCCCGATCGCGTTAGAAGCGCCGCGCTCCATCAATGTTCTCGCGAACTCCAAGCCGGGACCGACACCGGCGATTCCCGGCTTGTCGAAGTGGATCGGCTCGATCGCGGGAGCCCATTCCCGCTTTGCATTAAGCGAAACGATACGTGGGTCGGGCTCCCGTATCCCGTCAAGAGCTTCTCTTCCAGCCATGTTGGATTGTCCGATCAGCAGAAACAGATCGAGCTTCATACTGTTGCTCCCCCTCGCTTTATTTGTTCAGCAGTGAGGCGAAATCGTTGCATATGTCGTGCTCCGCCGTTTCTGTGAAAGGAGAGCATAAGCCGAAGAAGATATAGGAGTCCGTCGCTTCATATCCGCCTTCCTTGAGCTGCTGGGCTGTCGGCACGTAGCCGATCATTCCGTTGCTGTAGGCGACGGGAAGCGTGCTTCCGCCGGATAGCATTTTCACGTACAGGCCGTACTCCACCACCATCTCAGCGTTCATGGCAAGGAGCGAGAGCCCTTGGGCGATATCCATCCGCACCATGTCGAGAGTGGCGGCAGGACGAATCAGCTCGGGACATTGCTGTAACTGCTCGGCCCAGTTGCGCGTCCCGGAATGATCCGAACGTTTGCACGCTTCCAGCTCCTCCAGTCCCGGCATGTCGGCGAACGGTAACGGGCGCGTGATATGCAGCCCGAACGGGGGGCAGGACGGCAATGTTTGCAGCGGACGGGTGAGCACAGCTGTAACCGATTCAACCAAACGCGTTCCAAGCCTCTGCACATCCTCGGCATTCCCGCTGTAGAACCTGCCATCGCGGTGCAGTGCCGGACGCACGTCTCCGCAGCATCCTTGCAGGAACAAGGAAACGCAGTCGTCTCCCAGTTCCCGCTCGATCCGTTCCATCGCGATGCCGCAATATTCTGATGATACGAAATTGGCGCTGGTCGTAGTCGGATGGCACGTATAGTGGACGATTAAAGCTTTGGCCTTTCCCGTATGCGTTGCGAAACGAACGACTGTCACTTCCTGATCGTTCGGGCCTTCTTCATTCGGCGACATTGCGATTCTGCCTTCGACCAGCTTGCGTCGCTGGATGCCGATATCGCATGCTCCGTTCCCCCGTTGAACGGTTACCGGCTCGAGATTCGACTCGGCCCGGTGTATTCCGTCCAACAGTTTTGTTTCCAGTTCATGCACATAACGTTCGTCCACTTTACCAATTGAAGGCATCAGCCGGCTCGTCTGCGGTCCGGAATGGCTGTGGGAGGCATTTAGAATCACATCCTCCGCCCCCATCTCCCATCGCGCCGCCAGCTCGCACCGCAGCCTCTCGACCAGCTCGGTTCCCCACCATATAAGGTCCGCAGCGACCAGGAGCCGGTTGCGTATGCCCCGATCCTTGTCGTGCTGCCGGATAAACAATACCTTGGCATAGATCGGATGATGGATGCCATCAAATGAAGCGGGACGGTGACCGTAACCCGCGAGAGACACGGGATGATCGGGAGTAATATCGATCTTGTCTATTCCGAGCAGCATTTCCATCGAAGCTTGTCACATCCTCTATGTTGATCGAATACGGTGAGGTCACTTCATCTTGAATGCTTGAATGAATTTGACCGCGTCTTCTTCGGCTTTCCCGAACGCCGTGTTCAAGTCCATCGCGTTCTGATTCACCGAATTTGCATATTGCGTATAAATTTTCACAATATCCTGGTCATAAATAGCCATAGGAGGTATCGGGGCAAATTTGTTATGAAATGCCGCTTGCATCCGGCGGTTCTTAAAAGGCGACCCTTTGCCAAAATTGGCGATAACGTCCTTCGTTTTGACGACAGGCATAATCCCTTTCTCGGCAAGAGATGCCTGGAACTGGTCGGTCAGCAAATATTTCAGCACTTCCATCGCTTCATCCGGGTGCTCGCTGCGCTTCGTAATGCCGAAGTACGTCGGATACGACTGCGAACCGACTCCCATATTATTTTTGAACTGGGGCAGGGCGGCCCAATCCCAATTGAATGCCTGCATCTCCCTAGGCCATGCGTAGATGAGACTGGATAAGTACGGATACATGGCGACGGTGCGGTCTTTCACGAATTGGTTAATATTGGGGAACGAATTCGTCGTTTGAATGTAGCTCTGGTATCCAGGCTCCTGCGAGCTGTCGATAAAGAACGTATTAAAAATGTTTTCCAGCGCTCGTCTTTGTTGATCGTAGGCTTCTGCGTCACCAAATCGACGCTTGGTATCGACAGCGGATTCAATCTGAACAAATGGACAAAGGAAGCGGCGAGCCCATAATATTGCGTCCCCCCTTCGTTGCGGGTCATCTTTTTGGACACTTCGAGCGTCTGCTCCCACGTCATATCGTCTCCGGGGTACGGCACTCCGAATTTATCGAACAAGTCTTTGTTGTAATAGTTAACGAGATTCGTCGTGGATACCGGCAAGGCAAATATTTTGCCGCCCTGAACTTGCTTAAGCGCCTGAACGATCGTCGGCTCGATGCGATTCAAATCGATGTTGTGCTTCTTGATCATTTCCGTCATGTCCACCTGCAATTCGTTCTGCAGGACGGAGTGCTCGAAATTCCCGATAGTCGAGTAGAAAATGTCGAACTTTGTGCCGTTCACGAGCAAGTCGTTCAACATCGAGCCGCCTTTCGCCTGGATGTATTTCACTTTGTAATCGGGAAACTTGTTGCGGAGAATATCTCCGAACCGGTATTCGAAGCTTTCCTCGGGGTCGCCGCTGTTCGAATAGAACACAATCTCGACGGGTTCTTTCGGGCTTGTCGGAGCTTTCTCTGTCCCCTTATCACCGCCGGCCGCTCCCGATCCGCCTCCTCCACAAGCCGCGAGCATGGCTAATGTCATACCTGCGCCGATCGGCTTCATCCATTTCTCTAGCCTCATACTGGAACATCCCCTTCATTGCATGATTCGGAACAAATTCTATGATATAGCATGGGATTATCATGAACTCGCCACATTAAAAAAAACAATCGGCCATTTTCGAATAGCTTTATCCCGAAACGCGACAATAACAAGGCACATGCCGCTCGCTATGGTGAAGCGAGCGGCATGTGCCTTGTATTACGGAATCGAAAACAACGGCGTTTGCACGCTAAATATCCCGGGCGCCTTGAAATTGAGGCGTTGATTTGAGGTATGCATATTGTTGGGCGAGAAAATTCGGAGCCGAATCGCTTGTCGATACTTCGCAATTGAACCATTCTTGCTTGATGCGCCGAACTTCCAAATTGTGCATTTGCTGCGCGAAACATCGACTTTTGAAACATGTCGAGCAGCAGTTGCTGATGAATCGCATTTTTTACGATCATTAACATCACCTTCAGTTCATGATCGGCTCCGCCTATGGAAGGAATGGATGTTTCGTTCCGAATTGACCGTCGTGGTGGTCGGATTATCCGTGGCGTCGACAATATCGGAATAGAAAGCCCAGGTCATCCCGGTTCCGAACTTTCTGGATACGGCTGCAACGGCCAAGTTCGCGTAATTGTCGAACTCCGATAAAAACCCCCACTCATAGTTGCTGTCATCCGGATTCTCGATCTTGGTGTACACCTTGACGTTTCTAGTGACGGACAAGTTCGATGGTACCGATAGGGCTGGAGTCGTGCGGTATTTCCCTGCCGGGAATATTGTCGCCCCGCCGTCCGCCGCCGCAATCGTTGCTGCGGCCTGAATCGTTCCGGTCTCCGACAAACTTATTGCTGCTTCTGCATCCCCCCAGAATGACCGACGCTAAGGTAATGATTGTAAAGAGCTTGATTCTCCGGCTTGTTGCCACTGTGCTTCCTCCCCTTGGTTAACCGCTTTTTCTGCAAATATCAATATTTTGTGTCTGCAAGCAGCTTTCCTCCGCTCTAGTTAATTGCTAGAAATTCATGGTAGTATGAAAGAATGGGAGGTGCGGCTTACTCTACCATGAGTGGGAAAAAAACCGGCCCCTAGACTGCCCCTAGACTGCAGTTGCGGATGACTTTTGCTGGAAATAGGAGGGGAGCGAATGGAAGACGCGCTTTCGCGGATCAAGCACAAACACTCGAGAATGATTAACGGACGGCGGCACGTGTGGGACGTAGAAAAAAATTGTGGAAGCGATCCGAGAACCTGCCTGTTGTGAAGATCCGGGTAGATTCGATCCAAGAACTGGATCAGGACTGCTGGTTCGGATACGGGAGCACTTCGGTGCCTACGATACGCAATGTGGCGAAGCATTGTAAACGGATCATCGAAGCGGATAGGAGTTACCCGATAATAGTAACGGCAGACGGTCTGCTCGTCGACGGAGGACACCGGCTTTGAACGGCCAAACGGAAATCGACGCCGTCTTTCTGGATGCTCTGCCGGATGCGAATTTTATAGAAGGAGAGTTTTCGACCATGTACCGTTACGTTCCCATGACCGAAGAGGCTGCCCGAATCGTAAACGCCTGGACGTACCCGCAGCCGTACGATTTTTACAACATAGGCGGAGAGGACGAAGGGATCGCGGAGCTGTTGAACGGCGAATATTACAGTGTTCGCGGGGAGAACGATCAGATCGCAGGTTTTATATGCAGCGGGCATTCTGCACGAATCCCCGGAGCCTACGAAGCCGGAATCTATAACGACCCAGACTGCCTTGACGTCGGGCTCGGGCTGCGTCCGGATCTGACCGGCAAAGGGCTGGGGAGCGATTATGTCAAGCAGGCGATAGAGTTTCTGGGCAAGGAACTGGGGAAGTCCAAGTTCCGTCTGGCCGTTGCCGCCTTTAACGAAAGAGCGATCCGAACGTATGAAAAAGTCGGATTCCGCCGGGGAGAGCAGGTCCATAGCCCCGTGTCGGGCGTGCAGGTTCCGTTTGTAGTAATGCGTTTAACCGAATCGGGTTGAGAAACCGGAAGTCCGGTACAAGGGAGGAACCGACGTGAACGATCGGCCTCCGTGCAGAGCGAACGGTATGACGAGTATATCCAGCAGAGGTGAACGGAATGGATCTGAAAGCAAATGAACAAGAAGTAGCGAAATGGGCCGCCCGCCATGCACAAACGCTCGGATTCAGCGGCTCTTCAATCGAAGCGGCTTATATATGGAATCCCGGAGGATTCGTGAACCAGTCCTACCGGCTGACCGATGGCGAAACGGTGCGGCATCTCAAGCTCGCCAAGGAAGATAAAGCCCCGGAACTCCGGCAATGGGCCAGGATCAGCGGCTGCCTGTCGGACCGCTACCGGGCTCCGCAGCTGGTTCAAGAGGTGGCGCAAGAGATCGTCCCCGGCTATACGTGCGGCCTCGTGTTCGAGTACCTGAAGGGCGAACCGCTAAGCTCCGCACCCGATCCGCTGTCCGTTATCGAAAAGGTGCTGCCCCTAATAAGCCGGCTGCATGCCGACGAGCCGATCCGCCAAGCCGTTGCCGGTATGCCGGAGAGGCAAGCTTTCACTTATTCCGATGCCTTTACCCAGGAGTACATCGGGCGGTTCGAGGAAGATCTGGAAGGGATCAAGGCCGGGAGACAGCTGCTAAGCTTCGTGTCGGACGCAACGATGGCATGGTTCGATGCTGAGGTAGCCCGGTTGAAAAGGCTTGTGGAGGAGCATCCGTCTTTTCGCAAGCAAGCAGCCGATCTCGCCCATAACGATTTGAACTGGCAAAATATTTTGGTAGGCGAGAACGGAGAGTACTGGGTGATCGACTGGGACGATCTGTCGGTTGCCGGGGATGCGGCGATGGATTATTCCGTCTTGCTGTGGCCGCTGTACCGGACGCCGGACTGGCCGGTATGGCAGGAGCGGGTGAGCCGTCTGGCCGGTGAAGATGCGGCGGAGCGAATGGAGGTTTACTTCCGGGCGAAGCTGCTCGACGATGTGATCGATGTGCTTGCCGATTATGTGGAAGCGGAGCATATACCGGATGTCAAAGAGGTAACGCAGGAAAGGGCGAGAGCTATTCATCTTCGCGCTTACCCGGAATATTTGAAGCTGTACGGGACATAAATCCGCGTGTTCCTCCGCAAGCAGCCGGCCCGATGCAAAAATGACCTCGCCGAGTCAACCGATGACCGATCCCTTCCTTCGATCCGATTTATACTATAGCAAACGTTCCATTCACAGATCAGGGGGGAAGCCGGAGTGAGCACGATTCGTGTTGCTGTTGTCGGATTCGGTACAATGGGCAAGCTGTATGCGGACATCTTGTCGGAGATGGAGGGCGTTTCGTTAACCGCCATATGCAGTTCGTCGGCGGAATCGAGGCTGGAAGCGGCACGGCTGGGGGCGTTGCGGTTCGGCAGTCTGGACGAGCTGATACAGGAGAAGATTCCGGTGGATGCGGTCGTCCTGGCGCTGCCGACGTATTTGCATAAGGCGTATGCGGTGGCTGCGGCGGACAAGGGGCTCCATATCATTTGCGAGAAACCGGTCGCCCTGACGACGGAGGATACGGAAGAGATGATCGAAGCGTGCAGGCGAAACGGCGTTTGCTTGTTCGTCGGTCATGTGCTGCGTTTTTTCCCCGATTACGCCAGGATGACCGAGCGGGTGTCCGATGGAGAGATCGGACCGGTTATTACCGCTCACGCGAAACGGTTCAGTCTGCATCCGCCGTCGAACAGCTGGTTCGAGGACGATACGAAAAGCGGAGGCGTCTTGTTCGACTTAATGATTCACGATATCGACTATCTGCATTCGCTGATGGGTGAAGCGGAATCGGTGTATGCGGTGATCCGGAAATCGCCGGGGGTCCAGTACGCGGCGGCCGTGTTACGCTTCGAAAACGGAACGGTAGCGAATCTGGAAGCGATGTGGGGATATGCCGGACCGTTTACGTCCTCGCTGGGAGTGACAGGGAAGGACGGGATGCTTCGCGCCGACAACGAAGCTTACAAGCTGGCAGTAAGCCGGGGAGCCGTTGCCGCGCATTCGCAGCGGAATGAAGGGGTAGCGATCCCGCAAGGCGAGCCTGCTGACGATCCGTATCGGCTGGAACTGGAACATTTTATCGAGTGTATCCGGACCGGAGCCGAACCGATCGTCACTGCCCGCGACGCTGGGAGGGCGGTAGCAACCGCTTGCGCTGCGCTCGAGTCGGCATGGCTCGGACGTCCGATTAAGCCGCAGCGGTTGCGCCAGAGCACGAGCGCTTTGCACGTGAAAGATTAGGCGCCCCATCCAATTGCAATCCAATCGGAATAAAAAAAACAGAACGCCTCTCGGGGCGTTCTACGTCGTTTTGGTCAGCTCGATCACCCGCCCGCCTCGTTTTTTGATTTCTTCATCGTGCGTGACGAGGATGACCGTTTTGCCGGCTTCATTAAACTCTTTTACGATACCCAGCACCGTCTCCGCATTATGCCGGTCCAGCGAACCGGTCGGCTCATCGGCCAATATAAGCTCGCAACGCTTAAGCATCAGCCGGGCCAGTGCGATTCGCTGCTGCTCTCCGCCCGACAACGTGTACACTTTTTTGTTCAGCTTGTCCTCCAGTCCGACCCGGCGCAGCGCCTCCTCGATCGTTAGACCGGTCCGGCAATCTTTGCGGATCAGCTTCAGATTTTCCTTCACCGTTTTGTTGTCGACCAAGGCGAAGTTTTGAAATAAAAAGCCGACCTTCGTTCGAAAATAGGACAAATGATGCTTCTTCACCCGCAAATCCACCCCGTCCACCAAGATGGAGCCTTGCTCCGTCGATTCCAGAGCGCCGATCATATTCAGCAACGTCGTTTTCCCGCACCCGCTCGGGCCGGAGAAGATAACGAATTCTCCTTGCTCGATCGTTAAGTTCAAATTTTGAAATACGACTTTATCCTTGAATGTTTTCGTTACGTTTTGAATGATGATTCTGCTCATAGGTTGCCGCCTTTCAAAGTATTCTGAATTCGCGCGTGTTCGATTTTGCGGATATAAAAGAAGATGACCGCGAGCTCCAGCGCAAGTATGACGATTCCCCCGAATACGAGATGGGAGACGTTGTTCAGCTCCAATACAAGCGCGGCCGTCACAGCCGCTCCGATACTCAGCACAGAGGTGACCAGCGTCATCAGAACGAGCTTCCGGTGTTTGGCCGGCAGGCTGTGACCCAATACTTTCTTAATCGCAAGCTCGATCGCATTTACTTCGTACTCCAGCTTAATGATGGTGACGATAATGATGAATTCCAGAAGCAATACGAGCGTACTGAAGATCAAGTTGATCGCCAGCACCCGTTGGGCCAAATTCCAGCTATGGTTGTACTTGTCCAGCACATTCGTCTTCCTTACGATTTCCCTCGACATTCCATGCTCTTGCACGAACCGGTCGAATTCGTCGTCGCTCACCTTATACATAATCTCTTCGATAAACGGGAAAAACCGTTCCGGATCAACCGGCCTGTTCTCGACTTGTTCCACCGTTTTGTTGTTATAGATGATGACCGGATTTTTCAGAATTTCGCTGCCATAGGCCAGATTCACTTCGATGCTGACCAGCTCGACCCGGCCCTTGTACGGAATTACTTCATACTCATAGGCGAACGACTCGCCTTCATATAAGCGCAGCGAATCTTGAAACGATTCGATCAGCTCTTCGGTAACGGGTATTTGTTCAGGTACTAGTAAATAAATGTCTTTCGTAAGATCCGCGTTCGTTAGTTCCTTGATGTTGCGGGATAAATAATCATAAGCGTTCCGGTTGGCGATCAGCGCGTTTCCATTCACCAAGCCGTCCATGTCCGACAATAAGGTGGCGTTGGCGCTGTGGAAAAACTGCTTGTAAAACGTTTGTTCGACCGTATTCGTATCACTCATCCTATTGGTGATGTTGCCGTCGCTATCTACGACAAGCCGATGATTGAGCCGGACGTACGAGTAATCGGAATAGTTCTCGAAGAACGACTTCTGCTTGTACAGCTGATACGATTCGTATAATACCGCCACATTGCCCGAGATCACGAAGATCGTGACGATAACGGTGACGAGCTTTAAACCGTAATTCAGCGCCAGCAGCTTTTTGGAACCGCCTTTCGAGTTGGAGAACACTTCTGTCAGGTTGTACACATACATATTCAAATACAATAGGGCGTTAAAGACGATCAGCGCGGCAAACAGGGTCAAGGAAATCCGGACTCCGAAATAGACTGATGTAAAGGGGGCCAGAAACAGAACGACGGCAGCGAACAAGGCCGTAAAGACGAAAGTATCCGTCAGCACATTCCGCCACATCATGCCTCCGATCGATTCCCCCATCGAGACGCGGATCAAATTTTCCTTTTTCTGAAACAAAACGTCGTAGTAGGTTAGCAGCAAAACGATACTCATCATCAAAAGCCAGATCGCGATAATCGTGTTTCTCGACTCTGGATCGGTGTAACCTTTCTTCGGATGGTTGCCTGCATACTTGTCGATCAGCTCGATTTTAAATGCCGTCGCCTTCTCCAAACTTCCGATGATGTAAAAGTCGTGAATGGTGTCCAAGCCCGGAACGGTTGCAAAATCATGGAACCGAAACTGGATATCTTCCAAAAACAAGCTCTCGTACGATTTCTCCTGGATGTCCAGATTTGTATCGAGGTAACGTTTCACGCCCGGGGTTCCGTATAGATCGTATTTCGTCTGGAACAAGCTCGGGGTTGAGCGTACGAACGTAAAGATCTCGACTCCATGGCGCTCGGCGGAGCGGAGCGTATCCCGGATCATCTCCTCCTCGGTAGTGTTCGGCTGCAAGTAAAGGGTCGTATTGTGAAATTCGGTGTAGAAATTGTTCAGGCGAAATGTGTGGCTCTCCCCGATAATAAGCAGGCCGATAAATAAAATGCAGAAACTGACGATATACTTGATCGTTTTCAAAAAGAATAACCTCCGGAAGAAAAAGGCGGGGAGCCGAAAAAACTCCTCCTGGCCTCAGATGATGAGTTACAGGAAGAGTGTATCGGATAAATATCAAAGTTTTATCAACTTTCGTCGTTAACTAGAAAGAGTACGAAACTCGGCTGTTACTTGGGCACCTCCGGACGGCGAATTGGCAACGATCAGCTGCCCTCCATGCTTCTCGCACAGCAGCTTGCCTATATACAGTCCCAACCCGAAGTGGGCGGTGCCCGCCTGGCGGTCGTCCCGGTAAAACGGTTCGGCCGCTTTTTTCAAGGCTTTGGCAGTAAAGCCGGGTCCATCGTCGGCGACGCTCAGTGTACACGTAGTGCCGGTGATCTCACCCGTTATAGTTACCGTTTGTTTGGCGTATCTGACCCCATTTACGATGAGGTTCTCGACAACTTGGGATATCATCTCCGGATCGAGACGCACGGTGTCCGCCGTAGCGTTTACCTCAAACGACAGCTGCTTGCCGTCGCATAAGATAACGGCCGTCTCTCGCAGGCCGGAGAGCAATTCCCGGGCGGAGACTTCAGCAGGTGAGGGCCGGACTTCCTCCAGTTTCTGGATGGAATTCATGCTGGCAACATAACGCTCCAGTCTCTCGATATGGCCCTTCATCGTATCGATCGTGGAAAGCACGTCTTCCTTGGACATTTGTTCATCCGGGTAATACGTTTTCAGATAGTCGACATGTCCCTTTAGAACCGTGAGCGGTGTGCGCAAGTCATGGGAGAACGCCGCGTTCAGCCTTTTGCGTTCTTCGGCCGCTCTCCACATGTCCCGGGTGTTGTGCGCCAGGGCGGCGCGCATCTTTTCGAAGGCCGCGCACAGTTTCCCGAACTCGTCCTTGCTTTCGTACCGGATCTCGAAATCGAGATTCTGATCGGCGATCTTGCGGGAGGAGGTGATCATAAGATCATAGGGTGTTTTTACGCGCCGCTTGTAGTAATAGAACATACCGGAACCTAGCAAGCCGACCACATACACGGGCACGGCTATGAAGGGCAGCACCTGATACAGGATGAGCTTGAACTTGTCGGCCGTTGTATAGTAAGGGAATTTATTATACGGATATTCCTTGACGGTGCTTCCGTCTTCCATCTTTGTTTCTTTATAGGGGATTTGATCGGAATAAGAGAATTCCAGATTCATATAGGCGTCATCGGCCTCTTCGACGGTGATGACGGACAAATAAACGGCCAACATCCCCAGAACGATCGTAATCAGCATAAACTCAAGCAGCACGGAGCGTTGTCCGAGCATTCGTTTTATTTGCTCCATTTGTACCCGAGCCCCCAGACGGTTTCGATCGGAGAGGCCGCTCCGGCCGCGGTCAGCTTGGTCCGCAGCTTGCGGATATGCTCGACGACGACGGAATCGTTGCCGTCCCCGTCCAGCCCCCATAACCGTTCATAGATCCGTTCCTTGTCAAAGGTTTGTCCGCTGTTCGAGGAAAGCAGCTCCAGGATTTTGAATTCCTGCTTCGTCAGCGGAACGGCCGTCTCCTTCACGTACACTTCCTTGGCGGAATAATCGACGACAAACTCGCCTTCGAATTTCACCTTGGCCCGGCTCGTCTGCCGCTGTTCGCGCCTGAGATGTGCGGCTACGCGGGCGCCGAGCTCGTCGATGCTGAACGGCTTCATAATGTAATCGTCGCCGCCTGCGGCAAATCCGGCTATTTTGTCCGCATCTTCAACCTTGGCCGTCAGGAACAGGATCGGGCAAGCCACATGCGACCGAATCCGCTCGCACACTTGAAGTCCGTCCGGCTCCGGCATATGAATGTCGAGCAGGATCAGGTCCGGCTGCTTCTCCGCCTGCCGGATCGCTTCGGCTCCGTTAGCGGCGGTTAGCGGGTCGTACCCGTTCTTTTTAAAAAAGGTATACAGCAGCTTCACAATATCGGGCTCGTCATCAACGATTAGAATCGTATACGGCATTGTTTCCTCCTCATGGCCCGGCCGGGTCGTACAATCGTCCGGCGTTCGTTGGCTCCGATTTTATCATAACCGATCTGTCGGGAAACCTTACTTCCCCCGTATACAGGGCCTGCATAAAGAAAAACCGTAAGAATATAGACGAGATCTATAGTCCAGGAATAGGCGATTACTGCTAACAGGGCGCCTATCCCCCAATAGCAGGAGAACGCTATAAGGACGTCTCTATTTTTCCTGCTCAATGGAATAGCCGGATATGCTTGAGCTGGGTCCAGATTCGGTCCGCCCTTTTCCGAAGAGTACCGCGGCGGTCGGGCTGCAGGCGGATGTCCGACATCGCTGCAATCGCTTCCGCCGCCTCTTCTACGGACAGCCGCTCCGTATCCAGATGATGCCGGAACACGTCGCTTGCGAGCCCGTCGATGCACCGGTCGATTTGCCGGGCGGCCCACGAACCGCTTCCGTCGCCTCTGCTCCTCAGTCGTTTTAATAGGTTTTCCTTGGACGCGATTAACGTATAATGGTGGACGGTCACGCCATCCGCCCGCAATCGTCCGACCATCTCCTGAAAATAGTCAGGGTCGGTTACCGTCATCGGCACGATTACCGTCCCGTCATAGCGCTGGTTGATGTAGGACAGCATCGAATAATTCAGCTCGCGCCACATCGGATAGTGCTGGAAGTCTTCTTCGGCGGTTTGCTTCGGTATGTTTTTGCGGATGTAAAATCCGGCCTGCTCCGGGTCATATACGTAGGCATGCGGCATTCTCCGGCATAACTCATAGGACGTTTGCGTCTTTCCCGAGCCAAACGCCCCGTTGATCCATAGGATCATGGTTCACCCTCCGATTTAAAATTAGCAGTTTCGCTTGTTACAGAGCGGGAGCTGAACAGACAAGCTTATTTATTCGCATCCCCCTCATCAGAAATAGACACCCTAAGAGCCGGTAAGGTTCAAGATTATTTCGTACATCTTTGGAACAGGTCAAAGGGAAATTTCGCCGGGACTCGGGAGGATTTCCTTGTCGTTCGAACACTCACGTGGTCGAGGATGGATGCAGGTTGCCATTGACCGATGGCGGAATTGACCATCCTGATGACGGAATGAGCAATGAAGCCGATCAATCCGGCCATGTATAATAAAGCTAGGAATGGAGCATATCCGATGTTTTGGGGGTGAGAACGAACAGGAAATGGAGAAACATTTGAGAAGCAGCAAATTCATGGGCCAAGAGTTTCCGTTCTGGATGAAACGGTTCGCGCAAAATCGAAACGCAACTCCGATCGAGCACAGCCACGAGTTTGTAGAGCTCGTGTATGTTGTGAGGGGAGAAGCGCAGCATTGCTTTGAAGGCGAGCGATATGTCATTCGCGCCGGCGATGTATTCATCATCAATCCCGGAGAGGTGCATGCGTACGACTACGAGGACGAGCAGCAGATCGAAATTATTAACTGTCTGTTTATGCCTTCGCTCATTCAGGAAGGACTGCTGCGTGAACTTGGCATATCGAGGTCCATGGACTTTTTCTACGTGCAGCCTTTTTTGAATAAAGAAGAGCGTTTCCATCATCGGCTTAACTTGAGCGGTCCGCACGCGGCGACGATGCTGGTCATTATGGAAAGCATGATGGCCGAATTCGAGCATCGGAATCCGGGTTTCGATACGATCATTCGATTAAAGATGATCGAGCTGCAAATTTTTTTGTCGCGTATTTACAATCTGCACCAAACGAAAAGACATAACGTTAATTACGGCGAGCGAGAAGTGATGGCGAGGCGAATACGCGGGTTTCTGGAAAGAAATTACGGGGACAAAATAACGTTGACGTCTTTGGTAAACGTGTTCAACATCAGTGAACGAAAGCTGAACAGGCTCATGAAGGAGCAAGTGGGCATGAGTGTGATCGAGCTGCTCCATCAGATTCGGATCGAGAAGGCGAAGTATCTGCTCGAGGATCAGGCAGAAAAGGTGATTAATGTAGCATCCATGGTTGGCTATGAGGACCCGGCCTTTTTTAGCCGCTTGTTCCATCGTATTGTCGGATGCCCGCCAGGGGCGTACAGAAAAACGATTTATAAATAATGAAGGGGGCGCTTGTTGGAAATGAAACTGTTATTCCGTAAGACAATCGTTATGTTGGTAGTGGTCGGGAGTGTGACCGCTTGCAGTCAAGCCGGAACGCAGAGTGGAGAAAGTCAACAGGACGAGAATCGAGCCGACACTGCGAAGGAACCGGTCGAAATTGTCTTTTATTCGACAAACAATGATTCCGTAGAAGGATTTGACCAAAGGCTGGGCACTTCTTTGCGCAAAAAGTTTCCGGACTATACGATCAAGTACATCCAATCTACGAAGGGAAACTCGATGGAGGAGTTACTAGCGTCGGGAACGCGATTCGATATTTTCTACCAGACGATCGGCAATTATGAGGGGCAGGTTTTCCCTAATCGAATTGAATATGACATGTCCGAGTTGATCGCGAAGCATAAGGTGGATCTGAATCGATTTGAGCCGACCGTGATGGATGCCCTCAAGCAAACGTCCAACGGTAAAATGTATGCGCTTCCGGTTATCACGAACAACTTGCTTTTATATTACAACAAGGATTTGTTTGATAAGTTCGGCGTTCCGTATCCGAAGGACGGGATGACTTGGGAGCAAATAAGCGAGCTGTCCAAGAAACTATCCCGCACCGACCAGGGGACGCAATATTTCGGGTTTACGCATTCGCCGCTTCATACGATCCGAATGAACCAGCTCTCCATTCCGAATGCCGATTTGAAGACCAACACGCCAACTATTAATCAGGACAGCCGCTGGAGCCGATTTTTCCAAACAGTATTCCTTGATCCGGTTCAGGAGCCGGGTTACGCGCAGTATTTGCAGTCGACCGGCAAAATTCCGGGCAGCAACGAATTTATCAAATCGAAAAATGTCGCGATGTACGTGTACATCCAAGGTTTAATGGGGGCATGGGGCGATCAGGTGAACTATGATGTCGTGTCGCTCCCGGTGTTCAGCGACCGCCCGGGAATCGGGTCGCAATCTTACCCGAGTTATTATGGCATCACGAATATGGCCAAAAATAAAGATGCGGCCATGGAAGTTTTGAAATATATCGTTTCCGACGAATATCAGACCGAATTGGCGCTGAGAGGCGACATGACCGTTCTGACCGACGAGCGCGTGCGGAAACAGCTGGGGCAAGGAACGCCATACAAGGATAAAAACTGGCAGGCAGCGTACTACAACAAATTTGCGCCTTTCCTTCCGAAAGGGACTTATGATGCCGAACTGGTCACCATTTACGGATCGATGGGCATTCAACTGCAAACGGGTAAAATCGACATGAATACAGGCTTGAGACAAGCGGGCGAGCAGGCACAGAAGAAGATCGCAGAGATGGTCCAGATGATTAAATAGGGGAAGAAACGGCTGTAATCGTTTCCAAAAAGAGCTTCTAGACAGACTATTAGAGGAGACAGGGAGTGGAGTTGTTGTTGCAAGTAATCGATATTCGTGTAAATGACGCTGTTGAGCCGATGTCTGCAAATCCGGGCGACGTGGTGTTCAGCTGGCGATTAACGGGGGACGGGCGTGCGGGTGAATGGACGGCTTACCAGATTCAGTTGTTCGATAAAGAATCATCTGTACGTGAAGGAGTTGGGGCAGTTTGGAATAGCGGCAAGCTCGAACTTCAAGAGAGGAATGCAACCTATTCGGGGCCGGCCTTGGAAAGTGCGTCTCTGTACTGGTGGCGTGTAAGGGTGTGGGACAGGGAGCAGATGTCGGAAAGTGTTCCGGCCCGATTCGGCACCGGATTGCTTACGCACGAGTGGCGGGCTGAATGGATTTGGAGCCAAACGGAGGTCAGGTGCAATGACTACGCCTATTTCCGCAAAGAACTCGACATCCGTGGGGCGATTGGCACGGCTAGACTATTTGTTTCCGCTCACAATGTTGCCAATCTTTATCTGAACGGGATAAAAGTCGGCGGGTACGCCACCCCCGCTCCGACGAATCCGTGGAGACGCAAATATTACACCGCCTACGATGTGACTCCATTATTGGCGGCAGGCCCGAACTGTATCGCCGCTGTGGCGCACTATTTAGGCGGCGACGGGCAAAATTACGTGAATGGGGTGCCGGGATTCCGGCTGCAGTTGCATGTCGTCTACACGAATGGAACGACGGAATGCTTCAAAACCGATACGACCTGGGAAACGATTCGCGATGTCCCGCATCGGATTGGTACGGCCTACCAGCAAAACAGGCGAATATCCGCGATCGAAGATGTCGATGCCGGGAAGCTGGATCAAGGCTGGAAACGTGTCGGCTTCGCATCAAACCCTTGCGACAAGGCGGTGTTAGCGGATTCTAGAATCAGAAGCTGGATGATGGTGGGTCAAGAGATACCGGAAGGGGAAATCGAGGAACTGATCGTACCCTCCGAACTGTACTGTGAAACGGTGTCCAGTGAAGTGCAGAAACCGGACTCGGAGCACCGAACGGTTCGCCAAGTGTTTGATGCCGGCAAAATCGTTTCCGGTTGGCCGCGGTTACGCCTTGCAGGAACAGCCGGTGCGACCGTGCAGCTTCGGTATGCCGAACAATTGGACGAGCATGGCTTCGTTAAGCATTATGTTTGCAACGAGAAGTCCGACTACTATTACGACCGCTACACCGTTGGAGGAGAAGGGGCTCAAGTATGGCAGCCGGATTTATCTTACAAAGCATTTCGTTATGTGGAGGTGACGCATCATACGGACCGCCTTGTTCCAGGCAAGGATCTGTGGATCGCATCTGCGCATACGGCGATGACCGGGCGTGGATCGTTCCGCTGCTCTAACGAGCTGCTGAACGGGATGGCAGAGGCGTGTACCCAAACGCTAAAGAACAATACGCTAGGTCAGGCGACCGATTGCCCCCATCGGGAGCAGGCACAGTATTTAGCGGACGTCGACCTGCAGGCGGAGACGCTTTTGTACAACTTTGATGCACGGCCTATTTTGACCAAGACGCTTATTGATTTTGCGGACGGCCAATTAGAGGATGGGTCGTTTCCGTACGTGTATCCGACCAACTTCGATAACCCTGCCTTCCACAAGCAAATTCCAGAATGGGATTTGCACTATTGTACGCTATTGTGGAAAACATACTATGCCTATGGGGATAAACGAATTATTGCCGCTTGTTTTGATACCGCCAAACGGATGGTCCATCATTATTGGGCTCGATTGGATGAGAAAACGGGACTTGTTCCAGCCGATCGCCCGTGGCATATCAGCGACTGGCCGTATTCAACCGTCCAGCAGAAATCGCCGTTTCTAACCGTTCAGAATATCAAACTCGTTCAAGCGATAGAGGCAATGGCGGACATGGCCGTTGTACTGGATAAGCCGACAGAAGCGCAGTCCTTCGAGCGGATGGCCGGAAAGCTGCGCGGTTCCATAGTGGATGCTTTATTCGACCGGGAGATCGGCTTGTTCCGCGACGGATTCCAATCTCCTAACTATCATCAAGGGGTAAACGGTTTGGCCGTATATGCAGGGCTTGTTCCGGAGGAGGAGGTGAGCAAGGCGCTGGAGACGATCGCCGAGATGAAATGGGAGAGCCGGACCGTTTTGTCGTTGCCGCTTCTACGTGCGTTGTTCGAAGGAGGGAAACAGGAGAAGGCTTACCGTATGATCGCCAGTCCGGACTACCCCGGCTGGGGATATATGATCCGCAGCGGCGCAAAAACGATGTGGGAAGGCTGGGACGATATCAATTCCCATTGTCATGCGTGGAACAGTTATCCGCTGCGGCTGCTGCAGGAATATGTGGCCGGTATCCGGCAGCTTTCGCTGGGTTTTCGCGATGTGGAACTGCGCCCCTATATGCCGGATGATCTCACCTTCGCAGAGGCAACCGTCACAACCGTATACGGGGAGCTGTTTCTTCGCTGGGAGCGACAGTGCGAGGATAAGGTGCAGTTGCGTGTCCATGTTTCGATTCCGATTGGCATGGCCGGCAGGCTTATCATCGAACCGGGCTTGGGTGCCCTTGCTTCGCGAATTGAAGAATCGGGCGAAGCGATCTGGATGGGTGGAGAGCCATATGAGGGAGTTGCGAGCATAACGTCATGCGTTTGGAATGGCAACACGGTCGAGATCGGTTTGAAATCGGGACGTTACGACTTTGCATTCATACCTGAATCATACAAATGACAGGGAGTTGAAGGTTGTGGAGAAAGAGCCGCTTGACACGATTCGGGATGAACAGATTCGTGCAACCAGAGATAGCTCGTTGACCAGAAGGAAACTGCTGTCTTACTTGGCTGCCGGGGGAGTCGCGACCATTGCGGGGACAACTTTGCTGAATCACAGTGTGGGATCGGCTGAATGGAGGGGGACGGTCACCGATAGCGTGTATGGACCCCTAGCGTGCACCGGCGGCTTCATTGTCGATGTGACAGCCGCTCCTTACCATGCAAGCGGCGATGGCGCTACTGACGACACCTCGGCGATTCAAGCCGCCGCGGTTGCCGCTGAGAACGGGATACTTATCCTACCAAAACCGGCAGCGAGCTACTTGATTTCAAGTACGATCGAACTGCCATCCAATATTACGGTGATCGGGATCGGCTATGCGACCATCAGCTTGAAAGCGAACTCGAATTGCACGATGATTCAACTCGACGGCAAGCAAAATGTGACCCTTACAGGTTTGACTTTTGACGGGAACCGGGACAATCAATCGAGCGACAACAGCAATCCTTTCGATATGGCTGAAAGCCATCATGCCCTTAAATTAATCAACTCCCGAAACGTGACGATTCGAGGGTGCAAGCTAACAAACGCAAGCGGGGATGGAGCTGCGGTAGCCGGGCAGTTTTTCGTGGTGGGAGAGGGAAATGTAAACCGGCACATTACGATTGTCGACAATGAAATTCATAATAACGGACGTAACGGGGTTTCGATTATTCATGCCGACGGCGTATGGATCAAAAATAATGAAATTCACGGCCACCATGCCTGGGTTTCGACATTAGGGGCCGGGATCGATATTGAGCCGAATCGCGGCATCAATCCGGGCGAGCAATGGATCGTGAGAAACGTTTCAGTGGAAAACAACATTCTTCGTGATAACAACGTAGGAGGACAGATCATCGGTTGGGCCAATTCCGCCACTACGATTGTGGAGCACATAACGTTCCGGAGCAACAGCATTTACCGGAATAATCACCGGACGGCGCCGGCCTCTTCCAAAGGACTGCTGGTCAAGGAGATGAATAATTCCGCTGGCGGCAAGTACTCCGATATTGTAATTGCGGATAATGACGTATACGAGAACGGGTTTGTCGAGGGCATTCCCGTATCCAATACGATCGGAATTCATCTCGATAAATGCAATGTGCCCCTTTTTGTACGGGAAAATCGAATTAGCGGATCGGGGATGGGAATCCAGCTCCACACCGCCTCTTATGCAACTGTCCAAAACAACCATATTTACCGGTTTGGAAACGCTCAAGGCGGAAGCGGTATTACGATGTATGCAAGCCAGTGGTGTTATCTTCTGGACAATCGAATCCATTCTCCTACGGCACTAAGTAATTTTTCAAGAGGGATTTCGATCACTGCGTTAACTTTACAACAAGTGTCCCGCAACCTGATCGTGACAGGCAATATCATTGGCGATTCGGCTAACAATATGAATGCGGCGATCGGGATGACCAGCAATAACATAGGGTGGTCCGTTTTCTCCGGCATCGTGCTTGATCGCAATGTCCTGTCGGGTTACGTACATCTTCCTGTCAAGTGCACGAATTGTTCGCTCCCGGCCATATCGAGTGTTATCGGAAAACAGGTGCTGAACGGAATTCAGTCCCACTACAGTGCGGCGGAGGGCGAGTTTATTCCCTACTATTCTGAGGCATCCCTGTATGGTGCTTCGTCGGAAAGACCCGTAACAGGCAGGTACATTCATATGTCGTGGTTTGACAGTACGCTCGGCAAACCGATCTGGTGGAACGGCACTGCTTGGGTCGATGCCGTGGGCACGGTATCCTAGTTAACCCGCACTAAAGAGAGGGGAGGCCACCGCGTATAGGTTGTACGGAAATGGACCGTCCCGCCTCTGGCCGCCCCCTGGAGGAACATTGCAGGCATTCGAAAGCCGCCGGTTGTCCGGCGGCTTTTGTGACATCCCGTTCCCGATATGGCTATTTCCTCTCTTTACATCACCAACAAGAAGAACAACGCCGCAATCACGAAACGGTACAAGGCAAACCATTCCAGCTTCAGCCGCTTGATCAGGTTCAGGAACGTCACGACCGCAAGCATCGCGACAACGAAGGCGGAGACGAACCCGATCAGGAACAGCACCAGATCGTCCGAAGTCAGAAATTCGCGGCTGTCGTACATATCCAGCACCGTGGCGCCGAGCATGACGGGGACGGAGATCATAAACGTAAAGTCCGCAGCCGCCTTCTGGCTCGTACCGAGCAGCAGCCCTCCGGAAATCGTCGAGCCCGACCGCGAAAATCCGGGCCACAAGGCGAGGCATTGGAACAAACCGATGCCGAACGCCTGTTTGTACGAAATATTGTCGGTATTCTCGGCGGTTACCCGCCGTCTGACTCTTGCGGCTACGATCATCAGCACGCCGCCGATGATTAACCCGATCAGAACGGGAGCGGGGCCGAACAAGTACATCTTTATAAAGTCTTTGAACAGCAGATACACGATCAGCGCCGGAATCATCGCGACGATCATATGGATCGCGTTTAATTTGTTTTTGGCCGAGAAGTTAAAGGCCAGCAAATCTTTCAACATGCTCATATACCGTTTCCAGTAAAGGATAAGCACCGCCATGACGGCTCCGAGCTGTATGACGATTTTGAACGTAGTTGCCGCGTCCCCTTCGAATCCGAGCAGATCGCCGACCAGGATCAGATGGCCGGTGGACGAAACCGGGAGAAACTCCGTTAAACCTTCGACGATGCCCAGGATGATGGCGCAAAAAATATCGTACATTATTGGATGTCCGCCCTTCTGAAATAAACTAAAGCGGCAATGAAGCCGATCAGCGAGGTAGCCGCAATTATCGCATAAGAATAATACGCCGGGTATTCCGGCAGCAGCGCGCCGTTCGCGATATCAAAGGCGGCCGTCCAAGGAATAAGTCCTTTGTACTCGGAAGTGGAGCCCATCACGTTGATCAGAGTGATCAGGATCGTTAACACGATCGTAGGCACGTAATTTTTCAGCACGATTGCGGTAAGCACGACGGGGGTCGACAGCACGATCAGAAAGGCGCCGCAGACCAGAAACTCGCGAAACGATTCTGCGATTAATCCGGCGGATAACCCGTCGAAGCCGCAAAGGACGCCGAGCGTCAGCGTCAGCCCCCATGCCTGCAAAGTGAGCAGGATGATCCAGATCGACAGGAGCAGCATTTTGCTCAGGATAATCGCAGACCGGGATACCGGAATCGTAAGCAGGTTTTTGAGCGTGTTCTCCGCGTATTCGCGGTTGAACAAGTACGCCGTCATTACGCCATAGAGCGGAGCCCCGATTAACAGCGTCGTATACAGGTTCGCATCGTAAAAAAGCTCCTCAAACAACACGACCTGCGTCGGGTCTTTCGTCTTGATATGGACGAACGTGGCGATCACAACCATGAATGGCGCTACGGCAGCCCCAATAAAGCTCAGCAGAAACATTTTGGAGCGCTTCAGCTTCAGCAGCTCGGTATACAACAAATCAGCCAATGGAGCCGCCTCCCACCAATTTCGTAAAATAATCTTCCAGCTTGTCCTCGTTCATCCCGATTTTCGTGACTTCAATGTCGTGCTGCACGAACGCTTTGTTAATCGATCCTTGCCGGTCGAGGTGGGAGTAGATGCAGATATGGCCGTCGTCGTGAACCTCGTAGTCGCGGATGTGCATATGCTTTTCCAGCACCATCGCCGCTTTGTTGTCGTCGGATACTTGAAACTCCAAATAGTGGCGGTTTCGTGTCCGGAGCTGGTGGATCGTTAGTTCTTCCAGAAGCCGGCCTTCGTGAATAATGCCATTTCTCCTTGCCTCACCGTCATCGTTAAGCGGTCGACGGACGTTTGGCTGCCGTACCGCTTCGTCAGATCGGTCGTTTGAATGACAGCGCTCATGCCGGCGCACCTCCTTATCGAAACGAATGATCTCATTGTAAGAAGGCGATTTTAAATACGGCTTATCTGTTTCTTAACTGTTTCTTAAGTCTAACGTTTTTGTTGCGACTCCACGTCGTACATGGGGATCGTCAAGCTAAACGTCGTTTTAACCCACGGATCGCTTTCCGCCTGCAGTTGTCCGCCGTTTTTGACGGCCAAAGCGAGTGCGATCGCGAGTCCGAGCCCGCTGCCGCCGCTGCCCGGATTTCTCGACGGATCGCCCCGGTATGTCCGCTCGAATATATACGCCAGCTCGTCCTTCGGAATACCCGGCCCGCGGTCCCATATAAGCAGCTTGTACGTCCGGGCGCTTTCGTCCTGCTCCAGCCCGATCCCGAGCATTTTGCCGGCATGGCCGTAGGTGCAGGCGTTTTTCAAAAGGTTGCCGATCATTCGGGATAAGCCCAGACGGTCTGCGACGACGGGAAGCCGTTCGTCCGGTATGCGGATTTCAAGCTCCATCCCGGCGCCGTTCAGCTCGGGCAGGAAGGCGATCAGCGACTCTCTCGCCAGCTCGGCCATATCCAATAGTTCCGGCTTATGGGGCAGTTCGTCCGCATCCAGCTTCGCCATCGTAAAGATTTCATCGATCAGCGCTTTCAGGTCGTTCGACTTTCGGGACACGATGGCGAGGCAGTCCCGCTTCTCCTGCTCGGATGGGAAGGCGCCGTCCATCAAGGCGTCGACATAACCGATGATCGAGGTGAGCGGGGTCCGGATATCGTGCGAGATGCCGGACAGCAGCCGTTTCCGCGCCGTTTGCGAACGGACCGCTTCGATCTGGACGCGCTCCAACTCCTCAAGCAGCTCGTTAACTGTGAAAATCGCTTCGCTCCAGCCGCGGTCGCGCTTGGCAAGCAGGCGTGTCTTCCGGTTCCCGTCCAGAGCGCGTCTTAATTCCGCGGTCAACTGCTTCAGCATCGTATGGGTCCGCAGACCGTAGCTGATCAGAAGTCCCGTCGTCAGAGCCAGAAGGGCCAACAAGCCCAATCTCAGCGTTCCGGAGGGCTCGCCGAATAATTCCGCGGCTGCAAATGCGGCGAGGATGGCCGTTTGAGCGAGCAGAACGGCGATTTGCCGGTTCGGATTCATTCCCGCTCCCCCGCGAATTTGTAGCCGATGCCCCAGACCGTCTGAATATATTGCGGATGGGAAGGGTCCGGCTCGATTTTGAGACGCAGCTTGCGGATATGCACCATCACCGTATTGTCGTCCTCCAAGTACTGGCTGGCCCAAACATTGCGAAAAAGCTGGGTTTTCGTAAACACTTGGCCCGGGCGGGAAGCGAGAAATTTCAGCAGCTCGAATTCTTTCGCGGTCAGAGGAACCGGTCCGCCAGCGACTTGAACGGTATAGGTTTTTAGCTCCATCGTGAGGCCTTTAAACTTCATGGTCTCCTGCTCCGGCGGCGACAGCTCGATGCCCAGGATGAGATACCGTCTCATGAGCGCTTTGACCCGCGCGATAACTTCGGCGATGCTGAACGGTTTGGTAATATAGTCGTCCGCGCCGATGCCGAGACCTACAATTTTATCGGTCTCCAAATCTTTGGCCGTCAGCATCACGATCGGTACGTTCGATTTGCTGCGGATTTGCCGGCATACCTCGATCCCGTCCACCTTCGGCATCATCAGATCGAGCATAACGAGCGAATGCCGGCCCGGGTCGAACAGCCGGATCGCTTCCTCCCCGTCTGTGGCGGTATCGGTCTCGTCAGCTCGCGCTCCATATAGGTTTTGATTAACTCGCGGATTTCCCGGTCATCGTCGGCGATGAGCACCCGAATTTGTTTCATATTGGCACCTGCTTTACGGAGTAAAAAGGAACTGGCCGATTGCGCCTCTCTCATCATATCACACGGCCGGAAGCGGCGAGAATGGACTTGGGGCTAGGCTGAAGGATCAATGCTCAAGGATCAATTCTCAAGGGAGCAGGTCATCTATACGGGGGCTGTTTCGGAATGAATCGCGGGGGCGTAGGGCTTGATCCCGAAGGAAAGGCAAAGACGCCTTCGCAACCACGGGGAACGTGGTAACGAAAGCGTCTACGGGAATGAGTTACTTTTGTCAGAGCGGGTGTTCAGGCATAAGTTTTGCTTCTAAAACAGCCCCTGCGGAGCGACGGTTCAATCGCGAAGCGTCAGCCAGCTGGAAAATTCGTGCACGGCATAACCCGCGAACGAAGCTTTGCCTGCGGAGGCTGCTACGACGGTGCTCAGCGCGGCGTTTAACTCTGCTCTTCCTTTGTCGTAGAAGCTCGTATCCGGCTCATAGTTGTTCAGCGTTTCCACGCCGACGATGACCGGCTTGCCGGCTTTCTCGGCTTCGTCCAGCTCTTTGCTGACCGAGGTCAGGATGTTCTCGGCGCTATTGCGGTAAGCCATCAGCGTCGTTTGATCGAGCTGGCGGATGAGCCGGTCCGAGAGCGTAGTCCGGCCTCCGTACCCGTCGCGGACGTTGAAGGCGTCAAGCCAGACGGGCAGGCTGGCGCCCGTAATTAAGGCGCTGTCCGACTTCACTTCCTCGACGAAGCCGCTGATCGTATCCATAAGCAGCCCGATTACGGCATCCTGGTCGGCATACCATTCCGGCAGGACGTGGGGCTCGACATCGAGGTGGATACCGCGAAACTGTTCAGCCGGCAGGGCGCGGGCGTTGAACGTTTTTACCCAATCGATAAACTGGTACAGTTTCACCGAGCTTCGCGGCAGCACCCAATCCGGAGCGCCGTCCAGGGCGTGGACTTCGATGCCCCGCTGCGCGGCTTCGGCCAGAAAGCTCCGGTAAATGTCCGCCGGGATGTCCGTGTCGATCTGCAAAAACAAAAGAGTGATGCCACTACGCTGCAGAGCGTCCAGCGTATTCGCCCTGTCGGTCCAGATGGAGAACGTATTCCACATCCACGTGGCGACGACGGGCTGCTGCTGCGCATGCACCGGCACCGGTTGGGAAGGAGCGATCGCGAGCATCAGGACGATCCCCAGCAGAGCCGCTTTCATCCCGAGCGGCAGCTTCGATAACTTGCTTGCCATCATTGGTTTCACCGATTCTCTCCTCGTATGTGTATTAGGCCCGTTAGTTCAAGCCCATCATAGAGTTCGTTATAACGAACGATAAATAAGGGGAGGGGGTCGGGGAAAGGTTTGTAAAAATGCTGTTGCGCGTTTTTCAAATTCCGAATACACTTGGATTAAGTGGATTGTGTTACCGATAACTCTTTTCTTGCCGATATCGCTTTACAGGTAAGGAAAATGGATTAGACGGATTGGAGTTATCGATAACTCCACAAAAAGGAGGAATCTACCTATGAACGGACAACCGATTAACCGCTACAAAGGAAGCTTGCCGAAAATCGGCATACGCCCGGTCGTTGACGGCCGGCTGGGAGGAATCCGCGAGTCGTTGGAGAATGTAACGATGGATATGGCGCGTTCGGTCGCCAAGCTGCTGACGGACAACCTGACGTATACGAACGGACAGCCGGTGGAATGCGTGATCGCCGATACGACGATCGGAGGTGTGGCCGAAGCGGCGCAGGCGGCGGAAAAGTTCGCCCGCGAAGGTGTAGGCGTGTCCATATCCGTTACCCCGTCCTGGTGTTACCCGACGGAGACGATCGATACCGATCCTTCCGTGCCGAAGGCCATCTGGGGCTTCAACGGAACGGAGCGTCCGGGTGCCGTTTATTTGGCGGCTGCGATGTCGGCCCATAACCAGAAAGGGCTGCCGGCCTTCGCCATCTATGGCAAGGACGTGCAGGATATGGGGGATGCTGCGATTCCGGAGGACGTCCAGAGCAAGCTGCTCCAGTTCGCTAAGTCGGCGCTTGCGGTAGCGGTGATGCGCGGGAAATCGTATTTGTCGATGGGCAACGTGTCGATGGGGATCGCCAGTTGTATCGCGGACGAGTCGTTTTTCGGAAAGTATCTCGGCATGCGCAACGAATACGTCGATATGACGGAATTTGTGCGCCGCATCGAGCGCGGCATTTACGATCATGATGAGTTCGAGAAAGCGCTTGCTTGGGTGAAAGAGAATTGCAAGGAAGGCGAGGACGTGAATCCTTCGCACTTGAAACGGACCCGGGAGCAGAAAGACGGCGATTGGGAGACGATTGTCAAAATGGCGCTGATCGGACGCGACCTGATGATCGGCAACCCGAAGCTGAAGGAGATGGGATACGGCGAAGAGGCGCACGGCCGGAATGCGATCGCTGCGGGCTTCCAGGGTCAGCGGGCGTGGACGGATCATTTCCCGACCGGCGACTTTATGGAGGCGATGCTGACGACGTCGTTCGACTGGAACGGCATCCGCGAGCCGTATATCGTCTCGACCGAGAACGATACACTGAACGCGGTGACGATGCTGTTCGGGCATCTGCTGACGAATGCGGCTCAGCTGTTCGCGGACGTTCGCACGTATTGGAGTCCGGAGGCGGTGGAGCGCGTTACCGGCAAAAGGCTGGAGGGACGCGCGGAGAACGGCGTTATCCACTTGATCAACTCGGGACCGGCAGCGCTTGACTGGACCGGCGCGCAGACCGGCAGCGACGGCCAGCCGGCGGTGAAGCCGTTTTGGGAAATTTCGGAGGAAGAAGTGAATGCGTGTCTGGATGCGACCCAGTGGCGTCCGGCGATTGACTTTTTCCGCGGAGGCGGGTTCTCGACCGACTTTACGACCCGCGGAGGAATGCCGGTGACGATGGCTCGCGTCAATCTGGTTGCGGGCGTCGGACCGGTGCTGCAGATCGCGGAAGGATATACGGTCGAACTGCCTGACGACGTGCACGACATTTTGGACCGCCGGACGGACCAGACTTGGCCGACTACCTGGTTTGTGCCGAATCTGACCGGCAGCGGCGCGTTCCGCGACGTGTATTCGGTTATGAACAACTGGGGATCGAATCATTGCGCGGTCAGCTTCGGGCATGTGGGCGGCGATCTGATTACGCTCGCATCCATGCTGCGGATTCCGGTAAGCATGCATAACGTACCGGCAGACCGCGTATTCCGTCCGTCCGCCTGGAACGCGTTCGGAACCGCCGATCCGGAGAGCGCCGATTACCGCGCCTGCACCGCCTTCGGGCCGCTGTATAAATGACCGGAAAGGATAGATGGGGAACATGAGAGGAAATTTAGCGATCGGCATCGACTACGGGACGGAATCCGGCCGGGTATTGATCGTCGATGTGCGGGACGGCCGTGTGCTGGGCTCGCACGTTACGGCTTATCCGCACGGGGTGATGGACGACACGCTTCCGGGCGGCGGGACGAGGCTGGGAACGAACTGGGCGCTTCAGCACCCGGACGACTACATCGAAGTGCTGCGCCGGTCCGTTCCGGAGGCGCTGAGGATGTCCGGGGCGTCTGCGGAGGACGTGATCGGCATCGGCATCGATTTTACCGCGTGTACGATGCTGCCGGTCGACGCATTTGATATTCCTTTGTGCTTCAAGGACGAATGGAGAGACCGTCCGAACGCATGGGTGAAATTATGGAAGCATCATGCCGCCCAGGAGGACGCCGACCGGCTGAACGAGATCGCGGTCAGCCGCGGCGAATCGTTTCTGAGCCGGTACGGCGGCAGCCTGTCCTCGGAGTGGATGCTGCCGAAGATTAGCCAGACGCTGCGTGAAGACCCGGACGTCTACGAGGCGGCCGACCGGTTCGTCGAGGCGGCCGACTGGGTCGTCGCGCAGATGACGGGGACGCTGAGACGCAGCAGCTGCGCTGCGGGCTACAAAGGCAATTGGCATAAGGCGGAAGGATATCCAAGCCGCGATTTCCTGAAGGCGGCCGATCCGCGGCTGGAGACGCTTGCGGAGACGAAGCTGCGGGGAGAGGTTGTCGCGTCCGGCACGAAGTCAGGCGAGCTGACCGGGGAGATGGCCCGTCTGATTGGCCTGAAGCCCGGCATTCCGGTAGCGGCTGCGATCATCGATGCTCATGCTGCCGTTCCGGGGGCGGGTATCGTCGCTCCGGGCACGATGGTGCTGGCCATGGGGACGTCGCTGTGCCATATGATCATCGCCGATACGGAACAGCCGGTCGAAGGAATACGCGGCATTGTCGAAGACGGGATTATCCCCGGCTATTACGGGTACGAGGCGGGTCAGCCGGCGGTCGGCGATCTGTTCGCCTGGTTCGTCGAACATGCGGTGCCCGCTTACGTCCGGGAAGAAGCGGATCGGGAAGGGATATCCGTCTTCGAATGGCTGGGGCGCGGGGCATCCCGGCTCGCTCCGGCGGAAAGCGGCCTGCTGGCGTTGGACTGGTGGAACGGCAACCGTTCCGTTCTCGCCAGCGAGAGCTTGAGCGGCCTGATCGTCGGTTATACGCTGCATACGAAGCCGGAAGAAGTGTACCGGGCGCTGCTCGAAGCGACTGCCTTCGGAACGAGACGGATCGTTGGCGCCTTCGAAGAGAGCGGCATCCGGGTCGATGCGATCGCGGCGAACGGCGGGATTCCGCAGCGCAATCCGCTGCTGATGCAGATTTACGCAGACGTCACCGGCAAGAAGGTCTATATTCCGGCGGCCGAGCAGGCGACCGCGCTCGGCTCGGCGATGATGGGCGCGGTCGCCGCCACGGCGGCGGGCGGCGGATACGATTCAATCGCCGAAGCGGCGGCCGTTATGGCCCCGCCGGTGAAAAAAACGTACGAGCCGATCGAGCGGAACGTTCGGCTCTACGAAGAGCTGTACCGCGAGTATGTCGCGCTGCACGATTACTTCGGCCGCGGGGCGAGCGGCGTTATGCGCAGCTTGCGCAAGCTGAAGGAGCGAGCGGCGGGCGGCGCTGCGGACGCTTAGCGGCGAGCGGCGCGGCGCCGCGGTTGCGAGTGTGTGCGATTGGCCGCTGTTAGGCGGCAGAGGGGGGCATGCGTCGCATCGCGGTACATTGCACGGCGAGCCTCGTGCTGCGTGCAATGCACCGCGCACCGCGTCTGCGGATGGGACCCCGGCCGGAGTCGGGGTGCCGTTCGCGGCGGAGAAGGATCATCCAGCTCAATAGCAACTTTTAGCACCTCTTATTTGGGACATTTCTCGGATGGACCTCGCAATAAGAGGTTTTAGAAGCTTTTAATTAGGCATTTTCCACTTGTAATCGTCTCTCCCGGGGATTACAAGAGCTTCTTTCATCCGCTATTTTGGACAAAAGTGGATTTTCGGTGAGTAACTGTGAATCGGGAAAGCGGCAGGAGAAGGCGGTTGGTAGCAGCATTCGGCTCACCATAGCTAACTGGGCTGTACGGATTAATTCGGAAGCAGGGACACAGCGGGGAGGAACGGGCGTTAGTTAGTTAGTTAGTTAGTTAGTTAGTTAGCTTTACAGCGGTGCATCGTGTGTTCCAACTTGCCGTATCTGCATCCGAGGCTGCCAAACGGGGTGCCAAGCTCGTTTCGTTTCCGTCATGTCGCTGTATTTAGACACTTTCACGTCTGGAAGCTTGGATTCGGCCTGTTCACCGATTCCGGAGAACGGCCGCTTTACCTCTAACAAACAACCCTAATCGGAAAGGGGAGAGCAGATGCAGCCTGTACATCGTATCCAAGAACTGGCGCCCGATTATACGGTCGTGTACGAATCGCCGGACCCCGGCAGCGTTTATGCGTACAGCCCGGGGATCGCGGTGCTGCCAAGCGGCCGGCTGGTGGCGACGCTCGATTTGAGCGGTCCGGGCATCGGGACGGTCCCGGGGCCGAAGCGGACGATCGAATGGGGCAAGCTTTGGTTCGGCAAAGTGTTCACGTCGGACGACGGCGGCCGGACGTGGGACCATCGCACCGATTTTCCGTTTATGCATGCGAGGCCCTTTGTAGCTGGAGACAGCGTCTATGTGATTGGGCACTGCAACGATCTGGTCATCATGCGTTCCGGCGACGGCGGCGAGACGTGGGGAGAACCGTGCTTTTTGACCGACCGTCAAGTATGGCACCAATCGGCCTGCAACGTTTTTTATGCAAAGGGAAACGTTTACCTCGTCATGGAGCGCATTACGCTGCCCGGAGTTAAGGAGCTTCGTACTCATTTGATGGCGCCTGTTCTGATGCGGGGGGATGTCCGCTCCGATCTGACGAAGCGGGATTCTTGGACGTTCGCCTCCGAGCTGACGATGTCCGAAGCATTGGCCGGCAAGGAAAACGACTTGTTCGGCGTTCCCTTCTTCCACGAGAAGGACCCGCGGGGCGCTGCGGACGTTCCGCCCGGACAGAAGGGGATGTATCCGCGGGGCTGGCTGGAGACGAACGTGGTGCAGTTTACGGACGACCGCCACTTTTTCTATGATCCGTCGGGCCGGACGTTCCATTTGTGGATGAGGGCGAATACGGGCGGCACGGGGTATGCAGCCATCGCCAAAGCGGTGGAGCAAGAGGACGGAACGATCCGCACGATGCTGGAAACGGCGCCCTCGGGGCAAACGATGCTGTTCGTTCCGTGTCCCGGCGGACAGATGAAATTTTACATCCTGCACGATGCAGTTACCGGGCTGTACTGGCTGCTGAGCTCGCAGGCGACGGACAGCATGACGCATCCGGACAGACTTCCGCCCGATCGCGGAAGCAATCCGAATAACGAGCGGCATCGGCTCCAGCTTCATTTCTCGCGCAACTGCGTGGATTGGTGCTTTGCCGGGCTCGTCGCCAAAACCGACTTCGGCAAACAGGCGCGCCACTATGCCAGTATGGCGATCAGCGGCGAGGACCTCGTCATCTTGAGCCGGTCCGGGGACGAACGGGCGGCGAGCTCGCATGACGGCAACCTGATTACGTTTCACCGGATTTGCAATTTCCGGGAGCTCGTCTATTGATGGGGCTGGATATAGCTGCCGCCTCGAAATCCGGCTTTGTCGCTGAAATCGGCATGTCCGCATCTTTCTGGCTTTAACAAAACGGGCTGTCTCCGAAGTTTTTTACGATGTGTTGAGCCCCGCTTCAAATCGATGTTCCTCGAGAAAAAGGACCCCATCTTCCGCCTAACCGTGGAATTTGAGGTCCTTTCGTTTAGCATTTGGGACGTTTTCCATGTCCTATGGACACTTTTGGGACCATCCCCTTCCGCTTTATTATGGAGTGTATCGTAAATCGATAAAATAAGGAAAAACGCGCCCATTTTCATGCGGCCCGGAATCTGCCTGGCGGCTTTTTTGTTGATAGGTTTGTTGATGCGTTGGTCGAACAGCAGTTGCTCGACACATCATACGAAGCCGGCAACAGAGGGAGCGATGATCTTAAAAGCCGCTGATTCCAAGGCTTTCACTTTATCCTGCTTGACCGATTTCACCCAATGCGCAGCATGCCGTCTTCAACAAAAAATAAGTAAAAATGAAGCTGGAAACGTGAAGGAAAAAGTCGAATCGTGTCGAAAGAATACAAGGAAAATGCTGTAAGGAAAGGTGAGCCTATGAAGCGAAGACAAGGATTGCGGCTGCGTCTTCTGGTCGTCGCTTTGGTTGTCTTCTCGATCTGGACGACACTCGGCGCCAGCACGTATATCGCCTATCGGACCGAGAAGGAAGCGCTCACCCGCTTGACGCTGGAGATGAATCAGATCAATTCCGATAAAATCGCCGAGTCGGTGGACGGCTTGTTCGCCAGCATGAAAAAAAGTTTGGCTGCCACCGGCGATTATTTCGTTCGCAATCGCGTTCAGATCCCGTTAGCCGATCAACTGGAGTTGTTCCGGCTGAATCATCCCGAGTTCAATTCCGTCGTCCTGGTCGACGAGAAGGGAAAGTTGCTGGAGTCATCGCCGGCAAACGCCGCGCTGAAGGGGCAAATCATAACGACCGAAGGTACAGTTCAGGCGCTCCGGGAGAAACGGCCCCTTGTATCCGAGCCGTACATCAGCACATTAAACCGGCTGGTTGTCGTGGTCAGCCATCCGCTCGTCGATGAGAAGGGCGTGTACCGCGGGTTTATCGGCGGCTCGATCTGGCTGCAGGAGGAAAACTTGCTGAGCAAGCTGCTGTCGACGTCGCCGAACGATGAAAACGGTTCCTATATGTACGTCGTCAGCTCGTCCGGCAATTTGCTATATCATCCGGATTCTTCGCGCAATGGGGAGAACGTCAAGGAGAATCCGGCCGTGAGCGAACTGATGAGCGGACATTCCGGGAAGATGCGGCTTACCAATTCGCGGGGAATCGAAATGCTGGCCAGCTATACGGTGCTGAAGGAGACCGGCTGGGGCGTCGTGGCGCAAACACCGGCGGAGATCGTGAACCGGGACACGAAAAAACTCGTTCTGCTTATTCCGCTTTATACGCTTCCGATTATGGCCATGTTTATTTTCGCAATTAGTCTTATCATCGGCAAAGTGGCGGACCCGCTCGTCAAGTTGGCCCGTTATGCGGCGAGACTGTCTTATCAGGCGGGAGCGATCGAGCCGGTTCCTCGGATTCATGACTGGAACTTCGAGGCGAATCAGCTGCACAGGGCGCTGACGATAGCGGTACGGCAGGTCGGGAGCGAATTCGACAGCCTGTCTCACGATGCGAACACGGACCCTCTGACCGGATTGTATAACCGTCGGGTCATCGAGCTGTATATGCGAACATGGATCGGCGGCCGCGTGCCGTTTTGCCTGCTTCTGATCGATTTGGATCATTTCAAGCGGATCAACGATACGTTCGGTCACGATATCGGGGACGAAGTGCTGAAGTTTTTGGCGCAGGCCGTCCGGTCGCTGACGGAAGAACGGCATATGTGCTGCCGGTTCGGAGGCGAGGAATTTGTCGTGCTGATGCCGGATACGTCTCCCGAGCAGGCGCTCGTCTATGCCGAGACGATCCGCGCCTACATGGAGTCAACGGACAGTCCGGCAGGACGGCCGGTTACATTGTCCATCGGGATAGCCGCTTATCCGGAAAATGCGGGCGATGCCGACCAGTTGTTCCGGCTGGCCGACGAAGCGCTTTACCGGGCCAAGGGGGCGGGACGCAACCGGGTCGAATTCCACTCGTCTTGGCCGGGGGAGCGCTCGAAGCGGGCCAAGTAGGCAACGCGGTCCGCTTAAATGGCGATATCGAGCGGAATGGTCGGATGGTACTCGTAACCGATCAGCTTGAAGTCGTCGATCGTAAAATCGTCGAACCGGCGTACGTCCGGGTTGATCCACAGTAAGGGGGCCGGGAACGGCTCGCGGTTGATCTGCTCCCGGAGCGGTTGCGCATGCCGTTCGTAGATGTGGGCGTCGTTCAGATTAAAGGTAAGGGTGCCCAACTGGTAGCCGGTTACTTGGGCGATCATCCGCTGAAGCACATAATATTGAAACACATTAAGCGGATTCCCCAGGCCGATGTCGTTCGAGCGGGCGTTCACGACGAGGTGAAGCTGATCTTGCTTAACGAGCCACTGGTTATTCCAAACGCACGGGTACAGCTCCATCTGATCCAAATCGTCGATATTCCAAAGCGAGATGACGTGCCGTCTCGAAGCGGGGTTCGTTTTCAGCTCCGAAAGCAGCCGCTCGACCTGGTTTGTAATTTTTCCTTGTATATAAATCGGCTTGCCCAGCTGGTAGCCGTACGCTTTGCCGATATTGTTGTTTTCATTCGTCCATTCCTTCCATAGCTTGACGCTATGCTCGTCCAAATAAGCGCAGTCGCTCGTCCGCTTGACGTAAAACCATAATAACTCGTGAATCGCCGATTTCCAGGCAACCCGCTTAGTTGTCAGTATCGGAACCTCGGAGTTATCGAACCGCAGCTGCCGGCAAATCGTACTGATCGTATGGGCGGGAGTTCCGTCAGCCCACACCGTCCTTACTTGATGATCCGTATCCCATACCCCGTTATCCAAAATGTCGGTAACCAGTTCTTTGTATACTGCATCGGCTATCCCCATACCTGTTCCCCTCTCGCCGATTACGGCTTTGATTTCGGGCGGCCGCTCGATTGGCAGCAACCCGGCATTCCATCATTTTATCATAATCGAGCGGATCGGGCGGCACCCATTTCGGGAAAAGATCGCCGCGGCTTTTTATGGCGTTATGCCGGTGCAAAAAAAGGATAAAGCCTTGCTTAGCTGAGGGAGTATGGTATGATCGATATGATATATACCGGCAATATACAACAAACATCTTATACCGACAGGAGATGAGACGATGGATGCGCTGACGCCAAATCCGGTGCTGTACAACGTTCCGTTTCGCACGGACAGCTTTCAGGGAATGCCTTACCGCAGACTCGGCTCTACTGGGCTGAAGGTCTCGAACATCGGGCTCGGCACTTGGAAGGTCGGGTTTCCGGAAACCGGAGACGGCTCCCGGGTAGGAGAGTCCGAGGCGTTCGCGATTTTCGATCGCGCTTTGGAGCTCGGGGTGACGTTCTGGGATACGGCGAACCGGTATAATCTCGGCTCGGGCAACTCCGAGCGGGTGATCGGCAGATGGCTTCGCGCCAACTCGGCGCACCGGCGCGATATTGTGCTGGCGACGAAGATGTTCGGTGGTATGGACGGCACGACCCCGAACCATAGCGGGCTGTCCCGGTCCAATATCATCGATTCGGTGGAAGCGAGTCTGGAACGGCTGCAGACGGATTGGATTGACGTGTTGTATTTTCACGGCTACGATCCCGATACGCCTCCCGAGGAGAGCTTGGCGGCGGTAGAAGATTTGGTGCGAAGCGGGAAAGTACGGTATTTCGGAGTATCGAACTTTACGGCGGAGCAGTTGGAGCAGTATGCGCGCGCAAATGAATCGTTCTCTGTCCGCACCAAGGTGGCGGCGGTGCAGAACCAGTTCGACCTGCTGTACGGGGAGGCACCCGAACGTCCAGGGGTGCTCGATTATTGTGCGGCCAATGCCGTTGCTTACGTGCCGTGGAGCCCGCTGGCCCGCGGGCTGCTGACAGGCCGGTACGCCGATCCGGCCAAGGTTGGCCCGGGGGACCGCAGGTATGACGAAGGCGACTGGCGGATCGACGAGGCGACGGCGGAGAAGCTCGGCCAACTGACCGCGCTTGCCCGTGAGCTGGAGATGGGACTCGCCCAGCTCGTTATGGCGTATATGCTCACACTCCCGGGGATGGGACCGATCATCCCGTCATCGACAACCGTCTCGCAGCTCGAAGCGAACGCCGCGGCGGGCAAGCTCGCGCTGGACGCGTCGGTGCTGAAGCGGGTACGAGCGATTACGGGTGCATAGGCTTGATCCGGCAGGCGTTTACGCAGATTTTCCCAGAGGTTGGCGAGAAAGCAAGAGCAAGCAAGACTCCTTAACGGAAGCCTCCTCATCCCGATGCAGATCGGGGTGAAGGAGGCTTCCGTTTGCTCGTGAGCCGCCGACCGAACCGGGTGCTGCACGCCTTCGTCCCTACACCCGGTGCGTTTTTCTGAACTCGGAAGGGTTCATGTTCGTTTGCTGGGTAAATACTTTGCACATATAAAAGCCGTTCTGAAAGCCGTTCAGTTGGGCGATCGTATCGATCGTATAGTCGGTGTGAATGAGCATCTCCTTAATATTGTGAATCCGCACGGAGGTCAAATATTGCAGAGGGCCTTTCTGGTACGCGGCCTGAAACCTTCGGGTCAGCTGCGAGGCGCTCAGCCCGTACCGGACCGCGACCGTCTCCATCTTCAGCGGCTCCGCCGCGTTTTCATCGATATACGCCGCTACGTTCCGGATTACCTCGTCGATCGGCTTAAGCTCCTCTTCCCCGGCCCTCATCGAGTTCAAGCAGAGCAGCAGCAGATCAAATACGTAGTGCGCCGACAAATCCTTATCCGCGGAAGCTTGCTTCAAGTAGTCGTACGTGGAAAGCAGCCGCTGCTTATCGACGATCGAGACGGCGCCGCAGGGCATCGCTTTCGTTTTGGCAATTCTGGGAACTTCCTCCTCGGTCCATTTGAATTCGACAAAATGAAACGATAACGCAGTGGAACTCACCTCACGCCATAGCGTGATTCCCGGGGGGACGATCACGACTTGGCCGAAACTCGCTTCGCCTTCTTCCTGACCGATCGCGTAACGAAACGCCCCTTCCTCCGGAGCCAGCATGACCCAATGCGTATACGAATCCGACTCCCGGACGAACTGCATTTTGGCTTCTCCCCAGTAGTAATGGACGATTTGATGCGACTCATTTTTTTTCCACAATGCCGACACCCCTCTTGCGCAAAAATATATATAAAATAGTTTAATATTTTCCATTCGTTCTTGTATAGTCATCTCTTACAATGAAGAGGAAGAGAGGGGAGAACGATGGATTTTCACGGAAAGGTCGCAGTCGTGACCGGCGGGCAGCGGGGTATCGGGAAAGCGATTACCGCCGCGTACCTGGCAGCCGGGGCGAGCGTGGCCGTCATTCATAACGACGAACAGCCGCACCAACCTTCACAGTTTGGACCGGTCGGAGCAGAAGAACGGTTTTGCGAGCTGCATGGAGACGTATCGCAGTCCGGCCGGATGAACGTCATCTTCGGACAGATCGGGGAGCGCTGGGGGCGGATCGATATTCTCGTCAATTGTGCGGGAATAACCGAACGGCTGCCTCTGACGGCTCTAAACGAATCGTCCTGGGAGCGCATGATGGCCGTTAATCTGAAAGGCCAATATTTGTGCGTGAAGGAAACGGTGCCCCTTATGTTAAAAGCCGGCGGCGGCAGCATCATTAATATATCGTCGATCCGCGCCCGGCTCGGATTCGCCTCGGACAGCTGCTACATCGCCGCCAAGGGCGGAATCGAATCGTTTACCCGGGCGCTCGCCGTAGAGCTGGCCGGAGACCGGATTCGGGTCAATTGCATCGCGCCGGGCGCGATCGAGACCGATTTTAACCGGGAGCGGCTTCAGGAACCGGCGATTCGCGAAAGCACGCTCCAATCGATCCCGCTCGGGAGGATCGGGGGGCCGGACGATGTGGCGGGTGCGGCGTTGTTTCTCGCGTCCGATCTATCCGCCTTTATTACGGGGGTTACGATTCCGGTCGACGGCGGCCAGCTTATTAAAGGATGACAGGCGGAAAACCAAATCAAGGGGGAGAACAAGATGGATTGGAAACAAAACTACGAATATGGCATACCGGTGCCGGAGCTGATTAAACGGTACAAAGAATTATATACGGGAGCCGTATACGATGTGTTGGACCATATGGGCTATCCGAATCAGGCGCTTGCGAACGGCTTGAAACCGGTTCGTCAGGACATGACGCTGGCCGGTCCGGCTTTTACGATTAAAGGCATTCCCGACATTAAGGGCGACGAAGATTTGCGCACGCGGCGCATTCACCTGTTCAACGATATGAGATCGATCGGCTGCCCGCTCATCGATACGCGGGACTGCAGCATGGACACACAGGCGGCCCATTACGGCGAAATGAACGCGGTGCTCGGCAAGGCGTCGGGCGTTGTTGGCGCCGTCGTTGACGGAGGCTGCAGAGATACGGGCTTCTTGGTGCGGGATAACTTCCCGGTATTTTGCCAGTACCAGACTCCGGTGGAAGCGTACATGCGGTGGAGCTATTATGACTGGCAGATGCCGATCGCTCTGAGAGGCGCGTTAACGTCGGTCGTGCCTGTCCATCCCGGCGATTTCCTGTTCGGCGACCTCGACGGCGTAGTCGTCATACCGCGCAAGCTCGTCGTCGAAGTGCTGGAGAAGACGGAAGCGCTCGTGCAGGTGGAGAATCAGGCTCGCGCCGAGTTCGCTTCCGGAGCCGACCCGGTTGAAATCTACAAAAAATACGGGAAGCTGTAAGCTTGCCCGGCAGTCGAGGAGGCGGAACCTTTTGAAAATCGTGGATATGCGAACCCGCTGCGTAGCGATACCGACGACTGCGCAGCTGCGGCACAGCACGGGGGTTCACCCCGGATATTTCATACGCACGGTGCTGGAGCTGATTACCGACGAGGGGATCGTGGGCCTGGGCGAAGTAGGCGGGGGCGATGCGCGCGGAGCGTTGCAGAAGCTGAAGCCGAGAATAACCGGCGAGGACCCGTTTAACTTGGAGCGGATCAAGCTGAAGGTGCTGCGCAGCGTTTATTACATGTCGAACGCAAGGCTGTACGCGGCGATTGAGATGGCCTGCCTCGATATTCAGGGCAAAGTGCTCGGCCGGCCGCTGAACGTCCTGCTCGGCGGTAAAGTCCGGGACGAAGTGCCGATGATCGGTTACTTGTTCTGGCGGTACGACCGTCCGGGAGGCGGCGACGACCGAACGGCGGAAGAGATGGCGGATCATTGCGAGCAGCTGCACCAGGAGCTCGGCATCACGTCGATGAAGCTGAAGGCGGGCGTGATGGCGCCGGAAGAAGAAGTGCGTACGCTCGAGCTCTGCCGCAAGCGGCTCGGTGACTCGTTTGGCCTGAGAATCGACCCGAACGGAGCCTGGTCGGTCCCGACGGCGATCCGGATGGGCCAGCGGCTCGAGGCGCTTGGCCTGGAATATTACGAAGATCCCTCCTGGGGGCTGGAAGGCAACGCCGCGGTCCGCAGCAAAGTAAGAATTCCGATCGCAACAAACATGTTCCCGAATAAATTCGACGATCTCGGTCCGGCGATCCGGATGGGGGCGGTCGATATTATTTTGACCGATATCCACTACTGGGAAGGCCCGCGCGGGGTGAAGGACCTGGTCGCCGTCTGCAATACGTTCAACCTCGGCGTAGCGATGCACAGCGGGGTCGAATTCGGCATCGAGCTGGCCGCCATGCTGCATACGGCCTCGACGATTCCGGTCATGACCTTCGCCGGGGACGCCCACTACCATCATTTGACGGACGATATTATAGTTGGCGGCTTGATGCGATATGAGCGGGGATGCATTCGCGTGCCGGACGGCCCGGGCCTCGGCGTGGAGCTGGACGAGGAGAAGATGGAGAAGTACGAGCGGTATTTCGAACAAAAGGGAGATTATTACGCCCGGTTCCATCAAGATGCGCGGAGGCCGGACTGGTATCCGATCACCGGAGGTTTTTAGAGGTTACTAGAAGGAGGTTACCGAATGACCGACCGACAGCCTTGCAATCCGTCGGCCTCCGGTTCCGCCGGAGAGCTGCTCCGCTTGTTGTCCGGCTTGCCGGAAAAGAAAGACAGGCGGGTCGTACTAGGCCAGTATATCACCCGGAACAGCCATAATTCGAATCCTTACGACCCGGCCCAGGCATGGGAGCGCTATTACCAGGACGTATACCGCCAGTCGGGCGAATACCCGGGCTTGGCCGGCTTCGACTTCAGCGGCCGCAGCGTGGACGGCGCCGGAGCGGACAGCGGTCCCTCCGATTCGAATTGGCGCGAATATGCCGAATACCACCATGAGCAGGGCGGTTTGCTCAGATTTATGTGGCATGCGAGCAATCCATGGACGCTGGAGACGTCATGGTCGCAAATCCCGCAGGGGGGCGGGCTGGAACAGCTGATTACCCCGGGAAGCGAGGCTTATGACAGGTGGAACGGCTGGCTGGGCCGGCTTGCGGATCAACTCGAGACTTACGCGAAGAAAGACATTCCTATCATCTGGGGGCCTCTGCATGAAATGAACGGCAGATGGTTCTGGTGGGGGACCGGCGCGACCGACCAGTTCCGGGAAGTATGGCGGCACATGTACCGCTATTTTACGGAGACGAGGGGTCTGCACAATTTGCTTTGGATGTTTTGCCCGGATGCGAAGGCTTCGTGCGAGCGGGCGGTCGAGCAATATCCCGGGGGGAGCTGCGTCGATATCATTGCGCCTGATCTATATTACGTATCCGCCGATAGTGGGGCGAGCCCGGCGTTGTACGACGAGTTTTCCGATCCGAAATACGGCAAAATTCTGGGGTGGGGGGAAATCGGCGTCAATACGGAAGAGCGGATCGATAACCGGAAATTTATCGAGGAGATCCGCAGCAGATTCCCGCTCGTGACGACGTATATGCAGTGGGGGGACGTATTTTCGGCGGGTACGATCAAAACGTTCGCGCTGCCCTCCAACGATTATATGACGGAGCTGATGCGGGACGATTGGATGCTTCCAAGAGGCGAGCTGGCGAAGCTGAAGAACAAATGAGCAAATGAATTCAGCTGTATAGCTTAACGAACCATATCGAATAATCGGGGGGATGTAAGAAATGTTCCACAATTCGAACAGAAACAAAGTGATCGCCGGAATCGGAGCGCTCGCGCTGCTCGGTACAGCTTGCGGAGGCGGGCAGCCGAAGGAGCCGGCCGCCGCTTCGGAAAAGCCGGTCACACCGGTCGAGCTCGTCATTTATTCGGAGAGCGGCTGGTCGCAGGAGGAGTTCAATGACCGGTTCGGCGATTCGATCCGCAAGAAGTTTCCGCAGCATACGTTCAAATATATTCAGAAGACGGGTACGGGCACGCTGCTCGCCGATCTCGTCGCATCGGGACAGAAGATCGATATATACTGGGATTCGGTGTCCAAAATCGTATCCAACCTCAAAGATATGCGGCTGGAATATGACATGACCGAGCTGATCAAAAAACGGCAAATCAATCTGAATCAGCTCGAGCCGTCCGTTGTTAACTTCGGCAGGGAGATGTCCGACGAGAAAATGTATGCGCTTCCGGTCGTCATCAACACCCAGGCATTGTATTACAACAAAGATATTTTCGACAAGTTTGGGGTTCCTTATCTGAAGGACGGCATGACGTGGGATGAGGTGCTGGACGTTGCCAAGAAGCTGACCCGGAAAGACGAAGCGAACGAATATTGGGGTGTCGGCTTGTACATCGACCAATATTTGCCGCTGAATCCGTTCTCCTTGCCGTATGTCGATCCGAAGACGGAGAAAGCGACGATCCAGAACGAAAACTGGAGGCCTGTGTACGACGTCCTGACGAAGATTTACCAGACTACGTCCAATAAAATGATGTCGCCGAACGTTTTCGCGACCAAAAAGAACGTAGCGATTACCGTCGCGCTGGGCAATTTCTTCCTGTCCCAGCCGATGGCCGACGTCAACTGGGATATCGTCTCGTTTCCGAAATACAAGGAAGCGCCGCAGCTCGGGCCGCAAACGCTGCCGACTTATTTCGGCATTACTTCCACAAGCGAGCACAAGGAGCTGGCGATGGACGTCATCCAGCATCTGATCAGCGCGGAGAAGCAGACCGAGCTGTCCCGCAAAGGAATCATCCCGGTGCTGACCGACGAAAACGTCAAGAAGCAATTCGGCCAGGATAGTCCGCACAAAAATAAAAACTTGCAGACGATCGTGAACCAGAAGTATTCGCCGATCGCACCGAAAACGAAATACGACGCCAATGCGATGAAAATTTATATCAAATACGACGTCGATCTGGCGACAGGAAAAGTGGATCTGAATACGGCGTTCCGTCAAATCGAAGAAGAAACGAACAGTATGATCGCTCAGGTCAAGTCGAAATAAGCGGGCGTTAGGACGACCTTTTTGACAACTGCCATGCAACACCGCAGCGTGCGCCGGAGATGGCGCGCGCTGCAACCATTTCCGTTATAAGGCAGGACATTTGATGATCCATCGTCCGCATACGCGGGTCACGGGATAGGATCGATCATGCCGTTACGGATCATGAAAAGCTCCATCGCCTCGTTCAGCCAGTCCTCCTCTTCCTTCGAGAACGGGGAGACGACCATGTTCTCCAAGTCCTCCAACTGCACGGACTCGAGGCTGCCGAACCCGTTCATCGCTTCTTCTCCGACGAACTCCAAGTTCGCCTTCATATACCGCTACATCAGCCCCTGCACCTCCATAAGCGTCATCATAATGCTGCTGTCGATGTCGCCCTTTTCCTCAAGCAGCGCAATAAGCGTCCGGACCGAGGTTCCAGTTTTTTCTGCGAATTCTCCTACCGAGTAATGCCGGGCTTTGTTATCGTTCATTCCGTGCTCCTCCTTGTAGCGACTATATAACGATCATAAGGCATAACGTTACTGGAGGTGCAAGCGTTCCTAAACAAAAAAGAAAAGCAGCCGCGTATAATCAATGGAGGACCGCCGCCGGCGCCGAGTAAAAGTTGGGATATTGAGCTTAAGAAATGCAACGCATTTTTCGGCGGTACGGGTTATACTTGTCGCAAAGCCCTGTGAGGGTTGTCAGGCCGCGGCCGGCATAAACGATGATGCCGTGCACGCAGAAAAGAGGGGAACGAAGAGGATGAGTCGAACGATAAAGCTGGGCATTATCGGTGCAGGAAATATTGGGGCGGTACATGCGACGGAATTCAGCAAGCTGAAGGAGCGCTGCGAGATCGTGGCGATCTCCGACGTGTCCCGGCCGCTCGCCGAATCGAGAGCGGAGCAGTTCGGCATTCCTTCCGTGGAAGAGAGTGCGGAGAAGCTGATCGCCCGCAGCGATATTGACGCCGTCGTCATCGGCGTGCCGAACCGCTTTCATGCGGATTTTGCGGTAAGCGCGCTCGAAGCGGGCAAGCACGTGCTGCTGGAGAAACCGATGGGGCTGAACGCCGAGCATGCCAAGCGGATCGTCCGGGCGCAGAACAGCACCGGCAACGTGCTCATGGTATCGCACCAGATGCGCTGGGACTCGCTGCCGATGGAGGTGAAGTCGCAGATGGAGCAGGGTGCGCTCGGCGACATTTATTCCGCCAAGACCGGCTGGTACCGCCGCAAGGGGATTCCCGGCTGGGGCACTTGGTTTACGCGCAAGGAGATGTCCGGCGGCGGACCGCTTATCGATATCGGGGTTCATATGCTCGATCTGGCGTTTCATCTGATGGGCGATCCGAAGCCGGTCGCGGTATCCGGAGCCGCCTACGCCGAGTTCGGGCCGAAGCGCAAAGGCATCGGCTCGTGGGGAACGCCGGACTGGAACGGCGTATGGGACGTGGAAGATTTCAGCACGGCGCTCATCCGGATGGAGAACGGCAGCACGCTGACGCTGGAAGTAAGCTGGGCGGTTCATATGGATACGGACAGCCAGCCGTTCGTCCATCTGTTCGGCTCCGAGGGCGGAGCTTCGATCCGGGGATCGCAGGGCAAGTTTTTGACCGAATCGTTTGACCGCGCAATCGAAGTCGAGCTAAAGACACAGGACAAGGATGAAGGACCTCGGGTTCGGATGAGCCGTCACTTCCTAGATTGCGTGGAAAGCGGCAAGCAGCCGATTTCGTCGGCGATCACCGGACTGACGAACAATCTGATTATCGATGCGATTTACGAGTCGTCCCGGACGGGCAGCGAAGTAAGGCTGGATTGGGACGGTCTGCGCTGAGGCGATGTATGGACGCCGGACTGAACAATTGGAAGGAGCAAGCGATATGATTCGTGGATTAACAAGAGCGGGGCTCGGCCAGGTTGGCAGCGACGAGGCGTTTATTGCATTGGCGGCCCGGTACGGCTTCCAGGCCGTTGATATCGATGCGGGCAAGCTGATTGCGGAGAAAGGGGCGGAAGGCGCGGCGTCGCTGCTGAGCGCGAACGGGATGCGGATCGGCTCGATCGGTCTGCCCGTGCAATGGCGGACGACCGACGACGAGTTCCGCAAAGGATTGCCAGCGCTTCTGGCCGCGGCGGAGGGAGCCCGGCAGCTCGGCTGTACGGCGTGCTGCACGTACATCCTGCCTTCGACCGACGAACCGGCGGCGCCGTTTATGGCGGCGGCCATCCGCCGTCTCCGCTTGTGCGCGCAAATTCTCGGAGCGTACGGCATCCGGCTCGGCCTGGAGTTCGTCGGCCCGCACCATCTGCGAACGCGCTGGAAGCATCCGTATATTTGGACGATGTCCGATACGCTGGATCTCGCAGCGGCGATCGGGGAGCCGAATGTAGGTCTGCTGCTGGATTCGTACCACTGGTACACGACGGAGCTCGGCGTGGAGGATCTCCACGTACTGCGCGCGGATCAGATCGTACACGTGCATCTGAACGACGCGCCGGACGTTCCGGTCTCGGAGGCGCTTGACAATGACCGCCGGATAACCGGCGAAGGCGTTATCGACCTGGCCGGGTTCTTGAAGGCGCTCCGGCATATCGGGTACACCGGCGTCGTCTCGCAGGAGGTCCTGACCCAGCAGCCTCCTCAAGAGCCTGCGGAAGAGCTTGTGCAGCGGACGGCGGCGGGGTACGACCGGTTGTTCGCGGAAGCGGGCATTGAAGGCTGACAGCTTCGGCTAACGTAGAAGTTCGAACCGCTGTACGGACAATTAGGCGAAACAAAACAGTAAAAGACGCTTTCAGCCCCGGTTCTGACTGCCGTGGTTCTGGAGGCGTCTTTTTCTAGTCATGCAGACTTTGCCGGGTTCTCTTCAAGCAGCGTCTCCACTGTCGTGAACTGGCCCGTCTGAAGAGAAAAGTGGTTGCACGAAGGATACCGGGGTACCGCCAGCAAAACGCGTAAACGTACGTTCAGCGAAGATATCATCAAATAAGCCTGAAATTCCGCACGCTAAGGAAAACCGGATTGTTTTGTGCAAGCGCTATGTGAGGTCAACTTTTAGTCCAAATTGCTTCTTTGCTTCCTCGCCGGTTATGAAGTCTTGCAAGTTCATCCAAGGTTTCAACCATTTGATAAAATAAAAAAATCCTGTTTTCACAGGATTTTTTTATAGTTATTTTTTAACCACAGGCACCCAAAATTCGCCGTAGAATGTGCCGTCGCCGTTATCTTTGCGATAAGTCGCATTTGGACCGCCGATGTAAGCATAGTCAGTGATTGTAGCCAAAACTTCGCCAAAAGCACGGTAAGTCAGCTGATCAAACAAAGTTTCCTTGTCGCCATTTCCTGCGACCACGATGTACTCGCTATCCGGAAACTCGATGATGCGGGTTGCGTCAGACACTGATTTGCTTGCTTCTACCGCAAAATAATTCCACGGTTTGCCTTGATAAACCTCGTTGACTGACCATTCGCGATCGTCTTTTGCGGCGTCTTTGAGCTTATCAAAACGCCCATCAGCCTTGAGTCCGCCCCAAAACTCAGCTTTTTCCTTTTGCAAAGCTTGCATATCTTGGAAATTCGAATGAATGGAAAAACCATAAGCGGTCAATGTGAATGATTTTTTGTGTTCAATTGTGTAATCGGCCATGGGATTGCTCCTTTTATCCAGGTTTAACTTCCGCTACAAAATTCCTTCAATCCCCAAATCGTCAAACAAGAAACCTTCTTTGCCGCCAAAAGCTTGCTTCAGCCTTCGACTTTTTTTGTGCGAAGCCACATTTCACCATAGAATTCGCCGTTTTCGGCTGCTTTGACAAATGTGGAGTTACCAGGACCCACGTATTTGTAGTCTGTGATTCCTTGCAACAAGCCGCCGAAAACGTTGCCTGTGATTTCATCAGCAAGACGGTTTTTGTCAGCGCCTGTGCCAGGCACGACGAGGTAGTTGCCAGCGAGAAAATCGAGGACGACCGCGCCTTCCGCGTCGAACTCGCCCATCACGCCGAAGCCGCGCCAAGCCTTGCCGTCGATGACATAGTTGATTTGATATTCTTGCCCGTCAGCGAGCGCGAGAAGTTCAGCAAGCTTGCCGTTTTCAGTGATTTCAGCTTTTTTCGCTGCAGTTTTTGCTGCATTGCCTGCCCAGTCGTTGTAGTCTTCAAGTAAAACACCGAAAGCAGTCATTTTGTAGTTTTCTGAGATTGTTTTGATGGAGTAGTTAGACATTCGGTTCTCTCCTCGCGGATTTATTTTTTACAAGATTGATTCTATTTGCCGAATGTATCAGAAAATGATACTTTTTATTGCCTTTAAAATCGCCAGAATTTTCATCATACCTATGGAGGAAATCTTTACTTGGTTCATTTCCTATTTTCAATCATAAAATGTAAATCTGTCAGCACTGGCTTTTTTTTTGCTACATTTTTGATACAATATAAATCATGAGAAAAACAGAACGAGTGAACCTGATCATGCGCTACATCAATAACCGCGCGCATTTTACGATTGCTGAGATTCAGCGGGAGTTCAAGATTTCCCGGGCGACGGCGATTCGCGACATTAACGAGATTCAGGCGATGGGTTTTCCGCTGACGACCGAGCTTGGGCGCGGTGGCGGCTACTATGTCCTTCAAAATCAGTATCTGCCCGCCGTCCGCTTCACGCCAGATGAGCTGAAGGCGATTTTTATCAGCTTTATCGCCTCGAAAAATTCGCAGCTGCCGTATCTGCAAAATCGCCGCTCCATCACTGAAAAACTCATCGGCATCGCGTCGCAAACCCAGCAAGACGAGCTGATCGAGCTGAATAATATCTTGCTTTTTGAAAATACAAACCCTGGCAATCCGAATCTTTTGGAGCTTGATGATGCAGCGCCTGCGGGACTGAACCAGCTGATTTCGCTTGCTGTGCGGGATAAGCACTTGCGCTTGACTTATGAGCTGAGTCCGGGCTGGCCGCAGTTGATGGACGTTTTTTTGCTGCATATTTTTAACTCGAACGCTCAGTGGCTGGTCGAAGTATATGATTTTGATACGGATGAGTTTCGTTATTTGCCTGTTGCGATGCTGCGGGATTCGGCAATTTCTGAGCAGGAGATGAAGTGGTCCGAGCAAGAGATTTTAAGCAAAAAACGGCTTGGTGCACGAGAGTCCAATCTGGTTGTGAAGCTTGATTCGACTGGGATTCAGCGCTTTAAGCGTATGCACCCGCCGGGGATTATCTTGTCCTTTACTGGGATGTTTCAGTCGAGCGGGATTTTCAATGTTCAGTTGGATGTGACCGATGTCGAGGGGCTGGCGTATTATGCGGATTGGCTTTTGTTTTTGGGGAAAGGGGTCGTGTTTGAACGGATTCCTGCTGAGCTGCGCGTAATTTTGGAAGAGCGTTTAGGGGTACCGCCAACATTTTAACCTAGGGGATTAAGAGGGCGAAATGAATCGACTATATCAAGCTGTGTCCTGTCGTCTTGTCGGAAACCGACAACGGTCCAGCGACGCCGATCCGTATCCATAACAACGGGTTTATCCGGTATTCAAACAAATCGGCGCTCTGCTGGGACATTCGGTTCGTTCCCAATGCAGAGACGGTCAAAAACGCGGCAGAGGCATCTTGATCTTCATGAACAAATTCGGCAACGAATCGATCAAAGAGTGTAAAGCCCCGGTCACATTCGTGAGACCGGGGCTTTACTTCTGCGCTGCTCTAAGGGGGCGGATACGGAAGGACGGCGGTTTACGGCCGCCTCGGTTCCTCCGACAGCCTGCGGTAATCGTTCGGAGTGGTGCCTTTTTGCTCGCGGAACAGCCGGGAGAACGTGTTGTACGAGCCGTAGCCGGCCTCCATGGCGATATCGGATATTTTCATACCCGTCGAGCGCAGCAGCCCGCAGGCGTGTCCGAGCCGGACGTCGTGCACGTGCTGGAGAAACGTCCGCCCGGCTTTTTTCTTGAACAGAGCGCTCAAATAAGCCGGACTGATGCCGAAATGTCCAGCCACCGAGTTCAAGGTCAGCTCCTCCTTGAAATGATGCTGGATATACCGGATGATATCCAAATACAGGCGGCTCCCCGTCGTCGCTGCCGCTGCCGCGCGGTCGCTGGCGGCCTGCTTCCGGCTCCGGTCGAATTCGATCAGAATGTCGAGCAGCGCCACTTTCATTTTCAGCAGCCTCCAGCTGTCGGCTCTCCCGTACTCTTCATAAAACCGGTCGAACGACCGCTTCATGGCTGATGCCGCCACTTCCTCGAACTGATGGTAAGCAGGCAGCGACGGATCGGAGCCGGCCAGCATCCGTTGGAGCACGGCTTCCGTTTCCAGCTCCGCAAACAGACCTGCGGAGAACCGGACGTTATACAGGACGAGCGGTTCGCCAGGCTCCGTGTGCAGCTCGTGAATCTGGTACGGCAATATAAAGGTGAACGTCCCCGGCTTCATCGGATGGACCGTTCCGTTGATCGTCTCTGTTCCTTCGCCGCTGATCACATACGACAGCTCCAAATAATCGTGCCGGTGCGCCGGATAACCGCTTTCCAGCCGGTTGATCGTATAGTCCAAAGGGAAGGCCGAGTCCATATTTCGGTATTTATCGATATAAAGCGGAAGATAAGTCATCGGATAGTCCTCTCTTCATGCAGATGCTGTTGGATGTTTACTTCTGCTTCGCGCCGCTTTTTCCTGGTTCCGCGCAGTTCCCGTTTTGTCCCGGCTTCGCTTCGGCCTAGTCCGGAAACCCCGTTATTCCCTCTTGCAGCGCCGTTTTTTTCACGTCACTTTCATAACCTTCATATATTATAAAATGAATCGTCGTGCATGAGCGAAAATTCTGAAAAAAAAGATTGCTGACGGCGGAATTGCTGATAAAATGAGGGAGAGACATAGTGCAACCATCATAAGTCGCAGCATCCGAACTCGAAAGGAGAAACGCGATGGTACTCTTACCGAAAGTGAACGAGCTCGGTTTTTTTGAAATCCGCCTTGAATCGATCGGCGGACTCGGCGCGAATTTGGCAGGCAAGATGCTTGCCGAAGCGGGCGTTATGGGAGTCGGCTTGAACGGAGTGAGCTTCTCGTCGTACGGCTCTGAGAAAAAAGGGTCACCGGTCAAGGCGCATATCCGTTTTTGCGATATGGATACGTTCATCCGTGATACTTCTCCCGTGGAACGGCCACATGTAGTCGGTATTTTTCACGAATCTTTATCAAAAACGGTCAATGTAATCAGCGGCATCTATGAAGACAGTATTGTGCTAGTAAACTCGACGCGGACGCCAGACGAATTGAAGGACAAGATGAAGCTGAAGGGCGGGACGATTGCCGTCGTAGATGCGATCGGCATCTCGCTCGAAGAAAACAACCGGGTCAATATGGCGATGCTGGGGGCCTTGTTCCGGCTGTGCGACTTTTTGGATGCGGAAGTTATGAAGGGTGTCATTCGCAAATCGCTCGAAAAGAAATACCCCCAAGCGGTCGGGCCTGCGCTGCGGACGTTTGAGAGGGGTTATAATGAAGTTCGCTTCCAGACGTACGCGCTTCCAGAGGGCGATGTGATGCCGGCCTTTGTCCGTCAGGACACTCCGGTTCTCGGCTACGAGACTCAGCCTATGGGCGGTGTCATTACGAATCCGGGCAACAGCATTCTGAAAGATTTGAGCATTTCCCGGGCCGGGATGATGCCGCACTTCGACGACGAGAAATGTATCCATTGCGCGGCTTGCGACAACGTATGCCCGGATTTTTGCTTTGTGTGGGACGAACAGGCGGACAAGAAGGGACGGCCGCAAATGTTCCTGCAAGGCATTGACTACCAATATTGCAAAGGCTGCCTCAAGTGCGTAGTCGCTTGTCCGACCGAAGCGCTGTCCAAATCGCGCGAGGAAGACGGCTACGCCGAGCAGCATCGGGTGCCGCACCGGTTCGACCGGGCGATCGTGTAGCTTCCCCATTTCCAGCCGAAAGGGTGACAAGGGCACATGGCAATTGACATGAAGCGCGAAGAGCAACGCACGGGTACAGTCGAGCAGCGCGTCGTATACGAATCCGGCAATGAAATGGCTGCTTACGCAGCTCATCAGATCAACTATCATATTATGGGATACTTCCCGATCTCTCCTTCGACGGAGGTCGCCCAATTTCTCGATTTAATGAAAGCGAACGGACAGCACGACGTCGTGCTGATTCCCGCGGACGGCGAGCACGGCTCGGCCGGTGTCTGTTACGGCGCTTCCGCGGCGGGCGGCCGCGTATTTAACGCGACAAGCGCGAACGGTTATTTGTATATGATCGAGCAGATGCCGGTTCAGTCCGGCACCCGTTTTCCGATGGTGATGAATCTGGTCTGCCGTTCGGTATCCGGTCCGCTGGACATTCACGGCGATCACTCGGATCTGTATTTTGCGCTGAACACCGGCTGGCCGATCGTGATGTGCCGCGATCCGCAGGCGGTCTACGATATGAACATCATCGCGTTGAAACTGGCGGAAGACCCCGAGGTGCGCTTGCCCGTGCTGGTTGCGTCCGACGGTTATTTCACGTCCCACCAGAAACGCCGGGTCATGACGTTCGCACACCGCGACGATGTGCACCAATTTATCGGGGCGCAGCCCGCGCGCGGTTACCCTGATGTGCTGGATCGCAACAATCCGATCACTGTAGGTCCTTACATGAACGAGCCGGACTACATTAACAACTGTTACCAGCAGTCGATGGCGATGTACAACGCCGAGCACGTCTATGACCGGATTCGCCAGGAATACGCCGAGCTGACCGGCCGCGATTACCCGATCCTCGACCTGTACCGGATGGAAGACGCCGAGGTGGCCGTGTTCCTGATGAACTCGGCATCGGAGATTATCAAGGATGTCGTCGACCAGCTCCGCGCCAAAGGGATTAAGGCCGGTTCGATCGCGCCGAACATGATCCGACCGTTCCCTCAGAAGCAGATTGCGGAAGCGCTCAAGGGCGTCAAGGCGATTACGGTCGGAGACCGGGCTGATTCGTACGGCGGACACGGCGGCAATATGGTCAATGAGATCAAGGCTGCGCTGTTCACGCACGGCAACCGGGATACGCTTGTGATCAGCCGTGTGTACGGGCTGGGGGGCAAAGACTTCTACGCCGAGGACGGCCACAACTTGTTCCAGTTCGCTATCGAGGCGGCGGAGAAAGGGTATGTGGCGAAGCCGTTCGACTACTATGGCCATACGCCGGGCGATCCTGCGAAGGCGCCGAAGCGCGTGTTGAATCCGATGAAATACGAGGATTTGAAAACAGGCCTGATCACCGTCACGCCGGATGCGGCGTCCGGCAAGCTGAACGTGCGCATTCCGCCGCTGCGGTCGCTCACGAAGAAGCCGAAGCGGATCGCGCCGGGTCACGGGGCGTGTCCGGGCTGCGGGATTTTCTCCGGGCTGGAGCTGTTCTTCAAGGGCATCGAGGGCGATATCGTCGCCTTGTTCCATACCGGCTGCGCGATGGTCGTGACGACCGGTTATCCGTACTCGGCTCACAAAGCCACGTACATTCATAACTTGTTCCAGAACGGGGCGGCTACCTTGTCGGGCGTCGTCGAGATGTTCTGGGAGCGCAAGCGCAGAGGGGAGCTCGATTATCTCAACCTGCCGGACGACTTCACGTTCGTCATGATTACAGGCGACGGGGGAATGGACATCGGGATGGGACCGGCGATCGGCGCCGCGCTTCGCAATCACAAGATGATCATCCTCGAGTACGACAACGAAGGGTACATGAATACAGGCGCGCAGCTGTCGTATTCGACGCCGATGGGGCACCGGACCTCGACGTCCAACGTCGGCAAGAAGCAGGCCGGCAAGCTGTTCCATCACAAGGATACGGCGCAAATTATGGCCGCGACGAACATTCCGTATGTGTTCACCGGATCGGAATCGTACCCGCAGGATCTGGTCAAAAAAGCGGCCAAAGCGCAATGGTACGCGCAGAACGAAGGGCTCGTCTACGGCAAAATCCTGATCACCTGCCCGCTCAACTGGCTGTCCGACGATCAGGAAGGCACGAACATTATCGATGCCGCCGTGTGCTCGAACTTCTTCCCGTTGTACGAGATCGAGCGCGGGATTACGAATATTACGTACAATCCGGAAGAGAAAAACAAAAAAGTGACCGTCGCCGAATGGCTCGGCTCGATGGGCAAAACGAAACATATGACGAAGCCGGAAAACGCGGAGGCGCTCCAATCGTTCGAGCAAGAGGTGGAACGCCGCTGGAACCGGCTGAAAGCGAAGCACGAGAACCCTTATTTGTAAACGACGAGGAGACGCGCCGTGCCCGGATCGGGTCGCCCGCCGCCGCTGGGCAGGGAGACACCGCGTGGTTCGAATATAGCGACACAGCGTTTGGCGGGAACTCTTTTCCGCATCGTGGCGCGGCTTCCGGCGCACAAGACTTGGTCGCGAGGCGGAAGTCGTACATGTAAGGACAGAGCTGGAGGTGCGCGGTGCCATACGTATTAAAGCATGCGGGAAGCTCGGAACTGTTCGCCTGCAGGCTGGTCAACCGCTATGAGCTGGACTATTTCGGCGTGAAGGACTGGGCGGACGAGTCGGCCGCGCGGGAGGAGAAGGATGCCTTCCTCGCCGGCCGCGGAGTCCCGGACGCCCCGGACTGGGTAATCGCCGAGCTGGAAGAAATGAAGCTGAAGATGTGCAACGTGAAGCTGCGCAACGATCCGTCCAACCGCGTTTATGTAGGCGGGGATGGCACGATTCGTGTGGAGAAGCGATGAAAGCGGACTTACAACAGAGTCTCTGGCGGAAGCCGGGGGCTTTGTTGTTTCTGCAACCGATCTGACACGCAGCATCTGAACGGGGAGTTGCGGCAGTTACGGAATTGGGCTTGGCCGCCGCCTCTGAACCCTGACCTCGCCCCCACCCCAGCCTCCAACTCCAACTAAACTCGGTAGCCACAGTAAACTCGCAGTGCTTCCCAAGCTCATGCTGCTCAAACAAACTAAATAACGGTCTTTGTCACCCCTTATTTTTCGGTAGGATGGGCATTTTCCCCATATAGCGGATGATTGTACCTCCTATTTCAGGCAAAAAGACCGAAGCTGGGCTATCAAGCTGAAATAAGAGCTTCCAAAATCCTCTATTTCAGGAGTTTAGTCAAAGTCGCCTAAAATAGCATGTACAAAAGCCTCTTATTATCAAATCGCCGCGCGAAATGCCCGGTCGCCCCACTAACAGGTACAAACCACATCCAAGCAAGCATTCTCCCCTTTATACCTCCCTCCAAACGAATGTAACTCGCCCTGACACCGCCGTTTACCTCCAAATGGTGCGTCTGCCTCCGATCGGGAACGACCTGATCTCCATCTCAAACTTGAACAAACTCCGACAAGTCGCCCACTAGGCAGGAATGCCCAGAAAAATGTCGAAAAGAGGGGAGACAACGAGTTGCTTAAGTTACTATTGCAGGGGGGGAACCAGATGTGGATGGACCGATGATTATTACGCTTGGTACGCTGGCGCTGGCGTCTGCGTTATTCATATCCGGCAAAATACGTTCGGATTTGGTCGCGATCGGGTCGTTGGTCGTGTTGATGCTGTTTCAAATTTTAACGCCGGGCGAAGCGTTGTCCGGGTTTTCGAACTCGGTCGTCATTATGATGATCGGCTTGTTCGTCGTAGGAGGTGGCATATTCCAGACCGGCCTCGCCAAGATGGCGAGCAGGCAACTGCTCCAGTTGGCTGGGACAAGCGAGACGAGACTGCTCATTATGGTTATGCTTGTCACTTCGGTGATCGGGGCATTCGTAAGCAATACGGGAACGGTGGCGGTGATGCTGCCGGTTGTCGTCAGCCTGGCGATGAGCGCCCGGACGAATCCGGGTCAGCTTCTGATGCCGCTCGCCTTTGCAAGCAGTCTCGGCGGGATGCTGACGCTAATCGGGACGCCGCCGAACCTCGTCATTCAAGAAACGCTCCAAAATGCCGGCTACGGCAGCTTGTCTTTTTTCTCGTTTACCCCCATCGGATTGGTTAGTATTGCTACCGGCATCGTGGCGATGCTTTTCTTGCGCCGATTTTTGCCTAAAAACGACGAGGACGGCGATAAGAAGCACAATGGCCGGACGTTGAAGGAGCTGGCGCGGAAGTACCAGCTGTCCCGGAATTTGTTCCGGATTCAGGTTGGCGCGGATTCTCCGATTCAGACGAAAACGCTGCTGGAGCTGAATATCCCGGCTTCGTTCGGCATTAACGTCATTGAGATCCGGCGCAAGACGTCGGCGAAAAACCAGTTTTTCAAAACGATCAATCAGGAAATCGCCGGACCGGGAACGGTCATTCAAGAAGATGATATTTTGTACGTAAACGGTACTTTCGAGCACGCACAGCGGTTTGCGGAGACGTACGGCTTGGTGCTGCTCGACCGGCAAGCTCCGGAGAACCAGCCGCCCGCAAGCGCGGAGCGGTATGCGACTCATGACGTAGGCATTGCCGAAGTGATGCTGACGCCGAATTCCAGACTGATCGGCCAGCTCGTCAAACAATCCGGGTTTCGCGAGAAATACCGGATCAACATTTTGGGCATTCAGAGGAAGGAGCAGTATTTGCTTCACAATCTGAAGGAGGAGAAGATGCGGTTCGGCGATGCGCTGCTCGTCCAAGGGACGTGGAAAGACATCGCCCTGCTCGCGGCGGAACAGGCGGACGTCGTCGTAGTCGGCCAGCCGGTCGAGGAATCCCGCAAGGTGACGATGGACCACAAAGCCCCGATCGCCGCCGGCATCATGCTGCTAATGGTGCTGCTCCTGATCACCGAGCTTATTCCGGCAGTCGCGTCGGTCATGATCGCCGCCGTGCTGATGGTGGTATTCGGCTGTGTGCGCAATATGGAAGAGGCGTACAAGACGGTAAACTGGGAAAGCATCGTGCTGATCGGCGGGATGATTCCGATGTCGATCGCGATCGAGAAGACGGGAGCCGCGAAGCTGCTTTCCGAAGGGCTCGTCGGCTCGCTGGGCGGCTTCGGGCCGATTGCTCTGCTGGCAGGTGTATACTTTACAACGTCGATCTTAACGTTGTTTATTAGCAACACCGCTTGCGCCGTCTTGTTCGCCCCGATCGCGCTTACGGCCGCCGTCCAGTTGGGCGTCAGCCCGATGCCGTTCCTGTTCGCCGTCTCGATCGGAGCGAGCATGTGCTTCGCGTCGCCCTTCTCCACGCCGCCTAACGCGCTTGTAATGTCGGCGGGCCGGTATAAGTTCAGCCACTATCTCAAGGTCGGACTGCCGCTGCAGCTGGTGATGGGCGTTGTGATGGTTGCCGTGCTGCCGTACTTTTTTCCTTTCTAACAAAAGTAGAAGCCGCTTCCGGTGGACGTTGGTTCAAGTCCGGGAAGCGGCTTTTTTTATGAGTAAAGTACAATTGGAACAGCACGTTTTTATCATCTGCCGGAGATTGTCCGTAATGAACCGGTTATCAGCTGCAAGTTGCGGAAGAATGATTTCCTCTATTTCCGCAAAGTACGTCATTTTCATGCCTTAGCGGAAATCTGATTTCCGTTATTTTCGCTATACCGGGTAAAATAGGCGGTTATACGGGAAATAGCGGAACCATTTCTTCCGTTAAGCGTCTTTTACCCGCTATTGGAAACAAATAGCGGAAGTTTATCTTCCGGAAGCAGCTTCACAGCCAACCCCTGAAGCCGATTACCACTATAACCCCCAACACGGGATAAACAGCTGCCGCGTAACTGAGCACAATGTGTGGGGAGCCGCGCGGTACGAAATAATCGACAACTCTAACTGGAGCAGCGAAGATACCTGTTCCTCCCGCCGACAAACGGCCATGGGATTGACCAACGACATGCGAGTCCGCTTTTCCGCACCACACCATCCCCCCGCCTCCCCGGTAGCATCGCGCGGTACGGTGGAAAAGCGTCCCCGAGCACACCAAAAACCGTCCGGTCAACTGCACCGGACGGTTTCCTGCGTCTTTACCTTGCGCAGCATTTACTCAATAAGCAATCCGGCCTTCGACTCCCCGATCGCCACGATCTCCATGCCGGACTCTTGGGCATAACGGACGCCGGCTAACAGCACATTGTCGTGCAGAACGTCCGTGAAACGCTCCAGCGCCGTTTTGACTTGCGGGCTCACGTCCAGCACCAGCTTGACGCGTTTCTCGATCGGCAGCTCCAGCTTTTTACGGTAATCCTGCACGGCGCGTACGACTTCGCGGACGAAACCTTCCTGTTCCAGCTCCTCGGTAATCGCCGTGTTCAAGGCGACGGTCATTTTGTAGCCGGAAGCGGAAGCGAAGCCTTCCTTCGCCTGCTTCTCGACGAGCAGCTCCTCCAGCGTGACGCGGACCGGTTCTCCTTCGACCGTGATATCGAGGTAGCCGTTATCTACCGCGAGCTTCGACTCGGCCGAAGGGAGCTGCTTCAGATGGTTTTGCAGCGGACCGACCAGCTTGCCGTACTTTTTGCCGGCCGCCTTCAGATTCAGCTTCAGGGCGAAGTTGACGAAGCCGCTGTCGCCATGGACGAGGCGGATCGCTTTGACGTTGATTTCGTCCTTAACGATCGCCTCGAAACGACCAAGATCGAACTCGCGGTCAAGCGCAACGAGCAGCTCGGACAAAGGCTGGCGCGTTTTGATCCCGGTCTCGTTCCTGACACTTCTCGCCAGTTCGACGATTTGGCGTGCGGTTTCCATATCCGATTCCAATACGGAATCGATCTCCGCTTCGCTCGCCTGCGGATAATCCGCCAGATGGACGCTTCCCTTGCCGCCGAGGTTGTCGTACAAATCCTCCGCGATCAGCGGCGCATATGGAGCGATCATCCGCGCTACCGTCAACAGCACACGGCGCAGCGTCTGGTAGGCTGCGACTTTGTCTGCGGTCAAGCCGCTTCCCCAGAAGCGGTCGCGGGAGCGGCGGATGTACCAGTTGCTCAGCTCGTCGACGAACGTCTCCAACTGCTTCGCCGGGTTCAGGAAGTCGTACGTCTCCAGCCCTTTGCTTACTTGCTGAAGGGTGGTGTTCAGTCTGGAGAGAATCCAGCGATCCAGCTCGTTCGTTGAACGCTGCTCCGGGTGATCTTCCGGCTTGTACCCGTCGATCGTCGCATAAAGCGCATAAAATGCGTGCGTATTATGGATCGTATCGATCACCTTCGATTTGGCTTCGGCCACGATGCCTTTGGAGAACCGCTTGCTGTTCCACGGCGCGCTGTCGGCCAGCAGCGCCCAGCGGAACGCATCGGTGCCGAACTCGTCGATGATGTCCCACGGATCGATGACATTGCCTTTGCTTTTAGACATTTTCTGCCCGTTCTCGTCGAGCACGTGTCCCGTAGAAATAACGGCTTTGTACGGCGATTGGCCGTTATACAGCGTGGACACCGCCAGCAGGCTGAAAAACCAGCCTCTCGTCTGATCGATCCCTTCGCAGATCATGTCGGCCGGATATTGCTCCTGGAACAGCTGCTTGTCGCCGAACGGGTAGTGCTGCTGGGCGAACGGCATCGAGCCGCTGTCGAACCAGACGTCGATCACTTCCGGGGTACGGTCCATCGTTCCTCCGCAAGAGCAGCGCAGCAGCACCTCGTCCACGTACGGCTTGTGCAGCTCCAGATTCGGATCGACCGGCTGAACCGCCCGTTCGCGCAAGTCCGCCGCGCTTCCCGGCGCATATTCGCATCCGCAGTCGCGGCATAACCAGACGTTAAGCGGAGTCCCCCAGTACCGGTTCCGGCTGATGTTCCAGTCGACCAGCTCCTCCAGAAACTTGCCGAACCGGCCTTCCCGGATATGGGACGGGTACCAGTCGATTTTGCTGTTGTTTTCGATCAGCTGATCTTTCACCGCGGTCGTCTTGATAAACCAGCTCTCCATCGCGTAATACAGCAGCGGGGATTTGCAGCGCCAGCAGAACGGGTAGCTGTGCTCGTACCGCTCCTTGGCGAACAGCAGCTTGCGTTCGGACAAGCTTTTGACGATATCGACGTCGCAATCCTTCACGAACCGTCCGGCAAAATCGGCGACCTGAGCGGTATAACGCCCGGCCAGATCGACGACGCTTACGAAGTCGAGCCCGTGCTGGCGGGTCGTCCGGTAGTCATCTTCCCCGTGAGCCGGAGCGATATGGACGATCCCGGTACCGCTCGAATCGCTGACATAATCGGCATCGACGACGATAAACCCTTTCTTTACGGTCAAGTAAGAGAAAGGTGGTTCGTAAGCGGCGCCTACGAATTCCGAGCCTTTATGCACGGACAGCCGTTCGAAGTCTTCCTTGAACCATTTGTCGGCCAGATTGTCCGCCACGATATAGACTTCGCCGGCCTGTCTCACTTTGACGTAATCGAGGTTGGCGTTAACGGCTAACGCGACGTTGGCCGGCAGCGTCCACGGCGTAGTCGTCCAGGCGAGGAAATACTCGCCGCTTTGCTTATTCCGGAACTTCACGGTCGCGCTTAAATCTTTGACGTCCTCGTAGCCTTGAGCGACCTCGTGCGAGCTGAGCGTCGTCTGGCAATCCGGGCAGTACGGGCTGACGCGATGGCCTTTGTACAGGAGCCCCTTCTTATGAATCTCCGCTAAAATGTGCCAGACGCTCTCAATGTAGTCATTGGTCAGCGTGACATAAGGGTGGTCCATATCGGTCCAGTAGGCGATGCCTTCGGTCAGCTCGCGCCACTGCTTCTCATATTCGAACACGCTGCCTTTGCAAGTCTCGATGAATTTGGCAACGCCGTACTTCTCGATCTCCTGCTTGCCGGAGATGCCGAGCTGCTTCTCGACGCCGAGCTCTACCGGCAGACCGTGCGTATCCCAGCCGGCCTTGCGGACGACGCGGTAACCGGACATCGTCTTATAGCGGCAAATAAAGTCTTTGATAACGCGTCCGAGCACATGCCCGATATGCGGCTTGCCGTTGGCGGTCGGAGGACCTTCGTAGAACACGAAATTCGGCTTGCCTTCCCGGTTTGCGATCGACTGCCGGAACGTATCCTCCTGCTTCCATCTCTTTAGTACGCGGAGCTCGCGTTCTCTTGCTTTTTCTTTGACATCCACTTTTCTCATCGCGCTTAGCCATCCTCTCGGGTTCATAACCATAATCAAACAAAAAAATCCCGTCCCTCTAAGGGACGAGATTATCTCTCGCGCTACCACCCTTGTTCCGTTCGACCCATGCTCCGAGTCTCCCGGCACTTCAACTGCGCACTATCATGCGCGTCCCTTGTAACGGCGGGACCCCGGGGCGGCTTACTGGAGCGCTTCAGCTTTCCTTCTCGGAGAGGATGTTCGGCTAACACTTGAACGTTGGCTTTCAGCTCGTGGCCAACTCTCTGGGGGACAAGGGATTAGCGTACTCGTTCTCGTCAATGAATTTGGTTATGGCATGTAATTAACTCTTTTGTACACTATTCCAATTCAATTGTCAACAAGTGGAACAAATTGGTGCTGCGGTGCGTCTAGTAGTACAAAGTCAGAGTTGTATTTTGAAAAAGGGAGAGAGACTCGCCAAGCGCTTTTTAATCCACTCTCCCTATCGGGTCTGACATCGTACTAAAGGCAGAGGTGATAAGATGAGAAAACGTATGATGACCATCCTGTTGTGCAGTTTGCTAGCTATGGCGGTGATCGGGTTCGCCGCTCCTGCGGACGTATTCGCCTGTTCCTGCGCGGCGCCTCCGTCCGTACAGTCCGAGATGAATCGGAAGACGGCGATCTTCGCCGGGAAGGTGAAGGACGTCAAGCAGCCGGGCAAAATCGGCTTCGCGCAATCGTCGGCCGATCCGGTACGCGTTACGTTCGAAGTGACGACGGTGTGGAAGGGGCAGGTTGCGTCCACGACGGAAGTGTACACGGCGATGAGCTCGGCGAGCTGCGGCTATACCGGATTTGCCGTCAACCAGAGCTATCTCGTCTCCGCTTACGGAACGTCGGACCGGCTGGAGACCGGTATGTGCGAGATGACCAAGCCGTTGTCCGCGGCAAGCCTGGAGCTGGCCGAGCTGGGCACGGGTCAAGCGCCCGACCCTTCCAAGGCGGTTGCCGAAGGGAGTTATATCGTTCCGGCGGTCGCGGCGGTATCCGTGTTGGTTCTCGCGGCGGCGGCAGCGCTGTTCGTGATGTCGAGGAGGCGTAGAACGTAAACTTGCGCCTTACATGCTTTCACCTGACAGGTAGCGGTATCAATTCGGGAACAAGCTTGTTTGAACCCGAAGCATCACGGTTCCGGTCGAGAAGCATCGATTACCGAAATCGCTTCTTTGATGGCTGCCAAGGATTCCGTCAGAGGAGCTCCGTCCGAATTTTTAATTATAATGAAAATGCCCCTTATTCTATTCGATGGAATTGGGTAAAGTTAACCTTGTACGTGCAGCGTTGCCGAATCAGGGTCTAACGTTCGTGTGGCTGCACCGTGCCTGCGTTCCAAATTCGAAAATCGAGACGTAACCAATTGCGTCGGATAAGGAGGTGTCCAAATGTTGCAAGTCGCCGTTCGTAGCGGGTGGTCCATATTCTGGGTGCATCAGGCTACAATTGTATTCCGTTTTGCCGATAACGGGAGACGTCTGTCTTTTTTTGGCGACTGCAGCATTTTGACCCTGTAGTTCGAGTACGTGCACCGGTGTAAGCGCCGGAACGGACTTGGCTTATTCGGCTATGAGAAGCCGCGGGTAAAAGGCTGTATGCCTGAACCTGCGGCTTTTTGGCGTACAAATAAACGAAACTATACGTACGGAGATGATCGGCGATGATGATGTGTTACGCGGAGAAAATAAGCAAAAGGTGGGGCGGGACGCTCGTATTCGAGCAGCTCTCGCTGGAAATACAGGACGGGGAGCGGATCGGACTGGTCGGACCGAACGGCTGCGGCAAATCGACGGTGCTGAAGCTGTTGTCCGGCATGGAGCCTCCCGATTCGGGAATGATTCATTATAAGAAAGGGAGCCGGACGGCGATGCTGGCGCAAATCCCGGATTACGGCCCGGACATAACGGCGCTGGAAGTGCTGGAGCTGGCGTTCGCCGAGCTGCTCCGATTGAAGCGGAGAATGACGGAGCTGGAGAGCGAGATGGCGAGTCCCGATCCGAATACGATGGAGAAGACGCTCAACGAATACGGCACGCTGCAGCATACTTTTGCCACAATGGGCGGGTACGAGATGGAGGCGAACCGGTCGCGCGTAGCCGACGGTTTGGGGATCAAGCATTTGCTGCAGATGCCGTTCGACCGGTTGAGCGGAGGCGAGCGGACCAAAGTGTGCCTGGGGCGGATTTTGCTCGAGGGCCCGGATCTGCTGCTGCTGGACGAACCGACTAATCATCTCGATCTAAGCGCGGTCGAATGGCTGGAGACGTATTTGCAGGATTACCGGGGCAGCGTACTGATCGTATCGCATGACCGTTATTTTCTCGACCGTGTCGTGACCAAAGTGTACGATCTGGAGGGCGGCGCCGTAGACATTTATCACGGCAACTACTCGTACTTCGTGGAAGAGAAGGAGCGGCGGCTGCTGCTCGATTTTGCCGCTTTCCAGGAGCAGCAGAAGAAGATCCGGAAGATGGAGGAAGCGATCAAGCGGATGCGGCTCTGGGCGGCGCAGGCCGACAATCCGTTGATGTTCAAAAGGGCGGCGGCGATGCAGAAAGCGCTGGACCGGATGAACAAGCTGGACCGCCCTGTGCTCGAGCGCAAGAAGATGGGGCTGACATTCGAGATGAGTGAGCGCAGCGGCAAGGACGTCGTCCGAATGGAAGGCGTCAGCAAATCTTTCGGAAGCAGCGGCGAAGCGGCCGAGTTAACAAACGACAGCGGCGGCGGTCTGGACCGCGGAGGCGATCGGCGCGAAGGCAGGGCGCTGTACGCGAATGTCGATCTGCACGTCCGCTTCGGCGAGGCGGTGGCGATCGTAGGCGATAACGGGAGCGGCAAATCGACCCTGCTCCGCATGATTCTGGGCCAACTGCAGCCGGACAGCGGGACGGTGACGGTTGGAAGCCAGGTGAAAATCGGCTATTTGGCGCAGCGCGATTGGTTTCCGGACGAAGAGAAAACGATTGTGGACGCGTTTCGCGACATGGTGATGGTCGAGGAGGGGGAAGCCCGCCATCTGCTCGCCAAATTTTTGTTTTACGGCGCGTCGGTGTACCGCAAAGTAAACGCCTTAAGCGGCGGCGAGCGGATGCGTCTTCGGCTGGCGCAGCTGATGCATCAGGAAATGAACGCGCTCGTGCTGGACGAACCGACCAACCATCTCGATATCGATGCCCGCGAAGCGCTGGAAGATACGCTGGCCGCGTTTCCCGGCACGCTGATTTGCGTATCGCACGACCGATATTTGCTGAACAAGCTGTTTCCAGTCACATATTGGCTGGAAGACGGTGCGCTTACCCGTTACGAAGGCGGATATAACGACGCGAAGCGAAAACGCGGGGAGTTGCGATCCGGGAGACAAGCGGCGGCGCTAGCAAGTAAAGACGGCAAAACTCTGGCGGCTGCCGGGAAAAACGGCGGAGGAAGAGAGGAGAGCCGGAGCGGCGGGAGAAGATCCGCGGACGATCACGGGAAGCTTCTTGCCGATCTGGAAGTCGATATTGCATCGATGGAGCGCAAGCTGGCCGTGCTGGACGAGGCGATGATGGCCGAGACGGAACCGAAAAAGCTGGCGGAGCTTCACGGTGAGAAGCAACTGCTGGAGGCGGAACGGGAGCTGCTGTATCAGCGGCTCGAGCAAGCGGAGAGCTAGGAAACGGCACACGCCAGTAGGAACGTACAAACTAAATTGGCTCCGGACAAATGATCGCCCTCTCTTGGTAATAGCGGCCAAGAAAAGGGCGATTTGTGCAAAATCAACATAGGGCGTCGGACGAGCGGTCTGCGGGGGCTCCGCCGTAAAGATCCACAACAAGGTAACGGAGCGGAACTCATTTCTTTTGGCCGTTTCCATAAAGACGATTACAAGGACGCTGAGTTTTTCCTGCCCGCTCCAGCTTTACTTTTTGTCCGCGAATTCCTGGTCCAGCAGCTTCTGCACCTGATCCTGAATCGTTTGCAGGCCTTCTGTTACGTTTCTTCGCCCATAGATCATATTGTTGAATTCTTGAGTTGCAATCGCCGCAATCTCCATACTCGTTTGTACGGAAACAGGTGACCGGGAGGGGTTTTGCAGCGGTTTGCGCGAGTAGAAGGCTTCTAGGTGGTACCCGTCCCTGGTTTTACTTGCGTCTGTGCGGATCGATAAAACTCGCGGTTTCGTTTTCTCCAATTCAGCTGCCATCTCCGGCCCAATCAAAAATTTAATAAACTGCCAGGCGGTTTTCGTATTCGGGGAGGACGAAACAATACCGAATAGGTCACCTACTTGCACATGGATGGACTGGCCCGGTTTTTGCGGGTTTATGGGATCGGTGACTATGCTGAGCGGAAATGCGGGAAATTCGGGAACGCCGGAAGCGATCTGCTTCTGGGTTCCGATCAAGCTTGGATTGTCAATTCGCATGGCCGCTTCGCCTGCAGCGAACTTATTCCGGAGCAACGTATGCTCTTTTATTTTCAGTCCGTTCGGGATGCTTTCGGGAGGCACATAGATAGCTCCATTTCGGACCGCATCAATGAACTCGTTGGTCGCTCTCTTATTCGCTTCCAAAGTATATTGAGCTTTGCGCCCGTCGCTGCTTCTGGATTCCGCCCCCGTTCCCGCAATATAATTGGACATCAAGGTGTTGGGGGTTCCGAAATACTCCAATCCGTACAACGGCTTCCCGTCCTCCACCCGGGCAACCCGCTCTGCCAGCTGAAGGACGCTGCGCCAGCTCATATCGCTCGTCGGGTACGGAATGTTCAGCCGGTCAAATATCGCTTTGTTGTAGTAAAGAGCAGCGGTTTGGAAGCTTGGGGACAAAGCTACAAGCGATGATCCGCCGCCATAATTCACCCGGATCGCTTCCAGGGCTGTCGACGAAAACTGGTTCTGTTCCATCTGATCCTGCTTCATAAGTTGTTCCAGATCGAGCAGTTTCCCGGATTGGCTTAGATCACTAAGCAGCGAAGCGGAAACGATATCCGGCTTTTGGTCCATAAGCACCGACGATTCCACAGGAGTCATTTTCCTGCCATTTGATACGAGGGCGGGGATGATTTGAATATCGATATCGGGATGATGCTTTTTGAAGAAATTGCCGTAATCCGTCTTAAATTGGTCCTCGGTGAAATAGACGATCTTTAAGCTTCCCTTTTCGCTATCGGCTGGAGGCGGCTGTGCCGGCGGAGCGACAGTTGGACTGCTCTTGCAGCCGGCAAGCAGCAGCAGAGCGGCGGCCATTCCGGCCGTCAACGCGAGAAGCCGTTTTTTTCTCAATAACAACACTCCTTCACTATTGATCAATCGGTTGCTTTCGGCATCTATGTACATGAAAAAGAAGCAATTCAATGCACTGCCCATAAATGAAACATATAACCAATTATAATGGATTCTATTGTTTTTGTTAATGAAAAAAGGCTGTTTTATCGCTTGGCTTGAAACGCAGGCGAGCCGCGTCCTGACATGGCGCGGCTGTTTGGCTTTCGTATGGAGCGGCTGATGACAGCCGAAGGTTAGCATGCTTACAGATTATGTCTTCGTGAATTCAATCGAGGACACGCTCTCAATAAAAGTAACTTTTCCTGAAATTCGCCGGCGACACGCCCACGTACTTCTTGAACAGGCGGGAAAAATAAAACATATCGCCGTATCCGAGCATATCCGCGATCTCCTTGATCGTACGTTCCGTATTCAGCAACATATTTTTCGCTTCGGCCATTTTTAAACGGTGCACGTATTCGTTTAAAGGGTAGCCGGAATATTTTCTCACGTTCCGTTTCAAGGTCGAAAACGAAATATGATGCTTCTCGCACAGTTCTCTGGGATTAAAGGGACGGTATAAGGAAGCGGCGATGTCGTCCATCAATTTGATGATTTCTTCGTTTTTGTCGGCTCCTGGAGAAGTAGGGGCATTCACCATAAACTCGAACAGCAAAGCTTCCAGTAGCAGCGCAGCCCGGTCCGCGTTAATCGGAATGCCGCTCTCCATCAGCATAAAGATCCGCTCGATTTTGCTGTGCAGCGCATCGTCGAACTCGACCGTCTTGACCGTCCCCGGCTCCAGAAGCCACGTATCCAGCCATTCCCGAATCCGCGGGCCTTGGATAGTGAAATAATATTCGTCCCAGCAGCCGCCCGGTTCCGGCCCGAAGTGAAAGACCGCATCCGGATAAAACAAAAACAAGCTGTTTTTCGCGACCGGCTGCTTCTCTCCGTCATTTACCCGATACGTACCCGATCCCCCGGCGATGAAGACGACCGCCCATTTATCGACAAAGCGGGCGTTGTGTCTAAAAAATGTTCGGCCGGGCAAGTGCCCTACGTCGAGAATGGTCAGCGATTTATGGTTTAATTTGCTCTTGTCCACTTTCAGATCGATAATCCGCATCGGCTTCAAACTGATCCTATAGTCCATATATCTTGTCATGGCTTCCATTCCTTCTTTGCTCGGCAGGTGCTACTTTAAATATACAGCCTGCAGGTAATGCTGCATAGCCGGCACATACGTATGTTTAGAACGATGTTCTGAATTATGTATTAACAGAGATTACGTTGAACTGAAGGGGGAGACAAGTTTGAAAGGAAACAAGATTTCCGTTTTGGCCATGACAATTGTATGCGCTTTACTAAGTGCCTCGTGCTCAAGCGGCAAGGAGCCGGCCGCGACCGGCGCCGATTCCGGAAGCAAAGCCGCTGAGCAGCAGCCGGTAACGTTAACCTTTTACACCCGCACCGTGCTGGATGATTTCGAGTTGTATGTGAACCGGTTCGTAAAGAAAAAGTTCCCCCACGTGACATTAAAAGTGGTCGAAAACAAACAGGGAACGCGTATTGAGGAACTGGTGGCGGCAGGCGATATCCCTGATATCATCTGGGAGGGCTTGACGAACATCGGAACACTGGTCGATCTGAAGGTGCCGGCTGACCTAACGCCGCTCGCGCAAAGGCACGGTTTCAAGTTCGACAGGTATGATTCGAAGATACTGGATACGATCAAGTCGTACGCACCCAAGGGTGAAATCTACTACCTTCCATATAACGTTTTAGCTTTTGCCCTGCATTACAACAAAGACATTTTCGACAAGTTCGGCGTTCCTTACCCGAAGGAAAATATGACTTGGAACGAAGCGATAGAGCTGGGGAAAAAGCTGAACCGCAGCGATGGCGGGCTTACCTATGTCGGGCTGCGCCCTCCGCTCGATATCAACCGGATGCAGAGCCAGCTGTCGCTCGCCTATGTGGACCCGGCAACCGAGAAAGCGGTCGTGCATACGGATAAGTGGAAAAAGCTGTTCGAGACGTTCAAATCCACGTACAGTACGCCGGGGCAGCCGGTAGTCAAATCGTTCTTCGAAGCGCGCGATGAGTTTCTGAACAAGCGTACTGTGGCAATGCTGCCGGATATTTTACTGCTTCAAAACTCCGAGATGCAGAAGTTGGAGAGTGACGGATTCCGATGGGATTTCGTTACGTATCCGTCCTTCGAAGATAAACCGGGTATCGGTCCGGGCGTTTTCTCCGACGGGTTCGTGATCCCGAACGGCAGCAAAAATCAGGATCTGGCTTTCCAAATCGCCGCGTATTTAAGTACGGATCCGGAAGTACAGCTGGAGGCCGGTAAAAATGGGCGCTTGACGGCCACGAACGACAAGAAGCTGCTGGAGCAGGCGTTTGCCAACAATCCGGCGGCGAAAGGGAAAAACGTGAAAAGCGTTGTCAGCCAAAACTACCCGGAGCCTTATGCGACTTCCTCGTACCATACGGCTGCACGAGCTATTGTGAATGGTCGTCTGCTCGACTATGTCAACGCCAAAAGCGATGTCAACACGCTGCTTCAGCAGGCGGAGGAGCAAGTGAACAAAAAAGTCGGAGAAATGAAGGCAGCGAAGTAACAAGAAGCTGCGGGAAAAGCCGCGCGCTCAGCATCCCGGTTTGTGTAACGCGCTGCATGGCGGCATCCGGTCCACTGCATGAACGAACGGACGTGATCGCCTGCAGCATACCAATAACGGCGGCAATGCCGTCGAATGGAGGATGACATGAATGGGAAACGATCATGAAATCCGTGAAAAACGGCCTAAATCGGAATTAATGCCAGACGACAACAGATGCCGCGGCGAGGAGACGGCGAAGCCGCACAAGCGGATCACCCGGCGAACGATGCTTGCTTCTCTCGGCATTACAAGCGCCGTCCTGGCGGCGGGCGGATTGAACCGGCTCGGAGGAGCCGGTACCGTCTCGGCGCAGTGGAGCGTGTACGGGAGTGGGGACGGCAGCGTCGACAAGAACGGCAAGACGAAGCCGAAAGAGCTGATGGCGCTCGATTATTGTATAGCCGTGACCCTAGCCGGGCTGCGAGCTATGACCGATCCGGACCCGTCGCGGATTTATTACGTGACGGATGCGGGACAGGAAGGTCCCTTTTATTACGATGCGGCGGATCTGACGTCACCCGACAACAATGCGGGAACCGTGCTGGTCGGGGCGATGGGAGCGCGCTTTAAGCGGATTGTACAGGGCGAGGTTAACGTCCGCTGGTTCGGAGCGAAGGGAGACGGGCTAACGGATGATACAGCCAAGGTCCAGGCTGCGCTCGATACCGGGCTTGGCGTATACGTTCCCGAAGGCCGTTACCGGGTCAGCTCCACTCTGATTATGCGGACTCCGGGACAGCAGATGCGCGGAGCGTCCAAGCAGGGAGCGACGATCTTCAACGATTCTACGGATACCAGACTGCTTTCAGTGGGAGACCCGGCCGTCAATCAGAATGGTATGGCGCCTTATAGCAGCATCAGGGATCTCGGGTTTGAGGGGAATGCTTCGACCGTCGCCGGAATAACGCTGTTCGGGAAACAGTCGGCGAACGCTACATGGAAGGACGCATCCAAAAATGTTTCCTTGTCGAACTTGGTTATTAACCATGTCGGGGCGGGGACGGCTCTTGAAGTATTTACATGGTCCAATACGATAACGGGACTGACCTTGTATACGGGAAACAAGGCAGGTATCGTTACGATGTGGGAGAGCAATGCCAACAACTGGTCCCACCTGTACATTACGGGCTGCGCGCAGGAGTCGATTGTCGTTGGAGGCCAAGGGGTTACCCGCGGGAATTCCTTTACGAGCGTAGTCGTCCAGCAATCGGGAGGGCCGTCCGGAGCGATCGATATTCGCCAAGCGGAAAACGTGCTGCTGCAGGGCTTATATTCGGAAGCCAACAACCGTAAAGGAGCTCCGTGCGTCGTCAACGTGCAGGATTCGGCCAGCGCGGTGTCCGTCCGGAACGTCAATCATCTGGGCGGCGGGGCGATCGTTGTACGCAATGCGGGAACGGGAACGATTATCGAAAACGTCGTTTCCTCCAACCTTACCGGCGCGATCGTTCAGGTTACCGGAACCAAGGCGGTGACTTTTACATCCGATGTGCGTTATATGGATGGCGTCGTGCCGAGGGGAGCGGTGTACGCCGATTTGTCTGCGAACAAGATGAGCTTGTTTTTCGACGGCCGCAAGCTTACGGCAGCGGAAATCATCATTGAAGGACATCTGCGTCCGTCGGACGATAATGTCCGGAATTTGGGCAGCAGCGCGAACAGGTGGGCGGCCGTCTACTCCTCGACCGGGGTCGTTACGACTTCGGACGGCAAGCTGAAGACGGACATTAGCGACGAAACGCTCGGACTCGAATTCGTCAACAAGTGGCGGCCTCGCGTATACAAACGAAGCGATAACGGAGACGCTCAGCTTCCCCATCACGGTTTTATCGCTCAAGAGTTCAAGGCTGTTCTGGATGAGTTCGGAGTGGAGCATGCCGCTTACGTGGAGGAGCCGCTTACAGATGAGGCGGGGCGCGATACCGGCACCGTCCGCTGCGGGCTTCGTTACGAGCAGTTAATCGCCCATTTGACGCTCGCTGTTCAGCAATTGTCGCAGCAGGTTCGGGAACTGAAAGCCGGCCAGTTGTAGCCGGTGCCGGCGGATTCTTCACGGGCTTCGAACTTCAGGAGAATCCGCCGAACCAGCGATGACAATCTGCTGACGATTACAGCTCGATACCATCCTGTTTGCATTGGAGAGCGATTATCTGAGCTTGAATCGGGCCAACTCTAGATTTCGCTGCTGTACACAATCGATTCGATCCGCTCCACGCTGAGATGGAACATCTTCGCAAGCTGCTCCATGTTCATTCCGCTCCGGTACCGGCGTACGATGTCTCTGTTTCGCTCCCGCAGTTCCTCCCGGCTCCCGGTGGCGGAGCCCCAAGTTTTCCGCTCCGTACAGGGGATGTACAGATGTTTGCCCTGCACGTACTTTTGTATTTCCTTCACAAGGTGAGGGGGGAGCACTTCTTTGGCGTTTACGTATTTTTTGGGGTGGCTCATACGTTCCGGCACATCCGGTTTTGAACTTCCGGCGCCTGAAAATCAAATCCTTCCGCGAACAGCTCGATCAAGCAATCGAAATCGCGGGAGGACACCCGGGCGCTGGCGAAAATAACGTCCAGCTGCTTCATTGAAGCGAGTACCGCTTGAATAAAACGTCGCTTTTGCGGACGAGGCAGACGGTACTCCGGCCGGAAATGAAACCCGACATTCCATGCGCCGAGCCCGTCATACGTTTTGCCGTCCTTTCGTTTGTCCTTAAACCGGCTCACGCGGTAGTAGGCGATCCCAAGAATCTTGCCGCTATCCGGATGTTTCAGTGTCAGATACACTTGGTCCGGCGCAGGCTTCTCGTAATTCTCCGTATATTCGTCCGCCAAATATTCCTCGTTGTCTTCGAGCAGCATTCGGGCGATGTCCCCGATCTCGGATTCGGCTGCCGGGCCAATCCCCTTCGTATCGAGCTTCTCCGGAACCGACCATTCGTCTACTTCCATCTTGATCAGCGTGTGGTAAAACGGATCGGCCAAAAAGCCGTACTTCTCCCAAAACGTAATCTCCTCGTTGCGGATATGACCCGGCTCAAGCGAGATGAAACGTCCGATTCGGGAGCCTCCCTGCCGGCGGACCGACTCGATGCACAAATCCAGCAGCGGGGGCAACTCTTGCTCGTCTGCCGGATCGAAGCCGACCGAAAGCAGGCCGTTATTGGATGACTCCGACAAGTACACCCCGGCGAATGCTGTACATCGGCTTAGAGGAAGTTTCATTTCCTTTATCGGAGTAAATGGCTCCAAAAAATGAAATACCGGAAGTTTCGTTTCCGTTATTCCGGTGTAAAACTCCCGATTGCGCTCAGAAGATGCGAATAACGGAAGCAAAGCTTCTGCTATCACCCTAAAAAGCGCTTCTATGGCGAAATAACGGAAGTGTTCCTTCCTTTATCCCTGCGCTCCCCTATCCTTGTTGCCCCCTGAAATCCTTCATCCGCATCCCGGCATCATTGACTGCTCCCTGAAATCCCTTACCTGTAACTGATAGTCTCGACCGCAGTCTGACACATGAGAATAATAGACGGACCGACCCTGAGGTTCACCTCCCGCAGGCATGACCGCCCATCGTATCGCAGGGGGGGAATCAGCAGGCCTCCCGCATTCCCATACTCCATTCCGTTGGCCCGAATCCGTCTGGTTTGTTCTCCCATACGTTTCCTCCATCCAACATCCATATAATCGATCGCAAGCTGTACGGAATGTTTGGAATTCATCTGGAACCTTCTTTTGGGAAACATTGAAAGGCTTGTGGGGTAATGATTAGAAACCAGCTGTAGCACATTTGGGATGGGATTTTTTCTACAGTGTATCAAAATTGTCCGGCCGATACGTGTAGTTTCTTATCAATAAGGAAAGTTGATTCCCTCCCAAGAGAAGGAAAACGTTCCTTTCTATTGAAATGGTTTACTTGTTGGCTGAACCGAGTTCAATAGAAGAAAGGTGATACGATGAGGCTGGAGAGGCAGCTTGGAGAAACGGTCGTGATGGTAGGGGAGGAACCGCATAAACTGCGTTTCAGAGCTTTGGCTGAAGGCAGCCTGCATTTGCGGAGCAAGCTAAAAAGGGATGATCTCGATAACGTATCGTACATGGAAGGGGAGCATTATATCGTCGATTACGACGAGGGTACGATCCGACGGCAGCCGGGAAGTTCTATTCCGGACTGGAGCGAGCACTCGACTTATGGGAAAACGGAATTCAATCATAGCGATTACGCCAATTACTCGAACCGGCGGTTTACGTTATACACCGACTACCAATATTTGCGGCCGGATGACGATTCTGAAGCCGAGTCGAGTCCTTCCATGCCGGGAGCCTTGTCCCTATTGTGTAAGAAGCTGGAGCAGGGGGAGGCGATTACGTATGTCGTGTTTGGGGACAGCATCAGTACCGGGGCTGAAGCCAGCGGGGAGTCGATGAAATATTATCATCTCTTTGCGGCAGCCGTCCGGGAGAGGTTCCCCGCAGCATCGATTCAGGTGCGTATGAAGGCGGTTGGGGGCGAGTCGAGCCAGGGCGGTTTGGAGCGGCTGTACCGGGATGTCCTAAGCGAGCGGCCGGACCTGGTTACGATCGGATACGGGATGAATGATCAAAACAGGCGAAGCGACGGAACTAACGCCGTTCCGCCGGAGCAATTCGGAAAGAATATTTCACGGATGATTGACGACATTCGGCAGCATACAAAGGCTTCTATTATTTTGATTACCCCTTGTTTGCCGAACCCGCATTGGAAATATGCGAGCTCCAATCCAACCGAATATGCCGAAGTCCTCCGGAAACTGGGTGCGGATAAACAGGTGGCGGTTGCCGATCTTCAGCAAATATGGCTGGAGGAATTGTCCGCTGGCAAAACGCCGGAAAGCTTGCTGCTTAACAATGTCAATCACCCGAACGATTATGGTCATCTGCTGTATGCCCGAGCTCTGGAACGGTTAATACCGGGTGAGTCTGATCTTAGCTAGTACCCAGGAACTGCCCGGCGAGTGGAAAAAAACGCTGCGGCCCGCCCTCCTCCAGGAAAGCGCCGCAGCGCGACATTTACTTCAATAGATCGAGCGGGAAGGTGCGGGTCATCGAAGCTTCACTCGCCGGATCAATCCCCGGCATAGGGGCGGTAAATTCCAGCTCCCCTTCCTCCGTGATCCGGCTCGTAACGAGGCCGGCATCCAGGCCGTACCGGGTTACATGCCCGGAAGCGAGGTCCAGCACGACCAACTGATTGGTCCTCTTCTGCCTGTCGTCGTACAAGTCGCCGCGGTGCAGGGTGAAGATCAGCTTGTTGCTATGCAGCACAATATTGCCGGCGGTAGCGATATGCTGCCTGAACAGTTCGGCGTGTTGGCCGGAGACGAGATCGATCCCGATAATCCGGTAACCTTGGACGAGATACAGCTTGTTCTTCACCGCGTCGAGCTGATAGGAGCCTTCTCCGGACAAATGGTAGATGTATTCGCCATCCGGCTGCACCCGCGGGAACGTCAGGGTACGCTTCCACACTCCGCCGCGGCTGAAGATCAGCGCTTTCTCGTCCATCAAGACGATGATCTCGTGCTCGTAAGGAATCAGCTTCGTCCGGAACGATCCGTTCAGGTTGAAGCCCGTGTAATAGGCCCGGTAGCGCTCCGACCCCGGCTCGTATACGATCACATGGCCGAGAAAATGAATCCATGTACGTCCCGTCTCCGGATCGGCAAGATAGGAGTCTTGGAACCAGTCGATCTCCTCCATAGGTTCCGACGTCTCTGGCAGAGCAGCGGTCTCGCCGATGATGTGCAAATCGGCGTTCATTCTCGTTACTCCGGATATACTGACGACTTGCAGTGTATCCGATGTCCCGACATCGATGGAGGCCGGATACGGCAGCGGCTGCTCCTTCACGACCCCGAACCGGTCGTCCAGCTTCAGAATCCGGTTGCCGAACGTATCGGCCACGTACCAGTAACCGTCTTTTTTCGTAAAATCCGAAGCCGTTCTGCTGCCGCCGCCTTTGCCGTAATAAGCGGTATAACTCAACTTTACAGGGAGCTTCGCCAGCTCGGCCAGTTCGCCGTTCTCGACCCGATAGAGCGTCTCTTCAACCAGGACGATCCACTCGCCGCCGATGTGCCGGACGACCGGTAGAGTGCTGTAGTCTCCGCAGCCGACTATACACGACGTTTCGAGCGCTTCGCGCACAGGCTGCGGGAAGCTGGCATACGAATCTGTGCCTTGCCATAACGATTGCGGCACTTTTAAAGGGCTGAGCTTGTATTGCTCGCCGCCGTTCGCTGCGGAAACGATCGTCCATGTCAGGTCGGCTAGATGAATCCATAAGTCCTCCAGCCGGTTAACCGCCGTCCGGCCTGCAGGACGGTAGTGAATGAGATCGTAAGCGGATAAGACGAGAGATTCGCCGCCTCGTTCGAAATGGAGCCAATCCCCCGAGCGTCCGGTAAACCGGGCTCCGTCTAACGGATACGCCCCGTAGATCTCAGCCATTTTCCTCGTGCTCCAATCGACCTCGTAGTGAAGCAGCTCGATTTGCGTTCCGCCGATCTTGTAATAATTGTACAAATTATACATGTTCCATTCGTCCTGAAAAAGACGCGGGTTATCGTCGAAGTAGAGGGGGGAGCTTCCATTGAGAAAAGCCAAATCGGCCTTGCCGTCCGGAGCCTGGAATCTGCCGAGCAAGTAGCGGTTCCCATGGATATCCTCGAACGGTCTGAATCCGGCAACCGCATGATCGACGAACCGGGCGATAACCGGATACTCCTCTTCCCAAAATACGATCGTTCCCCGCTCGTCTTCGAATACGGACAGGAGGGACCCTTGAGGAAGAGCAAACTGCCGCTGCCGCTCGAAGGCAAGCGGTTCGGCCTGCGGCGACGGTTTCCGCAGATGGTAGCGGTCCCAGGTGTCCGGGTCACTGGGGTTCGCGAATCGGAGATTTACCGACAGGAACCTGGATTCGCCCGGCTTATACACATACTCGGAGAAGCCCGATCCGTTCATGAATGTCAGGAAGATAAGCCGCGGGTTTTCGGTAAACGTTGCCGTGAGCAATTGTTCCGGTCCCAGCATGGGATCGAGCGGGATAACGGCAAAAGGGCGTGCAGGATCGGCATGCTGCTCGATCGAATGCCATTTACCCATTGGATGTTCACGGTTACGAAGCTGCTCGCCGATTAATACATGGTCTCCATTGCGCCATAGTCCGGCCGATGTTCCCTGGTCGAACTTGAGCAGTTGCTGCTGCCGGAACGTTCCGCGCTCATCCGTGAACAGGCGGTATAGGTGCTGGTTCTCCAAATAAAGAAGCCCCCGGCAACGATCCGCGTTGTCGACGAGCACCAACGGTTCAGGCGACGCGGTATCGAACAAGCCTTCCGCCCGCTTCCATCCGGCCGACTCGTTCCACTTCTGCCTCAGCTCCCGAGCTTCCTTGGACAGGAAGCCGCCTCGGCTGCCAGTCAGATCCAGCAGAGCGGAAGCCGGACTGGTATGGCCAAACCGGCCGTCCGGCTGCTGTCTCTTCCCTTTCTCCAGCCGGTGATCGACAACCGGAATCCCCCAGTCGGAAGAGGCGGTTATTGTTAGGAATAATAACCCGATTACGAAAGCACCTAATACCGCCACTCGTTTCCGAATCAAAGGAACCCCCTCCTCACTTTTCCTTATATAGGAAATAGACGCGGCGAAGGGGAAGATGTTTCTGTGTCCGCGAACAAAAAAACGCCGCTTGCCTTCAAGCGGCTTCCGGACAGATCCGGGAGCCGGAATCGGGCAAGGGCGTAGCTTTTCGTCGAACCATTATACGTTGGAAGCGGCTTTCTCCAAATCCAGAACGCCTTGATAAATCGTATCGAACAGCTCCTCCAGATGCTCCGCCTCAATGCAGGAGAAGGCGACGCGCAGATCGGTTTCGCCGAGGGCGATCGTCCCGATGCCGTATTGGTCGAGCAGGTGGAGACGGAGCTGCTCGGCGCCGACCGTCCTCAGCTTCAGGCACATGAAGTAGCCGGAGTTGAACGGGTAATACGTCCAAGCGGAATCGAATTTGCCGCTGTCGAGCAGCTCTTTCGTCCGGTTGGCGCGGGTTTTCATAATGTTGAACTTCTCCAGACGCTGCGCTTCGAATTCCGGAGATTGCAGGGCGCGAAGGACGAACGTCTGCGACGGATGCGGTCCGCTGGAGATCGTAGCGCGGATGATGCCCATCGTTTTCTGCTCCAATGCGCTAAGCAGCGCTTCGCTTTCCGAAGCGAAGGTGATGAATCCTACGCGGAAGCCCCATACGAACTCTTCCTTGGTAGCGCCGTCTACCTTGATCGGCAGGATGCGCGGGTGAAGTCCGGCCAGATGGCCGAACAGCGACTCGTGGAGCGAATCTTCGAAAAACAGGCTGAAGTAGGCGTCGTCGGTGACGGCAACGATGTTGATTCCGGCTTCGGTGCCTGCGACAAGCGCGGCGACGATCGCTCTGCCTTCCTCGGCGTTCGGCGTATAACCGGTCGGATTGTTCGGGAAGTTCAGGATGACGATCGCTTTGCCCTTGTCCTTCTGGGCGAGGACGGCTTCCTGCAGAGCGGCGGCGTTAAACTTGCCGTCGTCGCCGTATAACGCGAAGTTGACGATCTCCGCGCCGCGGCGGATGCTGAAGCACAGCTCATAGTTCTCCCAGTTTTTGTCCGGGAAAATGACGGCGTCTCCCTCATCCGCAAACAAATCGGCGACGATGCTGAGCCCGTGGGTCAGCGCGTTTGTGACGATCGGATTGCTATATGTTTTCCCTTGCAGCGAAGGGTTTTCGACGAGCATCTTGTCGCGCCATGCTTTGCGCAGGGCGGGCTTGCCTTCCGGCGGAGCATACGGGTATATGTCGCTTGGGTCATAAGCTTCGAGCGTATCCTGGATCGCTTTCAGATGCATCGGCTTGCCTTGTTCCAAAGCAATCCCGATTGTAGCGTTAAATTTCTTGGCCTTCGTCTTCGCTTCGGCCGACTGGCTCAGGATGCCTTCTTTCGGAAAATAAATCGCTTTGCCGAGCCCCGACAGCATGGAGAATACATGCGGGTTCTCACTTTCGATGGTCGCGTTCAGTCGTTTCACCAATTCGTTCATCGGTTCCATCCTTCCAAACCTTGTTATCTTTTTCGAAGTCGGTCCTATTATATCATTTAGCCTATTCCGAGTCACTCACGGATTCCCGGCGGACTCCGGACGCAAATCGTCCCGGCAGATCGCTAAGGACCCGCCGAACGTTACGACAGTCGAGCCGGACAGCTTCAGCTGATTTTGCTCGTACAGGGCGTTGGAGTCGAACGTAACGTCCTTGTCGACGCCCTTGACGTTCAGCTTGCCCTTCATCTTAAGAGGAACGACTGGCCTTCCTTCCATTCGGCCGGCACGCCTTCGAACGACGTGACTTGAAACGCAGCTTTCGGATAAGTTGCGGCCTGCAAATAATCGTTTCCTTTAATATGTCCGTCGCGCTGGCCGTTGCCCGAGCTGAGCAAGGCATACGGGGTTATTTTTGGCAAGCAGGCTTTCCGTGCCCATTGCTCATGAATTATTCCGTGCGGCCATAGAGATGTATAGAACGGAACTTTTGGGTTTATACCAACAAGAGAAAGAGCATTTTCGGCTCGTTTTGAGACTGGTCCGGATTTTCTTTTTTCAGTGGGATCGGTTACAATAAATGAACATTGTTTTTCAGGCTGCAAGGTTCGGACAGGGGCAGGCAGGTTCACCCCGCAGGAAGAAGAGATCGGCACGTTCAGCGTTCAAAGACGATATGCCGCAAAAATCGGACAGCTAACAGTCAACGGTCATGGCGCCGGCGTTCGCCTCGGCTGTTGCAGGCGGAAAGGGGGACGTATGCATCCGAAATTAAGAGCCGCGGGAGTTATGATCCGGGACGTCGCAGCGGGGGAGGGCCGGCAGGGCAGCACCCGGCAAGTGCTTGTGCAATGCGACGAGGACGAATCGTTTTACCGGTTCGCCGGCGGAACGGTGGAGTACGGCGAGACGGCTGCCGAAGCGATTATTCGCGAGTTTATGGAAGAATATGATTTGGAGGTTCGGGTCGGGCCTCTTATGGCGATTAACGAGCATTTTTTTCAATATTATGGCAAGGAACACCATCAGGTGACGCTGATCCATCTGTGCGAGCTGGAGCAGACGGACGAAATTCCGGAACCGCTCTGGCATAAGGAGCATTCGTCGGTGAAGCTTGTCTGGAGGACGCTGGGCCAACTGAAGCGCAGGCCGGTGTATCCGGAAGGTATATTCGCCCAGCTCGAAAAAAACCAGCCCGGTATGTCCCATCTAGTAACCGGCCGCGGCTCTCGTTAAATAATGGGCCGCCGCAATCGATTAGCCGAATAAAGGAAGACGTGCAAGGCGCCCGCTACGGGTGCCTTTTATTATTCCGGGAAGGCTGCGCTTTTGCACGATTTTTCGGCAGCGGTAATAATTCCGCCGGATGTAGGAAAATGTATCAAGAGGAACTTTTCCTGTTCAACCTACCGGTGGGGAGGGACGCCGATATTGAAAGCTGCATGGATGATCGGACTGCTGCTGCTGGTCCAACAAGTGAACGCCCCCGGGGAAGCCGTAATCGAGCATGAGGGGCAGCGGGTGGCTACGGCCGTTCGCAACGAGTATGCGCTGCCGGGGCAGTCGATGGTCGATAGGGACCGGCTGGGCCGGCTGATGGACGAGCTCGACCGTAACATGTACCGGGCTCCGCAAAATGCGCGAATCGGCGCGAACGGCAGGATCGAGAAGGAGCAGCCCGGCTACAGGCTGAACCGCACCGCGTTCGAGGAGCGGTTTTATTCGTATTTTTACGGAACCGGCCCTTCGGTCATCGATCTGCCGAGGACGGCGCTGTATCCGAAGGTGGACAGCGAGCTGCTGGCCAACATCCGGGTCAAGCCGATCGGGCACTATGTCACCTACTACAACTCGAACAACAAAAACCGGATGCACAATATCTCGACCGCGGTTATAGCGATTAACAACCATGTGCTCTTCCCCGGAGAGCTGTTCTCGTTTAATCAGGTGGTCGGGGAGCGGACCGAGAAAAGAGGATACCTGAAAGCCCCGGTAATCGTAAGAGGAGAGCTGGCCGAGGGGATCGGGGGCGGCATCTGCCAGGTGTCGTCGACGCTGTTCAACGCCGCGGACCGCGCTGGCATGCATATCGTGCAGCGTTATTCGCACAGCCGCAATGTGCCGTACGTGCTGCCTGGCCGAGACGCTACCGTGAGCTGGAACGGCCCTGATTTTACCTTTATGAACAAATACAATCAGCCTGTTCTGATCCGCGCATTCACGGGCGGAGGCAGTTTGTTCGTCAGCCTGTATTCGTCGGACGTGATCGAATACAAGCCGCGCGAAGTGCCCAGTACGGCGGTACGCATTCCGGAAGAAATCTCGATCGAGACGGATGCGGACGATCCGGGCGGCCCGCCCCGGGCACGGCAGGAAGAGCGCGAGTAATCGGTTATTCAAGTGCGATGCCAAAATAAACCTCCAGGTTCGCGAATTCCGCGGATTCGGGGGTTTTTCGCATTCCGCCTATAAACGGAACGCCTATGCGGGCCGGAGTGGGGGTTCATTTTGTACAAAGATAAGGTTACGTTTGTCCATTGCCATGCCAAGCCATGCGAGGCTACAATAGTCAGGGAGATATTGAGAATCAATATCAATTACAAATAAAAAACGTTTTGTTGCGGAGGAACGGGTTATGGTGGAGCCAATGGAATTGTACGACGTGACGATCATCGGCGGCGGCCCTGCCGGGATGTACGCCGCTTTTTATAGCGGAATGCGCGATTTGAAAACAAAGCTGATCGAGGCGAGGGAAGAGCTTGGTGGGCGTATGCTCATCTATCCGGAGAAAATGATCTGGGACGTAGGCGGCTTCGCCCCTGTCGTCTGTCAGCAACTGATCGCCCAGCTTGCCCAGCAGGCGACCGTGTTCGACCCGACTCTCGTCTTCGGCCAGCATATTAAGCATCTCGAACGAAAAGAGGACGGCACGTTTGTGCTTATAGCCGATTCGGGTGAGAAGCATTGGACGCGGACGGTGGTGCTTGCCCTGGGCCGGGGGATCTTGAAGATGGCGAAGCTGGATATCGAAGGAGCCGACCGGTTCGAGATTACGAATCTCCACTATACGGTGCAGGAGCTTGAGCCGTTCCGCGGCAAACGCGTGCTAATATCGGGTGGAGGCAACTCGGCGGTAGACTGGGCCAACGAGCTGCAGCCGATCGCGCAAAGCGTAACGGTCGTCCATCGCCGCGAGATGTTCGGCGGGCACGAGAAAAATATTATCCGGATGAAGCAATCCGTTGCGGCTGTCCGGACTCCGTATGCGTTAACCCAACTGCACAGCGAGGATGGGCAGACGATCGGCAAAGTGACGATTTGCCACGTGGAGACAGGCGAAACCGAGCAACTGGGTGTCGATGCGGTTATTGTCAATCACGGGCTGAAGTCGGACTTCTCGGGAATTAACGAGTGGGGACTCCAGATGGACGATTGGAACGTGTACGTGAACGGCAAGCTGGAGACGAACGTGCCCGGCATCTATGCCGCCGGTGATTTCGTCAATTTCGACAGCAAGGTGAATCTGATCGCGGGGGCGTTCTCCGACGCCGTGCTAGCGGTCAACAGCGCGAAATTGCATATGGAGCCGGAGGCGCCGCGGATGGCGTACGTCTCGTCGCACAACGACCGGTTCAAAGAGAAAAACCGCGCGCTCGGCGTCGCGGACGAATAACAGCCGTCCCTTTTCAGGGACGGCTGGGCATGAAGCCGGGGCCGGGGGAGAGGCCGAGGCCGGGTTCAACTGTTGGCGAGGAGCAGGCGGGGAAGCGCATCGAGCAGCTTTTCCCGGGTCAGTGCGTCCCCGAAGTTCCATTTGGCCGCTTCCACACAGTAGACACGGCCGTTCCTAACGGGAGGCAGGCTGCGCCAGAGTGCACTCTCCATCAACTGCTCCATCGCGACTTTCGATTCGGCGTTTCCCGGCAGCAGCATGAAGATATGGTCTCCGGTATAGGCGGGCAGATGACGCTCCGTTATTTCGGCGAATCCTAAACCTGCGTCCAACAGATCGCGGATTTTGTCCACCGGCTGGAAGCCATGCGGATGGTACAGCACCGAGGAAAGTCCGGATGCCCCCATCACGAACAGCCGGTTGCCGTGATCAAATACGAATACGGAAGCCGTCTCGCCCGGCTCGATAACCGACCGAAGCTGCTGCCACACGACAGCGGCTTTATTGTTGTAGGTGTCCAGCCATTTTTCCGCTTCGCGTCTTTTGCCCAGCAGATGTCCGAGCGTAAGCAGCCGCTGGTCGAGAGGGGCGAAGGAGTTAAACGTTACCGTAGGAGCGATTTTCGATATTTTCGTATACTGCTTCTCGTCCGAGCAGGCGAATATGATCAGATCCGGCTTCAGCTCCATCAGCTTGTCCGGGTTGATCGGATTGCCGACGTCCTGCACGTTGCGTACCCGGTCTTTGAAGAAGGTGCGGCTTTTCCAGGATAAATTTCCGCCGATCGCGTCGACTCCGAGAGCCAACAGGTCGCCGAACGTTTCGCCGAAGTAAATGATTCGTTTCGGCTGGGCGGGGATATCGACTTCGTGTCCGGTCCAGTCTCTTACGCGCGTGTTATGCTTCATATATTTGGCATACTGCTTGGGCGTCACGCCTGTCGTCTGTCGGAAGCGGCGGTTGAAATAATATTCGTCGGCAAAACCGACCCGGCCGGCGATCTCGCGTAGCGGTTCGTCGGAATGGACCAGCAGTTCCTTGGAGCGGTTGATGCGTAGCTCGGTCAAATAATCGAGCGGCTTCTTGCCGGTTAATTCCTGAAAGATCGGGGTGTACTGATAGTAGGGCACTCGGGCCATCTCGGCCAGTTGCTTCACGGTTATGCTGTGCATGTAATTGTTCCGCATATAACGGATCGTCGATTCCACCGCTTGCGTAGAGTTGGCGTGACCGGAGAACTCGAGGTTGTGCTCGAGCAGAAAACGGATCAGCTCCTGAAAACGGATATGCCGGTTCATCGATTCGATATCGCCGTCGCTGTCTTTCGCGTCGTACAGCTCCTCGGCGAGGCGAATCAGCCTGGAGAACGGATAAGCGGTCATTTCGAGCCGCCCGGAGAACAAGCTGCCGGTGTACGTCTCGGTGGTCCGTTGATCCGCGATATGGACGGCGGCGAAGGCCAGCTGGTAATACCTGAGCGAGCTGTCGAATCCGTTGAAGGTCCGGTAAGAGCGGCCCGGCGGGAGCAGGTAGCATTTGTCGGTTTTCAGAAGGACGGTCGTATCGCTCGTATGGAGACTGCCGATTCCGTTCGTTACGATCAGAAGCGTGTACGGATCGCTGGTTTGTATATCGGAATCCCATCCGACCGGACGGACGGACAGGCTGATGTCAGTCATATGAAATAGCAGGGAGCGAAGCGGGACGGAAGTTGTCGGCTGTGAACCCATCATTCGTGCCTCCTTCAGGCAGGACATATTCGGAAGGATATTGATAATCATTATCAGTCATAATCCATGATATAAGATTTCGGGTCGCCGCTCAACTGAAAAAACGTATTTTTCTTGGGAATGTTAAATTTGTACAAAAAAAACTTTCATTTTGTCTATTGCCGAGGAGAGGTCAGCTGATCTACTATTTATAATTGAAATTGAGAATCAATATCAATCGTCATCTTCCTCTCAAGGGAGATCGAAAATAATTGGTCCAACCAATGTGGCAAAGGTGGCACTCATGAATCCAACAAGGAATGAAGCAACGGTTTCGAAGTCTCCCGCACAAGTCCGTTCCCGTCCATGGGCAGCGACCCTCATCTTGATCGGAGGGGTGATCGCACTGATGCTCGGGATCGCTGTATCCGTGTCGTTCGGAGCGGCGGATATTAAGCTGTCCGTCGTATGGGAGGCAATCTTCCGATTTAATCCCGATCTGACGCAGCATCAGATTATTCAGGAGCTCCGTCTGCCCCGCGTGCTGGGGGGAGCGTTGGTTGGCGCCTGCTTCGCCGTAGCCGGGGCGATCATGCAGGGGATGACGCGCAATCCGCTTGCGGACAGCGGACTGCTGGGGCTTAACGCAGGCGCAGGTTTTATGCTGGCGATTTGCTTCGCCTTTTTGCCCGGCCTGCCGTTCATGTATCTGATTCTGTTCTCGTTCCTCGGCGCGGCAATCGGAGCCTTGCTCGTCTTCGGTATCGGTTCCCTCGCCAAAGGCGGCTTGACCCCGGTGCGGCTCGTACTTGCCGGTGCGGCGTTAAGCGCCCTGTTGTCGGCATTAAGCGAAGGAATCGCGCTTTATTTCCGGATCGGCCAAGATCTGGCTTTCTGGTACGCCGGGGGTGTGGCGGGAACGAAATGGTTCCAGCTCAAAATTATGTTTCCGTGGATTGCCGCGGCCATTATCGGAGCGATTATTTTGTCGCGCTCGATCACGATGCTGAGCCTGGGCGAGGATGTGGCCAAGGGGCTCGGCCAGCGGACGGGACTCGTGAAGCTGGCCGGGACTGTGCTTGTGCTGATTCTGGCGGGAGCTGCGGTATCGGTCGTCGGCGCCGTCGGATTTGTCGGACTTATTATTCCTCACCTGACCCGTTATATGGTCGGCGTCGATTATCGCTGGATTATTCCGTGCTCGGCGGTGCTCGGCAGCCTGCTGGTCGTCTTCGCCGATCTGGCGGCCAGAATGGTGAATCCGCCGTTCGAGACTCCGGTCGGGGCGCTGATCGCGCTCATCGGCGTTCCGTTCTTCCTTTACCTGGCGCGTAAAGAAAGGAGGGAGCTGTAGGATGGAGCGTGTGCCTCTGTTAAGAAGCGAGAATCAGAAAAGAAGGCGGAATGTTACCGTCCTCGTTGTACTCGGGCTGTTCATCGTCACTGCCTTTATGATCAGTATGAACACCGGTTATATCCGGCTTTCTCCGGTGGAGCTGATTCAGACGTTATTCGGGATGGGAACGAAGAAGCAATCGCTCATTTTGTTCGAATTCCGTCTGCCGCGCATCGTCATTTCGCTGCTGATCGGCGCCGGACTCGCCGTCTCGGGCTGTATCATGCAAGGGATATCGCGCAATGCGCTCGCCGACCCGGGTATACTCGGGATCAACGCGGGAGCGGGATTAACCGTGATGATGTTTATATCGTTTTATCCGGCGACGGCGGCCGCACCGGTCTTCATGCTTCCGATCGTCGCGCTGGTCGGCGCGGGGCTGACCGCGATTCTGATCTACTCGCTGGCGTACAAGCGGCATCACGGCATAGCGCCGATCCGGCTGCTGCTGACCGGTATCGCCGTGGCCGCAGGGATTAGCGCGGCGACGATCGTCATGACGCTGAGACTTAGCCCGGAGAAATATCAATTTGTTGCGACATGGATGGCCGGAAGCATCTGGGGTGCGAACTGGAAGTTCGTGCTTGCGCTGCTGCCGTGGCTCGTCGTATTGCTGCCGTTCGTCTTCTACAAGGCGCGCGTCATGAATGTGCTGAACCTGGGGGATCAGACGGCGACCGGGCTTGGCGCGCCGGTGGAGAAGGAGCGGCTCGTCCTGCTTGCGGCAGCCGTCGGTCTTGCCGGCTCCTGCGTAGCGGTGAGCGGCAGCATCGGCTTCGTCGGGCTGATCGCCCCGCATCTCGCACGCCGCCTCGTCGGTCAGAAGCATCAGATGCTGCTGCCGGCCGCCGCGCTTGCCGGTGCGCTTTTGGTCATTACGGCCGATACGATCGGTCGCTGGATTTTACAGCCATCGGAAATTCCAACGGGGATTGTGGTGGCCGTGATCGGGGCGCCTTACTTCCTGTATTTGCTGGCCAAATCGAAATCTTAATTGGGAAAGGAGCGGAAGCATGGCATGATCCGGCGTTTTTTTTCCTACTATGCGCCTTACAAGAAGCTATTCCTGCTCGATTTCGGCTGCGCGGTACTCGCCGGGCTGCTGGAGCTGTTCTTCCCGCTTGTCGTGAACCGATTCGTCGACGATCTGCTGCCGGGCGGCAAGTGGGATATGATCTTGCTCGCGTCCTCCGGCTTGCTGGTGCTGTATATCGTCAATACGTTTTTGCATTACATCGTCAATTACCGGGGGCACATGCTCGGCATCAATATCGAGACGGATATGCGCAAGAAGCTGTTCGACCATATTCAGAAGCTGTCGTTCCGTTTCTTTGACAATACGAAGACGGGGCATCTGATGTCGAGGCTGACGAACGATATGATGCAGATCGGCGAGATGGCCCATCACGGGCCGGAGGATCTGTTCATCGCCGTCATGACGCTGACCGGCTCGTTCACGCTGATGATGCTGATTAACTGGAAGCTGGCGATTCTTACGTTCGTTATCGTTCCGGCGATCATCTGGATGGTCGTCTACTTTAATGGCAAGATGACGAAGGCGGTGCACCAGCTGTTCTCCGACATCGGCGATTTCAACGCCCGGGTGGAAGACAACGTAGGCGGCATCCGCGTCGTGCAGGCGTTCTCGAACGAGGAGCATGAGAAGAAGCAGTTTGCCGTGAACAACGGCCGGTTCCGCAAGACGAAGCTGCTGTCCTACAAGCTGATCGCCAAAAACGGCTCGATCAGTTATATGATGATGCGTTTCGTGACGCTGTTCGTGATGGTGTCCGGAACGTGGTTCGTTATCCGGGGCGAGCTGACCTACGGCGAATACATCGGCTTTCTGCTGCTGACCAACGTCTTTTTCCGGCCGATCGAGAAAATTAATGCGATTATTGAAAGCTACCCGCAAGGGTTCGCCGGATTCAAACGGTATGTGGAGCTGCTGGAGACGGAGCCGGACATCGCCGATGCTCCGGATGCGGTCGAGCTTGGGGAGCTGAAGCGGGAAATCCGCTTTGAGAACGTTTCTTTCGGGTACGACAGCGATTCGCGCGTGCTCCGTAATATCGATCTGACCATTCATAAAGGGGAAACGATCGCCTTCGTCGGTCCTTCGGGAGCGGGCAAGACGACCTTGTGCAGCTTGCTGCCGCGGTTCTACGAAGCGGCATCGGGGGCGATCTCGATCGACGGCGTCGACATCCGGAACCTGAAGCTGAACTCGCTGCGCCAAAATATCGGCATCGTGCAGCAGGACGTATTCCTGTTCTCGGGGACGATCCGCGAGAACATCCTGTACGGCAAGCTGGGAGCGGCCGAGGAGGAGATATGGGAAGCGGCCCGGCGCGCGCGGCTCGACGAGTTCATCCGGGCGCAGCCGGAAGGGATGGACACCGTCATCGGCGAGAGGGGCGTGAAGCTGTCTGGAGGCCAGAAGCAGCGGCTGTCGATCGCGCGGATGTTTCTCAAAAATCCGCCGATTCTGATTCTGGACGAAGCGACCTCGGCGCTCGACACGGAGACGGAGGCGATCATTCAGCAGTCGCTCGCCGAGCTGTCGCAAGGGCGCACCACGCTCGTCATCGCACACCGGCTCGCGACGATTAAGAACGCCGACCGGATCGTAGTCGTGACCGAGCGGGGCATTACCGAGCAGGGGCGCCACCAGGAGCTGGTCGCGGCCGGAGGCGTGTACAGCCGGCTGCATCAGGCGCAGTTTGGCACGTAAGCGGTGCGAGAGCGGGAGATGAGCGGGAGATGGTCCCCGGCAATATTAGTTGCAGGTGACCCAACTGAAACAGGTGCGGAACGGGCCTGTCCCCAAAAGGGTTGCGGGACGCGGGAACGTCCCCATCTCCAAACGAAAGGACTTCAACTTCCACGGTAAAGTGGAGGCTGAGGTCCTTTTCTCAAGTGAAAACAGTTCGCGGTCGGGCTCAAAAAGTCGCAATATAATTGGGGGGACGCCCCTTTCTTGTTGCGGGAGCGGAAGGTTCAGGTGCTCCGCCGTGCAGGGCGGGGCCGGAGGGAGGGTGAATAAGCCGAATAAGAGCGGTTTGTACCCCTTAATTTGTCCGAAACCGGCTTGTGCGGGGAAATAAGAGCGGTTTACAGCTTCTATATTCCGCGAAAACGGTGCCGACTCCGCTTGGTGGTTAAAATAAGGGGTGCAAACCGCCGTTATTTGCTTCTCTTCCGGTGATAAGACGAAAATAGCGGACGCCAAAGGCTCTTATTATCCCAGCTAGTCTTCTCTTACCTTCCAACTTCCTGGAACACGGACCCCAACCCCCCCCCATACTCCCTTACTCCAAAACTCCGCTCCCGGGACAAAGACGCTACTCTAAATTCCAGCTATTACTTCGCCGTATCTCCGTCCGCGGGCAAGCTGTAGCGGCCGTGAAGCCGCCAGATCAAGTCTCTGCGGCTCGTCACCCCTGTCTTGGCGAAGATCGCCTTGAGATGATCCTGCACGGTGTAACCGGAGATGTGCAGTGACCCGGCCAATTCTTTGGTCGACAATCCCCGCAGCACCCCTTCCAGCACCTGCTTCTCCCGTGCGGACAACCGGTAGGCATCCGTCATATACGGAAGAATATCCGAAGGTCGGGACGCTTCGATCGTTACCGCTAATTGACAAGTACCCGTACCGGCTGCCCCGAACAGCTTGCTCGCTCTCAAGGTGAGATACTGGCCGTCCGGCGCGCTCAGACACACTTGAGGCTTCGGCGGTTGCAATTGCGCGGTATGGCCGCCGTCCATGGCACGCATACATACCGCGCGCACCGGCCGGGGAAGCGTGTCCGGGCCGATTCGCTCCCGGGACCGCAGCATCGCGAGCCAATAATCGGCTTCGGCGTTGGCGGAGAGCAGCTCGAGCCGTTCGGACAGCAGCGCGATGCCCGGCTCCCGGACAGCGGCAGGCTTCGGCCGTCCTGCGGGCGGCTGCAACCCGTTCGTATGGCGGACCCCGTCGGTCAGGCAAGGAAGCAGCGAGACGATGGCGGCGACCTCCTCTTCCCGGAAGAGCGGACTGCCGCTGCGACGGTACAGCGACAAGTGTCCCCAGCATGTGCCCTCGTGTACGAAGACGGCACGAAGCTCGTCTGTGAAGCCCGCAGGGCGGAGAATGTCGCGGTAGCGGGCGCTTCCAGCGGGCTCACCGCCGGTGGCCCCGCTAAGCGTAGCGGCCGGACTCGCGGAGGCGGCAAGCGATTCGAAGGCATTGACATCGTCCTGCCTATATTCGTTCTCAAACAATAAATGATGGATCGCTTCGACCGATTCGTCCGTAACCGCACCGGTGGAGAGATGCGTCTGCGGATCGACGGTCGTACAGCAGGCTGCATCGAACGGCACGGCAAGCCGAAGCTTCTCCAGCATGGCAGATCTGTAATCGTGCGAAGATCCGATCCGGTCCGCTAACGCGCATAGTTCCCTTTTGACGGATTCGGTTGCAATAGGCATCATGTGATCACCTGATCCTGATCGAGTTAGATTCGGCATGGCAGACGATAATCGGTTGTGCGATGGATTGGCGGGCCGAGAAGCCGAAGGCCTCCGTAAAGTCTCCAGAAGCCTCCTGAAAGCCCACGGTCCGGTGCCGGCGAGAAGACGGACAAGCCGCCTCCGTTCCTTCATCGCGCTCCATCGCGTTTCGAAACCCCAGCTTTGTGGGATTGTCGTCCGATTCGTTCCCCATATAATTGAGAATAATTCTTAGTTATAGTTTAAAGCATAAGCGGGGGGCTGTCATCATGAAGGAGTCCAAAAGTATGCCAACGATCCCGACATCCTTGCTCATGCTGACGGCGATCTGTATGGGGGCGTTCCTTTCTCATTTTACCGCGGGCGTCATAGGTGTCTCGCTGCCGCAGCTGACGGGGCCGTTCCAGGCGGAGGTCGGCGAGGTTCAATGGATCACAACGGGATGTTTGCTCGTTATTACGATACTGCTTCCGTTTATGGGGAAGCTGGGGGACCGGTACGGCCACCGCCTCATTCATAATTCGGGTTATGTCCTGTTCACAGTCAGCTCCGTGCTGGCCGCGATGTCGCCGAGCTTGCCGGTGCTCCTGACGTTCCGGATCATCCAAGCAGCTGGAGCCGCCATGTTCCAGGCGACGAACATCGCCTTGATAACCGTTCACATGCCGCACGGGAAAAAAGGTCAAGCGCTTGGCTACGTCAGCACGGCGGTAGCGCTCGGAGCGATGACCGGACCGCTTGCGGGCGGGTGGATCACCGGAAGCCTCGGCTGGCGGTGGCTGTTCCTGATCCACGTCCCCGCCGCAGCGGCGGCGACGCTGCTCGCGCTCCGGTATATCCCCGGCCGCAGCCGGGAGCATAGCAGATCCGGCGATACCGGCGGCAAAGGTTCGCTAACCGGCGATACCGGCCGCCAAGCTTCGTTAACCGGCGTGCTGCTGCACAGCCCGGGCGTTTTATCCGGCTTGCTCATTAGCTGTGCGGCGTTCCTGCTCGCCAATACGGTTTTGGTCGTTATGCCGTTTTACTTCTCGGGCGAAGCCGGCATATCCCCCGCTATGGCCGGGTATATGATGACCGCTTATCCGATCCTGCTGGCGCTAGCGAGTCCGGCCGCCGGTCGCGGTTCCGACCGCTTCGGCTCCGCGGGGTTCATCGCGGCCGGGCTGCTGAGCATGACGGCAGGAATCGCGATTCTCGCCTTGGCGCTCGACAAGCTGCCGCTGTGGGGGATCGCGGCCGTTCTCGCGCTGATCGGGGCGGGGATGGGGCTGATAGCCTCCCCGAACAACAGCCTGATTATGCGGCTCGTCCCGGCTGGACATACGGGAGCGATAGGCGGCTGGATCGCTTTTACGCGCAACGCCGGGATGGTGCTGGGTGCTTTTCTCGGCTTCGGCGCGCTGGACGGGGGAGCGGGGGCGGAGCGGTATTCGCACGCTTTCGGAGCGGGCATCCTGGTAGGGATTGCGGCCATCGGGGTTTTGGGATACGGCGTCCGGGCGCAGTCGAGAAAACGCGCGCCGTCCGAAACCGGAAACGGAACAGACAGAACGTTAATCGGCGATCGGCAAAAGGAGGCATAAGGCGGCCATGAAGCAGAAAATAGTCATTATCGGCGGGTACGGGCATGTCGGGCAGATGATTGCGAGAGAACTGGGGGAGGCTTACCCGGGGCAGGTGTACGCCGCAGGCCGAAGCATGGAGCGGGCGGAGCGGTTCAGCCGCGATACGGGAGGCAAGGTGAAGCCGATGCAGCTGGATGTCAGGCACTCGTTCGATTCGCAGCTGTGGGACGAGGTCCAAGTGGTCGTCATGTGTCTGGATCAGGCCGACACCGCCTTTGTCCGGTTTTGTCTGGCGAAAGGCATTCATTATGTGGACATCTCGGCCAGCGACGACTTCCTGCAGCAGGTCGAGCAGTTGAACCGCGATGCATACACGGGAAAGGCGACGGTGGTGCTCAGCGTCGGACTCGCGCCCGGACTGACCAATCTGCTGGCGCGGCGGGCGTATCTGCTGCTGGAACGGACCGATTCGATCGAGATCTCGATCATGCTCGGACTTGGCGATCAGCACGGCAAGGCGGCTATCCAATGGACCGTCGATCAACTGGCCGGCGGCTTTACGGACGGCAGACGAACGGATTTCGGCAAGGGGCTCGGACGTAGAACGGCGTACCGGTTTCCTTTCGCGGATCAATATGTGCTGCGGCGGAAGCTGGGTCTGCCGTCCGTGGCCACGAGGCTGTGCTTGGATTCGGCTGCGGTTACCACGCTGCTCGCTTGGCTAAGCGCGTCGGGGGCGACCCGCTTGCTGAAGCGCAAAGCGGTTCGCAACTCCGTCGTCGGATGGCTGCTCCGCAAGAAGCCGGGCGAGGCGAGATGCGCTGTCAAGATCGATGCTCGGGGGATGTGGAACGGCGGGCCCGCCACGGCGGAATGCTCGTTGCAGGGCGGCGAGGAGGCGCGCATTACCGCACGAGTGGCCGCGTATGCAGCGGACGCGTTATTTGGCACAAGCTGGCCGTCCGGCGTGTATCATATGGATGAGTTATTCGATCTCGACCGAGTGCTGACCGGGATCGGAGCAACGGACGCCGCGGACATCCGCTTGAACGGCAGACCATTGTAGGAGGCGCGCCTTGACGATTCACTGCCGCCGGAGGCCCCTTTCCGAGAGAGCAGGTCCCGCCGCGCGGAGGCGGACTGCACCTCAACCGCGTTTGTATAAAAAATGAGTAGAGAATGTGTATTGTGGCGCCAAAAAGATGTGAGATATAATGATCCCGAACGAAAATGAGAATGATTATCATTGCAATTCGACTCTCTTTTCGTACCTTTTTGGTTAGACCTAGGAGTGAACGCGGTTATGGCAAGATCACGTCGCATGCTGGCGGTAGGGATGACGCTTCTGCTCGTTCTGGCGGTAGGTTTGACAGGATGCGGAGCAACCAATAACGAGACGCCGGCAGTTGGCCAGACGGATTCGAACGAGGGGAAAACAAGGGTTGTCAAAGGGGAGTTCGGAGACGTTACGATTCCCGTCAAGCCGAACAAGGTTGCGGGGATTTACGTTGAGGATTATTTGCAGGCGCTCGGCGTAACGCCGGTCGTCCAGTGGTATCATCCGAACTGGGGCAAGCAGGACTATTTGGGTCTGAACGTGCCGACGTTCGATACGACCGGGAGCATCGAGCCGCTGGTCGCGGCCGGTCCCGATCTGATCATCGTCGACGGCGGGGCGGATGTGGCCAAGTACGAGCTGTACTCCAAAGTGGCGCCGACGTATCGTCTACCGGAAGCCGTGCTGCAGAGCCCGCCGGAAATATTAAGGAAAATTGCCGATGTGCTCGGCATCCCGGAGAAAGTCGAAAGCGTGCTGGCGGAATACAATCAGAAAATGACGGATGCGAAGGCGAAGCTTGACAAAGCGGTCGGCGAACAGACGGTGGCGGTCGTCCGGATTAACGTGGGAGACAAATCGCTGGCTCTGTTCGGCATCAATAACCGGTATACCGGCAACATTTACTCCGAGCTCGGACTCGCGCCGCACCGTTTCGTCAAGGAAATGAAGGAGTTCCAGGCCGTCTTGTCCGAGGAGAAACTTCCCGAGCTGGATGCGGATCATCTGATCGTGTTTCCATCCAACGGAAGCTGGACGTCCGAGGAGAACAAGGAAGCGGTCAAGCTGCTGGACAGCCCGCTGTGGAAATCGCTTCCCGCCGTCAAAAACGGGCATGTGTACAAAGCGGAGCGGACGCATTGGCAGTCCGGCGCGATTACGGCCAATAAGATGAAAACGGACGATGTTTTGAAGTGGCTTGTTAAATAAAGAGACATGCCCCGCAGATCGGATGAAGCGGGCAAAGGGAAAGCCGTCAACACCCAGTTGATGAGCTTTCCTTTTTTCTATATACTAATATTTGAAAATGATAACCATTCTCGTTGTAGGTGAGCCAAAATGAAACAGGTAACGGAGCCGGCCTCGTTGGTCCGGACTTTGTTTTATGTGCTGAAGGATATCCAGTATAACGTACGAGCTTCGAAATGGCAGGAGCACGGCAAGAACGGCGGTCATTACACCATATGGGTCATTACCGGAGGTTCCGGAACGATCGCTATCGGCGGCAACCGGCTTCCGCTCGGCCGGGGGACGTGTTGTCTCGCCGCTCCGGATACGGCTGCCGAGCTGACGGCGGGTGAGGACGGCCTGATCTGCTATCGGGTCTCGTTCGAGTCGTGGAGCGTATGCGGGGCAGGACCCGGCTCTGCCTCCGGCCGGAACGAGCCGCCCGGCGGCGGATTTCCGTTTCAGGGAGAAGCGCGGTGTCATCCGTTCTCCACTTGTTTGGACTATTTGGAATCGATCCACCGCCACCGGGATTCGGAAGACGATCTGGAGCAGCTGGACAACCATGTGAGGTTTCAGGAATGGATGCGGTTCCTCTTGGCGCAAAATCGTTCCTCGAGCTATGAAGGAAATATGCGCAAAGCGGTGGAGCAATCGATCGAGGTGATTAAGGAGCAGTACCAGGACGTGTGGACGGTGAACGCGCTGGCGGACCGGGCGAATGTCGCACGTTGGCAGTACTCGCGTCTGTTTAAGGAGCTGACCGGACAAATTCCGCTGGATTACTTGAACGGGGTCCGGATCGACCGCGCCAAAAAGCTGCTGCTGACGACGGACGACCGGCTGTACGACATCGCCCAAAACGTCGGCTTCAATAACGAATATTATTTCAACCGCCGGTTCAAGCAGACGCTCGGGATCTCTCCCGGCCAGTTCCGCCGCCATTACCGGGAAAATGCCCGCGTGTTCGCTCCTTTCCTGGAAGATTTTCTAGTGGCGCTCGGCATTACGCCGGTCGTCGAATGCTCCCACCGCGGCTGGGGGAGACAGGAATACCTCGGCTTGCACGATGTGCCCGTCCTTGACCTGGCGGAGGAGGATGAAGACGATCTATCCCGGCATCACCCGGACTTCATTATGCTGGACAGCGGATTCGACAAATGGATTCCGAACGACCGGCTGGGCCGGCTGGCCCCGACCTTCCATATGCCGCATCCGGGCGAGGACTGGCGCTCGACGCTGCATAACGCGGCGCGTCTGCTCGGGCGGACGGACCGGGTGGAGGAAGTGATCCGGCATTATGAGCAGAAAGCGCGCGACGCCCGCAGCGTGCTCGGCCGGTCGACCCGCGGACAGACGGTCGCCTTTTTACGCATATCGGCGCTTGGCATAAGTCTGTACGCCGGGCCGGACTACGGTTATACCGGGCCGATCCTGTACAAGGATCTGGGGCTTGCGCCGCATTCCCTCGTGATAGAGATGGAACAGGAGACGAGAAAGATGACGTTGCCTCCGGAATGGCTGGAGCGGCTGGATGCGGACCATCTCTTTATTACGTTCGACCGTCGGCATTCCTCCGTGCCGGGAGAGGAACGGGAGATGCTGGAGACGGCTTCGTGGCATGCGCTGCCCGCGGTAAAGCAGCAGTGCGTATACGAGGTCGATTTTATGACCTGGATGAACTACGGGGTGATCTCCAACAGCAAAAAGATCGACGACGTGCTGAAGGTGCTCGCTTGACAGGCAGGGGCATTAGCTTCTGCGGCCCGCTCTTTCGGGGGCGCGCTGTCTGTCGGCCAGCCGGCGTCAAGCGGCGATCGCACCCGCCCTGTACATTCGCGCCGGGAGCCGCGTGCGATCGCTGCTTCCGCTTACGCAGTCGCTTCCTTATCCAAGCGTAGAGCTGGAACAGGGAACGGCTGCGTTTTTGGGTTTAGGAAGCGTTGCCATCTCCAGCAGGCCCTTCGTGTATGGGGCATCTGCCCGAATATTTCCGCATCAGTTCCGCCGTCTGCAGGTCGCCTTCCGTTCCCCGCTCCTCCAATCCGCCGCATACCCGTTCGAACCGCTCCTCGTTCAAATGTTGGCCGAAGGCGAATTTGGCGGTAAGCGAATCCGCCGCCAGCCGCAGGACGGCCACGCCGCGAATACGCGGCATGTAATCCGGATCGGCCGGATCGATCGGCTCGTAGCCGCCTTCGGGCTGCAGCTTGCGCATCAGCGCCCCGAGCACCTCCGCTTTCTCCTCGACGTTTTCTACAAGCTCCGCCTGCCCGCGGATCAGGACGGATTTGAAATAGGCGGTCGCCGGGCAGGCCAGCTTCGGATCGCTGAAGTAGGAAGGGACGATGGCGTATTCTTTGCTGACGGAAAATGCCACTTTACCGCTCGTCCGGATCATCTCCATCTTGTGCCCCGCCTTGCTGCCGTGCAAATAGACCTGATTGCGGTGATAGACGTAGTTGATCGGTACGGCATACGGCCACTCCTCGCCTTGCATCGCCAGCGTTCCGTAGCTCATCTCGCTCATAAACCGGTTAATCTCTTCTTCGGACGTCATCTCGTACGCAGTTCTTCGGATTGTGCTCATACGGTCGGGCCCCCTTCAACTTTTTCTTATCTTAAACAAAAGATTGACAACAGAAAAGCGCCAATTATGATAGAAATCAATAGACCATTAAGGCGTTGGCTGCCGGGTTCGTGATTTTGTTGGCGGATTCGGCTGTGAACTAAAGCCGCGGGAGAGTTGGTTTTGCGCATCTGCGGTTCTTGAGGCGGACGGACCAGTCGAAAGGGAGGAGTCGTGCAAATGACCGATTTTCATCTGCCACTTAATTTATATTTGGAGCGGTATCCGTTGAAATACTCCGCTTTGTATCATGCGTTAAGGGATGCGGTCGCATCCGGCCGGCTGGAGTATGGCATGAAGCTGCCGTCGAGCCGGGAGCTTGGCGGGTTGTACGGGCTGTCCCGCGGCGTCGTCAGCCAGGTGTACGAGATGCTGGCGGCGGAGGGGTACGTCGTGTCCGGAGTCGGCCGGGGGACGTTCGTCGCTTACCGGCATGACCGTCAGCCGGGGGGCGGAGCGAACGTGCAGACCGAATTCGAGCTGTCCGCATGGGGGCGGCGGATGTCCGGGCTGCCGCTGCGCCAGCCGGCTTCCGGGACGGACGGCGACATTCGCTTCGTGATCGGGTACAGCGACCGCAATCATTTCCCCAAGGAGGCTTGGAACCGCACGTTGTACGCCCAGGTGAGGGGGATGCACGGTTCGTATTACGGCGACGGATTCGCTTCGCAAGGGCATCTGGCGCTGCGGGAGGCGATCTGCCGCCACCTGCTTCGGACGCGAGGTATCGAAGCGGTGCCCTCGTCCATCGCGATCGTCAACGGATCGATGCAGGCGATCGCGCTGCTCGCCCAACTGCTGATCGACCCCGGAGACCCGGTCGTCACGGAAAATCCGTGTTATTCCGGCATCTTGTCCGCGATCCGGGCGGCCGGAGGCGAAGCGGTCGCCGCCTGCACCGACCGGCATGGACTCGTTCCGGACGACTGGGAGGCCAAGCTCATCTTCGTCACGCCGAGCCGGCAATTCCCGACGGGAGCGGTGCTCAGTCTGGAGCGGCGGCAGCAGTTGCTCGCCTGGGCGTCCCGGCGGGGAGCGGTCGTCGTCGAGGACGATTACGACAGCGAGTTCCGTCACCTGGGCAGGCCGATCGAGCCGCTTAAGCTGCTTGACCGCGAAGACCGGGTCGTGTACATCGGCACCTTCTCGCTGACGATGATGCACCATTTCCGGATCGGCTATGCGGTGCTGCCGGCGGCGCTCCGGGAGCCTTTTCTGCGGGCCCGTCAGCTGTTCGAGCCGCATCCGACCGCGATCCTCGAGCAGCGGGCGCTCGCCTCGTTTATGAACGGAGGCGAATATGAACGCCATTTGCGCCGGATGGGACGGTTATACAGCCGCAAATTCGAGCTGCTTCAAAGCTTGCTGACGGACACGGAGGAGCTGGCCGAATTGTTCGAGCCGGTGGCCTCCGACGCGGGGCTGCACCTGTTTGCGTTGTGGAAACGATCTGCTGATGAGTATGACCGATTCCGCCAGTTCTGCTACGATTCAGGAGTCACTTGGACGGACGGCACCGGTTATTACCTGGAACGTCCGGTCCCGTCCGCCTGCTTTGGCTTCGCCCATTTGGAGGAAACCGAAATCAAGGAAGGCATCTCCCGGATGGCGGCAGCGCGTACCGCACGATTCAGCGGGGAAGAATTCGGACTGATTCCATGCTCGAAGCGGCAATGAAGGGCATACGGGAAGCTTGGCGGATGACTTGACGGCCCGGCTGGAGAGAGGGAGCGTAAGCCGCAATAGAAGGAGTCGCTTGGCGAGGCTATTGCCGGCAATGCCGTTCGGTCGGTTTGGTTAATTCCAGCGTCGTACCGTCGCCTTGAACCAGGCCAAGCCCGACGGAAGTTTCGATGCTGCTCCTGCGGGAAGGATCGACCTGTGCCTCATCGCCTTCCGGCAGCGCGCCTTGGCTCTGCACGCGAGCTCAGGTCGCCTGCACGAAGATCCACAGCAGTTCCTGGATTTGAATCTATCGTAAGGTCGTCCGGATTGGCGGCACAACAAAAACATCCCGGACCGCTTTCAAGAAGAAAGCGTCGGGATGCAGGGCTGTGAAGACTCCGTCTTCCGGAGCCTCGATTTGGTTGTTGTTCCGTCTGTCGTATGCAAGCGGACGGATGTCCATGCGCAGGTCATTTGCCGATTAGCGTGCCCAGCGACTCGCCCATCTTTACTTTGCTGCCGACGGCGAGGTCGGATCGCGGCACGAAGATGTCGTTCTCGGTTAACAGGACGACGGTCGAGCCGAACTCGAAATAGGCCAGATCGCCGCCACGCTCCAGCTTGTCCGGAAGCGGTTCCGCATACCGGATGCTGCTTACGTTGAGAGCGCCTACCTTAACGACGGCAATCTCTCCGCACTCGTGATCGATATACGTAATCAGCCGCTCGTTCCGGCTTAACACCCGCTTCATCTCACGAAGACCGAAATCGTTGACCGGGTACACTTTTCCTTTGACATGCTCCTTCTCCACAATCGTCCCGGTAACGGGGGAGTGAATCCGGTGATAGTCGGTGGGGCTTAAATACAGCACAAAAAAGAAACCGTTCCGGTAGTTTAACGTTCTTGGGGAACGGTTGAGCAGTTCATCTACGGTATAGTCCTGGCCTTTGACGTTCAGCATCGTGCCCGATTGAATCGATCCCATGCCGGTTATAAGCGCATCCACGGGGCTCAGCAGCGCGTCGGCCCGTTCGGCGAGCGGGCGAAGGCCCGGTTTCAGGCGCCGGGTAAAAAACTCGTTCAGCGACCGGTATTCCCCGATCGTCTTCTCCGCATCCTCGATCGGGATGCCGTAGGATTTGGCGAATTGCGGAATAAAGTACCGGCTTGCCTTGGATTTTGCAAAAGCGCCGGTCATGCGGGACACCCACTTGCGTGAGGAGAGTTCAGTCAATAGTCGAAATAACGGTTTCATTCAGTTTGTCCACCTGTTCCGTTCCCCGTCGTTAAGCGGTCCCGGTGCCGAAGCGGGAAAGCGTTCGGCCGCGCCGCCGGGGGCAATCATACCTTAGTTTGACACAGAAACGAACGAAGCGCAACAAGCGCGGTCCCATGCAGGCGAATCCCGGTCTCGGCCGTTCCGGCGGGAGCCGGAAGACGACTCGTCGGGAGCGGTCTGATCAGCCGCCTGACGCGATATCCTGACGCTCGTTTTTGTTGCTGCGCTTATATTCCTGGCAGGACAGACAGGTAGCGGTATTCGTATGTACCGGGATGGAGCAGCCGGAATACTTGACGCATTGTATCGGCGTTTTGTCTTCGGGATCCAAGGAGATTTGCACACAGAAGCGGCACCCGGAAATTAATTCGTGCGTGACGTTCAGCATCGTCTGCTTCAGCTTGACGATTTCTTTCATATTGTTGCGACTCCTTTGTCGACGTATCGGATCCATGGACACACTCCTGCAATAAACCGGATCGTACAGGCTTAACCCTATCGTATCATACCAAAATGATTATTGTCACTATTTCCCAAATGATCCAGCGCGTTTAATCGAGGTCGGCCGGTCTTTGGAGCATGCGTTCCCGGATCTCCCTCCCGGTGGCGGCAATCGCTTCGTCCAGCGGCGTCGTGGAACCGATGAACGGATGTTTCGCTCCGAACGTATGATCGCCTCCGGCTATGTGAATCCAAGAGACCGACGGAGCGGCCGATACGAGCTTCTCCGATCCGGACCACAGGCTGCGGAAGTCGTCCGTGCCTTGAATGAGCACGAGCGGTACTTGCAGCTGGGAGATGCGGGCGATCAGATCGAACCGGTCGCGGTTTCGCTCCAGATCGTCCGCGATGATCTTCTCAAGCGGCATACGCTGCTTCGTGCGCGCGTTGTCAATGTAGGCGATGCCGTCCTCGCGCATCGCGCGCAGCGCGGGCTCGCCGAATATGGCGGGGAACGACGTCGAGCCGTTCCAGGAGACGACCCCGTCGACCAGCGCCGGTTCATCCAGCGCCAGCACGATCGACTCGCCGCCGCCGCGGCTGTGGCCTACGAGTATGACCCGTTCCGCCACCGGCTGTATGCCCGCCACCGGCAGCTTGCCTTCGCGAACGCGGACGACGACATCTTTTAAATCTTCCAGATCGCCGGTAAACGTTTGCTTTCCGAATTTGTCCAGCTCGTCGAAATCGGTTAGCGATGCCCCGACTCCGTTACGGGACAGATTAAAGCGTATTACATCGAACGTCTCGGCGAGCCGCCCGGCCGCGTAGGGGAACATCCCCCAGTCCTTGAACCCTTTGAAGCCATGCACCAAAATCACGGTCGCCTGCGGGTTCGGGCGCAGCGCCGGGTGGAAATCCCCGCGGATGATCCGCTCCGGTTCTAGCTGATATTGAAACGTAATCGAACTCATAGTCAGGTCCTCCAATTCCATATGTAATCGGATACAGCTTTGGGAATCGATGCGCGAATAAGCGGTCACATTCCCATGCGAACTAACGGATCAAAATGGTTATCGATAAAGCGCGCCCGTGGTATTGAAACGGTTTGCCTTCATTGAAGCATTGCTGCGGAGCTGTGTCAATTTGGCATGCTCCGAAATGGGCGAATCGCTAAAGTATTCGCAGCGTTTGCCGGAAAAGGGGATATTGACAACAACATAAATCGTGTTAAGATAAGGGTGTCACTAGGGGAGCCCGGCAGGGCTGAGATTGGATGTGCGCACATCCTAGACCCTTCGAACCTGATCTGGATGATGCCAGCGTAGGGAAGTGGGACACCTGACCGTTCGAACCGATCGTTTCATTCGAATGCCAGTCCACCTCTAGGGGGTGGACTTTTTTGCGTCTTATGGGTCCCGGCGATTGCCCGGATTAGGGAGCGAGGCTGTCCGCCGCATGCCGGCAGGCGGCAAAGAGACATCAATAGGAGAAAGGGAGAGGATACCCGTGTCTAACGTATTGCAAAGCTCCAAAGGATTAAAGCTGACCGACATTCTGGTCACGGTCGTCATTGCGATCGTCTTCGGCGTCATCTTCCGGGTATGGGGATCGGTGTACGACCTCGTCAAAATTTTCGGCTTGCAAGTCGAACAGCTGACGTACGGCATGTGGTTCATTGCGGCTACCGTAGCGTTTCTGATTATTCGCAAGCCCGGAGTCGCGCTGCTCGGCGAAATGTCGGCCGCTGTATTCGCGATGCTGATCGGCTCACAGTATAGCGTAGAGTCGCTTACTTACGGCCTTGCGCAAGGGATCGGCGCCGAGATCGTATTCGCCTTGTTCGGCTACCGCTCGTATTCGCTGGCCGTCGCCTGTCTGGCCGGAATCGGGGCGGGCCTCGGCTCGCTGGGAATGGATTGGTATAAGGGCTATCTGATCGAGCTGCAAGGCTGGAACCTGACGCTGTACTTCGTGTTCCGCTTTATCAGCAGTATCGTTATCACCGGCGGTGTCGCCTATTATCTGGTCAAAGCGCTCGACGCAACCGGCGTAACCCGGATCGTCCGCCCGGTAACCGAATCCGACCGGCGTTCGCTGCACGATTAATTTTAGCATCGGAGTGATTCTGCATGGAGGCTGCGGCGGGAGTCGAACAGCTAAGGCTTAAATTTCCCGGCGCGCCGGCGCTGACGTTCCGGGATTTGTCGTTTGAGGTGAAGCGCGGGGAAAAGGTGCTGCTGCTCGGACCTAGCGGATGCGGCAAATCGACGCTGCTGCAGGTGCTGTCGGGCTTAATCCCGCGGGCGGTGGACGTGCCGGTGACGGCAGAGCGGATCGTCGTACCGGAGCGGTGGGCGTTCGTTTTTCAAGATCCGGATACGCAGTTTTGCATGCCCTTTGTCGATGAGGAGCTTGCCTTCGTTCTGGAAAATCTGCTCGTTCCGCGCGAAGAGATGAAGCAGCGGATGGGCGTGCTGCTCCGTCAGGTCGGATTGGAGCTCGAGGAGCTGCATACCCCGATAGCGGCGCTGTCCCAAGGAATGAAGCAGCGGCTCGCGATCGCAAGCGCGCTGGCGCTTGAGCCCGACGTGCTCTTCGTTGACGAGCCGACCGCCCTGCTCGACCCGGAAGGGACGAAGCAGGTATGGGAGACGATCCGCAAGGCGGGAGAAGGGAAAACGGTCATCATCGTGGAGCATAAGATCGAAGAGATCGTCGGTTATATCGATCGCGTCGTCCTGTTCGGCAAATCGGGGGAGATTACGGCGGACGGCCCGGCGGCGGATCTGTTCGCCAATTACGGTCATCGCCTCGCCGAAGACGGAATCTGGTACCCTGGCGTCTGGGACGATTATATCCGCAGCGACCGTTATGCGCCATGGACCGCAGAGCCGGCAGCGGCTTCGGCCGGGCCGCTCATTCGCCTCGACCGGTTCGAGGTATGGCGCGGCAAGAAGCAGAAGCAGTACGTGGAATCGGCGGAAGTTTATGCTGGCGAATGGATCGCCGTAACCGGTCCGAACGGGGCGGGCAAGAGCACGCTGCTCCTCGGCTTGATGGGGCTGCTCCAGACAGCCGGAGGTTACGAGCTGAACGGCAGGCCGGCGGAGCAGACGGGAGGATTGTCGGCCGAGATCGCTTTCGTGTTCCAAAATCCCGAGTTTCAATTCGTCACCAACTCGGTTTATGACGAGGTCGCCTTCTCGCTCCGGCAGGAGAAGCGGCCGGAAGCCGAGGTGGAGGCAAAAACGTCCGCGCTGCTGGCGGACTTCGATCTGACGCAGCGGAAGGACAATCATCCGTTTCAACTATCACTCGGGCAGAAACGCCGCCTCAGCGTCGCCTCGGCAATCGTGAAGGAGCAGCGCATCCTGGTGCTGGACGAACCGACATTCGGTCAGGATGCGAAAAATACGTTCGCATTGCTGGAACGGCTGGAAGCATGGCGCAGACAAGGGACCGCGATTGTGATGGTGACGCACGATCCGGATATTGTATGCCGGTTCGCCACCCGGATCTGGGAAGTTCGCGACGGCCGGCTGGAGCACGATCTGCGCGGGCCGCGGCAGCTCGCAGAGCCGGCAGCGGCAGATGAGCTTCCGGAGAAGGAACCGGAATTCGTTCAGAGAGGAGGGAGCCGCTAACCGTGAATATCGAGTTTTCTTACCGGGAAACGTGGCTCCACCGGGTGAACCCGTCTCTCAAACTGCTGTTTTGTCTGACCTTGTTCATGTTCGTCCTGTTTACGCACAACCCGAGTGTGATGCTGAACGTTACGGCCGTTACGCTGCTCGGCTACGTCGCGGCAAGCGGCCATCCGTGGAAACGAATGGCGCTGTTCTCGCTGCCTGCCCTGCTGCTGTTCGTATCGTCGACGACGTCGATGATGTTTTACGGCAAAGGGGAAACGACCTGGTGGGACTTCGGGCTGATCCATATTACGAAGGAAAGCTTCTTCCGTGGCGTCCAGATCGGCCTCAAGTCGCTGTGCTTCGCCTTCGTCGGACTGCTGTTCGCGCTTACGACGCGGCCCGTGTTTTTGTTCTACTCGCTGATGCAGCAGTGCAAAGTGCCGCCCAAATACGCCTATAGCTTCATGGCCGCGATGCGGCTGCTGCCGATCATGTTCGAGGAGTTTCAGACGCTTCGTCACGCGCTGGCGGTTCGGGGCGTCGGCCGGGAGAAGGGGCTGAAGGGACTGTACCGGAAAATGAAAGCTTATTCGGTTCCGATGCTGGCCCAAAGCATCCGGCGCGCACAGCGGATCGCCGTCGCGATGGAGGCGAAGCGGTTTGCCGGAAACGGCCGCCGGACGTATTACTACGTTGTCGGCTTCGGCAACGTAGACTTGTTCTTCGTCGCCGCGGCCGCCGCTTTATGCGCTGCGGCTTATGCCGCGGGAATTTTGTTTCCGTACGTCGATATTACGGATGTAAGATAGAGAAGGAGGAGAAACTGATGTTGTTTTCCAAACGTCTGAGAGAAGCCGCGGATGCAAGCTGGCAAGCCAGCTTTACCCATCCGTTCATAACGGGGATTGCCGATGGCAGCCTGCCGCTCGACCGGTTCAAGCATTATATGATGAACGACGCCTACTATTTGGCCTGCTACGCGCAAGTGCAGGCCCTTGGAGCGGCGAAGGCGCCGGATCTGCATACGTCGAGCCGGATGGCCGTCCACGTTCAGGGCACCTACGGCGCAGAGTTGTCGATGCATGAGAAATTTTCGGGCATGCTCGGCATTACCGACGAAGAGCGGGCGGCGTTCCAGCCTGCGCCGACGGCGTACGCCTATACGTCGCACTTGCTGCGCGCCGCTTATACCGGCCATTTCGGAGATATTATGGCGGCGATCCTGCCTTGCTACTGGCTGTACTACGAGATTGGCGAAAGACTGCAGGGCGCGACACCCGAGGAGCCGATCTATCGCGAATGGATTGCCGCATATGGCGGCGACTGGTTCCGCGATCTCGTGCAGGAGCAGGTCGACCGGCTCGACCGGATCGCCGAAGGCGTGACGGAAGCCGACCGGACGCGGATGGAGCGGCAGTTCCTGATCAGCAGCCAGTACGAGTACCAGTTCTGGGATATGGGTTACCGCAAGGAAGCGTGGCCGGTTTAATCAAACATGCGATGGATGTGACAGACAGCCGAATGGGATTCGGCTGTCTTTTTAATCTGCCAGAAGTTTAGGTTCTTTACCGTGCTAAAGGAAGGGGTTTTCTTACTTGGCGCTAGTGAACGTATACTCGGGTTCGATGACTAACGAATACTAACGAATGCTAACGGATGCAAGCGAATATTAACGAATACTAACGAATGCTAACGAACGCTAGTGAATGCTAATGAATACTAGCGAATGCTAACAGATGCTAACAGATGCTAACAGATGCTAACAGATGCTAACAGATGCTAACAGATGCTAACGAATCGTATCATGCTTATAGCTGAAAAACGACGTTGTTCCAGTCGTAATGAATCCAGGCATCGTTATCGAACCGAAAGCGGAAAAAAACGATCCGATTTGCGGAGAATAACCATACAAGAGTTCGTTACAAATTCAAACGTCCGGATTCGGCTCTGATAACGACTGCTGGGTTCGTTAGCCATACCACTGTATGAAGACCACACGACTGAGGACGAGCGGCCGGAGCAAGGTACCCATTGCCTTCCACGCGCCTGCGTAAGAGAGTCTAAACAAGACCACACGACTGGGGGAGAGCGGCCGGAGCGAAGGTACCCATTGCCTTCCACGCGCCTGCGTAAGAGAGTCTAAATAAGACCACACGACTGGGGGAGAGCGGCCGGAGCAAGGTACCCATTGCCTTCCACGCGCCTGCGTAAGAGAGTCTAAACAAGACAACACGACCTGAGGACGAGCGGCCGGAGCGAAGGTACCATTCCCTTCGACGCGCCTGCGTATGGGATTGCACGTCAAAGAACCATCCGGTACAGTTTCCGGACGGTTTTTCTTATCGTTACAGAAGTTCAGGGGGCTTGGTTTCCTATTGCCAAAAACGTGCGTATCCGGAGGATTGCGCAAAGACGACCCCCTCCAAGCGGCGTTCTCCCACCGTTTGCTACGTGGTAAAGCTTAAAAGCGTTGCTTCAAAAAAGCGAATCGCGAGTTTCTGTACCAAGAAAAGCTGCATCTTACGCGGGGGCATTCATCGTGGCAAAGGCTTCGTTTAGAAGCTTTTCTTATTTACCAGAAATATATCATGGGAGTGGTTCTAAACCTTGGTAAACGCCAGCGACAGCGGACGCCGGTAGGCGCTTTTCTTTGTGCAATACGTATGATGCTGCTGAATTTGTCGGGCGTGAGGGAAGGAGATGGGTGCAGCTACGTGTAATATTGGAACGTATAGGAGAGGGGGCCGCGTATGATCGTAGCGAGAGCGCTGGAAAACGAGCTCTACTTTTTTCAATATTTGTCCACCCGGGATGAGATGTCCGAATCCGCATATTACTTTCATACTCACCAAGGGATCGAAATCTTGTATGTGTATGAAGGCAGCGGCCAAGTCATTCTTGACGATCGCTTTTATGCCGTCCATCCCCGTACTTTGCTTATTTTTAAACCGTTCCAGCTCCATTACATCCGCATGGACGTACCACCGAAATATACGTGCTCGCTCATTAAAGTGAAGCCGATCTTCATGGAGCAATGCGCGTCCGTTTTCCCCCAGTGTCACGACCTGATCTCCGGTTTTTTGAACGACGACGGGAGCAGTCAAATATTCGGGTTAAACGAAGCCCAGCACGCCCAGCTCCACGAAAAGTTTCGCAACTTGAACGAAATCTTGCAGACGTCCGGCAGCCGCCAATTTCATGAAGAGGCCGTTATTTTGTTTCTGTTCACCTTTTTCGTTAACTTGGTCACAACCGTAATGCCGAATGCCGAGGCGGGCAAACCGGTAAAGCCGCTGCGTACGACGCAGCACATCGGCAGGATCCTGAAATGGATCGACGCCCACTACAAGGAGCGGTATACGTTGGACCGGCTGGCAGAGGAGCTGCATTTTTCGGTGAGCTATATGTCGAAGCTGTTTCGCCGGCAAACCGGGAAGAGCATTCACGAATATATAACGGAAAAAAGACTGGACCAGGCGCGTCTGCTGCTGCACACCCCGAAATCTGTCGAAGCGATCAGCGAAGAGACGGGTTTTCACTCGCCGTCTCATTTCATTCGGACCTTTAAAGCCAAATACGGGGTTCCCCGCATCAATACAGACTGGGCGCAGCTAAGCGGTACATCCCGCCGGAATGAGCGGATTATGCAATTTTTAAACCGGTTTCTGCTACCGGGGGTGTTGTATGCTTGAGAAGCGACGACCTCCCGGGAATGCGGATTGCAGCGGGCGAGAATCGTGCGGCGGTTCGGCATGGCGGATGCATTAGCGGTGAAGCATGAGGGAAACGGCTACTTATGTAATCGCATACACTTCAAAATAATCTTTTATTTGTAAAATCATTCGAGTACCGCCTAGCCGAAAAAACGCCGGTGAAAACAACAAATAGGGGAGATGTCGGATGAAAAAACAGGCGGCCGCGATGTGCGCCATCCTTGCTGCGGCCATGCTGGCCGGCTGCGGGGGAGGAAAGACGGGAGACGCCGAAGGCGAGACGGCCCGCAGCCCGGCCGATACGAAGCCGAAGGAGCCGGTGGAGCTGAAGCTCGTTCCTTATTGGCTTTCGATGAGTGACCGGGAATTCGAAGAGCTGCTGTTTCAGCCTTTGAAGGCGAAATACCCGCATATTACGATGAAGCTCGATCGGACGGATCCGGTCAAATTGGCGGCCTCGGGAGAATTTCCGGATATTTATTACGTCGCCAATGTCAGGTACAGCACATTCAAGGATTTGGACATTCCGTACGATATGAGCGCGATGATCAAAAACAAAGACCATCCGATCGATTTGAACGCGTTCTCCAAGCCGAATATCGACTGGATTATCGAACTCGGTTCCAAGGGAGAACTGTATGGGGTACCTTTCGATCTGAATCATTACGCTTTGTTTTACAACAAGGACATTTTCGACAAAAGAGGGGTTCCTTATCCAAAGGACGGGATGACCTGGGGAGAGCTGCTCGAGCTGTCGAGAAGACTTACGTTCATCGATGCAGACGTCCAATACCGGGGCTTCGTGCCTCCGAATCCGAACGTATTCTCCGGTACGAAAACGATGCCCATCTACGATCCGTCGACCCAAAAGGCGCTGCTGAACCGGGACAACCACAAGTCGATCCTGGAGCTGATCAAGCCCTTTTATGAAATTCCGGGCGTGGTGGTAAATAACGAGTTTCCGATCAAAGGCGCGGATTTCCTGAAAGACCGGACCGTAGCGATGATGGCGAACTGGCTGACGGACATACCGAGCGCGATGCAGGCGGGCAACATTCAGATGAACTACGATATTGCAGGCATGCCGTCCTTCGAGGACCTGCCCGGCGTTACGATTCATCCCGGCGCCAAAATGATGGGAATATCCAAGACGAGCAAGCATAAGGAAGATGCTTATCTGGCCATTCAGTTTTTCACTTCGCCCGAAGTGCAAAAGAAAATCAATCGGGGCGGGCGTTTGACCGCTCTGGCGGACGAAACGATCCGTAAAGATTTCGGTGCCGACATGGAAGTGCTGAAAGGCAAAAACATTCAAGGCGCGCTGGCGGTCAAACCGGCCAAAATGATTCCTCCGCATGAATACAATGCGATCATCGACGGGTTGTTCAACGGGACGGCGACGGGACTCGCGACAGGGTCCAAAGATATCAATACGCTGCTGAGGGAAGCCCAGGAAGCGGCGGATAAAGCGATTGCCGAAGCGGAAGCGGCCAAGAAAAAATAAGAGGATGACCGGAGGCTCACGAATGGGCGATTCGCAAACGATTCCGACGTATTGGAAAAGCAGTCTGGAGCATGTGGAGCAAACGTTGTCCCTCGTCAAACGGGGACAGGTCGAGACGTTTGCCCGTTCGGCGGGCGGCAGGAACATCTATGCCGTCTCCTACGGGGAGAAGCAAAACTTCGGCAGAAAAGCGAACTACAACTCCGCTTGCGGGGTCGGCGATGTATCGGCTTATGCGCAGAAGAGCAGGAACCATAAACCCGTCATCTCGATCGTAGGGGGCGTTCACGGCGGAGAGCTGGAAGGCGTGGCGGCCGTCTTGAATCTGATACGTTTGCTGGAAACCGGCTCCGATTGGGGCGGGAAGGAGAATGCGTATTTGTCTCGCTGTGCTGCCGAGCGGTTTCGGCTTGTGCTCATCCCGTGCATGAATCCCGACGGCCAGGCGCGCATTCCTTTCGATACGCTCGTAGGCATGCCTTTCGCCGACATGCGTTATTACGTCCAAGGTACTTGGAAGGACGGCACGCTGTGCGGCTGGCCGGGGTGCAAGGCGGTGCATCCGATCGCGGACGCGGTCGATTTTCTCGGCGGCTATTTTAACGATGACGGCATTAATATGATGCACGACAATTTTTTCTCGCCGATGGCGGAAGAAACGAAACGGCTGATGGAGCTGATCGACCGGGAAGCGGCAGACGCGACCGTGCTTCTGCACGGCGGTTCCAATTCGGTCAACCATCTTCTGCCGACTGCTTACGTCCCGCCTTTGATCGAGAAGAAACAAAACCGGCTGGTCGATCTGCTGGATGAAGCATACCGGGCGAAAGGAATTCCGTTCAAAGCGATTCATGGACGGGGAATCGGCGAGAAGACCGGCGCTCCGCCTTCGTTTAATCTGACTTCGGCGCTGCACCACGTCAGCGGCGGATTGTCGATGACGTTCGAGTCGAACATGGGGCTTGACGCTCCCGGCCCCAGATACACGTACGAAGAGCTGCTGCAGGGACATTATATTTTGTTTGAAGAGCTGCTGCGATTTATGGAGAAGGAGTGTCCGTTATATCCGTGAATTATACGAGTAAGCGGATGAATCGCTGCTGGAACGGTAAAAAATGGTAGGGTGCGAAGGGCGGGGAAGAAAGCGAAGAAAGGGAAGAGCGCAGAGATGGCTTGGTCAAAACGCTGAGAAACATCCCGCGCCGCTCGGCGACAGCTGTTCGTAGCTCCGACCGCTAGACCGGGAAGACCCGCAGACGGTGACGACTGTGAAGATCGATCAGACCGATCAGACCTTCAAGACTACAGAGACTGCCAAGACCACGGAGACTGCCAAGTCTGACAACGTGGCCGTTTGCTGAATCGATGAGAAGTAGAATCCGATCGGACCGCCGGTCGAACATTTTTGATCCCGTATGTATCCCACCCGGCGCTTCTGTCCATGCTGAATGCAAAAGCGGCAAGGAGTGTGGGATGGGAAATGAAACTGTTAATCGTCATCGGGATGCTGGTCGTACCGGTACTATTCGTATGGCTCCGGCGGATCTCCGGCTTATTGAAGGCGCTTTTCGATGCACTTGCACTCGTGAGCGCCTTTGGCTTCGGCCTCTTGTCTGCGTTTGCGGTTCAAGATATCCGGGCGCACGGAACGGTATATGCGACGGAGGTGCACCACGTGTTCGAAAACTGGGCGTTTCTTCTATTTGGCAGCTATCTGGGGCTGTATTTGCTGTACCTTTTGCTGTGGGGTACGATGACGTCTTACAGACGAACAGATAGCTGATGGCAGTTGCGAAATAGGTGTGTGGCCATTTCGCCGGTAGCGTCGGTCGGCCGAATAAGAGCATTTAGAGCTCTTATTCGCTTATTCGAGCGTTATATCCCCTTTTTAGCGAAATAAGAGAGATTTGAGACCCTTAATTTCGGCGGTCAGCCCTGTTTTTCGGGTTTGGCACTGTGTTAAGTGCTTCAAATCGCTCTTATTTTCGTAGGATTGCTTGTTTATGCGAAAATAAGGGGGGCAAACCGCTCTTAATGTCAGGTGTTGGGGGAGATTACCTTCTTTACTGCAGTTGGCGGGGGAGGAGGGACGGGTTCGTTGGTCTGGAAGCAATTGTTCAGCAGCGCGGGCTCGGGAGTCCCGACTCGAGATCCCCGGCCAGGGCCTTCACCCCAGCATAGCGAGCCGGAGAACCCCGGCCAGCAGAGTTACCCAGGATCGCCCCCCCCCAAGATTGCTAGCTTGAGCTCCACAGCTCGGCACAGCACTGGCCTGGATGGCTAACCCACGATCGCCAGCGTGCAAGCGCCAGCCTCCGCTGGCATCGTGCTACCGGTCGTCGCGCACCGGCATCTCTTACGAAAAGTGACGGCGCACCGCGTCCAGAATATGGCGGTAATAGTCCGCCCCATGCGGTACGAAGTCGTCGCGGGACAGCTGCCGGCTTACTTCGCGGGACTGCCCGTCCGCACCGGTCTCGACGCCGCTTGCCGCGATCGAATCGATCTCGCCCCCGAACAGGCGGGAGGCGTCGGCCGCGAGCACCTTCACAAGCCCCACAACCTCGTCCGGCTGCAGAGTATATGCTTCCAACGGCTGGCTGCAGCCGTACAGAAACGTATGGTAAAACTCGCGGTCGATCAAATCCCGGTAGCGGATCTCGACCGGAATCGTCCCGATCGGGATCAACTCGTCGAAGCGGACCCGAAGACCGAGCTCCTCTTCCAGCTCCCGCACGCCATCCTCTACCGTTTCACCGGCCAGCAGATGTCCTGCGCTCGTAATATCGTATCGATCCGGATGCGTATCTTTGCCGGGATGGCGTTTCTGGAGCAGGAGACAGGGACCTTCGCTGCTCGGGGTGACGATCCAGCAGTGGAACGTCTGGTGCCAGTATCCGTTCTTATGCGTGTCTGCACGCGTGGCGGTGCCGATGATGTTCATCTGTTCGTCGAAAATATCGAATACTTCATGCTTCATAGCCTTCATCCCCTCTGTCTGGCGTTTCCACACATTGTACCACAACCGAAGGGAAAGACGGGCGACCGAACCCTCACGAAGCGGGCTTGGTCCAGCTCCTGCATCTCGTGTTCGGAATACGGCTCCGGCTGCAGACTTGCAATTCGTGTTTGCTTTTCACCTTGAAGGTCATGGCCCCCCTGTGCCTACTTCCTTATCGTAAACGCTCACACCGTAATCGGCAGCTTGTTCGGCATCTGCCGAAGTTTATGTAACCGCTAAAACAGGCGGATGGATATGGTAAGATAGGAGGGTGAGAAGATCAGGATTTGGCTGAGGAGGAAGGGGACGGGGTATGAACAAATTGGAACGGACGGTGGGCCAAGAGGGGGATCAGCGGGCGGACCAACCCGATAACAAACAGGATAACAAACCGGATAATCAACCGGAAGACACACCGGATAACAAACTTGCGGGCATACCGGAGCGCGAACCGAAGGATGCACAGAAAGATGCACAGAAGGACGTACCGAAATACGAACCGAAGAACGAACCGGAAGAAGAACAAACGAAGGGCGAGCTAGAGGACACTCCCGAGGGCAACCCCGAGAATGACACGGGGCACCAGCCGGATAGTGACTTGGCCCAAGTTCCTGCGATTCTGGAGCTGATGCCGGAAGGGGCGGAGATCGGGACGGGACTTGCGCTGCGGGATCGCAGCGGCAGGCTGCTGTTTTTCGTAGCCGGGTCGAGACACCGGATGGAGGAAGGCGAACGGTTTTTTGCCGGTATTGGCGGGCATCTGGAGCCCGGGGAGTCGCTGACGGAATGCGCGGAGCGGGAAGCCCGCGAGGAAATCGGTGCCGAAGTGGAGCTGCGTCATGCGGAGCGCACGCTCCGGGTATCGTCTGCGGGTGTCGTGTCGGAGATCGCCGTCTCCGATTACCCCGCTCCTTATGTCTGGTACGAGATGATTCATCCGCCGGGCAGCCCGCGTGAAGGCCGCCGCTACCAGATCGTGATCTATAGGGCGGTGTTGGCCGGGCCGCTTTCCGAGCTGAAGGAGGACGAGGTGTGCGGAGTGATTGCGATGACGGATCAGCAGGTGGCCGAAGCGTCCGGGCGCAAGCCGACCTTGCGGGAGCTGATCGGCGAGGGGGCGGGGCTGGTGGCGGCGCTGCCGGGGCTCGAGCCGGAGACGAGGCTGTTTCCGATCGGGACGGCGGCGGCCTTGTCGTTTGTTTTTCAAGCCGTCAGGAGCGATGAACGGCTGCTGCCGTGAAGGCGGCTACGCGACTTGGGCAGAGGGGGAGATCGATGATGACAGAGGAAGGCGGCGAGACGCTCCAGGCTATCGGACGAAAGCTCCGGGAGCGTCCGGGAGGGACCGGAATCGCGATGATCGCAGCGATGGATCGCAACCGGGTTATCGGCGTGAACAACACGATCCCGTGGAGGCTTCCGGGCGAGCAGCAATATTTCAAGCGGGTGACGATGGGGCATACGGTCGTATCGGGCCGGCTGAATTATGAGGATATGAAACGACCGCTGCCGGGAAGAAGGAACGTGATTCTGACGCGGGACAAAGATTATGCGGCTCCGGGCTGCGAGATTGCGGGATCGGCGGAGGACGTGCTGGAGCGTTATGCGGGAGACGAAAATTCCCCGCTGTTTATTATAGGCGGGGAACAAATATACCGGTTGTTTATGCCGGTAGCGGATAGGTTGTATGTAACGGTTATCGATGCGGAGTTTGAAGGAGATGCCTATTTTCCCGAATTCCATGCATCGGAATGGACCGAGGTGTCGCGGCAAGAAGTGAAGGCGGACGAGTATAACAGCTTCGGCTATACATACTTGGTATACAAAAGACGGACGTCCGGTTACGGGAGCCGGTAGCGCACCCACCAGAAGCACGAAGACACTTGCACCTGCAGCTCGGTTGCACGCGGGGTGAACAAGCCGATGAGATCGTCTGCGCGGTAGCAGTTTTTTATTATTTCATGCCTGGTGCCATCGGACAGCGTTCTCAGCTTGTACGTGTCTTCCTCGCTTTCGCGTTGGAACAACTCGCCACCGGCCTCTTCGACATAACTATGGTCGGCCATGAATACGACAGCCCCGGGATCAAGCCGGGCATGGAAGCCGTCCAAAAAGTCGTTCAGCCGGGATTTGGGAACATGGGACAGCCAGAAGGCAGCCAGGCCTGCGTTGAAAGGGCCGGGTACTTTCTCGAGTGCAAAGGCGTCGGCGCGGATAAAGCGGACTTTGTCCGGCGATAAGTCTCTGGCGATGGCGATATCCAGCGATTCCATCGTCATGTCGGTAGCCGTCACCCGTCTGGCCGCCGCGGCTGCGCGCTCCGTCCAGTAACCGGGGCCGCAGGCGATCTCAAGCACAACGCACCCGTTCAGGGCGCTTTGCATGCAGCGTTCCAACTCGACCAGTTCGCTTCGGCAAGCGGGATCGTCGTGATGGTATGCGCTTTCGTGCTCGCGTGCCCGCCAGCTGTAATAGAACTGCATCGTCTTCCCCCTAGCGCTATCGGAATGGGCTGCGGTCCGGCCCCTGCAAGCAGCGGCCGCCGTCCGCAGGCGATCATCATCCTAGTATTCAATTCAATATAATCGTACCTGAAATTAGGTTCGGGGAGTCCGGCGGATTTCCTCCATCTCCTTGCGCATTTTTTCCCGGTAACGCATCTCTGCCCGGATGGAATAGGCGAATCCGATTATACCGAGGATCAGAATCGTCACAATGACGGGAGTATTGTAAGCGGCGATCACGTAATTTACACCTCCTTTCATCCCAATCAATATTTACCATTGCATATATTTCAAATTATAACCTATGTCTTGAATAATCTTCAATAGTGTGTTGAAGAAAATTTAAATCTTTTATACTGAAAGTCGAGGTGATAAGTAATGACTTTCGGTGCGAGATTGAAAAGTGCCAGAAACAGCAAGCGGCTCACCCAGCAGCAAGTGGCTGACAGTCTCGGCCTTAATTTTACGACGATATCCAAGTACGAAAACGATAAATCCCAGCCCGATAACGAGATTCTGCATCAGATGTCTATTCTGTACAATGTCTCGATCGATTGGCTGCTTACAGGGGAGACGGGCGGCGGATCGGCCTTCGGACCGGGTAAGGCGAAAGTATACTTCGACGGCGAAGTGGAAGAGCTGACAGAAGAGGAAGCCCAGCACGTGCGGGATTCGCTCGAGATGTTTCGCCTGCTCAAGGAGAAGCGGGCCAAGTACGACAGCAGCCGGAAGCCGGACGGCGGTCATACGCACGACGATCGAGCGGACGATGAGAACGACTGAAAGGCAACGACTGAAAAGCAATGACTGAACAACAACGGCTACCAACGACTAACCCTTATAATTAACGATAAATAACGAAGAAAACAAACAAAGCGAATATTCCAACAAGTGTCGGATGACAAGGGAACGTCCCGATATCCAAACGAAAGGACCTCAGGCTTCCACGGTAACGTGGGGGCGGAGGTCCTTTTTCGCGAGGATCATCGGTTTCGAGCAGGACATGAATAATAATCGCAAAATGACTTCGGGGAAAGCCCTTGTCACTGCATGACCCGGGCGGTATTCCATCATGCGGCGGCCTGCGGCAGGATGAAGCGAAACGGGGATGATCCCGATCCGCCCGCTCATCTGGCGCACGAATAGTAGATGCTCTCGTATGCCTGCGCTTCCTGCTCCATTGTAGGGATCGGGTCGTTTCTCAGGTTCGCCTTGAACGTGTTCAGCAAGGCCGGGTTCCTAAGCAGCGTCCGGATCTGCGAAGCGAGGTGGGTCGCGTCGCCGAGCCGGAACGTATAGCCGTTCACCCCGTCCTTCACTTTCTCCGCCATGCCGCCGGCATTCGAGACGAGAGCCGGGACGTTGAACGATAACGCCTCGTACAGCACCAGCGGATAGTTTTCGTACCAGACCGACGGAACGATCGCCACATCGGCATTTTGATAAATGCCCGGAATTTCGTCTTCGGTATAAAGACCGCACAGCTCCACACGGCGGTCTTTGGCCGCTTCGAGCCGCAGCCTCTCCGTATAAGCGGCCGGTCCGGAGCCGTAGATTTTCAGCTTCAGCTTTTTGGACGGGACGAGGGCCATCGCCTCGAGCAGGAGATGAACGCCTTTGTGATCGTTCAGCGAGCCTCCGTAAAAAAACGTCAAAGCGTCGCCGCGCTTGTAAGTTTTATTGTTTCCGAGCCCCGGATCGCGATGGATGCCGTGGTTCAATACTTCCACCTTCAGGTCCGGCAGCGAATTTTTCATCATCGAAGCGAGAAAGGCCGACGGGGACAAAATTTTACGGGCGGCTTGCAGCAGAGGAATATGCGTGGCGAACCGCTGCTCAGCGCCCGGAATCTGGCAATGCTGAAGGCAGGCCGCGCCTTGCTCCGGGCCTGCGCACAGGTTGCGGCTTGTATGCAGCATAATCCCTTTCGGACACAGAAACCAGAAGTCCGTTAGAGTGATCACGTAAGGCACGCCGAGCCGCAAGCTTGCCTGGATGAACTCCATCGCGCGCATAGGATGCCCGATATGGAGAAGATTCGGCTGCTCCTCGGTGATAAGCTCATCCGCGAAGGAAGCAAGATCGGGATGTCCGATCCCGAACGATCGGGCCGGGTCTAGGCTCTTGTGCCGATAGGCGACCACCGGCACTCCTTCGTAGTCGTATTCCCGGTAGACGACCTCGCCGTGCGTGTGAGGAAACGTATCCGGCTCGCCTCCGCTGTAGGTCGCGACTTTAACGCGATGTCCGCCGGCGAGCATCGACTTGGCCATCGTCAGGACGAATTTCTCGGTGCCGGTGTACGCTTCGGGATAAAACTGATGGACCAGGTACAAAATATTCAACTTTTTCCCGGGAGTTCCGGGAGAGGCGGAGGCCGGATCGTAACGGGAAACCTCCGGCAGTTCCAGGCTCGGCACGTGAATGGCGGGGCGGGTTTCCCGCACCCGGATCGGGGAGAGACGGCTTCGCCGTTTGGCGGGCAGACGATCACGCTTGAAGCGGCGCTGCCCTTTCGCTGCGATCCGGCGCTTGCGCGCAAGCGATTTCTTTCTGCTTCCGCTTGCTGCTCCCGCTTTTCTTGCATGAATGCGGCCCGTTTTATGGGACCGGAGACGCTTGAATCGGGGAGTTGGTGACGAAACTGGCTTTTTTCGTTTTTTTGGCGGCAATCGGAGAACCTCCCTGCACCGTTTTACGATCCCATCAGACTCATATCGTATACTATATGCTCACAGGACCTCCAAACTCGCGGGCGGATCTCCCGGGTTTTTACGATTCGTTCGATAGATTTCCTTCTGTAGAATCGCTGATTTGCTGTGATAACTGCTGGACGAACAGAGCGGCAGCGAGCGACAACGACTGCTGCGGAGCCGAGACGACCCCGATCGAGCGGGCTGGAATCGGTTCACGGGCGCGAATCTCAAGCAGAGCTCCCGACTCCAGTTCTTTGCTGACGAAATCACGGGTAACGAAGGCGACGCCCATATTTTTGACGGCGAATTCGACGAGCAGATCGACGCTGCTCAGCTCGATATCCGGTTCCAGGCTTAGCCCGTGCGTCTGCAGGTACGAGTGGAAAAAGGAACGCGTCCGGCTCCCCGCCGACAGCAGGACGAACGGCTCCCGCACGAGCTCGTGCAGCGAGACCGGGGACGAGGCGAGATGAGCATAGGCTGGTCCTGCGACGAAGCAGTCCTGAATGCCGCGGCGGGCGGCAACGAGCGAGTCTTCCCGGGCCGGCAGGTGGATCATGCCGCAATCAATCGAGCCTGCGGCCAGACGCGTCATGATTTCTTCACTTTTGCCATGCGACAAGATGATCCGGATGCCGGGCCTCCCGCTTCGGAACGATTCGAGGAAAGGCAGCAAGTAATGCTTGCACAACGAATCGCTTGCGCCGAGCCGGACGATGCCTGACATATACGATTTCATTTCCCCGATTTTCCGTTCCCCGGCCTGCAGCAGCCCGAACGCCTGCTCCACGAACCGGTGAAGCACCCGTCCTTCCTCCGTCACCTCGACCCCTTTCGATCTGCGGACGAGCAGCTTCACACCGAGCTGCTCTTCGAGCTGCCGGATCGCATAGCTGGCGCTCGGCTGCGTCATGTACAACTCCTCCGCCGCTTTCGTTATGCTTCCGAGCCGGACGGCCAGCTCAAACACTTTATACTGATCGATAGCACTCATGATATAGAACACCTCTATGACAAGTATCCATAACATCAATTATTCATTTATCATACTCCTCTTTATAATCAAACACAATGACAACGCGCCGAATGCTGTAGCGAATTCCGGAGAGCGGGGACGGGAATCGGGATCGGCGCGTCTGTCTCATTACACATGGGGAGGATGAGTGGGCATGAATCATACAGATGGGGATATGGAGGCGAGATCGCCGTGGTCCGGGCTGCAGGGAGTGGTGGAAGCGGAGCTTCATCCGCCTGTCGGGCCTGTCCATCAGCCGGAATGGATCGTCGCCGGCAGCAAAAGCGTCACGAACCGGGTGTTTCTTATGGCTGCCATGGCGGACGGGAGCTCGGTAATCGGCAATGCGCTGCGAAGCGACGATACGTACTGGTGTCTGGACGCTTTGCGCCGGCTTGGCGTAAAGGCGGATATAACCGGGGAGGACATCCGGATCGGGGGAACGGGAGGGGCGTGGCCTAACCGCAAGGCCGATTTGTATGCGGGAGCGGCGGGAACGGTCGCCCGTTTTTTGCCCGGCCTTCTGGCTGGCGATGAGGGCGGCCTGTGGCGGATGGAAGGCAGCCGTAGTCTTCGGGAACGGCCGATCGCGCCGCTCGTTACGGCACTGAGCGCGATGGGGGCGGAGATCCGGTACGCGGATGAAGAGGGCAAGCTTCCGATTGAGATTGCAGGGAAACGTCTGAGAGGAGGGGCGGTTTCCTTGTCCGGGTCCGTCTCCAGCCAATTTCTGAGCGGCGTGCTGGTAACGAGCCCTTATGCGGCTGAAGAGACCGAAATCGTCGTGCCGGACGGCATCGTGCAGCACGCTTATGTCCGCATTACGATCGAGCTTATGGAGCGTTTCGAGGTACCGGTAACGCACGGGGACCGCTTCGACCGCTTCGTGGTCCGGCCCCGGCGGTACAGAGGGCAGACGTTATCGATCGAAGCGGACGCCTCGACCGCTTGTTATCCGCTGGCCTTTGCCGCCCTGACCGGAGGTTATATCCGGATCGCCAATCTCGATCCCCGTACCCGCCAGCCGGATATTGGCTTTGCCGAACTGCTTCGGCGGATGGGCTGCCGGGTCGGCCTGGACGGCGGAGCGGTGGAACTCTGGGGCGCTCCGCGTCTGCGCGGCGGATTCGAGATCAGCATGAAGGAGATGTCCGATCAGGCGATAACGCTGGCTGCGATCGCGCCGTTTGCCGATGCGCCGATCACGATTACCGGCGTCGCTCATATCCGGACTCACGAATGCGACCGGATCGCGGCGATCTGCGAATCGCTCGGCAAGCTGGGCATCCGGGTCGACGAGCGCGAAGACGGCATGACGATTCATCCGGGAATTCCGTCTGCGGCCGTACTTCCGACGTACGACGACCACCGGGTGGCGATGTCGCTCGCTTTGATCGGCGCCAGGGTGCCGGGCATCCGGCTGCTCGATCCGGGCTGCGTGTCCAAGACGTGCCCGACGTTTTTTGACGATATGAGCCGTCTGGGGCTGCAGGTCCGTCTCCATTCCGTATGATAAACCGCCTGTCACCGGGGAGCTTGTCCTTTCACCGGTGAGGGCGGGCTGCATATACAAAAAGCATAGGAAACTGGCAAACTTGGTGGGCGGGCTGCGCAGCAGCGAAGAGGGAAGGTTTCCAGGGAGACGGGGGAGCCGGCTTGCCGCTCAAGCGTGAAACTCCCGGCACGGTGCTCGGCGTCACATGAAGGGGGTCAGCCCCATGGCTGTGGTATGCCTCATACATGCATCGATGCACGGATGAGTCTTTCGCCGGAACGGCGGACACCGGAAGAGCAGCGCTCTCCCGGTGTCCGGGTTCGGCATGGCTCGGCAGTTCGCGCGGAGACCGGAGGACGGCCTGCCGCTTTTTGCCGGGAACGTGTCAGGGCTGTCCGGTGCGCTCCGATTCGAGCAAATATTTGGCGTAACCAATCGGGTTGGAATACGTCATCTGAAACATATCCGGCATATTGCCTTTTTGAAAGCTGTACCTCAAATCCCGCCCATTGCATTCAATGAACATGGGATAACCGAACTCCGTCAAGCCGACGTCGAGGCCGATATCCGCCAGATGGGTCAGATGCTCGCTCAACTGCCTTGCGACACGGATCGAGAAGTCGCACAGATCGCGCTGAACGATGCCGGGGTTCAATTGCGGATACGGCTCCAGCACCTCATTCAGCGTACGGACGACTCCGCCTTGCGCTACATTGGTGCGGAAGGCGCCTAATTTGGCGACTTTGGCGGCAATGCCGCTTACTTGCCACTCCCCGGTTTCGCCTCGCTGCACGGTTACGCGCAGGTCGAACGGTTTGCCGTGGTAGGTGGCAAGCGGCAGCAACTGCTGGACGAGATAAGGCCGCGCCTTCAGCTTGCGCCGGGCAATCGCTGGCAGCCGCTGCTTGAAGGCAATCGCCTTGCCGCTGCGGGTGGCGCCGTGGAGCAGCCAGCCGTGTGCGGTACGCTCCAGCTTCATAATGCCCATGCCGATGCTGCTGCTGTTCGGCTTCAGGATAAGCAGCGGATACGCCGCCATCATTTCTTTGATCACGGCCGGGGTCGCTTCGCGGGTCACCGGCAAGTGCGGACGGAGAGACGGGGACATCATGAGCAGTTGGTGAATATATCCTTTTCCGTAACGGTTCCACTCGTTAAATATGAGCTTGCCGTCCTGAACGAGCTCCTGGATCGCGCGTTTCGGACGTTTCTTCGTGTACAGCGTCCGGTTGTGAATGACGTTCGGAACCGGGATCGTGATCCGTTTGTATCCGGTCTGCGTATTCACATAAGCGCTGACGACAGGCTGTCCGGGACGAATGTCCCTCAGCCGGAAATAGCAAGGCGTAACTCCGTGAAGCCTGCCGGCCTGTTCGTAATGGGGAAGCGATTCATGATACATGCGTCCGCTGGGTATGCGCCGGTACCATGCATCGCCCACAAGTATGCCCACAAAGGGTTTGTTCATGGCTGCTCCTTCACCTCCCGTAATACCGTATGCTTCCGGAAGGCCTGCGGTCTGGACGAGTGCTGTGCCGGGCGGAACTTTTTGTACGCGAACGCCTTGTCCGCGCTTTCTTGTTGTGCTGGCCAGGCGCTCGTGCGGCGTTCCCACCGCGATTGCATCGCAATTGCACTGCAATTGTCCCGTGATTGCATCTTGTTCATCCTGCGTTTCGCCTCTAGCGTATGCCGATGCGTCGGAGACGCGCTTGACGTTCGGCTATAATGCGGCGCACCCGGCTTCGGCGGGGATGTATATTTGGTCGAAGCTTCCATACACTAATCGGGCTTGGACCAATTCGAAAGGAAGTGGACCCTATGAGCCGCAATCAGGCGAACAACAACGGCAAGCGGAGCCAGCCGGGCAACAAGAGAGACTCCGAGACGGCGCAAGCGGGAACGTCGAAAGAGAAGTAAGGTTGTATGGCTGTACGAGATGTATGCGAGGGTTATGTTTCGGGAAATGCCTGCTTAGCGGCAGGCATTTGCTCGTTGAGGTCCTTATTTGCAGAGAAAGCCTGCTCCAATGAAGAGAAATGTAAGCGTTTACCCATTTTGGCACCGATGACCGGCAGTAATTTGCCTCCGTCCATTTATCGGTCAAGACCCCGTAAAATCCGATCCAGACCTCACGGCTGTGGGGGCTGCTGCTTATCCGACTTGAAACGCCGCTGTTGCCCATGCATATTCGGGATCTTCCTGCGCCCCGTCCTTGTAAGTGGCAATCAAAGCCCACCTGTCCTTGCCTGAGCTATTGGGATAGGAAGCATGATACAACAAATCGTGAAAAATGATCGCATCCCCCCGGAGTGCCGCCAGATCGACAATGTCTTGAGCGGAGATATCCGCATCATCAAGCCGATTTTGAAAGCCGAGCCCGTCCGTTGTATCGCCGCCGTGGCGAGCCGCGCCCAGCAGGTGCGAACCGGGAACGACTCTTAGGCAGCCGTTCTCCGGTGAAGCGTCGTCGAGCGCAATCCATACGGATATTTTATGGCTCCCTTTCCAATAAGGATAATCTTGATGCCAAGGCGAGCCGAAGTCGACGGAAGCGTTTTTGAATACGAGCTTGTCGTTCATAAATATGACTTGCTCCCCGATAATTTGCTTCAATGCGGCGACCAGCACCGGATGGGCAACCGCTTGTTTGAAAATCGGGCTGGCAGCGGTCATTCCTAGATATACGCCTTCCTTGCGTACGTCCCTTTGCTGCAGAATACCGCGTGCCGTTTCTTTATACAGGTCCACTTCTTCTTCCGTAAATAATCCTTTAATCACATAATAACCGGTTCGTTCGAATTGTTCTTTGGCAAGTCCCGTCATGACGGACCTCCTCCTTCATGTGACAGTCAGATTTGTATTTGCTGTCTTATCACCAAGTTAACCCGATATCGGGCAATAAAAAAATGCACGGAATCCGATATTTTGTGTCCTGTTCCGCACTTCATGACCGGATAGCCTGCCCGAATCAAATGCGTGCACAAAATCCCGTTTTTCCTGCCTTTTAAAGACGGGCACAACTTGGTATAGTACGATTGACAATTTACAGGGAAGGGGGCGTAAACTATGCCGCCTGATTGGATTCATTCCGCATTCGAATTCGGAGCGATCCGGCTCGTAACGTCCGGCGATTTTGTCGTGAAACCGGGTTGGGTGTACGGTCCGGTCTGTCATCGGAATTATCAAATCGTCTACTTTCCGGCAGGTTCCGAAACCCGGTACGTATGGGCGGACAAATCGATCGTATTGAACAAGCCATGCGTCATCATTACGCCGCCCGGCGAAACGCACAGCTACGAATTTGACAAATCCCAGCCCGTCCGCCATCTCTTCATCACATTTTATGGGGATGACGGGGCCGTTGAATATCCGAAGTTGCCGAAGCTAAACGAATCCGTCTGCCTGAATTCTGTAGAAGAGACGTTCGTGCCGCATTTAATCAAGCAGATCCTTTTCTTGGCGCACAAGAAAGTATACCTGTGGGAAGAGAGGTGCAAGCTGCTGCTCGTTTCTGCATTGGCGGAGCTGGAAGGCTTAAAGGGCATGCGTCCAGCCGGATCGGCGGCCATCTCCGACACGAAAAACTCATGGCCCGTATTGAAGGCGCTGGACTATATTGACCGGAATTTGAAGGAGACGATTACGATCGCACAGCTTGCTCGCGAAGCAGGATGGAGCCACGAGCATTTCACCCGCAAATTTGTCCAATACATGGGGATGACTCCGCAGAAAGCGATCGTCAAGCGGAGAATCGATCGGGCCTGTCAGCTGCTCGTTTATGAGAAGTGGAACATTTCCGAGATAGCTTATGCCGTCGGTTTTCAAAACGTCCATTACTTTTACCGGACTTTTATGAAGGTAACGGGGATGACGGCTACGCAGTATCGCAAAATATTTTCATCGCCTCATCTGAAGCATTTGGCGCCGGTTACCGGTTTGGAAGCTTCCTATCCGTTAAATCAATACTTCCGCTATTCCTGACCGCATCTTCTGTCCAATATTCCGGCAATGTGGTATGATTTTATATAAATGAAATAGTTATATCACATGAAGGGTAAAAGTGAAACGATATGATGCACAACTCGAAACAGAAACAGAGCCGTACTACGTTCAAAGAAAGATTGGACCACATGGTCAAGACGCTGAGGCATGACATCGCTGCCGGCAAATACCAAATTGGCGAGTACCTTCCTTCGGAAGCAAATCTGGTCAACATGTTTTCCTTAAGCATCAATTCTGTGAGGAAAGGACTGAACCAATTAGTTGCGGAAGGGATCATCGTCAAAAAAAAGAAAGTGGGCAATATGGTGGTCAAGGCCCCGGGTTCGGAATGCGTGACGATTACGTTCGGGTATCATCTCAGTATGGATGGAATCGCCGACATCAGCTGCTTGATAAGCGAATTTGAAGCGAGGCACCCCCATATTAAAGTGGTTCCGGTTCAATTGTCGATTTTGAATTATAACGAGATCGTCAAAAATTATATGAACAACGATATGTTGGATGTCGTGACGATCAGGGAAACGGAACTGCAAACCTATGAGGAGCGGGGCGAGCTGGATTTGCTGGAGCCTTCGGAAGTTAACACCGGGGCATACCCGTTCTTGCTGGATACGTTTTCGCGCGAAGATGTTTTATACGCATGCCCGTTCGTGTTTTCCCCGGTGATTCTATGCTACAATCGCGAACATTTCTTGGGAAAAGATTTGCCAGAACCAGACAGCAGCTGGAGCTGGGACGACCTGATCCGCGTAACGTCGCAATTGTCCGAGCCGCCCGGACGATACGGGTTTTATTTCAATTATTTGTCCGAGCATCGCTGGCCGATATTTTTACTGCAAAGCGGAAAGCCGGATACGACGAGTTGGATAGATGCCGCTCGGCTATGTAAATCGATTCTTGCAAACCGACAGCTTTTTCCGCTGTATGCGGAAGAACATGATATAGATGCGATGTCTTTATTTCTGGAAGAAAAAGTGTCCGTCATTATGACGACTTACTTCAATTTGAACCTTTTGAAAAACGCGCGGTTTTCATTCGATATTGCCCCGCTTCCCCATCAAAACGAACAAAAAACGATGATGCTCGCGGTCGGGCTTGCCGTAAATCGATGGTCCAAGAAGAAAGCGGCGGCACAGGAGTTCGTTCATTTTTTGACTTCGGCGGAAGCGCAGCACCATATCCGCAAACGCACTCTGAGCATTCCCGGATTGAAAAAAGCGGCGGAGTGGACTGGAGAAGAAGACATATATCGTCCGTCCCGTTATACGATGTACCGGGAAATCATCCCGACATTCCGGACGCTTGCGGACTTGCGGCTGAGCGCGGACGAACTCCGTCAGCTGCAAAGGGAATTGAAGTTGTACTGGTCGGACATTGCAGACGAAGCGGCTTTGTCCGAATTCGTCGAACAAATGCTTTAAAATCCACGAGCAAGAGGCAACCAGAAAAACCGTCGGTTCGAATCGACGGTTATTTTTGCTTTCCGTTACACTCCAACTTCGTGCCGGATCATAAAGGATTATTTGTCACCTTGTGACAACCTCTTGATGTGAAATAGAAAATCATATTGACGAAAGTATCGGAATTGAATTACTATTTATGTGAAATAGAAATGAAATACATCTTGTGACTAAACATCATTTGCTGCACATAAGGGCTAAGTTCAGAGATGAGATGAAAAGGAGGTTATCGACAAAGTGAATCTGACGTTTTATTGCTCGGAGCAAAACGATTTATTCCGGTTGCTGATCGGGCAGGAAAGGCATTGTCCGCGCTTTGGCGAAATCGACGCCGCACTTGAGCATGCGCAGCCCGGAAGCGGCGTATTGCTGCTGGCCGACGCGTATCCGAAGGCGGAACTGGAGTTGGATGAGCGGCATTTGCGCCTCATTCGCGACAAGCGGCTGCGTGTTTATGCGGAATACCCTTCAAGCTTGCCTGGACTGGACATAGGCTCGCCCCGGCAAGCTTTATGGGAGAGAGGGGTTGTATCTTCCGAGCGATTCGCACCTGATGTGGAAGCGTTATCTATTTTGGCTATGCACGGTTGCTGGTTTCTTCCTGTCCGTAGTTCGGGGTTGACGCCGCATCTCGTACTGGCGCGGATCGCAGGTTACGACAAGGCCGTATTCGGGCTGCCGCCGGAAGAAGCGGGAGAGACGCATCCGCTTTTGTTCGATTTGCCGGGTACGAGCGTTTTGGCAGGGGCCAGCAAGCTGAGCCATTTCGTAACGGGCAGGTACGGACCGATGGCTGCGTGGCAGTCGATCTGGCACGGTATAATGGCCTGGCTCGACCCGGAGAACCCGGTGCCGCTGCTGCAGTGGAAGCCGGATGTCGCGGTCCGTTTCGGCAAGCAGGACGCGGTGCCCCCCTCATACGAATCGGATGCGCTGGAGCTGTCGTTTCGTTGGTTCGAGCAGCACGTGTTGTTCAGTACGGAAAAAGGTAAAGGAGCGATGAAAGGCTATGTGTCACACATCGACCATCAAGGCCGGCAGATGCGGCTCGTCTCCTCTCCCCGCGCCGATTGTGCCGCCGAAAGCGCAATGGTGTTCGCTTACGATGCGGTGTTGAACAGCAATCCCGCCTCACGGAAGACGGCCGAACAAATCATGAATTACGTCTGGTCCGCACCCGCCTTCCTGAATGATCGCAAGGACAGCCCGGCATATGGGCTTGCGAATTGGTACGACCGCGGTCCGATCTTCTACGGAGATGATAATGCGCGCGTGCTTCTCGCCGGGCTGGCTGTCAGCCGGCTGCTCGGCGACGAGCGGTGGGATGACCATTTGCTGCGCTGCTTGTTGGCCAATTGGCGAACAGCGGGCTCGAGCGGTTTCCGCAGAAACTTTTTACGGTATCCCGAATCGTTTCCGGATGGACGCGGATGGCAGCATTACAAGAGCGAGGACTTTATCAGCTGCGCTCCGCACTACCAGTCTTACTTATGGGCCTGCTATATTTGGGGGTACGCGTTAACCGGCTACGAGCCGCTGCTTGCGACAGCCAAACAAGCGATTCGGATCACGATGGACGCATACCCGGACGGCTGGACATGGACGAACGGGCTTACTCAGGAAATAGCCAGAATGCTGCTTCCGTTATCGTTTCTGGTAAGCGTCGAAGATACGCCCGAGCATCGAGGCTGGCTCGAGCGGATGAGCGGCGAGCTGCTGCGGCAGATGCAGCCGTGCGGCGCCATTGCGGAGAAGATCGGAGCGCTTGAGAACGGCAAGTATCCTCCGCCCCAATCCAACGAAGCTTACGGAACGGGAGAGGCTGCTCTTCTCCAGAACGACGGCGATCCGGTGTGCGATCTGCTGTATACGGCGAATTTCGCCTTTCTCGGTTTTCATGAAGCGGCGGAGGTCAATGAGCAGCTTAAGACGGCGGAAGATCGGCTGGCCGATTTTTTATGCCGGATTCAGTTAAGCTCCGACAAGCATCCGTATTTGCACGGCGCCTGGATGCGCAGCTTCGACTACCGTTTATGGGAATATTGGGGAAGCTCGGCCGATCTCGGCTGGGGAGCGTGGTGCGTGGAATCGGGCTGGACGAACGCCTGGATCGCGGCGGTGATGGCTATGCGGCAGACGGGACAACGACTGTTCGATTTGTCGGCGAAGGACCGGTGGCAGCGGCGGTTGCCCGCCTTGCTGGAAGAAATGGGTGTAGAGCAGGCGCTGTGAGCGATAGAAGGGGGAAACGATTTTGGCCGGAAAATACGGACTTCAAATCGTAATGCTTGGCGGAGTTCTAGCGCATACAGCTTTCAGCGGAGCGGGGACGATAAGCATCGCGGTGGAGGAGAGAATATGGTGGAACTGAAAATCGCGATACTGCCTGACCTGGTCGTACAACGAAAATTGTTTGACGCCACTCATCGCAAACAGCTCGAGTCGATTGGCGATGTTATCTATAATCGAACGGAAGGCAAGCCTTCTCCGGAAACGCTCAAAGATACTATCGCCGGGGCGGATCTGGCCGTAACGTCATGGGGCTGCACTCCATTAACAAAAGAGATATTGGACCGGGCTCCGCGCCTCCGGGCAGTCGTCCACGCGGCCGGCACGGTGAAGCCGGTCGTGACGCCGGAGCTATGGAGCCGGGGAATCCGGGTGGCCAGTTGCAACGATTCATTAGCCGTCGGCGTGGCGGAATCGGCGCTTGCCCTTACAATCGCTTCGCTGAAAAATATGTGGCGATTGTCGCAGATTACTCGCGAGGGGGGATGGGGACAAGGGAGAGAGCTCGTTCGCGAATTGTATGGGCTTACCGTCGGCGTCATCGGCGCGGGGAAAGCCGGGCGGCACTACATTCGGCTTCTGCGTCAATTTTCCGTCGACATCCTCGTCTACGATCCATTTAGTACGGCGGAGGAGATCGCCCGCACCGGAGCGGTGAAGGCCGAGCTGAACGAGCTGCTGGCGGCAAGCGATGTCGTATCGCTTCATGCTCCATCTATACCGTCGACGCATCATTTGATCAATCGCGAGCGGCTGCTGATGATGAAAGACGACGCGATCCTGATCAATACGGCGCGGGGGTCAATCGTGGACGAAGCGGCGCTGGTCGAACAATTGCAACAAGGCCGTTTATTCGCTTGTCTGGATGTCACGGCTCCCGAGCCTCCGGCGTCCGACCATCCGTTTCGCAGTCTGCCCAACTGCATAGTAACGCCGCATATCGCCGGCGCGGTCAATAACGGGATCAAGCGGTTAGGGCAATTCGCCGTAGAAGAGCTGGGACGGCTTGTAAGAGGAGCGCCGCTGCTCGGCGAAGTGAAACCCGAGCAATTGGAAACGATGGCTTGAAGAAGACGAATCCGACTCTGCCCGGCCGGTACATACGCCGGCCGGACGGAGAAAACGATAGGGGGAAACGAGTAAAATGAAAACGGTTACTTTAGTCCTGCTTTTCGTCGTGTTGCCCTTCACGATGCTGCTAGCGGCATGCGGCAACGGGACGGGAGGCGATACCGGGAACAAGGAGATCAGCGCGGAGAAGGAAGGGAAGGATACTCCGGAGCAACTGGCGAAGAAAGCGGCCGAAGATCAGGTGGAGCTCGTATTCGCCTCGTCCAGCGGGGCGACGGCGGAACAATTCATGGAGCAGCTGGGCGGCAACGAAATCCGCAAGAAGTTCCCGAACTATACAATCACATTCGTGAACGGCGCCGTGCAGAACTTGATCACGACCAACCAAACGATCGACATTTTCCTCAGCTCCGTCGGGCTCACTCCCGCTACGCTCCTGTCGTACGGCTTGCAGAGCGATATAAGCGATTTGATTAAAAAGTACAATTACAACTTGTCCCGGCTTGAGCCGTCAACCGTCGATATTCAGCGGGAGCTGGCAAACGGGGGAATTTACGGGCTTCCGGTGAATACGATCTCCGGCGCCTTGTTTTACAACAAAGATTTGTTCGATCGTTTTGGAACCGCTTACCCGAGAGACGGGATGACTTGGGACGAATTGTACGATCTCGCGAAGAAAATGACCCGCACGGAAGGCGGAGTCAACTATCGGGGCCTGACGTTCGCATTCCAGCACATGATGTTCTTAAACCAGTATTCCGCACCGCACCTCGATCCGAAAACGAATAAAGCGCTGTTTACACAGGACAACTTCGTGCGGGCGTTCGAAAACATGGCCAGATTTTATAAAATCCCCGGAAACGGCCTGCCCAATCATACCTTTTCGCTGCCGGACCAGCAAAATCCGTTCTTCAAGGAGCAGACGATCGCCATGCTGATGACGTTGAGCGGCGGTGGCGCGGGGTTCGGGAATATGAACTGGGACATGGTGCAATTGCCGTTCCTGCCGGATAAGTCAGGAATCGGGCCGCAGTCTTACCCCGCCTACTACTACATCACGAGCATGAGCAAAAAACGGGATGCCGCGTTCCAGGTGCTCGCCTACGTGACATCGGACGAGTTTCAAGAGTGGCAGGCCAAAGGCGGAACCCCTTCGATCTTGAAGGATCAAAGCAAGGTCATGCAAAACTTCGGAGTCAATCAACCGCTCTACAAAGGAAAAAATATGAAGGCGATCTTGCCCGCGAAGTTCGCGGCTCCAACGATGAAGACGAGGTATCAGGGCATCGCGGACAAAGAAGTGCTGACGGCTCTGGGCGAATACAGCGCAGGTAAAGATATCAACAGCGCATTGAGAGAAGCCGCCGAACGGGCAGACAAGTTAATTGCCGCAGAAGTAGGCAAATAAATTCGAGCCTTTGTGTGAGGAAAAAGGCGATTGCGGCAGCCCTAAACTTGTACAAATTGAAATGACCCCCGCAGGCGTATGATTTCATTGATCAAGGAGGAGTCGACCTATGAAACAAAACGAATCCGAAGTGAAAATCAGCAGGAGAAAATTGCTCGGTGCGGCAAGCACCGCTGCGGTTACAGGGTTAATGTTCGGCAGCGGCGTAGGATTTGCCCGGCAGGGAAGCGGCGTGACCGCAAGCGTCTATGGGAATGCGTCCGGCGACTGTTGTCCTTATCCGAACGCAATCCTTGTAACCTGTTTCGGGGCGACAGGCGACGGCCTGGCGGATGACACGGCGGCGATTCAATCGGCGATCGACGCTGCCGCAGCAGGCTCGACCGTTTATTTCCCGAGTGGTACGTATATAGTCACGTCTTTGACGATCGGCAAGTCAATCCGTTTCCTCAGCTACGATAGCGCGACAATCAAGTTTAAGAATTCGCTCGGACAAAGAACCGTCATGTTCGATATCCAAACAAACGGAATCGATGTTTCTTTCGAAAACATGATTTTCGACGGGAATAAGGATAATCAAATTGCGCCGGATCAACTGAATCGGCTGTATTATCGCATCGTATACTGGTCGGCCCGGGATCGTGCTTACGTCAACGACAAGTCTTTTCTTTCCATACGGAAGTGCAAGTTTTTAAATACGCCTTCGAATGCCATCTTTTTAATCGGTTATGACGATGCGGACAAAGCGGACGTCGATCAATCGTTGCTTATCAAGATCGAAGACAACTATTTCGAGAAAGGATACGAAAACGCCCCGGGCCATTTGGACACTAGCGTGATTGCCATCAGCGGCAACTGCAACGGCATCGTATCGGATAACACGTTTATTAAAAACGAGCCCATTTCGATGTATGGACTCGGGGCTATTACGATCACTACGGCGGACATCGCGGTCGAGGTATTTTCCAGTCTGGTCATTCGCAATAATCTGTTTCAACATTACGGCCGGCAAACGACGACGGGAGTCGGACCGATCGGCGTAATCGATTTTTATGCATCCTGCGAAAATCTGCTTATTGACGGAAATCGTTTCGTTGACTCCTACTATGCCGCGATCAAGGGGAAAACCAATTCGCGGAATTGCATCGTCACGAATAATTGTATTGAAGGCGTCCTCATCAATGAGAAATCCATAATCAAATCGTTCGGCATATCGATTGGAAGAGGGACGTACTTCGGAATATACGACAAATACACTGTATCTAACAATATAATCAAAAAGATTTACGGGAACGGGATTGAGGTTATCGGTTCCAATGCGGCCTTCTCTCCGGCCCCGGTCGGAAAAATAAAAGATGTCCTGGTGACGGGGAATTCCGTAGAGGTGATTGCAGAGCCGGGAACCGCGTCTTACGGCGTGCTGGTCCAGCATTTCGAAAATGCGGTTATATCGCATAATATTCTCAAGAATAATGATCGTGCGATCTATTGCAATGATTGCAAGGTCGGCGCCGTCATTACGAATAACGAATTGTTCGATACAAAAAAAATATTTATTATTTTCCAAGGCTTTAATAACGGAGAGACCGGATATCCGGATTATAACGCCGATCTTATCGTCTCGAACAATCTGATGCGTACGACGATCGAACCGGATAACTTGAAATTTTGGTGTTTCTATTTCGAGAAGTTGAGCAATGTTGCTTCAACGGGTAATGTCGTTCGAATTTCGGGACCGACTGCAGCGGAAAATTTTATGCGGACGGGCGCCCATATATTAGGGAATCTGTCCGTTCATCAAAATCTGGTGCAGGGAGCCGTATCCGCCTATTTTGCGGTTATATCCGGAGCTGTGACGCAAACGCAAAATCTTCATAACGGAGTTATCGTCCATTAATAGCTAAACCAATTCTTGCACTTCGGTCCGATCCTGGCGAATATCGCCCACTCATTGTTTTCTAGTGCATCCGGCGGCGTGATGGTAAGATGTAGCTATTCGCTATATTACAGCCGGAGGTTCTGCACATGGCAAGGTTTTGGAAAAGCGAGAATAGGAAAAGTCGAAGCTGGCGTCTAACGGCAGCTCTCCTGCTGACAGGATTGCTGGCCGCATATATTGCCGGCTGCGGCCCGGAATCCGCGAAGAAAGGCGGCGCGGGCGGCGAGCCGGCCAAGCAGCAGACCGAACTGCTCATATCAGCGGCGGCCAGCCTGACCGATGCGCTGAACGAGCTTAAGAACGTGTATGAACGCAGCCATCCTGCGGTCAAGCTGACGTTTAATTTCGGCGCTTCCGGAGCGCTTCAGCAGCAGATCGAACAGGGGGCGCCGGCGGATCTGTTTCTGTCTGCGGCTGTGAAAAACATGCAGACGCTGCTCGATAAACAGTTGATCGACGAGAATGACCAGCAGGCGATATTGCGCAATGAGCTGGTGGTCGTCGTGCCGAAAGACGACAAAGGGGAGTGGCGTGCCGCAGCCGATCTCGCGGCGTCCAAGATCAAACGGATCGCCGTCGGCATTCCCGAAAGCGTGCCGGCGGGAAGCTACGCCAAGGAAGCGCTCACCGCCGCGAAGCTGTGGGAGGTGCTGGAGCCGAAGCTCGTTCAGGCCAAGGATGTGCGCCAGGTGCTCTCCTATGTCGAGACCGGCAATGCTGACGCGGGCTTCGTCTACAAAACGGACGCGATGTCCTCGCAGAAGGTGAAGGTCGCCTTCACCGTCGATCCCTCGACCTATACGCCTGCCCTGTATCCGGCAGGAGTCGTCAAAACAACCCGGCATCCGGAGCTGAGCCGGGAGCTGTTCCGGTTTTTGCAGACGAAGGAAGCGGCTGACATTTTCAGCAAATACGGATTCAGTCCAGCCGCCCCCGGAACATGAGCGGTCTATCGCAGGAGCAGTTTCTCGCACCGATCGTCCTGTCGCTGCAAGTGTCGCTTCTATCCAGCGTTTTCGTATTTTTCACAGCGGTCGCGGTTGCGAAGGGGATGAGCCGTGCCCGTTTCCCCGGCAAAACGGTAGTGGAGACGCTGCTTCTGCTGCCTCTGGTGCTTCCGCCCACTGTTGTCGGATTCGTGCTGCTTCTCGGTCTGGGGCGAAGAAGCTGGCTCGGTCGCATGGCGGAATGGCTGTTCGATCAGACGATCGTATTCACCTGGCAGGCGGCTGTCATCGCCGCTTGCGTCGTAGCGTTTCCGCTCGTCTATCAGACGATGAAAACCGGCTTCGCCTCGGTCGATCCGGATCTGGAGGATGCGGCGCGTTCGATGGGCGGCGGAGAATGGCAGGTATTCCGGTACATCACGCTGCCGCTTGCCCGGCGCGCCCTGGTGACCGCCTTCGTGCTCGGCTTTGCCCGCGGGCTCGGGGAGTTCGGGGCGACGCTGATGATTGCGGGCAATATCCCCGGACGGACACAGACGGTTCCGACGGCCATCTATGTAGCGGTCGAGAGCGGCAATATGACGCTGGCCTGGCTGTGGACCGGCTCGATTATCGTTATTTCGTATGCGCTGCTTTTGTTCGTCTCCTGGAAAAAGGACGGATGAAGCGGCTGTCTGGACAGCAAACCGATTGGCGGAAGCGTTTATCCGCCGGTCGGTTTTTTGCGGTTAGGCAAGAAAGGACGGGGAGAGCCCGTTTCCCCGATGTCAGCCCGCGAAATGTCTGCATATAGTATAGAATCCGATAGGCGGGTACCCCGCCTGGTTCGGCCGCACCATCAGTCCGGCAGGAGGGATGCCATTTGCCGTCGCTCCGAATTATCGTCGATTTGTCCGACCGGAAGCTTCATCTTCTGGAGAACGATATCGTCATACGCACGTATCCCGTCGGGATCGGGAAGATGCTGACAACCACTCCCACCGGTGAATACAAGATAATCAACAAGGAGCCTAATCCGGGCGGCCCTTACGGCGCTTATTGGCTGGGGCTTTCCCGCAAACATTACGGTATCCACGGAACGAACGATCCTTCCTCCATAGGCGGCCAAGTGTCGAAGGGCTGCATCCGCATGTACAACCGGGACGTTCTCGAGCTGACCCGCCAAGTAGGCGTCGGGACGCCCGTTACGATTCGTGCTTAACGCTGCCCGCGGCCGCACGACCGTAAGTTCGATCGTATTCCAAATCAGCTGTACGGAACATCCCCGTACGTGCAATCGCAGAAGGAGGTGGGGGACGTGTCCCGGTTACGCGTCGCGATCGTTACACCCGGATCATTCGTCATCCCGTCAGGCAAGAGCAGCTCGGTCGAGCTTACTGTCATGCAGATCGGAGAACGCCTGAAGCAGCAGTCGGACGTTTGGATATTCGGCAAAAAAATGGGGAGGCGGCCGGCCCGCGAGACGATCCAGGAGATTCGTTTCGTACGTACAGCAGCCAAACCGTATATCCGTCACATTTGCCTGGCGCTGAAGCGCGAGCAGCCGGACGTCATTCAGGTGGAAAACCGGCCGAGGTATGCGAAATACGTAAAGCGGCTGTTCCCGCAAAAACCTGTCGTCCTGTCGCTTCATTCCACCGTTTTTATTTCCAGACCGCATATCAGCTTGCCGTCGCTGCGAGCCTGCCTGGGAGCTGTGGATGCGATCGTGGTGAACAGCCAGTTTCTCAAAGACAAGGTCGCCGCCATGGACCCGTCCTCGGACTCGAAAATAGTCGTGAACCATCTGGGAGTCGATACCGGCCGGTTCGTCTCCAAGTGGGCCGACGGGGAGCGCGGCAAACGGGAGGAGATGCTGGAGAAGCTCGGATTGGCAGGAAAAAAAATCGTGCTGTATGTCGGCCGCTTCATTCCTAAAAAAGGCGTCCATCATCTGCTCGCGGCCATGCCCGCCATTACCGCACTCGAGCCGGATGCGGTTTTGCTGCTCGTCGGCGGAGCTTATTACGGCTCCAACCGGAAGACGGCGTATGTGCGCAAGCTTCACAAGATGGCGTCGATCGTCAAATCGAACGTCCGCTTCGTCCCGTTCGTGCCGCATGGCGAAATCGCCGACTGGTTCCGGCTGGCTGACGTCGTCGTCGTTCCTTCCGCCAGGCAGGAGGCGTTCGGGCTTGTCAACGTAGAAGCGATGGCGTCCGGAGTGCCGGTTGTCGCCACCGCCGTCGGCGGCATGACCGAGATTATCCAGCACGAGCAATCCGGACTTCTCGTTACGTCTGCCCATATCTCGGTAGGACTGGCGGAGAGTATCTGTTCGGTGCTCGCCGATCCCGGTTATGCGCAAAAGCTGGGCGAGAACGGCCTGAGCCGCGTACGCGAACGGTTCACATGGGAGCATTCGGCCAACCGGCTGCTCGAGCTGTACCGGAAGCTGGACGGCGGCATGGCCTGGTCCAAGGAAGCATTATTCCAAATCGCGAGCAAATAGAACGCTTGGTTGTCCACATTGAATCGACAGCCTCGCTGTGTCCGTAACAGCTTTTGATCTCCGCCGAAGAATTTAAGTTTTTACCGTGCTAAAGTGAATGTATGGGTTTCCTTCCTTGGCGTTAGAGAACGTATACTCAGGTCCGAAGACTAACGAATCGTATTGTGCTTGTCGCTGCAAAACGACGTTATTCCAGACGTAACGAATCCGGGGATCGTTATTGAACCGAAAGTGGAACAAAAACGATCCCATATGCGGGAATAACGATACATGAGTTCGTTACAAATTCAAACGCCCGCATTCGGCTCGGATAACAGTTGCTGGGTTCGTTAGCGATACCGCCGCAAAAAGACAACACGACCTGAAGTCGAGCGGCTGGGAGCGAAGGTACCATTCCCTTTCACGCGTTAGCGTATCGGTTTGCACGTCAAAGGACCGTCAGGTTGATTTCCCCTGACGGTTTTCTTTGTCGGAGTATCCTGCTTCTGAACTGGAAATTGTGCTTTGCTTGTACATGAAGCGGGACTAACTAGCAGAACGAGGTCGTGTGAGCTCTCACAACTCATAGAGTGCCGTATGCATCATCAAGAATGCCGCCCAGAGCATTGATGGCTAATAGGGGGATTTGATTGCCGAGGAAGATAGAGGTAGCGGAAGTTGGAGTTCCTCTAAGACTACGATGGAGAGGTAAATCGGTCGATAGAGGAAGATTCGTTTCCGCTAATCTCTTGATTTGACGAGAATTAGCCCAATTAGGTGCAAATAGCGGCAGCAATTGTTCCGCTAACCCCCCACGGACGGCTGCATACGCGAAATATCGGAAGTAAAACTTCCGCTTGCATAGCTGGTTCGCCGGGAGAGCCCGGCGCCGAGCCCGCCGAACCAACATCCCAAGCAAGAAGCCCCGCCGCCCCCGCCGTTGCAGCTTTCTACTCGAAAACCCCCGCTGCCGCCCTCCGCCGAAGCAGTACCCCGCGCCGGAAGCCCTGGCAGCCGCGTACTTTACTTACAGTTTCTCCAGCTCCTTCAGCACAATCTCCCGGCGTTCCTGAATGTAGCTGCGGAATATGTCCGGCTCGGAGGCGAAGGTCCGGTAGGGCCACTTCCGGTTGCTGTCGCGATACATATAGGAGGAGATGCGTTGATGCATATTTTCGACGACCGGCATAATCCGGGATGTTGTAAAGGCGGTGCTCACCAGCTGTTCGAGCAGCTCGCGGTACCGGCTGCGAACGTGCTTTTGTTCGAGCAGCGCTTCGGTCAACTGATTGTAGCCCGTGATCCGCACCAGATGGGCGGAGCAGCGCTCTCCGTAACAATTCCTCCCCCAAGTCCCTTCGTAGTCCCACGGAATGATGCGATATTTGCCGGTGGGCGCATGTTCGTACAAGGCATAGTTTTGGTCAAAGCCGTCATAATTGCCTGTCAACACGGCACCGGCGAGCCAGCGCAAGTAATTGTCGGAATCCAGCCTGCGCTTCAGATACGCCGGGCGGCTTTTCTGGAGCTTGTTGACGTTGTGCACGAACCGTTTCAGTTTCGTACGGTCGGCGTCGGAGCCGATGACGAGCCGGTATCCTTCGAACAGCGTGCGCTTCCTCTTGCGGGTGTCCGGACTGACCAGGGAGAAGTTGGCGCTGTCGTTGTCGGCGTACATGAGCGAGCGGACCTTGATTTTCCTGCGCCGGAAAAACTTGCGGTTAACCGCTTCGATCAGCAGGTAGACGCCTTCGTTAACACCGTTTATATATAGCTCGCAGTGGCGGGTTAACGGGCTCGGCACCCCGATCGTTTGAAAAAAATGAAAAGACATTGCGTTGCGCATCATCGAAGGATCGTCATATTCGGCATTAAAATGATACGTAATATCGCCGATCCGAACCTCGTACGATTTTTTCGGGTAGTTGCGCGTATGTCCGCCGCGATACCGGATACGGACCGCAAACGGCTTCCCATTGAAATGAAGGCGGGCGTTAACGAAGGTGCCGTCCCATATATGTTTCTTCATCATTTTCGTTTCGTAAGCGCCTAGGTCGAACTTGTACACGGGCAATGCCATAACATCCGGTCCGCCTTTCCTGATAAGCAACAGCCTACCTGATCAGGTAGGCTGTTGTGGGATACTTTATGCGGAGGATACGTGGCGTGCGACGGCATATGCCCGGTTATTGATTGCTGGATGGCAGCGGCTGGTTCAAGCTCTGCATGCGTGCTTGGAAGAGAAAAGCCCGTCTAGCAGCGTTTTTTCTTTTTGACAGGGCGTCTGACAACTTTCCGGCACGGCTTGCAGCACTTTTTGGGGCTCGCTTTCCGTTTGCCGTGAGTGCGGTGGCCTCCGGTCAAGCTGCCGAAGCTATGATGGGCGCCTTCAGTGCGCCGGCCGTGGGAATGATGCTCTTCTCCGGCATGCTGGCCATGAGAGTGATGGGCGCCGCCGGTGCGGCTGCCGAGCGTGCGATCGCCGCCCGTATGCTTGCCGTGCGAATGGTGAGCGCCGCCGGTACGATGGCCCTGGGAATGATGGGCACCGCCGGAACGATGGGGATTGCATGCCCCAAAGGAAGGATTCCAACCGAACACAAAATCGGACACTTTTGTTTGATCAGACATCTTCGTTTTTCCTCCCCTCTAATCTGATTCGATATTAATGTATACTCGTCCAGAAGGTTTGGTTCTAGTTACGGGCGTAATTCTTGCAAAAATAGGAAGATAGCCTGATAGGCGGCGCTATGAAGACCGACAAGCCGATCCGGCCCGAAAACCTGGACACGCGCCCTCCCTCGTATAACGTTCCACCCCTTCCGGATGCGGTCCGGGAAGCTGGGCGCTTATCTAAATCGCCGGGCGAATGTGACCTGTGCCCATATCGGTGCATATGTTACAGATGACTACTCCTGGAAGAAGAAAGGTGACCCGGATGAAAAGGAACAAACCGAATGACGGATCGCGGGCCAAAAAACAATCCGGACAGCGGATCTACAACTCCAAGATGAACGAGCTAAGCTGGCTGGACGACGATAAAACGCAAAAAGCGCCGCGACCCAAACGTAACGAAAGCGGACCGGAGGATACGGAACGCCAAGGAGCCGACCGCGCCCCCGAACCGGAAGCCAATGTAGCCCGGATCGCGGCGGCGCCTGCGGCGGAAGCACCCGCCCCGGACAAAGCCGCCGCGGAAAAACCCGTTTCAGAAAAGCCCGTTTCGGAGAAGCCCGCCGTTCAAGAGCCGGCTCCGCCTGCGGGCGGAAGTCCTGCCGACAAAACGATCCAGAAGGTGGAGCTGTTCGAGGAGCCGACGGATATATCTCCGGTGCTGCTCTTATTCGAACGCGCCCAGCACGAAAATGTGGCTGTCGTCTATACCGACGATATCGTCGACGAAGCGATTACGAACGAGAAAATCGCCAGCCGCGCGATCGACGGATCGAAGCTGAAGCCGAACAGCATCGGGCGCGATTCCATCGCGGATTACGCCGTCGATAACACCAAGCTGGCCGAAGGAAGCGTGACGGCGAATAAAATCGCCCTGGCTTCGATCGAGGACCGGCATATCGTTCACGGGACGATATCCGGCAAGAAGCTGAAGCCGAGATCGATATCCGGGGAGAAGCTGGTCGACAACAGCATTACGTCCGAGAAGCTGGCCGACAAAACGATCGATTCGATGAAAATCGCCGAAGGCTCCATCGAGGCGAAGCATCTGCACGTACAGTGCATCTCCACCGACCTGATTCAGGACCAGTCGATCGTCAGCGAGAAAATAAAAAGCGGAGCGGTATTGTCCAGCAATCTGGCCAACGGTTCGGTAAACTCGGCCAAAATCGCCGACGGAGCCGTTCTGACGGAGAAGCTGCGGGATGGAGCCGTTACCGGGGAGAAGATCGGGGAAGCGAGTATCGACTCCAATCATCTCCAGAAAGGATCGGTATTGGGGGAGCATTTGGCGGCTGGGGCGGTGGCCGCGGAGCATCTAGCGGAAAGCAGCGTCCAGACCGGTCATATGGCCGAGGAATCTGTAGGAACCGACCAACTGAAGCCGCAAGCGGTAACGTCCAACAAGCTGGCAAGCGAATCCGTAGAATCGCAGCATCTGCAGCCTCAGTCGGTCCAATCGTCGCACCTGAAGCCGCAGTCCGTACTGGAAGAGCATCTGGCCGACGGAGCGGTAACAACAGGAAAGCTGGCATCGCAGGCCGTAACCGGAGCTGGGCTGTCCGACGCAGCCGTTAGCACGTCTAAGCTGGAGAGCGGCGCCGTGACGGAGCCGAAGCTGGCGTCCGGCGCCGTTTCCGGCAGAGCCATCGCCGAGCGGGCCATCGACCGGCGTCATCTCTCCCCCGGCACAGTCGGCTCCGACGAGCTGGAGGAGGAAGCGGTCGGCGAGACGGAGCTGGCGACCGGCAGCGTGACGACCGGCAAGCTGCGCGACGGAGCGGTAACCGGGGAGAAGCTGGCGGATGGCTCGGTCACCTCCGGCAAGCTGGCGCCCGGAGCGGTGAACGAAGAGACGCTTGCCGAAGGCGCGGTGAAATCGCAGCATATCGGAGCGGGTGCGATCGGCACGGAACATTTTCAGAAAATGTCGATCGGCAACGATTCGATTCAGGATTATGCGGTCACGTGGAACAAAATCGCGCTAGGTTCAATAACGCGCAACCATCTTGTTCAGGGAACGGTGTACACGCACCATATCGTGGACCACGCGGTTACGACTTCGAAGCTCGCCCCCGAGACGGTGTCCACGGACAAAATGACCGACCTGGCGGTGACCTCATCGAAGCTGGCCGATGCCAGCGTAACGGCGTCGAAGCTGGCGCCCGGAGCGGTTCGTGGTGCACACCTGGCGGACAATGCCGTTACGTCGGAGCATTTGACGCAAGGAGCGGTACTTGGCGAACATCTGGCTGCGGACTCGGTTTGCCAGGAGCATTTGAGCGCCGGTTCGGTTGCCTCCGAGACGATTCGCAGCGAAGCGGTCACGGAAGCGAAGCTGGCCGACGGCTCGGTGACCGCGGCCAAACTCGCGCCGGATAGCGTAACCGGCGGCAAGCTGGCCGCTTCCTCGGTGGAGACGCGCCATGTCGTACCCGGTTCGATTACGCCGGAGCTGCTGGCCGAGGGGAGCGTCGGCTCAACCCATCTGGCCCAAGGAGCGGTCACGGGCCGCCATATCGGCAAACGGGCGATCGTCTCCGAGCATGTTCATGAAGGTACGATCGTATCGCGCCATCTGGCAAATAACAGCGTCGTCGGATCGCATGTGGCGGAGGGCGCGATCTCGGCCCGGCATTTGTCCGCTGGCAGTGTCGACGGCACTCATCTGAAGAGCGGCGCGATCCTTCCTAGCCATATCGGCGAAGGTACCGTCGAAGCGGCGCATCTGGCGGCCGGTTCGGTCGGCACTGTGCATATTGCCGACGGCGCCGTCTCGGAGGATGCGATTCAGGACGGAGCCGTAACGTCCGGGAAGCTGGCGGTCGGCTCGGTGAACTCGGAGCGGCTCGCCGCGCAAGCGGTCACGGGCGACAAAGTGGCGGACGAAGCGATTACCGGCAAACATCTGAAAAATGAGGCGATCCAGAGCTGCCACCTGAAGTCCGGCATTATCCGGCCGGAGCATCTGGAGGCCGGAGCGGTAACCGCCGGTCACCTGTCGCCGGAGAGCGTCGCGAGCGGCAACATCCAGACGTCGGCGATTACGGAAGAACATCTGGCGGACAGCGCGGTTACAGAGAGTAAAATCGCCCCGGGCGCCGTGCAGGCCGTTCAACTGGCGGGCGAATCGGTACGTTCCCGGCATCTGGCCTCCCAATCCGTAGCCGAATCGCACTTGCAGGAGCAGGCGGTCTCGACGGTGAAGCTGCAGACGGGGGCGGTCACGGAAGAGAAGCTGGCCGAGCGCGCCGTCACCTCGGAGAAGCTGGCTGCGGAAAGTGTCCGGAGCGAGCATATCCAGGCGGAAGCGCTGCGGGGCTACCATCTGCAGGCCGCTGCGGTCAAAGGCTATCACATCGAGCCGGGCGCGCTCCGGGCGGAGCATCTGGCTGCCGGCATCGTCGGCGGCGACAAGATCGCGGCCGGTTCCATCGGCCAGGATCATCTGCTCGACGGGGCGGTGACGGGAGAGAAGCTGGCGTTCGAGTCGGTAAGCGGAGGCCATCTGCTGAACGAATCGGTTCAGTCTTGTCATCTGGCGGACGGAGCGGTGGCCGAGGAGCATATTCAGGAAAATGCGATCACCTCGGCGATGCTGCAGGATGAAGCGGTGACGGGAACGAAGCTCGCGGCGGACGCGGTCAACTCGGAGAAGCTGGCGGACGGAGCGGTGACGGAAGAGAAGCTGGCGGCGGGCAGCGTAACGGCCGACAAGCTGGCGAACGGCTCGGTCACGTTGAAGAAGCTGGCGCCCGGATCGCTGTCCGGAACGGTTCTCGCCGGCGGCAGTATCGAAGGCAGCCATATTCAGCAAGGAGCGGTACAAGGGCTGCATATCCGCAAAGACGCGGTCGGACGGGAGCAACTGCAGGACGATTCGGTAGGAGCGGAGCAGCTCGCGGCCGGGAGCGTCGGGACGGAGCATCTGGCGGCGGATAGCGTAGGCGGGCGGCAGTTGGCCGACGGAGCGGTGACGTGGGAGAAGCTGGCGTTCGAAGCGATCGATACGGAGCGGCTCGCGGACGGCTCGGTCACTTCCGCCAAGCTTGCCGAACAATCGGTCACCTCGGCCAGTCTGGCAGCCGGCAGCGTCGTCAGCGGTCATATTCGTCCGGGCGCAGTCCAGAGCTACCACATCGGCCCGGAGGCGATCCGGCCCGCCCACCTCCAAGCCGGTTCCATAGGAGCGGAGCAGCTCGCGGCCGGGAGCGTCGGGACGGAGCATCTGGCGGAGGGGAGCGTAAGCGGGCGGCAACTGGCGGACGGAACGGTGACATGGGAGAAGCTGGCGTTCGAAGCGATCGATACGGAGCGGCTCGCGGACGGCTCGATCACCTCCGCCAAGCTTGCTGACCAATCGGTCATCTCGGCCAGTCTGGCGACCGGCAGTGTCGGCAGCGAGCATATCCGCCCGGGATCGGTTCAGAGCTTCCATATCGGCCCGGAAGCCGTGCAATCGGCACATCTCCAAGCGGGTTCCGTAGGAGCGGAACAGCTCGCAGCCGGGAGCGTCGGGACGGAGCATCTGGCGGAGGGCAGCGTTAGCGGGCGACAATTGGCGGACGGAACGGTGACGTGGGAGAAGCTGGCGTTCGAAGCGATCGGCGAGGACCGTCTCGCAGACGGCTCGATCACCTCCGCCAAGCTGACTGGCGGGGCAGTCACCGGCTCTGCTCTTGCGGCAGACAGCGTCGATAGCGGCCACCTTCGCGACGGCGCGGTTCAGAGCCGGCATCTCGAGCCGGGCGCGGTCCGGGAAGAACATCTCGGTCCAGTCGCCTGGCTCGCCGACCGGCTGCCTGACGACAGCATTGGCGGCGGCAAGCTGCAAAACTCGTCGGTCACCGCCGAGAAGCTGGCGGCGGCAAGCGTCACGACGGAGCAGCTCGCGAACCGGTCGGTTACATCAGAGAAGCTGGCGTCGCGGTCGGTGACCGGCGCGATCCTGGCATCCGACAGCATCGAGGGCATTCATATCCGACCGGGGACGGTTCAGAGCCATCACATCGAAGTCGGCGCGATCAAGCCGCATCATCTCGAAGGTATCGCCTGGCCGATGCGCGACCCCTCCCAGGAGGAAACTTCCGGAGGCAGGCTGAAGAGCGGCTCCGTCGCTTCCGTACATGTGGCCGCAGCCGCCGTTACGTCCGAGAAGCTGGCGGACGGAGCGGTCACGACGGAAAAGGTTGCCGCCGGAGCGGTAACGTCCGACAAGCTCGCAGCAGGTTCGGTCACTCCGGGCAAGCTGGCCGAAGGAGCGGTCGGCGCCGAGCATATCGCCGACGGCTCGCTCCCGGCAAGCAAGCTCGATTTTGCGGCGGTGCAGACGACCGGGCGGACGGGGAGAGCGCTGCAGCAATTCGGAGCCGCTCCGTTCCGGTTCGCGGTGCACGACGAGACCGTGTACATCGAAGTGACGTTCGAGGAGCCGTTCGCCGATACCGGCTATGTGCTGGTGGCGATGACGAATCATTCCGCCTGCTATTCCGTACTGAAAGCGAAAACCGAGCGGTGTGCAACCGTAGAAATTGTACGGACGAAATTTACCCCGGAACCCCAAGGCATGATTAACTGGATCGCGATCGGCACCGGCGTATAACAAGGTGTTCATGCGGCAGCCGGCCCCCTGACCGGCCGGCTGCGAACAGACGGCAGCCTCTCCACTCCGCTTGCGGAGCGGGAGGCTGCTGTTTGGCTTGGAGCGGAATGTCATCCTTTTTGCGGCCCGCTGCTCGTTCCGTCACTCGCCGTTTTTGCGGCAGCTACAGCCCTTTTTATCGGACAATCGGCGGATGCCCTTTCGTCTAATGCGGATTTTCATAGAATGACTCGTAAGAAAAGCAACCATAGCGGCACCGCGGCGCGATGCCGGGCAAGCCGCGCGGAAGCGATTCGCACAGGCGGATGTAGACGATAGTTGCACAGGTTCCTCATGAAATCGGAGGTGAATGATGTTGAAGCCGCGAGCCGGCAACAGAAGGAGAACAAGCACCCGCTTACAACGGAAGAGAGCGGCCGCCGGCCGTCTCCATTCCCGCCGCAGGACGGTCAGACCGGGAGTTCCCGCCCGGGCCGGGCAGCCGGACTACTCCGGCGGTCCCGCCATATCGGTCGTCATCCCGGTCGTGAATGAACGCCGGACGATCGAACGCGTTATCCGCCAGGCGTTCCGCGTCCACCGGAATACGGAAGTCATCGTCGTAGCCAACGGCACGACGGACGGAACACGGCAATTGGCGGAATCGCTCGGGGCGCGCGTCATTACGTATCCGGAAGCGCTTGGCCACGACGTGGGCAGAAGCATCGGGGCCAAAGAAGCGAAGGGGAAGATCGTGCTGTTTACCGACGGGGATATCGTCATTCCCGCTAAAGATCTGATGCCGCTGATCAAGGCGGTGGAGAACGGGGTCGACATTGCGCTGAACAGCTATATGGGGCCGACGGGCAAACGGAACGTGCATGGGGTCGTGCTTGCCAAGCACGCGATGAATATCGCTTTATCGCGGCCGGATCTGAGAGGCGCGTCGATGACGACGATTCCGCACGCCTTAAGCCGGAGGGCGCTCGAGACGATCGGCTTCGAGGAGCTTGCGGTTCCGCCTAAAGCCCAGGCGGTCGGAATATGCCGAGGGCTGGATGTCCGAGCCGTCCATTATATCGATGTGGGCAGACCGAACCCGATCCGCAGAAGGCGGCAGAAAACGGGGAGCGACCCGCTCGAGCAATTGATAATCGGAGACCACCTCGAAGCGATGGACTGGTATATCCGGTCGACGAATGAACGGGGCAATTTGCCGGACCTGATGCGGGTCAGGGAAATCGTGAGGTGAAGGCATGGGTCGATTGCGCAAACGTCAATTCCGAATAACCGGCCGTACGCGCGGCCGGCTTAAGCGAAAAATACACAAGGCAGGAAGGCGGAGCGGAGGAAGAAGAAGGGGTCTCCGGCAGCAGGGCGGCTCGGAGGGACAGGTTCGCTCGGCGGCGACGGTGCAGCTTGCCGGCAGAGCTTTCGAGGCCGGGAAGCAAGCTGCTCCCTTGATCGATGTAGACGCAGCGGGCCGGGCGCAGGCGCTGAACGACTGCTGGAACGACTGGAGAGAGTCGTTTCCGATCCGGACTGCCTCCTGGACCGCCTACCATGACATCGCCCGCCATTTCGTCCAGGGGTTCGAAAGCGGAAAGGGAATCCGGCTGAACAATCCGGTGCTGGTGCCTACGCGGAAGACGATCGGTGCCGTCGTCACGGCGATGAATGAGGAAAAAGCGCTGCCTGCCGTGCTGGATCAGCTCGGCAGACTGCCGCTAAGCGAGATCGTTATCGTCGTTAACGGCTCGACCGACCGGACCTTTTGGAGCGCGCGCAACTTGAGCGGCGGCATCGTCGTCCACTTCGTGCGACCGCTCGGACACGACGTCGGCCGGGCGGTCGGGGCGAAGCTGACGCGTTCGGATATCCTGCTGTTTCTGGACGGCGATTTCCCGGTATTTGCGGAGCATCTGGTGCCGTTTGTCGATGCGGTGGATCAAGGAACCGATGTCGCGCTGAACGACATCTCCCCTTATATCGACGTATTCGCGAACCGGGACCCGGTGTCGGTTGTGAAGGAGATGCTGAACCGGTCGCTCGGGCGGGCCGACCTGGAAGCGAACTCGATGACGGCGGTACCTCACGCGCTGTCCCGGCGAGCGCTGGAGACGATCGGCTGTTCCAATCTGATGGTGCCTCCGAAAGCGCAGTCGATCGCGGTCCGCAGCGGCCTTAAAGTCGGCTGCGCGATGAGCGTGGACGTGATCTCGAAAAACCGGATACGCGCGAAAAACTCCGGCCACGACAATCCGGTAGCCCATCTGATCGTCGGCGATCATCTGGAGGCGTTCTCGTACTTGCTTCGGGCGGAAGGACCGAGGCTGTCTTCCGTGGACGATATCCGCAACCGCAGCGTGCTCGGGAGGGTCTCGTCATGACTATGACCAGCATCGTCATCCCGACGTACAACGAGCTCGGGCTGCTGCGCGAATGTATAGCGGCGATCGAGACTTACTCGGACGCTCCATATGAGATCGTCGTCGTGGACAATGGCTCGACGGACGGGACGCTCGAGTATTGCTTGCAAAAGCCGGTTACGCTCGTCTCTCTGCCGGCGAACCGCGGTTTTCCGGAAGCCTGCAACACGGGGCTGCTCGCGGCAAGCGGAACCGAGCTGCTGCTGCTGAACAACGACGTCGTCGTCACGCATAACTGGCTATCCAACCTGCTTAAATGTTTGTACAGCGACCGGAAGGCGGGAATCGTAGGCCCCCGCACCAACTACGCGAGCGGCAGACAGCAGATGGAGCTGTACTACGATTCGCTGGACGAATTCCACCGGATGGCCGAGACGATGAACCGGTCGGACGGGCGGAAGTGGGAGGAAGTGACGCGGCTGGTCGGCCTCTGCTTCTTGTTCCGGCGGGACTTGATGGACCGGATCGGACTGCTCGACGAACGGTTTTCGCCCGGCCATTACGAGGATGACGATTACTGCTACCGGACCAGACTGGAAGGGTACCGTCTCCTGATGGCCGGCGACACGGTCGTTCACCATCACGGCAGCGCCAGCTTCCGCAAGCAGGGTCAGGAGCGGATGGACCGGCTGGTCGAGACGAATTACCGCAAATTTATCGAGAAATGGGGAGTCGATCCCAAGCAGTTCATATAAGCGGCAGCCGGCTGCGGCAGGCTGGGAAAGGGGGAAGGCCGGTGAAGGGCGTTATTTTGGCCGGGGGCACAGGGACGCGTCTCGCCCCTCTGACGAAAATCGTGAACAAACATTTGCTGCCGGCGGGAAAAGTTCCGATGATCGAGCATGCGGTCCGCAAGCTGGCCTCGGCCGGGATCGGGGATATTCTGGTCGTCATCGGCAAGCAGTCCGCCGGACTGTTTCTCGACTATCTGGGCGGCGGCAAGCGGTGGGGCGTGCGGCTGACCTACCGGGTCCAGGAGGAGGCCGGGGGAATCGCCCAAGGACTCGCCTTGGCCGAAGGGTTCATCTCCGAAGGCGAGAAGATGGTCGTTCTGCTGGGTGACAACCTGTTCGAGGACGATCTGCGGCCGTTTGCGGACCGGTTTGCGAAGCAGGAGCCGGGGACGGCCATGGTGCTGCTTAAGGAAACGGACGAATTGAACCGGTACGGGGTGCCTGTTTTGGCGAACGACACCATTGCCCGGATCGAGGAGAAGCCGTCCGACCCGCAATCGGACTACTGCGTGACCGGAGTCTATTTGTACGACTCGGCGGTATTCGGGGCGATTCGTGGCATCCGTCCGTCTCTGCGCGGAGAGCTGGAGATTACCGATGTGAACAACCGGTACGCGGCGGAGGGCGCGCTGACCTATGGCGTGTTAACCGGCTGGTGGACCGATGCGGGTACGTTCGAATCGCTCCGGGAAGCCGGTGAACGGCTGTCCTTCCCGGATGCGGAACCGGGATAAGAACCGATAGGGAAAGGGGAGGAAAGCATGGTTAGGCTCGAAACGAAGCTGCCCGGCGTCTTTTTGCTGGAACCGGTCGTACACGGTGACCATCGCGGCTATTTCATGGAAAGCTACACCCGCAGCAAGCTGGAGCGGCTCGGCTTGACGTACGATTTCGTCCAGGATAACGAGTCTTTATCCGCCCAGGCCGGAGTGATCCGCGGTTTGCACTACCAGTTGTCCGCGAAGGCACAGACGAAGCTGGTGCGCGTCCTTGCGGGAGCCGTCTACGATGTCGTCGTCGATATCCGCAAGGGCTCGCCGACGTTCGGACAATGGGTCGGCGTAGTTCTAAGCGAGCACAACAAGCGGCAGGTTCTCGTGCCGAAAGGATTTGCCCACGGCATCTGCACGCTCGCGCCGGACACTCGGCTGCTGTACAAGGTGGACGAATATTATTCGCCGGAGCACGACCGGGGCATCGTCTGGAACGATCCGGACCTCGGCATCGACTGGCCGGTCACCGTGCCGGTATTGTCGGCCAAGGACGAAGCGCAGCCGCGTCTGCGTGATGCGGAAATCGACTTTCTATACGACGGGGAGGGACATTCATGAGAACGGTACTTGTCACGGGGGCAGGCGGCTACATCGGCTCCGTCCTCGTGCCGAAGCTGCTCGGCAAAGGCTACAGGGTGAAGGCGCTGGACCGTTACTTTTTCGGAGCCGACAAGCTGGAGCCCCACCCGAATCTGGTCGTACTGCAGGAAGACAGCCGGCGCATCCGCGAGGAGCACTTCGCCGACGTTGACGCGGTGATCGATCTGGTCGCCTTGTCCAACGATCCGAGCGGGGAGCTGTACCGCGAAGCCACTTATCAGATCAACCATATATCTCGGGCCAGAACGGCCCTCATGGCCAAGCAGCTCGGCGTGCGGACGTATATCCTGCCCTCTTCGTGCAGTCTGTACGGATTCCAGGAAGCGGACGTCATCGTCGACGAGACGAGTCCGACCAATCCGTTGTCGACCTATGCCAAGGCGAACGAACGGGCGGAGCACAGCGTCCTGCCTCTGGCCGACGGGAGCTTCACCGTCGTCGTGATGAGACAGGCGACCGTGTACGGCTTCTCGCCACGGATGCGGTTCGACCTTGCGATTAACGGCATGACGCTCGGAGCCTGGCGGCGCGGAGTCATCCCGCTGATGAAGGACGGGACGCAGTGGCGGCCGTTCGTCCATGTGCAGGATACGACCGACGTGATGGCCCTGCTGCTGGAGGCGGACCCGGAAGCGGTGAACGGGCAAGTGTTCAATGTCGGCTCGGATGCGAACAACTATCAGCTCGGCCCTCTCGGCGAGACGATCGCCCGCGCCCTGCCGAAGGAGGTCGCCATCGAATGGTACGGCGAGCCGGATCACCGCTCATACCGCGTCAGCTTCGAGAAGATCGAGCGGGCGCTGGGCTGGAAGGCGGGATGGACCGCTGCGGAAGGCGCGCTGGAAATCTACCGGGAGCTGGAAGACGGCCGGGTGACCGATTTCGAACAGACGATCACGCTGAACTGGTATCAGGAACTGGCGAAATGGCAGAAAATCATCCGGCAGACGGAAATGTACGGCGGTATGGTCGATATCCGGGGAGGGGAATGAGGATGAAGCGAATCCTCCTGCTCGGAGCGAACGGGCAGCTCGGCTCCGACATCCGGAGCGTACTGACGGACGCACCGGTCGAGCTGGTGCCGCTGTACCGCCGGGATCTCGACGTGGAGCGGACCGACCGGATCGGTCCCTTCCTGCGGGAGCTCGGGCCGTTCGACGCGCTGATTAATTGCACCTCCTATCACAAAACCGACGAGTGTGAAGATTATGCGGAGAAAGCGTTCGCCGTAAACGCGCTCGCTCCGCGGGAGATGGCCCGGCTGTGCGGCGAAACGGGGGCTGTGCTGATTCATTTCACGACCGATTACGTGTTCGATGGACGGAGCCGGACGCCTTACCGGGAGACGGACCGGACTTCCCCGCTGAACGTATACGGCGTCTCCAAGGCGGCCGGCGAGCACTTCATCGCGGCGTATCACGACCGTTACTTCATCTTCCGCGTATCTTCGCTGTTCGGTACGGCCGGAGCGAGCGGCAAGGGCGGCAACTTCGTCGAGACGATGCTCCGGCTTGCCGGCGGAGGATCGCCGATCCGGGTCGTGGACGATCAGATCATGTCGCCGACGCATACGCTGGATATCGCGGAAACGATCCGGACGTTCGTCGCGGACGTATCCGACTACGGCATCTATCACTGCTCCGGGGAAGGCGAGTGCAGCTGGCACGATTTCGCCGCCGAAGTGTTCCGGCAGCGGGGCGTGACGGCGGATTTGCAGCCGGTGCCGAGCTCCGGCTACAAGACCAAGGCGAGCCGGCCGGCGTACAGCGTGCTCGACAACTCCAAGCTGCGCGCGTTCCGGACGATGCCGCATTGGACGGAGGCGCTCCGTCGCTATTTCGCAAGAAAAGACGGACTTGCGACTACAGGAGGAGGATGAGGCATGCGCCGCATAAAGAGACCTAGCGCATACGGGCGGACGCCGGTTCCGCCTCCGGACGAGGGCGACGCCGGTTGGGAGAACGGCTACCGGGACGGCTGGGCGGAAGGCCGCCACTTGGGGCTGTGCGAATCGATTTATGCCCGGGCCGCTTCGGCTGAAGCGGTCCGGCGGAACGTCAAGGTGCTGTACGTGAAGGCGGACGGGGCTCCTTATGCGGCGCTCGACCAGGGAATCGAAGATGCTCTGCGGGCGTCCGTCCGCGAGGTTGTCGTCGTATCGCCCGAGCAGGACGTCGTGCCGCTGGCCGAGGAGGCGAAGCCCGACCTCGTGCTCGTGCTGGATGCGATCGGCCGCTCGTTCCCGACCGGACAGATCGATGCGATGCGGGCGAGGGGGCTTCGGACCGCCGTCTGGCTGCCCGACGATCCTTACCATTCCGACAAGACGGCCGCGATCGCGCCTCATTACGATTACGTGTTTACTCTGGAAGCCAGCTGCGTGCCGTTTTATCAGTCGCTCGGCTGTCCGCGCGTGTATTACTTGCCCTTCGGCGTCAATCCCCGCTTCATCCGCCATACGCGGCCGGATCTGGCGTACCGCAGCGACATCTGCTTTGTAGGCAGCGCGTTCTGGAACCGGGCCGCTTTCTTCGACGAAATCGCCGAATATTTGGCCGGCAAGCGACTGAGGATAATCGGCTGGTGGTGGGACCGGATGCGCAACTACCGCTTGCTGGAGGATAAAATTCACGGCGTCTGGCTGTCGCCGGAAGAGACGGCGAAACATTACAGCGGAGCGAAAATCGTCATCAATCTCCACCGGTCGGCGGACGATGCGTCCCACAACGCGAACAGCCGGAATATTCCCGCCCATTCCGTAAACCCGCGGCTGTTCGAAATATCCGCTTGCGCCTCGCTGCAGCTGGTTGACGAAAGGCTGGAGCTTCCGGCCTTATATACGCCCGGACGCGACATCGCCACGTTCGCCACGCCGGCAGAGCTGGTGGACAAAATCGAATATTATTTGAACCACGAGGAAGAAAGGCGGGAAATGATACAAAGGGGATTGTACCGCACCGTGACGGAACATACGTACCACAACCGGCTCCAGCGGCTGCTGGAGATCGTGTCCGGCTAGTCTGGATCAGAGGGGGGGAACAAGCGTGACCGGAAGGAAAACCGCCGCCGCTCCCGGCTGGGAAGCCGGATACCGGGCCGGCTGGAGCGAAGGATTCCGTCTAGGCAGATGCGCTTCGATCGTCCGCCAGACAGGGTATGAGCCTCCCGCGATGGAGGTTAGCGTCCTCTACGTCCAATCCGGGCTCTGGTCGTACGACCCGCTGGATCAAGGGATTATCGCGGCCTTGCGCCGTCTTGTCCGCGACGTGCATGTCGCCGTTCCGGGGGACGATGTGGCCGGTCTGGCGGCTGCCGTCCGGCCGGATCTCGTGCTTGCCTTGAACTCGGTCGAATGCCTAGGCGTCGGCCAGGTAGACGCGATTCGCGCCATGGGAATCCGCACGGCCGTCTGGTTTACCGACGATCCGTATTATTCGAACGTGACCGGCGGCATCGCCGTCCACTACGACTATGTGTTTACGCTGGAAGAAGCTTGCGTCGCATTTTACCGGGAGCGCGGCTGTTCCCGGGTGCACCATCTGCCGTTCGGGGCGAATACGGCTTATTACGCCCCGAGGCGCGCCAATCCGAAATATGCGTCGGACATCTGCTTTATCGGCAGCGCCTTCCAAGGCCGTGCCGCCCTATTCGACCGGATCGCTCCGTATTTGCGCGGCAAATCGGTATTTATCGCGGGATATTGGTGGGACCGGATGACGAATTACGCGATGCTCGCGGACCAGATCCGGCTCGGTACATGGATCTCTCCGGAGGAAACCGCCCTGTATTACAACTCGGCCAAAATCGTCATCAACTTGCATCGTGCCATCGATGACGAAACGAAACAAAATTCGCTGGGCATCGCCGCACGCTCCGTCAACCCGAGAAGCTTCGAGATCGGCGCCTGCGCGGCGTTCCAGCTGACCGATACGCGGGAGCAGACCGCCGCCGCTTTCGTGCCGGACGTCGAGGTTGCCGTCTACTCCTCTCCGGAGGAGCTGATCGAGAAGGCGGAGTATTACTTGAGCCGGGACGAGGAGCGGAGAGAGATCGCGCTGCGCGGCTTCTCCCGTACGATGCGCGAGCATACGTATCCGCGGCGTGTCCGGCAGCTGCTGGACGCCGTCTTCGCCTGATCCCGGCGGCAAATTGGATGATTGTCCCCGGCACGGATGGCCGGGGGACGAATACGATATGGGGAATCGCCAGCATATCCCTTTACAGAAGGTGGTGACCGTATTGCCACGACCCGTTTTGCGGAGAAGCAAGACGCTGATGAGACGGAAATGGCGGCTGAGGCGCAAGCGGCTGCGGAAGCCGTCCGCCCGGCTGCAGATCGCGACAGGCGGAGCGGCCGGTTCTGTCTCCTATAATGAAGGCTACAATTCAGGCTACAACGGCGGATACGATAAAGGCCATGAAGACGGGTACCGGCAAGGCCGGTACGACGGAGAATCGCGGAACGAATGGAAGGAAGGCGTCGAAAGTCTGATCGACTCGTTCATTCCGGATTACGAGGTGCTCGCGGATTTTACCGCCGAACAGATTGTGGTGGCGGGAGTCGAGAGCCTGCGTTCGCGATTCCGCCATCTGCTGACGCCGGACGAACTGGGCGGCAGGGTGCTGCACGCGCTGGAGACGCGGACTCCGTTCTCTCTCGTGAGACTGGGGGACGGAGAGCTGCTGACGCTCGCGCAGGAAACGGTGCTTAGCGTGCAGCAGGTTCAGGAGCAGGGATCGTTTCTCGGCTATGCGGGCGTGAACGTTCCCGACCTGGAGGCGCGCGACCGTCTCCGGGATGCGGTCCGCCAAGCGACGGTCGTAGGCATTCCCAAGCTGAGGGTGCGCAACTACCAGCCGCTGGCCATGGCTGTATTCAGGGCGCACGGCATCGAGCTCGATTCGCTGACGCTGACCGATTCGCTGATCAATTATTACTTGTATCAGGCCGGGTATTTGTCGAGAATTACGAGCGGCAGGCGGGTGCTCGTCGTCGGAACGCTGGCGGAGCCGCTGTCCAATTATTTGCGGGGCTGCGGCGTGAACGTGGCGGCATGGGTCTCCCCGGTCGACGGAGTCAAGGACGTGCCGCGCGTCATGCAAGAAATCGCAGCTCACAGCTTCGACATCGCCTTCGTGGCGGCGGGCGTAGCGGCGGTGCTGATCTCGCAGCGGATCGCGTCCGAGCTCGGCAAAGTGGCGATCGATTTCGGCCATTTGGCCAACTCGATGCTGAAGGGTGAGGCGCCTTTCAAATGAAGACCGCTTAGGCGCATTGCCCGGAGGCTACCCGGCAGAAAGGAGGGAATTCAAGGTGCGGGCCAAACAAAGCAAGGATGCCCGGAAGCGGGCCGCCCTGAACGCGGTTTACGACAATGCCTACAATACGGGCTATAACAGCGGACATTCGCACGGCTACAGCCTCGGATTTCAAAAAGGCAGCGATGCGTTCGCCGCCGGCTTCGAAGGTACGAGCATCGTTATTCCGACTTACAATCAGCATAAATATGTCGCCGAATGCATCGAGAGCATCGGAGCGTATACACCCGAGCCGCATGAAATCATTATTATCGACAACGGTTCGACGGACGGAACCGCAGATTACTTGCGGTCGTTGAAGCGCGGAACGGTCCGCTATAAAATATTCGACCGCAATCTCGGCTTCGCCGGCGGGGTCAACCAAGGGCTGATGATGGCGCGCGGCTCGACGATCATGTTTCTGAACAACGATACGATCGTTACCCGGGGGTGGCTGTTCAATCTGCTCGCCTGTCTGCACGGCAGCGGCCGGTATGGACTCGTCGGCCCGGTTACCAACTACATTAGCGGAGAGCAACTGATCGAGACGAGTTACGGCTCGATTGAAGAGATGCACCGGTTTGCCGCCACGATCAACCGGTCCGATCGGGCGATGTGGACGGCGACTGGCAGGCTGACGGGATTTTGCGTATTGATGCGAAGAGACGTGTTCCAGAGGCTCGGCTACTTGGACGAAGGGTTCGAAATCGGCAACTGCGAGGATGACGATTACGGGTACCGCTGCCGTCTGATGGGACTGGGCCTGGTGATCGCCCGCGATACGTTCATCCATCATGTGGGGAGCACGACGATCAAAACGTTGACGCCCGAGCAGTTCGATGAAGTATACGGGAGAAATCTCGCGTTTTACTCCGACAAATGGGGCGAGACGCATTCGCTGCTGAACGAAACGTCCGGTCACTGGAGCGACAAGCTGCTAGGCATGAAAGACTTCTATCCGTCCCATGTGACCGTCAGGGGCGCCGGGCCGGCCGCATACTGGATCGAGAACGGCTTGCGCCGTCCGCTCGAGCGTTCCGAAGGGGCCGATGCCACGAGGGTGTCGCAGATCGATCTGCGCAACTGGCCGATGGGCGAAGTTATATCGCTGCAGGAATGGCAGGCCAAGCTGGCGAAGCTGCAGTCCGCTGTCCGCAAGGAAGGCGATCCGCTTCACGAAGGGGCCGTCGTACAGACGCCGGACGGAGCTCTCCACCAGCACCGCAGCGGCGCGCTGCACCGTCTGATCACCGGTTGGGTTACGAAGGTATGGAATCTGGACCGGTACGCCGTCCAGGCTTTGTCCGAATCCGAGGCGTTACGCTTCGCTACCGGCTTGCCCGTTATCGCTCCGCCCGTGATCCGGGCCGACAACCTGTAAGGAGGGATCTTATGACCGTACAACGCAAAAAACATCCGGGAAGCAAGCGGAAAACCAAACGGGCGGCGCGTCCGCGTTCCCGGAACCGAAGCAGGCTGCTCCGGCGGGGCAAGCGGCGCCGGTCGATCCGGCGGGGACCGGTACGGACGCGAGGGCCCGCGGGCACGATGCTGAGTTACGACGAGGGGTATAACCGCGGTTACGACGAAGGGTTCGACGCAGGCTTCTCCCAAGCGTTCGAGGAAGGCTATCAGCACGCCTATGCTTCCTAACGCCTGCAGCGCTGATTACGAGAGGGATCCAGAGCCGGAAAGCCAGCCGGCTAGGGATCCCTCTGTTCATTCCACGTTCGGCATATACTCGCGTCTTGCAAAGTCGAACAAAATTTTTTGGACGATTTTAATACCGTCCTTTGATTGGATCAGCTCCATCCCTTCTCCCGACCGGAGCAGATGAACGGCGATTTCGCTCCGGGCGGCTCCGCCGTGCAGCTGCTTTACGAAGCTTTTCATGCCTGGGCTGTCCGCTTTTCTGCCAAGCAGTTCCTCATACAGCCCCTGCACGTATTTATCGGGAGAGCGAGTGTACAGATCGCGGAAAATATCGGCCGCCGACGGGCGCCTTTTGCCGGATGTGGATGACGGGCCGGAGCGGTACAGCTGCTCCGCCTCTTCGCTTCTCATCAGCGAGGCGAGCACGTTTAGTTTCGACGTTCCGGCATGCAGCTGGCGCACGTAACTATCCAGACCGTCCGGGTCGGGGGCCCGGTTCAGCAGCTCCCGGTAGCAAGCGGCCACGAATTTGTGATGGTTCTTCTGGTACACCTTCCTCAAGATTTCGATCATCCTCAGCCTGCGCATAGTAACTTCCCACCTTTGTGCGGTTCTTCGATTCCGTCCGGCGGGCCGGGACCGGGGAACAACGGCCGTTTCACCGTGCAAGCCGCTGAAACGGTTTCTTCGGACAGACCCTTAATGCTAATTTATGGAGTGTCGTCGTCTCCGGCTTGGATACGTACCCGCTGCGGGCGCGCATATTTTGCCGGACCCGATGTAGTTGTCTATACGCACATGCTCCCGTTTACATATCGTAAACAAAGCCGATATGCCGATTTTCTGGAGAAAGGGAGAGATTCATGAAGCTTTCTGACAAGACGGTCGTCGTGACCGGGGGGGCCGGTTTTTTGGGCAGGCATGTGGTGGAACGGCTCAGGCGGGGAGGGTGTACGCAAATTTTTGTCCCGCGCAGCAAGCAGTACGACCTTCGCAAAGAAGCGGATATTGTGCGGATGCTGGACGATTGCCGGCCGGACGTTATTTTGCATTTGGCCGCAGTCGTCGGAGGGATCGGGGCGAATGAGAAAAATCCCGGCTCTTTCTTTTACGACAACCTCGTGATGGGCGCCCAACTGATGGAACAGTCGCGTCTGAAGGGCGTGCAGAAGTTCGTCGCGATCGGCACGATCTGTTCTTATCCGAAGTTCGCGCCGGTACCGTTTCGCGAAGAGGATCTGTGGAACGGTTATCCCGAGGAAACGAACGCTCCGTACGGGCTCGCCAAAAAGATGATGCTGGTCCAGTCGCAAGCGTACCGCAAGCAGTACGGCTTTAATTCCATATATTTATTGCCCGTTAATTTGTACGGTCCCTGGGACAACTTCGATCTGGAGACGTCTCACGTCATTCCGGCCGTGATCCGCAAATGCGCGGAGGCCAAGGAGAAAGGGGAGCCGTCGATCACGCTGTGGGGGGACGGATCGCCGACCCGCGAGTTTCTGTATGTGGAGGATGCGGCGGAAGGCATCGTGCGCGCGGCGGAAAGCTACGACGAATCGGAGCCGGTCAATCTGGGGTCCGGCGAAGAAATCGCCATCCGCGAGCTGGCCGAAACGATCAAGGAGTCGGTCGGTTATTACGGTGAAATTGTGTGGGATACGGGACGTCCGAACGGTCAGCCGAGAAGAAAGCTGGATGTGACGGCAGCCAAAGCGAAGTTCGGCTTCGTAGCCGGAACGGATATGCGGACCGGCCTGGAGCGGACGATCCGCTGGTATATGAGCACGCGATAACTTGTGTTTACTATCTTGTTATGCAGGGAGGTTCCGAAGATGGCCCGCAACGATACCGAATCGTCCCCTAAACCGCTCGTCTCCGTCGTTACCCCTTCCTACCAGCAGGGCCCGTTCATCCGCGAAACGATCGAGAGCATCGTCAGCCAAGACTATCCCAACGTGGAGCTCATCGTGGTGGACGGCGGGTCCAAGGATGAAACGGTGGCTATTTTGGAGAAATATGCCCGGCGGTACGGCGACCGGTTCCGCTATATATCCGAGAAGGACCGCGGACAGTCGCATGCGCTTAACAAAGGGCTGGCTCTGGCCCGAGGCGAAATCATCGGCTGGCTCAACTCGGACGATACGTACTGGCCGAAGGCGATACCCCGAGCCGTGGACAGCTTGAGAAAACACCCGGAGTACGGTCTCGTATACGGCAAAGCGAATCATACGGACCGCAACAACCAGTTGCTGAGGCCGTATCCCGTCGATCCGTCCGTCGACCGGGTCCGTCTGTTCGACGTCTGCACCGTGTGCCAGCCCGCCGTTTTCATTCGCAAGAAGGTGCTGGATGATGTGGGGCCGATCGACGAAAGCTTGCAATTTTGTATGGATTACGACCTGTGGATGCGCATATCGGCCAAATACCGGTTCGGTTATATCGACGAGGTGCTGGCCAATTCGCGGCTTCACGACGATTGCAAAAGCATGAAGCAGTATTTCTCCGTCGGCCTGCCGGAAATTATCCGCTCCAGCCTGAAAAACTACGGGACGGTCTCGAACAACTGGATCATCCAGTTTATCGCGCATCATCTGCCGGAAGGTCCGGGGTGGCTGATGGAGAAGCTGCATTCGTTCCGCTTGTTCGGCGGAGGGCACCGGATCGTATCCTCCAACCGGTTCGAAGACGGCTGGGCCCCTCCAGGCTACACGCTGGAAATCAACAGCGACGGTTCGCCGGATGCGAAATGGCTGCTGATCGAAGGGGATCACCTGCTCCCCAAGGTAGCGAAAAAAGCGGGCGATCTCGAGCTGACCGTGCGGGTGAACGGCCGCCGCCTGCAGGAGACGAAGACGGGCGAAGGCGCATTCACTCTGAAAATCCCGCTGGAGGGCAGAGCGGATTCGTATTCGGTCGACATCCGGGCGAATACGTCGTTCGTCCCGGCTCAGCTGGACATGAACGACGACCGCCGCCGGCTCAGCTATCGGGTGAACGGAGCGGTGCCGCTGACGCAAGCCGGCATGGAGCTGTACGACGTGCTGAAGGAAGACCCGGCCTCGGCCGGCCACTGGCTGGTGAAGCACCGGAAATCCGAGAAAAAATCGAGGCGGAAGTAAGGCGACCTGCCGGGCTGGACGGATTGCGCCGGATCGTAGCTTCCGCTCCGCCGCGGGCCGTCGTCCGATGAAGGACAAATGCCGATTTTTGCGTTGTATCCGCAATATGTCCATGTTCGGCATAGTCGTCTTGCATACTATATACCTAGTTTAGTGGCTGCTTACACCAACTTCGAATTTTGGATGCCGCAGCAAAGGAGGGAAGCGATTTGAAAATCGTCATCATGGCCGGCGGATCGGGTACCCGCTTCTGGCCGCGAAGCGTCCAGTCGCGGCCGAAACAGTTTCTCCCCCTGACCTCCCGCGACACGATGCTGCAGCAGACGTACAGACGGTTATTGGAATGGCTGCCCGCCCGCAAGCTGTACGTAGTAACGACGCAAGCGTACCGGCCGATCGTGCTTGAGCAGTTGCCGGAGCTGCCCGAGGAACGTCTGCTGCTGGAGCCCGATCAACGGGATACGGGGCCTTGCATCGCTTTGACGGCGCATCACTTTTTGTCGCAGGGCGACGACGAGGTGCTCGTGACGATGCCATCCGATCATTACTCCGAAGAATCCGAATCGCTGTTGAACGCTTTGGTCGAAGCCGAGCGGGCGGCAGAGGCCGAGACGGCCATCGTCACGCTGGGGATCGTACCGACTAGACCGGAGACGGGTTACGGTTATATCCGGACGGCGGAGCATGCGTCCGAAGGCGGCGTGCTGGAAGTCACTTCGTTTATCGAGAAGCCGCCGCTCGATGTGGCGTTATCACTTATTCAAGATTCGGGCGTGTTTTGGAACAGCGGTATTTTCATCTGGAAGCCCAGCACGATCGCCCATTATATGAAGCTTCATCAGCCCTTGATCTGGACGAAGCTGTCCGAGAGCGGCAGCGATCTCAAAGCCGTCTACCCGGAACTGCCGAAAATATCGGTCGATTACGCGATATTGGAAAAGGCGGATGCGATCAAAACGATTCCGGTCCGGTTCAAATGGGACGACGTCGGCATCTGGTCTTCGCTGGAACGCATTCAAAACTTAAACCGCGACGGGAACATCGTAGACGGAAGCGGAACGGTTCATATGGAATCGACGCGCAACAGCATCATTTATTCCGATCATCCGAAAACGCTCATCATCGGCGTGGACGATCTGATCGTCGTCTCGACCGCCGACGGGCTGCTCGTCTGCCGCAAATCCGAGGAGCAGCGGATTAAAACGGCGTTAAAAGCGATGGAACAACTTGAGGGGGGAACTTGAACGGATGAAAGCTTTAGTAACAGGGATTTCCGGTTTCGTCGGAAGCCATATGGCGGAATTTTTGCTGAACAACAATGTGGAGGTTACCGGTACGATCCGGCAGCGCAGCCGTATGGACCATATCCGGCATATCAAGGACGTCCAGCTGGTGGAATGCGAGCTGAGAGACCCGTTCTCGGTAGAAACGCTGATCGGGGAAATCAAGCCCGACCTGATCTTTCATCTCGCCGCGCAAAGCTTCGTCCCTACTTCGTGGAACTCGCCGATCGACACGATTCATAACAATGTCGCGGGCCAGGTTAATATTATGGAGGCGCTCCGCCGGTTCGATCTGGCCAGCAAAATGCAGGTAGCCTGCTCCAGCGAGGAGTACGGCCACGTCGAGCCGGACGAGGTGCCGATCCGGGAGACGAACCCGCTCCGTCCGCTGAGTCCGTATGCGGTCAGCAAGGTCGCTCAGGACTATTTGGGTTATCAGTATTACAAAAGCTACGGTTTGCCGATCGTCGTTACCCGCACGTTTAATCATACCGGCCCCCGGCGCGGCGAAAACTTCGTCACCTCGAACTTCGCCAAGCAGATCGCGGACATCGAGAAGGGAAGAAAACCCCCGGTCATTCATGTCGGCAATCTGACGGCGAAGCGGGATTTCACCGATGTGCGCGACGTGGTCCGGGCTTACTGGCTGGCGCTGGAGAAAGGAAAGCCGGGCGAGACCTACAATATTGCATCAGGGACGTGTTACACCGTCCAGGAGGTGCTCGATCTGCTGCTGTCGTACAGCAATGTCAGCATCTCGATCCAGGAGGACCCGGCGCGGCTCCGTCCTTCGGACGTGGAAATTTTGCTCGGGGACGCCACCAAGTTCCAGAGCGAGACCGGCTGGAAGCCGGAAATCCCGTTCGAGAAGACGATGCGCGATTTGCTGCAGTATTGGAGAGACCAGCCTTAAACTTACCCCCAAAAGTGACGCCAACCTTCGCAGCTTATTCCGGGTACTTTCGGGGGAGCCCCCGAAACCCTGCCCCCAAAAGTGACGCCAACCTTCGCAGCTTATTCCGGGTACTTTCCTCCAATTTTAAAGTAAAGCTCAACAACGGGGGAGCTGCAGGCTCCCCTGTCATTTCAACCGGAAAGGGTGGATATTATGAAAAGCGCCGGTCGACGCTGGCAGAGCAAACGAGCCTCCACGGCTGTCAAAGCGATAAAGCGCAAAAAGCGGAAACCACCGCTCAGGGGCGGAAAAGCGCGGTCCAGGAAAAAACGGTTCGCCCGGGGAAGAAAACGCAAGCTTCTGCTGGTCAGAGGCAAAAAACGGTTCCGCAAAGGCCGGCTCAAAGCCTGGAGAAAACGCCGGAGACGGCGTTCGGCACGCGCTTCCGCCGAAGCGCTTCCCGTACTGACCGAGACGCCTGCCGAGGTCGCGGAAGTTCCGGAAGTCCCGGGTTATGCCAAAGGGATCAATCTGGTCGGCTTCATCCGGGCGGAAATGGGGATCGGCGAATCAAGCAGGCTGGCGGCGCGGGCGATATCGAGGACGGATATTGCCTTCGGCGCGATGAACTTCCCCGTCACCTCGATCCGGATGGAGGATATGACATGGGCGCATAAGGAGATGTCGGACCCGCAGTACAATACGAATATCTTCCATATGAATGCCGATACGATGCGTTCGGTGCACCATCATTTCGGAAACGGCTTGTTCGACGGACGCTACAACATCGGATACTGGCACTGGGAGCTGCCCGATTTTCCGGACGAATTTTGCGACGGCTTCCATTTCGTGAACGAGGTGTGGGCGCCGACCAGCTTCGTAGTCGAGGCGATCTCGAAGAAGGCGAGCGTGCCGGTAGTCCGCATTCCTCACGGCGTCGAGGTGAATCCGCCGTCCGATCTGAACCGCGGCTCGTTCGGATTGCCGGACGACAAGTTTCTGTTCTTCTCGATGTACGATACCCACAGCTACCAGCGGCGCAAAAACCCGCAGGGTGCGATCGAATCGTTCAAGATGGCGTTCGACCGCAAAGATACGTCGGTGGGGCTCGTCGTGAAGCTGAACCACTCCCACGCCAATCCGTCGGATCTCGATGAAATCAACCAGTTGGTGAGCGGGTACGACAATATCTATATCATCGACCGGATTATGGCCCGCCACGAGGTCGACGCGCTCCTGAACTGCACCGACTGCTTCGTGTCGCTGCACCGCTCGGAGGGATTCGGTCTGGGGCTGGCCGAAGCGATGTATTTGGGCAAGCCGGTCATCGGCACGTACTGGTCGGGCAACACCGACTTCATGAATTCGACCAACTCATGCACGGTTGACTTCAATATCGTCGGCGTCGGCGGGGACTGGGGACCGTACAAAGCGTATCAGACCTGGGCGGAGCCCGATCTGGGCCATGCCGCCCACTATATGCGCGAGCTGAGGTACAATGCCGGCTACCGCCATTCGATCGCATACAACGGCATGCAGCATATTCGCACTTATTTTTCCCCGCAAGCGGTCGGCGGCATGATCAAGGAGCGTCTGAAGCAGCTCGGCTTGCAGTAGCGGCCGCGGCTGCAGGTGACCCGGGCCGGCCTGCTCTTGCCGGCCCTCTGCATAGGGGGGAGCTATCATGGAAGATTTCAGAGCGATCAAGGTCGAGACGATTATCGTCAAGGGCAAAAAAGAGTTGAAGGTGCACAATCCTACCGCTTATCCGATGATCGGGATCGGGGCACAAGGCGCCGTCTTCCGGCTGTCGCCGAAACGGTGCGTCAAACTGTACGAATCGACCCACAGCGCTTATTGGGAAGCCAAGGCGCTGAAGGCGGCGAAAGAGGGAACATCCTTCCCCAGGCTGCACGAGGCCGGGGACCATTATGTCGTGATGGATTATCTGGAAGGGCCGACCCTGCAGGAGTACGTCAAGCGGCACGGAGAGCTTCCGGAATGGGCCTGCGCCCAAGTCGTCGGCATCCTGCAGGAGATGCGGCGGTTCAAGTTTGCGCGGATCGATACGCGGATCGGGCATATCATCGTGACTTCGGGAAACAAGCTGAAAGTGATCGATCACAGCGGCGCCTTCCGGACGACCCGGCGGGCTCCGTTCATGCTGCTGATCAGTCTGGAGAAGGCGGGAGTTCTGCTTCCGTTCCTGCGATATGCGGCCAGGCATCACCCGAAGCTGTATGAGAAGTGGCGGGACAAAAGGCGGGAAGGAACCGATGTGGACCGGGTTCCCAGGCTGCCGCGTATGGAGACTCTTCTAAAGGAAGATACGAAGTAGCGGGCGGGATGCCGCAGACGGAAGGCGGACAACAAAAAGCGCGGGCCGGACTTTACAAGTCCGCATCCCGCGCTTTTTGTTTCAGCCATTCGTGCCGCAGTTTGAATTTGCTTTCATTTTTCGTCTGGGCAGCGATAATCATCGAGCTGAACCGGAGGATGTTCGCGTAGAAGGCGGAGCATCGCTCGAGAAAGGTCGGGTCTACCGGTCCCTTATACTCGTTCAGCACCGCCCGGGCGAACGGTTCCCCGTAAGAGATGCACAGGTCGTGATAATCGTAGGAGGGGTCGCCCATCTTCATCTGGCCGAAATCGATAACGCCGGTCAGCCTGCCCGCTTGCGGGTCGTACAAAATGTGGTCGTTTTTGAAGTCGCCGTGAATAAGCGACGGCGTAAATTTGAAATGCTCGGACAGGTACAAGTAGTCGTCGAACACTTGCATTATCCAGGTCCGTTCCTTTTTCCCGATCTTCGGAAACACGTTCAGCTCGACCGCGCGGTAATACCCGCTCCAGTTCCGTCTCCATTCCGCCTGAAACCGCCGCCTGTCGACGCGGGTGATCGGGTCGCCCGTAAACGTATGAAGCGAGGTTAGAAACTCCGCGATCTGCTTGGCGAACAACCGGCGGGTAGGTTCGTTCAAGCTATTCAGCTTGCCCGCTTCCAGCGATTCGCCGGGGATGATCGGGTAGCCGACATAGTGGATGTTCTGCTTCGACAACGATACGTAGCGGAACTGCGGGATGGGCAGAGGCAACCGTTTTCCGAGCTGGGGCAGCAGCCTCTCCTCCAGCTTCAGCGAGGTAAGGTCGGACGTCAGCGGAAAGCGGAAGATCAGGCGTTCTCCTAACACGATGATCAGATTTTGATGGCCGGACGAGATGACGCGAAACGTCTGCTTGGATAACTCGGGATGTTGTTCCCGCAAAAACTCGATAAGCTTCTCCGTCTTTAAGGTTCCCATGGGCTCCGCCTCCGTTCGCTGATCGCCCGTATGCGCCGCATTATTTGTAGAAGCTCTGAATGAGCTGATCCAGCACGTGACGGGTAAACGTATACTTATCCATCCGGATCAGCGATTCGAACTCGGCGGAGGTGACGAACCGCTTGAATACGGACGATTTCCTGCGTCCTTTGGCGAGCGATTCCAAGTAGCTGTTATAGGAATCGCGGTCGGGTTCGCGGCACAGGACGTCGCGGTACAGGTGGCTTACGAACGAATCGGCTCTGCGGTTAAACAAGCGCTGCAGCTCGCGGTACACCATCGCCGAATGGTCATCCTTGTTCGCCGGAGGGGGCTGTTCATACAACGACAGCGCTTCGTCGCTGATCAGAAAGGAGACGAGCAGCTGATGCTTGGAGACGCCCTGGCGCAAGGCGCGGGCATGATTGGCCAATCCCGGTTCGTCGGGCTCCCGGTTCAACAGGCTGCGGTACAGTTCCGCCAGAAACGGCTGTTCGTCCAGACATACGATCTTATGCAGCTTCCGGGTGATGCTCAAATGAATATCCCTCCCTCTCGAAAAAGCACGGGCTATGCGGTAAACGCACATATTCATACGTATGCGCAGGCTGTGCGAATGGAACCCGTCATAAGCGGATGCCGGATGCAGATTTCGCGGACCGAATGCCGGGGCTGATGGTGCGGCGGTAGGTTAACGCCAATTTCTCTTGGATAGGGGTACCGGTCCAAGTAGGTCTTTTTCCTGATGCATATGGTAAAGAAATTGCCGATTGCCCGAGCTGCTTTGCGGCTTGATTTTAAGTAAACAGGTGGTGGTACGATGAACATCGCGGTCGATATGTCCTTCTCGGAGACGGATTCCGGCCGGCTGAGCGCGGATCGTTACGTGAGAAATTTGATGGATTCGATCGCCCCGAACAATAAGGAGCATTCTTTTTTTTATTATCCGCTGCATGAAGGTACGGAGGACTCCGAAGCGTACAAAACCAGGCTGCAATCGTTTCTGGAACAAAACAGGATCGATTTGTTCCATCTGTTTCAGCCGTTCGATCCCGCCTACCCTGCCCTTCAGCGCAAATGGTTCGGAGCCGCCAAAGTGGCGGTTACGCTTCACGATTTGTATCCGCTGCTAAGTCCGGCCGGTGCGACAGTCGTCTTCCCCGGACTAGAGAACGACGGCAGGAAAGAGTTTATACGCTCGTGCGACCTTATTATCGTCAATACCGATCATCTGAAGCGGGAAGCGGTCCACTGGGCGGATCTCGATCCGGATCAGATAACGGTCGTCCCGGAAGGAGTGGATCGAAGGTTCAAGCCGGGAAGAGCTTCGGCTGCGGAGCTGGCCGGCTTCGGAATTACGAAACCGTATGTGCTGAGCATGGGAGGGATGGATGACAGACGCAACGTTAGAGCTTTGATCGGGGCTTTCGCTTCGGTGAACAGAAGGTGCAAGACCGCTTACCAGCTAGTGATGATCGGCGACCGGGAGAGGAGGAACGACGCTCCGCCGGCGTCCGGCGCGGAAGATACGGACGCAGCCGGAAGTGTCGTATGGGTATCCTCCGCGTCTGTAGACGACCTCGTGAAGCTGTATGGGGGGGCTAAGCTGTTTGCCTGCCCGTCCTTCTTCGAGGCGGCCGGTTATCCGCTGCTCGAAGCGATGGCGTGCGGAGTTCCGGCGCTGGTCACGAACGACGCCTCCTTGGAGGAAGTTGCGGGCGATGCGGTCTACAAAGTCAACCCGGCCAGGCATGAAGACATCCGCATCGGGATGATTCAGGTGTTAACGAACGAGCAGCTGGCGCAGGAGCTGAGAGAGAAGGGGCTTGAGCAGGTCAAACGGTTCCAGCGCAGAAAAACGGCGGAGAAGGTACTGGCCGCTTACCGTCTGACGTGCAGGAAGAAGCTGGCGATTTTTACGCCGCTGGCTCCTGCGAGAACCGGAGTCGCGGAGCATATGGAGACGATCCTGCCTTTCTTGAACGAACGGTTCGAATGCGATCTGTTTGTGGACGACAGTTACGCGTCTCCCAGGGAGGCCGGCCGTTATTCGAATCCGGGGATCCGCATATGGAACCATACCGAGTTTCCGGGCAAAGCCGACCATTACCAGGCGATCGTCTACCAGTTGGGCAACAGCAAGTACCACAGCTATATGGTGCCTTATCTGAGAGCTTACCCGGGAACGGTCGTGCTGCACGATCTGAACCTGCACGGCTTGACGGGCGAATGCACGCTGCTGCAAGGGGACGGCAACGGCTATTTGTCGGTTGTGGTGGAAGAGTATGAGGACCGGGCGATCGAAGTGATGCAGTCGATGCTGAACGGGGCGTATGCCGACGTCGTCGTGAACCGGTATTATTTGAAAAACGCCGCCTCGATCGTCGTTCATAACGACTACGCCAAGCAGCACTTGCAGGAGAAAGGGTTCAGCAATGTCGTCATGTGCCGGTTGCCCGTAGAGCTTCCCGTCATGGTATCGATGCTGTTCGACCGCCAGTTCGTCTTCGCCAGCTTCGGCCGCGCCGCGGACAACCGACAGATCGGCACCGTGCTGACTTGTTTGCGGCGGATGGTCGATCAAGGCATAACCGATATCCGGTACTGGATTGTCGGGGAATGGGAGCCCCGCTGCAAGGAACGGCTCGATGAGACGATCCGGACTTTGCAGCTCGAAGATTACGTTGTATTTCACAGCTATGTGCCGAAGGCGAAGTATAACGCCCTGATGAGCCAATCGGATGTGTGCATCAGCCTGCGCCACCCGACCCATGGGGAAACGTCGCTGTCGCTGCTGGACGCGCTCGCTTACGGCAAGCCGGCCATCGTATCCGATGTCGATTCGTTCCGTGAATTCCCGGACGGCGCTGTGTGCAAAATCCGGCAGGACGCGACGATGGAGAACCGTCTATACGAGGCGATGCTGGCTCTCTACGAGGACAAAAACTTGCGCAAAACGATGAAGCAGCAGGCGAGAGGCCACGTGGCCCATCTTCACGGCGTTGCGCCGTATGTCGCCAGAATAAGCACTGTGCTCGAAAAAGGGGTCAAATATGCCGAGGAAACGCAGGAGCCGCCCGTTCCGGCCGAAACAGCAGCGGTGCCGGAGGAGCACGAAGCGGAGCTGTTCGCGGATTACGGGCAGCGGGAGGAGTCCGCACCGGCTCCGGTCCCAGTTCAGCCGCAAACGGTGCTGCTGCAGCCGAACCGGTACAGACGCCTGATCCGGGGCAAAAAACGCGTTTCCTACTTTTCCTTCAACCTGACCGCCCTTCCTCCGGGCTGCTCGCTGCAACAGGCCGTCATGGTGATCCCGGTATCGAACCGGCAGCTCAGCGTGCACCGGATCAGTTCGGCCTGGAGCGCCAAAACGTTGCGCCGCCGTCGTCCGACCGTTCGTCCGAGAGCGCTGTACCAGGCTCGCCGCAATGTGAAAAGCAAACCCGAACCGTACGAGTGGAATTGTACGCAGCTGGCGCAGAAATGGCTGAGCGACCACAAAAGCAACCACGGTCTCTGCATTCCGTCGTACTTGGCGCTTCGCAAGCCCTATTTGTCCTGCAAGGTCATTCCCCGATCGTAGCCGCCCCGGGCGGCGCGATTCGCGGGAAGTTCAACTTCTCCGCAGGAACGAATGCCGCAGCTTGCCCGGAGGAAAGGAGTGTGGAGTCCGATGAAAAAAGTGAGGAAAGCAATCATCCCGGCCGCCGGCCTCGGAACCCGATTCCTTCCCGCCACCAAAGCGATGCCGAAGGAGATGCTGCCGGTCGTAGATAAACCGACGATTCAGTACATCGTAGAGGAAGCGGTCCGGTCCGGCATCGAGGACATTATGATCGTGACAGGCCGCAGCAAGCGATCGATCGAGGATCATTTCGATAAAAACTACGAGCTGGAATTGAATCTGCTGGAAACGAACAAGACGAATTTATTGAAAATCGTCGAAGATATTACGAACCTGGTCGAAATCCATTACGTGCGCCAGAAGCAGGCGCTCGGTCTCGGCCACGCCATATGGTGCGCGCGCAAATTTATCGGAAGCGAGCCGTTCGCGGTTCTGCTCGGCGATATGATCATCAACAGCGACCCGCCGTGTCTCAAGCAGCTTATCGATCTGTATGAGCAGCGTCAGTCCTCGATCATCGCGGTCGGTCCGGTAAGCGAAGGGGATATCGGCAAATACGGCATTATCGACGGGGAACGGATCGACGAGCGGCTGTATAAAGTGAATCATCTGGTTGAGAAGCCGAAAGCAAATCCCCCGTCCAACCTGGCCATTATCGGGAGGTACATTCTGGAGCCGGAAATATTCCGGATTCTGGAGGGGATGTCTCCCGGAGTCGGCGGGGAGATTCAATTAACGGACGCGCTCCACGAGCTCGTCATGCACCGGTATTTGTACGCGTACACGCTGGACGGCAAGCTGTACGACGTCGGGGATAAGCTTGGGTACTTGAAGGCGACGGTGGAGCTGGCTTGTAAAGATGAACGGTTAAAGCGCGATTTCCGGTCGTTCCTGGACCAATTTGTTGCAGGAGGAGGCGAGACGCCTTGAAGACGGCTTTGGTCACCGGCGCTGCAGGCTTCCTCGGTTCTCATCTGGCGGTACGGCTCCTCGCGCAAGGCTACCAGGTCATCGGGATCGACAACCTATCCACCGGAACCAAGTTGAATCTAAGTGGGCTGAACGGGCAGGAGCGGTTCCGGTTTCTCGAATGCAATATCGCCGAGACGGATTGCCTGAATCTCGGGGAACTGGCCGGCGCAGACGAAATTTATCATCTGGCCTCGGCGGCGTCCCCCAAGTTTTATCAGCAGTTTCCGTTCGAGACGATTCAGGCGAATACGACCGGCACATGGAACATGCTGGAGCTCGCCAGACGGGCCGGCGCCAAACTCGTCTATACGAGCACGAGCGAGGCGTACGGCGACCCGACGGTCCATCCGCAGCCCGAGGAATACCGCGGCAATGTCAACACCTGGGGACCGCGGGCGTGTTACGACGAGTCGAAGAGACTCGGCGAAGTATACTGCTACGAATACGCGCATCGTTACCAAGTGCCGGTGAAGGTAGCGCGCATATTCAATACGTACTCGGCCGGCCTGCGAAACGACGACGGAAGAGTCATCTCCAACTTCGTCTACCAGGCGATCCGAGGAGACGATATTACGGTGTACGGGGACGGCCTGCAGACGCGCTCCTTCTGTTATGTCGACGATACGGTCCGTGCGCTGATGCTGATGATGGATCGGGACCAGGCGTCCGGCGAAATCATCAACGTCGGCAATCCGGTCGAGTACACGGTGCTGGACGTGGCGAAGCTGGTGCAGCGGCTCGCCGGCTCGACCAGCGCCATCGTCTTCCGCCTGCTGCCGCAGGACGATCCGAAAGTGCGCCGGCCGGTCATCGATAAAGCGCGGCGGCTGCTCGGCTGGGAGCCGGAAGTCGGCCTGGAGGGCGGTCTGCGCAAGACGATCGCGGCCTGCCGGCGGCTGCTCGCTCAAGGAGGATTGCCATGAAAGCTGCGTGTATCGGTTCAGGTTACGTCGGGAGCGTAACGGGCGCCGCTCTGGCGGCGCTTGGCTATCCGACGACGATTATCGACATCGATCCGAAGCGGGTCGCCATGATCAACGAGGGGAAGAGTCCGCTCTACGAGCCGGGACTCGAGCGGCTGATCCGGGAGTGTACCGGCCAAGGGATGCTGTCCGCCTCCACTTCCTATGACGCCGTAGCGGAAGCAGACGTCGTATTTATTGCCGTCGGGACCCCCTCCCTCCCGGACGGGACGGCGGACTTGAGTTATGTCCGGATCGCCTCCGGGCAGCTCGGGCGGCATCTCAATCCGGACCGGTTTACCGTCATCGTGATGAAATCGACGGTGCCGGTCGGAACCGCCGACCTGGTCGCCTCCGTTCTCGAGCAGGCGTCGGGACTGAGAGCCCGGGAGCAGTTCGCCGTCGTCAGCAACCCGGAATTTTTGAGGGAAGGTTATGCGCTTGAAGACGTCTTCCTGCCGGACCGGATCGTGATCGGCTCGGATCAGCCCGAAGCTTTCGAGAAGATGAGAGAACTGTACGCCAGCCTGCTGAACCGCTCCTCCTACGACCGGCTGTCCGCGCTCTTCCCGTTTCCTTATTCGCCCGGCTCGGCGCCGGCGGTTTATTTCGAGACCGATCCGAAAAGCGCGGAGCTGATCAAGTACGTCTCGAACGCCTTTTTGTCCGTCAAAATCAGCTATATCAACGAGGTTGCGAGGCTGTGCGAGACGCTTGGCGCGAACGTGCTCGACGTGGCCAAAGGGATGGGGCTCGATTCGCGGATCGGCGGCAAATTTCTGGAAGTGTCCAGCGGCTGGAGCGGCAGCTGTTTTCCAAAAGATACGTCCGAGCTGCTCTCGGTCAGCCAGAAGTATGGAAGCGAGCTGACACTGGTGAAGGCGGCCGTGCACTCGAACGAAGCGATGCTGAATTATTGTGTCCAGAAAGTGCAGAGCAGGCTCAAGACGCTGAATGGAAAGTCGGTCGGAATACTGGGACTTACGTTTAAGCCGAATACCGACGATACCCGGCATACACAAGCATCCACGATCATCCGGAAACTGACGAACCTGGGGGCATCCGTGTCGGCGCACGATCCGAAGGGGATGGAGATGTTCGCAAGACTGAATCCGGAGCTGCCCGTCAAGTACTGCTCCAATCCGGAAGATGTGGCGACCCGTGCGGATGCAGTCATTCTGCTGACGCATTGGAGCGAATACGGGGAGCTTGACTGGCGGCAGATGGGGGAGACGATGAGGCATCCGTATGTGCTGGACACCCGTAATTTCCTCCTCCGTCTTCCTTTCGGGCAGTGGGGCGTCTGTTATGAAGGGATCGGCATCTGAGTATCGGATCTTCGCTGCGCCGTACCAAAACCGATAACCCCTGCCGCATTATGCGGCAGGGGTTTCAGCCGTTCCCGGCTTCACCATGCGGTGGCGAGCGAGTATTTGTCATATTCGTGCTTCCCCGGCGGATGGCTGTTCCACGGCTTGTTGGTCGTAATATAATGGATGATCGCGGGAGGCCTCAGGGGGCTGTACAGCGATGCGAAGCAGTTCCATTCCGGGTTCAGCCGTTTCCATCTGTCGTGCAGCACCGCATTCAGTCCGTCCTGATCCGCGATCTGGATTCTTCGCGGATATCGTTTGACGTATCCCATCACCCGATTCGTTACCTGATACGTTCTCCACTTGTTCAAGTCCAGCACAAGGACGCCCGAGTTGAAATAATGGTCCGCCGGAATGCGGAGCACGCGGCCCCGGTTGGAACCGACGCTGTCTTCCACAGCGGCTATATAGTGCTGGTCCAAGCTGATCCCCCATAATTTGACGATATCTTTAAGGACGATCAGATCGCTGTCCAAATAAATTGCTTTATGGACGGATTCGGGCAGCAGACTCGGAATGAAGACGCGGTAATACGCTTCCCGGCCGAACCGTTCCGTTATTTTCACGCCTTGCAGCAGTTCGTTGTTAAAGGGGATAAACCGGATCTCCTGATGAAACTTGCCGACCGATTTTACGAGCTTTTCCTTGTTCTCAGCGGAGATGCTCCCGCCGTCGATGACATGGATCTGAACGGGGTTGCCGGAAGTTTTGTTGGCCAGCAGCGAGGTCAGCATCACGGCCATGTGCCGGACATACAGATCGTTGGCAGCCGCAACAATATGAATCGTCTCCACTTGTTTCACTCCCATCTTGAGATTCGGGAACCGGGGCTGCTAATCGGCTTCGGCCAGCTTCAGCAGCCTCGTCAGTTCACCGGTATTAACAGTGATATCGTCGCCCCTCGCGTGCGGATTGACGAATTCGGGCGGACGCTCGCCTTCGCCGACCAGGTAATAGTGCCGGTGTCCGATCAGGCTGCTCAGGATCGGGTAGCACGTATGAACGAGATTGGGCGAGAAGAGCTCGATCACTTTCGTTCCGGGTCTGCTGAACAGGAGATTGGTGAAGCCGGCCCCGTGAGGCCCCGCCACGATTCGCGCGGAGGCGAAAATCCGGATTTGCTCGCGCAGCGGCAACGCTTCCAGCGTCACTTTGCGGAATCCGCGCTTCTCCAGAACGCCCAGCGCTTCGTTCTCGTTAACCAGCTTCCGCTTACGGGCGTGTTCCCGGCTTATATAGATCCGCTCGTACCCTTGGACGGGTTCGATGCCTTGATCGACCATCATCCCGGTTCTTAGATAATTGCAAGCCCAGCGGGCCCGGATGCCGCTCGTAAACCCGGGAACGACCAGCTTCTCCGGCCGGATATGAAGCGAATCGCTGCTGTAGACGATCCGGCTCCGCGGGACGCCCAGCATCTCCAATGTTGCAAGCTGGAACGGGGCTTGCCTGTGTCCGTTAAGGATGTAATAGTCGGGGACGATCCCGCATCTGCGCAGCAGCAGCAGGCGCGGCAGCACGTCGAGCATCCAGTGGTAATACACGCCGCTGTCCTTGATCGCCAGCAGCGCGGCGGTCCCCGGAAGCTCACGAAGCGGCGGAAGCGTCGGCCGCTCGTAGATCGACCGGTGTTCCGGCCGCTTCTTCCACTCCAGCGAGAACTCCGCCAGCAGCTTGTCGTCCGGCGTCACGATATGGCACATCGTCCCGCACAACCGGGCGCCCGGAAGAACGGCGACGAACCCGCTGCGCATCCGGGATTCGGGGGCTTCTGTGAACCGGAGGCGCCAATGAACGGGATGCTCCAGCCCGGCCGGCTGGCGAAGGGGAATCGTCCGCTCGCCGAATTCGACCGGCAGGAGCACCTCGCCGGCGTTGGAACCGGAAGCTGCGATCCATTCCCGCAAGGAGCCGTAGTGGCCGGCCGGCGCGTTCAGGATAGAGTCAGGCTGCATGACGGATCACTTCCTGCCTCCAGCGGCTTAGCAACTGGAGGCTCGATTCCGGCGATTCGGTTCAGAAACCGCGAATAATGCTCCTCCATATCTTCGACCGGTTTATGCTTGTTGCAATAGTGATAAATGATCGGATGCGGGGCCGAATCTTTGTTCCGGCTGTTCCATTCGTGATCGAGAAATTGGACGAGCCCGCTGTATGGAGTGGGCCCCTGGAACGTATACGTCTGAGGGTCGTAACCGATCAGATCCATCAGGGCGGCTTGCTCCCACCAGCGGTGATGGATGTATGCGGCGTGTTCCCACACTTTCTCCAGCAGCTCCAGCGTAGAGTCGGCTCTGCGGCATACCCATACTCCGGTGTTCGGAATGAGCCGTCCCCTGCTTCTTTTGTGAGCGACCAGATGAATCGTCCGGTCCGGGTCCAGCGCCTCCCGGATATCCTTGCCCGGATCGCAAATAATCGCGTCGGCGTCGATCCACATAACCGTCTCGTACATGCGCAAGGCGTTGTAAATCAGGACGATTTTGTCCCAGGCCGGCGGCCGGGACGGGGCGAGCCGGCTTTCCAAAGGCAGGACGAGGCTGTCCATCTTATGCTGCAGCGCATAAAAAGCGACGGTAGGGGCCATGACCCGCAGCAGAGCGATATGTTTGGCGCCGGTGGCGATGCTGCAGATCAGCATTTTGTTTTGCGGCCTCCAACTGAAAGGGAGAGACGGAATTCGCAGATCCTCCATAACTTACCTCCTGTCCGAAGCTTTAATCCGTTAAAAACACGCGAGATAAAAACTCTATATATCTTTTGTGCATCTCCTGCACTTTTTTGTTTTTGCCGAGACAATGGATAATGACCGGATTGATGGCGGGGCGGACGCGGCGGCTGTTCCACTCTTCGCCCAAAAAACCGACGACCCCGCTGTACCGGGCTTCTCCCCGGTACCTGCTGGAGAGATCCCGCGGCTCGTATCCGATCAAATCCATAAGAGCGGCCTGCTCCCACCAGCGGTGGTTGATGAACTCCCGGTGATCCCATATCTCTTCCAGCAGAGCAAACGTCCGTTCATCCCGGCGGCACACCCATACTCCGGTATTCGGGACGCTTTTATCCGGGTAGCGGTGGGCGACCAGATGTACGGGACAACCAGGGTCGAGTACGTCGCGAATATCTCTCGACGGATCGCAAATGATCGCATCGGCGTCAATCCACATGACCGTTTCGTACAGCGTAAGAGCATGGCGGATCAAAATCACTTTGTCCCAGGCTGGCGGCCGGGATGCGTCAAGACGCATGTTCGGCATCGGCAGCAGCAGGCTGTCCATCCGATGCTTCATCGCATAATAAACGACCGTCGGGGCCATGATCTGCATCATGGCTAGATGCTGGTCACCGGTCGCCAGGCTGCAGATGAGCATCTTATGTTGCGGCAGCAGGGTATAGGGCAGGGGCGGAATGTCTGTCGCCGGATTCATAATGCCCCTCCTTCCCCAATTTCCTTCAAGAATCTATTGTAGGAATCCAGCATTCGGTGAGGCTTCTTCTTATTGCTCAGAAAATGTTTGATGACCGGACTGCCGCCTTGCTCGGGTCTGCAGTTCCACTCTTCGTCCAAATATTGGACGAGGTGGGTGTAAGGGGTGGGAGCGTGAAACGTCCACGTTTTGAGATCGTACCCGAGCAAGTCCATCAGGGCGGCTTGCTCCCACCACGGATGATGGATGCAAGCGGTATGGTTCCATACGTTTTCTAGCAATTCGAAAGTTGCCGTATGGTTTTGGCAGATCCATACTCCGGTATTGGCCGTCACCTTTCCGTTATACGGGTGTAGGACGAGGTGCATCGAGAAGCGCGGGTCCAAGACGGCTTGGATATCGCGGGCCGGATCGCAGATGATCGTATCGGCGTCAATCCAGATAACCGTGTCGTAAAGCGATAAGGCATGACGGATCAGGATGACCTTATCCCATGCGGGCGGTCTGGAAGGATCCAGCCTGTCACGAAATGGCATAACGAGACAATCCATCTTGTGGCGCAAGGCGTAGTAGGCTGCGGTAGGCGCCATGATCCGAAGAAGCTCGGTATGCTTCGGACCGGTCGCCAGGCTGCATAGCAACGTTTTATTTTGCGGAGTCCACGTAAACGGCATCGAGGGAATGGCTGTGCCAGATGACATTAGTACCCTCCATTCTGTATGCATTAATCCATTTATATGAGGGTTCTCGTAGAAATGCAGGGCGCATGATGCAGGATGTTCGTCCAATTGTCCTGCAGTCCCGGAAAATATGCGTATGCCGATTAGACAAGTGCGGTGACCGGGCATAGTCGATTTCAATACGATAAAGATAGGTAAGCTGATAGGCCGGGGTACCTGAGGCAAAAGGCGGTGATAAACGATGAATATTTTGCTGGACGGCATGTTTTATAGCGGTCACGGGTTTGCAGAGGGAAATCGGGTGCTGCTTCGCATGCTGGATGAGGCCGGATACAACGTGCGAATTCTGCCACGCGACTGGTCCGATAAAAACTTGGCGCTCACCCCGGATGAAAAGCAGTTCATCGCTTCATTTGAAAATACGGTGCTGCCGTCAAACGATTTGTATTTGTGCAATTGGACCGGCCCGAAAGTCCGCTACAATCCGGATTACCGGATCAACATCACCCGCACGACCTTCGAAACGGACCGGATTCCGGCTTCCTGGGTGCCGGAGCTGAACCGGTTCGACGAAGTATGGGTGCAATGCAAGTTTAATCTGACGACATTTGCGGCTTCCGGCGTGAATGTGCCGCTCCGGCTCGTTCCTAATTTTTTTGAGGTGGATCAGTACTCGCCCCGGGGGGAACGGCTGCCGCTGCCGATCGAGCAGTCGTTTTTATTCTTATCGGTTTTCGATATGCAGTCCCGCAAAGGATACGATCTGCTCATTCGCGCGTTTCTCGACGAGTTTTCCCGCTCGGACGACGTGGCTCTCGTGATCAAGATCCGCGAACCAAGCGCAAGCCATCTGCTCGAAAGCATAGCGGCCGGCCATCCGAAGCCGACGGAAGAGCGGCCCCCGATCTTTCTCGTCGCTCAGATGCTCTCCACTCCGGAGCTGCTGGGGCTGTACCGGGCGTGCAGCGCGTTTGTGCTGCCTACCCGCGGCGAAGGCTGGGGCAGGTCATTTTTTGAGGCGATGCTGCTGGAGAAACCCGTCATCGGCACGAATTGGAGCGGCCAAACCGAATATATGACCGAGATGAATTCCTATCTGGTCGAGGTGGAGCAGCTTGTGCGGATCGACGAAAATGATATCCCGATTTTTACCGGCCATTACTGGGCGGAACCTTCTATGGCCGACCTGAAGAAAAAGATGAGGCAAGTATTCGGGCGCCCGGACGAGGCGAGGGAGCGGGGGCGCAGGGCGCGCAGAGAGCTGCTGGACAAATTCAATATACGGAGCGTCGCCCGAAAAGTGAGGAGTGAAATTGAAAAATACATCACGTAACGCTCTGAAGAAAGGTGGAAACGGATGAACATCTTATTGGAAGGGATCTTCTATAACGGACACGGGCTCGCGGAAGGAAACCGCATTTTGCTGCGTATTTTGGACGATGCGGGCTTCCGGGTCCGGATTCAACCCCGGGACCTGTCCGATAAATGGAAAGTGCTTCCACCTGAAGAAATCGAGTATATCTCCTCGTTCGAGCATACGGAATTGACCTCCAACGACATTTATTTAATTAACTGGGTAGGCTGGCGCGTCCGGCATAATCCGGAGTTCCGGATCAATATCGCACGGACGACGTTCGAGACCGACCGTATTCCGGACGCATGGGTTCCGGAGCTGAACAAGTTCGACGAAGTATGGGTTCAGAGCACGTTTAACAAAGAGTCGTTCGTAGCCTCCGGCGTCAAGGTGCCGCTGCGGCTGATCCCCAATTTTTTCGATATTAGCCAGTACGACCCGCGAGGGCCCAGATTACCTCTTCCGATCGCGGAATCGTTCACGTTTTTGTCGGTGTTCGATCTGAAGGAACGCAAAGGGTACGACGTTTTGCTTCAAGCGTATTTGAACGAGTTTTCGCGCGGCGAGGATGCGGCGCTGGTCATCAAGGTGCGGGACAACGGCAAAGTAGACAAAGTGGAGGAGTTCATCAACGCGCATCCGAAGCCGAAAAGCGAGAGACCGCCGGTATACATTATCGACCAGATGCTGTCGCCGTCGGAGATGCTAAGCCTGTACCGCGCTTGCGATGCGTTCGTGCTTCCGACCCGGGGAGAAGGGTGGGGGAGGCCGTTTTTTGAGGCGATGCTGATGGAGCTTCCTTCAATCGGAACCGGCTGGAGCGGTCATATGGATTTTATGAACGAATCCAATTCCTTTATTGTCGAGGTGGAACGGTTCAAGCAAATCGTAAATAACGAAAATGAGCAATTTATCGGTCATTTCTGGGCGGAGCCGTCGCGGTACGATCTCCAGCGCAAGATGAGACAGGTAAGAAGGCGGATCAAGTCGGCCAAGGAAGTGGCCCGGAAGGCGAGAGAGGATTTGCTCGGCAAATACAGTATGCGAGAGACCGCCCGTAAAGTCGTGCGCGAAATATCGAAATATAATGAAATATGGATTAGGAGCTGATGGAATGAACACTCAGCAGCGCCCCTATGCCGTATCCGTCTTCGGCCTGGGATACGTCGGCTGTGTCTCGGCCGCCTGCCTGGCCCAGATGGGCCACAAGGTTGTCGGGGTCGATATTAACCCGGATAAGATCGAGATGATCAATCAAGGGAAACCGACGATCGTCGAGAAAGGGATCGCGGAGCTGGTCATGGAGCAGCATCTGGCCGGAAGGTTGACGGCTACGCTTGATATACAGTCGGCTGTCAACGAAACCGACCTCTCTCTGATCTGCGTCGGCACGCCCGCCGACAAAAACGGACATACGGATCTGACCTTCATCTGGCACGTGGTGGAACAAATCGCAGAAGCGCTGAAGGAAAAGGAGCGGTTCCACACGATCGTGATCCGCTCTACCGTGCCGCCGGGCACCTGCTGCCGCATCGAGGAGCAACTCGTCCGGTCCGGCAAATCCGCGGAGACGGACTTTGCGGTCGTCAGCAATCCCGAATTTCTGAGGGAGGGCAGCAGCGTAGACGATTACTTCCACCCCCCGTACACGCTGCTCGGCACGGCCAATTCCGTCGCTCTCGGCATGCTGCGGCAACTGTACGGTCCGGTTGATGCGGCGATCGTCGAGACGAATCGGGAAGTGGCGGAGATGATCAAATACGTCAACAACTCGTTTCACGCGCTGAAAATCGTGTTTGCCAACGAAATCGGAGCCATCTGCCATTCGCTCGGTATCGACCCGCACCACGTCATGGATTTATTTTGCAAGGATCACCATCTGAATCTGTCCTCCGCTTACTTGAAGCCCGGCTTCGCTTACGGAGGCTCCTGCCTGCCGAAAGACTTAAAGGCGATCAATGCGCTGGCCCGGTCCCGCCATGTCGAGACGTCCGTGCTGTCGGTGATCGAGCGGAGCAATTCGCTGCAGATCGATCGCGCCCTGGAGGCGGTGCTCGCTGCGGGGAAGGTGAAGGTCGGCGTCCTGGGGCTTGCCTTCAAGCAGGGAACGGACGATCTTCGGGAAAGTCCTGTCGTGAAATTGCTGGAGGGGCTGATCGGGAAAGGGTATGAGGTGAAAATATACGATCAGGAGGTGCTGACGTCCAAGCTGATGGGGGCCAACAAGCAGTATATTGAAACGGCCGTCCCGCATATCGCCAAATTGCTTGCACCCGATCTGGATGAAATCAAGCGGTTTGCCGATATTGTCGTCATCGCCCAAAAAAACCGGTTGTACGTACCGTTCGTCGAAGAGATGCTGTTCGAGAAGCCGGTGATCGATCTGGTGCGGTTGTTCGACGAGATTCCCGCTTCCTCTAATTACAAGGGGCTGTTATGGTAGTCAGGTACTCTGCCCGGAGCATTTGAAATTTATGAATGCGGTTATAGTATAGAAAAACGGCGCTCCGTGAAGCGCCGTTTTTCCTATGGCTTGCAGTTACTGCGGACAGATGAGGATCTGATACACCTGCTGCGCCGGGAGCGATACGAACCGGGAGATGCGGAGTTTGGGGTTGTAGACATAAATGCCGCCGTCCAAGCTGCAGTTCGTAAATTGATGCGGGATGCGCAGGACATGTCTCATTCGGCTCTGGCCGATGAACACCAGTTCGTCGGTCAAGGCGAGTCCTCTTGTAAAGCCGGACAACTGAACGGTTGGGGATCCGCCGATCATGGTTTGGAACGACATGGAGTTGCAATAGGAGAGTTTGTTTTTATAGATGATGACGGAATGCGGCATATACAGATTTTTCACCGCCACATGATTGGCCGGATTGATCACAAGCGGCACATACGGGTTGAATTTGCTAAGATCGACGACGATGATCGCTCCCGTCACGTTCATCGGTTGTTTGTGCCATTTCCCGTAAGGAGAGAACATTGAGACGTATAACAAGCTGCCTTCCAGCCAAATGTCGTTCATGTGGTGGACATCCCGGGTCGCCGGGTTAAACCGGATTTCTCCGATTCGTTTCAGCGTATCCGCTTCGTAGCAGCCGATCGCATTATTCTCCGTCTCTACGACTAGCACGACATGATCGTTATATTTGGCGACCCCGTGCAAGTCCAGCTTTCCGCAATCCTGCTTGGCTGTAATCTGATAGCGGGAGTTCATACACAAGAGCTGGTTCTGGTTCGTTGCCACGAACAGGCGGTCTTTCAGCCAAGCCATCCCCATACATCCTCCGGTATATAGCTTTTTCAGTGTGTTCTGCTTGAAATCCAGTAAAAATAAGCCGCCTTCATCCGGACCGCTAACCGGACAGCTTACGAGCAGTTTGGAATCCAGACGCTGAAAATCCTGATCGATGTCCAAGCCGTGTAACAGCATCATTTCATACCTCATTTCTATATTCAGTTGCCACTCGTTCTTAATAGGGTATGTACCGTCCCGCCATGATGTATGGATGAAAGCTCAGCCGGGAGCCAAATTTGCGGCACCAGTGGGATTGGTCCATATGAATCTTCGTCCGCTTGCATAAGATACATGCAATAACGGGAGGTGACAGGATGCGAAGAGGTCATGAACCGCCGCCGAAAGGCCATTACAAGAAAGTAATAGATTGGGTGGACGCCAATCAGCAGGAATCGCCGCAGCGTCTCTATTACGAGATTCATCCGGCGGAAACACTCCGCTTGCTTGATCCGAAACGGGTGGAGGAGCCGTTATACTGGCAGTATCGCAAAGATACGTTCTCCCGGAAACCGTCCTTCGTCGCCGTTTTGCCCGAGGGACGGTTCTACAGCGGACGCAGCGATGCGGTCATCAGTCCGGACAATAAACTGATTTGGGACGCGTCGCAGCTGTTTTTCCGCAAACCGGAGCAGCATCCGGTATTCAGCCAGAACCAATTGCCCTCAGTAAGCCGTACACGGGAGACAGCTGCCGTTCTCACCTTTTGCGCCAGCCATAACTATTATCACTGGATGTTCGACGTTTTGCCGAAGTTTTTTTTGCTGAGAGACAGCGGTGTGCCGATCGACAAATTCATCCTGAACCGCTACACGGGAGGGCCCTTTCACCAAGAAACGCTGCGCCTGATCCAGATTCCTCCCTCTAAAATCATCAGGCCCAGCCGCGGTTTTCATTTGCAGGCCCGCCAGCTCGCCGTGCCGTCGCCGGCCCAGTCGCTTCCCTCGTCGTGGGCTTGTTCGTTTCTGAGGAGGGAGATTTTGTACAAGACGCTGACGAAGCGGAAGAAGGGATATGAACGGTTGTACATCAGCCGCTCCGACGCTTCGTACCGTAAAGTGAAAAACGATCAACAGGTAACGGCGCTCCTTGCCTGCTACGGATTCAAGCAAGTCGTCCTGAAAGGAATGACGGTAGCCGAGCAAGCCCGGCTTTTCTACAGTGCGGACGTGATCGTATCGGCGCACGGCGCAGGACTTTCCAATCTCGTATTTTGCCGTCCGGGAACGAAAGTGGTGGAAATCTTCGCTGCGAAGTATGTGAACTTGTGCTATTGGTTGCTCAGCAACTATGTGGAGCTGGATTACCACTATTTATTCGATTCCGGCGAACGGCTGCCGGAGAGAATGGACTTTTCCCATGTCAAGGACGACATTCATGTGGATCTCGCCGTTCTGCTCCGGATGGTCAAGCTTCTGGGCTTATAGCTCACGGGTTAAATCGTCATGCCGATGCGATCGGATGCCCGCTGAAACTTCCTCTCGCTGGATACACGTCCATGCGAATTATCTTCCCCCTGCATAGGATTTACGAGCGGGAATAACGATTCAACTATTGGCGGGGAGCGTGCAGATGTATGGAACAAGACGGAAGAGAGGCAGATCCGATTCTAATCGTGATGCATATTCCGAAAACAGCCGGGTCGACTATGCGCACGTTCATTCTCGATCAGTATGAGCCGGGACAAGTATATCGTTCTTACCGGGAATACGGTTACGGCAAACAAGACAGATTTACCGTGCAGACCCGGTGCATTATCGGCCATGAACCGTTCGGAACCCATCATCTTAAGCTGACGAAGCCGTACACGTATGTGACGATGCTGCGGGATCCGGTCGAGCGGGTATTGTCCGAGTTTTATTATTTAAAGCGGTGGCCGCGGCACGATTTGTATATCAGCGCGGAGCTGGAGAAGCGGAATTGGGATCTGGACTATTATCTGGGCAGTACGGACGAGAGATTTTTAAATCGGACCTTCAATACGCAAACCCGTTATGCAGCCGGACAAAGATCTCCGGAGTCTCCGGACTTGGAGCAGGCGAAAGCGAATTTGAGCCGGTATTTTTCGGTTGTAGGGATTACGGACATGTTCGACGACAGCTTGTCGATGATGAAGCGGCAGTTCGGTTGGAGCGACGCGCCCTATCGGAAAAGGAACGTCGCCCCCGATCAGCCTGAGATGGAACGGCCTTCGGAAGAGCAGATCGCCCGAATCGCGGCTATGAACGAGCTTGATATTCAGCTGTACGAATGGGGCAAAGCGAATATCTTGAGCCGGCTGCAAGAACGATTATGAGTAACGAGCGTGAGTCTATCGAGAAGAACGATACGGGCGTGCTTCGGCCGGAGGATTGTCTGATCTGCTGTCTGGGCGAAAACAATCCGAGGTATCATTTCGAGATTTGGACGTTGTTCCGGACGGTGATCAAGTTCGGAGGCCGAATCGCAGCCGCAAAACGATTCGCGCTGTTCGTTGGGGACATCGATAAGCAGATTGCCGACGCGCTGCAGCGTCTCGGCGTTACAGTTCGGGTCGTGCAGCCGGTTGACCGGCGAGCGCCTTATGCCAATAAGCTCCGGATGCTGGAGCTAAACGAGCCGTATGAGGTGATGATCGCCATAGACTGCGATACGGTCGTCGCACGGGATTTTTACAATCAGCTCTCTCCTTCGCACGTTCAAGCCAAGTATGCGCCTCTCAATCCGTTTCCGCAGGGCAAGTGGAGGATCCTGCTGTCCCGGTACGGACTGCCCTTTCCCGAATCGGCTAATATCCCTTACTTCAACAGCGGGGTATTGACGATTCCGCGTCAACATGCGGACGACATAAGGGCGGCTTGGGGGAAATACGTCGGACTGCTGCTGAAGGACCGGCCTGTTCTGCCTCGCTTCAGACACTATCAGTTGGATCAGATCGCGCTGACACTGGCGCTGCTGGAGGAACGGGCGGTTGCGGTCAAACCGTATCCGGCGGTTATGAACTACCAGATCAAGCGTCCGTATCCGAATACGGATCCCTATATCATTCATCATCATCATAAAACGAGATTCGGTTTATTGAGAGAAGTCGGGCAACAAATTCCGGACAGGGCGATACGCAGAATCAATTCCTTTTTGCGAAAAGGCGAATAAACCGGGAAAGGAGGAACGGATTGGACTATCAGGTCGTATGGAGAGGGCCGGTTCACGATATGTCGGGCTACGGAACCGCAAGCAGAGGGTGTGCGCTGGCGCTTGACCGTCAGGGAGTCGATAGGCAGGCAGGGCCGGGCGGAGATGGCCTTGTGGTCATGGGACCGCGCCGGCGAAGCATGGAAACGAGTCGTAGAGCATGTGCTCGGATGAACGGCGAGAAGGGGTCGATCGCGATGACGGATTATCAAGTCATATGGAGGGGGCCGGTTCTCTCTTCTTCTACCGGGTACGGGAATGCCAGCCGGGAATATGCCGCCGCCTTGCATCGCCAAGGGGTGGACGTCAAGGTGGAGACGCATTCCCGGGGGATTCCCGCAGCCACGCACGACGGACGCAGGCCGGGCCTAATACGCAAGCTGATCGGCAAACCATATGCTTCAAATAAACCGAAGCTGTTAATTTATCATTCGCCGGACTGGACTATCGATATGGGCCGGGAAAAGCGGCGGTTCGACAAGATTATTTTGATGACGGCATGGGAAACGGCCCATATTCCGCGCAACAAGCTGCCCGTCTTGAACCGGTATGACGCCATATGTGTCCCTAGCAGTCAAAATGTAAAGGCGATGGTAAGCAGCGGAGTAACGGTGCCCGTGTATTTGGCTCCGCACGGGGCGGATACGAGCCGGTATCGTCCGGATAACAGGAAGATTTCCCTGCGCGGAATGGAGGACCGGTTCGTCTTCGTGTCCGTTTTTGATTTTTTGCACCGCAAAAATCCGGAGCTGCTGCTGCGTGCATATTGGGAAGAGTTCACGGCGGCCGACCGGACGGCTTTGGTTATCAAAACGTACAGCCCGAGACATAAGAAATCAGGCGAATGGATTAGACGGACGGTACTGGACTTCAAAAAAAAGCTCGGAATCAGCGGAAATACGGCCCCTCTCGTCCTGCTCACCCATGTGCTGGAAGACGAACAGATGAAGGGCTTATATACGCTGGGGAACGCATTCGTTCTCCCTACAAGGGGGGAGGCGGTCGGTCTGCCGTACATGGAAGCGTTGGCCAGCGGCGTGCCGGTCATCGCCACCTGCTGGGGAGGACAGATGGATTTTTTGCATGGCGGCAATTCGTTTCTCGTGCGCTGCCGGCTGCAAAATCCGGCAATCGGCATTCGCAGCCGCGAAGCGCTGTCGCCTTTTTATCGCAGCTTGTTCCTGAACCAAGATCAGTTATGGGCGGAGCCCGACTTGCAAGACCTGAAGCGGCAGATGAGAATGGCTTACGAAAAACCGGAGCTTAGCCGGGAAAAGGGAGTGCAAGGAAGAGAGGATATGATGCTCCATACGTGGGACCGCGGGGGGATCGCTTTGAAGCACGCGATCGAACGGCTTCGCCGACCGTGAGCGAGCGCTCCCGGCATGCGTGGAATCGTACCGACGCGCATGAGAATCGTCCATATTCGGAAGGCGTAACGTGCATAGCATACTGGAGAGTACATTCTGATATCTGAACGATAAGGTGGAATACAATGGGAACGATCCAGCCTCACGGTGGAACGCTGATCAACCGGGTGGCATCCGGCCCCCGTCGGGAAGAACTGCTGCGGCTTGCGGCGCACGGGAAGAAACTGTACGTGAATGCGCGGACGATCTCGGATATCGAATGTATCGGGATTGGGGCGTTTTCCCCGTTGACCGGATTTCTCGGACAGGACGATTACGACTCGGTGCTGCACCGGATGAAGCTTGCCGACGGCACGGTGTGGACGCTGCCCGTTACTCTGGCGGTGCCCGAAGCAGACGCGGCGTGGCTGGCGGACGGGGAACGGGTCGCGCTGATCGGCGAACAGGACGGTATTGTATACGCGGTGTTAACGGTGGCGAGCATCTATACGGCGAACCTGCTGGAGGAAGCGCGCTGCGTCTATAAAACCGGTGACCCGGCGCATCCGGGTGTCCGGCAGCTGCTGTCCGGTCCAGCCGTCTATATCGGAGGGCCGATCGAGATGGTGAACCGCCCCGCCAGCCGATACCCGGATTGCTGCTATACGCCGGCCGAGACCCGCAAGTGGTTTGCAGTCCAAGGCTGGAGTACGGTCGTCGGGTTTCAGACGAGAAATCCGGTTCACCGGGCGCACGAATATATTCAGAAATGCGCGATGGAAACCGTGGACGGCCTGTTCCTCAACCCGCTTGTCGGGGAGACGAAGCCGGATGACATTCCCGCTGATGTCCGCATGCGCAGCTATCGGGCGCTGCTGAAAAATTATTACCCGGGCGGGCGTGTCATGCTCGGCGTGTTTCCCGCTGCGATGCGTTATGCCGGCCCGCGGGAAGCGGTATTTCATGCGCTCGTGCGAAAAAACTTCGGCTGCACCCATTTCATCGTAGGCAGGGATCACGCCGGTGTGGGCGACTATTACGGCACGTACGAAGCCCAGCATATTTTCCGGAATTTTACCAGGGAGGAGCTTGGCATCGTGCCGTTGTTTTTCGAGCACAGCTTTTTTTGCACGCGGTGCGGCAATATGGCGACGAGCAAAACTTGTCCGCACGATCCTGCGTTTCATCTGCACTTGTCGGGGACGAAAGTTCGCGCCATGCTGAAGGACGGGATCTGCCCGCCAGCGGAATTTTCCAGACCGGAGGTCGCGAAGATTTTGATCGAAGGCATGAGTACATGAGTGCATGTGAACATGAGCAAGCAACCGAAACGGCTTGGTGACGGAGGTGAACGAGATGAACACGGCTGCCGAACATATCGTCTGGCACACACCCCGGATATCGCGAAGCGACCGCTGCGAGCTTAACGGACACCGGAGCTGTGTCTTATGGCTGACCGGGTACTCCGGATCGGGGAAATCTACGCTGGCCTTTGAGCTGGAGAGGCGTTTGTTCGACCTGAACTGCCGTTCGTACGTACTGGACGGGGACAATATCCGGCACGGCCTGAATCGCAACCTCGGGTTCAGCGCGGAGGACCGGAAAGAAAATATTCGCCGCATATCGGAGGTGGCGAAGCTGTTTACAGACGCAGGTCATATCGTGATTACGGCGTTTATTTCCCCGTACCGGGAAGACCGCAGGCTGGCGCGTTCGTTGTTCGCGGAAGGCGATTTTATCGAAGTGTACGTCAAATGCCCGGTCGACGAATGCGAGAAGCGCGACCCGAAAGGATTGTACAAAAAAGCAAGAGCCGGAGAAATCCGCGACTTCACCGGCATCTCTGCTCCGTATGAGCCTCCGGTCCGCCCGGAAATAACGATTGAAACCGACAAGCTTACGCCGGATGAATCCGTGGAGCGGGTGCTTCGTTATATGCAGGCGAACCGGTATATGAGCGAAAGCCCTGCGACAGGCCGGCCGGAATGACCATAGCCGGTCTTATAGGGGGAGTACGGCGGGCGGGTGCAGCGGCGGAACCGGGGATGTAAGGTCCTGAGGACCGCCGCAGGCACCCTGTCCTCAGACGCAGCGGGAAGCAGGCGGCGCGAGCCGTGTTACTGGAGCATCTTCTTGTTCGCCCGGTCGGAGGAATGCTCGAGTCCCGCCTTGCGCTCTACGATAAACATCAGCGATTTGCCGAAGTCGAGAGCGACCTTGCCGGTCTGCTCGGCGATCCGCGGGCATAATACGACCGCGTTCACTCCGCACGACACGAGGGCGACGTCGAACTGATCCTGTTTTTTCAATACGGTTGCAAGGACGTCATCCATCTGGTTGTAATGGGTAAATTCGATCGTAAACGGGACGTTCAGGTCGTACGGGCGCCGGGTCACGATTTTTTTCACTTTATCCGCCCAAGAGCTGATCAGCAGCACCCTTTTTCCTTTTAACAACTTCCAGAACTTTGATTTTTGCGCAAAAACACGGTTGACGAACGTATGGCACACTTCCTTCGGTTCAATCTTCAGTTGCCGGAACGTCTCTTCGGTAAGCGGCCGCTTCAGATGCTGAGGAGCCCGGATCGGGTCGTCCCGCCAAAACGGAATACCGACAAGATCGGCCCGGTTGATCGCCTCGGCCATCTCGTCGCGAAGCTTCAGGTTCGGCAGCGTAACGCCTTTTTGCCCTTTGTTCGCGAGCTTGGCCCATTCGATCTTCAGCACCTCCTCCACCGTCATTACCGAGTCCTGGGCCAGCACGACATTTTCGCCGTCGCCGACCCTTACGAGTGAGAACGGCTTTTGGTGCTCCAGCGCGTCTTTAATCATCGAGATGGCTTGCCTTACGGTCAAAAACTGGTCATCCGGCACCGGCATACGTGTCGTCCCTCCTGTAGTCGCAACGGGCAAGGTGAGCTCTCACCGCTGCTCGCGCTGCATGTCGTACAAATAGATTCCGTCGCCGGTCATGTTCTGCAGCACGTTGTCCTCGAGCGGAATCAAGGAGCTGCCGAACGTGGCGAGCACTTTGTAGTTCAGCCGCCGTGTCGTCAGCACGAATCTGCTGTAGGCTTCTTTGCTTTTGGTCCCCCATAAATCGACGGATAAGTTCGTCCGGACCGGCTCTTTGAACTGTTTGCCCAGACCGGTAAATTCGTAAAAAGCGTCATACACGACCCCCGAATCGTCGAGCGGGCATAACGCGTACGTCCGTTCCCCGCAGTACGATAAAGTGACCTGGTACCGCTGGGTAGGCTTCTTGACATGAATCCCGGGGTCGGCGAAGTTCGTGCTGTGCGAGACGTACGGATAAACGAAATATTTGTTTTGCTCGATCATGTATTTATAAAAGTATTTTTTCCAGGAACGGGACCATTTCCTGACGTTCGGAGGAATATGATGGTCGTCGGAGCGAATGTCCAGGTTGTCCCCGTCGCCGTACCAGGCGGCAAACGAAGCCCATTGCTCGGGTGTCCACAGCTGCCCCCAGGAGGACGGAAACTGGCCGAAAAACACATCGTGCCGGGACTGCAAGGGCTCGAACGCCGACTTGGCGGTTTCGTTGTAGCGCGGAGAATACAGCGAGATTCCGGAGATTCTCGGATCGTCACGGTAATAGCTGCACGCTTGACCGGCATAACTGTAAAAAAACGGCGAAACGAATATGTCGTCTTCCAGCAAAATGATCGGGCCGTATCGCCGGGTGAGCTCTCCGCAGGCGAGAATATGCTGCTTGAGGCCCAGCTCCTGCTCCTGATAAATAACCGTTTTCGGACCGTGCTTCCAAAGAAATTGGTCGGCCAGCTCCCGCACGTCCTTGTTGGAGGAGCCTCTGTCGATGCTGATGATCAGCCTTGGCGACAGGTCTTCATACTGAGCTTTCGACAATGCCTGAAGACACCGGGCCAACGCTTGCTTGCGGTTAAACGCCGCGACTACGATCGTCGCTTTCTCCATGCTGATGTTCACCTCCGCCCGTTAAATAGAATATTCTGAATCAGTCCGGCCGGTTACCTGCCGGCTTCCGATTTGCCCCGGTCGAAGGAAAATCAACTGCCGCCCATCGGGAGGTGAGGACTTATGCAAACGCCACGGCCTGTCGTCGCTATGGCTAACCTCGGCACGAGGGGGCGCTTCGGGAATAAACTGTTCCAATACGCGTTTCTCAAACTGTATGCGAAACGGTTCGGGCTACGGACGGAAACGTCCGACTGGATCGGCCGATACCTGTTCGGACATAACGATCCTTTCATAAGCCGCGCCTGGCCTGTCGTCGCGGAGCAGGAACAGACCCGGTTGGCTCAGCTGCTGTCCGCGCCGAAACCGAGATTTGTGAACGTTAATTTCGACGGTTATTTTCAGTTCGATACCCGGCATTTTGCCCCGTACCGCCCGTATTTTCAGTCGTTGTTCCAGCCCGTACCGCCGATCCGCAAGGAGCTGCAGACAGGGCTGGAGCGGTTAAAGGAGAAGGGAAGGACGATCGTCGGGATTCATATAAGAAGGGGCGATTATTACCGGTACCGGAAAAAGGAGAAAAATCGCGTGTTTTTCATAGCGCCGTCCAACTGGTATGTCAGATGGCTGCGAAGCGTCTGGGGCAGACTGGACCGGCCGGTTCTGTTTCTGGCGAGCGACAGCTTGCCCGAACTGATCGCGGATTTCGCCGAGTTCGATCCGGTCGTTTCGTCCGGATTATACGAGAGGCCGTTTCCGGAGGCGGACTATTACCCGGATTTTTACTTGCTGTCCCATTGCCACCTGACGGCCATATCCAACAGCACGTTTTCGTTTGCCGCATCGATGCTGAATTCGGACGGAAGACTGTTCGTCCGTCCGGATAACGACGTTAAGGCACTGGTCCGGTACGATCCGTGGGCGAGCCCGCCGCTGCTGCACTACAAAAGAAGCTACTATTGAGCCAATCCCGGACCCGTGAGACAGATAGACAGTTCTGAGGCAATTGCCCGGGTGCCCGATCGGGTTCGCCTGGCCCGAAGCGGCCGGATGTGCACCAACCCCCGGGTCCGATCATAAAATAAGAGGAAGAAAGTCACGGTCAGGGAGGTGTTCGGGTGGATCAGGAAGTAACGTCCATCATTGCCCATATGGCCAAGTCGCACAGCGAAATGGCCCGTATGCTGGAAGCGAAGCGGCAGTCGATATTCAATATGGCCCATGTCGTGACGGCGCTGCCGAATGAAACGATTCAATTTCAGGGGGCGGATATGATCGCGTCGAATTCGATCGATCTGACGAAAAGCGTTACCGCCTATTTGAACAGCCTGGCTGATTTGGCGGACGCGATCGGCGATCATCTGGAGCTGGTTGTGAAGGAAATGACCCCGCAGGAAGAAGAGTAGGGGACGTATCAGACGAACCGGACAATCCGGACGATCCGCAGCCTTGCAGTCGGGAAGGAGGGAGAAGGGTGGAACGAGCAGAGTCGTTTTTGCGGATGCTGCAGGCGTCGGCTAAAATGCAGCACGACATCTCGCTTATATTGGAAGCGAAAGCCAACGAAGCGGAGAAGTCCCGGGATTGGATATGCGTCCATCTCAACCATAAATGTTATGAAAGCCATGAGGACCAGCTCAAGAAACCGCTCGACATGCATGAGCAGTTCGTGGAGCTGATCGACGGGCTGACCAAGATGGAGAACGCCCTGGCCAAAAACTTGAAGGTCGTCTTGAATAAAAAAGAAGACAGCTCGTTTGGCGATATGGGCGGTCTGTTCGGCGGACTGGGAGATACGCTGGAATGAGCTGGCTGGAGCGGCAAAGGGAGATGAAGCTCGACATATTGGAGTCGCTTGCCCGCAGCCAGCGGGCGATGGCGCGTATTATCGAAACGGTCGCCGATGCCGATACCGGCGCTTCCGGCGACGATAAGGCGGAGCGGAGGCTGATCAAAAGCATCGAGGCGATCAGCGGGTATCAACAAGCGATTATGGAGAAGATGCTCGGCATTACGATCGGGGAAGTGAAACGCTCGTCTCCGTCGGCTCCCTGGACGAATGAGGAGCTGGGAGTAGCCCGGTTCGAGGCACGGACGGTGGGGGAACCTGCCCCCGCATCCGAATCCGCATCCGACTCCGGTTCCGGCTTCAAGAAGTGATGCTCGCGATCCGCCCGCCCGATTTCAAACGTACCGGAAACCGAAAGACGCCCCCATCCCCGGGATCAAAGGGATGGAGGCGTCTTGTTGTCCGGAGGGGCCGCGCCGGTTGTCCGGTCCACCCCTATTGGCACTCAGATCGAGAACTTGCTGAGCGATTCCTTCAACGAATCGGACAACTCCTCGAGCTTGTCCGACAACCGGACGAGCCCGCCGCTGATGCTAAGCTGTTCGGTGCTGAGGGAAGCGACCTCCTGCGAAGTGGCCGACGATTGCTCGGCTACCGCGCTGACATTGCTCATCGCGTCGGACAGTACGACCTGCGAATTTTTCAGCTCCTGTACGGACAGGGTGACTTCCTGCAGCTTGGCGGCGAAGCCGTCCATCTGCTGCTGCACCTGTCTGAAGATTCCGTCGGCGTCCTTAACCGATGCGATCTGTTCCTGGAAGATCGGATAAGCTTCGGACAGAACATCGACCGTCTCCTTCATCTCGGTCTGAATCCGTTCGGTAATTTGCGCGACGACGTCGATCGATTGCTTCGACTGGTCGGCAAGCTTGCGGATCTCGTCGGCGACGACCATGAAACCTTTGCCGGCTGCTCCCGCTCTTGCGGCTTCGATCGTGGCGTTCAGCGACAAAATGTTCGTCTGCTTCGTAATGTTGGTAAGCATTTCCAATATTTTGCGGATCGAGCTTGTGCTGTCTTGAAGCTTCTCGACCTTGTCGGCCATCGAGCGGATCATGTCTTCCGTCGTGCCGGTTTTCGTAATGAGCTCCGTCATATACGAAGTTCCTTTGCGGCTCGCCTGCTGCACTTCCGCCGCTGCCGCTTCCATGAGAACGTTGGCGTCGACGACGTGTCCGACTTTCTGGCTGATGCTGCCGGTCAAGTCGCTGCCCCGTTCGGCCTCGACGGCGAGCGAGGAGGCGCCGCTTGCGATTTCCTCGGTGGCCACGGCGATTTCCTTCGCGGCCTGCTCGGTTTTCTTCGATGCGTCGGACAGCTCGGCCGCCGTACCCAGCACCTCCTTCGCGGAGATGTTCGTGCGGGAGACGAGACTTGTAATCTGCTCCATCATCTGGTTGAAGCTGACCGACAGCTGGCCGATTTCGTCCTGCCTGCCGGTATTCTTGGTGCGGACGGTCAGGTTGCCGCTTGCGCCTTCCATCATCAGGTTGCGGATGGCGACGATCGGGCGGGCGATCAGCCGGATGACGATATAACCGACGAAGATGGCGAGCAGTGCGGCTATGATGACCATAATCACGGTAATTTTGGAGATTTGCTCGGCGTCCTTGACGAGTTCGCCTACGGGAACGGCTCCTACGACATACCAGCCCGATTTCGAGATCGGATCGTAGACAGCCAAGTAATGCTTGTCTTCAATCACGGTATCGAAAGTGCCGGACGTGACCTGGGTCGAATCGATGCGGGCGGCCAGATCGACGCGGTAGGCGGCTTCAATATCTTCCGATTTCTCGGAGTAGATGATCTTGTTATCTTTGCCGACGATCCGGATCTCGCTTCCTTCGCCGATCGAGACGGTGCCGAGCGCATCTTTCAAGGCGCTGGTCTTCACTTCCAGAATCAGAATGCCTTCGATCGTGCTGGACTTGATATTGCGGAGTACGCGGGCTACGGCGAACGTGTTGGCTGATGCGGCGTAGCCGGCTTTGCTGGTGCCGAGGAACGTGATCCGGCCGTCCCCGTTTTTGATCTCCTGGAACCAAGGCGTCGTATAGACGTCGTCTTTCAGGGTTGTAATCGTGCGGTATGTATCGGTTACGTCGGGAGCATACGGGACGATATGGACGTCGGCCAGCTTCGAATTGGACAACACGTAACTTTTGAGCCGGTTGTTGACCGCTTGGCCGGTTTGCAGCTTATCGAAATTGGACAGCGTCTTGTCTTTGTACTTTATCATATTGTCGGAGACGACTTCGTCCGACATGATCTGAACCGTTATGTTCTCCAGGCTTTCCAGCAGGAAGTCGACCTTGTCGGTCGCCTGGACGATCGTCTCATGCGAAGCGTCCGCCACTTTGTCTTTAATGACGCCCTTCGATATCTGGTAGGATAAAATACCCACTACAAGAACCATGGAAACGATGCTGGCGAAGAAGATGAGAAACAATCTGACGCCTAACGATTTAACCGGATTTTGCATTTTGTACGTTCTGCCCGTGCTCTGGATGTCGGCAGAGGACATGCCGCTTCTCGCCTTGTTCCAGAAATTCGACAAATGCGAGAGCAATTTCGACAATGTTCCCTTCATAAAATCCCACCTTCGCTATTTTCGTCAATGTTCGCAATAGTTGCATAGTCCTGTATTCGACATGGGAGCGCGTACTCCTTTTCCGATTGTCAAATATTATAAAGAAAATGTCCTACATATGGCCGGGAAGGGGGGACCAGGGACGGGCGGATATTGGAAAAGGATGGGGGAAGATGAGACCTAAGTCTGGGCGGAACGTGAGAAATTGCGGTGAAAACCTAAAAAAGCTTCCGGAACCGGAAGCTTGAGATTGTCGAATTGCGTTGTCGAATAAATGCCGATTAAGTCGCTCCGGACAAAATGCCGTAGATCCGGTCGGCGAGCGGCTCCGGCTGCTCCAATCCGGCCCAGAACAGCTCCATCTCCCCGCTGAGGTCGTCCAGCCGATGGGAATCGGCGAACAGCTCGTGCAGAAAATAGCCGTTCTCGATGTGGCGACCCGTAATGTTCAGCGATTCGAGATGACGCTTGTTCCAGACGACCGCATTAACATCCGGCAGGCAGGACATAAAGCCGGTATCGCGGGCAAGCTCGGTCTGCAGCCCGGGGTCCAGGGCGATCCGCAAAAACTCCAGCGCCAGTTCCGGATCGCCACTATCCTTGTGAATCATAAAAGCGTTGGCGACGAGCAGGGTCGATTTGACCGGACCGAAGGGCAGCGGCGCCACTTTGGCCTCGAATGTCATACCTTCGCTCCGCCAGCCCGCGATCTCGATCGAGGTCGTAAGCACCATAGCCGCTTTCTCACGAAGAAAGGCGTGGAGATTGATTTTGGAGCGGTACGGCTGATACAGCGTGGCGATCCGCTTGCGGTGCAAAACGTCGCGGAACAGCTTCAGCGTCTCGACGATGCTCTCACGGCTGGTCGTAGCGTCGAACTTCACGCCGTTTTGCAAAGCGACGACCGGCCAGCGGCTCGGGAACGAAGAGAGCGACAACCCGTACAGATCGGTAACGCCGTCCCCGTCCTCGTCTCTCGTGAGCTGGCCGGCCGCTTCGATCAGCTGTTCCCGGCTCCAGCCGGGATACGGCTCCGGCACGCCGAACCGGCGGAACAGCCGGGGGTTGTACGCCAGGTATACCGGCGAGAACGTAACGGGAAGGGCGCGGAGGACGCCTTCGTGACGAAACGGTTCGACGATTCGGGGGTAGAAGCCGTCCAGCAGGTCAGGCAGCTTGTCTCCCAGATCGATAAACGGATCGAGCCGGTCCGACTCCGCGAAGCTGCGGTCGGTTACCAGCACCAGGTCCGGACGGACGCCGAGCTCGGCTCCGGTTCTTTGCCAGTCCCAGAAGTTGAAGCTCGGGAAATGAAGCAGCTTCACATCGATTTGCGGATACCTGGCCTGGAACGCTTCGATGATCGTGCCCAGGCAGTTATCCACATAATGGGAAGGGGAAGTGGCCAGGATGCGCAGCGTGCGCTTCTCTCCGGGGGACGGGACGAAATCGGGCGAGACGATCGTGCCTTGTCCAACCTTTTTGACAATCAGCCCTTCCTTGTGAAGCTGCTCCAGCGATTTGCGCACCGAAGTGCGGCTCATGCCGTAATATTTGCACAGTTCGTTCTCCGACAGCAGGAACTGGCCCGGCTTGATATATCCGGATACGATTTGCTCTCTCAGCATGTTGGCCAGCCGGGAATAGCGGAATTCGTTGTCGCGTCTCATAGGAATCTTCCGTTCTGCTTAGTTTCATTTATTATAACGAATAATTGGAACGGGGAGAAGCTTTCTACGAGGCTGGCTTGCGACTTCATTATTCTGTTGACGTCATCTGTTAGATACAACTATAATACAGGTGCGATCGGGAAGCTGAACGAAAAAAAAGTATAACCGAATCGTAAGAAAGATCAACACATCACGCCCTAACCTTGGTATAGTTATAGTTGGAAAGGTGCGGTTCGCTGCAGGCAAACAAACGTTCGTAGCGTTTCGCGCTGAAATCGAAAGGGGAGAACGGTTTTGGTATTGGAACGGTTAGGCATATTGACAGATGAAGTGTATCCGGATAATTTCTCCAAATCGCTCGATTGGATCGTGGAGCAAGGCTTGAAGTATATCGAGGTGCGGGTCGTGGACGGCGTTAATATCTCGAACATGACGGACGAGCAGGTTGCCGCGGTACGCAGCCAGATCGAGGCCAGAGGGCTGACGGTTACGGCGATCGCGTCCCCGCTCTACAAATGCGCGCTCGATCCGACCCGTCCGGTAGCGTCCGGTGACGTGTTCGGGCAAGCGGAGGAAAGCGTGGAAGCGCATCACGAGAAGCTTCGCCGCGTCATCGCGATCGCCAAGCAGCTCGGAGCAGGCAGCATCCGCATTTTCTCTTTCTGGAGAGAGAACGAGCCGGAGCTTTATTTCGACGACATTGTCGCTCATATGAAAAAAGCGGCGGCTGTGGCCGAGAAGGAAGGCATCATGCTGCTTCAGGAAAATGAGCCTTCCTGCAACGGCGGATTTGCAGAAGAAGTAGCGAAGATCGTACGTGCGGTTGACTCTCCGGCGATGAAGGTGCTGTGGGACCCGGGTAACGAAGCGTATGGCGGCAGACCGGCGTTTCCGGAAGGTTACGGACTCGTTAAAGACGTTCTTGCACACGTTCACATTAAAGACGCCTACGTTCTTCCGGACGGAACTTCCCGCTGCGTGCCGGTCGGCTCCGGCAACGTTCCGTTCATCGCACAGCTGCGCGCGCTGGCCGAGGACGGCTATACGGGCATGTTCACGATCGAGACGCATTACTTGCCGGAAGGCGGCACGAAGGCGGCCGGCTCCCGGATGACGCTGGAAGCGCTTCGCGTGCTTGTGAACGAAGCTTTCCCGGTGAAATAAACCCATATCCATGGGGATACGGATTCGTTTGATACTAATTGAACTATCATATAGGAGGGTATCGGGTGAAAACTTGGGGATTCGGCATTATCGGAACCGGTTCGATTGCAGATTTTCATGCGGCGGCTATTAAGGAGATCGGCAGAGGCAGGCTGGTTGCCGTGGCGAACCGGACGGAAGCCCGCGCGAAAGCGTTCGCGGAGAAAGAAAACTGCGGCTATGCCACGGACTACAAAGAGCTGCTCGCCAATCCGGACATCGATATCGTCTGTGTAACGACCTCGAGCGGCAGTCATGCGGCTATCGGGCTCGACGTATTAAACGCGGGCAAACATCTGGTCGTGGAGAAGCCGATTGCCATGAATACGAAGGAATCGCTGGAGCTGATCCGCACCGCGGAGCAAAAAGGCGTGACGATCTCCGTCATCTCCCAGCGGCGCTTCGAGAAGCAGCACGCGGCGGTGCGCGAAGTGTTGGACAGCGGCGCGCTCGGGAAGCTGCTGCTCGTGGAAGTATCGCTACCGTTTTATCGTACGCAGGCTTATTACGACAGTGCCGACTGGCGCGGAACGATCGACCAGGACGGCGGCGCCCTCATGAACCAGGGCATTCACTCGATCGATCTGCTTCTCTGGTTCGGCGGAGCGGTGGAGACCGTCTATGGCAAAACGGCGACCCAGACTCATACGATGGAAGCCGAGGATATCGGGCTTGCGCTTATCACGTTCAAGAACGGGGCGTTCGGTACGATCATGGCTTCGACCAGCATCCAGCCGGGCTTCGCAGCCGCGCTGAACCTGTATGGCGAAAAAGGCTCGATCAAGCTGGAGGGCTCTGCGATCACCCATTGGACCGTACCTGGCGTCGAGCAACCGGACCTCGGGGAAAATACGAATTATGGAGGCGTGTCCGATCCCCGCAGCATCTCGCACGTTAATCACCGCATCCAGCTGGAGAACGTCATCGATGCGATCGAATCGGGCAAGGAGCTGTACCTGAAAGGGATCGACGGCTTGCGCGCGGTTCAACTGGTCGAGGGGATTTACGAATCGTCCAAGTCCGGTGCGCCGATCCGACTGCAAGAGGTGTCGGGATGAGCGAAGGCACGGGTACGGAAGGTCGGCTTCTTCTAGGAACGGCGAAGATCGACATTACCCCGGCATCGCCGATACCGCTGGCCGGTTACGGCCACCGGAAGGGGCCGTACGCCGGCATCAACCGCAGGCTGTTTGCGAGAATGAACGTATTCGAGCAGACGGAAGGCGGCGAGACGCGCCGGGTGCTGATCGGGATGGGCGACATTATATGGTGGCCCGGGGAGCGGATGGACCCTATCCGTGAAACGTTGGAGAGCAAGTTCGGCATCCGTCCGTCCGACGTCATTTTGAGCGCCCAGCACACGCATGGAGGACCTCAGACGAGCGTAAGCTTCTGCGACATTCTCGGGCTGACGGATGACGATTATTTGACTTATTTGGAGCGGCAGCTGTTCGCCGCGGTCGAGACCGCGATTGCGAATCTCGAGCCGGTAACGGCCGAGCAGGGCAAGGGAGAAAGCTATATCGGCATTAACCGGCGCAAGATGGCCGGAGACAAGATGACGATGGCGCCGAATCCGGATGGGCTGTACGATTCCGAAGTAAATGTGGTCCGTTTCCGCAAAGACGACGGGGGGACCAAAGCGGTATTTATCCATTATACGTGCCATCCGACGACAACCGGGGACAACTTCATCAATTCGGACTACCCGGGGGTTGCCGCGGAACGTCTGGAAGCGACGCTCGGCTGCGGAGCGGTCGTATCGTTTCTGCAGGGCTGTGCCGGCAATATCCGCCCGGCGCTGCACCGGGACGGCAAGTTTTACAGCGGGCACGACGAAGAGGTGATGCGGTTCGGCCGCAGCTTGGCCGACGAGGTCGAGCGCGTGCTGGACGGTCCGATGAAGACGCTTGATCAGGCGCCTTTATCAGGCAGCCGCGTAGTAGTGGAGCTGCCGTTCCAGCCGCTGCCACCGGAGGCGGAGCTGGACGAGGCAGCCGGGAAAGGCGGTCATATGCAGCAGTGGGCCGAGAAGCTGCGTTGCCACCCGGAGAAACTGCGGCCGTATATCCCGTTCCAGGTGAACCGGATCGCGCTGGCCCAAGGACTCGCTTACCTCGCCATGGACGGCGAAGTTGTGCTGGAATACGGAGCGTATGTGAAGCAGCTAAGCGGCGGCGAAACGCTGGCGATGGGGTACAGCAACGGCATGGTCGGATATGTTCCTACAGCGTCGCAAGTGGCCGAAGGCGGCTACGAAGGGAAAGATTCTTTCATCTACTTTGCTTTGCCGGCTGCGTTTGATCCGGAGCTGGAGTCCATCATCAAGGATGCAATCCAACAATTGATTCGAAAGGAAGATTGACATGGGCTTGCAGCCACAACCCGTTAAGGCGGAAACGGTAGATCATTTGAAAGTGAACGTATATGCGAACCGGCAGGATCTCGGGATGTCGGCCGGCCGCGCAGCGGCGGCGAGAATCAAGGAGCTGCTCGGCAAAAAAGCGGGCATCCGGATGATATTTGCGGCGGCTCCGTCGCAAAACGAGTTTCTCGATACGCTTGCCGCCGATCCGGAGATCGACTGGTCGCGCATTACGGCGTTCCATATGGACGAATATATCGGGCTTCCGAATGATGCCCCCCAGAAGTTCAGCCGTTTTCTGTGCGAGCGCCTGTTCGATAAAGTGAAGCCGGGCACGGTGCATTTGATCGACAGCTCGAGCTCGATCGAAGCGGAATGCAAACGTTACGGCGATCTAATCCGCGAAGCGCCGATCGACATCGTCTGCCTCGGCATCGGCGAGAACGGCCATATCGCGTTTAACGATCCTCCGGTCGCTGACTTTAACGATCCACATGTCATTAAAGCGGTGGAGCTGGACGACGCCTGCCGCCAGCAGCAAGTGAACGACGGCTGCTTCCCGTCGTTCGGCGACGTGCCGACTCATGCGCTGACGCTGACGATTCCGACGATGATGTCGGGTTCCTATCTGTACTGCATGGTACCGGGACCGACGAAGCGCAACGCCGTTGTGCGGACGCTCAGCGGCGATATTTCCACGGAATGCCCGTCAACGGTGCTGCGGAGACATCCGGAGTGCACGTTGTACGTAGACCGCGATTCTTACGGAGAGTGATTAATATGACTGCGATAGGGGAAAGCGCAATAATCGAAGGGATTCATTATTCGAGCGGGCAGCCGGTCCGGATTACAGTCCGCGATGGAGTTATCGCCGGTCTCGAGCCTTTCGCGCCGGCCAATCCGGCTGCTCTGCCGCACGTTGGTCCGGGGCTTGTCGATTTGCAAATCAACGGCTACTTCGGCGACGATTTCAATACGCTGCCTTTCTCGACAGAGCTGGTTTCGAAAGTAAGCCGGGCCTTATGGCAGGAAGGCGTCACCGCCTATTATCCGACGATCATTACGAACTCGCCGGAAGCGATCGAGGAAGCGGTCGGCATGATCGCGCGGGCGTGCGACAACGATTCGCATACGAACCGGATGGTCGCGGGCATTCATGTCGAAGGTCCGTTCATCTCGCCGGAGGACGGTGCGAGAGGCGCGCACGGGCTGGAGTACGTACGCGCTCCCGAGTGGGAGATGTTCGAACGGTGGCAGCGCGCCGCAGGCGGACGGATCAAAATATTGACGCTCTCTCCGGAATGGCCGGAAAGCGCGGAATTCATCGCCAAGTGCAGCGCCAGCGGAGTGACGGTCTCGATCGGCCACACGTCGGCGACGCCGGAGCAGATCCGCGAAGCGGTCCGCGCGGGAGCGCGGATGTCGACGCATCTCGGCAACGGCTCGCATCTGATGCTGCCGCGCCACCCGAACTATATCTGGGAGCAGCTCGCGGAAGACGACTTGTGGACTTGCGTGATCGCCGACGGTTTCCATTTGCCGGAAGCGGTATTGAAAGTCGTCTTCAAGACGAAGGGCCGGCAGGCGATGCTGGTCAGCGACGCCGTCTATTTGTCCGGCATGCCGGCCGGGGAATATATGACTCACGTCGGCGGCAAAGTCGTCAAGACGGAGGAAGGCAGACTCCATACGGCGCATAATCCGAAAATATTGGCCGGATCGGCGCAAATGCTGCTGTGGGGCATCGAGCATGTGCTTAAAAACGGCTTGGCTGACCTGGCGGATGCTTGGGACATGTCTTCGGTCATACCGGGACAGTTCATGAAGCTGCCGTCCGGTGCGGGACTCGCTGTCGGGGCGCCGGCTGATCTTGTGCTGTTCGAGCGGGACGGCTCCAGCGTCCGGCTGCTGCAAACGTACAAAGACGGGGAGCTCGTATACCGATTGGAGGAGCAGACGAAATGAAATTCGCGGCATTCAGCGGCGTTTTAATCGATCATAGTATCCAGGAAGCATTGCAACTGACGAAAAAGCTTGGCTTCGACGGCCTCGAAATCGCTGCGCGGGAGCCTCATCTGTCGGCTTCGACCAGCGCTCAGCGGATCAAGGAAATTCGCAGCGTAGCTGACGGGCTCGGACTGGAAATTCCCGTGCTCGCCGGGTATATGGGCAGCTTCTCTACAGCAAGTGATAAAGAGTGCGAGCAGGCGTTCACCGATTTTCAGCGTATTCTCGAGGCGTCCTTGACGCTCGGATCAACGATGATCCGCGTCGTGGCGGGCGGCCCGAACGCTTTTCTGGCGCAGGATTATCATTACGCCAAATCCGCCTACTGGCTCAAGAAGTGTGCGGTGGAAGCGAAGAAGCACGAGCGGAAAATTGTGCTGGAAATCCACAACATCTCCCTGGCGGAGACGGTCGAATCCAGTCTGCGCCTGGTTCATCAGGTCGGAGAAGACAACGTCGGCCTCATTCACGACGCGGGCAATATGTACATTACCGATACCGACTACGGACGCGACTCCGTCATCGGCCTCGGCGACCGGATGTTCCACGTCCACGTCAAGGACGAGAAGCGGGTGGATGCAACTGGAACGCCCGGTACGTTCGTCAACTTGACGAAGCATGGCCAGGAGAAGTTTTTGCAATGCCGCCTGGGCGAAGGGGAAGCCGACCATCAGCCGTTGTTCGACGCGCTGAAGGAGACCGGATACGCCGGCTGGGTGACGCTGGAATGTCACGCGCCGTTCCCGGCTTACGAGCGGCTGGAGCATGATTTGGCAAAAGTGAAGCAAATGATGGGGCTTGCCTAAGCCAGGCAGCCGCTTGCTAGAGAGCACGGGGAGAGGAAGGCTTGCGCATGGCGCAGGGCAGCCTCTCTCCGTGCTTTTGATTGTTACGCCAGCAGCTCCCCCTAGTTGGCCTCTATTTGTCTCTATCAGCCCAATATGCCGAACATAGAACATTCATACCAAAGACTCTTATTTTGTTTATTGCCGGCACGTGTCAGACGGGTTTGGCGAAGGCGACACTACCTGCTCGCAGAAAGACATTTACGGGCCGCATTCGAAGCATGCTGTTTCGACAACCCCCCTTTACATAACACGATTTCAACGAACGGCTGGAGCGAAGGCAGCGGCCCCCCTCCCATGCAAAAACGTGTGGGTTAAGTAGCTTTAAAGACCGTATAAAGAATCGATACTAATGTTCCCTGGCGGTTTTTCTCGCCCCCAGCGAGGCGGAATCTGGACCGGTGCGGACTTGATTCAAATTTCGGATTTGGGACAGGCGGCGACATATGGTATAGTTTGAGGATACGAATGATTACCGGAAATGAGGGAATACCGCAATGAAATCGACGTTCGAATCGCTTGGCATCCGTCAAACCATTGTCGAAACGTTAGCCAAGTACGGCATAGTCGAGCCGTCGCCGATCCAGGAGGAGGCGATCCCCGCCGCTCTGGAAGGACGCGACCTGTTCGGGCAATCGCAGACGGGAACCGGCAAAACGCTCGCTTATTTGCTGCCGGTCCTGGAGAGGATCGACGCATCGAACAAAGATCTGCAGGCGGTCGTGCTGGCGCCTACGAGGGAACTCGGCGTGCAGATCGCGGCGGAGATCGAGAAGTACGGAGCGCCGGAAGGAATTCGCAGCTTGGCACTGATCGGCGGAGCCGCCATCAATCGTCAGATCGACCGGCTGAAGCAGCACCCGCATATCATCGTCGGCACACCGGGACGGGTCGCCGAGCTGATCCGGCTGCGGAAAGTGAAGATGCATCTGGTCCGGACGATCGTCATCGACGAAGCGGATCAGATGTTCGCGCTCGGCGGGGCGAAGGAAGCCGAGGAAGTGGTCGATCGTGCGATGCGCGACCGGCAGCTGCTGTTTTTCTCCGCGACGCTTCCTGCCGAGGTGCGCCGGATGGCCGGCAAATGGATGCGGGAGCCGCTGGAGCTGAATATCGACCCGGAACAGCGGACGGCTGGCGGGATCGAGCATATTGTCTTCGTCTGTCAGGAACGCGACAAGGTCGATACGCTGCGCAGGCTGGTCCGGCTGTACGATCCGAAATCGTCGCTGGCGTTCGTCAACGACCTGGACATCATTGCCGAAGTCGCCGCCAAGTTGCAGCATGCCGGACTGTCGGCGGACGCCCTGTACGGAGACGCCCCCAAGCAGGAGAGGACGACACTGCTGGCCAAGTTCCGGACCGGAAAGCTGCGCACGCTGGTCGCGACCGATGTCGCCGCCAGAGGGCTTGATATCGAAGGGTTGACGCATGTCTTCCACCTTCAGCCTGCGCTGGATGCCGATCATTACGTGCATAGAGCGGGACGTACCGGACGGATGGGACGCAGCGGTTGGTCCGTCTCGATCGTTACGGAGCAGGAAATGTTTATCATCCGCAAGTTCGAGAAGCAGCTTGGCATCGTCATCCGGCAGAAGGCGATGTACAAGGGGAAAGTGGTCGAGCCTCACGAGGTTCGCAGCGGCGCCGAACGGACAGGGACGAAGGAGCGGACGTCCGGAGGACGGAGCGGTGGGGCGGGCGATGAGGCCCGCGTGTCCGAGAACCGTTCCGGCGAAAAAGCGGAGAAGCGCGAGCCTGCTGCCGAGCGGACTTCGGGCGTCGCTCAGCCGGCTTCTGTGGGCTTGCAGCGCCGCCCTGCGGAAGGCACGTCGCTGCGTTCCGCAACCGGCGGGTTCCGCTCGCTTGGCGCCGCAAGTCTGCGGAACGAACGGGAAAAGTCAGTCCCGCCGAGACCGGCCGCCGCAGGCAAAGAGCGGGCTGGCGAGCGGGATCGCGACCGTAAAAACAAAGGAGCTCCGCGCTGGCTGAAAGAGAAGCGTGACCGGGATCCGTCAACCTAAGCAGTATGTGCTGCGCAACGTGTCTGGTTGCTCCCGGAAACGCCGCGACTGCCGTCTGAGTTAACTTTGTAAGGAGCCTGGGCGACTGAATAAGGTCTTTTGCGGCTCTTATTTTCCGGATAAAGTCGATTCCTGTTCGTATAAGAGCGGTTGGAAGCTCTTAATTATGGCGATAGGCGCGGGATAACCATACTTTATGCGAAATAGAGGATACAATCATTCCTTATTTTTAAAAAATAAACGGTTTGGCCGGAAATAAGAGCTTCAGACCGCTCTTATTCTCCCTGGCCCAACCTTAGAAACTATAAGCCGATTCGGGAGCGAACCGGACGGTGACGGGGGATCATGCGGCAGTGGGCGGCGGACGGCGGACGTCAAACTGCCGGCTTTGGGAGTGGGAGAGTTTGGTTCGAAGATCGTTATTTGTTTTGGTAGCCGTTCTGGTGCTGCTCGCAGCGGCGGCGGGCGCCGCGGTATGGTACGCGAAGCCGCAGGAGAAGCTAGACTTGGCTTATCGCCCGTTATCGTTCTTAGATAAATCGCTCGACATGCTCCAAAGCCGGAAGCTTGAAGTCCGGCTCAACGAACAAGAGTTAAACGATCTATTGAAGAAAAAGCTGTCCGAGCAGCCGCAGCTCCGCCCGAACGTGACGATCGAAGGCGCCCGTTTCGAGCAGCGGGGCGACCGGCTGACCGCGCATGTCAACATTAGGACGGCAGCGAACGTCAAGGTCGGAGCCGCTCTCGATTTTGCGCTGGAATGGCGCTCTCCCGATCTGATCGTCCGCCATACCGCCACCCGTATCCGCGACTGGAGTGTGCCGTCCTCGTGGCTGCAGTTGGAGCCGATTGTCGTCCCGATCAGCGACGGGCTGCCCCCGCTGATCGCGATCAGGGAGATCCGGTTCGATCCGGACGGCATTGTCGTAGCGCTCAAGCTGCCTTAATTCGCTACGGGAAGAGCGGTGAGCGAAATCCCCTCAGCCGGATAGGAGCTTGCGGCAGATTGTATATATTCGAAAAACAAGGGGCGGTCCCAATAGGATTCCCACCACACGGGAACGTCCCTGTTTCCAAACGAAAGGACCTCAAAATCCACGGTAACGTGGAGGCTGAGGTCCTTTTTCACAAGGACAATCGGATCTAGTGGGGCTCCAAAATCACAACATGACTTTGGGACCCCTCATTTTGATGCCGGTGCAACACAGATAGAATCGTGTGCCTTAAACTAGCATGGGATAGCCGAACGCAGAACCGTAGAACCGCAAAACCGGCTTATAGTGTAAGGCACGACGACGCTGCACTGCCAGTACCGGACGCTTATTTCCCGAGACCCGCCGCCTTGATTTGCGCCGCATACGCTTCGAACAGCTTGCTGCCGCTGTATTTGTTCATCAGCTCTTCGCGGTAGGCCGGCCAGTTTTTGCCCGACTTGTCTTCGAACACGGCTTTGGCCTGCAGCTCGCGCTGGCGTTTGCGGAACGCGGCCAGGTCGAACCCGGACGGAGGCGTCAGGCTGGTGCCGATATACGGAGCGGAAGGGATCGCGGCGAGCGACTTGGCGATTTGCCGGTCGCGGTCGGTCTCTCTCGGATCGACTACGGTCAGACCGAATAAATTCGGCGTGTTCGGGGTGAAGAAGTCCCAGATCGTCAGCCAGTCGCCTTTTTTCACGATCTCTTCCTGAATCACTTCCGGTTTGAGCGTAATCGTTTTGCCGTTTTTCGTATAATGCTTGTTCTCTACGCCGTAATGGGTCAGCAGGAACCCTTCCTCGCCGGCCAGCCAATCAAGAATTTCGGTGATCCGTTTTACTTTGTCCGGACTTTTCTCGACCACATTTTTGTGGAACAGGAACGGCGATCCCGGAGCGATGCCCGATTGCAGCGGCTTGTCGCCGAACGGCGTGAACGGCACCCAGTTGGCGTTCGGGAATATCGCCTTCGATTTGCTTTGCAGGCTTTGCGGGTTGGAGTCGTAAGCGAAATCTTTGGTCGTCCCCAACACGACGCCGATTTTGCCTTGAGCGGCCTTATCGACATGCTGAGTCGTTTTGTTCAGGAACCAGTCCGGATCGACCAGTCCTTCCCCGATTACTTTCGAGATGTCCGTCAGGACGCCTTCCACGCGAGGATCGGTTTGCGTATCTTTGAACTCGCCGTTTTCCAGGAAGCTGGCGAAGATAAGCCCGTTTTTCCGGTATTCCGGCCAGTCCAGCCCGATTCCGTCGCCTCCGGCGGACAAGGAGAAGCCGTACGTATCTTTTTTGCCGTTGCCGTCCGGATCGTTGTTCGTAAAGGCGCGCAGTACGTTTACGTATTCGTCGTACGTCTTCGGAACTTGCAGGTTCAGTTTGTCCAGCCAGTCTTTGCGGATATACCAGGCACGGTAGATCTCCTTGTTGTACGGAATGGGCGCGCGGACGAACTGGTTGTGTACCTGATAACGCTGAAGCGTCGTTTCATCGACCCAATATTTGAAATAGTTTGGCATCGCCTGAGGAGTAACGAATTTGCTAATATCGCCGAGCAAACCGTCCAGTGCGTACTTCTGGCCTCCGTCACCGTTGGAGTCGCGCCACATATCGGGCGGATCGTTGGAGGTGAGGTAAGCGTTGATTTTACTGTTGTAATCCGCCCCCGGAGTCATATACTCCACTTGAAGCTTAACGTTGAACTTCTGCTCGATCGTCTTCTTAACGAAATCTTCCTGCTCGGAAGGAAGCTGCGCATTGTTCGTCCCGTCGATAAAGATACGAATCGGCATAGCGGGCGTTTGGCCTTCGGCATTCGGTCCGGCACCCGGCTTGTTCGTTTCTTCCTTGGAACCGCAAGCCGCCAGGAGGCTGCCTGCCAGCACAATCGCCGTACCTGCTTTCCATAATCGTTTCATGCCTCGTTCATCCCCTTTTCTTGGTCTCGAGTTGGTCCGCTACTTGCACCCTGATCGTACCCGGCGCCGGACCGCTTTGGAAATAGACGGTTTTTGCGGCATGAATCATTTTTGATGCGCTTCCGGTAAGGCTTGACGGGGGAGCGTGTATAGGAAATAATAACGGTATCTATCCGATTTGTAAATTGGTAAGCGGTTTCAAATATAGTACATTTTACGTTCGAAAGGGGCTGGATCGGGATGCGTAAAAACTGGTTTTACCGTTTGCTGTTTTCGTATATGCCCGTTTTTATCGCCGTGTGCGTCACGCTGCTGCTGATCACATTCGTCAGCGTCCGGCAGCTGTCCGACAAGTCCGCGATCAAATCGAACGAGGCTGTAGTGCGAAATGCGGTACAACTGATCGAACAGTCGCTGCGAGCGATCGAAAACGCCATGTACGACACTGTATCGACGGATGCGAGAGTGGCCGCTTTTTATAACGGCAGCGATCCGTCTTATGCAGGCGCCTACCCGGCCGCCTTGGCTCTTGGCAATTTGAAGTCCCGGATGCCGCTGGTGCATTCGTTATATTTGTACCGGCCCGAGGATCATACAGTATTAATGCCGACCAGTATTAGCAGGCTGGAGAGCTTTCCCGATCAGGCTTACCTCGAACGGGTCTATAACTCGGACCGCAGGTACACCTGGGGCGATCTGCGTCCGTTGGACGAGACGACGCTTGCAGGAAAGCGGGCGGACGTCGTTTCGCTGTCCAAAATATCCGATCTGCGGACGACCGGTCTTCTTGTCGCGAATATCGACGTATCGTCCTTGCAGACGCTGCTGTCCGATTCGACGGATACGTCTACGGGGTATTTGGAAATTACCGGCGCGGACGGCGCGGTGATCGCGCATACAAGCGGTGCGGAAGCGCGCGCGGGCCAGCAGGAGCGCAAGAAGCTCGTTACCGCAGAGATGCCCTACACCGGCTGGAAAATCGAGGGCGGCTTGCTGCAGCCGGGCATTTTCGGCTGGGTATCGCAAGTGTTGTACGTATCGGTATCGCTCGGGGTGATCTGTGTGGCGTCCGGTCTCGTCTGGATGATCTTCGTCACGAGGCGGCATTACCGGCCCGTCGAAACGCTGGTGAGGCAGATCAGCGTGTTTTCGGCCAAAAGATCGGCTATTTTGTCGCCAGTACCCGGCAAGCGCGACGAGTTCCAGACAATCGGCCTGGCGCTGGACAGTTTATGGGATCAGTCCAACCGGCTGAGCCGCGAAAACGAGGAGAATCGGCGCTTCAGGAAAACGTTTCTGTTCCGCCGTCTGGCGGAAGGGCGGACTGCTGCGGCGTCCCGGGAAGCGCTGCGCGAAGCGGAGCAGCTCGGCTTGTGGGCGGATGCGGGGATGGCGTCGGCCGTTGTCGTCGAGATCGACCGCTTTTTCGTGAACGTATGCCGCAATTATACCGATCCGGACAGGCAACTGTTGAAGTATGCCCTGCAATCGGCTGCCGAAGAGACGGTGAGAGGAGCCGGCTTCCCGGTATGGACCGACTGGCTTGGGGAACACCGGCTGGGCATCATGATCGGGCATAGGGGCGACTCGGCGGCGGGCAGTCAGGCAGAGGTGCCGCTCGAGAGGCTGCGCAGCTGGGCGGAGGCAAGTCTGCCTTTCACAGTAACGATTGGCGTAGGAGCGGCCGCGCTGCGGATCGAGGAGATCTCGCGTTCTTTCCAGACGGCCAGCGAGGCGCTTGCGTATAAAGTACCGCTCGGCTTGAACCGGGTGATCCGGTTTCGCGATCTTCCCGAAGGCGGGCGACCGGAAATCGTGGCGGAGCTCCAGAGAATTAAGGAAATCAGCCGCGCGTTCCGGATGGGAGAGCCCGGATGGCGGGAGGAATGGTCGCTGCTGCTGGCTTCGATGCAAGGCAGCTCGCTTGGCGGCGAGCAGATCCGGCATTTGTTGTTCGTGCTGCTGTACCATGTGCAGAGGGAAATGATTGAGCTGCCGGCCGAGCTCCAGTCGGCGTGGCTGGCTGAAAGCGGGAAGCTTGAAGACGCGCTGAAGGAAGGGGAGACGCTCGGGGAAATCGATGCGGCGCTTACTGCCGTCTTCGACGCGGTCGGCGAGCGGCTGCTGCAGTGGCGCGAGTCCAGAAACAACCGAAACGTGCTGCAGGAGGTCAAAACGTACATCGACGCCAACTATGCCGATCCCGGCTTATCCCAGGCGATGCTGGGAGACGAATTCCGGCTTCATCCGACGTCGATCAGCAGGCTGTTCAAGGAAGAGTTCGGCGTCAAGTTTGTCGACTACGTCAACTCGGTCCGGATCGAGCAGGCGATGCGGCTGATGGAGCAGACGGAGCTGCCTGTGCAGGACATTGCCGAGAAGGTTGGGTTTGTACACAGCCAGACGTTTATTAAAATATTCAAGAAATGTACGGGATACACCCCTGGCGCTTACCGCAAGGAAAAGACCGGAGCCGGGTAGCGGCTGCTCGTTTACATGCGGCGGATGTTGCAGCAGAGGGACTAACGTAGCCGGTAATATTTGTGAAGCGGGGGAGCCTGGGATCAGCGGATCAGGGGCAGGCTAACGCAGAGCGGGGAGCAGGCTCCTTCCAGTTGAAGCGGCCGGGGCTTGTTCCTTGTTGTTTGGCGGAGCATTACCGGAAAGTCTCCGTCTCCGGAACGATGCGGACCCTGGACTGTTTTTGGTACACTAGGGGGCGGTAGCAGGAGGAGGCGAGGAACGCAAGATGAATACGATCGGCCAATTTGCGGTACCCCTGGTAGTTATTGCTTTCATCATGTACAGAAGAACGAAGCGGAGTATCGGGTTCCAGAAGCTGTCCGTCCGCCGGATGAAAGTCCGGCTCGGCTTTTTTGCTTTTGCGGCGCTGATGCTTCTGCTGCTGGCGATGAAACACCCCGTCATGCTGATCGGGTACGCGGCCGGCGTAATCGGCGGACTGGTCCTCGCCCGTTATGCGGAGCGGCATTTTGTGACGGAGCGGCGCAGCGGCGAGCTGTTTTTCCGCACGCATATTTGGATCGAGTCGACGGTGCTGGCGTTGTTTCTGGGCCGGATCGTTTACCGTTTTATCGAAGTGGCGCTGATGGGGGATTTCGGTGCGGGCATGCCGCAGGACCCTGTCATGATGACGAAAGATCCGATTACAGGCGGCATTGTTTTTATCATCATATCGTACTACTTTGCTTATTATTTGTTCGTGATCCGCAGCGCCAAAACGATAAACAGTGAAGCTGCGGATTCACCGGACGCGGCCGATCTGTCGCCGCCCGGCAGTTCCGGACCAAGCACGTGACCAAACCGCTTCCGCCCAGGTACGCCGCAGATGATGAGGAATGTCCTGAGCATCGCTTCAGCTTTTGGCAAAGACGTTTCCAGATTCCACGCCAGCCGTGGGCCGGAAGCGTTTTTTGTCGTTTAGGCAACGTGGGGCCGGAGCAGAAAGCGGCGAGCCGCTATTTGGCGAACGTCACCGGATCATTTTGGGGCTGCATATCCAAGCAAAAAGCCGCCTGAATGCATACGGTGTATTCAAGTCAGTTTATTCCTCGCAAGACGGATCATCATTATGAAAATCGAGGTGGCGATCAGTGGCGATTGAGCTGCAAAATAAAATTGTAAACGGCTCGTTCGAATCCGGCTTTGCCCCATGGAGCGGAGGCAGTGTCGTTTTAAGTCCTTTGTCGAAGGAGGGAAGCCAAAGCGCCCTTCTGCTGGGAGGCGTAGCTCCGGCTTTTATCCAGCAATCGGTGCCGGCCATCCCGGGTGACGGGATGCAGTTGTCGGTATCGCTGGCTAAAACCCAGCCGGGTTCCAGCCCGGCGGTATCGATCTCCGTCTCGTATCTGGATGCGGGATTGAATTTTCTCGGTACCGGGCTGCTGCTGTCCGTACCTGCCGGGTTCTTTACCGATTTTCAGACGATTTCGTGGCAAGTTTTCGAAGGAGTAACGGCAGCGGCTCCGCTGGCTACCGCCTTCGCGCAGGTTACGATCAGCCGTTCTCCGCTCGCAGGGTCGAGCGGCATCCTGATTGACGAAGTCATCCTGCTGGCTGCGGCGGGCACGAGCGGAGCGACCGGGCCGTCCGGACCGGCGGGACCGACCGGGGAATCCGGCGCTGCAGGCGTAACCGGGCCTACCGGAGCTACCGGCACGACCGGAGCGACGGGGCCGTCCGGCGGACCGGCCGGACCTACGGGAGTCACCGGAGCGACAGGACCTTCCGGCGGGCCGCCGGGACCGACAGGCGCGACCGGAGAGACGGGAGCGACCGGGGAAACAGGAGCAACGGGAGCCACCGGCGCGGGAGCTGCCGGAGCGACAGGCGAGACAGGTGCGACCGGAGAGACGGGAGCCACCGGTGCAACAGGAGCGACGGGCGGAGGCGCGACCGGTCCGACGGGCACGACCGGGGCGGCTGGTTCAACGGGCTCCACCGGAGCGACGGGGCCCACTGGGCTTGCCGGGGCTGTCGGCGCAACCGGCGTTACGGGCGCAACCGGCGCGCAGGGAAGCACCGGAGCGACAGGAGCCACGGGAGCGACCGGAGGAACCGGCCCCACTGGCGCGACGGGGATTACGGGAGCTACCGGGGCGACCGGTGCTACGGGATTAACGGGACCGAATGTGGCCGTAGACGGCTATTCCGTTTTCCTGTCCACCTTATCCACGTCCGCCAGCACGCAGTTGATCGGGTGGACGGCTACCGCTCCTTACTTCAATACGACAACGTTCAACCAGACGAACGGTAATTTCACCGTACCGGCTACAGGCAGATATTCGATTAAAGCGATGATCAACTATTCCACGACAGCGGCCATCACGGTTACATTGGGGGCTGGGGTGAATCCGGCATTTATCGTCCGCAGAACATCCCCCATTGCAACGGACTTGATAAGCGGATTGTTCCCGATTCTGAACGTCAACCTGGCGCTCGTCTTAACGTTGCGGGCCGTTCTGGGAAGCGGGGCCGTTACGCTGGCCGGCGACGTATCGCTGAATGCCGGCGATGTGATCGGATTATTTTATGAGGCGAACGGCCTGACGCTTGCACTGAACTTGGGAGGCGCTACGGGCGGCATCGTATGGTCCGTTCATCGAATTTTATAAGATTCGGCTGCGATCAGCCGGGCCCTTTGTTTGAGAACGAGAATTACAGCAAATCGCTCGTCGAGAGGAACGTTTTCGGTTTTCTGCGCTGCTCCTATCGGGGGGCGGGGGAGGAACCGGATAAGAGCGGTTTGTACCCGTTATTTTGTCGGAAAACCGGTTTGAACACGGAATAAGAGCGGTTTGGCCCCGCTATTATCCGCCAAAAGGGTGCGGACCTCACCAGGTGGCTGAAATAAGGGGGCAAACCGCCTCTATTCGTCTCCGTCATCCCCATAGGCCGAAAATAGGAGGTGTCAAAGACTCTTATTTTGTGCTAGCCCCGGACGCATACGCATGACGTGATCCGCGAATTCGATCAGCAACTGACCACAAGAAGAAGTTTAAGGACTTCTACCAAGTCGTGACGTGTACCACGAAGTCGTACGTGTACCACCAAGCCGGACAGGTAACCATAGAATCTTAGTATCGAGCGGCGAAGCCAGACTCCCATCCCCCCCCCCCGCGCACCTACGTGCGCGTTTGCACGTCAAAAGGACCGTCCGGATCGTTGACCGGACGGTTTTTGGTGAATTCGGGCATCATCCGATGACTCCCGCCGCAGGAACAAGAGATTACGAAACTTCCAGGATGACGATCCGGACCCGGGTCACGGACTGTCCGGTGACATTGTTCACCTGGAGCACGCTTGGGGCGACGCCGCTTGTAGTGATGAGAGAGACGCCGACCGCGACTTCCGGGTTCGGGTTGGAGGCGAAGCTGTTGAGCGCATCGCTTCCGGCTACCGGTAAGCCGTTCAACAGCAGCAGAGCCTGGAGACCGCCGCCGATCGACGGCACTCCTTCGAACGAGTAGACGATATGGTACGTATGATTTTGCGCCAGCGAGATATCGGTAGATCCGGCCGTATGCGCAATATCGGCGCCGTTCAGCGAGTAGTTCACGTTTAATGGAACCGGGGAATTCAGCGTCACGAACGTTCCTACGAAGCCGATGTCAGCGTTATTGGACGTGACCAGCGGCCCGGTCGTACCGGTCGCTCCGGTCGTGCCTGTAATGCCGATGGCGCCGGTTGCCCCGGTAAGCCCCGTAGGCCCCGTCGTACCGGTGGGACCGGTGGCGCCCGCAGGTCCCGGAGGTCCGCCGGAAGGTCCGGTGGCGCCGGTTAAGCCGGTGGCTCCAGTGGGCCCAAACATGGCAGGTGCGCTGAGGACTGAGTCCAGCTTGGACTGAAGCAGCAGTTCTTTTTTCATGGCCGCCTGCAGCGTATTGATGACGCTCTGATTGACGGCAAGCAGCTCGTCGATCGTGGCGGGCTGGCTTACCCCAGGGATCGTCCCGAGCACGTACTGGAGCTTCTCTCCCTCTGCGTTGAGAATATGGCTTAAGCCGAGCTCTTCCAAAGCGATCGACGACAACAGCAAATTAATAGCCTGATCTCTAGTGATCGTAATGGTTGGAGTAATATTGGGGATATTCGCCTGTGACATAACGAAGACAACTCCTTTCCAAGTTCGGCGCAATATAGCGTATGGAAACCCGTATAAGCGCATATGGTGTATAAAAGCTTTTCCACCAAAGGGGGTGGCAATCGTGCCAGGGGAAAAAGAGCAGGAGGTCCGCGCAAAAGCCGAACGATTGCGGTCGACCGTCTATGATTCCCTGCGTCATGATCTGGGCCGGCTCGTTCAGAGACCGGCCCGGGAATACCGCGATACGGCAGAAAACTGTGCTCCGGCTCCGCTTCCGGCGGCGGAGAGGCAGCGTCCGGCCCCAGACAGGACGGACGATTCCGACGATTCGGAATGGCTGAGCGGGATTCGAGTGAAGCCGGATACGATGCGAGTGCTGGATGAATTCGTTCAGATGAATGCCGCCGCCACTACCGCCGAAGCGGCCGCCATGCTGATTCAGCTCGGTCTGAAGACGGCGGGAGATTTGCTGGCGTCATATTCCCGGCACCGTGACGAACTGACGCGAATCCGCAGTCAGCTTGCGGAGCTGCTTCGGGGAAGTGATGTTTCGTCCGGGGCGGATTATAACGAATAGGACTGCAAAGTGATCTGCTCCGGCCGGACAAGCCGATCATGGGCGTAACAGGCGACAAGTTGTTTTCCGCCCCATCTGGAATTTGGAAGGATAGTGCAATCGATAGCTTCGGCATATATCAAATGAAACGAGTCCCGGCGGATGGCGAAATCGGATTTGTCGAACCGGTAATGATGCTCCGGCTCGCCGGAATCGTCCTGAAACGGCACCATAATGATCAAATAATCGTTCGTCTTGGATAACATATGCGCAATAATCGGATGCGGATCGTAAAAATGCTCCAGCGTATTCGACACGAATACCACGTCGTACCGCTCGGTGAATCCCCCGATATCGCCTCTGAGAAACTCGTGCTGCGGATACAACTGCTTCGCGCGCTTGACGGCGGCTTCGGCGAAATCGATGCCGACGAAAGAGCAGCCGGGCCACGCCTCGGCAAGGAGATGGGTTCCGTCGCCGAGCGCACTGCCTGCGTCGCATACGTTCAGCTTGCGGGCGGCGATATCCGTCTGGATCGAGAGCGGAATGGACCCCAGGGCGACGCGGACAAAAAAAAGCGTCTGCTCCCGGCCCCGATACGCTTCCCAGTTCTGCGCGAAACGCAGATCCCAATATGCTTCGCTGTTCATCCCTCCGTTCGCTTTGCTTGAAGCGAGAGGCTCCAGATGCTCCAGCACGGCATGAATGCGCGCCGTCCAGGAATGTTCCGCGGCATAGCTCTGCCGGGCCGCCTTGTCTGCATCGCTGCCGCCGGCCATGATCCGGTCGATCTCCGCGCTCCAGTCCGCCGGATTGTCCGAAGTAAACGCATGGGGGCAGCGGACCGCTTCGAGAATAGGCGAGGCGAGTACAGGAATACCGGCGGCCAAGTATTCATACATTTTGATAGGCGAGCTGCTGTGGGTCATTTTGCGGACTTGAAACGGGATCATCGCCGCATCGAAACCTCCAGCGTAGGCCGGGAGCGACTCGTACGGTTTTCGCCCGAGAAAGTAAACGTTCGGGCAGCCGGCGAGGCGAGAGGCCGCCTTCGTATAGTCCGGTCCGATCAGCACGAAGGAGCAGTCCGGCCGCAGTCCGGCTAGTGTGGTAATAAAGTCCGTGTCGATCCAGGTGGAGATCGATCCGTAGAACCCGATAACGGGTCGTGGAATCGCCGCCAGATCGTCCGGAACGCCCAACGTCCCGGCAGGGCGGAAAAAATCGTAATCGGCCGCATTAGGCAGTAGAACGACCGTTTTGCCCGGATATTGTCCGGTGACCAGATCGTACAGTCTCTGGCTGACGACCGTAACCAGGTCAGCCGCTTGAATCGCCGCATTCAGATCTTCGTTGTGCCAGACTGCAAATTCTTCGACGGCTTCGTCGATATAATCGAATACGACCAAGTCCGCCTGCCACTGTTCTTTCAGCCTGAAATGGGGAGGATGAGTCACCCACAGCACCGTGGGACCGTCCATCCGTAACGGAACGCTGTTCACGCCGCACAGCTCTACGCCGCCCCTGTTATCGGTTCCGTCATTTCTCCCGTACTCGACAAATACGGCGCGGTGACCCAGCTTGGCGAAAGCGTTCAACAGCTGCTGAGGCCTCTGGTACACTGCGCTCCCTTCCCATTCGATCGTAGGGGGATAAATAATATTCAATGGACGACACACCTTCTTTAATATTCGTAATCGCTACTTTCATAAGTATGTTTTTCCGCCCGGGCTTAGAACGGAAGCGCTGCGGGCCGGAAGCGGACAACGGGGGCATAAGAAGTCCGGCTCCGCATACAATGAACTAGTACCAGGTCGGACCTTGCGAGGGAAGAGTTGATCCGAAGGTTTGGCGATCGGCCGATCCGGCGCAACGTCGGAATGAAAGACGGCCTTGTACAGCTGTATCAAAAGGGGGATGCAAAATGTCGCAAGCGAATATACCCAATATAACGCCGATCATATCCGTAACGACCGGTCAAGCGTACACGCTCCTGCTGACGTCCATCGCGATGGAGGAACTTTCTTTGGCACATATCATCAATTCGGAAGCGGAAAAAATCCAGTATGTGCTGGGCACGCTCCCGGCCGGACAGCCGCCTGCGGCGGCGACCATATCCGATCTGCTTCATATCAATCAAAGCGTCGTTCATACGCTCGAAGCGGTCGTCCGCAAAGAAATGCTGCTGCAGATGAAGCTCCAGCACGTCATCTCCGCGATGAATCCCTCTGATGATCTGTGAATAAGGCGTCCCCCGACCCGGGGGTGAGCGAAAACTTTCACGGATCGGGTACTATTTCCCATTCCTTTTTCATAGAGTAGGTTACGAAGCCGGCGAGTCGCACAAGTGGACGAGGACTATACGGAAGTGGAATGGGAGAGATGATCCGTGAGCATGCCAAACATACCCGATATTCAGCCAGGCATTCATATTAAGCGTCATGATGCCATCAACCTGCTCATCTCGTCGATCGCGTTGGAAGAAATCAGTTTATCCCACCTGATCAATGTGGAGAGCGAGAAAATACACCGCGTTCTGAAAGTGGACGAACATACGATTGACGATCTGATCGAAATTAACGACAGCGTCGAACGGATGATGCGTAATATTATCAAAAATCAGATGTTGCTCCAGTTCAAGCTGGAGGATGTGATCAAACTGGAAAAAATGTCGGCTCACGAGCCTTTCTGTGAAGAGTAAGGAGCGGCGTTAGCATGGTAACCGGGCCCTCTCATCCAAGCTGGTCTCTGCTGCAGGGTGCAGCGCTCGAAGAAGAGCTGTCGCTGTCCAGACTGTTAAGGAACACGATCCGGCTGACGGCAGAGCGCTTGCATCCGCCTGGCGGGCAAGGACATCCGACGATTTATGGCAACTATTTCGCAGCGCTGCATACGCTGATTAAGCTGATCGAGTGCTTCCGGAAGTCGCACTGGCTGCTATGCGACCGCCTGGCCTTGATCGCGGAGCTTGCGGAGCCGGATATGGCCGATGGCGACGAGCTGCGTGCGAACGCGTCCGAATCGATCGAGCTGTTCCGCCAAGGAATGGCCGACTTCGTTCGGATTGTCCGGCTGTATGCGGCCCGGGCGATGCGCGAAGACGGGAACGACCGGTCGGGGGCCGCTGTGGAATCGGCGACAGCTCCATTGATTGGCGCTCTTGTTTGCCTGCTGGATATGGAGGAGAGGAAAAGAGCGGAATTGCGGCGTTATTGCGCGCGTGAAGAACGGCTGAAGCCCGGGCTGCCTGATGAGCTGGCGAGCGAGCTGTCGTCCGTCACCGCCGCGATCGAGCTGCTGCTTCGCCTTCATCCGCAATGGCGGGCGGCCTGCTCTTATCGGCTGCGCCAGCTGCGGCTGTACGTGATGGATAACGGCGGCGAGGAGGATCGGCCTGCTCCCTCGGCAGGCAGCCGCGTCAAGCCGTCCCTTTTTATACCGTCCCCTAAAAAGAAAAGGCGATAAGGCCCGGATCGGAGGAGGAGTTGTCGGATGTCCGGCAAACTGTCGTTATGCATGATCGTGCGGAACGAAGAGCGCCATATCGGGCGCTGCCTGCAAAGCGTCAAAGAAGCGGTGGACGAGATCATCGTCGTCGATACCGGTTCTACGGACCGTACCCCCGATATTTGCCGTTCGTTCGGAGCCGCCGTGATCGAATACGGCTGGAACGACGACTTCGCGGCCGCCCGCAACGCCGGCATCGAACAGGCGACCGGCGACTGGATCTTATGGCTGGACAGCGACGAGGAGGTCGCGGAGGAAGACCGGGCCGCGCTGCGGGAGGCGCTCGTCCCCTCCGACAACATTTTGTACGCGGTATGCACGATTCACTATTACGAGGACGAACCGAAGCCGGAGCTGGCCTACCGGCTTGCGCAGCAACGGCTGTTCCGAAACGGCTGCGGTTTGCGCTTCCAAGGGACGATTCACGAAACGCTGAACGTGCTGGAGCTGTTCCCGCCGGAAGAAGCGGAGGCCCGTACCGGGATGCTGCCGGTAAAGGTGTACCACTATGGCTATATGAGAAGCGTCGCCGCCGAGCTGGGCAAAGGCGAACGGAACCGGCGGCTGCTCGAGCTTCAGCGGGAGCGGGACGACGCGAATCCGTGGACTTATTATCATCTGGCCAGCGAATATTACCGCGAAGGCTTGTATGAGAATGCGTTTCAGCATGTCAATATGGCGATCGTCCGGTTTATCACGAAGCAGCTGGCTCCGCCATCCTTGTTATACAAATTGAAATACGCCATTTTGCTTGCTACCGGCAGCGGAGAAGGCGGCTGGCCGAGCATCGAGAAAGCGATCGAGCTGTACCCGGATTACGTCGATCTGCATTACTTTAAAGGGCTGATTTTATACGGAAAAGCGATGTACGCCGAAGCGCTCGATACGTTCGGCCGTTGTCTGGAGATGGGAGAAGGGAACATTCGGCATCTGACGATGGCTGGAGCCGGAAGCTTCCTTGCTTTATACTACGCGGCTTTATGTCTGGAGAAGCTGGGCACACCCGGCGAGGCGGAATCCCGGCTGCGCCAAGCGCTCGGCCTCTACCCGCAGTTCGAATCCGCCAAGGAGGCGCTGGACCGGCTGGAGCGCGGCACAACCGGTTTCGCCAGCACAAGCCACGAGGAAGGGGATCGAATGAGCAGACGAATACTTGCGGCTAGCCCCGTCCATCAAAAGTCCGCTATTTTGAAGCTGTTTCTGGAAAGTCTGGCCGGACTGGACCGGGACGGGCTGGAAATGGACTATTTGTTTTTCGACGATAACGAGGAAGAAGCGTCGCGCCGGCTGCTCGAGGAGTTTGCGGAGCGGCAGGACGGCGTGACGATCGTCAAGGAGCAGCAGGTGCACGCGTATATCAAGGACGAGTCGACCCATTACTGGAACGATACGCTCGTCGATAAGGTGGCGTCGATGAAGGACCGGATCATCGAGCACGCGCTGGAGCGCGGTTATGACGCTTTGTTTCTGATCGATTCCGATCTGCTCGTCCATCCCGATACGCTGCTGCGTCTGGACGGGACGGGAAAAAGCATCGTCTCGAACATCTTCTGGACCCGCTGGCAGCCGAATACGAGCGAGCTGCCCCAAGTGTGGATGATGGACGAATATTCCTTTGTCCGCCAATCGCGCCGGAAGGCGCTGACCGACGAGGAGGCGAACCGGAAGGCGGCACAGTTTCTCGAGCTGATGCGTACTCCGGGCGTTTACGAGGTCGGAGGGCTGGGCGCCTGTACGCTCATCCGCAAAGAGGCGCTGGAGAAAGGCGTCCGGTTCCACCGGCTGCCCAATGTCTCGTTTTGGGGAGAGGACCGGCATTTCTGCATTCGTGCCGTGGCGCTGGGCATCGAACTGTATGTCGATACCCGCAAGCCCGCTTATCATATATATCGGGACTCCGACATCGAGGGGGCGATCCGCTTCAAACGGTCGATCGAAAAAGGCGATACTCCCGGGATCGGGATCAGTTTGTGCATGATCGTCAAAAATGAAGAACGTTCGCTGGAACGATGCCTCCAGTCGGTTCAAGGGATTGCCGACGAGATTGTAGTCGTTGATACCGGCTCGACGGACAGGACGAAAGAAATCGCCCTGCAGTTCCAGGCCAAAGTCTATGACTTCGCTTGGATCGATGATTTCTCGGCTGCGCGCAACTATGCGTTCGGCCAGGCGACCGAGCCTTATATTCTGTGGCTGGATGCCGACGACGTGCTGGAACAGCCGGACCAGGAGAAATTCATCGCGCTCAAGCGGGAACTGGACCCGAAAGTGGACAGTGTCATGATGGATTATCATCTGATGTTCGACAGCACCGGTAAACCTACGGTCAGCCTGAAGCGGAACCGGCTGGTCAAGCGGTCGTGCGGCTTTCGCTGGATCGGAGTCGTGCACGAGTATTTGGAAGTGGCGGGTCATGTGATCCACAGCGACATCGCGGTGACGCACCGGAAAGACAAGACGTATACCGACCGCAACTTGCGCATCTACCGCAGGAAGGCGGAGCAGGGCGAGACGTTCAGTCCGCGGGATCAATATTATTACGCCAATGAGCTTAAGGATCACAGCTATGTGGAGGAAGCGGTCGTCCAGTACGATATCTTCCTGAAGACGAAACAGGGATGGGTCGAGGATCAAATCGCTGCCTGTCTCAAGCTGGCGGACTGCTACGGCCGGATGTACGAACGGGATCATCAGCTGCAGGCGTTGTTCCGCTCGATGGAATACGACCGGCCGCGTGCGGAATGCTGCTGCCGACTGGGCGCGTTGTTTATGGCGGAGAATCGGCTCCAGCAAGCGATATATTGGTATGAAACGGCGGCTTCGCTCGGAGAGCCTCCGCGCTCCGGGGCTTTGATCGATCATGCCGCCTGGACCTGGCTGCCGCTGCTGCAGCTGTGCGTGCTGTACGACAAGCTGGGCCAAACGGATAAAGCGTACGCGTGCAACGAGAGGGCGCTTCGTTTCCGCCCCGACCATCCGAGCATGCTGTACAACAAAAAGTATTTTCAGGAGAAGCTGGCCAAGCAAGAGGAGGGACGCCCGTGAAGAGCGAAGGCGGGAAAATAACGCTGTCCATGATCGTCCGCAACGAAGCCGACCGCTACTTGCGCCGCGCCCTTGAGAGCCATCTGGACTATATCGACGAAGCGGTTATTATCGATGACGGAAGTACGGACGATACGGTGGACGTGTGCCGGGAGGTGCTGTCGGGAATCCCGCTTCATCTGGTGAGCAACGAGCGGTCTTCGTTCCATCATGAAGTGACGCTGCGCAAGCAGCAGTGGGCTGAGACGGCCGGCCGCAATCCGGACTGGATCTTGAATATGGATGCCGACGAATGGTTCGAGCCGGGCAGCAAGGCGGCGATCGAGCAGATTGTCGCCCAGCGGAGCTATGATGCGGTTTATTTCCGCTTGTACGATATGTGGAGCGAGACGCATTACCGGGAAGACGCATACTGGCGGGCTCATCTTGTGTACCGACCGTTTCTCGTGCGCTACAAGGCGGATCTTCCCTGCACGTGGAAAGAGACTCCCCAGCACTGCGGCCGCTTTCCCTTGACGATCAGCCAATTTTCGTACTGGTGCCATCCGCTGAGAGTGAAGCATATGGGTTGGGCCCGGGAGCAAGACCGGCGCGCCAAATACGAACGGTATATGCGGCTTGACAGTGAAGGGCGTTACGGCTGGAAGGAACAATACGAGTCGATACTCGATCCGGCGCCGAATACGATAGCTTGGGAGGGGTAGGACGTGCTCGTCCGCGATATTGAGAAAGCGTTGCTGCATTCCGAGCAGCAAGGGTATGGCTTCGGCCCTATGAGTCTCAGCAAAGGGGCGCTCGTTCATTTGACCCGGAGGATGGAAAACGGAGAGGGCGGAGAGCCGCTGCACGTACTGGAGCTGGGCGGGGGACAGTCGACGTTGTTTTGGCGGTCGCTGCTGGCGCTTGAACTGCTGGCTGTGAAGGTCACGACGCTTGAGCATCAGCCTACATGGGCCGGGGAGCTGCAGACGCGGGTGGAGGGCCAGCCGATCCGGGTGGTCAGACAACCATTGAAGCAGATCGGCGACGAAGACTGGGAGCGGCTGTTTGCCGATCCGGATCAGGCGGCCGGATTGTGGGAGCGTATCGGCGGCGAGGTGCCGGAGTCCCAGTACGGGCATTATACGATTCGCAATACATTTTACGGGGACGTTGCCTCCATGATGCCGGCGCCGCAGTCGATTGATGCGATGATCGTAGACGGGCCGCACGGCAACGGAAGATCGCTTGCCTACCCGCTGTTCGCTCCCGCGCTGAAGACGGGCGCGTTGGTCCTTATCGACGATTTTGACCATTACCCGTTTCTGGCCGACCTGGGACGAATATTCCGCTACGAGGAGCTGTACCGGGAAATTATCGGCGACAAGCATTGGGTGCTTGCCCGGGTCGCAGAAAGAAAGCCGACTCCCGGCGTATAAGCCGGTCTTGTCCGCTGCGCGAAGGGCTCAGGCGACGGTTGGTACCGGATCGAGCATGGCCCTTCGGCGTTTATTCCCGGGTATGCGGTTCGTTAATTTCCCGGACCGGCCAGAGAACCGTTGAACTTGTAGCCCCCTCCGCGGACGGTTACGATGTAAGTAGGATGAGCCGGGTCCGGCTCTATTTTTTTGCGGACATTGCTTATATGTACCATGACGGTGCGGGGATCTCCGATCGAGGGAGACTCCCATACCTGAGTGAACAGCTGATCCAGACTGTAGACGCGGTCCGGATTTTTGGCGAGCAGCAGCAGCAGCTGGTACTCCTTGGCCGAGAGCGTCACGACTTCGCCCGAGAGACGCACCGTAAAGCTTTTCGGATCGATCGTCAGCTCCCCGAACGTCAGCGTATGCTCCGGCGTTACCGGTTCGGACTGCATCCGGCTTCTCCGCAAGTGCGCTTTCACCCGCGCCACCATCTCACCCGGACTAAAAGGCTTTGTAATATAATCGTCCCCCCCGACGCCGAGGCCTAAAATCTTGTCCAAATCTTCGCTTTTACAGCTTAAAAACAATATCGGTGCTTTCGTCATTTTACGGAGCTCCAGACATACCTCGAATCCGTCGAGATCCGGCAGCTGGATGTCGAGAATAATCAGGTCGGGCTTGGATTTGTCGACCATCTCGATAGCCCCGTAGCCGTCAAGCGCAGTTAAGGTTTGGTACCCTTCACGGGCCAAATAAAGGCAGATCAGTTCGATTATCTCGACTTCATCGTCCACAATCAGTATTTTTTCTCGTCGCATGGATTCCTCCCTGAGCCTGGCGTAGGACGACTTACCGTCATGTCATATACAGGCATAGGAAGCTTCCGTCAGGAAGCCTCCGCTTCCTAATGAATAGGACAATAGTCTTATTATACCTCTTTTCTGGTATAAATCCAGATGATACGGGTATCCGCTGCGGTTAACTGGAACTTGCTGCCGATCCTCACACGGTCCAGCGGATCAGCAATCCGGCGTAAGTGAGTCCTCCGCCAAAGCCGAACAACAGCATCGTATCGCCCCGGTTCAACCGGCCCGCTGCTGCCGCGTCGGATAGGGCGAGCGGGATGGAGGCGGCCGACGTATTGCCGTAACGGATCATGCTGACGAGTGTCCGGTCTGCGGGAAAGCCGCTTTTCTCGCAGATCGACTCGATCATCCGCATGTTGGCGCTATGAGGGATAAACCAGTCGACGTCGTTCATGGACAATCCGGCTTGGTTCAGCAAAGCGTTCATTCCTTGCGGAACGGTCTGAACCGCCCATTTGTAGACCAGGCCCCCGTTTTGGACGAGCTTCTTCGAATCGCGCAGAGGCTGGCCGTTTAGTGTATCGCTTAAACCGGTCCGGTAAATATGAACGCCGCCGCTTCCGTCGGAGCCGACGTGAGACGTTATAAAGCCGGAGGTGTGCCCGGTCCGTTCGACGAGAGCCGCTCCGGCTCCGTCGCCGAATAAGATGCAGCTGGTCCGGTCCGTGTAATCGGTAATGCGGGACATCGTGTCGGCGCCGAGAACCAGTACTTTGCGATGAAGTCCGGCTGCGATCAGTCCGTTTGCGAGATGAAGAGCATACGTAAACCCGGCGCAGGTGGCGTTCAGATCGACCGCTCCCGTCGCCTGAATGCCGAACCGCTCTTGGATTTGACAAGCGACCGACGGAAACGGGAAGTCCGGCGTATGCGTGGCGACTAGAATGAGATCGGCGTCTTGAACAGTCACGGGATAACGGGACAGCATGTTTTCTACGGCGGCAAAGCATAGGTGGCTTGTGAATTGATCCGGGGCGCAGATGCGCCTTTCCCGTATGCCGGTTCTGGAAACGATCCATTCGTCGTTCGTCTCGACGATTCGGGCGAGATCGTCATTGGTCATTATATGGTCCGGCACGTAGCCGCCGATTGCCGTGATCGCCGCATGTGCAGGGAGCGCCGATTGACTGGCCGAATAGCTCATGGTATCCGCCTTCTTTTCATTTGGAATGTGATCAAGTATTAGAACCTGGTACTAAATCTAAATTAAATGTATCAAATCGTTTTGGAATCGTCAACCGGTATCGGTCCTTATTTAAGTAAATCGTTCAGGACGAAAAAACCGGCAATCCCCGAATGACTGAAATCAAAGCGAATAGCACTCCTGCCGTTTTGGCATATTAGGGGTAATGAGCCGAAATGGAGGAATGCAACGTGAACAAGGCGATTCATCGCCGCTATAAACAAACGTTCGTCGTTTTCGTAACGCTGGTCGTGTGCTTATTCGGGACCGCTTCAAACGCCGGCGCTTTCGGCAAAGGCGCCAAAGGACCGGATGTATATGCCGTTCAGGGGATGCTGAAATCGCTCGGTTATTTTACAGGGATGATTACCGGGTACTACGGTTCCGAGACGGAAGCGGGGGTCAAACGATTTCAGCAACGGTACGGACTTCCGGTTACCGGAGCGGTTGACGACAAGACACTGGAATCGATCCTCTACGCCTATGCCAATGCGAAGATTATTAAGCGCCCCCCGTCGCCGAAACAGCCGTCACCGTCACCGTCGCCTTCTCCGAAGCCGCCTGAAAGCGGGGTCCGTGCGGAAGAGGGACAGATGATCGAGCACGTCAATACCGCACGCAAGGCGGCCGGGCTGCAGCCGCTTGCGGCCGATTCGAAGCTGTCTGAAGTAGCGCGGCTCAAGAGCAAGGATATGATCGACCACGACTACTTTTCGCACCAGTCGCCGACCTACGGTTCTCCGTTCGAGATGATGCAGAAGTTCCATATTACATACTCGACGGCCGGCGAGAATATCGCCTGCAATCAGTCGGTGGAGGCGGCCCACGAGGCGTTGATGAATTCCCCGGGACACCGGGAAAATTTGATGAACGCCAGCTTTACCCGGATCGGCATCGGCATCGTGGACGGAGGACCTTGCGGGAAAATGTTTACGCAACTGTTTATCGGGAAGTAAAGCTGGAGCGGAGATTCCGCTCCTTTTCCGCTTCCGGCTGCTGCGTACCCGGCCTGCGCGGCGCTGCCAGCCTTTCACTAGGGAAATCGGGCATGCGGAATCAATCAACGGAGCATCCTAATGTTGTTCGGCCATACCCTACAACTGACAACAAGGAGCTGAAACGATTGGCGACCAAAACGATCAAGCTTGCAGTTCTCGCTTCCATTGTAGCTGTTGCGGCGACCGGCTGCGGTGCCCGGCATGAAGGTTCCGGCACGAATGACGGCATGAAAACAAGCAATTATCGTCCTTTTCAGTACGGCACGGGGAATACGAAGGATATGAGACTTGGCTTCGACCGCTATCAGACGGCCGATCCGAATCTGATCCGGGATAACGACAGCATGCGCGACGGCCTAAACCGCGACAACGGCATTACGGGATACGATCAGGATGGCGTCAACAACTGGAGAGACTACAAGGATCAGCGCGGAATGGCGGGGGGAGCTTACCCGGGCGTCGGCGCTCCGGCAGACGGTCTGCATCGCAACACGAAGATGGAAGCCGCTCAGGATATCGCCAATCAGCTTACGGCGATCGAGCCGGTCCGAAACTGCAACGTTTTGCTGACGGACAACAATGCTTACGTGGCGGTTTCCACCAAAAACGGCGAGGATCTGGAAGGATCTCAGGAAGTGAAAAACCGGATCGCCGAACAAGTCAAAGCGATGCGTCCGAACGTTCAGAACGTTCACGTCTCCGCAAACCCGGATTTTGTAAGCCGGATCAACGGTTACATGCAGGACATGCAGGCGGGCAAGCCGGTATCGGGGATGATGGAGGAATTCAATACGATGGTACAGCGTATGTTCCCGACGAATGTTCCTGCACCGGCACCTGCCGCAGCGCCTTAACACAAGAAGCTGAAGCTAGCCCCCGAAGCGACGGGGGCTGCTTGATATACCCGGCAATACTTGACATACATACACGATTGCCCTATATGGCTTTGCAGAGGAAACCGCGCCCATTTTAATGGCCCGCCGCACCAACGAGATGCCTTGCTCATATTATACCTTTGACTGTATCCCTACACCTTGTAACTATATACAAAACCCAAGCAAGGAGGGGTGGCGATATTGAAGGGTAACGACCACAAAAACAAATTTCTACTGACCAACCGCGAACGCGAAGTCTTTGAGCTTTTGGTCCAAGACAAAACGACGAAAGACATCGCTGGGCAACTGTTCATCAGTGAAAAGACCGTCAGAAACCATATTTCTAACGTGATGCAGAAATTAAACGTAAAAGGTCGGTCGCAGGCGGTTGTCGAGTTGATTAAGCTTGGGGAATTAAAAATTTGATGCATGCCGGATTTTTCGGCAAAAGACCGACCTTCCTTCCACTTGCCGCGTATGGGTGCGGGTGGAGGGAAGTTTTTTTATTTGGTTGCTTGCATGACAAAACTGCCAGATCGGAAACAAGAAGGCCCGATTCCATGACGAACTGGGGCGCTCGGCTGAGCTCACTCCCAGGAAATTTTTACTCCATGCTTCTCATAAAAACCGGTTATCGCCGCATGGTCCATCCGCTCGTCAGGGAGGTCCTCCGGATAATAAATGCCGGGCGCAAGCGGCCGCTCCTTGGGGAGACGCAATAGCTTCTCCGCCTGTACGGCAGCGCCCAACGCGGTCAGATGGGTTTGGCCAAGCGGATCAGTGATGGAGACATTCCGCTCCGCCCGGTTCCCCTCCGCATCCAAGCCTTTCAGAACAATCCGGATATGATGGGCGCTGCCGGTACCCGGATTGTAGAGGATGCCTCGTCTGAGCCCGCGGAATCGCTCTCCGCTAATCATCTTCCATATTCCGCTCTTGATCAGCATGACGATGGACTGGGTAGCCGCTTTGCTGTCGAAAGCGATCCGGAAGCTGGCCGAGGCGATCGCCTCCGTCCGGATCAGAGTCTCGTGGTCGGGGGTATCGAGCCGGTAGCAGCGGGTCGCGTATCCGTTTGGAAATTGCACGCGGACGGGATCGGACATCGGATAGACGAGGCGTCTCCCTGCCGGTTCCATCACGGGAAAAGGAATCGTCATTCGATCCATATATGCTGTAGAATCGGGACCGGCCTTGTCTTTCAGCGAGTATAACGCGTAGAGGTCGGCCTCAACCTGATGAAGCGGCTGCGCATAGAGCTTCGCGAACAAGGCCGCGGTCCCGGCCATCCATCCCGAAGCCATTACGACAGGTGCGCGAAGCTCCATCGAGTTCAGCTTATCGACCGATTGGCGGAACAAAGAGGTCCAGCGGGTAATGTCGATGAGCGGGATGCTTCTCCGGACGGCAGACAGAAGCAACCGGTCCTGCAAGTCGTTGACGGCGTTGACGATCAGCGCCGGCTTGTTGTCGATACACATCAGCGGGTCTTCGGAATTGTTGTCCACGACGGCGGTATGAATCTTGCCGTTGCCGAACGGCGCCGCTTTTCCGGGTGTTCTGCCGCCCAATACAATCGTCAGATCGGGATAGCGGGCGTGCAGAATTTCGCCGATTTGCCTGCCGACGACACCATGTCCGCCTACGATAAGAACGCTTTGTTTGTCCATGTCCATTAACCTCCAATAGTAAGTTTAAGTGTTTAATTATTTCGACATAATAGGGTTGAAAATAGGAATGTCGCTGTACCAGCTTAACCCGGGTAAGGGCGCTAGCACCGGCATTCCTCTTCCACAAAAACGACGAGCTGCTTCATCAGCGAGATCGCATCGTCGAACGCCAGCCTGTAGTACATCTCCGTTCCTTTTTTCTGGACGGCGAGCAGGCCGGTTTGACGCAAAATTTTCAGATGATGGGAGACGGTCGGCCGCGACATCGGAATATGCTCGGCGATCTGGGTCACATTCATCTGCTCCTTGTCGATTAACAGGGCTACGATCTGCTGGCGGACCGGATCTCCCAAGCCGATAAAATAAGGGCCTAACTGCTCGAAGATGTGAATCGCCTTCTGATTGCCGGCAACTTCGCTCATCGTTTCAACTCCGTTACTATGTTTAAATGTTTAAACGAATTATATGCGATCCGGTTCCAAAATTCAAGCTGCAATTGTTCGGAACTTCTTATGGCGGCGTTTCACATCCGAGAACCCTCCATTGGCGGCGGTTATCCTGGTGTCGGCCGGCTGGTAGTCGTTTTGCTTCCGCTCCTTCCCGGGGCGGAGGCTTTTTAGCTTTATGGCGCGCTCCCCGCGTGATACACTGGTGTCAACCCAAGAACTATAGCGATCCGTATCGGTTCGATTACGCAAGGAGGGCAGCACGGTGAGCGCCGTTTTATTCAAGCCGTTAGACGTATTCTACAGCGAAGCCGGGGGGAACATGGCGTTTCACTCGCATGCGCATTTCGAGCTTTATTATTTTCATGGGGGCAAGACCACCTATTTGATCGGGGATAAAATATTCGTGCTGTCGCCGGGCGATCTGATTCTGATGCACGGCATGACGCTGCATTGCCCGAAAGTCGATCTAAGCGTCCCCTACCGGAGGACGATCGTTCATTTCGATCCGGTGTTTATGAAATCGTTTGCGGACGTAGCGTTTTCCGTTAATGTGTTGCAGCCGTTCTACGAGCTGAGAAACCATCGCATCCATCTGTCGGGGGACGTGCGGGAGGAAGTGGAGACGAAGCTGAGGCGGATGGTGGCGCTGGGAGCCGAAGGGGGGAAGACGTCGAAAGACCGGCAACTGCTCGTATTTGCCGATCTGCTGCTCCAGGTGTACGAGCTGTGCGAGCAATCGGCCGATTCGCCGAACGCGTTCCCGTCGGATAAAGAGCGTCATGTGCAAAGCATCGTCGGGTATTTGGAGGAGCATTACCAGGAAGATTTGCATCTGGAAGATTTGGAGGAGCACCTTCATTTGAATAAATATTATTTGTCAAAGTTGTTCAAGGAAGTGACGGGAGCGACGATCTTCGATTATTTGTACCACCGCAGAATCAACCAGGCGAAAATTCATTTTCTGCTCAGTCGCGAAATGTCCGTTACCGACGTGTGCTACAAGGTCGGCTTCAAGCATCCGTCCCACTTTACCCGCATCTTCAAAAGCCGGGTAGGCTGTACGCCCGATCAATACCGCAGGGAGACGAGAGGCGGTATCACACCAATGACAGTTAAATGACCCGAGCCGATTCGGCAACGAGAAAGAAGTGCCGGAATCTCCGGATATGATAGCATGGAGGAAACGAATGCCGCGCTTCCGATCAGCAGGAGCTGTCAATCCGGAGCTGCACGGCCGAAGGAGTGTCTAACTTGAAATTTGCGGTATTTACGGTCATGATGCCGGAGTATACGGTAGAGAATACGGTGTCCGCCTTGAGCCGGCACGGCTACGACGGTGTCGAATGGCGGGTGGCGCCGATCGATCCGGGCAAGCTTCAGGAGAAGCCTTCGTTCTGGGGCAACAATCACAGCACGATTCATGTGGATTCGTCCGAGCAAGAGCTGCTTGCCGTCAAACGTCTCATGGAAGATGCGGGGCTGGCTTGCGTCAATCTCGGCTGTTATTTGAAGGTGGGGGATCTGGCCGCCGTCGAGCGGGACATGCGTACCGCCAAGCTGCTTGGCGCGCCTTCGATCCGGGTGGCCGTACCGGGCTATAACCGGACGAGAACGTACGGCGACTTGTTCAAGGAAGGCCGGGCCTATCTGGAGGGCGTTCAGGAGCTGGCCGGTCAGTACGGCGTTCAAGGCTTGATTGAGATGCATATGAACTTTATCGCTCCGAGCGCAGGGCTGGCCAGAAGGCTTGTGGAAGGACTCGATCCGGCGAGAATCGGCGTCATCTATGATCCCGGGAATATGGTATACGAAGGGTACGAGCAGTACCGGATGGGGCTGGAGCTGCTGGACGAATATTTGGCCCATGTTCATATCAAAAACGCATGGCCGGAGCGAAACCCGGACCGCAAAACCGAAAACGATCCGTTGTGGAGAACGGTGTCCGCCCCGATTCATGAAGGCTGCGCCAATTGGCGCCAGGTGATCGGCGATCTGAAAAGCGTCGGATACGACGGCTGGGTCAGCTTCGAAGATTTCAGCCAATCGGCTCCGTCCGAGCAATTACTGGCCGACAATATCGCTTATATCAAATCGTTGCTGTGAGGAGCGAATAGAGATGAATCGAGTACGAATCGGTATCGTAGGGATCGGCAATATGGGAACGGCGCACGCCCGTTATGTTTCGGGAGGCGAGATCAACGGCGCCGAGCTGGCCGCCGTGTGCGACATTAGCGCCGACCGGCTGCGCTGGGCGAAGGAGCAGTTCGGCGAGGCGCTGCATACGTTCGAGTCGGTGGACGCGATGCTGGACTCGGGAACGGTCGACGCCATTCTGATCTGCAACTTGCATTTCGACCATCCTTCTACGGCGATGAAAGCGTTCGCCCGCGGCATCCACGTCCTGTGCGAGAAGCCGGCCGGCGTCTATACGAAGCAAGTGCGGGAGATGAACGAAGCGGCAGCGGCCAGCGGCGTCAAGTTCGCGATGATGTTTAACCAGCGGACGATTCCATTGTACAAGAAGCTCAAAGATCTGATCGATAGCGGCGAGCTCGGGGAAATCCGCCGTACGAACTGGATCATTACGAACTGGTATCGTTCCCAAAGCTACTACGATTCCGGCAAATGGCGGGCGACGTGGGCCGGCGAAGGCGGCGGCGTCCTCCTTAACCAGTGTCCGCACCAGCTCGACCTGTGGCAGTGGACGGTCGGCATGCTGCCGTCGAGAGTCCGCGCGTTTTGCTCGTTCGGCAAATACCGCGATATCGAGGTGGAAGACGAAGTAACCGCCTATGTCGAATATCCGAACGGGGCGACGGGCGTATTCATTACGACGACGGCGGAAGCGCCGGGTACGAACCGGCTGGAAGTGACCGGAGAGCGCGGCAAAATCGTCATTGAGGACGGCAAGCTGACCTTCTGGCGTCTGCGCGTATCGGAGCCGGAGTTCAACCAGACGTTCAAGGGCGCATTCGGCCAGCCGGAATGCTGGAAATGTGATGTGCCGGTATCCACCGATTCAAAGGCGCACAAGGCGATCACCCAAAACTGGGTCGATTCGATCCGCACCGGCGTGAATCTGATCGCCCCCGGCGAGGAAGGCATCCGCGGCCTCACGCTGTCGAACGCGATGTACTTGTCCGCATGGACCGACGGCTGGGTCGAGCTGCCGCTTGACGAGGACCGGTTCCACGAGCTGCTGCAGGAGCGGATCGCGACTTCGCGCTACCAATCGAATACGTAAGGAGAGGGGACGTTCCCGGGTTTGAATCCGGCGGACGTCTTTTTTTTGAGTTGCTGCTTCTGCGTTTCAGATTTCTGTGTGTCCTGGCAGGAATGTGAATCAGGAAAGGGCTGCGGCTAGCGCTGTTTCGGAGCTTGGATAACCGATGCGCCCTTTTGCCCGGGAGCGTACAGTGGTACAATCGATATCAGACAAAGCCAGAGGAAGGTGGGTCTCCTGTGACAACGACGATAGCTTGGATATCCGCGCATCCGGACGATGAGACGTTCACGAGCGCTTGTACGATTATGGAAGCCGTCCGCCGCGGGGTTCGGCCCATGCTGCTGTGTGCTACCGACGGGGACGCGGGCAAGAGCGGCTATCTTCCGCCGATGACGAGACAGGAGCTGGCGGAGAAGCGGGAAATCGAACTCCGCGAGTCTTGCGAAATAATGGGGATAACATCCATCGATTTGCTCAGGCATCCGGACGGGAAACTGTCGCAAGTTCCGAGAGAACGGCTGGTCGCCGAAATCGTCGATTATATCGGGAAAACCGGGGCGGAGGTCGTGCTGACGTTCGGCGAAGACGGAATGTCCGGCCATGCCGATCATATTGCCCTTCATCATGCAGTTCGCGAAGCGGTTGTCGGCGGAAAGTGTCCGTCGGTCAAAAAGCTGTACTATTATTACAACTGGCTGATCCAGGCCCCGCTTCGTCCGCCTACCGTTACCGTGGACGTATCGCCGGACTGGAAAAACAAAGCGAAAGCGCTGCTCGCTCACGAATCGCAACTGCTCTCGGTAGAGAGAGTGTTCGGCGACGTGCGCAATCCGGGCGACGTGCCGCCGGAGCCGATCGCGCTGGAACGGTTCGTGCTAGCCTGGAAAGACGGAGTCGAATTTCCGGAGGTCCAGGAGAGCTTTCTGACAGACGGGTTGTCGTAACGCTCGTATGTAACGCCAATGAAAGGTTCACAATCATGGGGAAGGTGCGAAACCGGAAGATGGACAAATGGTATGAGCAAAGCTTCGGAGACGATTACTTGATCGTGTACAAGCATCGCGACACGGCCGGAGCGTATGAAGAAGTGAAATCGATGATCGATTGGCTCGAACTGCCGGAGGGCTCCTCCGTGCTCGATCTATGCTGCGGAATGGGGAGACATTCGATGGCGCTGGCCGATTTCGGCTACCGGGTGACGGGGGTCGACCTGTCGGGCGTCTTGCTGGATGTAGCCCGCGAGCGCGACGATAGCGGCCGGGTCGAATGGCTGCAAGGGGATATGCGCAACGTGCCGGCTGACGGCCCGTTCGACGCCGTCGTGAATTTGTTCACCTCGTTCGGTTACTTCGACGACGACCGCGAGAACGTGAAGGTGCTTCAGGAAATAAGCCGGCTGTTGAAGCCGGCCGGCCGGTTTATTATCGATTTTATGAATGCGGCTTACGTGGTGCGGAATCTGGTCCCATTCTCAAGCAGGCAGGAGGGGGATTGGCTTATCGAGGAGAGACGTTCCGTTGAAGACGGATTTATCCGCAAACGGATCGTCATCCGCGAGCCGGGCCAACCGGAAAGGCATTACGACGAGCAGGTCAAAGGTTACGGGCTGGAGCAGTTTCAACGGATGGCTGAGGCTGCGGGGCTGCGCATCGACCGCGTCTACGGCGCGTATGACGGCGGCGCGTATGACGAGACCTGTTCGCCGAGACTCATCATGACAGGCACGAAGGAAGGAAAAAAATCGTGATCAAACCGGTACATATTCTGGATGATTCGCTCGTTCAAGTGAAAGTGCCCCTGCCGTTTCCGCTGCGGTGGGTGAACAGCTATGTGGTCCGGTCCCGTTCCGGCTGGACGGTGATCGATCCCGGCCTGCATACACCGGAGGCAGAGACGCTGTGGGGTCAAGTGATGACCGAGCTCGATCTATCTCCGTCGGCGCTCGAGAAAATCGTCTTGACGCACCATCATCCCGACCATTACGGTTTGAGCGGCTGGTTCCAGCAACTGACGAGCGCTCCTGTGCACATATCGGGTACCGGAAAAGCGCAGACGGCCGCATTGTGGGGCGAAGGGGAGACGATTAGCGTCACCCTGCTCGACTTGTTCCGCCGGCACGGGATGGAGGAAGCGACGCTGGAGCAGATGAAGGATCATATGACGGGCTTCATCTCGCAAGTGTCTCCGCAGCCGGAATTAACCGTCATCAGGGCGGACGAGCTGTACCGGATCGGAGACCGGCTGTACCGGCCGATCGTGACGCCGGGCCACGCCGCGGGACATTTGATTTTCCACGACGAAGAGCGGGCGCGCGTTTTTTGCGGGGATCACGTATTGCCCCAGATTACGCCGAATGTGAGCTACATCCCGGGCTTTGACGAGAATCCGCTCCGTTCGTACCTGGACAGTCTGGAGGAGGTAAGCCGGCTGGAGGCGGAACTGGCGTATCCCGGCCACCGGGAGCCGTTTCGCACGTTCGGGACGAGGGCGCTGGAGATCGTGCGCCACCACGAGGACCGTCTGGAAGCGATGGAACAGAAGCTGGCCGAGCCGCATACGTCCTATGCGCTGTGCAGAGCGTTGTTCGGCGACCGGCTGTCGATCCACCAGCTCCGGTTCGCATTGTCCGAGACGATCGCCCACCTGTTGTATTTGCGGGACGCGGGGCGGGTACGCGAGCTGGAGAGAGACGGGTTGATCTGGTACGGGCGATGAGCCCGGGGGGCGGATGGCTCAGCTCGTTGACAGAAGCTAGTTATTCCTGTACACTAACTTACATAAAGTAAGTTACTTCCGGGAAAGAGGTGTTGTACATGGTACCTTCGTTATTTTTAGCTCACGGTTCGCCGATGCTGGCGATTGAACAGACGGATTACACCCGGTTTTTGTCCGGGCTTGCCGGACGTTACAAGCCGAAGGCGATCGTCATTTTTACCGCTCACTGGGAACGCCCGGTTACGACGGTATCGGTTTCGGACGACGTGTACGAGACGATTTACGATTTCGGCGGATTTCCGGATGAGCTGTACCAGATCCAATACCCGGCGCGCGGGTCTTCCATCGTCGGATCGATGGTGCTGGACCGGTTAAGCAAGCACGGCATTCAGGCTGCAGCGGATCAATCGCGCGGTCTCGACCACGGATCGTGGACGCTGCTGCATCGGATGTACCCGGACGCCGCTATTCCGGTCGTCCAGGTGTCGGTGAATCCGTACACTCCGCCTCGCGAACAGTATGCGATCGGGGAAGCGCTGCGCGGACTTGGAGACGAGGACATCCTCGTCATCGGCAGCGGCGTAACGGTGCACAATCTGCGGATGGTGCTGTGGGGCCAAAAAACGCCGGAGCCTTGGGCGGTCGAATTCGACGATTGGCTGCTTGCACAGATGGAGCGGGGCGACCTGCAGGCGCTGTTCGACTACGAGAAGCTGGCCCCCCACGCCCGGCAAGCCGTACCGCGCGCGGAACACTTCGTACCGCTGTACATTGCGATGGGCAGCGGCGATCCGTCCCGCAAGCCGGAGGTCATACATCGCAGCTACGACTTCGGCACGCTTAGCTATTTGTGTTTGCAGTTTTGAGGCGAAAAAAGAGCGTCCAACCTCCCGGAAGCGGGAAGGAAGGGCGCTCTTTTCCGTGGGGTAGTGAACGAAGGCGGACACCGGTCTCGCAGTCACCGTCCGTCGTTCATCCCCCGTCGACCAGTTCGTCGGTTTCCCGTTCCGCCTGCATCCGGTGGGCGATCCGGCTGCTGGCCGCGGCGGCGATCGCCCCGACGATATCGTCGAGAAACGTGTGGACGTCCTTGCCGTTTTTCTCGTTCAGCCGTTTCAGGATGCCCGGCTTCATCTTGTCGATATAACCGAAATTCGTATAGCCGATGCTCCCGTACACGTTAACGATCGACAGCGACAAAATCTCATCGCACCCGTACAACCCTTCGTCGTTAAAGATCATTTCCTGCAGCGCGGGGAGCAGCTTGCCTTCTTCGGCCAGCACGTCGAGCTGGATGCCGGTTAATATCGCGTTTTGCACCTCCCGTTTGGAAAGCACGCGATCTACCGATTCCAGACATTCCTCCAGCGTTAAGCCGGGGAAATAATCTTTCTGGAGAAACAGCACCAGCTCTCCGATTTCCCGTTTGTCCACGCCTCTCTGGCGCAGCCATTCCGCCGTCGTTTCCGCCACTTTGCGGCTGTTCAAGCTGTAAGTCAACGTTATCCCTCCGTATCGTGCTCATATGGCCACTTTTACATTGTTGCCCAACGTTTCCCGTTTCATGAGACCCGAATGGCCCGTACCCGCAATTGGACAAAAACTGGTCATGAAATTTCCGGGAGCTCGTATACATAGTAGTACGAGATCAAAAAGTCCGGTTATCAGCACCGAGAAGATGGGATGAAGCTAGGAAATGAGGAGCGGAGCGTAGTGGCAGCTACGTGAGCACCGGAAGTTCTGGCTGAATCCCATATTCGATGTCGAGTAGGCCTTCCTGATCTGCATCGTGATCAAAAGTGGACTTTTTGAACAACCTCTAGTAGTACAAGGACAAAGAGGAGGATTCCATATGAGACGAACAAAATGGACGACATGGGTCGCCGTCGCCGGTGTTACCGTTCTCTTGACGTCAGGCTGCTCGCTGCTGAAGTCGAAGGAAAGCCAGCCGATCGATCCGCCGCAGAGCGCGACCGGTACCGGGGGAGCGGCAGAGACGCCGAATGTTACATCGCTTCCTGTGAATGGAGGCGTGCAGCAGAAAGGTGTTGCGGTTACTTTGTATATGAAAGACAGGAACAATTTCGTCGCTCCGGTAACGGTTCAGGTTCCTACGACCGACGCGGTCGCCCGCAAAACGCTCGAGTATATGGTGGACGGCGCGGGCATCGGAGTCGTACCGGCCGGATTCACAGGGCTGCTGCCCAAGGGGACCACGGTCAAAGGGCTCGATATCAATCCGGAAACCAAGGTAGCGACGGTCGATTTCTCCAAGGAATTTACCACTTATAGCGCAGTTGACGAAAGGAAACTGCTGGAAGCGGTCACTTGGGCGCTAACCGGTTATTCGAACGTACAGGAAGTGCGGATCTGGGTGGAGGGCAAGGAGCTGAAACAGATGCCGCTCGGCGGCCTGCCGATCAATGGCGCTTTAAGCCGGGCGATGGGGATCAACGTGGAGCGTGCGGAAGGCGCCGAGTTCGGGCAGTCTACGCCGGTAACGCTGTATTTCCTCGGGCAAATGGATAATCAGGAACCTTACTATGTGCCGGTGACGCGGATGGTGAAGCTTACCGACGACAAGGCGAAAGCGACGCTGGAGCAGCTGATCGCCGGTCCGTTGCAGAAATCCGCTTTATCCTCGGTTATGGCATCTACGGTCGAGCTTCCCAAAATCGAGTCCAAGGACGGCATCATTACGGTCAACTTTACCGACACGCTGCTTGGTCCGGACCGGAAAGCTCCCGGAGAAGCGCTGCAATCGGTCGTCTTGTCCTTGACCGAAGCGGCCGGGGATGCTAAGGTACAAATTAAAGTGAACGACGACGTCAAAGTCACGACGACCGACAACCAGAACTACAGTAAGCCGGTTTCCCGGCCAAACGGCGTCAACGCGCTCAAGATGTAGCTACCGGTCCCCCGGGCAGGCGTAAGCGAAGCCGCGACAGCTTCCGCCTTGTCCGCGGGGATCGTTTGTATTCTTGGTTTCTTTTCAAAGCGGTATTTGGTAAAATGAGGTAGTCTTTGCGGCGAAAGTGCCGGCGGACTTTAACGAATGCTATAGCGGGAAATAGATTAGACAGGGGTGCAAGACATGAGAGGCGACGGAAGACAATACGATGAGACGCGAGCGGTAAAGATTACGCCGAATTATATCAAGCACGCGGAAGGCTCCGTTCTGATCGAAGTGGGCGATACGAAGGTGATCTGTACGGCGACGATCGAGGAGAAGGTGCCGCCGTTTATGAAAGGACAGGGCCGAGGCTGGATCACGGCCGAGTATTCGATGCTGCCGAGGGCGACGCAAGTGCGCAACCAGCGCGAATCGGCCAAGGGTAAGGTCGGCGGACGGACGATGGAGATTCAGCGTCTGATCGGCCGTGCGCTCCGCTCGGTCATTAATCTGGAGGCGCTCGGGGAACGCACGATTATGCTCGACTGCGACGTTATTCAGGCAGACGGGGGGACGCGGACAACTTCGATTACAGGTTCGTTCGTGGCGCTGTGCTATGCGATCCATAAGCTGATGCAGAACCAGAAGCTGAGCAAATCGCCGATTACCGACTACCTTGCTTCGGTCAGTGTAGGGATCGTCAAAAACCGGACATGCCTCGATCTGAATTATGAAGAGGATTCGCAGGCGAAGGTTGATATGAACGTCGTGATGACCGGACAGGGCAAATTTGTCGAGGTGCAGGGAACGGGTGAGGATTCGCCGTTTTCGCGCGATGAGCTGAACGAGCTGCTGGCCGCAGCCGAGACGGGCATCCAGGCGATGATAACGAAGCAAAAGGAGACGCTTGGGCCGATCGTCTCCGTCGTGGGGGCTGAAGCGAATGCGGGCTCTAAATAAAGAGATCGTCGTCGCGACCCGGAATAGCGGGAAAACGCGGGAATTCGCCAGTTTGTTTGAACCGCTGGGCATTCAGGTGCGCAGTCTGAACGATTTTCCGGATGCCCCGGATATCGTGGAGGACGGAGAGACGTTCGAGGCGAATGCGCGCAAAAAGGCCAAAGTCATCTCCGAAGCGTTCGGCCTGCCGGTTCTCGCCGACGATTCGGGATTGTGCGTCGATGCGCTGAACGGCGCTCCCGGCGTATACTCGGCGCGTTATGCCGGAGAAGGCGCGGCGGATAGCGACAATAACGCTAAGCTGCTGCAAGAGCTGAACCGGCTTGTGGAAGAAGGCGCGATCGTGCCGGAGCCAGCTTCCGTCGCCGGCGAAGAAGTCCGGCTGTTGAGTCCGGCGCGGTTCGTCTGCGTACTGGCGCTGTACGACCCGGATGCCCCTGAGCAAACGGTGGAGGGCGAATGCGCCGGCGTCATTGTGGACAGGCCGCTCGGCGAGGGCGGCTTTGGGTACGATCCGCTTTTCTATGTGCCGGGTGCCGGTCAGACGATGAGCCAGATGCCGATGGAAGCCAAAAACGGGATCAGCCACCGTGCTGCCGCGCTGCGCAAGCTGCAGGAGCTGCTGAAGGGGTAATACCGTATCGCGAACGCGAAAAAAATCGTTTCCGGCAAGCTGTGCCCGATGCACAGTTGCTCGGATCAGTAGGGCGGAACTCCCTGACCGTTTTGGCGGTCAGGGAGTTTGATCGTATGGAGCGGAGCAGGCTCGCGCTCAGGGCTCGGTCCGGCGCCGGCAGCAGGAAGCCGGCCTTTTGGCGGCGACGTGTAAGCCACAAAAGGAAGGCTGCGGCTCGCTGTCAGCGGCAGCGGGCTCCGCGGGGCAACCGCTTTGACAAATAAAAGCGGTTTGTATCTCTTATTAGGCCGATCATGGCCTGCTGCTGGTGATTAAGGGAGGTTTGTACCTCTTATTTCCAGCGAAACAGGTGAAAGTACGGCTCAACGAGCATTTTACGAGCTGCAAACCGCTCTTATTTTCGCTTCGAACCCCATTTTCGCCAAAATAACGGGTACAAATCGCTCTTAAACGCGCGGCCCCGGCATCCCGACTCTCCCTCGTCACTTTGCACCCTACCCCCGGTACCTGGCAACCCCGTCAACCCCGTCAACCCCGTCAACCCCGTCAACCCCGTCAACCCCGTCAACCCCGTCAACCCCGGCATCCCGAACCCCCGCACGCCACACGCCGCAACTCTCACCCCGGTAATCCCGCACTTCGCACCTCGCATCCGCACCCTGAACCCGGCAAACCCGCACGACGTCTCCGGCCGCCGGTATTCCCGCACGCCGTAACGAACCCGGCAAACCTGTACGCTGCGCCCTCCCCTCACACGACCGCATCTAGCACCCGGCAAACCCGCACGCTGCACCCGGCATCCGTCCCCCTGCACCCATATACCCAATGATCGGACAAACACTGCGCTTTACGGAAGCGGCGGAAGTGTTAGGTTTCCAGGCCCCCTCCTCACGTATGTGACTGGATAAGACTCGCAATGTGAAATGACACTTCCTTCTTTTATCTAAAAAATGGGGGTAAAAAGGTTTATTAATTTCGTATTAAGAAATTAATTGTTGTAATTTGAATGTGTATTGTTATATGCGTTTTGTTCAACTATAATGAGTCTGAAAGTGTCATCAGACTCACAAGGGGAGGCTCGGAAGATGGGAGAGTTTGCGCTGAGTAGCAAGTTTTCGGGGGTTCATGTTGCGATGAACTCCCCTGTTATGACGAGTTTGGGGAGATTGACGAAGCGGCGGTCAAACGTCTGACCCGTTTTTTAATCGATAAAGGCGTTCAAGGCGTATATGTCGGCGGCGGAACGGGTGAAGGGCTGCTGCAGACGGTAGAGGAGCGCAAAAGGGTACTGGAGGCCGTTGCGGCCGAGAATGGCGGACGTATTACCGTTACCGCCCATACCGGGGCGATGACGACGAAGGACAGTGCCGAGCTGGCGCGCCATGCCGAGCGGGCGGGGGCCGACGCGATTTCGTCCGTGCCTCCGTTTTATTATGCCTACACCGAGCAGGCGGTGAAGGATTACTGGCTGGAAGCGATAAACAGTGCGGATCTGCCTTTTCTGATTTATCATATCCCGGGTGCGACCGGGTTTCAGGTGACGCCGCGGTTGGTCCGCGACCTTCGGGAGGCTGCCCCGGATCGGCTGGTCGGGATGAAAGTGACCGTGTTCAGCACGTACGAGCTGCAGCAGTTCAAGGCAAGCGGCGGCGACGAGTTCATCGTGATGAACGGCCCGGATCAGCAATATTTGGCCGGACGCGTCATGGGCGCCGACGGAGGGATCGGGGGACGTACGGCGTGATGCCGGAGCTGTTTCTGCGGATCGAATCGCACATCCGCCAAGGCCGTCTTTTGGACGCTCAGCGCTGGCAGTTCCGGGTGAACGGAATCATTGCCGATATGCGCGAACTCGGCTTGTTCGGCGCGATCAAGCAGTTGATCCGGCTGCGCGGAATCGAATGCGGGGAGCCCAGACGCCCGCTGCCATCATTACCGGCTTCGAAGAGCGGAGAGGCGACCCGGATGTACGAGACGATTATGCGATATGTCGCCGAAGCGGAAGTCGAGGCCGCTTGCGAAGCCGAAGCTGCAGTCGGGCGGTCTAATACGATCGCGGCCGGAGGCGCCCAGTCATGAAGCGGCCTGTTTGCAAGTCCGTTCGCGGCGCCTTGTGGAACCGGGAGGTGTGCTCGAGCACACAGAGAAGAGGAGGACGAGGCGTGGAAGGGGTAACGGAGAAGCGGCTTCGTTCCGGATGTTTGCTTCGGATCTATCGGTTCGGCGGGGAGGGCAACGACTGGTGCGAAGAGCACCGGAGCCGGAAACATCCCGAACCGCACTAGTGGAACGGGATGTTTTCTTTAGATGGGCACTCATCGTCTCCTCGGCCACATGATTGAAGCGTTCGTTCCGACTGTGCCTCTTCGATCGGCGTTACGCCATTCACCGGACTAAAGCAGAACAGGGGCTTTTCCTTGTCGAGCCGGCCAGAGTCGCAAGTGGGAGACGCATGCGCTGGGGGGAGACGCACAGCCGCAGGACATTCAGGCGATCACCTGCTGTCTCGCGGCGGATTTTATACCGGACGGTGACTTTACAATCGACAAGCCAAACGATTATGAGTTTTGCGCTCGTTTAAGCCGGATTTTTGGCTGGACAAGCTGGTGAGCTGGACTGGTGTTTACCCGCATACACTTCAGCCGAGGCGGTTCATCCTCTTTCCCGACGGGGAGCATTTTTAACTACCGCCGTGTGTTGGACCGGTCTCATTTCCCCCTGAGACGTGTATTCTGCCCAACTCATTCACTTTCCGTGTCTATTCCTCTGGTCTCGACCTTCATAATATCCATGAATGCAACTTTTGTAGTTTCACCATTCTTTTGGATGTGCACTTTACCAGTACGAGAGTCCATATTTTCAATTCGACCACGAACAGGCAGTTCCATACCCCAAACCGTCAATAACACTTCTGAACTTTCAGACTTCGCTTCGATTAATTGGTTCGCGAGCTCTTCCAACACAAACTCATCCCGAGTTGGGCGTTTTGCATCGTATTTCTTTTTTGGCTTCGGAACTCCAGTCAATCCAGACACCCCCACAAGAACATTTGTAGCAATTCTACCATTTTCGGAACTATAGAGAAAACGTAAATCCTTATTCGTCGGCTTTTTCCGGTTCATAACGGGGTCAGACCATCACTAATTCTACCAAAAGGTGAATGACAGATGTCGTTTGGGTGTTTTCCACATCTGCAAAGAATGGCCGGGACTGTCAAGTTCATGTTCCCAAATCGTAATATTTAAAGCAATCATTGCATGCATTCAAATGCCATTGAAATCTTTCGTTCAAGTGAGATTTCTTTATGTGAAGGGAGTTTAGCTTTTTGCGTCGTTCCAGCTCCACCTATTCAATGGTCCTGATGCCAGACATGAGAATAAAGACCTCAACCTCAGCCTCAGCCGCTTTACAGTGGAATTGGAGATCTTTTCATATTAATGATCATTCAAATCACTTTGCATCTTACAACGGTTGGTTATAAAATGGATATATATCATTTGCAATTAAATTGTATAATGTGCAATCCGAGGGAGGGATTTAACTCTGAAACCCGAAGCATCTACAGCGATGCTTACCCAAAGCGTCACGCGGGCTTTGGCGATTTTATCGTGCTTCTCCGACAGCGAGCCGGAATTAAGAGTAATCGATTTTTCCAAAAAGCTGAACTTGACCCAGAGCAACGTATCGAGGCTGCTCACTACGATGGTGTCGATCGGTTACGTCGTGCGCAACGAGCAGACCGGCTATTATTCGCTCGGACCGGAGATCGTCACGCTTGGCGGCATTGCGTTTAATCATTATGAGATCCGCAAGCAGGCGCTGCCGAAGCTGTACGAAATCGAGCGGAAAACCGGCATCGACGCCAACCTGGCGATCCTCGACAACGGGACCGTCTTTTATTTGGCCCATGTCGACAGCTACGACTCCCCGCGCATGTATACGTTTGTCGGCCGGCGCAATCCGCTTCACTGTACGGCGATCGGCAAGGCGCGCTTGCTTTTCTTCCCGAGGAAGAGGCGCGTCAGCTGCTTGGCGAAGCCCCGCTGGCCCGGTATACCGAGAAAACGATCGTTCAGATCGACGACGCCGTCGCTGCGCTGGGGGATATCCGCAAGTCGGGGTATGCGGTGGAGATGGAGGAGCTGGCGCTCGGCCGGGCTTGCATCGCCGCTCCCGTGCTGGACCGGACAGGCAGAGTGGCCGCCGGCATCAGTATATCCGCACCGCTGTCCATGAAGCTGAACGAGCGGCTGGACGAGCTGTCCGCCCTGTTGATCGAGATGGCGGGACGGATCTCGATGAAGATGGGACACGTCCCGATGGGCACGATGCGGCTGTAAGCTGCGGAGCACGTAATTGCGAAACCGAGATCGCCTTGTCCGGATGTAAGTTCCGGCGGGAGCGGTCTTTTTTTTGGTTGAACCGGGCGATGCGGTAAAAGCCGGCTTCTCCGGATCGGTGAGGCAACCGGAAGGAAGGAGCGGCCCGCTGCCGGGATCGAACAATGCGATAAAGCTTGTTCGCATTTGTATTCGTATTCGTACTCGCATTCGTATTCGCATTCGTACTCGTATTCTCATCCCGCTTCGGGAGAATTTGTTGTGCCTCCGAAGAATATTCCGTGCCCGTTCAGGAATGCTCCGATTCGTAAAACGCTTGTCCGGCCAAGGGAGGCGGGAAAAAGCCGCAAATGAATATAGACGGAAACGGCCGCCCTCCGGTAACGTTGGGACATAACCTTCATCTTGGCGAAAGCGGGTGGACAACGATGCCAGGGCTGCCGGCGCAAGCGGTGTCCGGGAACACGAAGACGGCGTACGGCATGCGGCTCCTTCGCGATCTGAGACGGGACCGGTGGCTCTATATGCTGCTCGTTCCCGGGGTGCTGTATTTTCTTCTCTTTAAGTACGTCCCGATGTTCGGCGTGCTGATTGCCTTCCAGGATTACCAGCCGTTCTCCGGCGTGGCGGGCAGCAGATGGGTCGGCTTCAAACATTTCGAGACGTTTTTTACCGATCCGTGGTTTTGGAAGCTGTTCCGCAATACGATTTTGCTTGCGCTATACAATTTGCTGTTTTTTTTCCCGCTGCCGATTCTGTTTGCGCTGATGCTGAACGAAGTGCGGCAGGAACTGTTCAAGCGGACAGTGCAGACGATCGTATATATTCCACACTTTATCTCATGGGTCGTCGTTGTCGGCATCGTGTACGTATTATTGTCGGCCGAAGGGGGGCTGGTCAACGAACTGCTCGCATCGGTGGGTCTGGAGAAAATCCATTTTTTGATGCGGACGGACTGGTTCCGTTCGCTCATTACGTCCCAGGTCGTCTGGAAGGAAACCGGCTGGGGCACGATCATTTTTCTGGCCGCTCTGGCCGGGGTCGACCCCCAGCTGTACGAAGCCGCCCGCATCGACGGGGCGAACCGCTGGCAGCAGCTATGGAACATTACGCTGCCGGCGCTGAAGACGACGATCGTCATCTTGCTGATTTTGCGGCTCGGTCATTTTCTCGATAGCGGGTTCGAGCAAATTTTCCTGATGCTTCATTCCATCAACCGCGACGTCGGGGAAGTGTTCGATACTTACGTCTACACGGTCGGCGTGCAGCAAGGGCAGTTCAGCTACAGCACGGCGGTAGGGCTGTTCAAGTCCGTGGTCGGCCTGATCCTCGTCATGGCTGCGAACAAGCTGGCCAAACGAATGGGGGAGGAAGGGGTGTACTGAGATGATTCGCAACCGCGCCGTGCTGAGCCGCTTGTTCGATGTTGTGAATGTCGCTGTCCTCACTTTGTTCGCCTTGTCTACGCTGGCTCCGTTTCTTTATGTGCTGGCCGGCTCGTTTGCCACATCGGAGGAACTGCTTGTCAAGAAGCTTATAGTGATTCCGGACACGTTATCGATTGCCGCATACCGGTACATTTTCTCGACGCCGATCATATTCAACAGCTTGCTTGTAACGATGTTTATCACCGTCGTCGGCACTGCGATCAATCTCGCATTTACCGCCACGATGGCGTATCCGCTGTCCAGAACGGCTTTGCGCGGGCGGAGCTGGCTGATGCTGATGATTATTTTCACCCTGCTGTTCGGCGGCGGCATGATTCCGACGTTTCTCGTCATCAAGGCGCTCGGCCTGCTGGATACGTACTGGTCGCTATGGCTTCCCGGGGCGATCAGCGCCTTCAGCGTCATCCTGCTGAAAAACTTTTTCCAGCAGCTTCCGGAGGGGATCGAGGAATCGGCTAAAATCGACGGCTGCAACGATCTGCAAATTTTGTGCAAAATCGTCGTGCCATTATCGATGCCGGCGATCGCCACGTTCGCCCTGTTTTATGCGGTCGGCCACTGGAATTCCTTTTTTACCGCCATCCTGTACATTAACGATGTGAACAAATGGCCGATCCAGGTATGGCTCAGACAAATCGTCATTTTGTCCACGGGCGGGTTTGCAGACTCGAACGCGGCAGCGGAGACGGCCGCGCTCGTCCCTCCGCAAAGCGTCAAATTTGCGGTGATTGTCGTTGCGATCGTACCGGTGCTTATCGTTTATCCGTTCTTGCAGAAGCATTTTGCCAAAGGGGTAATGCTCGGCTCGGTCAAAGGCTAGACCGCAAACCGGCGGGAGATCCGGTCCGAGTCGTACAGAAAGGGGATGTATCTCCGATGAAAGGCAGACAAAAACGTTCCCGCACCAGAGCCGCCGCCTCGCTGCTGGTCGCGGCCGGCCTGTCCGCTGCGCTGCTCGCCGGCTGCGGGAGCGGTTCGGCCCCGGCGCCGGGTGCGGAGGCCGGGGGAGCGGGCGAGCCGTTCAGGATGACGATGATGTCGCCGTTTTACAACGCTCAGCCGCCGGCCGCCAACGAATCGAATCCGGCGTTTCAGGCGCTCCAGGAGCTGACGAACACGAAGCTGCAAGTGACGTACGTACCTTCGGCCACGTACGAGGATAAGCTGAACGTCACGCTGGCATCCGGCAACCTGCCGCAGGCGATCGTCGTGCTGAACGCCAAAAGCTCCACGATTTTAAATGCGGCGCGGGCGGGGGCATTTTGGGAGATCGGCCCGTACATCGCGGATTATCCGAATCTGAAATCGTATTGGAACGACACGATTGCGTTTCATACGTCCATCGACGGTAAAACGTACGGCATTTTCCGGGCGAGACCGTTCGTGCGCACGGGCTTCATTTACCGCAAGGACTGGCTCGACAAGCTCGGGCTCCAGCCTCCGCGAACCGTGCAGGACATCTACGACATCGCCAAGGCGTTCACGCTCGGCGATCCGGACGGCAACGGCAAACACGACACGTTCGGCCTGACGACGACCAGCGACAATATCGACGCGATGGTGCGTATGTTCGGAATTGCCCAAGGCGGCGTGAACGGCTGGGGCGTCCGCGACGGGAAACCGGTTGCGATGCATATGACGCCCGAGTACGGGGAAGCGGTCAGCCTGCTGCGCAACATGTACGCGGAGAAGCTGATCAACCCGGATTACGTCACTTTGAAAGGGCTGAAGCTGTACGACGGCTTCAATCTGGGCAAGGCGGGCATGTACGTCGGCGTGCTGGACGACGCCTACAACCGGCATCCCGATCTGTACAAGCTGTTTCCGGAGGCGAAGCTCGATTTCGTGCTGACGCTGGAAGGGAAGGGCGGGGCGAAAACGATGGCGTTCCCGGGTCACGCGGGGATGATCATGTTTCCGAAAAGCAGCATCAAAACCGAGCAGGAACTGCGCAAAGCGCTCGCCTACTTCGATAAAGCGCTGGATTCGAAAGTGCTGATGCTGGCGGCCTGGGGCGTCGAGGGTGTTCATTACAAGCTGGAGAACGGCATTCCGGTCTACATCAACGAGCAGCTGTTCAAGGATCAGGCGGCGGAGCTGGCTCATTTGCGCGTACAGCCGGCGGTCGTGGAGTGGCCTTCCGATCACGAGATGGTCAAGAAATACAAGCGGCTGTGGAAAGAAAACGAGAAAAACGGGGTTGCGAGCGTAATTGAATCGTTTATCCCGCCCCAGGAGCTGATCAACAAGGAAGCGAGCATGGGGAATGTCATCACCGACGCGAGGGACAAATATATTCTCGGTCAAATCGACGAAGCGGCGTTCCGCGCGGCCGGCGAACAATGGAAGAAACGCGTCGGCGACGATCTGTCGAAAGAAATCGCCTCCTTCCTGGAGAGGGCGAAGCAGAAATAATAGAGAAACCGGCCGGGCCGACTGGCCGGGGCGCTTTACCCGGGACCGGAGACTGCAAGCGGAGAGAAACCTGCCGTCAATCGCCAAGGAGGATGGTAGGAATGAACAAGGACAATCGGCCGGCAGCAGCCGGGATGGACAAGGCAATGAGCCGGCGCAAGCTGCTCGTCTCGATGGGAGCGGCCGGCGCGCTGGCCGCCGGATCGTGGATGTCGGGCGGCGTCGCGGAGGCCGCTTCGCGGGACAATGCGGCCGACTTGCTGGAGAGCGTGTTTGGCAGAGGCAACGTACCGGAGGGGCTGCTGACGAATGTGAACAGGAAGCTGGCGGAGCTGTTTCCGATGGTGAACGTCAAATGGTTCGGGGCGCTCGGCAACGGCGTCAAGGACGACACGCAGGCGATCCAGCAGGCGATCAATTTCGCGAATACGGCTGCGGAGAAGCCGATCGTTTTTTTTCCGGCGGGGACGTATATCGTGTCGCCTACGCGAACGACGCGGATCGTGCTGCACAGCGGCATCCGCCTGACGGGCAGCCACGCCGCGGTGATCCGGGTGAAGAACGATGCCGGCGATTACGAGACGATCTTCGGGCCGGCGACGAACAATACGTATATCGAAAACGTGTCGATCAGCAACTTGACGATCGATCAGAACGCGAGCAACAATACGACCTGCAACGTTACTGTCGCGGACAACGGCTCCAGACAATACGCCATTGCGATCTACCGGTTCCAGCACGTTATTGTAGACAATGTCCGCTTCGTCTCCATTTGCGGAATCAATGCCGTTACGCTTAATGGGGACGGCTCCAAGTTCGCGGTCGTACGCGACTGCTTCTTCCGGTTCGTGCGCGCCCGGGGCCAGGCCAACTATGACAATTCCGCCGTTTATTTCAATTGCGAAAACCACGCCGCGCTCGGCAACGTTTTCCTGGCGGAAATCGCCGAAAAAGCATATGGCGCGATCGAGACGCACAACGGCCTGGCCGTCATTGCGAACAATGTGAGCGAAGGATACGTAACGGGCGTCAACGTCGTCAGCCAAAGCCAAAATACGGCCGTTACGCGGGACAATTCGGACATTACCGTAACCGGCAATACATTCAGCAAAGCCGCGCACGGCGTCCGTCTCTGGTCGATAACCGACAAGACGCTGCACAATGTCAACATTACGAACAATACGATCTCGCTGGCCAACGCCGAGCATGCGGAGCGGGAATGCAGCGGCGTAAGCACCGTACTCGACCTGTCGCCGAACCGGGTGCTCGACGGCGATTACGACACGCTGCTCGTGGCGGGCAATACGATCAAGTTCCAGATGGAGCCGGTCCAGCGGGCGACGCTCATCGATTCGGTCAATTATGCGATCGGCATCACGCCTAGAGGCAATATGGCCAATGTGCTCGTCTCCCATAACGTGATTACGAACGCGCCGGTCGCCGGCATCAAGGTCGGGCTGCACAATCAGCCGAACCGGTTCGTCAATATCGCGGTGCGCGACAATGTGATCGCGAACTCCGGCATATACCAGCACGGCATCCGCGATTATTGCGCCGCCGTATTCCTCGTCGGCAACCTGGAGCGGGTCAGTGTCGTCGGCAATCATATCTCCGACACGTTCGATACGATGCAGGGCCATCAGTCGTTTTATACGTTCGGTACGGCGATGAAGGAGGTGACGATCCGCGACAATACGGTCTGGAGCAAGCAGGGCGGCTATCGCTCCAGCATCCAGTCGCCCGGCATCGATACCGGGGACAAGCATGTCATCCGTTACGTGGACAGCGTCCCTCTTACTTCGGAAAAACTTACGGTCGCCGCGGGCGATACGATCGTCCCGGACGGGCCGCCCGCTCCGGATTCGTTTTACGGGTACCGGGCGACGACCGGCGGTACGTTCGGGACGCTGACGGGAGTAACCGGCACGGTCGCTTCCGGCACAGCCGGCTTGACGGTGAACAATGCGAGCCTGCTGCGCGTCGGCGACGTGCTGGCGATCGCGGGCGCTCCGGCTTCGTACGAAATCGTGTACATCAAGGGATCGGTCGTAGTGCTGCGGACGCCGGTGCCGGTGTCGCTGACGAACGCGGCGGTTTCGTTCCATCCTCCGGCGCTGCTGCCCTTCGGCAAATACGAAGCGTTGCAGGCGTAACCGCGGATATATGTCATTTTTGCGAGCGCTCAGGCTGCGGCCTGGCGCTTGCGTGTTATAATGACAAGTAACAACCGTGTATCCGGAGGTCGTAAGCGCCCGTGAGAAAAAAGCGTTCATCCCGGTTTTTAGTTCGTCTGATCGCGTTCAGCCTGCTGCTCGTAACGGTGCCGGTCACCGTTATGGGGATATTTTCCTACTACAAGGCGTCGGATATGCTGCAGCAGCGCGTCCGCGACAGCAACGGCCAGCTTCTTCTGCAGATTGAATCGAAGGTCGAACAGGTGCTGCGCATGACCGATGCGTCAGCCGTACAATATACCGGGCTTCCGCTCGTAACCGAAGCGCTGGACGTCAGCTTGTCGCCGCACGATTTCAAAATCGTGAACAATCTGCTTACCGGCATGAACCAGCTGCAAGCTCACGAATGGGGCATTCACGATATCAAGCTGATCGACCTGAACCATAACTGGATGATCGACGCTGGAGGACTGTCGCGGTTCGACCGGTTGGCCGACCCATGGGCCGAGTATGCCGCCGACCCGCAGACGTCGTATTGGATCGACGAGGGAGAGCGGATTCGCCTGGTCAAAAAAATTCCGGTGTATGCCCAATCACCGCAAGGGCTGCTTACGATCGCCATCCCCGTATACGAATTCGAGAAGCTGATCGGGCAGATCCGCTTCGGCGGCACGGTCCTGGTGCTCGACAAGAAGGGCAAGGTGCTGGCGGGAGGCGACCGGTCGGCGCACGGCCGGCCTTTCGAGACGCTCCCCTTCGGCCGCCTGCTGAGCCCGCTCGCCGGAGAGCAGGACGAAGGCCACTATACGAGCGGCACGCCGGACGGCGAAGTCGAGGTGACGTACCGGACTTCGCCGTATAACGGCTGGACGTATATATCCGTAGTGCCGATCGGCGAAATGTCGAGATTGTCGAAGCAGATCGGCTTGTTCACGGTGGCGCTTTGCGGTTCGGTGGCGCTGGCGGCGTTCGCGCTGGCGTATTGGGGCCTGGGGAAAATGTATTCCCCGATCCGCAGGCTCGTCCAGAGCGCCTCCGGACCGGCGGCCGGCGGACAGACGGAGGGAGCGGGGGCGGAGGACGAATGGGAGCTGATCGGCTCCAGGCTGTCCGGCTTGATGAGCGCCCAATCCGAGCTGTTTCAGCAGCTGCAGGGCCAGTCGAGGCAGTTGAAAGAATTTTTCGTGCTGAAGCTGCTCCAGAACGAGCCGGGACCGGACGAGCTTAAGGAGAAGCTCGCTTTGTTCGAGCATGCGCGGACGTGGACGTCGTATATTGTGCTCGTCCTGCAGATCGATTCCTACGACCGTTCGCGATACGGAGACAACGACCGCGATCTGATCATGTTTGCGATTAACAATATGGTGACCGACCTCATACCGGCGAAAACGAGACTGCTGCCCGTCGTATCGGATCGTTCGCAGATTACGATCGTCGGCTGCGAAGCGGGCGACGAGGCGCTACTGAAGCGACAGACCTACGAGCTGGCGCTTGGCATTCAGCAGGAAGTGAAGCGTTACTTGCGTGTTAAGACGAGCATCGGCATCAGCCGCAGGCACGAGCAGCTCGGCTGCGCCCGGACCGCATTCAAGGAGGCGGCGGAGGCGCTCAAGTACCGGATGAAGCTTGGCGACGAGGCCGTGTTGTTTATCGAGGAAGCGGAGCCGGAACCGGACCGCAGGCTCCGCTTCAACTATCCGGCGCAGCTGGAGCAGGCGGTCGTCGATGTGGTCAAGATGGCCGACCGGGAGCGGATCGGACCGGCGCTCGCCGAGTTCGGGAGGGCCGTGTTCGCCAACGACTGGACGCATCACGATTATTCCATGTCATACGTCAGGCTGCTGACCGAGCTGCTGCGCGTCGTGCAGGATGGCGGAGGGGCGGAGGCGGAGCGGCTGCCGGGTCCGGAAGGGCGCTCGCCGTTCCATGAGCTGCTTGGGCTGCGCACGGCGGCGGAGATCGAGCAATGGCTGCTGCAGGCCGTCATCGAGCCGGCCATCATAACGTTCGAACAGCAGCGCAAAACCCGCTACAGAAGCATCTCCCGCGAAGTGATCGCAATGATCGAGAACGAATGCGACATGGAGCTGACGCTGGAGTCGTGCGCGAGCCGGATGAATTACAGCAGCAGCTATATCGCCAAAGTGTTCCGCCGCGAGACCGGAATGAGCTTCAGCGATTACGTCATGCAGGTCAGGCTGCAGACGGCGAAGCGCTGGCTCGCCGAGACGGAGATGAAAGTGGCGGAAATCGCCGACAAGCTGAAATACAACAGCTCGGCCAACTTTATCCGTTATTTCCGCAAAGCCGAAGGCGTAACGCCCGGACAATACCGGGAAGACTGCCGGTCGCGGAAGTGAACCGGCAAACAGACAAAAGGAAGAGGGCGGTCGAAGGCTCTCTTCCTTTTTCGTATGGCTGTTCTTTTGCGAATTCTGTTCCTTTCCTGCGCAGAAAGCTGCACCGGAACTCAGCGGATCGACACCTTGTATTCGCGCAGCCAGGCATCGATTTGGCTGATATAAGCGAACAGCTGCGGGCCGGACATCAATTGGCCGAACCAGGGCAGATCCATCGTCGCCGTCTCCGGAGCGGCCAGACGGCGGAGATGATCGGTGTCGAGAAACTGCAGCACAGGCGAGGAAGGGTCGTTCAAGATTTGCTGCACCCGGCTGCGGGTCGCCGCCAGGTAGTTCGGGTTGTGTGTTTTCGGATACGGGCTTTTTTTGCGGGTCAGCACGTCGTCGGGCAAGAGGCCTTTAAGCGCCTTGCGTAAAATCCCTTTCTCGCGGTCGCCCGCCGACTTGATTTCCCACGGGACGTTCCACATGTATTCCACCAGCCGGTGATCGCAGAAGGGGACGCGTACTTCGAGGCCGACAGCCATGCTCATCCGGTCTTTGCGGTCGAGCAGAGTCGGCATGAACCGGGTAATATTCAAGTACGACATCTCTCTCATCCGGCGGGCCGTATCTTCCTCACCGGCGAGACGGGGCACTTCTTCGAGCGCCTGCCGGTACCGCTGATCCAAATAGTCGCGGGGCCGCAGCCAGTCGGCCGTTTCATCCGACAGCAGCCCGGTGCGGATGCCGGCGGACAGCGACCACGGGAACGTATCCGCATTGAGCGATTCCTCGCGGTGGAACCACGGATAACCGCCGAATATTTCGTCGGCGGCTTCGCCCGAGATGGCGACCGTCGCGCCTTTTTTGATCTCCCGGCAAAATAAATAAAGCGATCCGTCCACATCGGTCATCCCGGGCAGATCGCGCGCCCGAAGCGCATCCTCCAGCGACTCTACAAGCTCCGGCGTATCGAAGGTCACGTCATGGTGCCGGGTTCCCAGATGCCGGACCATCCGTTGAATCCACGGGGCGTCGGAGTTCGGCTGGAATACATTTGCCTTGAAATGTTTGTCGTTGTCGACATAATCGACCGAATACGTGTCCACGATCCCTTGACCGGTCCGGTTATAATACTCGGCAGCGATCGCCGTCAAGGCGCTGGAGTCGAGACCGCCGGACAGGAGCGTGCATACCGGCACATCGGATATAAGCTGACGCTCCACCGTGTCGATCAGCAGTTCGCGAATGTGCGAGGCTGTCGTCTCGACATCTTCCCCGTGAGGTTTGCTCTCCAGCTTCCAGTACGTTCTGGCCGAGATGCCGCTGCGCTCCACAGTCATGCACTGGCCGGGCTTCAGCTCCGCCATATGTTTGTAGATGCCGTGTCCGGGCGTTCGCGCCGGGCCGATGATGAACAGCTCCGCGAGCCCTTCGCGGTCGACCTCCGCGGGGAAATCGGGGTGCGCAAGAATCGCCTTGGGCTCCGAGCCGAACAGCAGCATACCATCCCGCACGGCGTAAAAAAGCGGCTTCACGCCGAGCCGGTCCCGGGCCAGAAAAAGCGTCTGTTCCGTATCGTTCCATACGGCGAAGGCGAAAATGCCGTTCAGCCGGTCCAGGCACGCGCGCCCCCATTCGATGTACGACACCAGCAGCACTTCCGTATCGCAGTTCGTCGAGAATAAGTAGCCCCGCTGTTCCAGCTCTTTGCGAAGCTCGATCGCATTGTAGAGCTCCCCGTTATATACGATCGTATAGCCGGTGTCCCCTCTCGTCCGGGTCATCGGCTGGGCGCCGTTCTCCGGGTCCATCACGCTTAATCTGCGGTGTCCGAGCGCGCAATGCCGGGAAAGCCACGTGCCGGACGCATCCGGACCGCGAAGTGCCATCGTTTCCGTCATATTTACGAGCACGGACGGAAATTGGGTCAAGTCTTTACGCCAGTCGATCCATCCCGTTATTCCGCACATGTCCATTCATCCTCTCGCCGCTAAGGTGTGAAACTGCCGATTTCCAAAGAAAAACGTCTTGCGACGCCGAATCAGGGAGAAAAGGCCCAAAACGATACTAACAACGTATGCGGCAGCCGGGTGTTTCATGTCTGTCCATCTAACATTACTAAGCCGCTGCGCTAACCGTGAAAACAAATACGAGCTTCTTGCAGAAAATGTCCAATTTGATGTTGGGTTTCTTGAAATTGGAGCACAATAGGGGAAGCGTGCAGCACGCCCTATTCCGATAAGACAAGGAGCGTATTCCGTTGAAAAGTATAATCCGATTTTCGCTTGGCAATAAATTTGCCATCCTGATCCTGACGCTGATCGTAACGGCGGCCGGCTTGTACGCCGGATTAACGATGAAGAAAGAGACGATCCCGGACATCGAGGTCCCGGTATTAACCGTTACCGGCATCTATCCCGGAGCGGCGCCGCAGGAAGTGGCGGACAAGCTGGCCAAGCCGCTGGAGCTTCGAATCCGGGCGCTGGCCGGCGTAGGCACCGTAAGCTCGACATCGATGGAGAATGCGGCGTCGGTCATGATCGAGTACGGCTATGACAAAAATATGAAGGAAGCCGAGGACGAATTGCGCCGGGTGCTGGCCGATTTCGTCAAGCCCGAAGGGGTGCAGGATATACGCGTCTCGAAAATCAGCATCAACGATTTTCCCGTCATCTCGCTGAGCGTATCGGGCAAAACGAAGCAGCTCGAGGAAGTGACCCGGCTCGTTCAGGACGAGCTGCGGCCGATGCTGGAAGGGATCGACGGGGCGGGCAGCGTCAGCATATCCGGACAGTATGTGCAGGAAGTGGAGCTGACGTTCGACCGCGCCAAAATGGCGGAGCTGGGAATCGGCGAAGAGACGGTCAAAGCGATCGTACAAGGATCGGCGATTCAAGTGCCGCTTGGTTTATTCGAGATGGAGAACGCCGAAAAAACGGTTGTCGTGGACGGCAATATCCGCACCCTGGACGATCTGCGCAATCTCAGCATCCCGGTCCTTCCATCCGCCGCCGGTTCAACTGCAGGAGCCGCAGCGATGCCCGGAGCGGCCGCTGCTCCCGGTACGGCCGTTGCCCCCGGAGCCCCGCAGCAGCCGAACGCCGCTTCGGGTGCCGGCATAACTCCGGGCGGGGCAGCCGGAGCGCCGGCTACAGCAGGCCTTCCGACCGTGAAGCTGGCGGACATCGCGGACGTCAAGCTGGTCGGCAAGGCGGAGTCGATCTCCCGCACGAACGGCAGCGAATCGGTCGGCATTAGCGTGACGAAGGCGCCTGCCGCCAACACGGTGGACGTCGTGAACGGCGTGAAGGAGAAGGCCAGACAGTTCGAGGAGCAATTCCCCGGCATGGAGACGCTTGTTTTGATGGATCAGGGGCAGCCGATTGAGGAATCGGTCAGCACGATGCTGGACAAGGCGATGTTCGGCGCGTTATTCGCGGTCATCGTTATTTTGCTGTTTCTGCGCAATATCCGGACGACGCTAATATCCGTCGTCTCCATTCCGCTGTCGCTGCTTATCGCGCTGGTCGTCCTGAAGCAGATGAATATTACGCTCAACATTATGACGCTCGGCGCCATGACGGTGGCGATCGGGCGGGTCGTCGACGATTCGATCGTCGTTATCGAGAACAACTACAGACGGATGGGCCTCAGTACGGAGAAGCTGTCGGGCAAGGCGCTCGTACTGGATGCGACCCGCGAGATGTTCGTCCCGATCTTGTCGTCAACGCTCGTCACGATTGCCGTATTCCTGCCGCTCGGCGCCGTCAGCGGACCGGTCGGCCAGCTGTTCCTGCCGTTTGCCTTGACGATGGTTTTTGCGCTGCTGGCGTCGCTGCTCGTCGCCATTACGGTCGTGCCCGCTCTTGCCCACTTCATGTTCCGCAGCGGGCTGAAAGGCAAGGCAGGGCATGAAGACAAACCGGGAGCGATCGCCCGCTTTTACCGACATGTGCTGCAAGGCTCGCTAAACCGCAAAGCGCTAGTGTTTATCGCGGCGGTTCTGCTGCTCGCCCTCAGCCTAGGACTGACCGGACTCGTCGGCGTCAGCTTCCTCCCGGAGGAGGAACAGAAATATGCGATGGTGACCTATAATCCGGGACCGGGCCAGCGGATCGCGGACGTGGAGGAAACGGCGCTTGAAGCGGAGAAGCGGATCCTCGGCCGCAGCGGTGTGACGAACTTGCAATATTCGGTCGGCGGCCAGACGCCGATGAGTTTCGGGCCGAGCAAATCCGCCTTATTTTACGTGCAGTACGAGAGCTCGACAAAAAACTTTACAGAAGAGAAGGAGGCGCTCGTCGCCGATTTGCAGAAGCTGGACGCAGCCGGCAAATGGGGTCAGATGGATTTTGGCGGAGGGTTCGGCGGCAGCAAGCTCAGCCTTACCGTATTCGGCAATTCGCCCGAGGAGATCAAGCCGGCCGTCGACCGGGTGATCGCGGCTCTACAGGCGGAAGGCTCGTTCGAGAAAGTCGAGTCCAGCCTGTCCAAATCGTATGAGCAGTACACGGTATTAGCCGATTCGAGCAAGCTGGCCAAGCTCGGTCTGACCGCCGGACAAATCGCGATGAGGCTGAGTCCGGTCCGCACCCGTCCGGTATTGACCGAGGTGGAGGCGGACGGCAAGCCGTACAACGTCTACGTGAACGCAGAGCAGAACGAGCCGGCGGGCTTGGCCGACATCGAGAATACGACCCTGACGTCTCCCCTCGGATCGGCTGTGCCGATCAAAGACGTCGCCACGATTGAGAAAGGCTCGTCGCCCAATACGATTACGCACAAAAACGGGCGGCTGTACGCGGACGTAACGGCGGACATTACCGTCAAGGACGTCGGCAAAGCGTCAGCCGCCGCACAATCCGCGATCGACGCGCTCGGCCTGCCGTCCGGCATCGCGGTGGAATTCGGCGGCGTAACCGAGCAGATCACCGAGACGTTTACCCAGCTCGGCCTCGCGATGGCCGCAGCGGTAGCGATCGTTTATTTGCTGCTCGTCATTACGTTCGGCGGAGCATTGACTCCGTTTGCGATTTTATTCTCGCTGCCGTTCACCGTAATCGGGGGCTTGGCCGCTCTGTACATCGCCGGCGAGACGATCAGCGCCTCTGCGATGATGGGCGCGCTCATGCTGATCGGCATCGTCGTCACGAACGCCATCGTATTGCTGGACCGCGTCCTGCATAAGGAGCGGGAGGGGCTGAGCGTACGCGAAGCGCTGCTCGAAGCGGGGACGACCCGTCTCAGACCGATTCTGATGACGGCGCTTGCGACCGTAGGCGCGCTGTTGCCGCTGGCGCTCGGCTTCGAGAGTACGAGCGGCAGCCTGATCTCCAAGGGGCTGGGCGTTACCGTAATCGGAGGGCTGATCAGCTCGACGCTGCTGACGCTTGTGATCGTGCCGATCGTGTACGAGTTTCTGGCCAAGTTCCGCCGGAAGACGGTTCATAACGAGCCGAATTGGGAATAAAACGACAAAATTCGACATGAACATTCATGTCTCGTTCATAATTTAGCTACTACACTAGATATAGGGCAACAAGCCGCTCATTTACCCGGGATAAATGTACGGCTTGCTCAAAACTAGTGCAAAAGGGTGGTATTGTTTGAAGCTGAAAAAAACGTTTTTGACGCTGTTAACTACGATGATGAGCGCATCCCTTGTGCTGTCCGCTTGCGGCGGCAGCTCAGGCGCCGATCACGAATGATTCGAACAAACCGGCGCCTGAGAACAAGGACCCGATCACGCTGAAATGGTCTTACAATTTTGGGGAAGAGACGTTCAAAACCTACATTAAGGAACCGATAATTCATAACACGCTGCCCTCGTTGTATTCATATTCGCGAATATCCGCAAATTCCGCAACGAATCGGGATTCGGAACGTACATGAAGCGAGGGGGGTAAAGCGATGTTTACTTTGGAGGAAAAGCAATACATGCTCAAGCTGCTTGCCAAGGAGAAGCGGAGCAACTGGTTCGGGCTGAAGAAGACGCCCGCCGTACACCCGAAGCTGACGGAAAAGCTGGAACAGATGGTTCGCAACGAGCTGGTCAATAAAAAGCATTTGTGAGGAGTTTATCTACTTCCTTTTTTTCGTTGGAGTGTGCTCGCGGTAATCCGGATTATAGGTTTTACAAGACGAGCCCCGAAGGTGCTTCCACGTTAGGGGGAGCTTAGCGCGCAGAAAAGCTGCAGAACGTTTCGTTCTACAGCTTTTCTGCTTTTCTTTTTTGCTGCGGGGTAAGCGGTCCGTTCAGTTCGTATACGTACGAGCCGTTCTCGGCGACGCGGAGCTTGGCGTACCCTTTCTTTCGGAGTTGCTCTAACATTTCTCCGGCTTCTTCCAGGTTCATGTCGGAGGCGAGTACGACCTCCATCGGTGTGATCAGCCCTTCGTTGCGGACGGCGATTTGAAGCACGATTTTTTCGGCGGTTTCACGGATATCAAGCTCGGCTTGCCTTTGCTGCTGCCGGGCTTTATTTTTGCTGTGCCAGAACCAGTAAGCGCTGCCTAAGGCTGCAAGAATCAGGATGACCCAGCCGAATCGGACCAGGAGCGGGAGCAGGGAGAAGATCAGGACCAAGCCGACAAATAAGGCCAGGCAGCCGAGCCATGAGCTGCCGCCGGTATTCTTTTGCATAAGATCACGCTCGATTCGAATGAATTGTAATGAAGAACAGGGTCCGGGATTGGTTTCATACTATACGGGGTAATAGGTACAAAGGTTACAAAGAAATGGGGGATTGCGATGAAAAAGAAGCGTAACATCGGACGTATGGAGTTTATCCGGCAGTTGGTTTGCCGGTTTCGCGACGACGAAGTTCCGGCCTTGGGCGCACAGCTCACGTATTATCTGATTCTCGCTTTTTTTCCGTTTCTCATCTTTTTGGTTAGTGTGGTCGGCGTTATGCAGATGTTCGGCGAAGAGGTGATCCGTGATCTGATTCTCTTGCTTCCGGAGCAGTCGTCGGGATTGATTCGTACCGTTCTTGATGAGGTAACCGCATCGAGAAGTCATTCGCTGTTGTCCCTCGGCATGGTCGCGACGATCTGGTCGGCCTCGAACGGGATTAATGCGGTGATCAAAGGGCTGAACAAAGCGTACGATGAGGCGGAGACGCGGCCGTTCTGGAAAGTGCGGGGCCTGTCCGTGTTGTCTACGATTATCCTGGCCGTTGTGTTCCTGCTGTCGGCGTCCATGGTGGTCTTCGGCAAAGTGATCGGCGAGCAGCTGTTTGAGCGGTTGGGTTACCCGGCAGGCTTTGACACGATCTGGAGCATAGTCAAATATGTAATTCCGTTAGCGGCGATGCTCGGTGTGTTTATGCTGCTGTACCGCTTCGCTCCGAACCGCAAACTGCGCTACCAGGACGTATGGCCGGGAGCGCTGGCTGCTGCGCTGGGCTGGATCGTCACCTCGCTGCTGTTTTCCTTTTACGTGAATGCGTTCGGCAGCTATTCCAAAACGTACGGGAGTCTCGGCGGGGCGATCGTGCTGCTGATCTGGCTGTACATCAGCTCGATTATCCTTCTCGTCGGAGGGGAGATGAACGCGACGTTCGCTTTTTTCAGAGAAGGGAAAGCGAAGGACGAGTGCAAGCGGTACGGCTGGAACTTGCCGATGTTCAGCAAAAGAAACGCCTCCCCGGAGGCGGCCAATCGCGAACGGACAGGGGCGGGAAGAACGCAAACGGCGGATGACGGCGTGTGAGCGCTAGTCCTTTCCTTTATTCGAAACCCCGGCCGGATTAGTGAAGCGGGGGGAACGTGAATCGGGTAATGGGAATCTGGGCAACATCGCGGGGCCCGGGGAACGTGAATCCGGACAGCGTGAACCCGGGCAGCGCGAACCGGATAAATGTGAACCTAGGGAACGTCACCTAAGCAACGTGATCCCGGATTAAAGTTGATTACCGATAAATTTATGGTAGTTTTGTTGGTGAAATGGAACGTTTATGTAAAATTTTTCTTGAGTGCGAACAAGTGTTTGGTTTATAATGGAGATAAACCAAAACTTGTATCCGGAGGTGTTCCCGTATGTCTGCACCGCTTCCTACACGCCCAGTCGCTCCTGCCGTCCCTGCCGAACATATGCATCTGATTCGCAATCTGGTCATCCTGCCCGTTGTTTTGTCCGCTTTCGAATGCGATAAGATGTATTTCGAGAACAATCACAATTCCGGAGTAATGAGTCCTTATGCAGCGGTTGCTCAGCGGGCCATCAACCGGATTCAGGACGATATCGACAGGTTGACCGATACGCTCCGTCAGCAAGGTATCGAAGTGTACGCGGAGAAACGCAACCAGAACGGGATCAACCGCGTGTTCAACTTCCAAGGCAGCCGGAACGTTTATGCTTTGCGTTGGGGAGCGTTCGACGCCGAGATCGACCTGCTGACGAACTATTATTTGGGGAATCTGGCCGAGGACGAGAAGTGAGGATGTTTTGCTGCCCGGCAGGACGGTCTGGACCCGGAACGCTTCATGCTGACGGCGAGGCAGTTGGTAGTCAAGGAATATATGATCGTGTACGGGGAAGTACACTTCGATAATAATAAAATAAAAGCCATAAAAGCCCGGTGCACCCTATGTAGAAGCACTCGGATCAGAGTGCTTTTTTTCGCTTTGCCCCTTTTTAAGCGGGGAGGGGAACCGAATAAGAGCCTTGATTCTATGGGCTTTCGAAATTCAGGATAATTTCTATACAGACGGTGAATATATTTGGGGAGTTAATAGCGAACACAAAGTATATTTCAGATACCCTATTTCCTTACTGGAGTCCGTCTGCATTTATTCAGATTATACTTCCGCGGTGGTCTTTGCATTGTACAATCAGTCATCCAAATTAATCCGCTTTTTTGTCTTGAAATTCATACAGGCGTATGTTATATTTATTTCTGCCGCTAAAAATGCGGGTGTAGTTCAATGGCAGAACTCCAGCTTCCCAAGCTGGTGGCGTGGGTTCGATTCCCATCACCCGCTCCAGCCTCAACATTCATGTCCCAGTAGCTCAGCAGGATAGAGCAACGGCCTTCTAAGCCGTCGGTCGGGAGTTCGAATCTCTCCTGGGACGTTCGATACAGCACAAGCTTATGCTTGTGCTTTTGTTCGTTGTACACCCAGTATGGGCATCATCTTTAGGGCGAAAGTCCCGACCGGAGTGCCGGCGAACGCCTCTCATTCGCCAAACGCACGAATGTCCCACCTTGAGGTGGAATCTGAAGGAGAGCAGGAGGCAAAGACGCGAACCAATCTTGTACATCCCTTGATTATGGGCAGTTGGAATGCTGAATAAGGTGGTTTGTACCATTTATTTTATCCAAATCCAGTTTGAACGGGGAAATAGGAGCGGTTTGAAGCAGCTATAATTGTCGAAAATGGTGCTGACCCAGCCAGTTGGTTCATATAAGGGGTGCAAACCGCCTTTATTCGTTGCCGTCGGCCAAGTATACCGAATTTAGCGGATGTCAAAGACTCTTATTCCTTTGACTGACAACCACCATATTTGAACGTACAAAATCGGGAATAATAATGAAAGAAGAAATACACGTTATCAGGTTTTATTTTCCGCACACCACGTCGCAGCTGTTCGAGGGATGCACATTTCTGATACAATGAGAGAACGTGAAAATATGGGAAGGCGGTGGTAAGAGACGTGTCGTCCAATTCGGATAATGTGATATTGTTCCCGAAGACGATCGAGTATTACCAGAGCGAACTGACACGTTTGCTGGAGGGAGAATGCTATGCGGAAGCGGCCGGCATGCTCCGTTTTTTGCTTCAGTGCCAAAGCGACGATCCGGAGTACAAGGAGGAATGGCAGTCGCTGCTCGGGTGGCTGGTCGAGTCGTTTCCCGAATCGGTACGCGGACATGGAAGCAAGGGAACCGGCGTAACCGGTCCGTCCCCGGACGATGAGAACGAAGACGAAGTGGACGAAGCCGGTATGCTTAAACGGCATGTTCGGGCCAAAGCCGCCAATGACTCGAAATTCGCTGACAAGCTGCTGGACATGCTGGCGCCGCACGCAACGGCCGAGAAACAGATGATGGCGCTGGAGCAACTCGCCCATTTGGACCGGCGCATCGTAGGCGACAGGCTTAGACGCTGGCTGTCCGAAAGCCGTCTTCATCCGCTCGTTCAGTTTCGCGGTCTCCAGGTGCTGCGGACGATCGGTGAAACCGGAACGATCGAGATCCGCAAGCTGGGGCAGACGATGATGCTGACCATTGGCGATACACCGCTTCGTTACGAACAATATCCGGACCATCTGAGAGCGATCGGCGAAAGGGTCAAATCCGCAATGGAATCGAAGCAGCCCGGCTTGACGGAGCTGATTGAAGCGACATGGAAAGACTTTCTGGCTTTCGTTTATGGAACGGCCGTGTACGACGAGCTTCTCGCTTTGGATGAAACCGGCAAAAGCGTCTGGGCCGCAGCGCTTCACCATACGGTGGAGGAGATGCTTTTCGAGCGTGCAGACGAGCAAAAACTAGGAGAAATCTACGGGCTTCCGGAATCCGTTTCCAAATCGCTGAACAAGGCGCAGCAGGTCATCAAATTGTTCGCAACCGTATCCAGCCCTGCGGAATCGTAAAGGAAATGATCCTACGCTTGAAATGAAGCCTCCTTATGTTATAATATAGTGGTTAAATGGCCATTTTGAGAGCGCACGGGCCTTTGCAGCGGCTCCACGAGCGCGCGGGACCGGTAAATTTGTTGGAGGGGAAAGCATAAATGAAAGCAACTTGGGAAAAAATAGAGAAGAACAAAGTCGTTCTTAACGTCGAAGTAGATGCTGAGCAAGTAGCATCGGCGTTGGACCGCGCCTTTAAGAAAGTAGCGTCTAAGGCTAACATTCCAGGATTCCGTAAAGGCAAAGTGCCACGCCAAATTTTCGAAGCCAAGTTCGGCGTTGAAAGCTTGTATCAGGATGCAGTAGACATTCTTTTGCCGGAATCGTATGTAAAAGCTCTGGATGAAACCGAGATCAAGCCGGTAGATCGTCCGGATGTAGAGATCGAGCAGTTCGGCAAAGGACAAGCCTTCGTCTTTAAAGCGACCGTTACGGTTAAGCCTGAAGTTCAACTGGGCGAGTACAAAGGGCTTGAAGTTGTTCAGAAAGAATCCGCCGTTTCCGAAGAAGAAATCGCTGAAGAGCTGAAGCGTCTGCAGCAGCGTCATGCCGAGCTCGTTGTCCTTGAAGAAGGTACTGCTGAGAATGGCGACATCGCAGTGATCGACTTCGATGGTTCCGTTGACGGAGTTCCGTTCGAAGGCGGCAAAGCCGAAAAGCATTCGCTTGAACTCGGATCCGGCAGCTTCATTCCGGGCTTCGAAGAGCAAGTGGTAGGTATGGCCAAGGGCGAAGAAAAAGACGTTAACGTAACGTTCCCGGAAGAATACCATTCCGAAGAGCTGAAAGGCAAAGCGGCCGTATTCAAAGTCGTCTTGCATGACATCAAGCGCAAAAACCTGCCTGAGCTGGACGACGAGTTTGCCAAAGACGTTAGCGAATTCGACACGCTTGAAGAATTCAAGCAAGACATCCAGAAGCGTCTGCAGGAGCGCAAAGAACAGGCTAATGAGCAGGACCGCGAATCGGCGGTTGTCGAGAAAGCGGCTGCCAATGCCGAAGTGGAAATCCCTGACGCGATGATTACGTCTGAAGTTGACCGCATGTTCGAAGACTTCACGAACCGTCTCAAAATGCAAGGCATGGACATCGACATGTACCTGAAATTTACGGGGCAGGATCAAGCGACTGTTAAGCAGCAAATGCGCACGGATGCGGAGCGCCGCGTTCGCAACGATCTGGTGCTTGAGGCGATTGCCAAAGCCGAGAGTATCAGTGCTACGGAAGAAGAAATCAACGGCGAGTTGGATCGTCTGGCTAGCCAGTACCAAAGATCCGTTGAGGAAATCCGCGTCATTTTGTCGGCGAACGGCAGCCTCGACTCGATCGAGCACGATCTGATCGTGAAGAAAACGGTCGATTTCCTCGTGGAGAACAGCAAGGCGGTTGCGGAAGTAGCCTAATCCGATAGCGACAATGCGACAAGGCACGTTTGTTCCTAACGTGCCTTTCGTTTACCCATCCGGACAGGATTTTACAGTTTTACGCAGCCGGGCATAAGTTTTAAAACCGAATACATACATTGGTATTAACGCCAAAAATGACATGAGGCCGCAAACGTGATACAATAAATGCAGCTTACAAAAGAAATGAGGGAAACAATATGGGCCTGATTCCTATGGTGGTTGAGCAGGAAAGCCGGGGCGAGCGTTCGTACGACATCTACTCGCGCCTTCTGAAGGACCGCATCATTTTTTTGGGCAGTGCGATCGACGACGACGTGGCGAATCTGGTTATCGCCCAGCTGTTGTTTTTGGCCGCCCAAGATTCCGAGAAAGACATCAGCCTCTATATCAACTCGCCTGGGGGCTCGGTTACAGCCGGCTTAGGCATTTATGATACGATGCAGTATATCCAGCCTGATGTTTCCACCATTTGCGTCGGCATGGCAGCCAGCATGGGTTCATTGCTGCTGACCGCAGGCGCGAAAGGCAAACGTTTTGCGCTTCCCAACAGCGAAGTGATGATTCACCAGCCGCTAGGCGGCGTTCGGGGACAGGCGGCCGATATTAAGATTCATGCCGACTGGATCTTGAAGACGAAGCACAAGCTGAATGAAATATACGTGCACCATACCGGCCAGCCCTACGACAAGATCGAGCGGGATACGGACCGGGACAACTTCATGAGTGCGGGGCAAGCCGTCGAGTACGGGCTCATCGACAAGGTGATAACTCATATTAATCAGCAATAGGAGGTGATCCTATGTTTAAATTCAATGACGAAAAAGGTCAGCTGAAATGTTCGTTTTGCGGCAAATCCCAAGACCAGGTTCGTAAACTGGTAGCCGGTCCTGGCGTTTATATTTGCGACGAATGCATCGAGCTTTGCACCGAGATCGTTGAAGAGGAACTGGGCAGCGAGGAAGAACTGGAACTGAAGGACGTACCGAAGCCAAAAGACATCCGTTCAATTCTTGATCAGTATGTTATTGGTCAGGAGCAAGCGAAGAAGTCGCTTTCGGTTGCCGTTTATAACCATTACAAACGGATCAATTCGCAAAGCAAAGTGGAGGATGTCGAGCTTCAGAAGAGCAATATCGTTCTCATCGGTCCGACGGGCAGCGGGAAAACGCTTCTGGCGCAAACGCTCGCCAAAATTTTGAACGTTCCGTTCGCTATAGCGGACGCGACTTCGCTTACGGAAGCCGGCTATGTCGGTGAAGACGTAGAGAACATCTTGCTGAAGCTGATTCAAGCGGCCGACTACGACGTCGAGAAGGCCGAAAAAGGGATCATCTATATCGATGAAATCGACAAAGTGGCGCGCAAATCCGAGAACCCTTCAATTACCCGTGACGTATCGGGTGAAGGCGTCCAGCAAGCGCTCCTGAAAATATTGGAAGGAACGGTCGCATCCGTCCCTCCTCAAGGCGGACGCAAACATCCGCATCAGGAATTTATCCAGATCGATACGACGAACATTCTGTTTATTTGCGGCGGAGCTTTTGACGGGATCGAGCAAATCATCAAGCGCCGGATCGGCAAAAAAGTGATCGGCTTTAGCAGCGAAGGTCACAAAACCGACCTGAAGCCGGGCGAATATTTGTCGCTCGTGCTGCCGGAAGATTTGCTGAAGTTCGGACTCATTCCCGAGTTCGTGGGCCGTCTGCCGGTTATCTCGACTCTGGAGCCTCTGGACGAGTCCGCGCTGGTACGGATTTTGACCGAACCGAAAAATGCGCTAGTGAAGCAGTACCAGAAAATGCTCGAGATGGATAATGTCGCTCTCGAGTTTACTCCGGAAGCGCTCGATGCGATTGCCAAGGAAGCGATCAAGCGCAATACGGGTGCCCGGGGACTGCGAGCGATCATCGAGGGAATTATGCTTGATGTGATGTTCGAGGTGCCTTCCCGCGACGACGTCATCAACTGTGTCGTTACGAAGGAAGTCGTCATGGACAAAATCACGCCCGAGCTCAAAACGAAGGACGGCAAGTCCGCTGCGGGCAAAAACAAGAAAGAAGAAAGCGCGTAAGCGCCTATACCAATACGAACCGGCTTCCTCCAATCCGTCCGGGGTCCTTGATTTGGGCTCCGGACCGGTGCGGGGGATGTTTGGCATCATGGGGAGTGACGGCTATGTACCATCGTACCGAAACGAGACCTGTCCGAGTCGGCGATCTGACGATCGGGGGAAGCAATGAAGTCATCATGCAGAGCATGTGTACGACCAAAACGGCGGACGTCCAAGCGACGGTAGCCGAAATACTCCGCCTGGAAGAGGCCGGCTGCCAGATTGTCCGGGTTACCGTCAACAATAAGGAAGCTGCCGATGCGATCAAAGAAATCAAAAAACAGATTCACATTCCGCTAGTTGCGGACATTCACTTCGACCATCGATTAGCTCTGGCGGCTATCCAAAACGGCATCGACAAGGTGCGGATTAATCCCGGCAATATCGGCCGCCGAGAGAAGGTGGAGGAGGTCGTCAAGGCGTGCAAAGAGCGCGGAATCCCGATCCGTATCGGCGTTAACGCGGGCTCGCTGGAGAAGCATCTGCTCGAAAAGTACGGGTATCCGACTCCCGATGCGATGGTGGAGAGCGCCCTTTTTCATATAGGAATACTGGAAGAACTTGATTTCCATGACATTATCGTATCATTAAAAGCATCGGACGTGCCGATGGCCATCGCCGCTTATTCGAAGGCGGCGGAGAAGTTCAATTATCCGCTTCATCTCGGCATTACCGAGGCAGGCACTCTGTTCTCGGGCGCTGTCAAAAGCGCGGCGGGGATCGGAACACTGCTGCATCTCGGACTCGGTTCGACTGTCCGGATCTCGTTAAGCGCAGACCCGGTGGAAGAGATCAAGGTAGCCCGTGATTTGTTGAAAACGTTCGGGCTTATTACGAATGCCGCGACGTTAATTTCATGTCCGACATGCGGCCGGCTGGACATCGATTTGTTCTCGGTAGCCAACGAAGTGGAGAGTTATATCGAGAAGCTGAAAGTGCCGATCAAAGTATCGGTGCTGGGCTGCGCCGTTAACGGCCCCGGCGAAGCGAAGGAAGCCGATATCGGAATCGCCGGAGCGCGCGGAGAAGGGATGTTGTTCCGGTACGGAGAGATGATCCGGAAAGTGCCGGAAGCCGAGCTTGTGAATGAACTGAAAAAAGAAATCGACCACATCGTGGCCGAATTCGAACGTACGGGGGAAATTCCGGGACGGCGTCATTGATCCGGTTCGGCCGCCTGACAACGATCAACTTGGACAAGCCGTAACGACAGGCTGAACTGTCGGGTGAAGTCTCCTTCATACCGATTGCTTGGTAATTTGCAGTCATGATGCAATTGACTTTAGTGGTCCACATAAAACACGAGCAGATAATCCAAAATGCCGGAGGCGATAGCCTCGGCTATTTTTTTTTGCCCTTCTGTCCGGGTCAGCATCGCACGGTCGGATTCGTTGCTGATGTAGCCCATCTCGATGATAACGGCCGGGGTTAGCGTCCGTTTGAGGAGATAGAAGGTTTTGCCTACGTAAGGCACCTCTTTCGTTCCGTAAAGCTCGTTAAGGCGGCCTGCGAGCAGATGAGCGGCTATGTAGCTGGGCTGGTTGAACTGATACAGCAAGCCGGGCCCCCGTGCGCTCGAATGCCGGGCCCAGTTCGTATGCAGGCTGACGGTCAGCTTGGGCTTCAACGCGTCGATGAGCAGCTTGCGCTGGGCCAGATCGCGAAGATGCCGGGAACGTGAGCCGAGCCAGTCGTTGTCGTCGCTAAGAGCATAGTCGGTAGTCCGATTCAGGGCGACCTGCAGTCCGGAGGCGCGCAATTTTTCGTACAACTGCTTGGCTACGAGCAGGTTCAGATGTTTCTCCAGCAGATCGCCGTGAGAAGTGCCTCCATCGATTCCGCCATGTCCGACATCGATAAGCACATCCACCTCAGAGATCGATTGAGGGATGGCTTGTACCGCGGCGTAAACAGGTCCGGTGTGCAGAAGACATAATAAGACGGCCATCAGAGCGCAGACGAACGGGTAACGTTTGTTCATAGCCTTCCTTCCATTTCGTTGCAGTATGGTGATCAGCTTGGTTTGGTATGTGTAGGGTGACTCAAACAAATTATTCTCATTCACCGATTAACGGATCGGGCAGAGGGGAATACTACCATGTATGCGATAAAAAACGAAGCTGCGGCAGTTGATGTCGGTTTTGGAATGCTTACGAAGACAGCTTTTCTTTCAGAAAAGCTCAGCAATGCTTACGAAGACAGCTTTTTCTCCGAAAAAGCTTTTAGGAGGGGTAACCATGAGTTTAAGCATCATTCTGATGATCATCCAGGTGTTTTTCGCCATCGTGATCGGGCTGTATTTCTGGAACTTGCTGCGCAACCAGCAAACGAACCGGACCGCCGTCGACCGGGAATCCCGGAAAGAAATGGATAAGCTGCGCAAGCTTCGCTCCGTCTCGTTGACGAAGCCGCTTGCGGAGAAGACGCGCCCGACGGCACTCGGCGACATTATCGGTCAAAAGGAGGGGCTGCGCGCGCTTAAGGCGGCTCTGTGCGGTCCGAATCCGCAACACGTCCTCATATACGGTCCTCCCGGAGTAGGCAAAACGGCAGCGGCGCGGGTCATTCTCGAGGAAGCGAAAAAGAACGCCTCGTCCCCGTTCCGGTTCGACGCCAAGTTTGTGGAAATGGATGCGACTACGGCGAGGTTTGACGAGCGGGGCATCGCTGACCCGTTGATCGGATCGGTTCACGATCCGATTTATCAGGGCGCCGGAGCGATGGGCGTGGCGGGCATTCCGCAGCCGAAAGCGGGAGCCGTCACGAAGGCGCATGGCGGAATGTTGTTTATCGACGAGATCGGTGAATTGCATCCGATTCAAATGAATAAATTATTAAAAGTGCTGGAAGACCGCAAAGTGTTTTTGGAAAGCGCGTATTACAATTCGGAGGATATGAACATTCCGAGCTACATCCATGACATTTTTCAAAACGGTCTGCCCGCCGACTTTCGGCTGGTCGGAGCGACGACGCGGACGCCCCAGGAAATTCCGCCGGCGATCCGGTCGCGTTGCATGGAAATCTTTTTCCGTCCGCTTCTGCCCGATGAGATCGGTCAAATCGCGCGCAACGCGGTATTGAAGATCGGACTGAAAGAGACGCCGTCCGCCATCGAAGTCGTGCAGAAATATGCGACCAATGGCCGCGAAGCCGTCAATATTATCCAACTGGCCGCAGGCATCGCGATGACCGAGCAGCGGAGCGAGCTGACGGCGGCGGATGTCGAATGGGTCGTGAACAGCAGCCAGTTGACGCCCCGTCCGGAGAAGAAGATTCCGCCTGAACCGCAAATCGGCTTCGTGAACGGTCTTGCCGTATACGGTCCGAATATGGGGACGCTGCTGGAAATCGAGGTGACGTCGCTGCCGGCCTCCAAGCCCAAAGGCGGTACGTTTACGATCACAGGGGTAGTCGACGAAGAAGAGATGGGCGGGGGTTCCAAGACGCTTCGCCGCAAAAGCATGGCGCGTGGCTCGATCGAGAACGTGCTGACCGTCCTCCGCCGATTGGGGATGCGTCCGGACGACTACGATCTGCATATCAATTTCCCGGGAGGCATCCCGATCGACGGTCCCTCGGCCGGCGTGTCGATGGCGACTGCGATCGCTTCGGCAATCCATCAGATCCCGGTTGACAACAAAATTGCGATGACCGGCGAAGTGAGCATTCACGGCAAAGTGAAGCCGGTAGGCGGTGTCGTGGCCAAGGTGGAGGCGGCTTTCCAGGCGGGCGCGACCAAGGTCATCATTCCGAAGGAAAACTGGCAGGAAATTTTCGCGGGCTTAAACGGGCTGCAGGTGCTTGCCGTCGATACGGTCGATGAAGTGCTTCAGCATGCGCTCGGCATTCGCAACGAGGATGCTTCGTTCGGCGTGCCGAACGGGACGGATGTACTGATCGCTTCGCCGCTTCCGTACTTGCAGGCCAGACCCGAATCATAATTCAGGCACGCTGCGTTCAGACGGCGTTGGACCTGCTATAAGGAATCGATGCCGCTCTAGGCGTCCGCTTCCAAAGTATCGCTTTGCCGTATCCCGGTTTCGCCAGAAGCTCGTGGGTGCGGCAAATTGGTGTTTTTATCTAGGTTTTGATAAAATGATGAACAAGTGATGAACACTGATGTGGAAAGAAAGCAATAAACTTGTGAACACTCGCCCCTCGCGATCGTCCGGGGGAGCTCCGTAAAGTTTCTGGAGGTGCAGAGCATTGGGACTGAACAAAGCGAAAGTGCGCCGCTTGCCCCTTCTACCGCTGCGTAGCCTAATTGTATATCCGAGCATGGTTCTGCCTCTGGACGTCGGCCGCGAAAAATCGGTTAAGGCGCTGGAGCAGGCGATGGTAGACGACGAAATGATACTCCTCTGTTCGCAGTCGGAGATTAACATTGAAGAACCGCAAAAAGACGACATTTACCAGATCGGGACGATCTCCAAAGTGCGGCAAATGCTCAAGCTGCCGAACGGGACGATCCGCGTGCTGGTGGAGGGCGTCGTCCGCGCCGAGATCGTGGAATACGTATCCAACACAGACTATTACGAAGTGACCGTCAAGGAGCTGCCGGAGCAGGAAACGACTGATCCCGAGATCGATGCGCTTATGAGAACGGTGCGGAACCAGTTCGAGCATTACATCAATCTGTCCAAAAAAGTAACGCCGGAGACGCTCGCCGCCATTTCTGACATTCACGAGCCCGGCCGGCTGGCCGACGTCATCACGAGTCACCTGCCCCTGAAAATTAAAGACAAGCAGGAAATTCTCGAAACGGTGGAAGTGCGGGAGCGGTTGGAAAAGCTACTCAATTTTTTGAGCAACGAGCGCGAAGTGCTGGAGCTTGAGCGGAAAATCAACCAGCGCGTCAAAAAGCAAATGGAAAAGACGCAAAAGGAATATTATTTGCGCGAACAGATGAAGGCGATCCAGAAGGAGCTCGGCGAGAAGGAAGGCCGCGCGGGGGAAGCCGAGGAACTGCGTTCCCAGCTTGAGGAAGCCGGAGTGCCGGAGAAGGTCCGGGAGAAAATCGACAAAGAGATCGACCGGCTGGAGAAAATGCCGGCAACCTCGGCGGAAGGGGCGGTTATCCGCAACTACGTCGATTGGCTACTGGCCCTCCCTTGGTCCAAACGGACGGAGGACGACCTCGATATCAACAAAGCGGAGGACGTGCTGAACGAGGATCACTACGGGCTGGAGAAGCCGAAGGAGCGGGTGCTCGAATATTTGGCGGTCCAGCAGCTCGTACAGAAGATGAAAGGACCGATTCTCTGTCTGGTCGGCCCCCCGGGTGTCGGCAAAACGTCGATCGCCCGTTCCATCGCGCGTTCGCTGAACCGCAACTTCATCCGGATTTCGCTCGGCGGGGTGCGCGACGAGGCGGAAATCCGCGGACATCGCCGTACGTACGTAGGCGCGATGCCGGGCCGGATTATTCAAGGGCTCAAAAACGCCGGAAGCAACAATCCGGTCATGCTGCTCGACGAAATTGACAAGATGTCGATGGATTTCCGGGGCGATCCCGCTTCCGCCTTGCTGGAGGTGCTCGATCCCGAGCAAAACGGCACTTTTAGCGATCATTATATCGAACTGCCTTTCGATTTGTCGAACGTCATGTTCGTCACGACGGCCAACGCCGTCCACAATATTCCGCGCCCGCTGCTCGACCGGATGGAGATGCTATACATTCCGGGTTATACCGAGCTGGAGAAACTGCAGATCGGCATCCGGTATCTTCTGCCGAAGCAGATCAAAGATCACGGGCTGACCGTGGATCAGGTGAGAATCGGCGAAGAGACGCTGATGAAGGTGGTCCGCGAATATACGAGGGAAGCCGGCGTCCGTAACCTCGAGCAGCAGATCGCCACGCTCTGCCGCAAATCGGCCAAGGAGATCGTATCCGGGGAGAAGACGACGATCGAGATTACGCCGGACAACTTGAAGGACTATCTTGGGCCGGCGAAATTCCGCGTGAATCTGGCGGATCAGAACGATCAGGTCGGAGCGGTCAACGGACTCGCCTGGACGGAAGTGGGCGGTGATACGCTCGTCATCGAGGTGACGGTTATGCCGGGCAGCGGCAAGCTGACCTTAACCGGCAAGCTGGGCGACGTCATGAAGGAGTCGGCGCAGGCCGCCTTCAGCTATACGCGCTCCAAGGCCGAGCAGCTTTCGATTGCCCCTGATTTTCATGAGAAAAACGATATTCATATCCATATTCCCGAAGGCGCGATTCCGAAAGACGGCCCTTCGGCGGGCATCACGATGGCGACTGCGCTGATCTCGGCATTGACGAACATTCCGGTATCCAAATCGGTTGCGATGACCGGAGAGATCACGCTGCGCGGTCGTGTGTTGCCGATCGGAGGACTGAAGGAAAAGTCGTTGGCCGCCCATCGCGCCGGGGTCAAAAAAATATTGCTTCCGAAAGACAACGAGAAAGATTTGCAGGACATTCCGGAGACCGTCCGCAATGAGCTGACGTTCGTTCCGGTTCACCATATGGACCAGGTGCTGGAGCACGCGCTCGTCAGACCTGTGTCGATCGGGTGACGGGAGAGGGGAAACAACGGTGAACGTAACACAAGCGGAATTCGTCATCAGCGCGGTCGGACCGGCGCAGTATCCGGAAGAGGGGCTGCCGGAGATCGCGCTGGCCGGGCGGTCCAACGTAGGGAAATCATCGCTGATCAACAAAATGATCCAGCGCAAAAATTTGGCCAGAACGAGCTCGCAGCCCGGTAAAACGCAAACGCTCAACTTTTACAAAATCAACGGGGAGCTGTATTTCGTCGACCTCCCCGGGTACGGGTATGCCAAAGTATCCCGTACCCAGAGGGAGCAGTGGGGGAAATTTATCGAGCAGTATTTGCTCCAGCGGGACCGGCTGCGCCTGCTGCTGCTGCTCGTAGACGCCCGTCATCCGCCTACCCGCGATGATGTGAGCATGTACGACTGGCTCACGCATTTCAGCATTCCTGTATGCGTAGTGGCGACCAAAGCGGACAAAATACCGCGGAGCCAGTGGCAGAAGCACGTGAAGCAGGTGAAAGAAACGCTGTTCATGCGCGGCAGCGACCCGCTCGTCTTGTTTTCGTCGGAGACCGGGCTCGGCAAAGATGAGCTATGGGCGATCATTCAGCAGCATACGGAAGTGGGACAGCCAGCTCCCCAAGCGGCACCTGAAGCGGACTGACATCAGTCCGCTTTGTTTGGGTCCGCAGGAGTCACCGGCACATCATCCTCAGCCCGATCGGGGCTTTCCCGGAGGAGACGGAATTAACTGCGGATCTGCGAGTAAAAGCCCGTAGGAAGGACTGAAAGAACGCATGAAGACGGCCCGCTCAGCAATCCAAAGTTTCTACGGACCGCTGCGGGATTTCGAGAAGTTTGGGGAAGAAACCGAGAGATCGGTGCGACTGGCGGTAATTCTTCCGGTTCGCAGCCGATTTTTCTGAATTTTGCTTGTTTTCAGCGAAAAAAAAGCAGGAATAATGATTCACGATATAGTATAATAAATTAAGGTAAGAGCAAAAATTAGCGGATTTTCGAAATCAGAAAGCGCATCAGGTTCACGGGTTTAAAAAATAGAATCGAGGGATTTTTATGGCTCAGCGGTTAGCGACGGAATATGTCAAAACCTGCTTGACTTTATCGGAAGCCGAAATGATCCAGTTTATCAAGTTGTTTGACGTACAGGATGTTCAATTGGAAGTTCAGGTGCAAGTAACGGAGAACGGCAGTCAGGAGATCGTACTCAGAGACGATTCCGGCGAAGAAGTTAGTCTCACGTTCGAACGCCGTCAGGGCAAGTATGTGTGTGAAGGCTCATGCCGTGTCAGCAATCCGAAGCTGTCCAACCTGATTCGCAAGGCGGTGTCGCAGTTCAAGGGTGATGCGATCGTCAACCGGATTTACCCTGCCTTCACGATGAAATACGTCTACAAAAGAGGCTCAGTCGTACAAATATCCGAAATTACATCCGGTAAACATAAGCTAGTCTACGAATACAAGGACACGGTAGGCCAACTGGAACGATTGTACCGCCAGCAAAATGTGGAACTTCAAATCTCCAGCGTATATTCCCAAATCGATCAATTGCTAGACGAACGGAACCGTTCAGACAGCGCATCCGGCCAGCGGAGCGTGGACGAACAATTGGCGCGGCTCGCGCACAAACTGTTCGAATTGGAAGCATAACCGAACCCTAACTTGGAAAGCAAAGAGCCGCAAGGCTCTTTTTTTGTTGCACCGGCAATTAGATATGAAGCGGAAATAGGACTTCCGTTAATGCTGCTGCATACGGAATTTTCCCGCTATAGCGGAAGTTTTGTTTCCCTTATTCGGGATGTTTATACTCTCAAGGGCGAATATATGGGGAATAACGGAACAATAATTTCCGCTAAACGTCGATTTCCTGCTGTGGCCAACAAATAACGGAAGTAAAACTTCCGGAAAGAAGCTTCACAGGGTGCAAGGGAGACCGGAGACCGGATATTGCCGCTTATGTTGCGGAGCGACAGCAACACGACTGCCGGCGAGCCGCTCAACCATGCGGCTTAGACAACGGGTTCCTTCTGCATTCGGGCGTGCATATGCTGAGGAGCTGCAAGACAAATGATTTTGCGGCAGCCGGACAAAAAATTCGAAACTTGGGCGTATCCTGTATCGTATAACAGTTTTAACGACGCTTATGAAGGGGGAACGGACATGAAGTGGCTGGATTTGCTTAAGGAAGGTGCTTCCCGTGCCGCAGACAAGGCTCAGCGAACGGTGGAAATCACACGGACGGCCGCCAATATAGCAGGCAAGCGAAAGCAGATCCGCAGCCTTCATGGCGGGATGGGCGCGGCGGTGTACGAGGCTTACAGAGAAGGCGACTTTACCGCAGCCGCTCCGGAGGTCGTCCGCATCTCGGCGCTGATCGAGTCGCTGGAGAGGGAGATCGGCGCACTGGAGCTGGAGCTGCAGCGGCTGAACAAGGAGAAGACATGCGCCTGCGGCAAGGTGGTGCCGTACGGAGCGAGATTTTGTCCGGATTGCGGCAAACGGTTCGAGACCGCCCCCGAGATGATCGAAGAAGCCGTGGAGGTGGAAGCGACCCTGCGCTGCGTCCGCTGCGACACGGAGCTTGATATCGGCGACCGGTTTTGTTTGCGGTGCGGCTCCGATCAGACTGAGGACGCGCTGGTCCGGGACCCGGACCCCGATGCGCAGCCGAAGCCATAGATAACGCCGGGTGTACAAGGCATCGGAAATAGGTTCCAAAAACAGCTTTTCCGCAAGCGGAACGAGGCACCAACCGCTCTCGGCCAACATACTGTGACTACGGGAATAAAGAGGGGAGGAGCCCAACTTGTTCCTTAACAAAAAAAACTATTGCATTTCTGGGCAATAGATGTTATTTTTATTCTCGTTGAAAACAATATAGGAACCAGGATTCACTCAGGACATGTAATGTTTCGAGAGATTATTCCCTCGAGAAGTGAATGACGTAGGTCCTAGCGGATGAAATCCAACAATTTTATTCCTAGGAAGGGGGAACCGAAAGATGGAATACTCGACTTTCGGAAGACACGTTGCTGTTGATACTTGGGGAGCTGACTTTGGCAAGCTGAACAATGCTGAGTGGCTTCAAGCGCAAATGGTAGAAGCTGCTGAGGTGTGCGGCGCAACCGTTTTGTCGGTTCAGTCCAAGCAGTTCGAGCCTCAAGGGGCAACCGTGCTGGTTTTGCTTTCAGAGAGCCACATCTCGATCCACACGTATCCTGAGAAAGGATTCGCGGCCCTCGATTGTTATACGTGCGGGGAAACCGTCGATCCGCAGGCGGCTATCGACTATCTGGTTTCCGTACTGAAGCCTGAGCGCACTTATGCTAAGAAATTGATTCGCGGTCTCGGTGAGATGACAGTAGAATCCCCGGTCATGAATCAGGCAGCTTTGGTCAAATAACGGAACGGTCAGTACCAACATTTATTGAATAGAGAACAGACGATAACCATGGGAAACCATGGTTATTTGTTTTTTACCGGGCCATTGTGCGGTTACCAGGTTCGTCATACGCCGGTAGATCACGCGCCGCGCCTCGGATGGTTAACGAAGGGGGAGACAACCAAAGCCAAGGGCAAACGGCGGATTCCGGGGATTTTTTTGAAGTTCGTCCCATACAATGGAACGGGAAGGATGGTGCGTATGGGACGAAGAGCCGGATGGAGAAAGTTTGGGGTATGGGTCGTACTGTTTGTGCTGATCGTATGGCCGGTATACCGGATATACGGGTATTTCACGCAGCATGAAGCCTCTTACGATGCTTCGCTGCTGTTGTACCAGGTGTCCCAGTTTCAGGTGGAGCTGCTGAACAGCTCGTTGTCGGAGGCCGGCAAGGCTGGCACGACGAACGAACTGGATTCGTTGCGGCTGACCGCTTTTTCGGCCGGTTATACGCACGAGCGGCTCGTGCTGGCGCTGGGGCAATCGAAGCTGACGAAACTCGCCTCGATCGAGCAGCTCGTTCAGTTCGTTACCCGCCTGCAGATCGGAGGAGACCGGGCGCTGAAGCAGGAGGAGCGGGATACGTTCAGCAAAGCGTCGCTCCTTGTAAAGCAAATCTACGAAGTGTACGGGAAGCTGCTGACTAGCGGCGGCAGAACGGTATCGTCACAAAACGACAAGCTGACGGGGCTCGACAAGGAATTGGAGGAGCTGCTCAGAAAACGTCTGCTGCGATAGGCGGACGACAGCCGTATACCGGAACGTTTTTCCGATAAGACTAGAGGAGAACGAAGTAAAACGGTGTCATCATTTAGTCAAACTTTGCTCTTTTGCATTTGTCGAACTGTGATATAATGAAGAATGATTCTAATGTGCCGGAAAGGCAGGTGAATGCGATGCACATCATTGCGGTAGGTCTGAATTACCGGACGGCTCCCGTCGAGATCCGAGAACGGTTCGCTTTTGACGAACAATATCTTCCTATGGCCCTGCAGCAGTTAAAGGAAACGAAGAGCATACTGGAGTGCGTCATCGTAAGCACCTGCAACCGGACGGAAATCTATGCGGTCGTTGACCGTTTGTATATGTGCGGTCATTACGTGCGCAATTTTCTTGAGAAGTGGTTCCGCATTCCACGGGAGCGGATGAAGGATTATTTATATATTTACGAGGACAGGCAGGCAATCGAGCATCTGTTCCGGGTGACCAGCGGCCTCGATTCGATGGTGATCGGCGAGACCCAGATACTCGGGCAGGTGCGGGATGCGTTTCTGAAAGCCCAGGCGCAGAAAGCGACGGGAACGATGTTTAATACGCTGTTCAAGCAAGCCGTCACGATGGCTAAGCGGGCGCACTCCGAGACGTCGATCGGTGAGAATCCGGTTTCGGTCAGCTATGCGGCGGTTGAACTCGGCAAGCGGATATTCGGCGATTTTCAGGGGAAGACGGTGCTTCTCGTAGGCGCCGGCAAGATGAGCGAGCTGACGCTGAAGCATCTGACCGCCGGAGGCGCCGAGAAAGTAGTCGTCGTGAACCGGACTTACGAGAAAGCGGTCGAGCTCGCCTCCAAGACGAACGGGACGGCCCGGCCGATCGAGAAGCTGCCGGAGGAGCTTGCGAAGGCGGACGTCGTCATCAGCTCCACGGGCGCAGCCGGATTCGTTCTGACCCGGGAGACGGTGCGTATGGCGATGAGCGCCAGAAAATCCCGGCCGTTGTTTATGATCGACATTGCCGTTCCGCGGGATATTGAGCCGGGCATTTCGGAATTGTCCAACGTGTATTTGTACGACATAGACGATTTGGAGTTTATTGTGGAGACGAACCTGAACGAACGCCGCAAGGAAGCGCTGAAGATCGAGGCTATGGTCGAGAAGGAGATCGAAGCGTTCGAACAGTGGTACAAGCTGCTCGGAGTGAGTCCGGTGATCCGGGCGCTTCAGGAAAAGTCGGTGGCGATTCACGAGGAGACGATGTCCAGCATGCTGAACAAGCTGCCGGGACTCGGCGAACGGGAGGTTGATGTAATCCGCAAGCTGACCAAAAGCATGCTGAACCAAATGATGCGCGACCCGATCATGCGCGTGAAAGAGCTGGCAGCCGAACGCCGCGGTGAGGAAGCGCTCGACATGTTCACCCATCTGTTCGCCCTGGAGCAGCGTCTGGCCGATGCCGCAAGCGCTGAAGAAGCCCGGAAGGCGGCAGTCAAAGCGGCAGCAGCCGAGCAGCAGAGCAAGGAAGCGATAGCCGGGCCGGACGATCGCGACCGGAAGCAGCGGATTGCGATAGCAGCCGGCGAACTGCTTGCCCACTCGTAAGAGGGTCATCCGATGCCGGGAAGCACATGGTTTTACGACGCGATTTTGTATATATACGCCCTGAGCCTGCTGTTTTCTTTCTCCGATATGGCAACCAAAAACCGGAGTGCAAAGCGGATGGGAACAGGGCTGCTTGCTTTTGTATGGCTGCTGCAAACCGTATTTATCGCCTCCCGGATGTACGAGCACCAGTACGTGCCGGTGATGACGATGTTCGAGGCCTTATTTTTTTATTGCTGGGTGCTGGTCACCATATCCATAATGATGAACTTTTTTCTGAAGCGGCTGGATTTGCTCGTCTTTTTAGTTAATGTGGCCGCTTTTGCTATACTGGCGATTAACATATTCAGCGATCCTTCGGTCACGCCGATCAGTCAGCAATGGGAGGCGAGGGACGAGCTGGTATTTATCCATATTACGCTCGCGATCGCCAGTTACGCGGCATTCATGATCGCTGCGCTGCTCTCGGGTATGTATCTGTTCATGCACCGGCAGTTAAAAGGAAAACGCTGGTCTGCGGTCATGACCCGCTTTCCGAGTCTGGACCGGATCGAAGGTTATACCTACCGGGCGGTGCTGATCGGAGTTCCGCTGCTGATCGCCTCGGTCGCGCTAGGTATCGCCAAGATCGTGCTCGACGGGGATACCCGTCTCCTGGCCGATGCGAAAGTGCTCAGCTCGTTGTTCAGCATTGCGGTGTATGCGTTTTATTTGCTCCAGCGGGTAACGGCCAACCAGACCGGGCCTATGCTGGCGTTTTGGAATCTCGCTGCTTTTACCGCGGCAGTGATTAACTTTCTCGTGTTTAATATGTATTCCGGGTTTCATCACTGGATATGGATGTGAAACGATATGCGAACGTTCTACCCGATCGTGGCCGATCTTGCGGGCAAGCGCTGCCTCGTCGTCGGAGGCGGACGGGTGGCGGAACGTAAAGTCGGCGGCCTGCTGGAAGCTTCAGCGGCCGTTGCCGTCGTTAGTCCACTAATTTCGGATATGATCGCAGCCTGGGAAGCCGAAGGACGGGTGACGGTCGTCCGCCGGGAGTATACAGAGGGCGATGCGGCGGGAGCTTCGCTTGTATTTGCCGCAACCGACAAAAGGGAAGTCAACGAGCGAGTGTATGCGGAGGCGGTTGCGCGGGCGCTTCCGGTGAATGTGGCGGACCGGCCGGACTTGTGCACGTTCGTCGTCCCGGCTGTGATTCGAAGCGGACCGCTTCTCGTGACCGTCTCGACGTCCGGGACGAGTCCGATGGCTTCCGCACGTATTCGGGACCGGATTGAGGAATCGCTTGGCGAGGGGCTCGACCGGTTTCTTGAATTTACGGCGGAATACCGGCTGTCCGTGCACAACAAGGTAAGCGACCCGGGCTTGCGGAGAAAGCTGCTGGCGGAGCTGTTCAGCGACGAAGCGCTGGATGCGGTCAAGGCGGGAGACTGGGGGTCGTTCCGCAGCCGGATGCTGGCCCAATTAAACGAAGCTTAACTACCCTTGCAGGGGAACAAGACAGGCTTCGAGCGGCAGCCATTCGCTCCGCTCGGACTTTAGCGGAAAGGATGATCAGATGCGTACGGTAAAGGTAGGCACGCGCCAAAGCGCGCTCGCTTTAACCCAGACGGGTCAAGTTATCGAGCAACTGCAGCAAGCAAGCGACAAATACGGAATCGAATGCCGGTTTGAACTGAAAAAAATCGTGACCCGGGGCGATCAAATTTTGGACGTCACCTTGTCCAAAGTAGGCGGCAAAGGGTTGTTCGTCAAGGAAATCGAACAGGCGCTGCTGGACGGGGAGATCGACATGGCCGTTCACAGCATGAAGGACATGCCCTGGGAGCGCCAGCCGGGCCTTGCGATCGGCGCCACGCCGAAGCGCGTTGACCCGCGGGACTGTCTGGTCACGCGCGGCGGCATACCGCTGGCTGAGCTGCCTCAGGGAGCGCGCGTCGGCACAAGCAGCCTGCGCCGTTCCTCGCAGCTGCTGGCGTACCGGCCAGATCTGTCGGTCGAATGGATCCGCGGCAATATCGATTCGAGAATCCGCAAGCTGGAGACGGAAGGCTTCGACGCGGTCGTCCTGGCGGCGGCCGGGCTGCACCGGATGGGCTGGGAGGAGCGAATCTCCGATTATGTCTCTCCCGATATTTGTATTCCGGCGGTCGCCCAAGGCGCTTTAGGCATTGAATGCCGCTCGGACGATCCGTTCATACTCGACTTGCTAGGGCGAATCAATGACGGGCACAGCGAACTCGCCGTGAAGGCCGAACGCCAGCTGCTGGGACGGTTGAACGGCGGCTGTCAGATTCCGATCGGAGCGTATGCGGTAATTCGTCAAGAAGGCGGGTCCGGCTCTGCGGTAACGCTCGAGATGACGGCTGTCGTCGGTTCGCCGGACGGTCGTCTGCTGCTCAAGGAATGGGGACAAGGAACCGACCCGATAGCGCTCGGCAATGCGCTGGCGGACCGGCTGCTGGAGCAGGGAGCGGATCGGATCATAGCAGAGCTGAGGGGATGAGGGGACGTTGAAGCAGGAGCAGGGGAAAGTGTATCTCGTCGGGGCGGGCCCCGGCGATCCGAAGCTGATCACGGTGAGGGGACTGGAAGCGATCCAGCGGGCGGATGCCGTCGTATACGACCGGCTCGCCAACCCGAGGCTGCTTCAGCATATGAAACCGGGTGCGGACCCCATATTTGTTGGCAAGCTGCCGGATAAACATATGATCAAACAGGAAGAAATCAACCGGATGCTCGTCGATCTGGCGCTTCAGGGGAAGACGGTTACGAGGCTGAAGGGCGGCGATCCAAGCGTATTCGGGCGCGTCGGCGAAGAGGCGGAACTGCTAGCCGAGCACGGGATCGACTTCGAGATCGTGCCGGGTATTACTTCGGCGATTGCCGTGCCCGCTTATGCGGGCATCCCGGTGACGCATCGGGACTTTACTTCTTCCTTCTCCGTCGTAACGGGCCATGAATATCCGAACAAAACGTATTCCAGCGTCAATTGGGAAAATTTGGCCAACGCGTCGGGAACGATCGTTTTTCTGATGGGCGTCGCCAATATGGATACGATTTGTCAGCAATTGATGGTATACGGCCGCAATCCCGATACGCCGGCCGCGGTGATCCGCATGGGGACCTGGATGGAGCAGCGAACGGTCACAGGAACGCTGGATACGCTGCCCGGGCTCGTGAAAGAAGCCGGACTGACGTCCCCGGCGATTATTATCGTAGGCGATGTCGTCAAGCTGCGGGCCAAGCTGGCCTGGTTCGAGAAGCGGCCGCTGTTCGGCAAAAGGGTGCTCGTCACCCGGGCCAGAGAACAGGCGAGCGAGCTCGTCCGGCAAATCGAGGAGAAGGGCGGGGAAGCGATCGAATTTCCCGTCATCCGGATCAGGCGGCCGGAGGGCGAAGCGGCGGCAAGGACGCTGGACGAGGCGATCCGCAGGCTCGAGGATTACGATTGGGTGTTGTTCACGAGCGTGAATGGAGTCGATTATACGTTCGAGCGGATGGCCGAGCTGCGGATGGATGTCCGTACGATGCATCGTGCCAAAATCGCCGCCGTCGGCCCGAAAACGCAGGAAGCGCTGCTAAACCGGGGCCTTGTGGCCGATCTGGTGCCAAGCGGCAGCTTCCAGGCCGAGTCGATGCTGGAGCTGCTGCTCCAGTTCGTCAAACCCGGCGAGCACGTCTTCCTGCCCAAAAGCGATCTGTCCCGTCCGGTGCTGGCTGAGGGGCTTCGGCGCTTCGGAGCCCGGGTGACGGAAGCGAACGTATATGAAAACGTACTGTCGCTCGAAGGCGGAGACCTGGCTCTCGGGATGCTCCGGGCGGGAGCAATACATGCCGTCACCTTCACGAGCTCCTCCACCGTTACCAATGTTCTGGAGGCGCTTGGCAAGCTGGGGGAAGCCGACCCGGTCGGGCTGCTGAACCGGATCGAGCTGTATTCCATCGGACCGGTTACGGCCGAGACCGCAGCCAAAGCCGGACTGCATATCCACGCCACCGCAGAGCAATCGACCGTCGCTTCGCTGGTCGAGGCGATCGTTCACAAGGGCAGCCAGGTCGGCTCCCCCGCAGACGAAAACACCGTCCCCGAACAACTTGGAAAGGAATGAACCTCCATGAGTTTTCCGATTACACGCAACCGCAGACTGCGCACGTCGGCGGCACTGCGCAGCATAGTAAGAGAGACGCGGCTGACCGCGCATGACCTCATCTATCCGATATTCGTAACCGAAGGGTCCGGCGTACGGGAAGAAATCGTCTCGATGCCGGGCGTCTACCATCTGTCGATCGATCTGCTTGAGGCGGAAATCCGCGAAGTGGCCGAACTCGGCATTCAAGCGGTGCTGCTGTTCGGCGTGCCGGATCATAAAGATGAGGTCGGCTCGGAAGCGTACGGCAACAATTCGATCGTGCAGCGGGCTACCCGCAAAATCAAAGAATGGCAGCCGGATCTGCTCGTTGTAGCGGATACTTGCTTGTGCCAGTTCACGAGCCACGGCCATTGCGGCATCGTCCGCCAAGACGAGAGCACGGGACGCGCTGACGTCGACAACGACGCTTCGCTCGCTCTGCTCGTCAAGACCGCCGTCTCCCAGGCACAGGCCGGAGCGGATATTATCGCTCCTTCCAATATGATGGACGGTTTCGTGCAGGCGATTCGTACCGGTCTCGACGATGCGGGATTCGAACATGTGCCGATCATGTCGTATTCGGTTAAGTACGCTTCGGCGTTTTACGGCCCGTTCCGCGATGCAGCCCACTCGGCCCCGCAGTTCGGCGACCGCAAGACGTATCAGATGGACCCGGCCAACGTCCGGGAAGCGCTGCGCGAGGCGGAGAGCGATGTCGTCGAAGGCGCGGACATGCTGATGGTGAAGCCGGCACTCGCGTATATGGACGTGATCCGTCTGCTGAAGGAGCAGTTCGACCTGCCGGTCGTCGCCTACAACGTAAGCGCCGAATATTCGATGGTGAAAGCGGCCGCGAGGCAAGGCTGGCTCGACGAGAAAGCGATCGTGCTGGAAACGCTGCTCGGGATGAAGCGCGCCGGCGCGGACATCATCATCACCTATTTCGCCAAGGACGCTGCGCGCTGGCTGCAGGAGCGGTAAGAGCGCGTCATCCATGACGACGACCGCTTCATAGGATAGATTTTGAGCAAAGCCCGGAAGTTCCGATTGCGGAACTTTCGGGTTTTTGTTTTACGCCCGTCTGTTTAATTTCATTAAAGCGCTAACCGAACCGAGACATTCTGAACCAAGGAATGCTACCTCTTACGCGGGGTCATGCATCGTCGTGGCACAGGCTTCGTTTAGAAACTTTTCTTATAAGCATAGTTTAAGTAAGAATAGCTAAGCTCCGCACCGGACTCAGCGTAACGATTCCCTTGCCAGCTTGAGTAAAGAGTTATTTGGCGAAGGGGGTGTCTTTTTCCAACTGCTAAGAGAAACTTGGTGCAGGACGATCAGGGTGGAAGATGGTTTTGCGCAGGCCTCTGCTCCCGGGCAGGATTCAGCCGCATAGGAGCGGTTCGTACCCTTTATTTTGTCTAAAAACAGCCTGAGTAGGAAAATAAGAGCGGTTTGAGCCTCCTAATCTCCGCGAAAATGGGGGGAACCCAACCAGATGGTAGAAATAAGGGGTGCAAATCGCCTTTATTCGGCTTCGTTTTCCTATTAGGCCGAAGATAGAGGCTGCCAAAGACTCTTAATTCTTTTAAAGCCGGCGCGAATACATTTTCCGCTACCGCCGAACACCCGCTGTTTCTAAAAAGCTGCCGCTTACACAAGGTTATCCGCCCTCGGAAGGCTCCGTCTATAAAAGTTGAACTAATGAAAGATGAAGTCCATTACGTTGCGAAAAAAATGGCTTGAAGCTTCAGACATCTTGTTTGGAGTGTCTCGGTTTGGATTGGCCTTCGGACTGTTGACAATGGGAGCCTATCCTTCCGAAGCAGCTTTCTAAACGAAAGCTCTTAGCTTATCCTTCCGAAGCAGCTTTCTAACGAAAGCTCTTAGCCTATCCTTCCGAAGCAGCTTTCTAACGAAAGCTCTTAGCCTATCCTTCCGAAGCAGCTTTCTAACGAAAGCTCTTAGCTTTCAAGCTAATTTCTTTTCTCCACTACATTGGGTTTTACCATCGTAGATCTTTAGTTCAACTTATATAGAAACGTTTCTTTGAATATAAAAGTATACGTTTTTCACGTTTTACGTTCACGGTTCGGGCTCGTCGCATGATCATCCATCCGTTTCAACTTTGCGCCAAGGGGTAATGAGGAGTGTGACATATACCTTGTACTCAAGGAGGAAACGATGATGGATAACGAAAAGAAAATCGTAGGCGTATTCGACAACGAGCAAGAGGCAATCCGCGCGATCGAAGGATTGAAGCGGCAAGGTTACTCGTCCGACGACATTTCGGTCATTTCCAAAAGTCGTGAGGAATTGAGAAGGGTGGAGGACGAGACGGGAAGCGCGGCTCCGGAAGGGGCTGCTACAGGGGCCGCCGCAGGCGGGATGCTGGGCGGTGTGACCGGGCTGCTCGCCGGGATCGGCGCTTTGGCGATACCGGGGATCGGGCCGATTTTGGCAGCGGGTCCCATCGTCGCTACGCTAACCGGAGCGGCCGTCGGAGCCGGAGCCGGGACGCTGGTCGGCGGCCTGATCGGACTCGGCTTCTCGGAGTCGGATGCGAAGCAGTACAACGAATACGTAGAGGGCGGCAAAATATTGGTGCTCGTCCGCTCCGACAAGGAGCGCGATCCTCATGTGTATGAGACGTTCCGCACGAACAACTCGCTGAACGCCTCGACTTACGAGCTCGACGCCGGCGCTGCAGCGGCGGGCGGGCGTGTGCGTCCATAGTTGAGCGCTTCCGAAGTAATGGGGTGGAAGCGATCGCTCTGTATGTCGTGTATACACTGTTTGTAACATGCAAAAAGGGCTCCACCGACGAATCCGGTTGAGCCCTTCTATGACGTTTCCCCGATCAAATATCGTTCCCCCCAAAAAAACGGTTTATTTTACGGACTGGCCGAAACGATCCATCCGCAAACGGTGATTAACGCCACGGTGCCGAAAAACAAATAACTGAACGTACGTATGGGCCTCGGCAGCATACTCGGCCTGCTCGTTAGGGCCTCCTCTCCAGCGTTGCGCTGTTCTTGCTCTGGGTTCAAAAGGTTCACCTCCTCTTTAGAAAACGTTTTCATATACTTACACTTATATAAACGCATTTGAATCAGAAAAGTTTCATTCCGAACTGAATTATTTCGACAGTTCCTTCTCATTGTCATCATTTTGTCGGATTATGCGGGACTGCTCGGTTGTTACGCCGTCTGAAATCGGGCATAATGAGAGGTGGAAACGGGAGTTGTTATGATCTCCCAGCAGCGCGGACAAGGACAAAGGAGAATGGGACATGGCTTATAACGATACGTTCATCCGGGCATGCCGCAAGCAGCCCGTCGACCGACTACCCGTCTGGTATATGAGGCAGGCGGGAAGATACGACCCGGACTACCGAAAAATAAAAGAAAACTATTCGCTGCTCGAAATATGCAAGCAGCCCGAGCTGGCGGCGGAAGTGACGATGATGCCGATCCACAAGCTGGGCGTCGACGCCGCGATCCTGTATTCGGACATTATGAACCCGGTCGCTTCGATCGGGATCGATTTTGATATTGTGGCGAATGTGGGCCCGGTAATCGACAACCCGATCCGCAGCGCCGAGGACGTACAAAAGCTTCGTCCGATCGATGTGGAGGGCGATTTGTCCCACGTGATCGAGACGATCCGGATTCTCGACCGGCAGCTTGAAGTGCCGCTTATTACATTCGCCGGCGCACCGTTTACGATCGCCAGTTATTTGATCGAAGGCAGACCTTCGAAGAGTTATATCCGCACGAAAGAAATGATGTACGGGGCTCCGGACGTCTGGTTCCAGCTGATGGACAAGCTGGGCGATATGATCATCACCTATTTGCGCGCGCATATCGCTAACGGCGCCAAGGCGGTTCAGCTGTTCGACAGCTGGGTCGGGTCGCTGGCGCCGCGCGATTTCCGTACGTTCGTGCTGCCGACGATCGAGCGTATCTTCAAAGGGCTGGAAGATTTGCCTCAGCCGAAAATTTATTTTCCGGGCGTGAGCTCCGGCGAGCTGCTGTCCGATCTGCACAACGTGCAGGCCGATTGTATAGGATTGGACTGGCGGGTGCCGATCAGCGAAGGAAGACGCCGTCTGGCGGGCAAATTCGCCGTTCAGGGCAATCTCGATCCATACTTGCTGACCGCGCCGATGGATGTCATCGAGCGGCACGCCAAAGAAATTATCGACGATGGGCTGGAGAGCCCGGGCTACGTATTCAATCTGGGTCACGGCTTGTTCCCAGAAGCTTCGCTGGACAAGCTGAAGCAGTTGACCGACTATATACATCGTTATTCGGAAGAAGCTATCGTGCGGCTTGCGGAAACGAAGGGAGCGAAATAAATGTCGAAACGCAAAGTCGGCGTCCTCGTCATGTCGTACGGAACGCCGGAAAGCATGGATCAGATTGAAGCGTATTATACGCATATCCGCCGGGGCTCGCCGCCTTCTCCCGAGCAGCTGAAGGCGCTCACGGACCGCTATGAAGCGATCGTGGGCGGTTTTTTTCCGCTGAGGGAAAATACGAACCGCCAAGTGGAGGCGCTCGAGCAGACGCTGAACCGGGACAGTGCGGATATCGAATATAAATGTTATCAAGGACTGAAGCATGCGTCCCCCTTTATCGAGGACGGCGTGAAGCAGATGGCCGAAGACGGCATCCGCGAAGCGGTCGGGATCGTACTCGCTCCCCATTACTCGGTTATGAGCGTCGGAGGGTATATCAAGAGAGCGCAGGAGACGGCGGAGCCGCTCGGCGTGCAGATGAAGTTTGTCAAGAGCTATCATCTGCATCCGAAGCTGATTCAAGCTTTGTCCGAGCGGGTAACGGCGGCGCTGGAGTCGATGGAAGGCGTCGCCAAGGAAAACGTGCGGGTCATCTTCTCCGCCCACAGCTTGCCAGAGAAAATTTTGGAGATGCGCGATCCGTATCCGGATCAGCTGCTCGCTTCCTCCAAAGCCGTAGCCGACCTGGCCGGCATAACCAATTGGCAGTTCGCCTGGCAAAGCGCCGGACAAACGGCGACCCCATGGCTCGGCCCGGATATTATGGACGTGCTGGAGACGATTCATCGGGAGGAGCAAGTGGAGAACGTCCTCCTCTGTCCGATTGGCTTCGTATCCGATCATCTGGAAGTGCTGTACGATATCGACATCGAATGTCAAAGCTTGGCGAAGCGGCTTGGCATGCGTCTGGCGCGGACAACATCGCTGAATACGGACCCTCTGTACATGGAGACGCTGCAAGACTCGATCAACGAGCAGCTGCATCACAACTAATACACGTTTCCCGCTCTCGAGAGGCGGCTTAAGCTCACGGTCCGGTGAGACGGGCCGCCTCTTCCGGGCGTATAAACGTTGCCAGCCAGAAAGGAACGGTGCCTAGTGGGAGACCAAGCAAACAATCGCAAACAGGTCGTCGTCATCGGCGGAGGCATTAGCGGATTGAGCGCGGCCTATTATGTTCGGAAAGCACTGGCGGATGCGGGCACGGATGCCGATATAACGATCGTTGAAAAAACGGGCGCATTCGGAGGCAAAATCCGCACGCTGCATCGCGACGGCTTCGTGATCGAGCAGGGGCCGGACTCGTTCCTGGCGCGCAAGCTGCCGATCATCGAGCTGACCAGAGACCTCGGGCTTGAAGGCGAGCTGACGGGAACGAATCCGAAAGCGAACAAAACGTATATCGTACACAAAGGAAAACTGCATCGGATGCCGAAAGGTTTATCGTTAGGCGTTCCCACCGATCTCGAGCCGTTTCTCGAAACCGACCTATTGTCGCTGCAAGGCAAAGCGAGAGCTTTGATGGATTTTGTGCTTCCGAAGCGCGAGGAGACGACGGACGAATCGATTGGCGGCTTTTTTGAGCGAAGGTTCGGCGGCGAGCTGCTGCGGAATTTGGCGGAGCCCATCCTGGCGGGCATTTATGCGGGAGATACGTACAAGCTCAGCCTCCAGGCGACGTTTCCCCAGTTTCAGCAGTTGGAACGTGAGCATGGAAGCCTGATGAAGGCGACGATGGCCGCCAAGCTGAATCCGCCCGTCCCTTCGCCCGTATCCGAGGTTATTCCTGCCGAGCATCGTTCCAGCGTGTTCCTGACATACCGGAAAGGGCTTGTCACGCTGCTGGACGGTCTGAGGGGCGCCTTGGAAGGCGTCCGCAATGTCCAAGCTGCGGTAACGGGGCTGAGCCGTCAGGAAGGCCGCTACAAGCTAACGCTGGATGGTGGCGAAGCGCTTGACGCCGACGCCGTGATCGCCGCGCTGCCGTCGCACGGGCTGGCTCCCTTATTTGGCGGGTTCCCGCAATCGGACTGGCTCGGCGCCATGGACAACGTATCGGTGGCCAACGTCATTCTCGCCTTTGATAAAGACAGGCTGGATCATCCGCTGGACGGCTCAGGCTTCGTCCTTCCGCGTACGGAAGGCAGATTCATTACGGCTTGTACGTGGACGTCGTCCAAATGGCTGCACACGGCGCCGGAAGGCAAAGCGCTGATCCGCTGTTATGTGGGCCGTTCGGGGGAGCAGGACTGGATGGAGCTGACCGACGAGGAAATCGTGACGCGGGTGCGCCGCGATATATTCGAGCTGATGGGCGTAAAGGCGGAGCCTCTGTTCGTGGAAGTGACGAGGCTGCTCCGGTCGATGCCGCAATATGCGGTCGGACATCCGGATCGAATCGCCGGATTAAGAGACAGGCTGGCATCCGATTACCCGGGAGCGTTCGTCACGGGGGCTGCGTTCGAAGGAGTCGGCATTCCGGACTGTATCCGCCAAGCGAAGGATGCGGCTAATGCGGCGGCGTCTTATCTGGGAACGGACGATAAGGTAAGGAAGTAGGGGCGGCGCGGGCCGGGACGATTGGCCTGGAAGCAAGGAGACAATAGATCAGGGAGCGTGTTAGGGATGACGGACCACAAAGTCGGACGGAACGACCGGAAATCGGCTGCCGCGTTCGAGGAAGCGAAACAATATATTCCGGGCGGGGTTAACAGTCCGGTACGGGCGTTTAAATCGGTCGGACTGACGCCTGCATTTATGGAACGGGGAAGCGGAGCGCGGGTAACCGATATCGACGGCAACGAGTTTATCGATTACGTAGGCTCGTGGGGACCGCTGATTATGGGCCATGCCCATCCCGAAGTGGTCGAAGCGATCAAGCGTACCGCGGAGAAGGGGACGAGCTTCGGAGCCCCGACCGAGCTGGAGACGATGATGGCGAAGCTCGTATGCGAGCGGGTGCCGTCCATCGAGATCGTCCGTATGGTCAATTCCGGAACCGAAGCGACGATGAGTGCGCTGAGGCTGGCTCGCGGCTACACGGGACGGAACAAAATTTTGAAATTCGAGGGCTGCTACCACGGACATGCCGATTCGCTGCTGATCAAAGCCGGTTCGGGCGTTGCCACGCTCGGCTTGCCCGATAGCCCGGGCGTCCCGGAAGGAGTCGCGGCGAATACGGTTACGGTTCCTTATAACGATCTGGAATCGGTAAAGCTGGCTTTCGAGAAATTCGGCGAAGAGATCGCCGCCATTATCGTCGAACCGGTGGCGGGCAATATGGGCGTAGTTCTGCCGGTGCCCGGCTTTTTGCAAGGTCTGCGCGACGTGACCCGTCAATATGGCAGCTTGCTTATTTTCGACGAGGTGATGACCGGATTCCGAGTCGGCTTTAACTGCGCCCAAGGCGTATTCGGGATTACTCCGGACCTGACCTGCCTGGGCAAAGTAATCGGTGGCGGGCTGCCGGTAGGCGCATACGGCGGACGCCGCGACATTATGGAGCGGATGGCTCCGAGCGGCCCGATCTACCAGGCCGGGACTTTGTCGGGCAACCCGCTTGCCATGGCGGCCGGTTATACGACGCTGAAGCTGCTGGAGCAACCCGGCGTATACGAGGAGCTGGAGCGCAAATCGGCACGGCTGGAGCAAGGATTTTTGGACAATGCCAAGGAGCTTGGCGTTCCGTCGACGATCAACCGGATCGGCTCGATGGTATGCCCGTTCTTCACCGATACGAAGGTCATCAACTACGAGACGGCGAAGACGTCCGACTTGTCCCGGTTCAACCGGTACTTCGGCCTGATGCTGGATCATGGCGTCAGCGTCGCTCCTTCGCAGTTTGAGGGCATGTTCGTATCCGCCGTCCATACCGACGAAGAGATCGAGGCGACGATCAGCGCGCATTACCAGTCGCTTCAGAAGCTGTAAAACAGAAAGATACGAAAACGAAAACCCTCCGGTGCCGCGTCTGCGGATCGGAGGGTTCTTTTATCGGCTGAAAGTATGTAGGTTATTTGGCTGTACCGGTGCCGGTCTGCGTGCCGGTTGCAGGCGTCGAAGCAGACGTGCCGGAAGAGCTTGCAGCTGGAACGGAAGCATTCGCGTTCGCCGCGGTACCGCTTCCGCTTGGAGCAGTTCCTGACGAAGTGGACCCGGTAGTTGGAGCGGCCGGCTGAGACTTGGCGCCTTCGGCCGCCGGCGGTGCCCAAGTGCCGTTCGTGTTCGGAACGGTCGTTGCAGGCGCGCCTCCCATACCCGGCGTACCTGTCCCGGACGTGGAGCCTCCGCCGGTAGTGGTACCGCTTGCACCGGTACTGCCGGAGGAAGCACCGGCAGGCACTTTCCCGTCGCCTGTACCCGGCGGAACCTTCGTAATATCGAGCGGTTCGCCGGTCGCCGTACTTCCTGTACCTCCCGATGCAGGGGGGCTGTTGCCTCCGGGAGTTGCAGTTCCCGGATTTGCGGCCCCTGGATTCGCAGAACCTGGATTTGCAGTCCCCGGGTTCGTCGCCGGCGTATTCGTTGTGCCGGTTCCGGTGCCGCCGGGAGTAGTTCCGCCCGCCGGCGGCTCCTGCTTGCCGGCATCGGGCTTGGCAGGAGGTTTGGCCGTATCCGGTTTGGAGGCCGGCGTATCCGGCTTCGGATTTTCCGGTTTGGTTGTTGCAGGCGGTGTAGAATCTGTTTTTGGCGGTTCTTGCGTCTTTGCAGGTTCCTGTTGTTTGGTTTGTTGCTGCTGCTGTTTTTGGCGCTCCAGGTCCTTCAAGTAATCAGGATGGTCGAACGCGCCGCCAGCATTAATCTTCAGCAGTCCGTCCCATACCCGGTCCACCTTGTATGAATCGGGATCGTCGTATACAAGCAACCCGGACGGCAGACGGCGTTCGCCGTAACGGCTCGAAGGCTTCGTCAGCAGCTCGCCCTTGACGACGAGCTCGGAGGAAGCCCCCCCGTCCATCATGCCTGCATTGACGGCTCCTTCTTTCAGCAGCAAATCCTGAACTTCTTTTAGGGTAGCGCCGACGCTGTGCGTCTGTCGGCCGTCGATGACGACGAAAATAAGCGTGCCGTCTTCCTTCTGGCCGATCGCGGTACGGGGAGCGCGGCCCCAGCCGCCGTCGCCGTTCGTAATCTGCGGATTGCCGTTGGCGATCAGACGCGGCGCCAAGAACGATACAGCCTCTTTTACGCCCATCTCCTTCAACTGAAGGAGACTGTACTTTCCGACTACGAGCGTACCTTCCTTCGTAAAACCGACGATATGCTGCGGCGTTTCAAGCTCTACGTCCGTATAAACGGAATCGAACCCGGACATAATGAGGCCGATCGGCGCAAAGCCGTTACCTAATCCGTCGGGGTCGATGAAGCCGCCGCCGTTAATGCCGGCTACCGCGCCCGTGCGGGTAACCATCGAGCTGATCCGTTCGCCTTCGCCCACCGTATGCGGAGTAACGATGCGGACCGAAGTCGGGTCGTAGACGTAAATCATTTTGCCCTTCCAAAACTTGTCGGAGATATCGATCGGTTCGCTGATCAGCTCTTCGACGGAACGCGCCTTGCGGGCAGGGTCGTACTTGATCAGTTGCAGATCCTGTTTCTCCAGCGCAGACGTTTCGGTGAATTGATGAGACATTCTCACCATATAATCCCGCTTCTCGGCGCCGACGAAGATCCACGCCCAATCGCGATGCTGGGTCGAGATGACGGTTTGCGCCAAAAATTCCCTTATCAGAAGTCCGGGGGACGTTAAATACAAGAAACTGGACGTGCCGAATATAAGTAGAGTGAACAATAATAGCGATTTTTTCAGCCAGCTCCATCCTACGAGCTGTCTTTTTGTTTGTGAGATCAGTTGGATAGCCGTACTCACAGCGGTCCTCCCTTAATAGTCGTTTGGCTGCGTTTTTATGGCGCAACCTGTTGTCGGATCAATACCCTTAATCATAGCATACTCGTATTTGGTTTTGGATGAAGACTTTGATAAAATAATAGGAAAAAGCGGTGGAAACAGGTGATACTGGACATGAAGAGGTACTATGTGTTTGATTTTCCTTTGGAGTTATACGGAATCGGGCTGGTATTCGCCGCTGCGCTTCTGCTGATTGTATATGCGGCCTATAAGAGGGCCCGGCGCGAATCATAGACGGCCGGACGGATATAGTAGAGACACTCCTTTAGTATAAAGTTTTATGACAACGCTTACACAACTCGAATTACCAATAAACTGGATGCTATTGTCATCATAATTTCAACTCTCTCCCTTGTCAACGGTCTCTTTTTGCTGTCTGGGCGTATGAATTTCAATAAAAGTGTCATGCTCTCCTTCTTTCGTCCATATCATTTAAAGAACGCTTCTCATATAGGCTCAGTCAAGCATTCAGGCACGTGGAGGACGTTATGAAGGGAGGAGTTACGGTGAGCGAACGGCAATCCGGTTTGCGCTTCGATATTTATGAACGCGTTCATCTGCCGGACGAAGTACCTGCCATCCATGAACTGGATGAGGTCGAATTGACTCCGCAAATCCAGGTCGCAATAGAAGGCGATCAGGCTGTTGTAAGAGGATGCTTGCTCTTGACCGGTTCCTACTCGGGACAAGCGGGAGCGGAGACCCGGAACGGGGTGGCTCTTGAGCATACGATCCCGGTGGAGATTACGCTTCCGGTCAGCCGGATTCGGAGTGTGGAGGACATTTCCGTCTCGATCGATAATTTCGACGTCGACTTGTTAGCCCCGAACAGTCTGAACGTAACGGGCGTACTGTCGTTAAACGGAATCGAGATGGTGTCCGGCGATGCGGATACGTGGAGAGAGGAGGAAGAGGTCGTATTTATCCACGAAAATGAAAGGCCGGACGAGTCGTCCGAGTACGGCGAGTTGGAGCTGCCCTCCAAAGTCGACAGCCCGCCGGTCTCGCATGCGATTCCCGATATACCGGCGGCTCCCGTATTTGCTGCGGTGCCTCCGCCGAATTCCGGGGAAGCGGAGCAGCCCGAGAGCCCGGCCGCCGAAGCGACGGTCCGCCGCGATCAACTGCCGGATGATACGTACGACGATTACGAGGCGCTTGAGCAGTATGACGACGCATCAGCATCGGCACCGGCACCTTCGGACGAAGAGGAAGAAGCGGTGGAAGCATCGGCTCCGGAAGATAAGGAGTTGAAGATCGCGTTTGGCAGCAAAAAAGGCGAAGCCGGCCCGTCAATCGATCTGAAGTCGTATGCCGGCAAAAGCGACGATTACCGGAGGACCGGAGCTCCGCCCGCTCAGGAGCAGGCCGCGGCGCCGAGCGCGACAAGCTCGCTGTTCCGCAACGGCCGAAGCTTCCGCAGCGAGCCGGAGCCGATCCCGGAACCGGTGCCGGAATCGGGCGCAGCCGATGTGCTTGAATGGAAAAATCTGTTCCTTTCCTCCAGCGAGGAGCAGCAGTTCCGCAAGGTGCGGCTCTGTATCGTACATAAAGACGACACGGTGGAGTCGATCGCCAAAAAGTACGATCGCAAGCCGCAGGAAATCCGGTTGTACAACAGCTTGAGCGATCAGGAAGTGACGGAAGGCCAAGTGATTTATATCCCCTGACGAGGGGCAACCGGCAATAGCAAATAAAGCGTCCCACGGTCCGCTTGGCGGCACCGGAGGGACGCTTTATTATAGGCAAGCGCACGTGCGCGGCGGGAAACGGATCGACCTTGCGCAAGCAAGGCCGGAGTTCATCGGATCACTTCGTATGCATGCCAATCCCAATGTTAATGCCAATTGCCGGAGCACGATAATGATCAAGCGACCGCACCCTGGAGGCTCAATACACGTTAAGCAGAAAACCGAGATAAATCATAAACAAGGCGAACAAAATAAAGACGTCGAGTCCGGTCGGCAGCAGCAACGTCCGCACGAACTGAACGCAAATAAGCGGAAAAATAACCCCTTTTACAGAATAACGGATTTTCCACCACCATTTATCCATCGATGCTTCACCCCGATTTCCTCATTCTTGCGCATACAAGCGAACGATCTGGTCCGATACAGAAGAAGCCGCCGGCCCAAAGACCTCTCCCGGTGCAAGTAAGACCGCTGTGCGGGAGGCAGGCTTTTCTTGCGAGCAGAAAGTGTTCGGCAGTGCCGAAACCCCATTCTTTCTTCGCTCCTAAAATATGTCGGTTCGCCCGAATTGCTCCTTATTCCAGTGTATGAACCCTCGTCCGTTGGTTATGCTGATGCTATACCGTTATATTTCGCCGGACCGGATGCCGGAGTTAGGGGCGATGGGAAATCCCGGAAGCGGAGGAGAAGGCTGTGGTTTCGGAGATCCGGTTGATGGAACAGGCGGTCTGGATTACGCTGCTGATCGTCCTGATCGTTTACGTGGTCAAGCAGATGATGAAGCGGGACTAAAGCGAAGACTTGCGCGGAAGTGCATTGACTCGGAGCCGCAAAATGATTAATATATAGGGTATAAATCTCCGGAACTTGCTTGGCAATGCCGCAGATGACGGAGTCACTTTCGATGCATAGTCAAACGACATTGAAAGGGAGTAATTCACTTTCAAGTTATAGTCAAACGACATTGAAAGGGAGTAGTAGACAGCCAACCCTTCAGAGAGCGGTCTGTAATTCGCTGAGAGGAGCCGCAGGATGTAACTGTCGAAGTCGCCCTGGAGTCGCCGGATATCCGGCCGGCCGCAGCCGTTATCCTGCTCGAGTGTCGCGCCCTGCACGTTGCTTTTATCGTAAACGGATAAATGGTCAACAGCGGTGAGGGTGCGGAATAAAGGTGGTACCACGGAAGCGATGCCTTTCGTCCTTTGCGGCGGAAGGCTTTTTTGTATGCTTTTGATGACTTGCGGACAAACGGGAGGTTTTGAATGATGACAGATATACAGGAAACGAAAACAGCGCCGTCGGTATCGATGCCGACTACGTACGATCCGAAAGCGGCGGAATCGAAATGGTATGACTACTGGTTGAAATCGGGAATTTTCGAAGCGGGGAAGCGGCCGGACGCCCAGCCGTATACGATCGTTATCCCGCCTCCTAACGTAACGGGCATGCTCCATATCGGCCACGCGCTCGATTGCACGCTGCAGGATATTATGATTCGCCTGAAGCGGATGCAGGGCTACGATGCGTTATGGCTGCCGGGCACCGACCATGCCGGCATTTCCACGCAGACCAAGGTGGAGCAGAAGCTGCGAGGCGAAGGCGTCTCCCGTCACGATCTGGGCCGGGAAGCGTTCCTGGAGAAAGTATGGGAGTGGAAAGAGCTTTACGCGAATACGATTCACGAGCAGTGGGCAAAGGTCGGCTTCTCGCTCGATTATTCCCGCGAGCGCTTTACGCTGGACGAAGGGTTGTCCCGGGCGGTACGCGAAGTGTTCGTCAAGCTGTACGAAAAAGGGCTGATCTACCGCGGCAACCGGATTATTAACTGGGACCCTGCGGCGCGCACCGCCTTGTCGGACATCGAGGTCGAGCACAAGGAAGTGCAGGGCGCGCTGTACCATCTCCAATATCCGCTTAAGGACGGCAGCGGCCATATCACGGTCGCTACGACGCGTCCCGAAACGATGCTGGGCGATACCGCGGTTGCGGTTCATCCGGACGACGAGCGCTATAAGGACATGATCGGCAAAATGCTCGTTCTGCCGGTGATCGGCCGCGAAATTCCGGTCGTAGCCGACGAATATGTCGATAAGGAGTTCGGCAGCGGGGCCGTTAAAATAACGCCGGCCCACGATCCGAACGACTTCGAGGTCGGCCAGCGCCACAGCCTGCCGCAAATTCTCGTCATGGACGAATCGGGCGTCATGAACGGCGAAGCCGGTCCGTACGAAGGGATGGATCGTTTCGAATGCCGCAAGAAGCTCGTTCAAGATTTGAAAGACCAGGGCGTGCTGGCCAAAATCGAGGAGCATATCCACCAGGTCGGCCATAGCGAGCGCACCGGCGCGGTCGTTGAACCGTACTTGTCGACCCAATGGTTCGTCAGCATGAAGCCGCTCGCCGATAAGGCGATCGAAGTGCAGAAGTCCGGCCAAGGCGTCAACTTCGTACCCGAGCGGTTCGAGAGAACGTATCTGCAATGGATGGAAAACGTCCGCGACTGGTGCATCTCCCGCCAGCTGTGGTGGGGACACCGGATTCCGGCTTGGTACTGCGACGATTGCGGCGGCATTACAGTGGCCCGCGAAGACGCTTCGGCTTGCTCGCATTGCGGCGGATCGCACATCAAGCAGGACGAGGACGTGCTCGATACGTGGTTCAGCTCGGCGCTCTGGCCGTTCTCGACGCTGGGATGGCCGGATCAGACGGCGGATCTGAACAAATTTTTCCCGACCTCGCTGCTCGTTACGGGCTACGACATTATCCCGTTCTGGGTATCGCGGATGATCTTCAGCTCCTTGGAATTTACCGGACAGAATCCGTTTAAGGACGTGCTCATTCACGGTCTCGTCCGCGACTCCGAAGGCCGGAAGATGTCCAAGTCGCTCGGCAACGGCGTAGATCCGCTGGAGGTTATCGAGAAATACGGGGCGGATGCGATGAGGTACATGCTGTCCACGAGCAGCACGCCGGGACAGGACTTGCGCTTCCATTGGGAACGCGTCGAGCAGGCCCGCAACTTTGCCAACAAAATATGGAACGCTTCGCGCTTCGCGCTTATGAATCTCGAAGGCTTCACGCTGGCGGATATGGATCTGAGCGGCGAGCTGCGCACCGCGGACCGCTGGATATTGCACCGCCTGAACGAGACGGCGAGAGAAGTAACCCGTCTGATGGACCAATACGAGTTCGGGGAAACGGGCCGGATGTTGTACAACTTCATCTGGGACGATCTGTGCGATTGGTACATCGAATTCGCCAAGCTGTCGCTGTACGGCGACGATGCCGCCGCGAAGAAGACGACGCAATCGGTGCTTGCTTATGTGCTGGACCGGACGCAGCGGCTCATCCATCCGTTCATGCCGTTCATCAGCGAGGAAATCTGGCAGCATCTGCCGCACGAAGGTGATACGATCGTATTGGCCGAATGGCCGGTATACGACGCCAAGTGGGAAGCGCCGGATGCCGTAGCGGAGATGAACCTGCTCATGGACATCATCCGTGCGGTACGGAATATCCGGGCCGAAGTCAATGTGCCGATGGGCAAAAAGGTCGAGCTGGTCGTCCGGGCCGCGAATGCCGAGGCGCTTTCGATTTTGCTGCGCAACGAAGCTTACGTCAGCCGGTTCTGCAATACCTCTAGCCTTGCGATGGGCGCCGATCTGCCGCATCCGGAGAAGGCGATGACCGCTGTCGTGACCGGGGCGGAGCTGTTCCTGCCGCTGGCCGGCCTGATCGACATCTCCCAGGAAGTGGCGCGGCTCGAAAAAGAAATCCAGACGTTGACCGCCGAAGTGGAACGGGTCGACAAAAAGCTTGCCAACGAAGGCTTCGTAGCGAAAGCGCCGGCCAAAGTGATTGAGGAAGAAAAAGCGAAGCGGAGCGATTACGCCGACAAGCGGGAGAAAGTGTTGGCGCGTCTGGCTGAGCTGAAAGGATAACGTAAGCGAACAGGAAACCGAAGAAGGTGCGGGCAGCCGCATCGATTGGCTTATAATGCAAGTTCAAAAAGTCCGGTTTTCAGCACCGAGAAGATGGGATGAAGCTAGGAAATGAGGAGCGGAGCGTAGTGAAAGCTACGTGAGCACCGGAAGTTCCGGCTGAATTCCATATTCGATGTCGAGTAAGCTTTCGGATCGGCTTCGTGATCAAAAGTGGACTTTTTGAACTACCTCTTAAAGTGCGAGTTCAAAAAGTCCGGTTTTCAGCACCGAGAAGATGGGATGAAGCTAGGAAATGAGGAGTGGAGCGTAGTGAAAGCTACGTGAGCACCGGAAGTTCCGGCTGAATTCCATATTCGATGTCGAGTAAGCTTTCGGATGTGCTTCGTGATCAAAAGTGGACTTTTTGAACTACCTCTTATAATGCAAGTTCAAAAAGTCCGGTTTTCAGCACCGAGAAGATGGGATGAAGCTAGGAAATGAGGAGCGGAGCGTAGTGAAAGCTACGTGAGCACCGGAAGTTCCGGCTGAATTCCATATTCGATGTCGAATAGGCTTCCTGTATCTGCTTCGTGATCAAAAGTGGACTTTTTGAACAACCTCTTATACGGAACGGTCTGCGGATGCGGTAAGGCGTCTTGCAGGCCGTTTTCCCGGAAATGGACCGATAACCATCAATTTCGCTGTACAATTTCATATAGTAAAGGGATGAGACGTATGAATGGCTCGACGGACAACTTGGCGGCATCGTTTCTTACGGCGGACGAAGCGGTCGACTGGATCACGGGACGGATGAAGTTCGGCATTCGTCCGGGGATGAAACGGATGGAGCTCCTGATGGAGAAGCTCGGCCATCCGCACAGAAGGCTGAAATTCATTCATGTCGCCGGCACGAACGGCAAAGGCTCAACCTGTGCCTATCTGACCAATACGCTTCACCGCTGCGGCTACGATGTGGGCACGTTCACTTCTCCGTATATCGAGCGTTACCAGAACCGCATCCAGTATAACGGCCGGGACATCGACGACGAGTCGCTGGTTGCGCTGACGAACGAAGTGAAGCCGATCTTCGATGAAATTGCCGAGTCCGAGTGGGGCGCTCCTACGATGTTCGAGCTGTCGACCGCGATCGCGATTTTGTATTTCGCCAAGGTGGCGTACCCGGATTTCGTCGTATGGGAGACAGGACTTGGCGGCAGGCTCGATTCGACCAATGTCGTCACCCCGATCGTCTCGGTTATTACGAACGTCGGCCACGATCATATGGAAATTCTCGGCGACAGTTTAACGAAGGTGGCGGAAGAGAAGGCTGGGATTATCAAGCCGGGCGTACCGGTCGTCAGTGCGGTCGAGCAGTCCGAAGCCGTAGAAGTGATCCGCAGAACGGCGGCTGAACGCAAGACTACGCTGTACTTGCTGGGCGAGGCGTTCCGATACGAGACGGTGCAGGCGGAGCTGGATTTGCAAACGATCTCTTTTACCGGACCTTTCCGCAACCTGGAGCGTGTGGACATTACGCTGAACGGCGCGCATCAGCAGAAAAATGCCGCTGTGGCCCTCATGACGCTGGAGGTGCTGCGGCAGTATTACGCGGTCGTCCAGGACGACGAGCCGTTGTACGAGGGGATACGGTCGGCCCAGTGGCCCGGACGGCTCGAGATGGTTTCCCGTTCCCCGCGGATGCTGCTCGACGGGGCTCATAATCCGGAAGGAGCGGCAACGCTCGCGGAAGCGCTCCGTTCCGTCTACCGGTACGAGAAGCTGCATATGATGATCGCCATGATGCCGACGAAGCAGCATGAAGAAGTGCTGCGTCATTTGCTCCCGCTCGCCGATTCGCTGATCGTAACCGAGCCCGACTTTTTCAAAAAGGCGGAGGCCGGCGTATTGGCGGATCTGGCAAGAAGCACGCTGGCGGAGCAAAACAACAAATCGATTGACATCACAGTGGAACCGGACTGGAAACAAGCGCTGAAGCTGCTGAAGGACCGGACCGGTTCCGAGGAACTGGCCGTCGTAACCGGAACGCTGTATTTGATCTCCGATGTGCGATCCTGGATGCTGTACGGCAAAGATTCTGACAAAGGCTGGTGAGCGCGGGCGTGAATACGACGGAGCACGTGCATTTTATCGGTATTGGCGGCTATGGAATGAGCGCGATTGCCAAGGTGATGCTCGAGATGGGCTACCGAGTGACAGGATCGGATCTGGCCAGCCAGGAACTGACCGAGAAGCTGGCGGCCAAAGGGGCCCGGGTGTATATCGGACATGAAGCGAGTCATGTGCAGGGGGCGGACGTCGTCGTGTATTCGACCGCCTTGTCGAAGGACAATGTGGAGATCGCCGCCGCGCAGCAGCTGAATATCCCGATCCTGCACCGTTCGCAGATGTTGGCCAGACTGATGGAATCGCGCAAAGGCGTCGCCGTTGCCGGGGCGCACGGGAAAACGACGACGACTTCGATGATCTCGCTCGTTATGGAAGAGTGCGGGCTGGACCCGACCTACATTATCGGCGGCGAGATTATGAACGTAGGCAGCAACGCCAAGGCGGGCAGCGGCGAATTCGTCGTGGCGGAAGCGGACGAGAGCGACGGCTCGTTCCTGCAATACCGGCCCAGCTACGCGGTCGTGACGAATATCGAAGCGGATCACCTGGAAAATTACGATGGAGATTTCGGGAAGCTGAAGAAAGCGTACTCGCAGTTTTTGAGCCAGGTGGCCGGCGGCGGGAAAGCGGTCATCTGCTTCGACGATCCGGATGTGCAGGAAGTGCTGGCAACCGTTTCGGTCGGCACCATTACATTCGGACTGGAGGCTGGCGCCGATTACCGGGCGATCGATATTGAGCTCGGCGACCGCCGCGTGACGTTCCAGGTGGAGCATGCGGGAGAGCGGCTCGGGAAGCTGGAACTGTCGGTGCCGGGGAAGCATAATGTATACAACGCGCTCGCCGCTTACATCGTCTGCCGCGAGGCGGCCGTCCCGTTCGCCGATTTTGCCCGGGCGATCAAGCTGTTCCGGGGGGCGAAGCGGAGGTTTCAGGTGCTCGGCGAATCGGACGGCATTCTCGTCATCGACGACTATGCCCACCATCCTACGGAGATTCAAGCTACGATCAGCGCGGCGAAAGCGACAGGCAAGCGGATCATTGCCGTATTCCAGCCCCAGCGGTATACGCGCACGTATTTTCTGTTCGACCAGTTCAGCCGTTCGTTCGGCGAAGCGGACGAAGTGATTATCGCCGACATCTATTCGCCGGCTGGAGAGGAGCAGATCGAAGGCATCAGCTCGGAGAAGCTCGTCGAACTGATCCGGAGCAACAGCAACGAGAACGTCCGCCATATATCGTCGGTCCGCGAAGTGACGGACTTCCTGATTCGGTTCGTGAAGAGCGGAGACCTCGTCCTGACGATGGGGGCGGGCGATATATGGAAAGCGTCGCACGCGCTCGCGAGCCGATTGACGGAGCGGAACACCGGCAAGTAGGCTTGCCCGGGAGAACGATTCGCGACGCTCCCCTCTACCAAATAAGCCCCGTGCATCCACGTTCCCAGCCCGGATGCGCGCGGGCTTATTTGGGTTGGGGTTGGAGAAAAGGATTGCGGCCTTCATCCGGTTGTGACATAATTTTCCTGACACCTTATGTTACCGATAACTCTTGCGGAGATCCGCTGGGTTACGATGGCACAATACGGAGCGCAGGACATTAAACCGGAAGAAGGGAAAACGATATGAGAGAAACGGTGCTGGTATCAGGAGGCCGGAGCGGAGCTATCGTGATGACAGCCAAGGATGCGGACGAGAGAACGGCAGCTGCGGCACGGGTTTTGGCGGAATACGTCAGGAAGTCGACCGGAGCGGAACTGCCCGTGTATATCGGGGGGAATGTCCCTGGTCATGCTGAGGGCGTCATTCCTATCCGCGTCGGGATCAGGGGAGAGGAGGGCGGGCCGCTGGAGCTGCTGCTCCGAGACTTGGATGAGGATGGCTTCGTGATCCGTACGGCCAACAGGGAGATCGACATAGCCGGTCCTTCGTCGTGGGGGACGATGTACGGGGTGTATGAGTTTCTGGAGCGATACGTCGGCGTCCGCTGGTTATTGCCGGGCGAATTCGGCGAGGACGTGCTGGGATGCTCCGACTTGAGCGTGCCGGAAGAAACGGTACGCGAGCAGCCTGCGTTTCTTTCCCGCGATCTGAACGATTTTCCCGCCGCCGCCGATTGGATGCGGTTCAACCGGCTTCGCCGCCGGATGAATCCGTTCCATAATTTGTGCAACCTGCTCCCTCCTTCCCGATACAAGGATACGCGTCCGGAGTTTTATAAGGCCGGAGCGCTGCTCGACCGGGACACGGACTGGCAGCCTGCATTTACGATAAGCGGGACGGCCGAGGAAGCGATCCGCAACATTTGCAGCTTCTTCGAGGCCAATCCGGACGAAGCCTGTTACTCCATCGGCGTTAACGACAACGGGGGATTCGTCGAGGACGACCCGGATCATCCGGACTATCCGAACCGGCTTAATTCGATCGGGCATACGGATATGTCGGACATCTACTTCCGCTGGGTCAAGCAGGTGGCGGAGGGCGTTCTGGAGAAATACCCGGATAAATATATCGGGTTGTACGCCTATGCGGACGTGTACGATCCGCCGACAGGGATCAAGCTTCCCGCCAACGTCGTCGTTTATATTACGGACGACCGGATGTCATGGAGAGATCCGGAGATGGGAGAGGCGGGCAGGCGGCTGACCGAAACCTGGAATAAGGTGACGCCATCGCTCGGCTTTTACGAATATATGTACGGATCTCCATATATGGTCCCGCGGATGTATCTCCAGCATATAGCCGGCACTTACCGCTATGCGCTTCAGCACGGGGTGATCGCCCATTTCGTCGAGATATTCGCGAATTTCGGCGGCGAAGGGGCGAAGCCGTGGGTAGTGGCCAAGCTGCAGTGGAATCCGGAGCGCGATGTCGAGGAACTGCTCGAGGAGTGGTATGAGCGGGCGGTCGGCAAGAAGGCTGCCGTTCATCTTTCCGCCTATTACAAGTTGTGGGAACGGTTTTGGGAAGAAAGGGCGATGAAGTCGGATTGGTATGAGCGTTGGAAGGGAGCCAAGCTGCGTACGAACTATATGGCTTTTTACGAGCCGTCCTATCTCGCGATCGTGACCCCGCAAGATATAGCCGACAGCAGACGGCTGCTGGAGGCGGCTGTTGCCGATGCCGAAACGGAGCTGCAGAGGAAGCGGGCGGCGTTTCTGCTGGATACGTTCGCTTACTACGAGGCGTCTGCGCTCAGCTATCCGAAGGGCCGGGTTCCGGCGGCGATCGATGAGAAGACGGCGCTGGAGCTCCTGACGGTGGTTGCCGATGGAGCTGCAGGGAGAGACCGGCGTCTTGCGCTGATCGGCCGGTTTGCCCAAAATCCGCTGCAGCAACTGACAGTGGACCCGTTCACATGGAAGCTGGAATGGTCGGGGGTTAATCCGGCCCAGTTGTACGCCCTGCTGGATGGGTGCAAAACCGGCGAAACTACAGCCGTTATTCGCAAAGTCCGGGAGCTGGAGAAGGAATCCTTGTCGCCCAGCGTGAAACCGCTAATGAACCTGATCCGCTTTCTGCTGTCGGAGGAGGGGAACGGATCGGCGGCAGAGGGAGAATGGATTCTAAAAACATCCGACAGTACGTCGCCCACCGGCTTAGTCCGCTCGCCCGACGTGACTCCTGTCCTTTCTCCGACAGGAAGAGGCGTTGTTCTGAGCGGGATCGGTACGGCATGGATGGCGGAGGAGCTGCCGTTCGCACCGGGGACGTATGGAGTGGCGGTCCATTATAAGGCGCGAGCTGACGCGGCTCTGACGGCTATGATACAGCTTCAGTTCAAGCTGTACGATGCCGAGGACCGGCCTGTCGCTTTCCTACGTTCGGAGGATCGCGTCTTCGTGAGGTCGACGGCCGGAGAGTGGGCGACGCTTCATTTCATCGCCGACATTCCCGCACAGGCCAACGGCGTTCCGGTGAGCCGGGTCGAGATCCTTACTTATCTGAAAGAATTTGCCGTAAGCGACAGGATCGAGCTGGAGCGGGGTGGCACGTTCCTTCTGGGCACGTAGAAACCGGATCAGAAAATAGCGAATAATCGCCCCTTGTCCCGCATACAGTGGAGTACAAGCGTTTCACGGACAAGGGGTGATTCTGGGATGAACAAGGCAAGAATTACGTACCGGTTTGACGAAACTGGACGGGAAACGGTCCGCAAAGAGCCGAATCCAGTCATACCTTTATCGAAGGACGAGTTCACGGTAGTCGAGGAAGAGCGGCATGTTCCGAATCCGGGCAGCCGCGAGGCGTACGATTGGGAGCAGGAAACGATCGTGCGTCCGGCGAGGCGCGCGCCGGTCGATGTGCAGCCGCTGAATCAGTTTACGACTGATTTCGGGGCGTGGAGCAGTCCCTTCGATGCGGAGACGGAGCGGGTGGAGCGGACGATTCGCGAATCCGGAAGAACAGAACCGCCGATTCCGCCCAAGCCCTCCCTGCGGGAGGAGCGTTATCCGATCGAGCGCGAGGAGCGTTACGATGGCGAGAGCGGATATTACGGGCCCGAGGCGGAGCAGCCGGAGCGGGAGTATCCGAGGCGGGAGCGGGCGGTGCCGCGTCCGGTTATGACCCGGGCTCGGTATGAGCGGCATAACCGGACGCCGTGGCTGAAAATCGTCGCCTCCGTTACCGGTGCGGTCGCGGTCGGCGTGGCGATGGGGTTTTTCGTGCTCTCCATGTTTGACGGAGACGATCTGAAGCTGGACGGCAACAACGGTACGAACGCAACCGCTAACGGCTCTACGGTGCCGGCACAAACGAAACCGCCCGACGCGGGTGGCGGAGCGAAGGACGGGGCGGCGCCCGCATCGTCCGCCTCCGCGGCAGCCGTTCCGGCGAATGTTGCCGCGCAGTCCTATACGTTTTTGCAAAACGGCGTGTTCTCGAATCAGCAGGGGGCGGATACGGCGGCGGCCGAGTGGAAGAAGAAGGGACTCGCCGCGTACGTGCATCCGTCCGATAAATATTACGTCTACGTCGGGATTACGCAAACCCGGGGCGACGCTGACGCGCTTTCCGCGCTTTTGAAGGAGCGCGATCCGAAGGTGGAGCTGTATCCGAAGGCGGTCTCGATTCCTGCGGTCAGCAAGGTCAAATGGGCGGGCGAGCAGGCGCAGGTCGGGCAGGCGGAGCAGTTTTTCGCGCAAGGCCAAAAGCTCGTGCAGTCGATTCTCGGGTTCTCCTCGGGCAGGCTGAAGGAAAAGTCGCAATCCCCGATTGACGATGCGACGATGCAGACGATCGCTACGGCGCATCAGGCGTGGATCGGAGCGAGCGGCCCGTTCGGCGCGGGGCTAGGCGCGGAGGAGAAAGCGGTGCTGCAAAAAATGACGACAGCCATGAATACCGCCGTCAATTCCATGCAGGAATATAAGAAAAATCCGTCCTCGGCTTATTTATGGCAGGCGCAATCGTCGCTTATGCAGGCGCTGATCCTGGAAAATGAGCTGCTTGCGGCGATTCAGGTATAACCAAAGAAACGGACCTGTGGGTTATTCCACTGGGGTCCGTTTCTTTGTGTGCGCCGCTCTTTATTTTGGAGCGGCTACATAACGATCCATGAGCGCGGCCATTTCGGCCCGCGTCATTTTTTTGTCGGGAGCGAACGTTTTGTCGGTTACTCCGGTTATGATTCCTTGCTGCTTCATCCGGTAGATCGGTCCGGACGCCCAGTGCTTCAGCGGAACGTCGGTAAAGTCGGCCGGGCCGGTCCAGGGCGGGGAGTTGCCGGCATCGGCCGTCATCCGCTCCAGCAAGGCCGTCACTTCGCCCCGGGTGATCGGCTGGTCCGGACGGATCGTGCCGTCTTCATACCCGTTCATATAGCCGAGCCGTACGGCGTTTTGGAACGTCTCGTACGCCCAGTGCGACTTAGGCAAATCTTTGAACGATTGCGGCTGCCCCGGAGACGGCGTCCGGGAAGCCGGTTTAGGCGCAGCCGTTGTTTCGCTTTGTACGGCTGATCGATTCGCCCACGTCGGTGGAGTTTGCGCCAGTGGCGAAGCTTGCCCTTGCGACGCAGATTCCGGCAGTTCGGGCGGTGAAGACGGAGCTTGCGCCGCCTCCGTCTGATCTGTCGGCAAAGAAGTCTCTGCCTTCTTCTGTTCCTTCGGAGTTGTTGTGTCCGGATAGCCTGTGTCCGGCGCGTCCGCCGCGTGGAGCCGGTCCGCGAACTTGAACAGCCTGTCGCTTAAGGCGAGCCATTCCGCCCGCGTCACCGCGCGGTCGGGCTCGTACCGGTTAAAGATTCCTTCCACCAGCCCTTTATCCTTCAAGCGAAGGACGGCTTCCCTTGCCCAATGGTCGGCCAAATCCGGGAACAGGTCCGGCAGCGGCAGGTAAGCGGCGATTCCTTTGGCTATTCCATCCGCGAGCTTTTGCCTGACCGGCGAATCGGACAGACGGGCGGCATCGCCCGAATGACTCAAAAATGCCGTTTCCACCAAAATGCTCGGAACTTGTCCCATTCGAATCACATAGGCGGCGCTCGGGACGATGCCTTTGTCGGCAAAGCCCGTTTCCGAGATGATGTTTTTCAGGACAAGATTGGCGAGCTTTTTGCTCTCCGGCGAAAGTTTGGCCATCGCCTCGCTTGCCGGGTAGCTGTCCTGAGGGTAATCGCTGTCATAGTACAAGACGAGCGAGCCGCTGACGTTCGGGTTTGGATGTGAATTGGCATGTACCGAGACGAACAGCGAAGGCTGGGCCGCATTCGTTTGTTCGACTCGCTGGGCTAAACTTAAGTATTCGTCTGCGGTCCGGGTCATTACGACCTCGTATCCTCGCTGGATCAACTGCTCTTTCAGCTTTTGGGCAACGTCGAGGTTGACGCTTTTTTCATACAACCCGTTGACCCCTATGGCTCCGGGGTCTTGTCCGCCGTGTCCGGCGTCTACGACGACCGTCTTGGCGGAGAATGTCTGCGCGGGTACGGCAAGAAGAGCAATTGCCGCCAGCAGCAGCGATAGAAGTCCGGTTCTCATGCGTGCAAGTCCCTCCCGGGTTCTATTTTACATGGAATCGAAGCTCCAAGTATGCAGGAAAAGTTAACCAGCGGGCGGTCAAAGGCGGTCCGGCGGCGGATTTGCGCCTCGTTGTCAACGGCCTGAATTCCATCGTATAATGGGACCGTGCAAAAGATTAGGATGCCGCAAGCATCGCGAGAGGGCGAATCCGGATGAAAAAAAACGGTTTTACGCTATTTCTGTTTCTGCTGCTCGGGTTGCTGGCCGCCGCGATCGTCACCCAACTGCTGGAGCCGGTATCATGGCTTTCGTTCCTGACCAAGTCGGCGCCATTGAGATGGGAGCCGAAGGCCGACCTGAACGTGGTGCAATACGATCTGTTCATTCAGGTTAAGCTGAATGTGATCAGTATAATTGGAATCGCTGCGGCGATATGGATCTACCGGAAGCTGTAGCAACGGGCCGGAATCGGAAGGAGAGAGCGTATTGGACAAGCAGTCTGTATTAATTTTGGCGTCAGGGTCGCCAAGAAGGCAGGAGCTGATCGGCACGATCGGCTTGCCTTACCGGATCGACGCGGCGGATGTGGACGAATCGATGCCGGAGGGAACGGCTCCCGATGCGCTGGTGGAGCAGTTGTCGCTGCGCAAAGCGCAGGCGGTGAGCGGACGGGTCCCGGACGGGGAAGACGGCATCGTCATCGGTTCGGATACGGTGGTCGTTCTGGACGGCCGCATTCTGGGCAAACCGAAGGACGAGCAGGACGCCGCCGATATGCTGGGAACGATCGCCGGCAGAACGCATCAGGTGTACACCGGTATTACTTGCGTCGAGGTGCGTACCGGACGAGTGATCACGCGGCACGAAGTGTCCCATGTCACGATGAAGCCGATGGACGAGGAACGTATCCGGCGTTATGTTGCTACCGGAGAGCCGGCGGACAAAGCCGGGGCGTATGCGGTTCAAGGAATCGGAGCGCTGCTCGTCGCGAAGATCGAGGGCGATTATTTTAACGTGGTCGGCATGTCGGTCCGGCTGCTTGGCGAAATGCTGGAGGAGTTGGGCGTGCGGGTGCTTTAGGCCGCGCGCTTCTTTTAATCTGCCAGAAAGATTAGGTTCTATACCGTGCTGAGGGGAAGGGGGTTCCTTCATTGGCGTTAGTGAACATATACTCAGGTCCGATGACTAACGAATCGTATTGTGCTTATGGCAGAAAAACGAAGTTATTCCAAACGTAACGAATCCGGGCATCGTTATCGAACCAAAAGCGGAAAAAAACGATCCGATTTGCGGGAATAACAGTACGAGAGTTCGTTACAAATTCAGACGTCCACATTCGGCTCTGATAACGAATGCTGGGTTCGTTAGCCACCATACCACTGCTTGAAGACAACACGACTGAGGGCGAGCGGCTGGAGGTGCCCATTCCCTTACACGTACGTACATATGGGTTTGCACGTCAGAGAACCATCCGGTACAGTTTCCGGACGGTTTTTCTTAATTGACGAGAGCGAAGCGAGGATGCGTCCGGCAGGCCAACTTCTGATTGTAGATGCGTCGTACCGGTCCGTTATGCGGCTTCAGGAATTCACGGAAGCACGCTGGCAAAATCCCCCCCCGCCGCATCCGGTTTCACCCCGACATGATCCTGGCGCAAGCGGATCGATCCGAAAGGGGCATCGGACTCTTACTTCGTTGCAGACGCCGGGCAGCGGGTGACACACATATCAGCCGCCAATGCTGTTATTGTCGATTCATGGTACAGGCTCTATCACCGCTATGGAATATTTGTTCACATCATAGGTGGAAGCCTATTGACAAAAGTGGCAATTGGAACGATAATGTTAAATAATTATTAAGTTTTATTTGGACCGGGAACCATTTACAATTAAATAGGATGCACGGGTGGAGACGTCGAGAAATCCCGATAACCTATGACTTGTTTGTTTAAACATGTGCAGCGGGATGGAAGGACTTGGATCGTATCTAGTTTTCTTATTGATTAAGAAAATAAAAGACCCATTTCCCGGACCCTAAACTTGCCGCTGACGCGAAAAACGAGCGTAAGGAAGGGTGCAGAGCATGATAGACGAAAGCGTTTGGCATATTTCACATCTTGATTTGACAATTAGGATGGTACTGGCCGCCGTTTTGGGCGGATTCATCGGCTTGGAGCGGGAATGGAGCAATCATGCTGCGGGATTCAGAACTCATATCCTTGTCTGTCTCGGTTCGGCGTCCATCATGCTGTTGTCCATCTACGGATTTTCCCAGTTCGTGGCGGAGCCTAACGTACGTACCGACCCTGCGCGGCTCGCGGCTCAAGTTATAAGCGGGATCGGTTTTCTTGGTGCAGGAGCGATTATCCGCAACGGATCGAGCATATCGGGGCTGACGACAGCCGCCTCGGTATGGGTGGTAGCCGCGATCGGCCTGTCGGTCGGCGCCGGTTTCTACTACGCGGCCGTACTTGCGACATTTATCGTCTTGGTCAGCTTGTTTCTGTTGAACAAATGGGAGAAGCATCTTTTGCGCCACCGGCGCAATCAGGAAGTCATGATCAAAATTTTCGACCGTCCGGGCAGCCTCGGGCGAGTGGCTACGAAGTTCGGCGAGCAAGGCATTCAGATTAAAAATCTGGTCATGCAATCCACCAGTCCCGAGTCGTTCGATGCGGCCATGGACGCGACGATGGAGCTCCGGTTTAATCTGAGGACAGTCAGCACCGACAAACTGCTGCGGGCGATCGACGAAATCTTGTCGCTTCCCGATGTCATCGCGCTGGAGACGAATTCGATGCCTACCGGCAAACCGACCTCGATATCCAAAGGCAAGTCCGCCTCTGGCTGAGGCGAATGGCCTGCCGGCCGTACCTTGAACCCCGCTCCCGAGCGGGGTTCAAGTCGTTCCCGGCCCGCGTAACCACACAAGAAACGACGAATCCGGCAACTGTCGGCGAGCCTGCCTCAGCTGCTGTTTTTATTTCCGCTTCATTTCTAAGACACGTTCCTAGTTCCTGCATTACTTATTACTTGTGCAGGAATTTGTCGTCATTTGACCGGTTTTCAGGAAGAGTCCGGCTTTCGAACAGGAATTTGTTCCTCTCGCCCGGGCTTAAGCGACGGCAGTGCAGTTTTTTTGAGGCGGCGGACCAATCCGGCGATTTTTTTTCGAACCATTTCGTGTAAAATAGAAGAGGTGTTATAATGGATGGATATCGAATCGATCCATTTTTTGTCGAAAGAGGGGAAATGATGGAATCCTCCGCATACACGTTACGGAATGTACCCCAAGAGGAGCGGCCCAGGGAAAGAATGCTTCAAGCGGGAGCGCAGGCGCTTAGCAACGCCGAGCTGCTCGCGATTTTGCTGAGAACCGGAACGATCAACGAGTCGGCGGTTTCGCTGGCCCAGCGGCTGCTTAACGAAGCCGGCGGCCTCAGGCACCTTGTCGAGATGAGTACGGCTCAATTGACGGCGCTGAAAGGAATCGGTTCCGCAAAGGCGCTGCAAATTCAAGCCGGTATCGAGCTCGGCAGAAGAATTGCCCGCACGGTCCAGCCCGAAACCGTGACCATCCGGTCCCCTCAGGACGTTTCCCTCCTACTGACGGAAGAACTCCGCTATTTACAAAAAGAGCATTTCGTCTGCTTGTTCTTGAATACGAAAAATCATGTGATCGGACAGGAAACGCTGTCGATAGGCAGCCTGAACGCTTCGATCGTACACCCCCGCGAAGTATTTCTCGCTGCAATCAAACGAAGCAGCGCTTCTATCATATGCGTGCATAATCATCCGAGCGGCGATCCGACGCCGAGTCCGGAAGATATCGAGATTACGCGCAGACTGGTCGAAGCGGGCGCGGTGATCGGCATCGACGTGCTCGACCATGTAATTATCGGAGACCGTTCAAGCATTAGTTTGAAGGAACTAGGGTTGATGTAATATAATGATATGACGGGCAAGCAGTCCGTCCGTAGGATGAAAGGAGACAAGCAATTTATGTTCGGTAGCTTCACGAAAGATTTGGGCATTGATCTTGGAACAGCCAATACGCTTGTATACGTTCAAGGTAAAGGAATTGTGGTCAGAGAGCCGTCCGTGGTCGCTCTGCGTACTGATACAAAAACGATCGAAGCGGTCGGAGACGCCGCCAAAAAGATGATCGGGCGCACGCCGGGCAATATCCGCGCAGTCCGTCCGATGAAAGACGGAGTCATCGCCGATTTCGAGACGACATCGACGATGATTAATTATTTTCTGAAGCAGGCCCAGAAGCAACGTGTGTTGTTTCCGCGCAAGCCCAACGTCATGGTGTGCGTTCCTTCCGGCATTACGGCGGTAGAGAAACGCGCGGTGGAAGATGCGACGAAGCAGGCGGGAGCCCGCGAAGCATATACGATCGAGGAGCCCTTTGCGGCGGCGATCGGCGCGGATTTGCCGGTGTGGGAGCCGACTGGCAGCATGGTGGTCGATATCGGCGGGGGAACGACGGAGATTGCCGTCATTTCGCTCGGCGGCATCGTTACGTACAAATCGGTCCGGGTCGCCGGAGACGAGATGGATGAGGCGATCATGCAATACATCAAGAGAACGTATAACCTGATGATCGGCGAACGTACGTCCGAGCAGCTCAAGATGGATATCGGCTCCGCGATGCCGATGGACAAGCCGCAGACGATCGAGATCCGCGGACGCGACCTGGTCAGCGGCTTGCCGAAGACGCTGCCGGTATCGTCGGACGAGATTACAGAGGCGCTGGCCGATACGGTCAACAATATCGTCGACGGAGTGAAAGCGACGCTGGAGAAGTGTCCGCCCGAGCTGGCTGCGGACATTATGGACCGGGGCATCGTGCTTACAGGCGGCGGCGCGCTGCTGCGCAATCTGGACAAGCTGCTCGCCAGAGAGACCGGCATGCCGGTGCTCGTGGCGGAGAATCCGCTGGATTGCGTCGCGATCGGAACCGGCCGCGCGCTCGACAACATTCATCTCTTCAAATCAAAAACAGGTACCGCTCCAAGGGGAGTTCGTTAAGCTTGCTGATATAACGCTGCAGGAGCCTAGGCGACTGCATGCGCGGCGGAGAGGAGCTCGCGGCAAGCCTGGGGACAGACCGCTGGAAGGTGTTTGCTTTGTTCAAATGGCTGGGGAATAAAAGACTTATTATTTTGATGTCGGGCGTAATCTTTTTCGTCGCCCTGATCGGATTTTCGTTCGGCGGCCGGGGGCATATGTCCTGGCCGGAAGGATTTGTGAAGGATACCGTCACTTGGGTCCAGGGATGGATCAACAAGCCTGCTCGCGCCGTAGCGGGCTTGTTTGAAGATATACGCCGGATGTCCGTGCTGTACGAGGAGAACCGTCAACTGAAGCTGACGATTACGCAGTACGCCAAGGACACGGCGCGTCTGAACGATCTGGAAGCCCAGAACAAGCGGCTGATGGACGCGCTCGGATTTACCGAACGGCAGCAGCAATCGACCCAGTACAAATACCGGATCGCCGAAGTGTTCGCTTCAAGCCCGGACCCGTTTAATAACACGATCGTCATTAATCTCGGCGAAAAGGACGGCATCAAGGCGAATATGGCGGTGATGTCCGTCGACGGTCTGATCGGCCGCGTTGTTACCGTTTCTCCGTTTTATTCCAACGTCCAGCTGCTGACCGATCTTGATACGAGCAGCTCCAAGGCGATCGCGGTAACGATTAAGGGCAAGGAAAACGAATCTTACGGCATTCTGGAAGGTTACGACCGGGAAAAAGGTCTGCTCGTCATGAACAAAATTCCAAAGGTAGATACACTGGAAGTGGGCGATACAGTCGTCACATCCGGAATCGGACAGTTGTTCCCGAGAGGCATCCAGATCGGCGAGGTCGTCTCGCGTGACGAAGGTGAATTCGGCATCACCCATACGGCGCTTATCAAGCCGTTCACTTCGTTCAACCATTTGCGCGAAGTGTTCGTCATCGAAGTGCCGGAGCTATGAGGTGAATGATGCAGCGCTACGTGATCTCGATATTTCTGTTCGTTCTTTTCTTGCTGGAAGGCACGATTTTGGAATGGATCATTCCTCCCGTATGGCAGTCCCAGGTGCTGGTCGTTCCGCATATCGTCTTGGTCGGGGTGCTGTTCGCCGCCCTGTACAAAAACCGGTATCAGGCGCTCGCCTACGGACTCGCTTTCGGATTTTTGCAAGATTTCATTTATTACGGTCATGCTCTGGGCGTTCATTCGTTCAGCATGGGGCTCGTCGGATACGTGGCGGGATTGACCTTCCGTCTTCCTTATCAAGGCCTCTTCACGAGTCTGATCGTCGTCTTGCTGGGTTCGTTCGCCTACGATTCGATCGTATACGGCATATACCGGTTTTTTCTGGGCGTCGTCCGGATGGATTTTCAATGGACGTTTCTGCACCAGATGCTGCCGAGCATGCTGTTTAACGCGCTGATTGCGCTGCTGCTGTACGTTCCGGTTCGCAAATGGCTGGAGAAGGCGGCCGAGAGAAAACGGGAATCGGAAGAAAAATGACAGTGCCGGATGCTGCCAGGCGCGAAAGGCATTCTGTCAGACGAATGGCCGATAGGGGGTGAACGCGTGCCGATGACGGAAACGAAACATCGCGTTACGATTAAAGGTGTCAAGGAAGGGCTTGTCTTCGTGATCGACGATTCGTGCCCGTTCGCCGAAGTGATGCAGGAACTGGAGCATAAGCTGGACAAGACGAACCGCACTGTACTAACCGGTCCGGCCGTTCAAGTAAGCGTCAAGCTGGGGAAACGCTCCGCAACGGAAGAAGAAAAAGAATCGATCAGGGAGCTGCTTGTCCGCAAAGGAAACTTGCAGGTTCAGCATATGGATTCCGACCTCCCGGGGCCGGAGCAGCAGGAGCCGCCGCCGGACCGCGTTACGATTCTGAAAGGAATTATCCGTTCGGGACAAACGGTGCGCCACGAGGGCCACGTGCTGTATCTCGGCGACGTTAATCCTGGCGGCACGCTGCTGTGCACCGGAGACATCTTCGTGCTCGGAGCGCTGCGCGGCATGGCGCACGCGGGAATCGACGGGGGCGACAGAGCCGTTATTGCGGCATCCTACATGCGCCCGACACAGCTGCGGATCGCCGACGTCATCAGCCGTCCTCCGGACGAATGGGGGTTCGATGACGCGACGATGGAGTTCGCTTTCATCCGGGACGGGAAGATGCAAATCGATAAAATAAATCAGCTTCACCGGTTACGGCCGGACCATCCGTTCGGTGGCAAGTAAAGGAGATGATTGACGCATGGGAGAGGCAATCGTCATTACTTCAGGCAAGGGTGGAGTCGGCAAGACGACGACATCGGCCAATGTAGGGACCGCTCTTGCTTTGCTGGGCAAAAAAGTATGTATGGTCGACACCGATATCGGACTGCGTAATCTCGACGTCGTGATGGGGCTGGAAAACCGGATCATTTACGATATCGTCGACGTTACGGAGGGCCGGTGCCGGCTGCAGCAAGCATTGATCAAGGATAAGCGGTTCGAGGAGCTGTATATGCTGCCGGCCGCCCAGACGAAAGACAAACACGCCGTCTCCCCGGAGGCGGTGCGCGACATCATCGTCGAGCTGAAAAAAGAGTTCGAGTTCGTCATAATCGACTGCCCGGCCGGAATCGAGCAAGGGTTCAAAAATGCCGTCGCCGGAGCGGACAAAGCGATCGTGGTGACGACGCCGGAGCTGGCGGCCGTTCGCGATGCGGACCGGATCATCGGCCTGCTCGAGCAGGAGCGGGTGCACGGGCCGAAGCTGATCATTAACCGCGTCAAGGCGAATATGATGAAAAAGGGCGAGATGCTCGATATCGACGAGATCTGCTCGGTGCTGTCGATCGACTTGCTCGGGATCGTACCTGACGATGAAGCTGTCATCAAGTCGGCGAACAGCGGCGAACCTACGGTCATGAATCCGAAGTCGCGGGCCGCTATCGCTTATCGCAACATCGCCCGGCGCATCCTGGGCGACACCGTGCCGTTAATGCCGCTCGAGGAGAAGACGGGCGTATTCGGGAAAATGAAGAAGTTTCTTGGAATGGGATGAGTAAAGCTTGCTGGACAAATTGAAGCGAACCGACTGGTCTATCGTTATATTGATGGTATTGTTCATGATCATCAGCACGCTTGTCGTTCATAGCGCCACCGCTAACGATCCGCTATTCCAGGGGACGGACGTCAAAAATGTCATCAATTACTGTATCGGCTTCGTCGTGCTGTTTTGCGTGATGCTGTTCGACTACCGGCTGCTCGTCAAGACCGCTTGGTATACGTATGGCATCGGCGTCCTGCTGCTGGTTGCCGTTTACTTTTTCGGAGTGGAGAAAAACTCGGCCAAAAGCTGGTTTGAGCTTCCTTTCGGCGGTTTCAACTTTCAGCCGGCCGAGTTAATGAAGCTGCTTGCCATCATAGCGGTAGCGGCGTTTCTTGCCAAGCGGGATGGAGAGCCGCTGCGCTTTTGGCGGGAAATCGTTCCGATCGGACTGATCGTCATGGTACCGACGGCACTGATCGTGATACAGCCGGATCTCGGTAACGCAATTATATTCATCGTCGTCCTGATCGTCATGTACTGGATTGGTAATATCAAATATACGCATTTTCTGATCGGGGCCGGGCTCATAGCAGGCTTCATCGCGCTCTTTTTCTATTTGTTCCAGCTGTACTACGACCCGGTCGTCCAGTATCTAAAAGATAACGACATGGGGCAATGGGTTCACCGCATTAATCGGATTCACACGTTTGTCGATCCGGATTCGGCGAGCGCGGACGCCAAGTACCAGGTGCATAACTCGATGAGGGCGATCGGCTCCGGCGGTTTGACCGGTGAATCGTACTTGCAGGGGGATTCGATCCAGAAGGGCTTTATTCCGCTTCCTTATTCCGATTCGATCTTCGTCGTGATCGGGGAGGAGTTCGGCTTCGTCGGATCGTCTGTGCTGCTGCTGTTGTATTTTTTGCTGATTTACCGGATGATTTATATTTCGATCCAAAGCCAGAACCGGGCCGGTTCTTATATCATCATCGGGATCGTCTCGATGTACGTCTTCCAGGTGTTTGAAAATATCGGGATGATGATCGGAATTATGCCGCTCACGGGCATTACGCTTCCGTTTATCAGCTACGGAGGATCTTCCATCCTGATCAACATGATGGCCGTAGGCATCGTCGTCAGCGTCCATGCGCATCCGGAGCCGAAGTCGCTTTACTGAACGAACCCGACGATGATACATTCCAACCGATCTGAATGCCGAAACGTTCCGCAGCCTGTACCGCAGCGGGACGTTTTTCGTTCAGGCGGCCTGTCCCTAGTGCGCCTTCCCTAGTCATAGCCGTTCATTCCGGCTCATAGGATGTAGGGAAGAAGCCTGCCTGTTTCCTTAAAGGGGAGCGGATAGCGAGGGGGAACCTCTATGGAAGTCAAGTCGAACGTCCGGCAGCGGCGAATGGACCGTATGAAGCAAATAGTCGCATCCGAGCAGGGGATTCGTTCGGGCAATGACAAAACCGTGTTTCACGAGGAAGCCTATGACGGGCAAAGGGAGCGCAGCGGACACGACTCTTCGCAGTACCGGCCCGTTAACCTGAACGGCAGCGGCCGAGAGGACTTGTCTTCGGCCCGCGACGACCGGATGGACGACCCGGAGTTCGTATGGAAGCACCGCGAGCAGGAACGGTGGACGGCGATGGGGCGGGCGGAACAGCCGGGATGGACGGATACGCCGGACAACGGCGGGATGACACCGCCGAGCGTACGGCAAATTTGGGTCAAGCTCGGCCTCAGCGCCGTCGTATTCGCAGGCGTATGGGGGCTGTTCCAGCTCGACCATCCGATGGCGCAGCGGGGGCAGGCGTGGGTGCGGACCGCTCTAACCGTCGATTACGACTTCACCGCGGTGGCGGCCTGGTATGAGCGGTCGTTCGGGGGCGTGCCCGCCTGGCTCCCGTCCATTCGGGAGAAAGACGCACCGGAAGCACAAAAAGCGAGTACATCCTCGCTTGGACGGATCTACGTTCCCGTTACCGGCAAAATCGTCAGCCGCAGCGGCGACGGAGATCTCGGCATTACGCTGCGGACCGAGCCGCTGGCGGCGGTTATTGCGATCGATACCGGCCGGGTCGTCTCTGTCACCAGCGGGACGGACAAGGGGACGGTAGTGGTCGTTCAGCATGCGGACGGCCTGCAGTCCACGTATGCGTGGCTGCAAAGCACGACGCTGCAAAAAAACGATTGGGTGAACGGCGGAGAGACGATCGGAAGCGTAACTACAGATGCCGCTGGCGGAGCGGGCAAGCTGTATGTTGTCGTCAAAAAGGACAACCAATACGTCAATCCGACAGAAGTGATCCCTTTTGATTAAACTGCGGGGGATTACGTTCCGCCTGCATCCGTTGTTTTTGCTGTTGATGCTCGCCGCAGTCGCGACAGGCTACTTCGCGGAGCTGCTCACGCTTTTTGTGATTGTGCTGATTCATGAGCTCGGTCATGTCGCTGCAGCGAGAAGCTTCGGCTGGAAAGTAATCCGCGTGCAGCTGCTGCCGTTCGGCGGCGTAGCCGAGACGGAGGACGGGGGCCGTTCCAGCGCGCTTCAGGAGACGGTCGTCGCTTTGGCCGGGCCGCTGCAGAACGGCTGGATGGCGCTGCTTGCACTCGCTATGGGAGGACTCGGATGGTGGGAAGCGGAGTGGAGCGACTATTTTCTGAAAGCGAACCTGATGATCGGCGCATTCAACCTGCTTCCCGTCCTGCCGCTCGACGGCGGCAAAGTGATGCAGGCGCTCGTCAGCCGCTGGCTGCCGTATTACCGGACGCTCGTACTGGTCAGTCTGGTCAGCCTGCTGCTCTCCCTCCTGCTGGCCGCCGCTGCATTGCTCGGGTTCCGATCGAGCGGAATCCAGCTCAATCTGCTTATGATCTCGATCTTCCTTGCCTACTCCAATTGGTACGGCTACAGGAACGCTCCTTTTCAGTTTATGCGGTTTCTGATGAACCGGGAGCCGGTTACGGATCGTCTAATCGACAAGGGCACTCTTGCCCAGCCGATCGTCATCTACAGACACCGGACCGTTGCCGAGATCGTTCGTTTATTTATGCGCGACAAATATCATCTCGTCTACATTATGAGCGAACAAGGCTGCATTCAAGCCGTCCTCCCCGAACAGAAGCTGCTGTACGTTTATTTTCAGTTAAATCGACCTGGAAGTGCCGTTAGCGACATTTTCGTGTTAGAATAGAAAGGCTATACGAGGTTGTTCAAAAAGCCCACTTTTGATCACGAAGCAGATCAGGAAGCCTGCTCGACATCGAATATGGAATTCAGCCGGAATTTCCGGTGCTCACGTAGCTGCCACTACGCTCCGCTCCTCATTTCCTAGCTTCATCCAATCTTCTCGGTGCTGATAACCGGACTTTTTGAACTCGCACTATAAGGTGAGGTGGTGAGGTTTCATTGAAGCAAATCATCGTGCATTGCCGTGACGGCTCGACTCAGGTCGCTCTGCTGGAAGACCGGGTGCTTACAGAGTTTTACACGGAGGGACCTGCCGAGAAACAGCTGGTAGGCAGTGTATATATGGGGAAAGTAGTCAACGTCCTGCCTGGCATGCAGGCCGCCTTTGTGGATATTGGGCTGGAGAAAAACGCTTTTTTGTACATCGATGATATTTTACCGGCCCACATGGATAAAATTCCGTCCGTCAAGCCGCCGATCTCCGATCTGATCCGGCCCGGGCAGCATATACTCGTTCAGGTGGCCAAGGAACCTCTGGGAACGAAAGGGGCGCGCATTACGACCCATTTCTCGCTTCCCGGACGGTGGATCGTGTATATGCCGGCCGCCGATTACGTGGGAGTATCCCGTAAGATCGGTTCCGAGCAGGAACGCTCGCGTCTCAAGGAAATCGCCGAACGAATGCGCCGGCCGGGGGAAGGCATCATTATCCGCACGGTTGCGGCTGACGAGACCCAGGCCGCGCTGGAGCGGGACTTGAACGTGATGCGTTCCGAATGGGAAGACATCGTCCGCCGTTCCGAAAAGTCCGCGGCTCCCGCTCTGCTGTACAAGGAGCCGGGCGTTCTTGAGCGTGTCGTGCGGGATGCCTTTACCGACCGGGTGGACGAGCTCGTAATCGACGATCCGGTGAGGGGCGAGATTCTCGTCCGCCGCGTACGCGAAATATCCGGCGAGCTGGCCAATCGGATCCGCATCTACAGAGGGCTCGAGCCTGTGCAGGTGGCGTACCGGGTTCGCGAGCAGCTCGAGCGGGCGATGAAGCGTAAAGTGTGGCTGCGCAGCGGCGGCTATCTCGTAATTGACCGGACCGAAGCGCTTACGGTGATCGATGTCAACACCGGCAAATATACCGGGACCGACGATCCGGAGGCCACCGTGTTCACGACGAATGCGGAAGCGGCGGAGGAGATCGCACGGCTACTGAGGCTGCGCGATATCGGCGGCATCGTTCTGGTCGACTTTATAGACATGTCGTCGGACAAGCATCGGATGGATATTGCCGCGCTGCTGGAACAATCGTTTAGCCGGGATCGCACGAAGACGTTCGCCGTCGGCTGGACGAAGCTCGGGCTTATGGAAATTACGCGCAAGAAAGCAAGGGAGAGTCTCGACGATTCGATGATGACCGTATGCCATACATGCGGCGGGTCGGGCAAAGTGGCCGTGGAACGAAAAACGTATCCGCGCAAAAAATAACTTGGAATGACCAAAGCGCAAGCCGGCGATGAGGCCGTATTTCCGGGAGCAGACCGCGAGAAAGCTCTTGCTTCATGCGGATTGCTGTGGTAGAATACTTAGGTATGTGCGCATGAGCACATGCTGTAACCGCTCGAGTCGGGTCATAAGCGCGACTTCACCGGCATTGTGCCGCGGAGCCGTCACCTGGGACAAGGCGAGTCTGAGACATGAGGAGGTGCGCAAAGCATGTATGCAATTATTGAAACTGGCGGCAAGCAATACAAAGTTCAAGCAGGCGACACAATCTACGTAGAGAAGTTAACAGCTAACGCAGGTGATGTCGTAACGTTTGACCGCGTATTGGTTGTATCGAAAGAAGACGGTTTGGTAGCAGGCACTCCGCTCGTATCCGGAGCAACGGTTTCCGGTAAAGTGGAGAAGCACGGCAAAGGCGAGAAAATCATCGTTTTCAAATACAAAGCGAAGAAAAACTATCGCCGCAAGCAAGGTCATCGTCAGCCGTACACTAAAGTGATTATCGACAGCATCCAAGCGTAAGGTGTCTCGATATGATCCGGGTGAACATCAGGCGAAGCCGCGAGAGCGGGACGATTGAAGCTTTTACGGTATCCGGACACGCGTTTTACGGCAAGCCGGGGCACGATATCGTATGTGCCGGGGTATCTGCCGTAACGGTCGGTACGGTGAACGCCGTCGAGAAATTGACGGGAGTCGCCCTTCCGAACGACATGCGCGAAGGTTATCTGAACGTCCGTATTCCGCAAGGAACGGATGTGGAAACGACAAAGCAAATTCAGCTGCTTCTCGAATCGATGCTGGCGATGCTGGAGACGATCGAGGATGCATACGGCAAATATATCGCTTTGCAGCAGTCTTGACTAACGAAAGAAGGAGGTAGACTACGATGTTAAAACTGAACCTGCAGTTGTTCGCATCCAAAAAAGGAGTAGGTTCCACGAAGAACGGTCGCGACAGCATTGCGAAGCGCCTTGGCGTTAAGCGTGCAGACGGCCAATCGGTGACAGCGGGAAGCATTCTCGTTCGTCAGCGCGGAACGAAAATCCATCCTGGTGAGAACGTAGGCCGCGGTACGGATGATACGCTTTTCGCGAAAGTGGAAGGCGTTGTGAAGTTCGAGCGTTTGGGCCGTGACCGCAAAAAAGTGAGCGTCTACCCGGTAGAAGCCGCTCCAGTAGCAGCCGCTTCCGAAATGTAAGTTTCTGATCGATCCGATCAGCGTTTAACCTCCGGTCTTGCAGGACCGGGGGTTTTTATTTTGAACCTGTCATGCTATACTGTGGAAGAAGTTGAAGCAAACGGGGAATCAAGATGAATTCAAATGCGCAGCGATACGAATTGGACCAGCCGGCCATCCGTTCCGGAAGTAAGGATGAGCTGTTCGCGGAGACGCTTAATCATTTCCGCCACGATTGGATGAACGACATTCAAGTGCTCTACGGCTACTTGAAGTTAAAAAAATATGATAAAATGCACGATTACATGGAAACGATAAGAGAAAAGCTGATCGGAGAAAGCTGCATCTCCAAGCTGGGGGATCCGGCTTTGGTCGTTTATTTGCAGTCTTACCGGGCACGGTGCCGGTCGATCCGGCTCGACGTGGAGCTGGGACCGGATGTGCAGCTCTCCCAGCTTTCGGTCGATTCCGGGACGGTTTCGGATGCGATTATTGCCGTGATCGAAGCATTTACGAGACAGAGCGCCGTTCCGGCGGACGGCGATGTGAACCGGCTGCGCTTAAAGCTGTCGGTTCAGTCCGATTGCCTAGTAATCGGTTTCGACTACGACGGCGGCTATCGGCGCGAAGAGTTGCTTCATGAACTGCGCGAGGCGGTCGGGGCAGGCCGATCCAAGCTTAGAGTCGCAAGTGGAGCTGTGTACGACAACGAGAAGGCGGTATTTGACATTCATGTGCCACTAATTCAAATTTAGAGCTTTTCATCCCATGGATAAGCTCTAAACTTGTACCAGGCGTATAGGACGAGGTGTAGGATGTTTTTAGATAAAGCAAAAATTTTCGTAAAAGGCGGCAACGGCGGGGACGGTATCATTTCGTTCCGGAGGGAGCTGTACGTGCCGGAAGGCGGGCCGGCCGGCGGTGACGGAGGCAAAGGCGGAGACGTTGTATTTCGCGTCGACGAGGGACTGCGAACGCTGATCGATTTCCGTTATCAGAAGCATTTCAAGGCGCCACGTGGCGAAAAAGGCAAGACGAAGGGAATGCACGGGGCGAACGCGGAAGATATGATCGTGCGGGTGCCGCCGGGCACGATTGTGATTGATGACGACACGCATGAGATTATTGCCGATTTGACCCGGCACGACCAGGAGGTCGTCGTCGGTAAGGGCGGCCGCGGCGGCCGCGGTAACATGCGTTTTTCGACGCCGAGCAATCCGGCCCCTTATCTGTCCGAGAACGGAGAGGAAGGCCAGGAACGCTGGGTCATCCTGGAGCTGAAGGTGATGGCGGACGTCGGGCTTGTCGGTTTCCCGAGCGTAGGGAAATCGACGCTGCTGTCGGTCGTATCGGCCGCTCAGCCGAAGATCGGCGCCTACCATTTCACGACGATTACGCCGAACCTTGGCGTCGTTGATGTAGGGGAAGGCCGCAGCTTCGTTATGGCGGATTTGCCGGGGCTGATCGAAGGCGCGCATCAAGGCGTAGGGCTCGGTCACGAGTTTTTGCGCCATGTGGAGCGGACGCGGCTGATCATCCATGTCCTCGACATGGCGGCTACCGAGGAACGCGATCCGTACGACGATTGGCTCAAGATTAACGAAGAGCTGCGCCTCTACAACGAGAAGCTGTCGCAGCGGGTGCAGATCATCGCGGCCAACAAGATGGATATGCCGGGGGCGGACGAGCAGTTGAAGCTGTTCCGTGAGAAGCTGGAGCGAGACGGTTATGGGGAGATGGAAATTTTCCCGATCTCGGCCGTAGCCCAGCAGGGCGTGCGGGAGCTTCTGTACCGGGCGGCCGATCTGCTGGAGCAAATTCCGGAAACGCCGCTTGTCGAAGAAGTAGTGGATGTCGAGGAGCGTAAAATATACCGCTTCGAGAAGGAAGAAGACGAGAACGAGTTTACGATCCGCCGGGAAAACGATACGTTCGTCGTCGAGTGTGTCGCGGTGGAGAAGATGCTCAAGCGGATCAACATGAACTCGTATGATGCGCTGATGCGGTTTGGCGTGACGATGCGCAAGTCGGGAATTGAAGCGGCGTTGCGCAAAAAAGGAGCCCAGGACGGACATATGGTCCGGATCGGCGACTTTGAATTTGAATTTGTCGAGCAGGAATGACAATCGCAAAGTTGTACCATACACTGCCGGGGCGAAGCTTCGGCAGTTTTTTGTATTTGGAGAGAAAGCGACAGATGCTAACCAGGCTGTAGACGCTTATAATGGGAGAAGCTGGGCGAAAACAAGAAACGAACTTGAAAATGAACTGACTTGAATATGCCTGTTGGTGCAGGATGAGCAGCGGACACTTTGAAGCTGCGTGACGTAAAGGGGGTTGCTTATTATGAAGCTGAACGAAATGGCGAACCTGCTTACCATTGCCCGGACGTCCGGAAATATGGAGACGGAGATCAGCGGATTTGCGATGAACTCGAAGCAGGTTCGTCCCGGCGATTTGTTTATTTGCATTCCGGGGATACCGGGCTTGCAGGAGGACCGCCACCCGTATGCGGAGGAAGCGGTTCGTGCAGGGGCGGCCGCGCTGATCGTCGAACGCGAGGTCGGGCTGGCCGTGCCGACGATTCAGGTGCCGGACGCCCGTTATGCGATGGCTGTGATGACGGCGCATTTCTATGGATATCCAAGTTCGCAGTTGAAGGTAATCGGCGTAACCGGGACGAATGGCAAAACGACCACCAGCCATATGATTGAAGCGGTATTGGCTTATGCCGGCTATCGCACCGGATTGATGGGCAATATCGGGACGAAGATCGGAGAGGTGCAGCACGAAACAGATATTAACACCCCGGAGTCCTACAAGCTGCAAGCGAATCTGAGGAAAATGGCGGACCATCAGACCGACTATTGCGTCATGGAGGCGACTTCCCAGGGGCTCGATATGGGGCGTGTCATCGGCTGTGAGTTCAGAACGGCGGTTTTTACCAACTTGACGCTGGATCATCTCGACTATCACGGCACGATGGAACGGTACAGGGAAGCCAAGGGGCTGCTGTTCTCCAGAATGGGCAACGCCTTCTCCCCGGATGCGTCCAAGCGCAAGTATGCCGTCCTTAACATCGACGATCCGGCCTCCGATTATTTTCGCAAGCAAACGACCGCTCAGGTCGTGACATACGGGATACACGGTGACGCCGACGTGACCGCCTCGAATGTCCGGTTAACGGCGAGGGGAACCGAGTTTGAACTGCGCTCGTACACCGGCACGATTCAGGTACAGCTCCAGATGGTCGGGAAGTTTAATGTGTACAACGCGCTTGCTACCGCCGCCAGCTGTCTCGTCGAAGGCGTCCCGCTCGAGGTGATTGGTGAAGGGCTGGCCCGAATCCAAGGCGTGGCCGGACGGATGGAGGTTGTCGACGAAGGTCAACCGTTTCTCGTACTGGCTGATTATGCCCATACGCCGGATTCTTTGGACAACTGTTTGTCTACGGTCCGGGAGTTTGCGGAGCGGCGCGTGATCACGGTGTTCGGCTGCGGGGGAGACCGGGACCGGTCGAAACGTCCGATGATGGGAGGGCTGGCTGCCCGCTATAGCGATTATATCATCGTAACCTCGGATAACCCGCGGAAGGAAAAGCCGTCGGCGATTATGCAGGACATCGAGCAGGGACTGAAGGAAGCGGGGATCGACGCCTCCCGCTACGAGCTGATCGAGGATAGGAAGCAGGCGATCGGAAGAGCGGTCGAGCTGGCGGGTCCGGGCGATATCGTACTGATAGCGGGCAAGGGCCATGAGACCTATCAAATTTTTAAGGACGGCACGGTTCATTTCGACGATCGGGCGGAAGCGAGACTGGCCATTCGCAGGAAAAAAGACGAGACTCCAAGGTGAGGCGGTGGAGAGGCGAGTTTGGCTGGCGGCTGGCTTGTTGGCGGATATTTGTCTGGACGCGGAGCTATTATCATAACACCGTAACGGGTGAGTTCTGTAAGGCGGCATGCAGGAGAACGTACGAACGCGGGTCGGAGCACACAAGATGGGAGAAGGAAGTTGGGGAATAACTAGGCGGACCAAGGCGTTGTTAGCAGACAATGGGGAGAGGAATACCGGCGGGCAGGAGCGTTCCTGATTAAGTGCGATGGCTGAAGGAACGTATCGCGAATGAATCCGCAGGCGCAGCGCAGGAAGAGGTGGATCATCTGTCCGGGATAAAGCTCCCACAGTCTCCACACGTACCCTATACCAAGTAAAGTACCCCTGCTCCCGGAAATGTGCCCCTGCTCCCGACAATAGAGGAAGCCCGGCTTCCTCTATCTCCAACATTCGGCGCTTGGGGCCTCCATAGCGGAAGCTTTAGTTCCGCAATTTCCGCATATGGACCTGAATTCGCTGGAATTCGCTGAGATAACGGAAGTTATTCTTCCGGATATGAACTAAAACGGTGGGAAATTTAAAATAACGGAAGTGAAGCTTCCGCTAAGCTTGCCACGTCTCTCTCCTGTCTCGCCAGACTGAGCCCCGTCGTCTCCCATCTCTCGTACCAACGTCCCTCATCGCCGCCGTCGTCCCCAACGTCCCTCAACGTCCCCATTGCCGCCCCGTCGTCTTCCCCGTACCGTATCCGTGTCCACAACCGCTCTCGCCGCCGCTGCTGCTCGGCCACCGTGCTTCAGTGCTTCGGTGCGTACCAACCGAGCGAAGCTCCTTCATACCCGCATGGCACTTCACCTTCCGCCCCGGTCCGGACCGCTGCCGTCAATAGCGCGGGTCCGTAAGCGGCACCCAGTCGACTCGCGGATAGCCGGTTGCCGTATCCCTGTTGGCCGTGCCGACCCAGGCGTGGTCCCGGGGGCCTTCGCGGAAATAATGCTCGAGGGCGGCGCGGAAGATGTAGGGGATGTCGCGGTCCAACACTCTAGCGACCGGAATCCAGTGGAGCTCTCCCTCGTCGGTATCGACGAAGTCGGTCCGCTTCGCGATTCCGCTGTATATAAACTGCTGCCTCAGCTCCCCCTGGTTGTTGCGGAGCAATACATAACGGAGCGTTAACTGCTCGATATCGGTTTCGGCAAACCCGGTTTCCTCGGCGATTTCGCGCAGACATGCGTCGCGCGGACGGCTGAGCTCCTCCGGCTCGAGGTGTCCGCCTACCGCGGCCCACATGCCGGGGTTCAGCGTCCGGCTCATCGAGCGTTTCATCATAAGCAGCTTGTCTTCGTGAAAAAGCATCGCTGCGGCCATCATCCGACATTTCATAAAGTATCCTCCCGTTCGTAAGCGATCACCCGCTGCAATCATGTTATCCATCTTAGCACGGCGGCCCGGAAGCGGCAACTTCGCGCCAACGCCGGGCGGAGCCGGATAAAGCGCTCTCTTCCGGATTGTTTGAAAACGGTCGTTTATATTTCATTTCACCTATTGCCGTGATCCGGCGTTTTCGGTATAATGTCCACTATATACAAACAACAGTCTTTACAGAGAGGACGAATCGCCTGTGGAACACGACACTAGCGCGAACGGCTCCAGCGAAGACGACACCGAACGTTACTATTTGGTACGGGAAGACATTTTGCCCGAAGCGGTCGTCAAAACGATCCAAGCAAAGGAACTGCTGGCCAAAGGACAAGCGAAGACGGTTCACGAAGCGGTCGAGCAGGTCGGGATCAGCCGGAGCGCCTTTTATAAGTATAAGGACGGCATACATCCGCTGAACAAGCTGGAGAGGGAACGGCTCGTCACACTGTCCATGGATTTGGAGCACCGGTCGGGGATCTTATCGAAGGTACTCGCGGTTATCGCCGGTTTGGAGGGCAACGTGCTGACCATTCACCAGACGATTCCGCTGCAAGGCATGGCGAACGTGGTGCTGTCGGTCGACACATCCCAGATGGGCGGACCTAACGCCGCCCGGTTAATGGATGTGCTGCGTCACCAGGACGGTGTCCGGAAAGCGACTCTGATCGGTCAAGGCTCATAAAGATACAATGCGAACTCAGGAGGAGAGAACAGGATGGAACCAATTCAAGTAGGTCTGCTCGGGATGGGCACGGTAGGAACCGGCGTGCTGCGCATCGTCGAGGGGCATCAGGAAGATTTGCAAAAACAGGTAGGTTCGGAGATCCGCATTGCCAAAGTGCTCGTGCAGGATAAATCCAAATCTCGCCGGTATGCGCTCGAATCGGACCGCCTCACCGAGGACGCCTGGGAAATCGTAAACGATCCGTCGATTCAGATCGTCGTCGAAGTGATGGGCGGCATCGAGCTGGCGAAAACCTATATACTCGCGGCGCTGGAGAAGGGGAAGCATGTCGTTACCGCGAATAAAGATTTGATGGCGCTGCACGGAGCGGAGATTCTCGCCAAGGCAGCCGAGAAAAACTGCGACGTCTTCTACGAAGCGAGCGTAGCGGGCGGCATTCCGATTATCCGGACGCTGATCGATGGCTTCTCGTCCGACCGGATTACGAAGATTATGGGGATCGTCAACGGGACGACAAACTATATTTTGACTAAAATGAGTCAGGAAGGCGCGTCCTACGAGGACGTGCTGAAGGAAGCGCAGGAGCTGGGATACGCGGAATCCGATCCGACCTCCGACGTGGAAGGATATGATGCGGCACGCAAGATGGCGATTCTCGGAACGCTCGGCTTTCATACAAGCCTCAGCTTCCCGGACGTCAGCGTCAAAGGCATCTCGCAAATTTCGAAGGAAGATATCCAATACGGCAAAAGCCTCGGCTATGAGGTCAAGCTGCTTGGCATTGCTGAGCGCCAGGACGATCTGATCAGCGTTAGCGTCCAGCCGACGATGGTGAAGAAGACGCACCCGCTTGCTGCGGTGAACGGAGTGTTCAATGCCGTGTACGTCTATGGCGAAGCAGTCGGAGAGACGATGTTTTACGGCCCTGGCGCGGGCGAGATGCCGACGGCGACTTCCGTTGTGGCCGACCTCGTCGCGGTTGTAAAAAACTTGAAGCTGGGCGTGAACGGGCGCAGAATTTTTTCTCCGTATAAGGAGAAAAAGCTGAAGACGCCGGAACAGATCGCTTCGAAATATTTCGTCAGGCTGCACGTGGACGACAAAGCCGGCGTTCTTGCCAAGATCACGCAAGTGTTCGCCAATTGCGAGGTCAGCCTCGAATCGGTCGTTCAGCAGCCGAATCATTCGATCGCCGATGCCGAGATCGTCATCGTGACGCACGACGCGTCGCTGGCCAGCATGAACCGTGTGCTTGCGGAGTTCGAATCGCTTGAAGTGATCCAGAAGATCAAAAGTGTGTACCGGGTCGAAGGATAATTTTTAGCAGAACTACTATATTAGATGCATTCATACACATATAAAGGAGCCGTTCGCAAAATGAGATACATGGGATTGCTGCAAACGTACAAAGAGTATTTGCCGGTGACGGACAACACGCCGATGCTAACGCTGCACGAAGGCAATACGCCGCTGGTACGCGCCGAAAAGCTGTCGGACGAATTGAACCTCGACATTTATTTTAAATATGAAGGGTTGAATCCGACCGGTTCGTTCAAAGACCGCGGCATGGTGATGGCGGTAGCCAAAGCGATGGAGGAAGGCAGCCGCACGATTATGTGCGCCTCGACGGGCAATACGTCCGCGGCAGCAGCCGCTTATGCGGCACGCGGCAATCTCAATTGCATCGTGCTGATCCCGAACAACAACATTGCGCTCGGCAAGCTGGCGCAAGCGATCATCTACGGAGCGAAAGTCATCGCGATTGAAGGCAACTTCGACCGTGCGCTGGAGATTGTCCGCGAGATTACGGCCAAGCACCCGATCACTCTCGTGAACTCGGTCAACCCGTACCGCCTGGAAGGGCAGAAGACGGCGGCCTTCGAAGTATGCGACCAGCTCGGTCAGGCTCCGGACTACTTGGCGATTCCGGTCGGCAACGCAGGCAACATCTCCGCGTATTGGAAAGGTTTCAAGGAGTACAACGCCAAAGGCAAATCGTCGTCGCTGCCGGTGATGATCGGCTTCGAGGCGGAAGGCGCCATGGCGATCGTGAAGGGCGAACCGATCCTGAATCCGGAGACGGTCGCTACCGCCATCCGGATCGGCAATCCGGCGAGCTGGGATCTTGCCGTGAACGCGGCCAAGGAATCCGGCGGACAGATCAACTACGTTACGGACGACGAAATCCTGCATGCGTACCGGACGATTGCATCCAAGGAAGGTATCTTCGCCGAGCCGGCATCCGCCGCTTCGATCGCGGGTGTCATGAAGCTGCACAAGGAAGGTTACTTCAAAGGCGGCGAGAAAGTCGTCTGCGTCTTGACCGGCCACGGCCTGAAAGACCCGAATATCGCGATCAAAAGCGTGGGCGGCGATCTGCTCGTCGTTCAAGATACCGAAGAAGCGGTTATGGATGCGATCCGCAAGCTGGAGGGCGCTGGCGCATGAGTTTGCCGGGGAACGGAAACGGACCGGCCGCGGGAGACGGCCGGCGGAAGGTGTACGTGAAGGTGCCGGCGAGCACCGCCAATCTCGGACCGGGCTTCGATGCGCTCGGTATGGCGCTTAATTTGTACGCCTGGATCGAAATGGGCATAGCGGACCGGACCGAAATCCGCCTGTACGGAGATCAGATGGAAGGCGTGCCGACGGATAAGTCCAATCTCGTCTACAAAGTCGCGCAGCAAGTATTCGAGAAAGCCGGAGTAAGTCATCCCGAGCTCGATATTGCGATGTATAGCGATATTCCGCTGACGCGCGGACTCGGCAGCAGCGCTTCGGCGATTGTCGGGGCGCTTGTAGCGGCCAACGCGCTGATCGGTTCCGCTCTGTCCGACTACGAGCTGTTCCAGATGGCGTCGGCACTCGAGAAACATCCGGACAATGTCGGAGCCTCGCTGTTCGGCGGCTTGACGGTGGCGTTCTGGGACGGGACGCGGGCGGAGCATATCCGCGTCGTTCCGGAGGACCGTCTGGAAGTGCTGGTGGCGATTCCCCGCTTCCAACTGGCCACGGAGAAAGCGCGCAACGTCCTTCCGGCCGAAGTGCCGATGAAGGACGCCGTATTTAATATCGGCCACGCTTCGCTGCTGGTGGCCGCCTTTTGCACCGGACGTTACGACCAGATCCGCCATGCGATGAAGGATGCGCTGCACCAGCCGTACCGCGCTCCGCTCGTGCCCGGTATGAGCGACATCCTGGAGCAGGCGGAGGTGCACGGAGCTCTCGGTATCGCCTTAAGCGGCGCGGGACCGACCTTGCTGGCGCTGCTAGATAGAGAGAGCGGCCGCGGGGCAGAGCTGGAGCGTTTTCTGACCGATACGCTGAAGTTGCACGGCATCGAAGCCGATACGATGCGGCTGAAGCCTTGTGCCGAAGGCGCGACGGTTCTGACCCATTTCGATCCTCATGTCACGCTCATCGACAACATCAAAGGCGAAGTTCGAGCCTAAGCGAGATAGACCGAATGGTGCAATTTATATAGATGTTGATGCGAATTCGTGTTACTGTAGTAAAGTGGCTTCTTCATCGATAGTTCACCGTGTAGACCACGAATGAAACCATAAGACCCGGCAGCCGACAGGTTAAAAGCCGGTTAGAAGGAGATATTCCCCGTGAAACGGATCGCTTTTCTCGGGCCGGAAGGGACGGTGTCCCAAGAGTCCGCCCGATATTTTTTTGCCGAAGGGGCGCATGAGTTCGTTCCTTACGCGCTGATGTCGGACGTGTTCACGGCTACCGCCGCAGGCACGGCCGATTATGGTGTCATCCCGATCGAGAATACCATCGAAGGATCGGTTAAGCATCACATCGACCTGCTGGTCGAATCAGGCGGCAATTTGCCGATACAGGCGGAATGGATCTATCCGTCTATTCAAAATTTGATCGGCCATTTCGACCTCACCTCGGGAACCGATCCGTTTGCGAATATTCGCAAAGTCATCTCTAAGGACGTCGCGATCGCGCAGTGCCACGACTTTCTGCGCAGCCGGCTGCCTCATGCGGAATTCGAATACGTCAGCAGCACGGCCGAAGGCGTACGGATCGTCAAGGAGTCGCTGGACCCGTCCTATGCGGCGATCGGAACGAGGATGTCGGCGGAGCTGTACGGGCTCGATCTGCTGGCCGAGAACATTACCGACCATGACAACAACTACACCCGATTCATTCTGATCGGGAAAGACAAGCCGGTGCTGAAGCCTGCCGACTGCGCCAAGACGACCATCCTGGTCACTTTGCCGGAGGATTACCCGGGTGCGCTGCATCAGGTGTTGTCCGCTTTCGCATGGCGCCGGATTAACTTGTCCAAGATCGAATCGAGACCGACGAAGAAGAAGCTTGGCAACTACTATTTTTATATGGATATCGAGATGTCGCTGGATACGGTACTGCTTCCATCGGCTTTGCAGGAGATCGAGGCGATCGGCAGTCAAGTGCGGATCTTGGGTTCTTATCCAAGCTACTCCTATATGGCGGGGCTGTAGGACGTTTATTTGCTTGCTGCGAATGGCAGGCGCAGATTGGCATAGCCGTGAATAGTCTGTCGGGAGTGTATCCCTGCGGGCTATTTTTTTAACGATTCAGAAGTTTAAGTTCGCTATAGCGCTAAAGCGAACCGAGACATTCTGAAGCAAGGAAAGCTACCTCTTACGCAGGGCCATGCATCGTGGCAAAGGCTTCGGTTAGAAGCTTTTTTTATTTTCCCGGAATGATGTCAAATGCCTACCTCTTGCATAGACTGTATTGTTATTCAAGACAACGGGAGGTTTCAGTCTGGTGAAAATCCATCTGGTGAAAAAGGGAGAAACGCTCTTTAACATCGCCAAAAAGTACGGTATCGAGCTGCAAAAGCTGATTTCTTTCAACAGTCAAATTGCCGATCCCGATCAAATCGACGTAGGCATGAAAGTGAAAATTCCGTCCACTCCAGTACCGGTGCCGCCTCCGGTCGGCCATGTGCTGCACAAGCATATCGTGGTACAGGGAGATTCGTTGTGGAAGCTGTCGAAGGCGTGGGACGTGCCGCTGAAGGCGGTCATTGATGCGAATCCGCATTTGAAAAATCCGAATGTGCTGATGACGGGGGAAATTGTATACATCCCGAACCTGGCGACGGGAACGGCCCCCGAGCATACGGAAGGTATGAGTAAAGCGGAATTAACCGCACCGATCGCCGCACCCGAGACGATGGAAGCGATGCCGGAGATGCCGGAGATGCCGGCTGTCGAGGAGCCGATCGAATGGCCGGGCATGGCCGACGTAACCGAAGCGGAGCCTATGGAGCAGCCGGTTTACGAAGCGCAGGAACCTGTCCAGTTCCCGTTCATGCAATATGAGATGCCGGCCACGGAAGCGATGACTCCGCAAGCTCAGCCGGCTCCCATGGCGATGCAGCCTCACGTTCCTGCTCCGGTTGCGACGTGGAACTACGAAAGCTTTATGCAAGTTCATCACAAACCCCATCATCATGAGATGGCCGTACCGTATATGCCTATGATGCCGATGGCCCCTGCGGCGCAGATGCCGGTCATGGGCACAGCCGATAAGTATCCGGGCATTCCAGATCAGGCGGCTCCCTGTCCTCCTGCTATGGAATGGCCGGAGGCCGCCGTTCAATCGCAGCAGGCGATGCCGTTTCCTCAGATGACCGGAGGTCCTTGCGGATGCCAGGGCGGCGGCCATCATCATGCTGGGGTTCCGTACGGCATGCACTTCGGGATGCCATACGGGATGCCTTATGCGATGCCGGGTGTTATACCGGGCATGTTCAGCCCGCAGCAAACGATGTCGCCGCACGCATCGTGGATGAATAAGGATGACTTCGGCTGCGACGACCGGATGGGAGATATCGGCCTTGACTCGATTGCCCGGGAGCAAGAAGTCCGCACGGACCAAGCGGTTTCGTCTGGCACCGTCTCCAAAGCGTCCGTCAGCACCAAAACTAGAGCTCCGAAGCGGAAAAGCCCGGCAAAACGTGAGAAAAGACAAAATCAGCCGTGGATTCGGAGATAACGGTCTGACGGATACCGCCTCAAGTATAACAGCAGTCCCCTTTGGGAAAACTAGAAAAAAAATCTAGTACCAGAGGGGATTGCCATGAACTTGTCAAGCTTGTACAAACAACTGAAAAAGCGTCTTCGCCAAAAAAGACGATGGTTGTCGCTTGGCTTTTTCATTGCTGCGGCAGCCGTAGGCTTGTTAACCTTATTCGGTTCCCGTTCCCCGGACATTGCGGGAGACGCCGCTTTGACGGCGGAAACGCTCGCTGCCGTTCGCGGCGGACAGGCTCCGCAGGCGTACGTGTCGGAAGAACAGCGCCAGACATTGGAGCAAATCCGGGCCGAAGGCGGAACGAGGGACGTATTTGTGCGCAGGAGTTATGTGTGCGGAGAAGAGCACGGGTTGACCGGACGAATGGGAACCGAGGAGATTATGAGTTTCCATCAGGAGCACCCGACGTGGAAAGTCGAGCTGGACGCCAACGGAAGCGTGACATTTACGGAACAGATCGACGATTTGTCCCCGGCCTGCAAGCAGAACGCCTATTTCGGAGTGGACAAAACCGGCAACTTGTCCTTGTTCGAAGGACCGCCGGATAACGAGAAAGTGATCCGCACCTTCTTCCAGCTTAACACCGGTTACTTGGAGAGCAGTCTGCCCCACAATTCGCTGGAAGAGCTGAAGAAGGGCATTCCCGTGATCGATATGGCGGAGTACAACAGCGTTCTCTCCACATTCAGCGAGTTTGCCGTCGAGGCTGCGGAAAACGTGATGATTCCGGCGCAGTAGAAGTCCGGCTAGCGCCTGAGGCGCTAGCTGGGTCTGGTCGGCTATGCCGTCAGGGCCTACAGGTAGTGTGGGGCAGATGCAGGTAACGAATCGTGCATGTTCCTGCGCGCAAATTTATGATGCATGAAAGATTTTGATAGACACGCCTCTCTTTTTGCTGAACATCGCCATAATTGCTGGCGATGTTTTTTGTTGATCGATTCGGCCAATAAGTTTAAGTTCTTCGCCGTGGTCGAGTGGAAAAGAGGTGTCTCCCTTGACGAGTCAGCAAGTCGCAAGTCGTTCATCGCGGGTGGAAAGCGTTTGAACCTTCTGCCCTGCTTCAAGCGTGGAAGGGATGGACCGAGTAAGAGCGGTTTGGAGCTCCTAAAATCGGCAAAAAGGGTGCAGTCGCCATCAGTGGGTTGAAATAAGAGGTACGAACCGCCTTTATCCGCTCTCGTTTTGCGAAAAGGCCGAAAATAGGAGGTGCGAAAGACTCGTATTAAGTTTAGAACCTGCGCGCATACGTTTTGACGAAGGGAAACGCAACCTGTTCGCACAAGCAAGATCTTTTCGTTCCGCAACTAGAGTCGAGTGGTTCCCCTAAAACCTTATCAACAAGCAGCTGGAGCGAAAGTACCCACCATCCCTCACAGGGGCTTGAATAATAAAATGGACTTTACAGGCGTTTTTTGGCCCGAAGAGCAGGAGGATGGAAGGCATTTCTGCGTAGTCGCAGGAAATTTAGCAAACGGACCTCATTTCGGCGTATTTCGTGAAAGTTCCTGTGCGTATGCAGCAATCTGCTTCATCTTCCGTTGTATTCGGGGGATTGCTGGTGCTGAACAGGAATCGGTCCGAGAGCGGCTGACGCTCGCTCCCTCCGCTCCAAGGCAAACGCGACAAAACCCGTTTTTTGCACTTGTGCAAAAGTCGCGTCCTCAGCCGCTGTCCAACCCCGGCCCACTTTGTTATAATGGTAAATTGAATACATATGTTCGCTTATCGGCAGAGAGAGAGGGACTTTTGTGCGCGTATTGGGCATAGACCCGGGAATTGCGATCGTCGGCTTCGGCTTTATCGATAAGCAGGGACACAAGCTGACTCCGGTCCAGTTCGGCAGCATCCAGACGGAAGCGAATACCGATTCCGCCGTGCGGCTGCAGGAAATTTACGAAGCGACGGTCCATTTGATCGACAAATACAAGCCGGATGCGGTGGCGATCGAGAAGCTGTTCTTTAACAAAAACGTTACGACTGCTCTGACGGTTGGTCAGGCGCGGGGCGTGCTGATGCTGGCGGCTGTGCAGAAAGGAATTCCGATTGCAGAGTACACCCCGCTTCAGGTGAAGCAGGCGATCGTCGGATACGGAAAAGCGGAAAAAAAGCAGGTGCAGGAAATGGTCCGCATGTTTTTGAAGCTGGCGTCCGTACCCAAGCCGGATGACGTGGCCGACGCTTTGGCGATCGCCATCTGTCACGCGCATTCCGCCGGCCTGCAGCAAAAATTGAACGGAGTTGGGAAGTCATGATCGATTTTTTGCGCGGAAAAGTGGCGCACCGGGAAACGGATTACGTCGTGATCGACGTACAGGGGGTTGGCTACCGCGTGTTTTGTCCGAACCCGTTCGTATTTCCGGATAAACCGGAAGACGTTACGGTATTCACCCACCATCATGTGCGCGAGGATGCGATCCTGCTGTTCGGCTTCGCATCTCGGGACGAACAGTCGCTGTTCCGGCGGCTGATTGACGTCACCGGAATCGGACCGAAGGTGGCGCTCGGCATCTTGTCCGGCGGCCGTCCGGAGGCGGTCGTGGCCGCGATCCAGCAGGAGAATGTGACGTTTCTGATGAAGCTGCCGGGGATCGGCAAAAAAACGGCGCAGCGGATCATTCTCGACTTGAAAGATAAACTCGGCGCGGTAACGTCCCGCTTCGACGGAGCGGTGCTTGCCGAGGCGCTGCAGCAGGCCGGAACGGATTCTTCCGGGGGCGGAGCCTGGGCGGAGGCGAAGGAAGCGCTGCTCGCGCTCGGATATACGGAAGCCGAAGCGGATCGCGCCTGGCAGACCGTGAAGGCAAAGGCCAAAGAGAGCGACCCGGCAGACACGCTTATTAAGCTGGCTCTTCAAGCGCTTTACGCCGGCTGATGCCGGCCGCGGGGCTACAACGAATGACAAGGAGGGCGACGGCAAATGGAGGATCGGATCATTTCGGCCCATTTGATGATGGAAGATGAGACTGTGGAGCTCAGTCTCCGTCCTCGCTATTTGGCGGAATATATCGGACAGTCGCAAGTGAAGGAAAACTTGAAAATTTACATCGAAGCGGCCAAAATGCGCAAGGAAGCGCTGGATCACGTGCTGCTGTACGGACCTCCGGGTCTCGGCAAGACGACGCTGTCGAACATAATCGCCAACGAGCTTGGCGTGAACATCCGGACGACCTCCGGTCCGGCTATCGAACGTCCGGGCGATCTCGCGGCGATTTTGACCAACCTCCAGGAAGGGGACGTCTTGTTCATCGATGAAATCCACCGGCTGCACCGCACCGTTGAAGAGGTGCTGTATCCGGCGATGGAGGACTTCGCGCTTGATATTATTATCGGCAAAGGCCCGAGCGCGCGTTCGGTCAGGCTCGATCTGCCGGCTTTCACGCTGGTCGGGGCCACGACGAGGGCAGGACTGCTGTCCGCGCCGCTCCGGGACCGGTTCGGCGTTGTCAGCCGGCTTGAATATTACACGGTGGACGAGCTAAGTTATATCGTCAGCCGGGCCGCGGACATTTTGCAGGTCAGCATCGTCGGAGAGGCGGCGGACGAGATCGGCAAACGTTCGCGAGGCACGCCGCGGATCGCCAATCGGCTGTTGAAGCGGGTGCGGGATTATGCCCAGGTGCGGGGCGACGGAATTATTACGACCGAGATCGCCCGCGCGGCGCTTAAGCTGATCCAGGTCGACGACCTCGGGCTCGACGAGATCGACCATAAGATGCTGCGCGCGATTATGACCAGCTTCCGGGGCGGGCCGGTCGGACTCGATACGATCGCCGCTACGATCGGCGAAGAGAGCCAGACGATCGAGGATGTGTACGAACCTTATTTGCTTCAAATCGGATTTTTGCAGCGCACGCCGCGGGGGAGGACGGTTACCGCCGCCGCATACCGGCATCTCGGTCTTCCGGTTCCTTCCGAAGGCGGCAGCAGCTAGATGTGCTATCCAAAGGAGAGATGGAACCGATGACGAGACGAGTTCGGCCCCGGAGATGGGCGGCCGTTTGGCTGGCGGCGATCGTGGCGGCTGTAATCAGCGTGCCCTCGGCCTTTACCGAAAGTTACGCCGCCGTGCCTAAGCTGGAGCACATCCGGGTCGCATTGTTTCTGTCCAGCGGTACTACTTATAACGTTACCGTACCTGCCGTGACGCTGTCTTCCCCGAACGGGCTCGATATCGGCCGGCGAACCGCTTCCGGGTTCACGCAATGGTCGGCAGTAGCCCCTGGCGCGCAAGCCCGTTTCAGCGTGGACGGCTACCAGGTGTTCCTGCTGGAAACCGCCGATCAGGCGACCGCGAAGCTGCTTCAGCAGGCGCTCGGGGCTACCCAGGACAAACCTTACGTCTACCAATCGGTCAAGCTCGGCAAGACCGTCTATCAAGTATACGCAGGCATGTATGGCTCCAAGGAAGAAGCGAATGCGGCAAAGCAGCGGATCGCGGTTAACGCTTCTGCGGCTGCGCTGCTCAAGGGGGCGGCAACGACCGTAACCGGCCCGCTTCATTGGAATGCCGGCGATTACGCCTCGGAAGCGGAAGCGGCGGGACAAGCCACGGCACTGCGTCAGCAGGGGCTCGACGCATGGCCCGTTATCTTGGAGACGGCGGGCGCTTCGTCTTACGCCGTATGGATCGGGGAAGCGGCCGATGCCGAGCATTTGAACACAGTCAAAGCGCAGGCCGCGAAAATATCGCCGAACCTCGCGTTGAAGCCGGTCGATCCGGCAGCTCCTTATTTGCTCAAAAGGGACGAATGGACAGGGACCGCTGCGATTCCGCATTATTCGTTTAATCCCGATGCGCATCAAGTGTGGGTGGCTCCGAAGGACGGAACTGCGGCCATCGCCGAAAAAAGCGGTCGGCAGTATCGGGGGGCGCTGGAGCTGAGCCGGCATAACGGCAAGCTTGCGGTCGTGAACGAACTGCCGTTCGAGCAGTACCTCGTATCCGTCGTCGGAGGGGAGCTGGGCGAATCGTGGCCGGCCGAGGCTTTGAAGGCGCAAGCCGTCTCCGCGCGCACGTTCGCGCTGAGCCTTGGGACAAAGTATCAGATTGCGCACGTCTCCGACTCCTCCAACGATCAGGTTTATTACGGCGTACAGCAGGAAGGGCCGAACGGGACGGCTGCGGTTGCGGCGACGGCCGGAGAAGTAATTGTATCGAACGGCGAGCTGATCATGCCGTATTTCTATTCGAACGGCGGCGGATTGACCGGCGACCCGGTCGAGGTGTGGGGACAGCCGATTCCGTACATCAAGTCGGTACAGAGTCCCGACGAGGCTGCGGAGAAAAACAAGCTGTTATGGCACCGCGTGTCGCTGCCGGGCGGCAAGATCGGTTATATCCGCGAAGATCTGGTCAAGGAATCGGGGGAGCGGAACGGCGCAGGCTTGCCTGTCGTAACGGTTCAGAGTGCGGACGTAAACGTGCGTCCGGCCCCGTATGTCGACGATGTCCGAAATGGCCCGATTGCAAAGGTCTCCACAGGAGCCAAGCTCGTATCGCTTGGCAAAGCGCCGGAATCGAACGCGTACAGCTGGATTCGCGGCCCGTATACGGCGGACGAGCTGTTGAAACAGTTGAACGGGGTACTAACGAAGCCGGTCGCCGGCAAGCTGGAGACGCTCGAGGTAAGCAAGCGCGGCCCGTCGGGCCGCGTCACGGAGCTGAAGGCCAACGGCCAGCCGATTCCGGTCGCCAAACCGGATCAGTACCGGAGCGCGCTGTTCAGTGCGCCGAGCACCCGGTTTGATATTGAGGAGACGGGACGGTATACTGTATCTGGAGCCGGCGGATTGACCCGCGCAGTCCAAGGATCGGCCGGAACGCTGTATGCGATTGGCGCAAACGGAGCTTCTGCTCCGCTGACCGGACCGAACCGGATTGTGCTCGGTGCGGAAGGCAGTGTCCGCGTCGCCACGAAGGACACGATGTTCCGTCTGACCGGAACCGGTTACGGGCACGGCCTCGGCATGTCCCAATGGGGAGCTCTCTCGCTTGCGGAGAGCGGACACGATTACAAAAGCATACTCATGCACTATTACAATGGGATTACTATAACTAAGGAATGACGGATATGGATGTCAGTACGTTTGATTTTGAATTACCCGAATCTTTGATCGCCCAGACGCCGCTTTTGAACCGGACCGGGTCCCGATTGCTTACGCTCGACAAGTCGAGCGGAGCGATCGGGCACCATGCGTTCGAACAACTGATCGACTTTCTGCAAGCCGGCGATACGCTCGTGTTGAACGATACACGGGTCATTCCTGCCCGGCTTTTTGGCGTCAAAGCCGATACGGGAGCACATGTGGAGCTGCTGCTCCTCAAGGAACTGGGCGAAGACCGGTGGGAAGCGCTTGCCCGTCCGGGCAAACGGCTGAAACGGGGAGCCGTCGTGGTGTTCGGCGAGTACGGTGAACAGGGCCGGGAGAACGAAACGGCGATGACGGAGCCGCTGCTGCGCGCTGTCGTCGAGGAGGAGGGCGAGATGGGAGCCCGGATCGTCCGGTTCGAGTACAACGGGATATTCCGGGAGCTGCTGGACCGTCTCGGCTCGATGCCGCTTCCTCCTTATATTAAAGAGAAGCTGGACGACCGGGAACGGTATCAGACCGTATACGCCCGGAATCCCGGTTCGGCGGCTGCGCCGACGGCCGGACTGCATTTCACCCCCGCTTATCTGGAGGCGATTGCGAACAAAGGAGTGCGGATCATAACGGTCACGCTTCATGTGGGTCTCGGCACGTTCCGCCCGGTCTCGGCCGATACGGTGGAAGCGCATCAGATGCATGAAGAATATTATTCGGTGTCGGCGGAGACGGCCTCCGCGCTGAACGAAGCGAAAGCAGCAGGACGCCGGATCGTGGCGGTCGGCACGACATCGGCCCGGACGCTGGAGACGGTGGCGAACCGGTTCGGCGATTCGCAGATCGAGAGCTGTGACGGCTGGTCGGGCATCTTTATTTACCCGGGCTATTCGTTTAAGCTTGTGGATGCGCTGCTGACGAACTTTCATTTGCCCAAATCGACGCTCGTCATGCTGGTCAGCGCTTTGGCCGGAACCGATCGGGTGCTGGCGGCGTATCGCGAAGCGGTCGAACGCGAATACCGGTTTTTCAGCTTCGGCGATGCGATGTTTATTTATTGAACGGCACGATGGAGCCGGATAGACAAGATCAGACAAGGAAGGAACGACTTATGGCAGCAGTACGGTACGAACCTATCAAAACATGCAAACAATCCGGCGCCAGGCTTGGCCGGTTGCATACGCCCCACGGCATCATCGATACGCCGACCTTCATGCCGGTAGGCACGCAGGCAACGGTGAAGACGATGAGCCCCGAAGAATTAAAGATGATGGACGCTCATATTATATTGAGCAATACGTATCATCTGTTCCTGCGTCCCGGCCACGAGATCGTGCGCGAGGCGGGCGGGCTTCACAAGTTCATGAACTGGGACAGGCCGATCTTGACGGACAGCGGCGGCTTCCAGGTGTTCAGCCTGAGCGAGCTTCGCAAAATTACCGAAGAAGGCGTACATTTCCGCAACCATCTCAACGGAGACAAGCTGTTCATCTCCCCCGAGATCGCCATGGACATTCAAAATGCGCTCGGGCCCGATATTATGATGGCATTCGACGAGTGTCCCCCTTATCCGGCCGACTATCAGTATGTCAAATTATCGACGGAGCGGACGAGCCGGTGGGCGGAGCGCTGCCTGAAGGCGCATGCCCGTCCTCACGATCAGGCGTTGTTCGCGATCGTTCAAGGCGGCATGTTTGCCGATTTGCGCAAAGAAAGCGCGGTTCAGTTGACTTCCATGGATTTCCCGGGGTATGCTATTGGAGGACTAAGTGTCGGAGAATCCAAGGAACTGATGTACGAGATGCTGGATCACACGGTTCCGCTTCTGCCGACGCACAAACCGAGGTATTTGATGGGGGTAGGATCGCCGGACGCGTTGCTGGAAGGTTCGATCCGCGGAGTGGACATGTTCGATTGCGTGCTGCCGACCCGGATTGCGCGCAACGGTACGGTTATGACGAGCGAGGGACGGCTGGTCGTCAAAGGAGCCAAGTTCGCAAGAGACTTCGGACCGCTCGATCCGAATTGCAGCTGCTACACTTGTAAGAATTACTCCCGCGCATATTTGCGCCACCTGCTAAAGGCTGACGAGACGTTTGGCATTCGGTTGACGACGTATCACAATCTGCATTTCTTGCTGGATTTGATGCGAAACGTTAGACAAGCTATCGCGGAAGACCGGCTGCTCGATTACCGGGACGAGTTTTTCGACCGGTACGGGATGAAGGAGAACTCCCGCGGATTTTAAAAAGGAGGGACTAGACTCATGTGGAATTATGCAGACGCAGCTGGGGCAGCGGCCTCACCTAACTTGCTCACGACGATTGTTCCGTTCGTACTGATGTTCGCCGTGTTGTATTTCTTGCTGATCCGCCCGCAGCAGAAGCGCCAGAAAACCCGCAACATGATGCTGAACCAGCTGAAAAAAGGGGACAAGGTTACGACGATCGGCGGCATGCACGGTACGATCATGGAGATCACGGATGATATCATCGTGCTTCGCGTCAACGATGCGACCAAGCTGACGTTCGACCGTTCGGCGATTAACGCGGTCAGCGCCTCCGCACCGGCCGCTGAGAAACCGGCTGAGAAGCCTGCCGAGAAAGCTTAATATGTAGTGAAATGGACAGAGGAGACCCGAGACGGTCTCTTTTTTTTGGACTATTTACTGAAATTGAGCCAGCAAGCCGTTTATCGCGTACGCTCGGCGCTCTGCCCGGCATACGGCTCACGCAATCTCCTGATTTGTGGACTGTCGGATAATTTTTTTGGATGATTTGGCTTCCGGGCTGCGGACATTCCAGTATAATCAAGATGCGGCGCCATGAAGATCGGCGATTTGCCGCAATACCCATTCCGACAGGGCGGGAGAGGATGTTAGGTCTGAACCGGGAGAGGAGAAAGACAAACGTGGATTGGCAAGCGGATTGGATCTGGCTGGACGAGATAGAGCGTCCTGTTAATACGCACGTATGTTTTCGCAAAACGTTCACGCTCGGCGCCGAAGCGGTCGGCAAAGCGCGGTTGCGAATAAGCGCCGATTCGTACTACCGGGTATGGATCAACGGAAAGGAAGCCGGAGAAGGACCGGTTCGTTCGACGCCCCGGCATTGGTATTACGACGATTACGATGTCAGCGGTTATGTCCGGACCGGGGATAACGTGATCGCTGTGGATGTATGGCATTACGGCCATTCGAATTATCAGTACATCGAGAATCAGGCGGGCTTGATCGCAAGACTCGATCTCGGGGAAGACGGCCAGGCCGGAAGCTTCGCCACGGATAATAGCTGGAAGGCGAAGCAGCATGACGGATTCGAGAGCCATACGGTGAAACGCAATGTCAATATCGGCTGGCTGGAGCTGTTCGATGCCCGGAAGTGGAACGACGTCTGGCTGACGTCCGCATATGACGATTCGGACTGGAGCAGTGCGGTCCGCGTGGCGGAAGGCGGAGGCGGAGTCTGGGGCGAGCTGCACACGGCTTCGATCGAGCCGATGGCCAAATCGCGCATTTATCCCAGCCAATTGACCTCCATATCGGAAGTCCGTCCGCTGCGGCAAGTCGTATCGGTGAATATGCGCGACAACTTTTATCCTGGCAACCGGGACGCCAATGCCAAAATATTCAGCGGTTACTTGGCAACGCTTCTCGAGACGGATGAACGCGTGACAGGTAAGCTCACATTCGCGCATTCGCCGTGGAACGGCGTCCAAGGCCGATATAAAATAAACAGCCGCTGGTACAAGCAAGGGGAAGAGATCGTGCTGGAGCCGGGACGGCACTTGTTCTTGCTTGAAATATGCGGCGTTCATAACGATTTGTTCTCGCATATGGAATGGGACTTTCCGTCGCCGATTCGTTTCATTTCCCCGTTTGAGCCTCAGGGCGACGTGCGAAGGGCGGAGGGGGCGGCTGAAGGAGACGGCAGCTCACCGTTCGTCACTTGGGGGCCTTTCGAGACAATTGAGCCTGTGGCTGACGGCTACCATCCGGTCTACGGGGGCGTCGAAAAGGAGACCGGGCTGAACCGGTCTCACCCGGAGTTTGCCGCACTCGGCGAAGCGGCCGAACCGGCCGATCTGCTCGCTTACCGGTCCTCGTGCAAGGAGGTGGAGCCGTCACGGATCATCGTGAACCATATGATCTATTCCTTGATGCTTCGCAAGCAAACCGTGGCAACCCGGGCGGTGCAGCGGAAAGACGAACGGATGCTGTACGGGCATCCCCGCCCTTCCGTGCTGGCTCCTCCGGCGGACGGAGCGGACCTGGAGCTGATCGTCGACTTCGGCAAGCTGTACGTCGGGCAGATCGAGTTCGATCTGGATGCGGCGGAAGGCACCGTGATCGATGTATACGGCTTTGAGACGATGGTGGACGGCAAGGTGCGGTATACGGGCGGATTGAATAACGCTTTCCGGTATACAGCACGGGGAGGCCGGCAGTCCTATCGAAGCGTAACCCGGATGGGGTTCCGCTATTTAATCGTAGCGATTCGCGGCCAGACGACGCCGGTTTCCTTCCACTCGATCTCCGTGCTTCAATCCGGATACCCGGTAACCGATCAGGCGGTATTCCGCTGCTCGGACCCGCTGCTGAACGACATCTGGGAAATTAGCCGGCATACGTCGGAAGTATGCACAGAGGATATGTTCGTCGACTGCCCGACGTACGAGCGGGTATTCTGGGTCGGCGACTGCCGGGTCAGCTCGCTTGTCAACTACTATTTATTCGGCTCCTACGAACTGGCGGAGCATTGCCTGACGATGGTTCCGCGCTCGCGCGAACAGAGCGGTCTGCTGCTCTCCTGCATGCCTACCGATTGGCAGTCGGTCATCCCGATGTGGACCTTCAGTTGGGTAATCGCTTGTAAGGAGTACGTCGAATACAGCGGGGATACGAAGTTTATCGGCACCATCTATCCGGACATCGCCGAGACGCTGGAGACGTACTGCACGTTTATTAATGATAAAGGCTTGTTCGATATCAGCTCGTGGAATTTGCTCGACTGGGCCGAGCTGGATATTCCGTATGTCGGTGTAGGTACGGCGCAGCATGCGGCGCTTGCTTATTGCTGCCGGATAACGGCGGATATGGCCCGGCGGCTGTCTCAACCCGAAGACGAGCGGCGGTGGAACGAGCGGAGCGAACGGCTCAAAGCGAGCATGAACGTTCATCTGTGGGACGACGGAAGAAGCGCCTACATAGACGGCTGGTATCGCAGCGGCAAACGGTCCGGTACTTGCAGCGTCCAAACCCATACGCTGCTTTATTTGTTCGATATGCTGGATCAAAAGCGCAAAGACGCCGTCGAAAGCAGGCTGGTCGATCCGCCTGCCGACTGGGTGCGCATTGGCACGCCGTTCATGTCGTTTTATTTGTTCGAAGCGTGGCAGCGGATGGGCCGGCTCGATCGGATCGTATCCGCCATCCGCCAAGACTGGGGAACGATGGTCCGCCACGGATCGACTACGTGCTGGGAGACGTTCGCCGTGTACCCGCGTAGCTTCGCCCATGCGTGGTCGGCTGCGCCCGCTTATGTGCTCGGTAAATATGGCTTGGGCGTTGCGCCGGCTGCCGAGGGGTTCCGCCGCATCTCGATATGTCCGCCAGAGCTGGACGGGCTGGAATGGGCGGAGGGGTCCGTTCCGACGCCGTACGGCCGGATAGACGTCGAATGGAGCCGCGAGAACGGCTCGGCGAGGCTGAGGCTGCGGGTACCGCAAGGCATCGGGATCGATGACGCCGAAGCGAGGGAACGCGGCTGGGACATACGGATCGAACGGGTGGGAGACACCGGGGAAGGGAGTGGGGACGATGCATGACGATGACTTGAAATCGTGGAGTAAAGAAGACATATGCGCCCATCTGGGCGACGATTATGACCGTTACCTGGGGGCGATCGTGCCTCCGATCTTCCAAAATTCGCTGTTTACGAGAAAGACGAAGTCGCACGGTTACAGCTACTCTCGCGTCTCGAACCCGACGCTGGAGGTGGCCGAGCGGAAGCTGGCCGCCCTGGAGGAAGGGGAACGCGCGCTGCTGTTCTCCTCCGGCATGTCGGCGATTACGGCTGCGATTATGCAGCATGCGGTGAAAGACTGCCATGTCGTAACCCTGAAGAGCGTGTACACGCCTGTGCGTGTATTTCTCGAAACGTATATGAACAAGTTCGGCGTAGAAACGACCTTCGTCTCCGGGGAGGAGGTCCGGCAGTTTGAAGAGGCGATCCGGCCGAATACGCGGCTTATTTATTTGGAGACGCCGCTTTCGAACGTCTTCACCCTGCAGGATCTCGCGGCGGTTGCAAAGCTTGCCAAAAGCAAAGGCATCGCTACCGTCGTGGACAATACGTGGGCGACGCCGCTGTATCAAAATCCGCTTCGGTTCGGAATCGACACCGTCGTTCACTCCGCTTCGAAATATTTGGGAGGGCACAGCGATATTATCGGCGGCGTCTTAATATCCGATGCCGCCACGGTCGAGCAGATGACGCATCGGGAACGGGGAATGTTCGGAGCGGTGATGGACCCGCATCAAGCCTGGCTGCTCACGCGGGGACTCCGGACGCTACCGCTGCGGATGGCGAAGCATCAGGAGAACGCGAGGAAGGTCGCGGCGTTCCTCCAGGAGCATCGTGACGTGGAGCAGGTGTTTTATCCCGGGCTGCCGGACCATCCCCAGTTCGAGCTAGCACTAGAACAGATGAGCGGCTGCAACGGGTTGATCAGCTTCGTACCGAAAGGGGACAAAGCGAACGTTGCCCGGATGAGCCGGGCGATGACCTGCTTCGAGGTCGGTCCCAGCTGGGGAGGCTTCGAAAGCTTAATGAACTTCCCCGGGGCGGGGATCGATGAGGAAATGTCGGAGCGCACCGGCATTCCGCGAGGCCTTGTCCGCATCTCGGTCGGTCTGGAAACGGCGGGAACGATCATCGAAGATTTGGAGCGGGGCTTGCACGCTATTCGTCAGGAGGGATCGTAAAGATGGAGTTGAAACTATTCAAAGCATTGTGGGGCATGACCGGTACGCTGGAAGAACAAATCGAGCGGATCGCCGAAGCGGGATATGACGGAGTGGAGTGCCTCGTCCCCGACAAGGAGGACGTTCCGAGATTCCGCCGGCTGTTGGAGCGGTACGGTCTTGATTATATCGCGATGATGTACACGGACGGCGACCACGCGGCTACATTTCGCGATAGGCTGAACCGGGCTTGCGAGCTGGAGCCGCTCAAGGTCAATTCGCACAGCGCCAAAGACTGGATGCCGTTCGACGAGCAGCGGGCGTTTTTCGAGCAGGCGATGAAAGCGGAGCGGGACGTTCCGATTCCCGTCGCCCACGAGACCCACCGCAACCGCGCCACTTATTCGGCATGGAGCACGGCGGCGCTTCTGAAGGAATTTCCGGAGATGAAGCTGACCGCCGATTTCAGTCATTGGGTCGTCGTATCGGAGACGCTCCTGGAGGATCAGCGGGACAACGTGGAGCTGGCGATCAGCCGGACAATTCATATTCACGGACGGGTCGGATTCCGCCACGGTCCGCAGGTTCCCGACCCGGCGGCGCCGGAATACGCGCAGGAGCGGGAAGCGCACGAAGCGTGGTGGGACGAAATTTGCCGCAGCCATTATGCCAGAGGTGAGAGAATCGTGACCTTCGATCCGGAGTTCGGACCGCCGAAGTATTTGCATACGCTGCCGTACACCGGACAGCCGTTGGCCGATCTGTGGCAAGTGTGCAAATGGATGGGGGACGCTTACCGCGATCGCTTCCGCCGGATTCGGTGGGAGTAACGAAGCGGTTTCCCCCGCAAGGATAAGGATAAGCGGAGTAAGGATAAAGGCGGTGCGAACCGGGAATGAACAAGATGGATCAGCCTTCTTCCGATTTTGTGGATCACGATTTTAATGAATCACTCGACCTGTTTCCCGTCTATTGCGAGCATAAAAGCGATACGACGCCGATGCGTGCGGCTCACGCCCACCGCGGCTTCGAGTTTCACTTTACGTTCTCAAACCGGGGGATGATCCGGGTGGAGGACCGGGAATTCAGCGTTTATCCGGGCAAAGTTGTGATCATCCCGCCTCTCAAATACCATCGCTTCCATCCGGCGCAAAAATCGGTCTACAACCGTGCGATTTTGTCGATCGAGGAATCGTATTTGCAGCGGTTGATCGAAGCGGAGCCGGAGATCGCGGCCGTGTATGAGTCGTGGTTTCCCGGGGACGACGTCATTACGCTGGAATTCTCGATAGCAAGCCGGGAGCTGCAGCACATCCACCCTATTACGCAGCAGCTCGAATCGGAGCTGAAAGAGCGTAGGCAAGGCTTCGAGCTGTACGTGAGAACGTTGCTGCTCCAGTTGATCCTGCAACTCGCCCGGACGAAAGACTCGTGCGTCGTCAAGGAGCGGGCCGCTGCCGAGATGCTCGAGATCGCAGAGCGGATGACCGCCTATATCTCGGAGCGGTGCTGCGAGGGGGTCGACATCCCGGAGCTGACGGAGAAGTTTCACGTCTCGCGTTCTTATGTTTACAAGCTGGTCAAGCAGCTCACCGGGTACACGCCGTATCAGTACATTATTATGCACCGGATTATCCGGGCCAAGGAAATGCTGCGTTCCAGCAACGAATCAATTACGCAGATCGCCCTTCGTGCGGGCTTCAACGATTCCCCGCATTTTATCCGTACTTTTAAGGAAGCGACGGGAATGACGCCGGGCGAGTTTAAACATTTGCCGGACAGCGGGATGTAGCTAGATAGAGGAGCAGAGAGCCGGGGCGCGGAAGCGGCCCGGTTCCTCGTCTTGCAGCAGCGCGTGAACCGCACACCCAATTTGCATTAAATACTGCCGTGCAATCGAAAGTTACCATTGTGCAATTGATGAAGCCCTGCACCTTATACAATAGAAGCATAACCGATCGAGTGGGGTGTTTGCATGGACAGCCATTTTGAAGTGGATTTGAATGATTACAGTTTTTTGGAGCAGGCCAGAGAAGCGGGCCGGGGGATTATGCGTCCGATTGAGGTGGCCGACCGGCTGAAAGGATTGTACTGGATCGAATTCGAATGCTCGCGCCTGGCGATGGGCTGGGTGTCCGCTTTTCCAGATTGGGAAGTAAAGGGACGGCTCGTCAGGCAAGCTTATCTGCACACGGAGCATATGAAATTGCTTGAAGCCCGGATTGACGAGCTGCCGGGCCGGGGAGTCGGCGGGAAATTGTGGACTCCGCAGAACGTCGGCGAGGCGTTCCAGCGAATGTCGATCGCTTATTCCACCGAGGCGTTTGCGGCGGCTTATTTTTATATTTTGACCCAGCTGTATAACCGGTACAGCCGGCTTCGCATGACGCTTGACCCGATTCTGGACGCTCCGACGATTGACCGGCTCAAGATCATCGAGATGAACCGGTCCGAGCTGACCGAGTGGGTGTCCGGCTATGCCCAGTTTGCCTATATCGACGATCCCGAACAGCGTATCCGTTTATCCGGGTGGCTGGAGTTCGTCCGGACTTTGTGGCAGGCGATGGACACAACGTCGGACCCGGAAGGGAAGGCCGGTTTTCCCGACTTCCCGGTTTACGAAGTGGAGAAGCCGGCAGGGCCGGTACCTGCCAAAGCGGCCGTCGATCCGCGTTATCCGCTCGTCGATTTGACCAAGTACAAAAGCGCGATGTTCGATCCGAAATCTCCGACGCACGGCAGCGTCAAGCATATGGTATTTATTAATGCGAGCGAGATGTCCGCGGCCGAGACGATGACTTATTTGTATTACGGCGTCCTCCGGATGCCGATGGACTTTTACTACGATGTTGCCCGTCATACGTGGGACGAGGTGCGGCACAGCCAGATGGGCGTACGCCGGCTGCTCCAGATGGGGTACAAGACCGAAGAGTTCGCCTGGCATCCTTGTACGGTGCTGTCCGGATACAATTTTAAAGGCGCGTTCCCCGAATTTTATGCGAGCCTGACGATGGTGATGGAGCCTTGTTCCTTTATTAAGAAACGGAAATCGATCGACTCGTTTTTGGAACACGGTGATCCGATGTCCTCCGTTCAGTCCGAATACGATATTGCCGACGAGCGGCTCCATGTGAATTTCGGCAAAAAGTGGGGAGCCAAAATGTACGAGCACATCGACGATCTGGTGACCGCCCAGTCGGTCGAACGGAAGGCGAAGCAGATGCATTTACAGAAGATGGGGTACAGCGCGGAGGAAGTTAACCGGGTACTCGATCATTTTCCGGAGTTTTGCGGATTTGCGACGATGGATCTGCAATACGACAAGTATTAAACGAAAACGAAAATCGCAGCCCAAAAAAGAGGGGCGTTCCGATGCCAAGCGGAGCGCTCCTCTTTGTGTTGGGTTGTGCCGCAGGTGTGCAGCGTTATCTCCCGATCCTGGCCCCTGCAAGCAGCGATCTGCCTTCAGCCAGACGCAGTCCGATGCGCGACGCGAGCAGCCCTAGCACCATGCCTCCGGCCATATCGGTCAGCCAGTGAATGCCCAAGTAAAAAATCGAGAAAATAATAATAGCCGCACTTGCCGGAACGAATACTTTCCAGAACTTATTCCGGGAACGGAGCGCGATTACGGCCATCGATACCGACAAGGACGTATGAAGACTCGGGAAGCAGTTGTCCAGATCTGACAGCCGCCGGTATTCCGTCTCGAATGATGGAAAGGCGTCCAGCATAAGAAAACGGACATTCGGGTTAAACGCATGCACTTCGGTAACCGGAAAAAACAAATAAAACGGAATGGCGATCATATAATTGATCATCAGCGCATAACAGACGGCGTAAAACAACTTGTGCTCGCCCTCAAACGTATACAGAAACAGGGAAGCGACCATGATTGCCGTAAACACGACGACATAAAAAAAGCTCAGCCCTGCCGTCAAGTAACTATTCTCGAACAGCTTCTGAAACAGAGCGACAAATTCGCCTTCGAGTCTGTAGATGCTCGGAGTAAAGTCGGCATGCTGGACCACCATGCTGTTCTCAATCGAAATCTCGATTTTATTGAAAAATAAAATAACGGCGATGCCCAGAAAATGAAGCAAATATTTGCGCTTCGTAAACAGCTCCTGAACAAACGCTCCGGCCGCATGAAACGGGTATAACGGATGTCTCTTCAAGGAGAAAAACAATAAAACATACACGGTCAGGGCCATAAGAACGGTCACGTGGGTCATGGACTGGAACGTAAACAAAAACAAATCCCCCTACATCGATGTGTGGCTGCCGCGACTTGGACCCAACCAGTATATCATATCCGGGGGTGTGCCGAAATGCTCCTACTTTTACCTGACCGTGGCCTGCTTGCGCTTACTTTTTGGCGTTAACGCCGAACATGCCTCCGACCGCACCGGCGGGGATCGCGATCAGGAGCAAAGCGGCGGTATCCTTACCGAGTCCGGCGTCGAAGCCCAAAAAACCGACAAGAACGACGATGAGCGTGTACAGCACACCGAGAATGGCGCCATGATACCAGCCTCTGCTTTCCGAACGTTTGCCGCTGGAAAATCCTCCGAACAAGGAGGCGATTCCATGAATAAGAAAAGCAGCGGTTGTAAGCGTCTGCTCCTTCATATCGGTCATGGATACGACCAACGATGTGAACACCGCCCCGACGCACAGCCAGACGAAAGCATTCACGATGCCGGACAGCAGCGGCGAGGTAATGCGAATCCGAGGAACTTTCGAGATCGGGTTCATGCGGACATGCACCTCTTTATCCTAGTTTGTAACCATTGTATGGGCGACTTGACCGGATTAGTACAAGGCTTTGGCAATTATTGAGCAAGCGGGGACTGCATGAGGAGGAAGAAGGGCGGTCAGAATAGCAATGAAATCAAAACGTGCGGAGGAGTTGGTCTTGTGGAGCTTTTCACCATCTTTTGGCGCACTGTGCTGATCTACTTCGTGGTGTTTGTCATTCTGAGGCTGATGGGCAAGCGGGAGATCGGCAAGCTGTCCATATTTGACTTGGTAATCTCCATCATGATTGCCGAAATCGCTGTTTTTATTATCGACGATCCGCAATTGCCGATCGTAAACGGTCTACTGCCGATGGTCACGCTCGTACTGATTCAGATCATGCTTGCTTACGTGACGCTCAAAAATCAGAAAGCACGGGCCTGGTTCGACGGAAAACCGAGCTATCTGATCGAAAACGGCATCCTGAATCAGGAGGAGATGCGAAGACAGCGGTATACGCTCGACGACTTGCTTATGCAACTGAGGGAACGCCAGGTGACCAATATGGCCGATGTCGAATTCGCCGTGCTGGAGACGTCGGGCAAGCTGTCCGTGATCGAGAAGCAGACGGAGCAGGATGCGGTGGAGCCGGAGAAGCAGCAACCTTCCGCACAGAAGGATGACGGGAGCGGCGAGCCGCGTTTCCGGTACGAAGGGCTGCCAATGCCGTTAATCATGGACGGCAAAGTTCAGGACGAAAATTTGATGAAAATGGGAAAGACGCGATTTTGGCTGAAAAACCAGATACAGTCTAAGGGAGTTTACGATTTCAAGGAAGTGTTCTTTTGCTCGATCGATCACCGGGGACGCATGTACCTGGACAAAAAGAGAAAATAAAAGCCGGCTTCGCCATCGGAACCGGCTTTTTTGCACTATTTTTTGCCGATCCAGGGAATCCGGGAGAAATCGCTGCGGTCGACCAGCTTCAAAGCGACGATGCTGATCAGGTAAATGACGACGCCTGCCACGCTTGCCGCGATGAACCGGACGAGGGGATCGTCGTACCACGCTTCATTCATCATAAAGTAGCAAATCGTTCCCATGACGGCGGCGGCCAGCCCGGTTTTCCAATAGTCTGCTCCTTTCATCCGGAATTTGAGCATCCGCGTTACGCTATGCCAATGAAGCAGCGTTACCAAAGCGATATTGGCGTTGATCGCTACGACCGCGCCGAGTATGCCCCACTGCGGACGCGAGGCGAGGTAACCGATCAGCGCCAGCTTGACAACAGCGCCGATCAGCGTATTCGTCAGGGCGCTTCCGGGCCGGTCGAGCGCCTGCAGGGTAGCCTGCAGCGGACTTTGGAAATAAAGGAACATGGCGACGGGCGCCATCATCTTCAGCATTTTACCGACCTCGGCGTTGTTATACAAATAGTAGCAGAGCGGTTCGGCCAATACATACATGAGAACGGCGAACGGGGCTCCGGTGACGAGCGCGAGCCTGAGCGACTGGTGAAGCCGCTTGTGAATCGTCTTCATATCGCCTCGTGCGGCGGCTTCCGACAGCGAAGGAATAAGGGAAACCGAGAGCGAATACGTCAGCGCGCCGGGCATAAGCAGAATCGGGATCACCATCCCTTGCAGCACCCCGTATTGAGCAGTCGCAACCGCTGTCGCCACTCCTGCGACGGCGAGACTTTGCGCGATCAGAATCGACTCCAGCAAGTAGGAGGTGGAGCCGACCAGCCTGCTGGCGGTGACAGGCACGGCGATGGAGAACAGCTTGCCCAGCCGGAACTCGCCGCTCGGGCCGCCGCCGTCAGAGACGGATTTTGCGGCGCCAAGCTGTTTGCGCGTTTTATCGCGACTGAAGCTGATCAGCAGCACCAGCATTCCGAACAGCTCGCCGATGACGACACCAATCATCGCGCCCGCTGCCGCCCATTCGACCCCGTAAGGGAGGAACAGATATGCGAGCGTCAGCATGGCGGCGATCCGAACGAGCGTTTCGACGACTTGGGACAAGGCGGTCGGTATCATGTTCTGGCGGCCTTGAAAATAGCCGCGGTATACGGCGGAGAGCGCCACAATCGGCAGGATCGGACACATGCTCATAAAGGTATGGTACACTCTGGGGTCGGTCAGCAGCCGCGACGTAATCCAGGGAGCCGCCCATAAGCAGAACAGCGTGAAAAATACCGCCAGACCGCAGGTGATCGCAAGCGAGACGCGCAGGATGGAGCGGATTTTCCGCTCGTTGCCTTCCGACTCCGCCTCCGCGACAAGTTTAGCTACGGCCAGGGGGACGCCGCTTGAGATGATCGTGATGATCACGATCATGAACGGATAGCCGAGCTGGTACAGCCCGACCCCTTCGGCGCCGATAATTCGCGGAAGCGTAATGCGCGGAACGAAGCCGAGTATCCGGTTTACGATGCCGGCCGCAAGCAGAATCATAGTCCCTTTGATGAACGATTGCTTCCTCAAGCGGTGCTACATCCTTCCATTGTGGGATGGACAGTCTTATCTCCATGAATATGCGGACAAGGCACAAGCTCATGCAACAAATTTAGGAAGAGAGGCGGGAGCGGAAGGAATCGGGTCGGCGGCGGCGAATACAGAAAGCGTAGGACGTACATGGGCCCGGAAGCGTAGAAGCGGTCAAGGGAGGAATACGAGGATGGATGAGGACGCTTACGAACCAACCGAGCAGATGGATGAGCCCGGATTATCCGAAGAAGAATTAAATGAAACGATCGAGCAGCTGTGCCGCAGCAAAGCGGAGGAATTCCGGATGATCGGGTACGAACACGTGACCGGAAAAGAGATTTGGGACTGCGTAAGCGACAAATATGCCAAAATGGGAACCCCAAGAATTCACCAGATTGTTAACGACATTTTATCGCTCAAAGCGACTTCGTTTATGAACTGGATGACGATGAGCATATACCGCCAAGACGCCCGTTTCGAATAGAAGCGCGGCTTTTTTTTGTGACGGGGGGACTATGTGTCGGTCAGGTCCGCGGGTGCGGCGGGGGGCGTTATACGGCGCTGGAGAGAGGTGCCCGCAGCAGGAAGGAAAGAGCGGATTTGACGTTTTTTGGCCGGAGCGTGCACGCCCGGCTGTCAAATTGACTCGATTTTAGACGGTGGTTATAATAGGAATATTGAGTATGGAAGGGAGTCGCTCACATGAATATGAAGCGATTGGCGGCATTTGTGCTTATCGTGGTAATCACTCTAGGCGTCGTAGCATGGTCAAGCCCGGGATTGCTGTCCAAGGTGAGACTCGGATTGGATTTGAAGGGCGGCTTTGAAATTTTGTACGTAGCCGAGCCGATCGATGAAGGCAAAGCAGTAACGCGCGATTCTCTGGTCCAGACCGCACAAAGTCTCGCCAAGCGCGCAGACGCAAGCGGAGTAGCCGAGCCGGAAGTTACTACGGAAGGAACGGACCGGATTCGCGTCAAGCTGGCCGGCGTGGAGAACCAAGAAGAGGTCCGGGCGCTTCTGCGCAAGCCGGCGGAGCTGACCTTCAGAGGGCCGGACGGCAAGAAAGAAATGGTAGGGAGCGATTTCGTCGAAGGCGCGGCGGAGGTCGGCTTTAATCAGACGAATCAGCCGATCATTTCCATCGAAGTGAAGGACAAAGCCAAGTTCGCCGAGATTACCCAGCGTTTGCTCGGACAACCCTTGGCGATTTATTTGGACGAAACCCAGCTGTCCGCTCCGGTCGTTCAGCAGGTTCTGACGGACGGCAAGGCGACGATTACCGGCAGCTACACGTACGAGGAAGCCAAAGAACTGAAGGATATTATTAACTTGGGCGCGCTTCCGCTGAAGCTAACGGAGAAATATACCCAGTCCGTCGGCGCTACGCTCGGACAGCAGTCGCTGGAGCAGACGATTAAGGCCGGCATTATCGGCTCGCTGCTGATCCTGCTGTTTATGGTGGTGTTCTACCGCGTGCCGGGCATCGTGGCGGCGATTACGCTGATCACGTACACCTGGCTCGTGCTGCTCGTCTTTTATTGGATGAACGCCACGCTGACGCTTCCGGGCATCGCGGCACTCATTCTCGGGATCGGGATGGCGGTCGACGCCAACATCATCAAGTTCGAACGCGTCAAGGAAGAGATTCGCAGCGGCAAAAGCCTGCTGTCATCTCTGAAATCCGGTCACAAGCATTCGTTCCGGACAATTATGGACGCCAACATTACCAACATCATTTCCTGCGGCGTCTTGTATTATATCGGTAACGGCGCCATCCGCGGATTCGCGCTGACGATGATCGTGAGCATTCTGATCAGCATGCTGACCAACGTATTGTTCTCGCGCTTTTTGATCACCTTGCTTGTCCGCAGCAATTTGTTCAAAAAGCCGGTTTATTTCGGAGTAAAGGAGGCGGACATCCGTGAACTATAAAAATCGGTACGACTTTGTCAAAAACCGGAACTTGTTTTTCGGCGCCTCCTTGCTCGTCACCATTATCGGGATTGTGATCCTGCTCATATCGGGACTGCACTACGGGGTCGATTTCAAGGCGGGCACGTCGCTGGACGTAGCGCTCGGCAAAACGACGGATCGAGCTCAGGTGGAGAAAGTGTTCGGAGACGCCGGGCTGAACCCGGTTATCCTGACGATGGGAGGCAACAACGACCGCTTCTCGGCCAGGTACGATGAGGTGCTGACCGAAGAGCAGGTCAAGCAAGTGATAACCGCCTTTACGGGCACCTACGGTGATCAAGTGTCTCACGAGGTCAATACCGTTTCCCCGGATATGGCTAACGAGATGAAGAACAAAGCGATTCTTGCCGTAGCCGTCGCCAGTATTGCGGTCAGCTTGTACGTCACGATCCGCTTCGAATGGCGGTTTGCGCTGTCGGCGATCGTTACGATTTTGTACGACGCGTTTTTCGTTATCGCGATCTTCTCGATCTTCCGTCTGGAGGTTGACCTTCCGTTCGTAGCCGCGGTGCTGACGACGATCGGGTATTCGATCAATGACAAGATCGTTATTTTGGACCGGATTCGCGAAAACTTGCGGTTTGCCAAGCTTAAAAGCGAAGGCGATCTGGCCGAGCTCGTTCATACGAGCATCTGGCAGACGATGAGCCGCTCGATCAATACGGTCGTCACAGTAATTATCGCAGCTGTCTGCTTGTACCTGTTCGGCAGCGAATCGATCAAGCTGTTCGCGCTGGCGAAGCTGATCGGGCTTGTAAGCGGCGTGTACTCTTCGATTTGTCTCGCTACTCCGCTGTGGTATCTGCTTAAGCGGGCTACGCTGAGATCCGGTAAAGTAGCGCCTGCCAAAGCGAATTCGTAATATCGGCTGAAGGAGCGTTTTCAACATGTAAGGGGGGGCCATATGTCGGAGCAGCGTTTCGAAAAAGCGCAATTTGCGGCTTGGCTTAGCATTATCGGAAATATCGCGCTCGCGGTCTTGAAAGGGATCTTCGGCTGGTTGTCCGGCAGTAAAGCATTGCTTGCGGATGCGGCCAACTCGGCCTCGGACGTAGCGGGATCGATTGCGGTTTTGATCGGGCTGAAGGCGGCCAGACGCGCGCCCGATCGGGACCATCCGTACGGACACGGCAAGGCGGAATCGGTTTCCGCAATTATCGTATCGGTGCTGTTGCTATTGGTCGGGCTCGAGATCGGCATCAATTCCGTCAAAACGATGTACGCGGGAGTGACGCAAGCTCCCGAAGAATTCGCCCTTATCGCTATAGGCATCTCGATCGTTGTCAAAGAGTTTTTGTTCCACTATAATTTTCGTCTTGGAAAGAAGCTTTCGAGCCAAGCGCTTATCGCCAGCGCCTGGGACCACAGAACCGACGTAATGTCGTCGGTGGCCGTCCTGATCGGCGTAGGCGGAGCGGTGCTCGGAGCTTATATGAACCAGCCGCTTCTGTACTACCTGGACCCGCTGGCGGGACTGTTCGTCGCCTTGCTCGTGCTGCGGATGGGATACAAGCTCGTGATGGAATCGGTTCACAAGACGATCGATCATGTGCTTCACAAGGAAGATACCGAAGAGCTGCTGGATACGGCTCAGCGGGTCAAAGGCGTAATTACGGTCAATGAACTGCGCGCCCGCGAGCATGGGCATTATGTGATCGTAGACATTAAAATCAGCGTGAATCCGAGAATTACGGTCAGCGAAGGCCACGATATCGGAAAAGCGGTGAAGCACCAGCTTCTCAGCAAATTCAGTCATGTGTCGGACGTATTCATTCATGTTAATCCATACGATCCGGGATATCCGTACAAGGATGTCAGTTCGGAGCATCCCGACTTCCCGACGCTGCTGCATTGAGGAGAAGCCGGAAGTAGGGAGGGGGAGGCAACTATGCTTCAACCGAAGGCAAGGTGGAAAGTAAACGGCATCGAACGGCATGTCGCCGAGTCGCTGGCGAAGGAGCTGAAGCTTCATCCCGTCATCGCAGGTATGCTGGTTGCCCGAGGCATTACCGATATAGGAGAAGCCAGGCGGTTTCTCAAAGGGGGAAAGGATCATTTTCATGATCCTTTTCTACTCGATGGCATGGAACGGGCGGTGGAGCGGATTCGAAGCGCGCTTCAAGCCGGAGAGAAAATAAGAGTATATGGGGATTACGACGCGGACGGCGTGAGCAGCACCTCGCTTATGGTGCATTTGCTGCGCCGTCTCGGCGCGGAATTCGATACCTATATCCCGCATCGGGCCACCGAAGGGTACGGTCTGAATGTCAATGCAATCGACCTCGCAAAGCAAAGCGGCGTATCGCTTATCGTAACCGTTGACACGGGAATCAGCGCCCGCGAGCAGATCGCTTATGCGACGGAGAGTGGCATCGACGTCATCGTTACGGACCATCACGAGCCGCCGGAGCTGCTGCCGGATGCCGTAGCGATTCTGAATCCGAAGAAACCCGGATGCCCGTATCCGTTTAAGTCGCTCGCGGGGGTAGGCGTCGCGTTCAAGCTTGCGCACGCGCTGCTCGAGGAGCTTCCCGAGGAGCTGCTGGAAATTGCGGCAATCGGTACAGTGGCGGATTTGATGCCGCTTGTCGGAGAGAACCGCGTGATCGTCAAGCTTGGCCTGGAGCGGATGCAGGATAGCGCTTACGCCGGCATTCAGGCTTTGCTGGACGTGTCCGGAGCGGGCGATAAGGAGGTTACCTCCACGCATCTGGGCTTCTCGCTGGCGCCTCGCATTAATGCAAGCGGAAGGCTCGAGCATGCTTCGGACGCCGTACGGCTGCTGACGACTGACGATCCCGAGGAAGCGGAGCTCATAGCGACTTCGCTCGATTTGCTGAACAAGGAGCGTCAGCGGATTGTCGAAGAGATGACGAAGGAAGCGCTGGACGTCTTGACGCGCAAAGATCCCGATTTCTCCAGCCAAGTGATCGTAGTGGCGGCGGAAGGCTGGAACGTGGGTGTAATCGGAATCGTGGCGGCGAAGCTGCTGGAGCGCTTCTACCGGCCGGTAATCGTCCTTGCGATCGATCCGGCTACGGGGCTGGCCAAAGGCTCGGCGCGTTCGATTCCGGGATACGATATTTATCAGGCGCTGACCCATACTGCGGGGCTTCTCGATCATTACGGCGGACATCAGGCGGCGGCAGGGATGACGATTCATCGCGACCGTCTGGACGAATTCGCCGCAGCCTTGAACGCTCTTGCCGAACAATGGCTGACTGCCGAGGATCTCGTGCCGCTAATTCAGGCGGATGCGGACTTCACGCTTGTTGACGTGACCGTGGATATCATTCGTCAGATCGAGGCGCTTGCCCCGTTCGGAATGGGCAATCCGGCCCCCAGGTTCGTCTTGTCGGGATTAAATGTCCAGGAGAAGCGGGCGCTCGGCAAAGACAAACAGCATTTGAAGCTGATGCTGACCGAGCCGGGAGGTTCGTCTCCAGGCACGGTAGAGGCGGTAGGCTTCGGGCGCGGAGCCATGCTGGAGCTTATCTCGCCGACGGCGAGGATCGACATCCTCGGGGAGCTCGGCATTAACGAGTGGAACGGCGTCCGCAAGCCGCAAATCGTCATTCAGGATATGCGGGTGCCGCATGTGCAAGTATTCGATTGGCGCGGGGCCAAGATGACCGTAGACAAGTTTGCGGATACGTGCGGAGCGGTACGGCAAGAGCCGGGCGGGCCCGGGCGCGAGGCGATTCTCGTAGAAGCGGGTGCGCCCTCGAAGCTGATCGATCCGGACCGGATCAGTTGCGGGTTGTGGGCGATGGACGGCAGCTTGGGGGCGATCCCTCTAAATGCGGCCGCCAAGTCGGCCAGTCTCGCGGAAGCCGACGATGTGCTGATCGTTACGCTCCCGGACCGGCTGGAACGTCTGGAGTCGGCGCTGGCAGTGTGCCGGGCGAAACGGATTTACGCCGCATTTGCCGATTGGGACCGCGATTACGCTGCACTACCGTCGAGAGACACGTTTAAGGCGCTGTACCAGGAAGCGATCCGGAAGGGCGAGTGGGATGAGCGGAACATCTCGTTTCTTGAGCCGCTTCGCCGAAAGTCCGGATTATCCGAAGGACTGATTCGGTTTATGCTCACGGTTTTTGAAGAATTGCAATTTATCGATAAGATGGGATCTGTCTGCAAAACGGCGGCATCACCCAAGAAGCGGGATCTTGCCGAATCGCCCGCTTATCAAAGCCGTCAGCAGCGCGGCGAGGTCGAGCAAGTGCTCGTCTACTCGAACGCGCAGCAGCTGACGGACTGGATTACGGACCGGCTGGCCGTTCAATCGAAACGTATGATGGAGGTAACAGGATGAATCTCAAAGAGCATATTCGCGTCATTCCCGACTTTCCGCAACCGGGTATCCGCTTCAAGGACATTACGACGCTGCTGAACAACGGTCCGGTCTACAAGGAAGTTATCGATCATCTTGCGCAGCGGTACCGGGACAGCGGCATCGATCTGGTCGCAGGGCCTGAAGCGCGCGGTTTCGTCATCGGCGCTCCGCTCGCTTACGCGCTGGGCGTCGGCTTCGTGCCGATCCGCAAAAGCGGCAAACTGCCGGGTGAGACGATCGAGGTCGGCTACGATCTGGAGTACGGCAAAGATAAGCTTGCCATTCATAAAGATGCGATCCGACCGGGGCAGCGGGTATTGATCGCGGACGATTTGCTTGCAACAGGAGGTACGATCGCAAGCACGCTCCAACTGATCCGCCAGCTCGGCGGCGACGTTGTCGGCGCGACGTTTTTGATCGAGCTGTCTTATTTGAACGGTAGAGAGAAGCTGGGCGGCATCGAGATCGAATCGCTGGTCCAGTATTGATTTTACACAAGACGCCCGTGCGGTGGTCCTGAACGGCAGTAATGCCCGGGACCGAAGCACGGGCGTTTTTGTCGGCCGTTCCTGTTGCCGGTTAGGTGGAACGCTGGTTGTTGCTTTACATTTACAAGCAGATTGATAGTGCCGAGCGGCCCGCGCCGAAGGATGAAGGATGATTTGTTGCTCTTGCGAGCAGCCCGGACTCCGAGTCTTTCGCAGTTTAACCAAAGGTTGGGAAGCGCAGAACCGGCTATTGCGGCTTGCAGGGATCTGGAGCGGAACGCGCTGTTTCTGCTGTCGTTTTTCCAGTAGGCGGAGTCGGCCGAAGCCGGGGCCTCAAAGGAACGAACCAGGGGCAGGCCGGGGTGCGGACGTTCGTGTTCGGCTGCAGCGTTTTGAAAAACTTGTAGGCTTAAGAGCGATTTGGAGCTCTTATTCGTTTGGAAATTTGCTTCGAAGCGGTAATAAGAGCGGTTTGCAACTGCTAAATAACCAAAAACGGCGCGTTTTCAGCGAAACTGCTGGAATAAGAGCTTCAAACCGCACTTATTTTCTGTAAGTTAGGCGGATATTGTAAATTAAGAGGTCCAAACCGCTCTTATCGTGCTAGACAGGGTGGTCATGCCACATCGTGCCAAGTATTACGCCGGCTATGGGCGTCATGCCCTTTTTGGAGAAGAATCGCAGCTGAGGAGGACTACAAGAAACGGTTGTAAAAAGCGGTAACGAGAAACAGTTACAAGAAACGGTAATTAGAAGAAGTAACAAGAAGAAGTAACAAGGAAACACCCGGTTTATTTTCCGGGAAATAAAAACAGAGGAGGGGCACGTCTGTGACATGGCCTTCGATTCGCAATTTTCTACAAATTCCGCATCATCTCACTGGCAAAGGAGTAGGCATTGCCGTCGTAGACGGCCGGTTCCCGAATCATCCCGATATAGCGGCCACTTCCCGGCGAAACACGTACCTCGTAAAAACGTCCGAGCCTGATCCGGTCCCTTCATTAATGACGGCGGACGACGGTCCTTGGACCAGGGGAAGGCATGGCTTGGCTGCAGCAGCTGCGGCGGCCGGTTCGGGTCTGATCTCCCAAGGTCTGTATACCGGATCTGCGCCGGATGCCGACCTTTACTTGCTGGAGACCGGCCGTCTGAATACCGATCAGGATGTCGAATGCAAAATCGCGGCTGCATTAGACTGGCTTTACCTGAACTGGCGCCGGTATCGCATACGCGGAGTCGTAGTAACGATCGCGGCGACCCGGGATACGGGGCTTCTTCCCTGGCAGGCGGACCCGATTCGGATCGGGTGCGAGAAGCTGGCTGCTGACGGTCTTCTCGTTGTTGCAGCTACGGGCAATACGCAAGAGTTAACGAGCAACGGTCCGGCTTCATCGCCATCCGTATTATCGGTCGGCGGGGTGATCGTACCGGAAGATGCCGATATTCGTTACGCGAAACCGTACTACGGGTGCAGAGGGACGACGTTCGAGGGCAAATGGGTGCCGGAAATAGTAGCGCCGGCTAAAAACATCGTGCTGCCTGCGCCATTTGTTTCGCTGGAAGAGCGTCAAAGCCACTTTACCGCTCGGTTCGACAACCTGCCGGAAGGGTACGCGAGAACAGAGGGCACTTCGTTTGCCGCGCCGATTGTTCTCGGATGTGCAGCCTGCCTATGGCAAGCGCAGCCAAGCTGGACAGCCGGACAAGTAAAAGCCGCCATCGTAGAAAGTTCCGCCGTGGTAGGGCAGTGGACAGAGCTGCATGCCGGATTAGTCGATGTGAAGGCGGCTATTCATGCCGATACGTCGGTTGAGGAAAGCGATCCGCCGTACACGTTATGGTGCAGTTGGAAGGAGAAAGACAGCTTCGAGCGTTTGAAAGCAATTAAGGCTCAGGAAGAGACGAGCATCGCTTCGGCTGCTCTATTGTCTTACTGCGATGCTCCTATATTTCCTGAGACGCAGGAACAGGTATTGTTCCTAACCGGCAGCAGGTCGGGCCGGGTCCGTGCCGCAGCGATAACGGCTTTGGCGTTTTACCAGGAAGCGCTCTCCATCCAAGACTATTGCCGCATTCTCCATGATGACAGCCGATTTGTGAGAATGGCCGCCCTCTTTGCGTTAAGCCGAAGTCCGGGTCTCCATCACCAGCTGAAGGATGAAGTTGCCGGGTTGTTCTCGGACAGCGACCTGGATATTCGCTATTGCGCCATTAAGCTGGCCGGTAATATCCGGGACGAAGCATTCGTTAAACCGCTGCTAAGCGGGATAGAGGACGATGCCATTCACGAACGGGTATCCATCTTCGCAGCAAGGTGCTCTGCGCTGGTAGCAATAACCGGCATTCAATTCGAGCCGGAGCCCAGGTGGCTGGAGGAGCAGGGGATTTACTCGGAGCGGAGTACGTGTGGGCGAGTTCATATCGCCCGGAAATGGAGGCAATGGGCCAGCTACCTCTCTCCTTAACTTGCAGTGAGCCTGTGCCACGACGAATGCCCTTTGTTTGCGGAATAGAAGAGGCAGCTTTTTTAGTAGGGAATGTTTTTAATTGATCAATTTAACGCAGTACCACATTATCTCTTTATTGTCTTAATACAATTTATTATCCGAACTATCAAAAAACACGATCTTTGCCTTAGGCACGGATCGTGTTTTAACTTGCATACAATGTTATTTCTCGTTCGATAACCCTAGCAGATCGCTCAGCTTAAAGAACAAACTCAGCAGAATGGCGACGACGGTTGCCAGCGCCATCCCTTTCAGTTCGAAGTCGCCCAGGGTCAGCTTGGCTCCGCTGATCCCGATCACGAGAACGATCGTCGTCAGGATAAGGTTCGAAGGCTTCGAATAATCCACCTTGCTCTCGACGAGCATCCGAATGCCGGAAGCGGCGATAACCCCGAACAAGAGCAGCGAAAGGCCGCCCATAACGGCAACCGGAATCGTGTTGATCAACGCCGCCAATTTGCCGAAAAACGAAAGCACGATGGCAAATACGGCCGCAATGCCGATGACCCAGGTCGAGTACACTTTGGAGATCGCGAGGACGCCGATATTTTCGCCATAAGTCGTATTCGGAGTAGAGCCTACAAACCCGGACAGCACGGTAGATATCCCGTTGCCGAGCAGGGAGCGGTCCAGACCGGGATCTTTCGTCAAGTCTTTGCCGACGATATTGCCGGTTACGATCAGATGCCCGATATGCTCGGCGATGACGACGAGCGCGGCCGGGAGAATGATAATAATGCTGGCCCAATCCCATGTAGGTGTGTAGAATGTCGGCAAGGCGACCACATCCGCTTCCGCCACTTTGCCGAAGGAAACGAGACCCATCCAGGCGGCCAGCCCGTAACCGACGACCATGCCGATCAGGATCGGGATGATTTTAAGGAAGCCGCGGAACATCGCTTGGCCGATAATGGTGATAGCCAGTGTACACAGGGAAACGGTTACGGTTTTCGGATCGAGCGCCCAGTCCGCCGGCGCGTCAGAGCCCGGAATCAGCCCGGCCATGCCGGCTGCGACCGGAACGAGCTCCAGCCCGATCACGGCTACGATGGCGCCCATCGCGGCAGGCGGGAACACGACGTCGATCCAGCGGGTGCCGACCGATTTGACGAGCAGGGCGAACAGGATGAAGACGAGACCGACTACGATAAACCCGCCCAGCGCAGCGCTGTACCCTTGCGTTCCGAGCACGACGAACACGGGCGAGATAAAAGCGAAGCTGGAGCCGAGATAAGCCGGAATTTTGCCTTTGCACAAAAACAAGTAAAGCAGCGTACCTATTCCGTTCATAAGCAGAATCGTAGCGGGATCAACCTTGAACAAAAACGGAACGAGGACGGTGGAGCCGAACATCGCGAACAGATGCTGCAGGCCGAGCGGTATGCTCTTGAGCAGCGGAGGGCGCTCGTCCACCTGAATGACGCGTTGCTGCATAGTACATCTCCCTTACACACATAGTTTTTTCGACATCTGGAATGCCATCAAATAGAATAGCAGAAATGTGTCGAAATATCATCCGTTTTCTTGAGGGCTTGTAAACGTTTCATTCGCCCGCCCCGATCCGCTCTGCTTCCGCGTTGCAGTTGACGTCGTCCCCATTCAAAGGCATAATGTAGAGAAACGAACGTATGGCAGGAGAAGGTATATATAAGATGGGCATTGAGCAGTTACTGGAACGCGCGGCAACCTACTTAAAACAAAGCGATCTCGTACGGATTCGGGAAGCTTACGACTTTGCCGAGCAAGCTCACCACGGACAGGTGCGAAAGTCGGGAGAACCGTATATTTTACATCCGCTGGCCGTTGCCGAAATTTTAGTGAATATGCAGATGGATGTCACTTCGGTCATCGCCGCCCTGCTGCATGACGTGGTCGAAGATACGACGGTATCGCTCCAGGCGGTGGAGAAGCATTTCGGCAAAACGTGCGCGATGCTTGTCGACGGGCTGACCAAGCTGGAGAAAATTAAATTCAAGTCCAAGGAAGAGCAGCAAAACGAAAATTACCGCAAAATGTTCGTGGCGATGGCCCAGGACATACGCGTGATTTTGATTAAGCTGGCCGACCGTCTGCACAATATGCGAACGCTGAAGTTCCAGTCGGAGGAAGCGCAGCGGCGGATCGCCGACGAGACGCTTGAGATTTTCTGTCCGATCGCTCATCGGCTCGGGATCTCGGCGATCAAGTGGGAGATGGAGGATATCGCTCTCCGTTACTTAAACCCGCAGCAATATTACCGGATCGTGAACCTGATGCAGAAAAAACGGACCGAGCGCGAGAAATATATCGAAGAGATTATCGACAATATCCGGAGCAAGCTCAGCGAGATGGGGATCGAGGGCGATATTTCCGGCCGGCCGAAACATATTTATAGCATTTACAAAAAGATGACCTCCAAAAACAAGCAGTTCAACGAAATTTACGACCTGCTTGCGATTCGGGTCATCGTGGACAATATCAAAGACTGCTATGCGACGCTCGGCATTATCCACACGTTATGGAAGCCGATGCCGGGCAGGTTTAAGGATTATATCGCGATGCCGAAGCCGAATATGTACCAGTCGCTGCATACGACGGTCGTCGGACCAAGCGGTGAGCCGCTTGAGGTGCAGATTCGCACGTGGGACATGCATAAGACGTCCGAGTTCGGGATCGCCGCCCACTGGGCGTATAAGGAAGGCTCGATGGTGCCGTCCGGCGGCTTCGGGGACAAGATGATCTTTTTCCGCGAAATTTTGGAGCTCCAGCAGGATACGCGGGATGCGGCGGAGTTTATGGAGTCGCTCAAGATGGACTTTTTCTCCGATCTCGTCTTTGTGTTCACGCCCAAAGGGGAAGTCGTCGAGCTGCCGGCAGGTTCGGTTCCGCTCGATTTCGCGTACCGGATTCATACCGAGATCGGCAACCGCACGGTCGGTGCGAAGGTGAACGGACGAATCGTACCGCTCGATTATAAGCTGAATACAGGCGATATCGTCGAGATTTTAACGTCCAAGCATTCGTACGGACCTAGCCAGGATTGGGTGAAGATCGCCCAGTCTTCGCACGCCCGGAGCAAGATCAAGCAGTGGTTCAAGAAGGAGAAGCGGGAAGAGAACGTCCAGAAGGGCAAGGAAGGGATCGAACGCGAGCTGAAGCGGCTCGGGCTGGAGCCTCCTTCCGTGATGACCGATGACAACCTGATGGAGGTTGCCCGCAAATTCAACTTCAACGATATCGAAGATATGATGTCGGCTGTCGGCTTCGGCGGCATTACCGCTGCCCAGATCTGTACACGACTGACGGACAAGATTCGCCGCGAGAACGAAGAAGCCCAGGCGAACGCGCTCGAGCTGACGAGCGAAGTGAAGGAAGTCAAAGGCTCGACGGAGAAAAAGAGCCGTCCGACTCACGGCGTCCGGGTCAAGGGCGTGGACAATCTGCTCGTCCGGTTCGCACGATGCTGCAATCCGGTTCCCGGCGATCATATTATCGGATACATTACCCGCGGGCGCGGGGTGTCCGTTCACCGGACGGATTGCACGAACATTCCGACAGGCGACGAGGACGATCTGAACCGGATGATCGATGTCGAGTGGGAGACTGCGGTCGAAGCGAACTATCACGTCGAGATCGAGATTACGGGCCACTACCGTTCCGCCTTTCTGAACGAAGTGCTGCAAGCCGTATCGGAGAGCAAGACGGTTATCTCCGCCGTGTCCGGACGGTCCGACAAAAATAAGATGGCGATCGTTCATATGACGATTCTGATTAAAAATATCGATCACCTGCAATCGGTTGTAGAAAAGATTAAACGGGTGAAGGACGTATATTCGGTTCAGCGGATTATGCAAAGCTAGGGGCCGAAGGAATGCGGATCGGCCAAGGGAGCAAACACCATGAGGATAGTCGTACAGAGAAGCAAAGAAGCGCGTGTAGTCGTGAACGGAGAGACGGTCGGCCAAATCGGGCACGGGCTCGTTGTCCTGGTCGGAGTTACGCATGAGGACACCGAGCAGGACGCCCGTTATTTGGCCGAGAAGCTGGCCGGCTTGCGGATCTTCGAGGATGCGGAAGGCAAGATGAATGTATCGGTGCTCGACGTCGGCGGCGGGGTATTGTCGGTATCGCAATTTACGCTGTACGGCGACGTACGCAAAGGGAAGCGGCCGAACTTTATGGACGCCGCCCGGCCAGAGCAGGCGAAGCCGCTCTACGACAAGTTTAATGAGCTGCTCCGCAGTTACGGTCTGCAGGTGGAAACCGGTATTTTCGGAGAGATGATGGATGTGCAGTTGACGAACTCAGGACCTGTTACGCTCGTAATCGAGAGCCGGTAACGGTTCTTTTTTGTTTGCGTATTGATATTACGCCAGTTCGCTGATAATATGATAATGATTATCAATTTCGAATTCGCGTGTATGAAGGGATTGACGTCATGATCGAATCGCTGCACAAATTCAACATCGGCATGGAAGGCACAAGGCACGTCGTGTATTCCGTACCGTTATCCGCCTTGCCCCTCGGGAGCTCGATGGAGCAATTGCTCGAAGCGTATTCGCCGCTGATGAAGGCGCTGGACCGGACGGCGGCAGCCGCTTATTTTTGCGCCCAGTTCGGGAACGTTAGTCTGGCTTTGCAATACGCGGTATCGGTACATGACGTCGCCTTTGATGTGTCGCCTGACAATATAACGGTGCAGCTCGTGGAGATGGAGGAAGGAAGGTACGGAGTCGCCTTCCAGCTGGCGTGTTGGTCCGAGCAGCGCGCTCCCGAGGGTGGGAACGAGCGCAGGATCTGGCTCGCAGAGGTCCTCTCCGCTTTGTACAGCGGAACGGTGCGGCCTGTATATGAAGCGGCGTCCAAGGCCGCGGGTATGCCTCTGCCGCATCTGTGGGGGCTGCTGCCGACCCGGTTCAACTACAGCACGGAGCAGTGGATGCTTGCGGAGAATAACGATACGGTTAAAGAAACGATTGCCGCCGACTATGAGTTTCTGATCCGTCACATCGAGGGCGGCACATTCGGTCAGACCCGGAGTCCGTTCGACGTCAAAATTCGCTGGATCGAAGATTTGAAAGACCCGTGCAAGCAGATGCGGATGAAAAATTCATGCTGTATGTATTACCGGACGGAAGGCGGCCGTTATTGTTATTCGTGTCCCCGAATCAAGGAAAGCGAGCGGGCCGAGCGGCGTCTGGAAGCAAGGGAAAGCGAAAAGGCGGCCGTTCCGGTTGCCGCTGCGAAATAGCGGACGGTTTGCTAGCGGTAATCCGGTACTTGCAAGGAATGGGCGTAGCGTGAAACATCAGGCGTATTATGAAATATCGCACTCTTGGGGAAACTGATAGTACATTTCGCTCAAGGAGTCGATCAGATGCGCCGATCCCGCAAGGAAACCGTTATGCTGGAGCCCGGAAACCGGCTGCTGCACAACGATACTCACGAATCGGCCGGGATGATGCACAGTTTTTTCGCCGCAGAAGCGGCCGAAGAGTGGGCGACCGGTCACGTTCAGGGCAAACATCCGTCGAGGAAGCCTCCGCGTGCTTAACCCGTCAAAATCGCCGCCAGCTTGCCCGCATCAGCGGAAGGGGCGGTTTTTTTGTCGTTCCCGATTATCCCGGTACCCGGTATCCGTCCGGGTTCCCGGAACGCCGCAAACATTCCTTGGCGCTTTCACTTGTGGTACACTTATCTAGTTATAACAGTTTGGCCGCTTAAGGCGGCGGTACGTCGATCGGAGGGTGATACGCGAGATGAAGGTTGAGATCAGGCAGATCGGATTTTCAGACTATCAAATGGATATTTATCATATATGGAAGCTGTTTTACGAAGAAGTGGAGCTTGTGTATGAGCCGGCGGATGACGCCGAGCTGCGGATGACGCTGGAGCTTGCCGACGCGGGCGTAGAAGCCGAGGCCGAGGTTCGGGCTTATTTGGAGCGTCCGGAATCGGGAGCGGCCTGGTCGCACACGGAACGGAGGCTGCTGCGAAGCGGAGCTGCAGAAGCGCGCCGGAGGGAGCTGAAGCGCGTCGTCGGCTCGGCGCTGCTGCGCGTCCTCGAGGAAGCGTCCGGACTGGAGCAGCCGTGGGGCGTGCTCACCGGGGTGCGCCCGACGAAGCTGATGCACAATATGGTCCGCAAGCAGGGACGGGAGTTAAGCGTACGCCAGCTGCAGGAGGAATATTTGCTTACCGACGAGAAGGCGAAGCTGCTGGCGGACATCGTGGAGCGGCAGCTCCAGGTGATCCCCGATCTGTTCGAGCTGGACCGCGAAGTCAGCTTGTATATCGGCATTCCTTTCTGCCCGACGAAATGCGCCTACTGCACGTTTCCGGCTTACGATATCCGCGGCAACAACGGGTCCGTAGATTCGTTTCTGGACGGCCTGCACTACGAGATCCGGGAGACGGGCGAATGGCTGAAGCGGACCGGACTGACCGTAACGACGATTTATTGGGGCGGGGGGACGCCGACGAGCATAACCGCCGAGCAGATCGATGCGCTTTTTGAAACGATGCATCAGTCGATTCCGGATATGGACCAAGTGCGCGAGCTGACGGTTGAAGCGGGCCGTCCCGACACGATAACGCCGGATAAGCTGAAGGTGATGAAAAAATGGAACGTCGACCGGATCAGCATCAATCCGCAAAGCTTCACCCAGCTTACGCTCGATAAAATCGGGCGCCACCATACTGTCGATGAAACGATCGAGAAGTTCATCCTGTCCCGCGAGATGGGGATGGACAATATTAATATGGACCTCATTATCGGTCTGCCGAACGAAGGGATTCCCGAATTCCAGCATACGCTGGACGAGACGGCCAAGCTGCTCCCGGAATCGTTAACCGTGCATACGCTGTCGTTCAAGCGGGCATCGCGAATGACCAAAAACCGCGATCAGTACGAAGTGGCGGAGCGGGACGAGATCGCCGATATGATGAAGATGGCGAACCGGTTTATGGAAGAGAACGGCTATCATCCGTACTACATGTACCGGCAGAAGAATATGCTGGGCAACCTCGAGAACGTCGGTTACGCCCTCGGCGACCGGGACAGCTTGTACAACATCCTCATGATGGAGGAGCGGCAGACGATTATCGGGCTGGGCTGCGGCGCGGTCAGCAAAGTGCTGTATCCGGCCGTATACGACGCGGAAGGCAACGAGCAGCAAAAAATCGAGCGGTTTCCGAATCCGAAGGAGCCGTCGGTGTACAATCAGGCGTACAAGGAATATTTCGATAAAAAAATGCGGCTGCTGGACGACGCTTACGGACAAACGGTAAGCCGCTGAGCGGGCGGGGAGATTCCGATGAAAACGACCAAATCGCTCTCCCGGCTCGGGAGCTTGCTGGACAATGTGCAGGTTCAGGTGTCGATCGCGGCGTATACGAAAGTAGATGCGAAGTGGCGGCAGATGAACTTCGTTCCGGAGTTCAACCGGTTTTATTACATCCGCGAAGGGGAAGGCTGCCTCGTCATCGACGGGGTGCCTCATTATCCCCGTCCCGGTCAGCTGTTCGTAATGCCTTCGGGTGTGAAGCAGTCCTATTACACGATAAATGAAAACGGTTTCGGCAAATATTGGTGCCACTTCACGGCCAAAATCGGCGATACCGACCTGTTCCGGTTGACCGGAGTGCCTTCGCACATCGATGTCACGGACCAAGAGCGGCTGTCGCGGTTGTTCGAGCAACTGATCGAACATTACCACAGCAGGCAGTTTACCGCTGCGCTTATGCAGAAATCCGTTCTACTGGAGATTGTCAGTCTCTATCTGGAGCGTGCGGTCGAAGGCCGGCAGATGTTCCGGGCGGATCAGGAAGATAGCGGCATCCGGAATTTGAATCTCGTATTGAAATATATCGAGAGCCATCTGCATGACAATATTACGGTTCCCCAGCTCGCGGCGCTCGTCCATTTTCACCCGAATTACTTGATCCGCTTATTCCGCGAGCTGGTCGGCACGTCGCCGATTCAGTATGTGCACAAAATGAAGATGGAGAAGGCGATGTCGCTGCTGACGGCGACCGAGGAGCCGGTATCGGAGATCGCCCGGCAGGTGGGCATGGAGCTGTACTACTTTTCCCGGGTGTTCAAGAAGCATACCGGGCTGCCGCCGTCGGATTACCGCAGATTGCTGCAGGAACGGCACGGTGCGGAGGATTAGCGGAAAACAGGTTTGTTTTGTGCAAATGGGAGTGAACTTCCTCCATTCTCTTGTTCGGCGTATTCCGCCATAGTAAAGGTGAAGCCAAAACTATGAGGTGGAGGGAACTCCGATGGAGAAACCGATGCAACTGCTTAACGACGATCAGATGAGACAGTTTATTACCGAAGGGTACTTATTGCTGAAAACCGACTTCTCGCCACAGTTTCATCAGAGCCTGCTGGAGCGGCTCAGCGAAGTGTACCGTACCGAAGGCAATCCGGGCAACAACTTGCTGCCTCGGATTCGCGAGCTTCAGAAGGTATTCGAGCATCCGGTCGTTACAGGCGCTCTAACGAGCGTGCTCGGCCCGGGGTATATGATGCATTCGCACCGCCACGGGCATTACAACAACTCTCCGAAACCGGGCGGCTGGCATAAGGACAGCTACTGGGGCTACCATAAAATGCGCAATCACCGTCCGTGGTGGGCGATGATTATGTATTTCCCGCAGGATACGCCGGTGGAGCTTGGACCGACAGGGGTCATGCCCGGCACGCAAAATTACGATACCCGCACGTTCGCGGCGGACGACAGCGACGGCGAGGTAACGGCGGCCGGCCAGGCGGGAACGTTTGTCCTGATTCATTACGATATATGGCACCGGTCGACGTCCAATCTGCTCGGCAAGGAACGGTTCATGCTGAAATTCGAATTTATGCGCACGCAAGCTCCGGCCGAACCGAGCTGGGATAACCGGGAAGCGTTGTGGATAACCCCCTCTTCGTTCAGCACGCCGGTTTATCGGCACGAGGCGATGTGGACAGACGCCTGGAACTGGCTGTCGGGCAGAAGCGACGACGGTTTGACGGCCGCAAGCGGCGGAACGGCGGAGGAAATTGCCGGCCTGCTGGAGGAGCTGCGGTCGGAAGAAGCGGAGCGGCGGGTGGACGCAGCTGACCGGCTGGGGATGCTGGGGGCTGCAACTGCGTCTTATGGAGCCGTCGCGGCTATGGAGCGGGCGCTGGAAGATTCGTTCGAGCCGGTCGCTCTGAATGCGGCCTATGGCTTGGCCCGCATGGGAGAGGAAGGATCGGAGGCGCTGCTTCGCGCCTTGAAGCACGGCAGTGTGCCGGTTTCGCGCAAAGCGGGTTACGGGCTGTCCGCGGCCGGGCATGGGGTGGTCCGGGAACTGACCGAGGCTGTAGGCAGCGAGCGCGAAGAGACAATCGTTCATGCGGCGTTTGCCCTTGGCGAGCAGCCGTGTGCGGCTTCGTCGGCGGACGTGGTAAGTGCGCTGGCCGGATTGTTAAGCCATGCATCCGTGAAGGTGCGTCAGGCCGCCGTCGATGCGCTCGGATCAGCCGGAGCGTATAGGTCCGGTTATGAATCCGGCAGCGAAAGTGTCGAGGCGCTTGCGCACGCCCTGCAGGACGACGACACCCAAGTCCGCTTTATGGCAGGGTTGTCGCTTGCGAAATGGGGAGAGCAGGCGGAAGATGCGGTGCCTTCGCTTGTCGAAGCGTTGGACGACGACAACCGGTATGTCCGGGCTCATGCGGCCGACGCCTTGTATTATATCGGGACGGCCAAAGCCCAGGATGCGCTGCTGCGGTTTCTGCGCGTCTCCCGCTGGTGTCCGACCACGACTCCGGCCAGTACGTTTTATCCGTAATCGGAGGGCGGCGGGGGAAGCGGAGTTCGCTCTGCTTCCGGACGAATTGCCAGCCTTGTATGCGACTTGTCTGAGTAATCCTGTGATTCCTGCTGTTCCATCAAGTCCGAAACCAACCCGGCCGTCCTCTTACGATGAGGAAAGCCGGGTTGCTTTTTTTGCATGCGCCGACTTGCCCAAAACGGGCTTATTTTCGTCATTTTGCCCGAATTTTGCCGGAAACCCCCGATCTGTGTTACACTTTGAATGTCATTTTACAATGGAATAGGATGGGATGCATGGCTAGACACGTGGACCGCAGGACCGCCCGCAAAAATGCAATCGTTTTTCTGCTGCTTGTCGGGGTGGCACTAGTAATCGCGGGGGTGACCGCATACAAGCTATTAGGCGGCGGCAAAACCCAGTCGACCGGCAATCCGGGCGAACTCGCTGAGGTGCAATCGGTCAAGACGGTAAAAAACAGCTACGATGTAATCGTTGTAGGTACCGATCCGGAAGGGATCGTAGCCGCGGTGTCCTCCGCCCGCAACGGGCTGAAGACGCTGCTGGTGGACGGCCGGGACCGGGACATTCTCGGGGGTCTGATGACGCTGGGTTGGCTGAACAGTCTCGACCATAACTACGATCGTGAGAAAACGAGCATCATTCCCGGAAAAGTGGACATTTTAAATCAAGGTTTATTTATGGAATGGTATAAACAGGTGGAAGGCGATTCGTTTGATGTCGTAACGGCGGCGAACGCGTTTCACAACATGGTAAAAAACGAGAGCAATATCGATCTGCTGCTCAAAACGAAAGCGATCGAACCGAAGCTGGAAGCCGGCGCGAACGGCAACAACAAAATCGTCGGCGTCACGATTACCAAAGAAGACGGCTCGAAGCAGGACGTGACCGCAAAGGCGGTTATCGACGCTACCCAGGATGCGGATATCGCCGCGGCGTCGGGCGTGCCTTATACAATCGGGCGTGCGGACGTTGGAGACGAGAAAGCGAGAATGGCGGTTACCGCCGTATTCCGTCTCAAAAACGTAACCCCCGAAGTATGGAAGCAAATCCAGAAGCGGTTGAAGGACGACGGCGACCCGAACACCGACGCTAACGAGCTTAGCGCGTGGGGCTTTGGCGAGATGCAAAAGTATCCGCCTAACAATAAGGAACGCGTCAAGATGCGCGGTCTCAACATCGGCCGGCAAAACGACAACACGATGCTGATCAACGCGCTGCAAATTTTCGGGATTGACGGGCTCGATCCGAAATCGCGCACGGAAGCTTTCGAGATTGCAAAAAAAGAATTGCCGTATGTTGTAGAGCATATGAAGAAGCTGTATCCCGAATTTGCCGGACTGGAGTGGGATGCCGTGGCGCCGGAACTGTACATTCGCGAAACCCGGCATATGCAAGGCGAATACCGACTGACGATGGTCGATGTGCTGGAAAACCGCGATCAGTGGGACCGGATCGGATTCGGCTCGTACCCGGTCGATATTCAGCGGATATCGCCTACAGATAACGGCGCAGTCATGAGTCATCCGCTCAAGTATGCGATCCCGTTCCGCTCGATCGTTCCATTAAAGGCGGACAACCTGCTGGTCGTCGGACGGTCCGGCAGCTTCGATACGCTGCCTCACGGAAGCGCCCGGGTTATTCCGGTCGGGATGGCTACCGGAGAAGCCGCCGGCACGGCCGCGAAGCTCGCGATGGACAAAAATATTACGTTCCGGGAGCTGTCCGCTTCTAAGGAACATATCGCGACGCTGCAGGACATGCTTAACAAGCAGGGAATGGAGCTGAAGCCTTACCAGCCCAAACCGGAGTTTTATATGGAACAGAAAGCTTATGAAGGGTTGAAGACGGTCGTGAGTATGGGACTCGTCATTGGCGGCTACGATAACAAAGGCTTCGACACGACGCCGGCTTCGAACCCGCAGCGGCTGATCAACTTGATGCAAGGCGTCAAGCGAGTGCATAAGCTGACCGGCGATCCGAGCGGAGTTGCGGCGGGCATCCAGGATGCGGCGAAGCAGCCGCTCACGCTCGATCAGGCGGCGTGGACGATCGCGAAGACAGCCGGCCTCGACGTTCAGGCGGCACAAGCGGTGAAGGAGCTGCAGGCGAAAGGAATGCTGAAGCAAGCGACGATCGATGGCATCGCCGATAAGCAGAAGTTGAACAACGGCGATACGTATATGATGATTCACGATATGGTGGAAGCAGTGCGGAAGAAATAGAAAAAAAGGACTCAGCACGCAGATGATGCGGGCGAAGCCGGAAGGCCCCTTCACCAAGCGGGCCTTGTATAGGGACTTACAGGCGTCTCTCCGATAGCGGGGGGCGCTTTTTCCATTTCCTCTAACGCAACGCCAGCAGGTTCTGATCGATCATTGAGCTGATTATCCAAATATTAGGGCCAATCCGTCAATGGATAGCCGTACCATTGTCATCTATAATCGAAGTAGATCCGATCTGATAGCGGTTTCATTGGCGACGTCGCATATCATTTATCCATTGCATCTAAGGTGGACGTATTTTACATTTCCTCTTGAGAGGGAGCTCCGGACTTCTACAACGCGTTCGTTTTTTTGAATTGCACCGGCGTCATCTTCATTTTTTGCTTGAAAAATCGCGAGAAGTGCGCTTGGTCGAAAAAGCCTAACGTTTCGGCGATTTGCGTCATACTCAGCTTCGAGTTGATGATCAGCGAGCAAGCCTTGTTTATTTTCAACTGATGGAACAAGCCGATGACGCTGCAGCCGAATTCGCGGTTCGTAATTCGTTTGAGCGTCGACGTGCTGACGGAAAGTTGTTCCGATAACTCGTTTAAAGTCAAATTTTCAGACAACCGCATGTTCATCAAGATGAGCATCTGCGAGCGAAAGCTCGTATCGCTGTCCAGCATTTGCACACAGCTCAACAAGATGGAATCGAGCAGTCTGGCGATTTGCAGCTTGGCAAGGATGGTAAAATGATCGACCATCTCGTCCACCTCAACAATGACGGACAACATATCGGAACGATCGAGCACGACGAAGTGCTTCACCTGCTTCTCCAGCATCGAGACGATGCCTCTCTCGTCGCAAGTTTGGTTCAAGTCGATGCCGAGCTGCTCGTATCCGCCTTCGGACGCCAGCGAATGGAGCTCGCCGGGAGGGATGATGCACAGTTGCCCTCGTTTCAACCGATGCTCGGTCCCGTTATGGAAGACGTGAAGGGTGCCCTTCGTAACCCAAATCAGTTGATAGAAAGGGTGGTCGTGTTCGGCGAGGAAATAGTCTTTATCCCGCGATAGCAAGTTCAAGTGGTTGTAAGGCGCGACAAGCCGATTGTTCTGAAAAAACCTCAACACTGTCATCACACTCGCATTTCACTTATATTGCTGTAAATTTACGCTAGTCGGTCGTAGATGTCAATGACCGAAACTTGCAGGGGGAGGCCAAAATAACGATGAACTATGGAAAGCTTGGGTTATTGTTGACGGTCGTTACGGGACTGCTGACGGGGTGCGGCGGCAATAACGCGGGATCTGGCAACACCGAACCGGCCGGCAACGAGCCGGTAACGATCAAGATCGGCGCGTCGGGAAGCGCCAACTATGCGAACGAGGCGTTATTTCAGGAAACGGTCGTGGAGCCGGTAAAGAAAAAGTATCCGCACATTACGTTGGAATACATTCCGATGGGAGGCAAAAGTTCGGTCAAATCGATCGACGACTGGATGGCGAGCGGTAACATACCGGACCTTATTTTGCACTCCAACGGCTCGATGGGCGAACTGTTCGATTATGATTTATTGACTGACATGACGCCGCTTGTAAAGCAGACGGGCACGAACTTGAACCGGTTCGACAAAGCAGTATTGGATTCGGTGCGGGTTGCTTCCGACCAAGGTTGGCTTGTCGGTATCCCGTATTCGCAAAATTTCAATGCGCTTTATTACAACAAGGACATTTTCGATAAGTTTGCTGTCAGCTATCCGACCGACGGAATGACATGGGATAGCGTCATTGAATTGTCGAAGCGGGTAGCGAGAACCGAAGCAGGGATTTCTTATGTCGGGCTTCATCCGCAATGGGTGCTGCGTCCCGCTTATCCGCTCGCGTTAACGATTGTTGACGCGAAGACGGGAAGATCGCAGGTGACGAACGCCCAGTGGAAGCAAGTCTCCGAGCTGCTGCAAAAGATTGTCGCCATACCGAACAATTGGGACGGGAAATCGGGGAGCGGCGATTTTTGGGGCAAAAAAACGATTGCGATGCTCGCCTCGACGAATGTGTTCGCCTTGCTTGAACCGGAGTCGCAGAAAGGGTTTTCCGGTTGGGATGTCGTCCAATATCCGAGCTTCCCGGATCAGCCGGACGTAAGCGGCATGGTAGACGCGTGGGTGCTCATTGTCGCCAAAACGAGCAAGCATAAAACCGAGGCTATGCAAGTGATCAATGTCATTACATCTGACGAAGTGCAGCTTCTTGCAGCGTCGAAGTACGCCCAAATGTCCACGCTTGCGAATCCGGTGATGAAGCAGCAGTTTGGTTCGAAGATGGACAGCTTGAACATTAAGGGTAAAAATTTGCAAGGTATATTCAAGGGCAAGATCGTCGCCGCTCCGAAGTTCTCGCCTTACGAAAAACAAGCGCGAGCGCCTTACCAAGCGAACATGCTGAAAGTGTTCAGCGGGGAAATGGATGTCAATACGGCATTAAGAGACGCCGACCAGAAAATAAACAAGTTGCTTGATGAATATAAAAATAGATGATTTCCGTTATCGCAATTATTGCAGGGAAACAATTCGTGCGTACAAACAGCATGTAACGCAAAGGGGGAGATGAGAATGAAAGCAAGCGATCAAGTAAGCAGACGATTTGTGCTCCGTCATCGGTATATTCATTTTCCGGTAACGAATGGGGCTGCGAAAACGATGGTTTCGCTGTCACTCGGGAGCGGAGACGCGGCGGAGACCGTCATGCAATTCCAAGTCGAGCTGGCGGCCGGCCAGCCGGACTTCTGGACTTATGCCGATGTGAGCCGATGGGTCGGGAACGAGCTGACGATAACGCTGGAAGCGCCGGAGTCTGAGCCAGAGCCGGGGGTGTCACGAACGGCGGATACGGCCGTGATCGACCGAATCATCGAAAGCGACTACGTGCCTGACGAAGCCGGCCTGTACAAGGAGAAATACCGCCCTCAGCTTCATTTTTCGTCGAGGCGCGGCTGGCTGAACGATCCGAACGGCCTCGTCTATTTCAATAACGAGTATCATTTGTTTTACCAGCATAATCCGTTCGGGCGGGCTTGGGACAATATCGGCTGGGGGCATGCGACAAGTCCGGATCTGCTTCATTGGAAAGAGCTTCCCGGAGCGATGTATCCGCAGCGATACGGCGATTTCTACTTCTCGGGCAGCGCCTGCATGGACTGGACGAATTCGTCCGGACTCCAGAGCGGAGACGAGCCGGTCATGGCAGCTTTTTATACGAGCACGGGCCGCGGACAATGTTTGGCCTATAGTGACGACAAAGGACGGACGTGGCAGCAGTACGCAGCAAATCCGGTACTCGTGCACGGGAAGCTGTTCGACAAGCACAACTACTCCGCACACATCCCGTTATGGCACGAAAGCCGCGATCCCAAAGTCTTTTACTACGAGCCGGGCGGCCATTGGGTGATGGTCGTGTACGAGCAGCATGTTGACGAGAAGGTGAGCGGTGATGATTGTCTGTTCGCGATTTATACGTCGTCCAATATGATCGATTGGGAGAAGCAGAGCGAGCTGGCAGGCTGGTACGAATGTCCCGAGTTGTTCGAGCTTGCCGTAGATGGCGATCCGGGACATAAGAAGTGGGTGCTGTACGGGGTGGACGGGAGGTACGCGCTAGGCAGCTTTGACGGCAAAACGTTCGTACCGGAAACGCGCGGCGGGGAGGCCTTTGATCCCTACCTTTCGTTCAGACCGTACTTGGACGGGTTGTCTTTCAAGTATATGGCCCAATACGGCAATATGATGCTGGCGGCGCAGACGTTCAACGATATACCGGAGTCGGACGGGCGGCGGCTGCAGATCGGCTGGCTGCGAAGCGCGACGCCGGCGGGAATGCCGTTCAACCAGGCGATGAGTCTTGCATGCGAGTTGACGTTAAGACGGACGGACGACGGCATCCGGCTGTTTACTTGGCCGGTGCGGGAACTGGAGCGGCTTCGCGGGGATAAGCTGGAATGGAGTGGGGTTAACGTAGAGGAAGGTGAAGTCACGCTTCCGGGCACAAACGCGGAGTTGTTGGATATCGTGGCGGAGTTCACGGCGTCCGGCGGGGAGGCAGGTCTTGTCGTTCACGGAGTCAAGGTGCTGTACAGCTGGACCCGGCAGAAGCTCGTCTGCACGCTGCCGAGCGGTTCTGAAATTGCGGCTCCGTTGAGACCGCTCAACGGAGCGGTCAAGCTTCGGATGATTGCCGATCGTACTTCACTTGAAATATTCGCCAATGACGGAAGAGTATATATCCCGGCGGCGGTTTTACTCTCGGATGAGGAAAAGCGGGTTGCCTGGATCGGCAAAGGAGGCAGCGCCACGTTACAACGGTTGGACGTCTACCCGCTGCAATCCATATGGCGGCATCAGGCAGACGGCGGTTAAAAGGGTGAGAAAACGATGGAAGTTTGACGGAGTGGGTGATCCGTCCCGCGAAGAGGATAGCCGTACGGATTTGCCGGCCGAGTACCCGTCTGTGGGCAAGTTCCACAGGGCAAATTATCAAATGTAACCTAACTGTAATCTAATTTTGAATCTGCGTTAACAATGAGCGCCTATAATAAAAGTCGACCCCCTTTTTTCATATATACTTGGATAACCCGCAGCTTACTGCGGGTTCTTTTCTTTCTCGGGCGGTTTCTTGGTAAGTTTGTCGTAACAAGGGAAGCAAAGCAGCTTGCCTTGCTCCGAAACTCCGTCCAGAAAACCGCCCTTGCAATAGACGGGAGTTTGGCACGATTGACATTCACCGACCAGTTCCATGAAATTCATCCTTTCCCGGACTTTTTGAACTCGCCCTTTTATTTTACCTTACTCGCAGCAGAGGCGACATAGTCCTGTTCTTTTAGCGGATGATTTTCGTGCATCCCGTCGCTCCGTCCCTTGACTTTGGACAGCCTCAAGTATACAATCAATAGGAATATTCGAGATTCGTAGATGGGACGAAGTAGTTCGAACCCAAGCCAGCAGAGAGGGGAGCCACGGCTGGAAGCTTCCCGGCGATGGACGGATGAATAACTTCCTGGAGAACGTACGGGGAACATGCGGCGGAGCAATTGAGAGGGAACGCCGAGTAAGCAGGCGCCGAACGACAAGGCTTTCTGCCCGCTAAGTAGCCGTATCGCGTAGAGCGGGCGTTAACCGCTTTGAGTGCGCACGATCGATTTGTGGTTTTGCCGTACGGTAGCAGTACCGGATGGAAACTCCACAATGGACAGGGGAGATCAGCTCTTCGTCCGACTGTGCGAATGCGGGTGGTACCGCGGGTGGTTTCGGCTAACGATCGAAATAACCCGTCCCTGGCAATTGCTGCCGGGGGCGGGTTTTTGGTTTTTTAAGATTATCTCAAAATTTGGAAACGGAAAGGAAGCCGGGAGGTTCAAGATGAGCATTCAAAAGCCAAAGGGGACGCAGGATTTACTGCCGGGCGTCGTCGAGAAGTGGCAGTATATCGAGGAGAAGGCGCGCGATGTCTGCCGCCGTTTCAATTACAAGGAGATTCGCACGCCGATCTTCGAAAATACCGAGCTGTTCCAGCGAGGCGTCGGAGAGACGACGGATATCGTCGAGAAAGAAATGTACACGTTCCCGGATAAAGGGGACCGCAGCATGACGCTCCGTCCGGAAGGAACGGCAGGCGTCGTCCGCGCTTACGTAGAGAACAAATTGTACGGCGAGCCGGACATTAACAAGCTGTACTATATCGGACCGATGTTCCGCTATGAGCAGCCGCAAGCCGGGCGTTACCGCCAGTTCCATCAGTTCGGCATCGAGGCGATCGGCTCCGCTGACCCGAGTCTGGATGCGGAAGTGATCGCGATGGGTTATTTGTTCTATAAAGAAATCGGACTGAAGGGCGTCCGGGTCGAGATCAACTCGGTCGGCAATCCGTCGTGCCGCAGCGTGTACCGTGAGGAGCTGCAGAAGTTTTTCGCGCCGGTCAAAGACAGGCTGTGCAAAGATTGTCAATCGCGCTACGAGCGCAATCCGATGCGTATCCTCGACTGCAAAAAAGATCAGGAGTACGGGGTCGGCGCGCCGTCGATTCTCGATTTTCTCGATGAGGAATGCCAGACTCACTTCAGCAAGGTACAGCGGCATTTAACCGATATGGGCATCGAGTTCGTCATCAATCCGCGCATGGTGCGGGGGCTCGACTACTACACGCATACGGCGTTTGAGTATAAAGCGGCGGGCATCGGGGCGATCGATACGATCAGCGGCGGCGGCCGGTACAACGGCCTTGTCGGTACGATCGGCGGCAGCCAAATCGATCAGCCGGGGGTTGGTTTCGGACTCGGTCTCGAGCGGGTGCTGCTCGTGCTTGAGGCTCAAGGCGTTGACGTTCCGGGCGTACAGCCGCTGGACGCTTACCTGATCGGCCTCGGCGAAGCGGCCGGCGACGAGATCGCCAAGCTGTTGTTCGAGCTCCGCTCGGCAGGACTGACGGCGGAGAAAGATTACACGAGCCGGAAGATGAAGGCGCAGATGAAGTCGGCCGACCGGTATGAGGCCCGGTTTGTCGCCATCCTCGGCGACGACGAGCTGGCCAAGGGCACGATCATGCTGAAGGAGATGGCGACCGGTGAGCAAGCGGAAGTGCCGATTGCCAGCCTCGCCGATACTTTGAAGCAGAAGCTTTCGTAAATTAACCGAACTATGGAGGATGAGATTCCTATGTTGTTGAAAACCCATCATTGCGGAAATCTAAGTGCAGCGAATATTGGAGATACGGTCGTGCTGAACGGCTGGGTAGCGGTCCGCCGCGACCTCGGCGGCGTATTGTTCATCGACCTGCGCGACCGCAGCGGTATCGTGCAAGTGGTGTTTAACCCGACCTTCTCGGGAGACGCTCTGGCGATCGCCGACAAAGCGCGCACCGAATATGTGCTGGCCGTAAAAGGAAAAGTCGTACAACGCGACGAAGCGACCGTGAACCCGAACCTGGCGACAGGGGATATCGAAGTTCAGGTTCATGAAATCGAGATTTTAAATGCAGCCAAAACGCCTCCGTTCTTTATCGAGGACGGTGTGGAGATCGACGAGCAGCTCCGTCTGAAATACCGTTACCTGGACCTTCGGCGTCCGGAAATGCAAAAGACGCTGATGCTGCGCTCCAAAGCGGCTAAAGTATTCCGCGACTTCCTGGACGAGAACGGCTTCCTCGAAGTGGAGACGCCGATCCTGACGAAAAGCACGCCGGAAGGCGCCCGCGACTATCTCGTGCCAAGCCGCGTTCATCCGGGCGAATTTTTCGCGCTGCCGCAATCTCCGCAAATTTACAAGCAGCTGCTCATGGTTAGCGGGCTGGAGCGTTATTACCAGATCGCACGCTGCTTCCGCGACGAGGATCTTCGTGCGGACCGCCAGCCGGAGTTCACCCAGGTGGACATCGAGACTTCATTCCTGTCCCGCGACCAGTTGCTCGACATGATGGAGGAACTGGCCGTTCGCGTATTCAAAGAAACGATAGGCGTGGACATCCAGCGCCCGTTCCAGCGGCTGACCTATGCCGACGCGATGGGCAAATACGGCTCCGACAAGCCGGACCTGCGCTTCGGTCTTGAGCTGGTGGACGTGTCCGATCTGGTAGCCAACTCGGGCGTTCAAGTATTCGCGAACGTAACGAAAAAGGGCGGTCAAGTCAAAGCGCTGAACGCCAAAGGCTGCGGAACGTGGAGCCGGAAAGAAATCGACGACCTGCTGCCGTTTGCCGCTCGTTACGGGGCCAAAGGCCTGGCGTGGATTCAAGTGAAAGACGGCGAGTGGAAAGGGCCGATCGTCAAGTTTTTCAGCGAGGAAGAAATCGCGGCGCTTAAAGAACGTCTGGGCGCCGAAGATGGCGACCTGCTGCTGTTCTCGGCCGATACGAAAAAAGTCGTCGCCGACGTGCTCGGCAACCTGCGTCTGAAAATCGGCCGCGATCTCGGCCTGATCGATGACAGCGTATTTAAATTCGCGTGGGTCGTCGACTTCCCGCTGCTCGGCTACGACGAAGAGGCGAAGCGTTATGTGGCGGAGCACCATCCGTTCACGCGCCCCGTTGAAGAGGATCTGGCGTACTTCGATACCGATCCGGGTCAAATCCGTGCTCAAGCGTACGACCTCGTGCTGAACGGCTACGAAGTGGGCGGCGGCTCGATGCGTATTTTCAAACGCGACGTGCAGGAGAAAATGTTCCAGGCTCTCGGCTTCTCCCGTGAGGAAGCCCACGAGAAATTCGGCTTCCTGCTGGACGCGTTCGAATACGGCACGCCTCCGCACGGCGGCATCGCGTTTGGCTTCGACCGTCTGATCATGCTGCTGGCGGGCCGCACGAATCTGCGCGAAACGATCGCTTTCCCGAAAACGGCCAGCGCAACCGACCTGCTGATGAACGCGCCGTCCGAAGTCGATTCGAAGCAGCTTGAAGATTTGTCGATCAAGCTGGCCGTAAAGGAAGTAGCTGCCAAAGCCTAATAACTGCTGCGATATTAGCGCTCTCCTGGGGTGAATCGTTTTCCATAACCGGGAAGAAGATATCCCTGTCACAGAGCAGGCTCGTTATTTCACAACAGTCGATAATAGCATACGACGGGCCCGCTTCCGGAGCATTTCCTCCGGCGGCGGAGCGCCCGGATCTAGCGAAGGGGATTGAATATGCTGCATCAATTTTCGCGAACGGAACTGGCGATCGGCCCCGAAGGACTGGACGTGTTGAAGGGCAGTACGGTTGCCGTGCTCGGCATCGGCGGAGTCGGCTCGATTGCGGCGGAAGCGCTTGTCCGTACCGGCGTTGGACGCGTGATCATGGTGGACAAGGATGTCGTCGATATTACGAATATTAACCGCCAGATTCATGCGCTGACGACTACCGTCGGGCAACCGAAGGCCGAGCTGATGCGCGACCGGGTCAAGCTGATCAATCCGGATTGCGATGCGATCGCGCTGCGGATGTTTTACACCGAGGAGACGTACGAGAAGTTTTTCGACTATCCGCTCGACTACGTGCTGGACGCCTCCGATACGGTGACATACAAGATCCATCTCATCAAAGAGTGCCTGAAACGCAAAATACCGATCATCTCCAGCATGGGGGCGGCGAACAAGATGGACCCGACGCAGTTCCGCGTGGCGGACATCTCGCAGACGTCGGTCGACCCGCTCGCCCGCGTCATCCGCCAGAAGCTGCGCAAGGACGGGATCAAAAAAGGCGTCAAGGTCGTCTTCTCGACCGAGGAGCCGATTAAGCCGCGCGGTGACGTTACACAGCGGATCGTGCCGGAGAATGCTCCGGATATCCGCAAAGCGCAGCAGCCGCCGGCCAGCAACTCGTTTGTACCGCCTGTAGCCGGCCTGATCATGGTCAGTGTCGTCGTACGCGACCTGCTCGAGAGAGCCGGGAAAGCCTGACGCCTAACTGGGCCGCATATGCGGCGGTAACGAAACGGGGCTCTCTGCACATTCATTTTTGAGAGTATTTGTGCCCCGATCTAAACCGATGTTCCTCGAGATAAAGGACCTCAGCCTCCACGTTACCGTGGAAGTTGAGGTCCTTTCGTTTGAAAACGGGGACGTTTTCCTGTGATCTGTGATGCAACACTATTGGAATAGCCTTGTTTGATTTGGTTGTGATTCGTTTGGATGATGACCGTTTATTCGACAAAAGACGAGCCCGATCGTCGCGAAAAACGTACTTAATTCGTGATTATATATTACAAATGGAGGGTATTTGAGGAATATCGACATTTTTTTCGATTTTGCATGACAAAAATATACAAATGGGTTACAATCAAACTAATTGCACATATTCAATAAAAACAATAGGATGATGGAACTAAATACTTGTTCATAATCGAATCCAAAGGCACACTTATCGAAAGATAAGGCCGCAAAACCATTGGGGCTACCATGTAATTTGTCCCATATTCGCGCCGAGAACCGCCGGTTGTGAATATGGGATGCAACCGTATTACGTCATGCCAGCCAGGTCGCCGAACTATGAGACGGGACCCCTCTAACCTGAGGGTTTTTTTGTTGATCGGAACCCCGTGATTATCAGGCCGACACACGATTTCAGCTTATTGCCGATGAAGGGGGAGAAGTAATGCTGTACGCGATCAACCGTCTTTTGCAGCGATTGTCGGATAAAGACAGGGAGACGTTCGAACATGTAGGCCGGGTCGGGGCGCTCGCCCAGTGCTGGGTCACGCATTATCCGTTGGCCGGACTGGAGGACCGGCAAGTTTTTATTGTGGGATGCTGTGTGCATGATGTAGGGAAAATTAAAATCGAAACAGCCATTTTGCAAAAAACGTGCAAGCTTGACCAGGGCGAATGGGACCGGATGCGGACGCATCCCGAATCGGGCAGCGAACTACTGATGCAGGAAGGGATGAAAGATGCCCGGCTGCTGGATATCGTCAAGTATCATCATGAGCGGTGGGACGGGTCCGGTTATCCGACGGGGCTCGGCAGCAGCCGGATTCCCCGGTTGGCCCGCATGTGCTCGATCGTGGACGCTTTCGACGCCATGATCTCGGACAGGCCTTACAAAAAAGGAAAAACGGTCGAACAGGCCAAGGTAGAACTTCTCGAGCAAAGCGGCATCCAGTTCGATGAAGAGCTGGTGCGGCAATTTCTGAGCTTGCCGGATCATCTGTTGCGCAATCCTCCGGCGGTAAGGCTGGACGAAGTGGCGGAACAGGGAGATTTGTTTTACGAGTTGACCTCGCACCGCAAAAACTGAATACAAGCAGCTCCGTTTTGCGCACAATCCGAAGCCCGAACCTGCCCGCCTCCTGTCTAGGAAGCGGAGCGCGTTCGGGTTTCGCCGCGAAATTCAATGAATTAAGGTGCCGTTAAGGTACGGTTTGAAGTCAGGTAAGCTTCGTCCGGTACAATACGACTAGTACAAAGTCGGAGGCGCGGCTGGAGAACGGCTGGATGGCCGCCGAACCTGTTGATGGCAGACACGTAAGTTGACTTGTATCAGGTAATTAATGACCGGGAGGAGACTTATCTTGAAACTTTGGATGTGGATCGGAATTGGCGTCGGGACGCTGCTTGCAGGTGCGGTTATTTGGATCGGGGGGACGGCGTATTGGGCGAAAAAAGCGAATGCCGACTATGTATGGAAATTCGTAACGAACAATCCGGAGAAGGCGGCCATTACGCTTCGGAGAGACGGTCAAACGATTGCGCAGTCGAATTCGGACCGGGTCATGCCGCTGGCGAGCGCCGTGAAAACGATGATTGCGATCGAGTATGCGAAGCAGGCCGCGGCCGGCACGATTCATCCGGAAGAGCGGGTGCCGCTGTCGGTGCTGGACCGTTACTATTTGCCGAATCTGGACGGAGGGGCTCATCCGGCCTGGCTGGCGTATATCGAGGAAAGCTCGAAGGCCGAAGGCGACGCCGTGACGCTGGAAGAGGTGGCGAAAGGCATGATCCGGTACAGCTCGAACGCCAATACCGACTATTTGCAGGATAAGCTTGGTCTGGAGCGGATTCACGGGACTATCGCCGAGCTCGGACTCCGGCATCACGAGCCGTTGTTCCCGCTTAACGGGGCGCTGCTTATCCCGTACGAACTGATGAAGGGGTATTCCGGGCTCGACGGGAATGAGGCGAAGGCGAAAGCCAAGGAGGAGCTGTTCGCCATGTCTGCCGATGTGTTCCGGGCGATGGCCGTCCAGACAAGCGGCAAGCTGAAGGCGGATGCGGACGGTTCCTACAAGCGGGAGGCGAACCTGCGGAGCTGGTACGATCCGGAGTTCGACCGGTTCTATTCCGACCGTCTGACCGGTTCGACCACACAGGAGTATGCCTCGGTTATGGCTAAGCTGAACGGCCGCGACCATTTCACTGCGGAGGTGCACCGGTACCTGGACCCGGTGATGGAGGGGCTGATGGAAAACCCGGCGAACCGGGAGCTGTTCCGGCATGCCGGCCGCAAGGGCGGGTCGACGGCGTACGTGCTGACGGATGCGATCTATGCGACCGCGAAGGACGGCACCCGGATCGAGCTCGCTTTATTTTTCAACGGTCTGAACGCCGTCGAGATGATGAAGTTGTCGGCCAGTCTGAACGCCTTCGAGCTGAAGCTGCTGACAGAGCCGTTATACGCGGAAACGGTCGGCCGCAAGATCGGGAGCGGGGAAGCCCGGCCGTAATTTCTGAACCTGATTGCGCCGGCCGTACCGCAACCTGCTACGCTCGGCCCCGCAATCCGCAATCCGCAACAACCCGGCCGATTCAGCCGCGGTAAAGGCTCCGTTAAGGTTCCGGTAAGCGAATGCGCCAGCCGGTTATGATACAATGCAGAGGTAAAGTCGGCAAGAGGAGTGAACTACCGATGGAGTTGCTGGAGGCGAACCTGCTGCTGGTCGACGATGAACCGGCTATTTTGCGGATGATGAAAACCGTGCTGGAGAAGGAAGGCTTTAAGCGGATCGAGACGGCCGCTTCGGGTGAAGAAGCGATCGCCGCCTGCGAAGCGGCGGTGTTCGATCTGGTTGTGCTGGACGTGATGCTGCCCGGGCGCAGCGGGTTCGATATATGCCCTTTTATCCGCTGCACGACCGACGCGCCGGTGCTTTTTCTAACGGCGAGAACGACGGACCTGGACAAACTGACCGGATTTGCCGTAGGCGGCGACGATTATATTACGAAACCGTTTAATCCGCTCGAAGTGGCGGCCCGGATCAAGGCGCAACTGAAGCGGTATTTGAAACCAGGGACGGCTCAGGCAACCCGGACGGCGGCGGAGCGGAACGTGTACGATTACGGCCGATTCCAACTGGATGCGGATGCGGGCGAACTGCGAGTGTGCGGCGAACCGGTCGTTTGCCCGGCGCAAGTGTTTCAGCTGCTGCTGTTTCTGTGCCGTCATCCGAACCGGATCTTCACGAAGTCTCAGCTGTACGAGCACGTATGGGGCGACGAATGTCTCGGCGACGACAATACGGTGATGGTGCATATACACCGGATTCGCGAGCGCATCGAGCGTAATCCGTCGGAGCCCGAGCTGCTGCTGACGGTGCGGGGACTCGGCTACAAGCTGGTGCGGCGTGAGGAAGGCGGCCTGTGAGCGGCAGCGGGAAGGAGACGGGAGCGGGAACGCTGCCGGTGGTCAGGCACAGCAGGCAAGTGCGCTCGAAGCTGATATGGCATTTTGTGCTGAGGCTTGTTGCGGCGGGCATGATCGCGATCCTGCTGTTGTTCGGAGTATGGCTCGCGGTGGCGGACCGGATGATGCAGGAGGATCTGAAAGGGAATTTTGCGGAAGCCGGATTGCCGCTTCTCGTGGATTCGGTACAGCTTCGCGACGGACGGGAGGAGTACGATCCGAAGCTGCTCGAAGCGGTCCGCCGAAGCGGAGGGTGGCTCCAGACGCTGGACGAGCGGGGGACGGTTACCTCTTCCTTTTATACGCCGGATGATGTGCCTTTGCATTACGATCCCGGAGAACTGACCGACTATTGGATGAAAAACAAGCCGTTCCGTTATTCGCTGTATGTATGGATCGAGAAAAAAGAGGGGCGGACGTACACGCTTCTGTACGGGGTTAAGCGAACCGGGGAACGCCTTCTGGAGCGGCTCCACACGGAAGCGGTCTATGAGGAAGGCCGTTTAAAACTGGCCGAGCCGCTGCTGCAGGAGCTTGTGCGCTACCGGGCGTCGGTGCAGCTCGTGAACGGGGAAGGCGGCGAGCTCGCTTCGCTGAACAAAAGAGAGGGCATTCCGGACCGGTATACGGTCGAGGAGCTGGTCTTGCGCAGCGGTTACCCGAACCGGTATGGCCTGGAGACGGCTTCCCGCTACGACGAAGCGAGCGGGCGGACCTGGATCGTTACGGTGCCGCTCGGGCTGCCGGGCGACGGGGATTCGGGGCAATCTCCCGCAGGAGATCAGACTCCGCATACGACGATTTTGCTGGGCGGGGTATTCGTGTTCGTGACGGCGGTGCTGGTCTTATTGCTTGCCTTGTCGATCTGGTACGGCCGCAGATTCGGAACGCCGATGCTGCACATGATGGACTGGCTGCACACGCTGAGCCAAGGCGTATACCGGGAGCCGGAGGGGCGGCCCGGCATCCCCCGCAGCAGGAAGAAAAGCGGCAAACTGAGACGAAAATACAGGCTGTACGAGGATGTGCTCCAGTCGCTCGACCGGCTGACCCATACGCTCAAAGATAATGAAACCGTAAAGCGCAAGCTCGAGCAGACCCGCGAGGAATGGATCGCCGGGGTGTCCCACGACTTGAAGACGCCTTTATCCTCGATCGTCGGTTATGCCCATATGCTGGAGACGGACGCGTACGAGTGGACGAACGAAGAAGTGCGCGAGTTCGCCTCTACGATGAAGGACAAAGCCGCGTATATGGACCGGCTGATCAATGACCTCAGCTTGACGTACCGGCTGAAAAGCGGGGCGCTCCCGATGGAGCGGGAACTGTGCGACGTCTCGGAGCTCGTCCGGCGCTCGGTGTTGTTGTTTGTGGACGATCCCCGGTTTGCCGGAACGCCGGTAACGTTCTCCGGACCGGACGAACCGGTTCTGTACCATGTAGATCCGAAATGGTTCCGGCGCATCGTCGATAATGTGCTGGCGAATGCGCTTCTCCACAATCCTCCGGATACGGAAGTGAGGCTGTCGGTATGCCCGCTGGAGCCGGACGGTTTTACACTGGACATCGAGGACCGGGGGAGAGGGATGAACAAGGATACGGTCGACTGGCTGTTCGAGCGTTATTACCGGGGGACGAATACGGAAGGGGCGGGCAACGGTACCGGGCTGGGCATGGCGATCGCTAAGCAGCTTGTGCTGGAGCACGGAGGTACGATCCAGGTAACGAGTGAAGTGGGACGGGGAACGCGGGTTATTTTGACGTTCGGGCGACAGGGCCGCATTTCCGGGAAAGGGGCCAGGGAGATTGAAGAATAGGCTGTCGGAAACGGGGGCGAGCCAGCCTGATGGCGGACCGTACCCGTACAGTCCGGGGAGGCTGCGGCAGCTTGAGGAAGCCGCTGCTCGGCGGCCGGCCGGATGCGAAGCTTGCGCGTACAGGTAGGGATGGTGTGTCCCGGCGGAATGGAGTTTGCGCGTACAGGTAGGGATGGTGTGTCCCGGCGGAATGGAGTTTGCGCGTACAGGTAGGGATGGTGTGTCCCGGCGGAGTGGAGCTTGCTGTCAGCTTTGTGCCTTTTTCCTGCCCCGCTTGGCGATCTGTTCGGTGACGACGAAGGCGAGCTCCTCGTTGCCGAATAAGGACAAGACACCGAGCACCGTCTCGTCGGGTACTTCCCCCGCTTCGTGCTTGGATACGGTCAAGTCGACGGCTTGCTGCAGGGCGGCATTTTCGGCCTGGTCCGGGTAAGCCTGCTTGTACAAGGCTAGCGGGTCGAGATCGTGATTGACGCACCACTGGGCGAAAACGAGGATCATCATCGTCTCGTCTCGCTCGTAATTGCGGATGATTTGTTCTTCCAGTTGTTTGCGGTGCATTGAAAAATCTCCCCCAAAGACGTAATATGGGTTCATTATAACGAAAGATCAGGTGCGTTCACAATGATTAAAAATGAGAAAATCAAAGCGTCCGAAGTTCAACTGACCGGCGTGGACGGGGAAAATTTGGGCGTGGTTCCGACCTCGGAGGCGCTCGCGATGGCCAAACGTCTCAAGGTGGACCTCGTATGCACGTCGCTGCTCAGTAGCCCTCCTCCCTGCCGGCTGATCCGGGCCGGAGCAGCCAAGGAAGCGGCCCAGCAGGAACGCAAGCGGGAGCGGGGGCCGAAGGTGAAGGAAATCCGGCTTACGCCGCATATTGAGGAGCACGATCTGGAGACGAAGCGGCGGCAGGCGGAGAATATTTTAAGAGCGGGAGATGCCGTTTTGTTCGTCGTCCGCATACAAGGAAAGGAAGGCGCCGCCGCCAAGGAGCTGCTTGAGGACCTGCTTAAGCAGTTGCGCCCGGTCGGCGCCAAAAAGACGGGCATTCAGCTCAGCGGCAAGCAGGCGGCCGTTCAGATCGACCCGTTGTAAACCGACCCACGCCTTCTCATTCAGACGCTTCCAATTTCGCTTCTGCAGCGGCTTGGAGGCGTCTTCGGTTATCTGCATATCCATGCGTTGACTATGCCCAGCCGACTGTGATATAGTTCCCTTGTTGAATTGTTTTACTATAGAACTATTGGACAGTCGAATTAAATAATAGACAGGAAAAGGAGGGTTTTAATGGACGGGGAACAGCTCCATCAGTTGATTTACAGGTACGAGAGTGCGACGTTTACGGTTAACCGCCGGCTAAGCGCCCTAATCCGCGAGTTGATGCCCGGAGGGTTGACCGCCGACCAGTACGGAATATTGCGTTATATCCAGGAACGGCAGCGCTGCACGTCTTCGGAACTGGCGGATATGTTTTGCGTCGGTAAAAGCTCGATTACGGCGATCATTACCCGCTTGTTCGATAAAGAGCTGATTCGGCGAATGCCGGACGAGAAAGACCGCCGGATTATCTATTTGCAGCTTACCGAGAAAGGGGCCGGCGTGGCGACTGAGATGGAGATCAAAATCCAGCAGCTGCTGGCGAGATATATCAGTCATTTCGAGGAGCAGGAGGCCGAGACGTTTATCCGGACTTACGAGAAGCTGGCTAAGGTGCTGACCGAACAATAGAAGAGGTTGTTCAAAAAGTCCGCTTTTGATCACGAAGCCGATCAAGAAGCCTACTCGACATCGAAGTTGGAATTCAGCCGGAACTTCCGGTGCTCACGTAGCTCCCACTACGCTCCGCTCCTCATTTCCTAACTTCATCCCATCTTCTCGGTGCTGAAAACCGGACTTTTTCAACTCGCATTATAAGAGGTTGTTCAAAAAGTCCGTTGTTGATCACGATGCAGATAAGAAGCCTACTCGACATCGAAGTTGGAATTCAGCCGGAACTTCCGGTGCTCACAAAAGCTCCCACTACGCTCCGCTCCTCATTTCCTAGCTTCATCCCATCTTCTCGGTGCTGAAAACCGGACTTTTTGAACACGCACTAGAATGGAGGCTTGCTGGCATCATGAAAACGATTATTAAACTAAGGTGGGTTGTACTTGCGTTATGGCTGGTCGGTTCGGTCGTCCTGTTCCTGACGGCGCCGGATATGGCGCAGCTGGTCCGGGACAAAGGGCAAATTACGGTGCCGGAAGGACGTTCCTCGACGATCGCCGCCGATATGATGAAGAAGATGAAAGACGATTCGGCCGGCGGTCCGGCAACGGCCGAGCGTACCTCCGTGCTCGTGTTCCATAACGAGAAGGGGCTCTCCTCCGCGGATATGACCGAAATCAGGCGTGGCATCGACAAGCTGAAGAGCAGCCGGGACAGCTCCGGGGTTACATCGGTCACCACTCACTTCGATATGAAGGAGCTGGAAGATCAGATGGTGGCGAAGGACGGGAAGACGGTGCTTGCGCTCGTCGCTTCTTCGTCCGAAGGCCGCTCGCAGGCGGAAGCGAGAGACGCGTTGTACGCCGCCGTGGCTGACGTAAAGGTCGACCATTATTACACGGGCAGCTGGCTGATTAACGAAGACGTCGTGCAGAGCTCGCAGGAAGGATTGAAAAAGACCGAGTGGATTACGCTCGTCTTTATTATGACGATCCTGTTCGTCGTATTCCGTTCGGCGGTAGCTCCGTTTATTCCGCTGCTGTCCGTCGGGCTGACGTATCTGGTCTCCCAGTCGGTCGTCGCCTTTCTCGTCGAATATCTCGACTTTCCGCTGTCCAACTTTACGCAAATTTTTCTGGTCGCGGTGTTGTTCGGGATCGGCACGGACTACTGCATTTTGCTGATCAGCCGCTTCAAGGAGGAGCTGGCCCATCGCGGAGACAAGACGGAAGCGATCATCGAGACATACCGGACGGCGGGCAAGACAGTTCTGTTCTCGGGTCTTGCGGTGCTGGTCGGCTTCGCCTCCATCGGACTGTCCACCTTCGTGCTCTACCGTTCGGCGGTAGCGGTGGCGGTTGGGGTAACCGTACTGATGGTTGCTTTGTATACGCTGGTCCCGTTTTTTATGGCTGTGCTCGGAAAAACGATTTTCTGGCCAGCCCGGGGATCGCTTGAGCATAAGCCGAGCCGTTTGTGGGGAGCCGTCGGTTCGTTCTCGCTGAAGCGTCCGTTAGTCGCCCTGCTTATTCTTGCCGTTATTATCGTTCCTTTCCTGACGGCTTACAAAGGCTCGATCTCGTATAATTCGCTGGATGAGATCGGCGAGAAATACAATTCGGTTAAAGCGTTCCAAGTCATCTCGGACAGCTTCGGCCCCGGCGATTCGCTTCCTTCGACGATCGTGATGGAGGCGGACCAGCGGATGGATACGCCGGAGGGGTTGGCCGCGATCGAGCAAGCGACCCGGGAGCTGGCGGCAGTCGACGGTGTGAAGACGGTCCGCAGCGCTACAAGGCCGACCGGAGAGCCGATGAACGACTTCCAGGTCGCCGAGCAGATCGGGATGGTGGACGACGGTCTGGGCCAGAGTACAGACGGCCTGGGGCAGATCGGCCAAGGATTGTCCGAAGCGAGCAAGGCGCTTAGCGGCAACGCTCCGAAGCTGAACGAAGCGGTGCAGGGAGCCGAGCAGCTCGTCGCGGGCACGAATGCGCTGAAGGCGGGCGTAGTCCAGCTCGGCGCAGGGCTGGAGAAGCTGGAGCAGGGCTTGCGCGAAGGATCGGTAGGCGCAGGCGAACTGCAAGCGGGACTCGAGCAGGCCAAGACGAGCGCGGAGCAGCTTGCGGCGGCGAGCCGTCAGATGCTGGCCGGCTATGGCGAGATCGGCAGCGGTCTCGGACAGCTGGCGCAAGCTTACGGCGACGTTGCCGCCGAGCAGCAGAAGCTGGCTGACGGGCTTGCCGAATTGGGAGCGGGGCTCGGCGGATTGGAGCAAGCTTATCCGCAACTGAAGGAAGATCCGAACTTTGCCCGGGCGATCGGCGCGGTGACCCAATTGCAGGCGGGAGCGGCCGGAATCAGCGAAGGCTTGAAACAGTTGAACGGGCAGCTCGCCGGACTGGATCAGGGTATCGGCCGGGCGAATGCAGGCTTCGAGCAGGCGGCAGCCGGTCAGGCCGCGCTTGCCCAAGGGCTCGGCCAGCTGGCCGAAGGCATTGCGGGCCTGCAAGCCGGGATCGAGCAGGCGGCGGACGGCCAAGGCCAGATTACGGCGAAGATTCCGGATATGACGAGCGGGCTGAACCAGCTGGCAGCGGGACAAAAAGAGCTGCAAGCCGGTTTCGCCGAGCTGAACGGACAGCTGGGACAGCTGACGAGCGGGCTCGACCAAAGCGTGAACGGCTTGTCGCAAGTGTCCGGCGGTCTCCAGACGGCGCAATCGTTCCTGGGCGAGCTGTCGGGAGCGCCGAACAAGCAGATGACCGGCTGGCACATCCCGAACGAGGCGCTGAGCAACGCCGATTTCCAGAAGTCGCTTGACGTCTACATGTCCGGGGACCGCAAAACGGTCAAATTCGACGTCGTATTCGCCGGCAATCCGTACGAGACGGAAACGCTGATGAAGATGGAGGAACTGAACGCCGCGATGGCGCGTGCGCTGAAAGGCACTTCGTTTGAACAGGCGGCTTACGCGATCGACGGAGTCACGAGCATGAATCACGACTTGAAGGCGATTTCCGACGCGGACTACTCCCGCACGATGATTTTGATGCTGATCGGAATATCGATTATTTTGATCGTGCTGTTCCGCTCGATCGTGATGCCGATTTATCTCGTATTGTCGCTGCTTGTCACGTTTTATACGTCGATGGCGATTACGGAAGTGTTGTTCGTCCGGATTCTCGGTTATGCGGGCATCAGCTGGGCGGTGCCGTTCTTCGGCTTCGTCATGCTGATGGCGCTTGGCATCGACTACAGCATCTTCCTGATGGACCGGTTCAAGGAGTACCGTCATCTGCCGCCGCAGGAAGCGATCCTGAAGGCGATGCGGAACATGGGGACGGTCATCATGTCGGCGGCGGTTATTCTGGGCGGAACGTTTGCGGCGATGCTGCCGTCCGGCGTCATGTCGCTGCTGCAAATCGCGACGATCGTATTGTGCGGATTGTTCCTGTACGCGCTCGTCATGCTGCCGCTGTTCATTCCGGTGATGGTGCGCACGTTCGGGGAAGCGAACTGGTGGCCGTTCATGGAGCGCGGCGGGCAACCACAGCGTCAGGCCGACCGGGCTCCGGGCCGGATGGCTTCGATCCATTCGCATCAGGATCATTCCGGATAAGAGCGGCAGGTTGGAAGAATGCCGGGTTTATTGACCCGGTTCGGGTAGAAAACCCGCAGCTGCGCTGATATAATTAGAGAAGGACAAGGCGAAGGGCCGTCATCTCCGGGTGACGGCTTTCGTATTGGCTTGCAGGGCCGGCGGTGGGAGAGAAGCCGGAATTCGATCGCGTGCAAGATCGGCATTTATCGATAAATCAGGGTGGGGAATCAAGTGGACTTATTTACATATGACGATGCGTCGCAAAGCGCGGGAAGGCTGCTGGCCGACCGGATGCGGCCGCGAACGCTGGACGAATATCTGGGACAAGAGCATATCGTCGGACCCGGCAAGCTGCTCAGACGGGCGATCGAAGCGGACCAGGTCACCTCGATTTTGCTGTACGGGCCGCCGGGGACGGGGAAGACGACGCTTGCGAATATTATATCGAATGCGACGAACGGGGAGTTTGTCCGGCTGAACGCCGTTGACGCTTCGGTGAAGGACGTTCGCGAGGTGATCGAGCAGGCCAAGGCGAATAAGGCGATGTACGGCAAAAAAACGATATTGTTTCTCGATGAGGTACACCGGTTCAATACATCCCGCCAGGATGCGCTGCTGCCGTCTGTCGAACAGGGGATCATTACGTTTATCGGGGCGACGACGGAAAATCCGTTCCATCATGTGAACGGAGCGTTATTGTCGCGCTCGACCTTGTTCGAGCTGAAGCATCTGACGTTTGAGCATTCGCTCGGCGCGATGAGGCGGGCGCTGGAGGACGGCGAGCGCGGACTCGGCTTTATGCAGATCGAAGCCGAAGAGGAGGCGCTGCGGCATATCGCGCAGATGGCGAACGGCGATATTCGCCGGGCGTTGAATGCGCTGGAGCTGGCGGCGCTGACGACGTCGCCCGATCCGGACGGCACCGTCCGCATCACGCTGCAGGTGGCGGAGGAATCGATCCGCCGCCCTACGGTGAAGGCGGACGAGTCGACGCAGTACGACGTGTTGTCCGCCTTTCACAAGAGCGTGCGCGGATCGAGCGACGCGGCGCTGTACTGGTTTCTGTACGCGGTCGAGCAGCTCGGGATGGACCCGATGACGTTTCTGCGGCGGCTGATCGTCGCCTGCAGCGAAGATATCGGGCTGGCGAATCCGCAGGCGATGGTGCAGGCGGTGACGGCGATGGACGCCTACCATAAGATCGGCTGGCCGGAGGCCAAGTACAACATCGCGCAGGCGATCCTGTTCGCCGTCGAGAGTCCGAAATCGAACTCGATTCCGATCGCGATCGCAAGCGTTATGGCATCGATCGAGCGGACGAAATCGGCCGAAGTGCCGCTTCACCTGCGCGATACCCACTACAAAGGGGCGGCGCAGCTCGGCCACCAGGGGTACAAGTATCCGCACGATTACCCGGGGCATTACGTGGCGCAGCAATATTTGCCGAACGAGATCCGGGATGCGGTATTTTTCGACGCCTCCTCCCAAGGGATGGAGGAGAAGATGAAGCAAAATCAGCAGCTGCGCAAAAGGCAGGACGGCAGAGGTTTGTGAGGCTGGGGCGGTTCGGGGGTGTTTCTACCACCGAGGGCTAGGGTGGGAGATCAATAAGAGCGGTTTGAGGTAACTACTTAGGTACCTCAAAAAAGATGGTTTGAATGATGGGAAATTTGTGTAATGAAAAGTAATGGAACTATTTTTTAATAG